>NZ_NSEA01000015.1:272-185033 GCF_002734285.1 Fredinandcohnia onubensis | reverse complement strand
TTATAAAAGTTTTGACAATACGTAACACAAACTGGAGGGAATAAAATGAAAAGTACAACAAACAACAAAATTATCCGCTATGTAGGGACACAATTAAATACGAAAGGTTGGCAGCAAGAGGCTGTGCTTCGTATGTTAATGAATAATTTAGATGCAGATGTAGCCGAGAGACCAGAGGATCTTGTTGTATATGGGGGGATTGGGAAAGCGGCACGTAACTGGGAATCATTTGACGCGATTGTCCATTCACTTAAAGAACTAGAAAGTGACGAAACATTGCTTGTGCAATCAGGAAAACCGGTGGTTGTTTTTAAAACACATAAAGATGCTCCACGTGTTTTGATTGCGAATTCGAATCTTGTTCCAGCTTTTGCAAATTGGGAAACCTTCCATGAACTCGATAAAAAAGGCTTAATGATGTATGGGCAAATGACTGCAGGCAGCTGGATTTATATTGGTTCTCAAGGAATTGTCCAAGGTACGTACGAAACGTTTGCAGAATTAGCGAAGCAGCACTTCAACGGTACATTAAGAAGTACGATTACTGTAACATCTGGCCTTGGAGGAATGGGTGGTGCACAGCCACTTGCCGTAACGATGAATGGTGGCGTATGTATCGCGATTGAAGTGGATGAGACTAGAATTGATCGCCGGATAGAAACTCGTTATACAGATGTGAAAGCGTACACATTGGATGAAGCAATCCGGTTGGCAGAAGAAGCGAAAAGAGAAGGGAAGGCATTATCGATTGGATTAGTAGGTAACGCATCTGATCTTCTTCCTGAGATGATTGCAAGAAACTTTATCCCTGATGCTTTAACAGACCAAACATCAGCACATGATCCACTAAATGGGTATGTTCCTTCAGGGATGTCGCTTGAGGAAGCATCAAAATTAAGAGAATCCAACCCTAAAGAGTATATAAATCTATCAAAAGCATCAATGGCTAAGCATGTTGAAGCGATGCTTGAAATGATGGAAAAGGGGGCAATCACATTTGACTATGGTAATAATATTCGCCAGGTTGCCAAAGATGAAGGCGTAGAAAATGCTTTTGATTTCCCTGGCTTCGTTCCGGCCTATATTCGCCCACAATTTTGTGAAGGAAAAGGACCTTTCCGATGGGTAGCACTATCAGGAGACCCAGAAGATATCTATAAAACAGACGAAGCGATTTTACGTGAATTTAGTGACAATGAGCATTTATGTAATTGGATTCGGATGGCACGGGATAAAATTCAATTCCAAGGTCTTCCATCTCGTATTTGCTGGTTAGGCTATGGAGAGCGTGCTCGTTTCGGCAAAATCTTGAATGATATGGTGGCAAGCGGTGAACTAAAAGCACCGATCGTCATTGGTCGTGACCATTTGGATTCAGGTTCAGTTGCATCACCAAATCGAGAAACAGAAGCAATGAAAGATGGATCAGATGTTGTGGCGGATTGGCCGATATTAAATGCGATGGTAAACGCTGTTGGAGGCGCAACTTGGGTATCTGTTCATCACGGTGGTGGTGTAGGAATGGGTTATTCCTTACATGCAGGAGTAGTAATTGTTGCGGATGGTACGAAAGAAGCTGAAGCACGGATTGAGCGAGTATTAACAACAGATCCAGGAATGGGTGTTGTACGTCATGCTGATGCCGGATACGAGCTTGCCAAGAAAACAGCGCGTGAAAAAGGAATTAAGATGCCAATGCTTGATAAAGGGGCTGATCAAGAATGACTAAACCAATCTGGATTAAACATGCTGCTCAATTAGCAACGCTCGCTTCTGATGTAAAAGGTCCGCGCTCAAAGGGAGAAATGTCTGAGCTTGGGCTAATTGAAGACGGCAGTATGTGGATTGAAGATGGTGTAATCGAGGCAGTAGGAACAACAAAAGGCCTTGAAGCCCGATATGCAAATAAGCTCCAAGAGGCAGAAATTGTGGATGCCACGAATCATCTAGTTACTCCAGGACTGGTGGATCCGCATACACATGTTGTGTACGGAGGGAGCCGCGAGCGTGAATTTGAAATGCGCCTCGAGGGTGCAACATATATGGACATTATGAACGCGGGTGGAGGAATTCATGCGACCACCACCATGACAAGAGAAGCTACAGAAGATGAGCTAGTTGAACAAACAACACGTCGACTTGATTCGTTTTTGGCTCATGGTGTAACGACTGTGGAAGGGAAAAGCGGGTATGGTATGGATTTGGAAACGGAGTTGAAGCAGTTGCGTGTGATGAAAAAGCTTCAAAATCAACATCCAATTGATCTTGTCCCAACGTTTATGGGAGCACATGCAGTACCGCCAGAGTATAAAGGTCGTGAAGATGAGTTTGTTGATTATTTAATCAATGAAATGCTACCAGTAGTAGCTAAGGAAAAATTGGCCGAATTTAATGATGTCTTTTGTGAAAAAGGGGTATATACACCAGAGCAGTCGGAGCGGATATTAGAAGCCGGAAAACGCTTGGGATTAATCCCGAAAATCCATGCAGATGAAATTGTACCTTATGGAGGTGCAGAATTAGCTGCGAAAGTAGGAGCCATTTCAGCAGAGCATTTATTAAAAGCATCAGATGAAGGCATTAAAGCAATGGTAAAATCAGGTACGATCGCTTGTTTACTTCCTGCAACAGCCCTGTATTTACGTGAAGCAGCGGCTGCAGGTAGAAAAATGATCGACGAGGGTGTGGCTGTGGCGATTTCAACGGATTGTAATCCAGGGTCTTCTCCAACAACCTCGATGCCACTTGTTATGAATTTAGCTTGTATTTTAATGCGTTTAACGCCTGCAGAAGCATTAACGGCGGCAACCTATAATGCAGCCCATGCAATTAACCGTCAAGAACAAGTTGGGTCACTTGAGGTCGGCAAACAAGCAGATTTCGTTTTATGGAATGTGAAAAATTATCAAGAATTGCAATATTTATTTGGTGTAAATCATGTAAAAGCGGTATGGAAAAAAGGTGTAAAGGTCGTGAACTAAGATGAGTGAACATTTTCTTCAGGTGCCTGAATGGTCATGGAATCAGACGGCAATTGATGGACCAACTTACGTCCATCAATGGGTTAAACCATTGAGTGTGTTAGAACATACGCCTGATCTCATCCTGTACGGAGCGCCAATCTCGAGGTCTTCGATTAGTGTTTCTGGAGCTTCTTTATACCCAACTGAATTTCGGAGGATGTGGAAAGGATTTGCCACATATAATTTGGACGAAAATGTTGATTTGAGTCCCTTTCAAGTGGCGGATGCGGGTGATGTGGCAATGCATACGACGGATATAATTTTATCACATCAACGAATCCAAAAAACAACAGCCTATCTTGCCGCACATTATCCAAACACGCCGACATGTATGATTGGCGGTGATCATTCGACAACGGCTTGTGCTGTAAGAGGTATTAAGGATACTTTCCCTAGTGAAACGATTGGAATTTTACAACTTGATACACATCTTGATGTAAGGGATCCTAAAGAACTCGGGCCAGCTAACGGAACGCCGATCCGCCAATTAATTGATGGCCAGGTCGTGAAAGGGGAAAACGTAATTAATATTGGACTGCATGGATACTACAATGCAAAACCATTAGTAGATTACGCAAATGAGCACAACATTCAGATGGTGACCTTAAAGCAAGCTCGAAAACAAGGGCTAATCAACACGATTCAACGAGCATTAGAGCAATTATCAACAAAGGTTGATCGTATTTACGTAACAGTTGATATGGATGTATTGGATATTTCGGTTGCGCCTGGAGTACCAGCTTCTACACCAGGCGGGTTATCGACGATTGAGCTATTTGATAGTTTGCTAGAAATCGGCAAACATTCTACTGTTCGGCATATCGATTATGTCTGCCTTGATCCAAGTAAGGATTCGGCAGTTTCTGAAACAGTTAAGGTTGGAACCTATGCGTGGCTGCAATTTATTACAGGGCTTATCTTACAAAGAAAGTAAACTTCTATTCTGAAGTTAAAGATTTTTCAAAAATCTTATTGACAGTTAAAGACATTCCATGTAAATTATTAATTACAATTCAATAATCAATGAATTCTTATCAAGAGAGGTGGAGGGACTGGCCCTTTGAAGCCTCGGCAACAGACTACTAGGTACTGTGCCAAATCCAGCAAGCAAAAGCTTGAAAGATGAGAAGAGACGATTAAATTTACTATTTAAACCCTCTTCTGTCATGAAGGGGGTTTTATTTTTCGAGTTAAAAGAGGTCTTTACTAACTATAATCAATTCTCAAAAACTAAATTTATATAAAATGAAAAAGTATGCCGATTAGACAACTAAAGGTATCTTTATCCAATACATCTTTACATGGTGTTGGATAGAGGTGCCTTTTTTGTTTGATTTCAAAAGGAGGATTATCAATTGATTAAGTTTGAGGAAGTAAATAAAGTATTTGGGTTGGAAGGGAAGAAGGTGCAAGCGTTAAAGGATGTTTCTTTGACCATATCAAAAGGAGAAATCTTTGGGGTGGTTGGATTTAGTGGGGCTGGTAAAAGTACATTGCTCCGACTCGTTAATTTACTTGAACGTCCAACATCAGGGAAGGTGGTGGTTAACGACCAAGAAATATCTAGTCTCTCTCAAGCTGAACTACGGAAGTTACGAAGGAAAATCGGTATGATCTTTCAGTCTTTTAATCTATTTAACTCTCGCACTGTCTATGGAAATATCGCTTATCCTCTAAAACTTGCAAAGTTGCCAAAAGAAGAAATAGATCATCGTGTTAAAGAATTACTTCAATTTGTTGGTTTGCAAGATAAGTCAGATCAGTATCCAGAGCAACTATCAGGAGGGCAAAAGCAAAGAGTGGGAATTGCAAGAGCACTTGCTACATCACCAGATATTCTGATTTGTGATGAAGCAACCTCTGCGCTAGATCCTGAAACAACGGGAGAAATTCTTCAGCTATTACGCAAGGTTAATGAGGAGTACAATATTACCATTTTACTTATTACTCATGAAATGCATGTAATCCGTAGTATTTGTCATCGAGTGGCAGTGATGGAAAATGGGTCTGTGATTGAAGAAGGAAATGTGTATGACATATTTTCAAACCCACAATCTAAAACGACTAAAAATTTTATTAGTTCCGTGCTAAACGATAAGCTTTCTAGCAAACTCTTAGAGAAATTACGAAATGACCATTATGGAAACTTGTATCGAGTGATTTTTACAGGAGGGGCTTCAAGTCAGCCAATCCTGTCACGAGTAACGAGAAAGCATGGGATTGATTTCAATATTATATACGGAAGTATTAACGAGTTACAGGATCAATTGTTTGGTAGTTTAATTGTTGAGTTTCAGGGTCCTGAAACTCTAATTCAGGAAGTTATCAATGAACTCAAACAAATTGTTGAAGTAAGGGAGGTGATTAATCATGAGAGTTGATTGGACTACATTTTGGCCTCGTATTATTGAAGCTACTGGAGAAACCATTTTGATGGTTATCTTTACATTAATTTTCTCAAGCATTATTGGTATAGCGATGGGAGTGCTCTTTTTTGTCACCCGTAAAGGGAACATATTAGAAAATAAATATATCTTTCTCGTACTTAATTTGTTAGTGAACATCGTTCGTCCCATTCCATTTATCATTTTGCTAGTTGCATTGAGCCCCTTAACTCGTGCAGTTATGGGTACTACGATTGGAACGGCAGCAGCGATATTCCCTATGACGATAGCTGCATGCTTTGCGGTTGCTAGGATTGTAGAGAGTAACCTTGTCTCGATTGATCCGGGAATTATTGAAGCTGCACAGGCTATGGGTGCAAGTCCAGTAAGAATCATATTTGGCGTACTTATACCTGAAGCGTTAGGACCTCTTATTCTCGGTCTCACTTTTGTTACGGTTGGACTTGTCGATTTCTCAGCTATGGCGGGAACGGTAGGTGGCGGTGGATTAGGTGACCTTGCCATGACCTATGGTTACCAGAGATTTGATACATCGGTCATGATTGTAACAGTTGTTATCTTAATTCTACTTGTTCAAATAGCACAGTTTTCCGGGAACTTTTTATCTAGATTCTTTTTACGAAGATAACCTAAAAAAGGGAGAGATTTCATAATGAAAAAGCGATTAATTATTTTATTATCAATGGTGTTTGTTATTTCAATACTTGCAGCGTGTACGAATAGTACATCTGGAAAATCCAATGAGGTCGTAAAGATTGGTGTAACAGGTGCGGATGGGCCGTATTGGAAGCTTATTGAAGAAAAAGCAAAGGCAAAAGGAATCACAATTGAGTTAGTGGAGTTTTCCGATTACATTCAGCCAAATAATGCTCTTGCAAATGGAGAGATTGATATGAATTCTTTCCAACATATTGCTTTTCTAGGTCCTGCAAATGTTGAGAATGGCTTTAAGATTGTTCCGATTGCTTCAACAACAATTAACCCAACAGGAATTTACTCTGAAAAATATGATGATTTAGCAGACATACCAGAGGGTTCTCAAATCGCGATTTCAAACGACCCTGCTAACCTTGGCCGAGGTTTAACTTTATTAGAAACTGCTGGATTAATTGAGCTAAAAGAAGGTGTTGGTATATACGGAACCTTAGATGATATTGCTAAGAACCCAAAGAATTTAGAAATTGTTCCAGTTGTTTCTCAACAAACTGCACAGGCACTTAAAGATGTTGCTGCATCTCTGATAAATAATGGGATTGCAGGTCAAGCGGGATTGAATTTTAAGGATGCGTTGTTATATGACGATCCAGAGAGTGAAGAAGCAAGACCATATATTAATGTATTTGCCGTTCGTGAAGAGGATAAAGACAATGAGACATACAAAACAATTGCAAAGCTATATCAGGAAGCGGATGTGAAAGAAGCTGTTATAGAAGATACAAAGGGTGGAAGTATTGTTGTTGATATTCCTGCTGAAGATCTTGAGGAGACTTTAAATCAATTAGAAGAAAGCATTAAGAATAGAAAATAGAGAATGTAAGAATTGAATATTTAACAAGGCAATTAAATAATCTATGAAAAGGTGAGACAATTGACAAAACAAATACGATTAAATGTTTTCGATATGACGAGTGCTATGCATAATTCACACGGGCTTTGGAAGCATCCAAATAGTGAGAGACATACTCAATATAAAGATTTAGATTATTGGATAGACTTAGCAAAATTATTGGAACGAGGAAAGTTTGATGCCGTATTTTTTGCAGATGTGCTGGGGATATATGATGTTTATAAACAAAGTAAACATCCATCTATCCGTGACGGGGTTCAGGTGCCATTAAATGATCCAGCTTTTGTTGTACCAGCGATGGCGAGTGTGACAGAACATCTATCTTTCGCCGTGACAGTTAGTACTACATATGAGCATCCATTCGGCCATGCTAGGAGGTTCTCAACCTTAGACCATCTTACAAAAGGGAGAATCGCTTGGAATATCGTTACTTCCTATCTTCCGAATGCTGCACGCAACTTTGGTCTACCAGAAATGCTAAAGCATGATGCACGATATGATTTGGCTGACGAGTTTTTGGAAGTCTCTTATAAGCTATGGGAAGGGAGTTGGGAGGACAATGCTGTCATCGCGGATGCCTCCCAAGAAATTCTAATAGACCCATCGAAGGTACATGAGATCAATCATAAAGGTGAGTATTTTTCGGTAGAAGGTCCTCATTTAAGTGAGCCTTCCATACAGCGTACCCCAGTTATATATCAAGCAGGTACGTCTGAACGTGGCAAGGAGTTTGCGGCCAAACATGCAGAATGTGTATTTGTTGGCGGGTCAGCAGAAAAAATAAAATCGTCTATTCAAGATATCCGACAAAGAGCGCAAAAGTATGGTCGAAATCCTGAACATATAAAGGCTTTTACTTTTTTGAATGTGATTGTGGGTGAGACTACAGAACAGGCAGAAGAAAAGTATCAGGAATTAGCTAGGTATTGGAGTGCTGAAGCAGCAAAAGCTCAATATGGTGGTTCTAGTGGTTATGATTTATCACAGTATACAGACTTAGATAGTCCTTTCGAATATAAACATACGGAACATGGGCAATCAAGAGCTGCCTCACTTACAAAAGATGTACCAAAAAAATTAACAGTCAGAGAAGTATTAAACCGTTTTGAAACAATCGATCGGAATCATGTGCTAGTAGGAAATCCTAGTGAAGTGGCTGATGCAATTCAGTTTCAATTCGAAGAGAGCGGTGTAGATGGCTTTAACCTGGCTCACCTTGTCACACCAGAAAGCCTAGAGGAATTCATTGATTTGGTCATTCCTGAATTACAGAAACGCGGAATATACAAAACGGAATATGAACAGGGGTCCTTTAGGGAAAAAATATTTAATCACGGAAGTAGTTTATTACCAAACGATCATCCGGGAAGTCAATATCGAAAAACTGCTATATTAGAAGGGTAACAATTAGCTTTTTATAAAATGGAGAGGGAGTTTTTATGGAATATAAAACAATCGGAGATACTGGCATTTACGTATCAGATTTGTGTTTCGGTACAATGTCTTTCGGTGGGATAGCAGACGAAAAAACGTCTATGGCAATGTTTAACCGGTGTAGGGAAGTTGGAATCAATTTTTTTGATACAGCTAATATTTATAACAGTGGAAGGTCGGAAGAAATACTAGGTAAGTGTATAGCTGATTGCCGTGATGACATTGTGTTAACTTCAAAGGTCGGTCTTCCTTCTGGCGTTGGTAAAAATGATGGAGGCACTTCTAGAAGACATATTTTCCTTTCTATTGAGAAAACACTGAAGCGTTTGGGAACAGATCGAATTGAATTTTACTTCCTTCATCGGTTTGATGATAAAACCGAAATCGAGGAAACGCTCGTTGCTTTAAATGATCTTCAAAGACAAGGGAAGATCCTATATCCTGCGGTTAGTAATTGGGCAGCATGGCAAATTGCAAAAGCTCTTGGTATATCAGAACGAAAAGCGTTGGCTAAATTTAAACTAGTTCAACCTATGTATAATCTAGTGAAAAGGCAAGCCGAAGTGGAGATATTACCACTAGCCCAAGCGGAAGGGCTTGGGGTCATTAGCTATAGCCCGTTAGGTGGAGGACTCCTAACAGGAAAATATGGGGAAGCTAAGAAGCCCAAACAAGGTAGACTGGTAGAACAACAAAACTATCAACTTAGATATGGCCAAAAGGATTATTATGATATTGCTAGTCGATTCACACAATATGCAAATGAAAATGGGTATGATCCAGTTTCTCTAGCGGTCGCTTGGGTAAAGAGTAATCCAAGTATTACAGCGCCTATAATAGGTGCTAGAAACCTAGAGCAGTTGGAACCAGCACTTGATTCTATTAGTATCTCGTTAGAAAAGAATCAGTGGGAAGAAATTGCATCCTTGTCCATTAATCCCCCGTTAACAACAGACCATAGTGCTGAGGAAGGAATAGTTAAAAGTAGATAAAATAAGAAAAACTGTAGGTGCTTGCCGTCCTACAGTTTTTTCTTTTTTCTATGGAACTAATTTCTATGGAACTACTTATTTAATATGTCATTGTATATGTAATTTTTTTCAACGTAAGTATCAATGGATAGTTGAATTAGTTCAAAATCCTTATCGGTTAGTTCCCGAACCACCTTTCCTGGTGAGCCTAGGACAAGGGAACGAGGTGGAATGATTTTATTAGACGGAATTAGCGTATTGGCACCAATGATACACTCTTCACCGATGACGGCACCATCTAAGATTGTTGAGCCCATTCCGATGATACATCTTTTTTTAATCGTACAACCATGAAGAATCACATTATGACCAACAGTTACTTCATCTTCCACTACTACCGGTGAGCCTTCAAATAAATGAATGGTTGCATTATCTTGGATACTACATCGATCCCCAATAATAATAGCGTCTTCATCACCGCGCAGAACGGCATTAAACCAAATAGAGGTCTCTTTACCAACCTGAACATCACCAATTACATATGAACCTGGAGCCAAGAAGACAGTCTCATGTACGTTAGGTTTTTTGTCTTTAAAGGGAATAAGCATTATGAAATCTCCTTTTCGATTTTTCATAATATTATAACATATTTATCATTCGTGATAAGATGGGATTTGGAATGGACTTATTCGTTCGGGACTTCATAACGCCGATGAAGGACTTTGCACGAGACTGACATGCTCGTTCAGGACTTCATAACCGCGATGAAGGACTTTACACGAGACTGACATGCTCGTTCGGGACTTCATAACGGCGATGAAGGACTTTGCACGAGACTGACATGCTCGTTCGGGACTTCATAACGCCGATGAAGGACTTTACACGAGACTCGCTTGTTCTTATTAGAACAATCTTCGATAGGGAAAGGTATTCCTCCTGTTGGGGGTGGCTAAACTTGTAATGAACTGAAATAAACATAGTAGATTAATATAGAAAGGATGGTAACATGTCTGATATTAAAGATGAAATTATTTTAAGAGGATTAAAAGAACATAATCTAAAAAATATAGATTTAACTATACCAAAAGAAAAAATCATCGTATTTACTGGTCTTTCAGGCTCTGGAAAGAGTTCAGTTGTTTTTGATACATTAGCAACAGAAAGCAGAAGACAAATGACAATGAACTATCCTCTCTATGTTAGAAATCAAATGCCAAGGTATGAAAGACCTCACGCAGATCTTATGCAAAACTTAAGCCCAGTTATAGTTGTAGAACAAAGGCCGATAGGGGGAAATTCTCGCTCAACAGTAGGCACCTATATGGATATAGATCCATTGATTAGACTTTTATTCTCAAGGATAGGAAAACCATCCATAGGTTCTGCCACCGATTTTTCGAGTCAAAGTTCCTTTGGCAGATGTCCAGAATGTGGTGGATTTGGGGAGGTCATTACGCCGGACTTAAATAAGATAATCGATTTTAATCAATCACTTCGAGAATACGCAGTGAAATTTAAGCCGTTGTCGCCATCTGGCTGGCAAGGCAGATGGATGATGACTGGTGGTTTATTCAATCCAGATAAACCTATAAAGGACTACTCAAAAGAAGAACTCCAGTTGCTATTATATGGTCCCCGAGAAGGTGAAAAAGTCTATGCGCCGTTTCATACGAAAAATGGACCTCAGGATCATGAGTGGGATGGGCTATTGCCTCGATTTACGCGACTTTATATAAACAGAGATATCACAAAGCTAAAAGAAGTATCCCAAGATGATGTATTGGCCGTTTCTACACATTCGTTATGCCCAACCTGCCAAGGCTCTGGCCTGAATCCAAAGGTATTAGAATGTAGAATAAATGACTTAAACATCGCAGACTACGATCAATTAGAGCTTCCAGACATAATAGGAGAATTAAAGAACATCAAAGATCATATGGGACATTCAATTGCACAACAAATAATCCCACATGTGAAACAACTAGTCGATATGGGATTAGGATATTTGAGTCTATCAAGAAAAATGGGCACTTTGTCTAGTGGCGAAGCTCAAAGGGTAAAGATTGCTCGTCATTTAGGGAGCAGTTTAAACAATATTACATACATTTTCGACGAACCAAGTGCAGGGCTCCATCCAGAAGAAGTGGATATGTTAATACATATGCTAAAAAGGATAAAAGACCAACATAATACCGTAATTGTAATTGAACACAATCTAACAGTTATAAAAGTAGCGGATGAAATAATTGAAATGGGGCCAGGAGCAGGTGTAAATGGAGGAGAGGTTCTCTATCAAGGAAATATAGATGGCCTAAAGAACTCTCCCACCGCAACAGCTTTAAACCATAAATTAACCATAAATAGAGGTCCAAGGGATATAAAAAGTTATTTTAGAATCAAAAAAGCAGCTACCAATAACCTGAAGAATATAAGCGTACACATTCCTAAAAATGCCCTAGTCTCGATTTGTGGAGTGTCAGGTTCAGGTAAAAGCTCACTAATGTTGGAAGCATTTGCGGAAGAATATCCTGAGACCATAATGGTAGGCCAAGGAAGCATAGGAATCTCCAATCGTTCGACCCTGGCTACATATATGGGAATCATGGACGATATTCGCGCAACATTTTCAAAAGAAACAGGACAACCAGCGGGTTTATTCAGCTTTAACACCATAGGGGCATGCCCTATCTGCAATGGAAAAGGAGTAATAACCCCAGATGTAGCATTTGCAGATCCTGTGACAATACCTTGTGAAACATGTGACGGTTCGAGATATTCAGATGAAGCGCTGACCTACAAATATCAGAATAAAAATATAGTAGAAATATTAGATTTAACTATAAATGAGGCTGTTCATTATTTTAATATACCCAAAATCATAAAAAGAGTGCGTACACTTAAAGAAGTAGGTTTAGGGTATTTGACTTTAGGCCAGACGACAAGTTCTCTAAGCGGAGGGGAAATCCAACGTCTAAAGCTCGCAAGCCAGTTACAAAAAGAAGGACAAATCTATCTTTTAGACGAGCCATCTTTAGGGCTACACACAGAAGACAATGAAAAACTATTAGACGTATTTCGTAATCTCGTAAACAGAGGTAATTCTGTCATCATAATCGAACACAATCTAAACTTTATAGCGGCGAGCGACTGGGTAATTGAATTAGGTCCAGGAGGAGGAAAAAAAGGAGGACATCTTATTTTTGAAGGCACACCAGAAGAGATGTTACGGGCAGAAACAATAACAGCGAAATGGTTAAAGCATGTAGTGATCGCACAGAAGGAATCGAGCTACAGGAACACGTCAACGAACTAAACAAAGATGGTTTATTATTTGGACAAGGTTTTTACTTTAGCAAACCATTGAATAGTCAAGCATTTGAAGAGTACCTATTAAAAGGAATCAACATGTAACGTGATTCACTGTCCTGCGACACAAAGAAAAGAAGTAAAATCAAAATTAATTTACTTCTTTTCATTAAAATTTTCTTATTCAATCATCATTAACTTGTCATTTCCAATTGGCTCGACATGGACATGAACATCGTGAACGTTATATTGGTTCATCAACATTTCCTCCACATTAGATGCTATTTCATGTGCCTCGGTAATATCTAAATTATTAGGAACAGAGATCACAACATCTACAGTATTGCTATTTCCATATGTTCTTCCTTTAATATCTTTTACTTCTAAAACTCCCTTTACATTCAAGATTGTCTGTTTATACTCTTCTAAAGCATGTATATCGAAGCCATCAGTTAAGTAATGTGAGGATTCTCTAAAAATATCCCATCCTGTCTTACATATCAATAATCCAACAACTAATGCTGCCACTGGATCGAGCCAAGGTATGCCGAATTGAGAAGCTAAAATACCAATTGCAGTACCAATACTAACCCAAGCATCCGAGAGGTTGTCTTTAGCTGCAGCCATAACTGCATGACTTTTTACTTTTGTAGCTAAATTTTTATTATAGCGGTAGACCAAGATCATAATAAATGCGGAAAAGAATCCCGTCCAAGCTGCTATCATATCAGGCGATTCAGCTTTGCCATTAAAAACAGAAGTAGCTGCACCGTATAAAACCTGAAGACCTACAGCTATCATAATTATGGCGGTGATTAATGATGCAACAGATTCAGCCTTCCAATGGCCATAGGGGTGATCTTCATCTGCTGGTTTTTGAGAAAGTCTTAATCCAATCAATACTGCAATAGAGGCAATTATGTCAGTTGTATTATTTAAACCATCGGCTTTCAGCGCTTCTGAACCTGCTATATAACCAACGACTAGTTTTAAACATGATAAAAGTATGTAAACGGCAATACTTAAAATTGCACCACGTTCCCCTAACTTTAAATCTCTATACCTCTGTTCCATTTATCTTCCTCCAATAATAAGCATTGAAATTCATTGTACCAGAGGGGTTTCGAGTTAGTCTACGGCAACGTTTTTGTGCGAAAACAGTAAAATACAGGTTAGGCAAAAGTTTTGAGGGAGGGAAACTTTTGTGGTGAAATGATTGATATATCAATATAATATATTTGCCTATTCATTTGTTCCTTTTATTAATTCTAAGGGACGATTTTTAACCACAAAAAAATGAGCATACGTTATGACAACGTATGCTCTCTTCTTATCCTTCTAATTCTTTATTCATTACGCTATGCTTTTTGCCATAGACAAAATAGAAAAGTAATCCAAATACAAACCAAACACCACAAGCAATCCAAGTAAAGACGGAGAGCTGGGTCATTAAAAATAAACATAATAGGAATGAAAGAATCGGTAAGATTGGAAAGAACGGTACTTTAAACCCATCGGATGGTAGACTCTTATTTTTTCTTAAGTAAAGAATACCAATTGAGACAACAGTAAATGCAAGTAATGTTCCCATATTTACTAGTTCTGCTAGCTTAGATAACGGAATGAAGCCGGCACAAAAAGCTACAATCGATGCAAATACCCATGTGTTTTTAACGGGTGTTTTATGTTTTTTACTAAGCTCATACATACTTTTCGGCATCAATCCATCACGGCCAAACGCATAAAGAAGTCTAGTTCCTCCGTATGACATAACGAGTATAACTGTCATCATCCCAACAACAGCCCCAAGTGAAATAACACCAGCCACCCAATCTTGATGAACGATTTGCATCACGTAACTAACTGGATCACTTACATTTAGCTTTGTGTAAGAAACCATCCCAGTCAAAACAAGGGAAACAGCTGCATAAAGTATTGTACAAATAAATAACGAACCAATAATTCCCACTGGCATATTACGTTGTGGGTTCTTTACCTCTTCAGCAGCTGCCGAAACAGCATCGAACCCAAGATAAGCGAAGAAAACTAAGGCTGCCCCACTTATCACGCCATTCATTCCGAAGGGCAAGAATGGTTGCCAATTAGCAGGCTCTACATAAAAAATACCTACTCCAATAAATAAGAGAACAACACCTACTTTAATAAATACCATAATCGTATTAATTTTCGTAGATTCTCTTATTCCGAGTGTTAATAAATAAGCAGTGGCAAAAATAATGACTATAGCTGGTATATTAATATAAGTTCCATCTGCTGGATTAAAAGAACCTGAAATGGCCTTTGGAATGGTAATATTAAAGCCTTCTAATAAAGCACTTAAATAGGCAGACCAACCAGTTGCAACTGCTGCAACGGCTAAGCCATATTCCAATAGTAACGCCCATCCAACTAACCAAGCGACTACTTCTCCAAATACAACGTAAACATACGTATATGCACTACCCGTTACTGGTACGGATGAAGAAAATTCTGAATAGCACAAAGCTGCCAATGCGCAGACTATCGCAGCAATAATAAATGAAAAAACGATACCTGGTCCTGCGTGCCCCGCAGCTACTGTCCCAGGAAGAATGAATATACCCGTTCCTACAATGGCACCCACTCCAAGTAGCATTAAATCAAAGGCACCTAATGTTTGTGGTAGCTGGATATCTCCCTTATTTTTCAGTAACTCTGCGAGATCCTTTTTCCTAAATAATATATCTTTCATGCTAACCCTCATTTTTTGAAAATATGTACAAATTCTATATGTATATGAATAAAAGGTCAATCGTTTTTGTCGAATTACCAATATTTTTGTCGAATTATAAAAGCTCTCCACCTTTCACTGCGGGGGAGAGCTAGTTCCATTATGTAGCCAAATGACCATTTGTAATAGAAAGGCATCATGAAAGTTTTGTGGGTCATAGCTGCTTTCTGTTTTTATTTTGTTAAGACGGTAAATGAGAGTGTTGCGATGGATGTAAAGTTTTTTCGCAGTTTCCTTTATATTTAAATTCGAGTCAAAGAATGCTTGAAGCGTATCTAAATGATTGATAAGGTCACCCTTACTTTCTAGTATTCTTTCGGAAAACTGTTTTGCGAGCTTTGGATCAATTTGGTGAACGAGTGCCTTCGGTTCAATGTCGGTATAGGAAATGATCTTTTGTTCAGGTTTACTGATGGCTAAGGCAATTTCACATTCATGATAACCCTGATTAATGTGTAGAAGGTCGTGAATTAGTGGAGAAAATGCTAAACGAACGTGAACCTTCATTTTTTCAAATTCTTTACAAAGGGAAGTAAACTTCTTTTTTGCACCTTCGTGGGTTACCCCAGTTAATAGCAACAGTAATTTATTTCCATGAACAAATCCTGCCAACACCTCACCTTTTTCAACCACTTCTTCTGTGTTTTTAATAAGCAAGTGACTCGAAAGAGAATAATCAAATATCTCAATTAAGCTAACGACGAAAGGACCAGTAAGCTTCATCTTGAGTAGGCTAAGCCAGCGTTCAATATTAATTGTGTTCGGTTTCTCCTTCAAAAGCTCTTCGATAATCGTTTCTTTCGTTTTTTGGCGCCATTCCGTTTGGGAAGCCATGTAAGCTTGCTTAATCATTAATTCGGCCATCATTTTAACAAGGCCTCCACGGTCTCCTATTATGTGAGGTTCCCCTGTAATTCCGATGACTCCGACAACCTCATCATGAAAATGAATCGGTAAATTAATTCCTTGCTGTGTTCCACGAAGTTGGCCTTGATTTTCTGATGTAATTTCAAGTGTCTTTCCAGTTTTAACAACTTCTAATGCACCTTCGTGGATCCAATCTAGACGTGAGGGGTCACTCGTTGCAATAATAACTCCTTCTTCATCCATGATATTGATATTCAGGTTCATGACCTTCGAAGTTTCTTTTACTAACATCTCAGCAATTTCCCTAGTAATCATTTAATTCTCCTCTTGGTTATTGAATACAAAAAATCGTTCGAATTTATATAATTATTTGTATTCTACATATAAAGAAGAATTGATGCAAGTACATTATAATTAAATAAACAGAATATTGTAAGCGTTTCCGTAAAGGGAGGGATATAAGATAAAGATCATTATTGCGCCAGATTCCTTTAAGGGCAGTGTAACTGCAATGGAAGCGGCCTTATCAATTGAAAAGGGAATAAAAAATGCTTATCCGAATGCAGAAACAAAGTTAATACCTGTGGCGGATGGGGGAGAAGGAACGATGGAAAATCTCGTTTCTTCGACGAAAGGACATAAAGTTTCAGTGACTGTAACAGGTCCCCTTGGTAAACCAATCGAAGCATCTTTCGGGGTGCTAGGTGATAACGAGACATGCATTATAGAAATGGCTAGTGCATCCGGTTTGGATTTAATTAGTCGTTCTGAGCGTGACCCTCTTACTGCAACGACGTTTGGTACAGGGGAATTAATTAAGAAAGCGCTTGATGATGGGTATCGAAATTTTGTCTTAGCCATTGGTGGATCTGCCACAAATGATGGTGGTGTTGGGATGCTGCAGGCTCTTGGTATGCAAATTCTAGACAAGTCAGGAAAAGAAATTGATTTTGGTGGAGGTGCATTAAACCAAATTCATGAAGTACTTATAGATCAATTTGATAAACGGATCCAAGAAAGTCATTTTTTAATTGCCTCTGATGTGGAAAATCCACTCGTGGGTGAAAAGGGAGCTTCTCATGTGTTTGGACCACAAAAAGGAGCTACAGATGAAATGGTTCGTATCCTCGACGAAAATCTTACTCATTGGGGCAATGTAGTGGAACAAGTAACGGGGATCCGGTTGCATGAAAGCCCGGGAGCTGGGGCTGCAGGCGGAATAGGTGGAGCCTTTCAAGCATTTTTTCCATCCACTATGAAAAGAGGGGTAGATGTCGTTATTGAATACTCCAAGCTCGAAGAAAATCTTAAAGGGGCTGACCTTGTCATTACTGGGGAAGGGCAGGTAGATTTTCAAACAGCTTTTGGAAAAACTCCCATGGGGGTTGCCCAAACAGCAAAGAAGCTTAATATTCCAACGATCATTATCGCGGGTTCCATTGGTGAAAGAATTCAAACCTTATATCAATATGGAGTTATAGGGGTATTTAGCATAATAAATCGTCCAATAAACTTAGACGAAGCGATGAAAGAATCAAAAAAATTGTTAGAACTTACAGCTGAGCAAGTAAGCCGCACTTATTTTTTCAATAAAGAGGGGGTAAATGGGAATGAAAATCAAGCAAACAATTGAGAAAGTACCAGGTGGATTGATGGTTGTACCTTTAATGTTAGGGGCGTTATTTAATACAGTCGATCAAATGCACATCCCAGCAGTTATGAGTGCTTTAAAATCTTTAGGAGTTGCTCAAACTGCTGATGGTTATTATGAGTTTCTACGTATTGGCGGATTCTCTGAACAATTATTTAAAAATGGTGCATTAACATTAATTGCATTATTCCTTTTTTGCGCAGGTAGCCAGATGAATCTTCGGGTCGGTGGGATTGCCTTGAAAAAAGGTGTATTGCTGACAACATCAAAATATTTAACTGGGCTTGCTGTTGGACTATTGTTTGGATACTTTTTTGACCCAATGAATGGTTTACTTGGTTTATCGACATTGGCAATCATTGCTGCAATGACTAATGGAAACGGTGGGATGTATGCAGCCTTAACAGGTCAATATGGAAACAGGTCGGATGTAGGTGCTGTTTCTGTCCTATCATTAAACGATGGACCGTTTTTTACTTTAATGTCACTGGGCCTATTAGGTTCCAAATTCCCAATTATTTCTTTTATCGCAGTATTACTACCGATTGCTCTAGGAATGCTTCTAGGGAATCTTGACCCTGAAATTCGTGAATTTTTGGCTCCAGGAGAAATCTTACCGGTTCCATTCTTTGCATTTGCACTTGGTGCAGGAATGAACTTTATGACATTCTTCAACCCTAGCGTTGTTGGCGCTGGATTACTTCTAGGAATTATGACAACCGTATTAACAGGATTAACGGGTATTCTCGTGTTTAAGCTGTTTAGAGAGAAAAGTCAAATTGCGCCGGTGGCTGAAGCCTCTACAGCGGGTAATGCTGTAGGTACACCGGCAGCAATTGCAGCGGCTGCGACTGTTGCAGCTGGTTCTGGTATGATGAGTGCTGCTGAAGCTCAAGCCTATCAAGATATTGCGAACATAGCTACGATGCAAATATCAATATCTGTATTAACGACGGCCATTCTTTGTCCAATCGCTGTTATACTAATGGATAAATACCAAAGAAGTAAAGGAATTGATGCAAAACTGGAAAATCCCGGAGCGCCAAAAGACCCTGGAGTCCCAGTATAAAAACCACGCTCCACCCCTGGCCAATTAAGAGGCTAGGGGTTGTTATTTATTAAAACATCATGAGTTAAAAAGGAGAAAAAAATGCAAACAACATTACTTTATGGAAAAGACAATTTAACTATTAATGTACCAGATGATTCTCTTATTTTAGAACCACAAAACCCCTCAGGTCTTGAGGATGAAATGGGGGCATTACAAGAAGCCCTCAAAAATCCAATTGGATCACCTCCTTTAGCAGAAATGGTGAAAGCAACTGACAAAGTAGCTATCGTCATTAGTGACATTACACGGCCAACGCCTAATGAAAAACTTGTTCCGGCTTTAATAAAGGAATTAAACCATGTTCCGCTTGAAAACTTTGTGATAATTAATGGAACGGGAACGCATCGTGATCAAACGGAGGAAGAATTCGTTCAAATGTTAGGGCAATGGGTTGTTGATAACGTTCGGATTATTAATAACCATTGTCATGATAAAGAAACACTTGTCAAAGTAGGGCATAGCAAATTTGGTTGTGACGTTTATTTAAATAAAGAATACGTTGAAGCAGATTTTCGAATCGTAACCGGTTTTATCGAGCCTCACTTTTTTGCTGGCTTTTCAGGTGGACCAAAAGGAATCATGCCTGGGATTGCAGGAATTGAAACGATCATGACCTTCCATAATGCAAGAATGATTGGTGACCCGTTAGCAACATGGGGAAATATGGTGAATAACCCTCTTCAGGAGATGACAAGGGAAATTAACATGATGTGTAAACCGCATTTTATGCTGAATGTCACTTTGAATCGTGATAAGCAGATTACAAATGTGTTTGCTGGGGAACTAATTGCCGCCCATGACAAAGGTTGTGAGTATGCAAAAGAGCACGCAATGACGAAATGTGAACAGCGTTTTGATGTAGTCATAACATCAAATTCTGGCTATCCACTCGATCAGAATCTGTACCAGGCTGTAAAAGGTATGAGTGCTGCTCATAAAATTGTGAAAAAAGGGGGAGCGATCATTGTCGCTTCAGAATGTTCAGATGGGCTTCCAAGCCATGGGAATTACGCGGACATCTTAAAAATGGCCAAGTCTCCACAAGAAATCCTAGACATGATCAATGACCCAGAGTTTAAAACATTTGACCAGTGGCAAGTACAAAAGCAGGCTGTTATTCAAGTATGGGCGGATGTGTATGTCTATTCACTACTAACAGACGAGCAAGTGACACAGGCAATGTTGAAGCCAACACACAATATTGAACAAACGTTAGAACAGCTTAAAGAAAAGTATGGAAAAGACATGTCTGTAGCGGTATTACCGTTAGGGCCATTAACGATTCCATATGTCGATTCTGAGGATTAAAAACTCGAAATGCGATTTGCACCTTTCAAAATAAAGGAGGGCTGAGTCATGTCTCAAAGTTTTTCAGCTGTATTAATGAATGAGAGAGATAATGTTGCGACCGTTTTAGTAGATTTAGAGGCTAAAATCTTTGTTACTGCTTCATATGGTGATAGGAAAATTGATGTAAAACTCTTACACTCAATACCCTTTGGGCACAAATTTGCCGTTGATTCTATTAAAAAGGGTGAAAAGATTTATAAATACGGTGAAATCATAGGTGTTGCTTCATGTGATATTGAGATAGGGGAGCATGTCCATGTACACAATCTTGAAGGAACACGTGGTAGGGGGGATATAAGTGAATAATCAAGAATATTTTATGGGGTATAGACGTCCAGATGGAAAAGTTGGGGTTCGTAATCATGTATTGATTCTTCCAACTATCACATGTGCGACACAAGCAGCATACCAAGTTACCCAGATGGTACATGGGACTGTTAGTTTTATTCATCAACATGGTTGTACACAGGTTGGAGTGGATTATGATCAAACCTTCCGAACCTATGTTGGTGTAGGCCTTAATCCAAATGTGTATGGTGTAGTCGTACTAGGTTTAGGCTGTGAAACACATCAAGCAAGAAGTGTTGCAGAAGAGATTGCTAAAAGCGGAAAGCCGGTTGAGACTGTTTCCATTCAGGAAAATGGAGGTACCTTACAAACGATCGCTAACGCAGCCAAAATTGCAGCGAAGATGGTACAGGATGCCTCTGCAATTATGAGGGAGCCTTGTCATGTCAGTGAATTGATCGTTGGAACGGAATGCGGCGGTTCGGATGCATGTTCTGGCTTATCAGCAAACCCTGCAGTTGGCCATGTGAGTGATTTAATTGTAAAAGCAGGTGGAACGGCAATCCTTGCAGAAACTACAGAATTAATCGGAGCCGAACATTTACTTGCTAACCGAGCGGTCGATGACCGTACCGTAGAAAGAGTATATGAAAAGATTAAGCAGGCAGAAGGTCGAGCGCTCATGATGGGGATCGATATCCGGACAGGTAATCCTACGCCTGGAAATATCGCTGGAGGGCTAAGTTCACTTGAGGAAAAGTCACTTGGAGCAGCTACAAAGTCTGGCACAAGTCCGCTTCAAGAACTAATTGAATATGCAGACATTCCAACTAAAAAAGGGCTTGTCTGGATGGATACTCCAGGGCAGGACATTGAACAACTAACAGGAATGGTCGCAGGAGGTGCACAGGTAGTCCTCTTTACAACTGGTCGTGGTACGCCAACGGGATCACCAATTGCTCCTGTTATTAAAATTTCAACAAATACACCTATGTTTAATAGTATGAGAGATAATATGGATTTGAATGCTGGAACTATTATTGAAGGAAAAGAAACAGTTCAATCAGTTGGACAATCTATCTTTGATGAAATTAAATCTGTCTCGTCTGGTAAACTAACAAAATCAGAAATTTTGAAGCAAAACGACTTTGGTATTTGGAGAATTGGACCAACCTTTTAGTCTTATGTTCTATGACGATTTATGTGTTTACATGTGGCGAATAGTTTCTGGCTAGTGTGAATTACTAGATATTGCTAATGAATAGTGGTTGACGGATATATAGATGTTATTGTAGTATAAAAACACAATTTAATAAGGCCTCACTTTTACTAGTGAGGTAGAGGCGCGATATTTAACAGTCTTTAGTGGAGTTTGAGGAAACAGTGATGCTAAGGAGAAGGAAATGTCGCCGAAGTTTGTAATACCCTCAGTATTACATGCTGGGTCTGTAGTTAAGAGCTGCAGGACTGTCTCAATAAACTATCCGGTTTATTGAGTTGAGCTATCTCATATGGGATAAAGAGAGGACTTTAGGGCAAACTTACTGCGACCTGAGTATATCTCAGGTCGTTTTTTTGTCGGAATTTTTAAGAATACGGAGGAGAAACAGCATGAGAAGCAAATTAACATTATTTCTTGTATTACTAATTTCTAGCATTCTATTATTAGCGGGGTGTGGAACAAGTACTAGTTCGGATTCTGGGTCATCAGAAGATAATACTTTTAAGGTAGGCCTTGAAGCTGGATATGCACCGTTTAACTGGACTCAAAACGATGATTCCAATGGTGCAGTAAAAATAGATGGTTCTGCAGAGTATGCAGGTGGATATGATGTAGAAATTGCAAAAAAAGTAGCTGAAGGTTTAGGTAAAGAATTAGTGATTGTTAAAACAGAGTGGGATGGTCTTGTACCAGCATTAACATCAGGTAAAATTGACGCAATCATAGCTGGTATGTCACCAACAGCAGAACGAAAAGAAACAATCGACTTTTCGGATAATTACTATACTTCAAATTTAGTTATGGTTGTGAAAAAAGGCATCACTTATGAAGGTGCTACTTCTATCCAAGACTTTAACGGAGCAAAAATTACGGCTCAATTAAATACATTCCACTATACAGTAATCGACCAAATAGAAGGTGTCGAAAAGAAAACGGCAATGGACAACTTCCCAGCAATGCGAGTAGCTCTTGAATCAGGAATGATTGATGGTTACGTATCAGAACGTCCAGAGGGTATTAGTGCTTCATCTGCTAATGAAAACTTTGTAATGGTTGAATTTGAAGAAGGATTTGAAACATCAGAAGATGATACAGCAATTGCTGTCGGACTTCAAAAGGGCAGCGAATTAACAGAAAAAATAAATGAGACTTTATCAGGTATTTCAGAAGAAGAACGTACAAGCATTATGGATTCGGCTATTCAAAATCAACCAGCAGCAAAATAAAAAATACAGGGAACCGACTGTATATCAACATGCAGTCGGTTTTATAGGGCAAAGGAGGAGAAACAATGAGTTTTGAGTGGGTCATTAAAATTATCATCGAAAACTGGCCAATGTTCCTTCGTGGTGCGGGTTTAACACTTTTGATCGCTCTTATCGGGACGATCTTTGGGGCAATGATTGGATTGCTGGCAGGAGTTGTCCGTACAATTCCAATGCCCGAACGTGGAGTGAACAAACTATTTTTAAAAGTCATTAATGCCATCCTCTCCATCTATATTGAATTCTTCCGTGGAACACCTATGATTGTACAAGCGATGGTTATTTATTATGGTTCTGCGTTAGCATTTGGGATAGATATGAATGTTTTTGTTGCAGCGATCATTGTTGTCTCGATTAATACAGGCGCATATATGGCTGAGTATGTTCGTGGTGGGATTGTATCGATTGATAAGGGACAGTTTGAAGCAGCACATGCGATTGGAATGAATCATTTCCAAACGATGTGGAACGTTGTATTGCCACAAGTTATACGTAATATTCTACCTGCAACCGGTAATCAATTTGTGATAAATATTAAAGATACCTCCGTTCTGAACGTGATTTCAGTAACCGAATTATATTTCGTGACAAAATCGATATCAGGCAATAACTTTAGATATTTTGAATCATTTTTCGTAGCATGTATGATTTATTTTGTGATGACCTTCATTGTTACAAGAATTCTACTATACTTTGAAAGAAAATTAGATGGTTCTGAAAACTATACGATGATTGGGAACGATCACCCTATACAAGTTAATCAACAACAATAGGAAGAAGGAGGAGAGAACATGGAAAAGATTATTGATATTCAACATTTAAGCAAATCCTTTGGCACTCATGAAGTACTAAGAGATATTGATTTCTCGGTGAATAAAGGAGAAGTTGTCTCCATCATCGGTTCCTCCGGATCTGGTAAATCAACTCTTCTTCGTTGTATTAATCTATTAGAAAGACCTAGCGGCGGGCAAATTATCTATCAAGGTGAAAATATTTTGGATAACAAGCATGATGTCGCTACCTACCGAAGACATTTAGGAATGGTCTTTCAACAATTCAATTTATTCAATAATCATAATGTCCTAAGCAATTGTGTAGTAGGGCAACTAAAAGTATTGAAACGCACGAAGGAAGATGCGGAAAGAGTTGCGATGAAATACTTGAAGGTCGTTGGCATGGATAAATACATTAACGCCAAGCCAAAGCAATTATCTGGTGGACAAAAGCAACGTGTAGCGATTGCAAGAGCACTTTCGATGGAACCAGATGTGATGTTATTTGATGAACCAACATCAGCACTTGATCCAGAAATGGTAGGAGAAGTCCTAAAAGTCATGAAGGAACTTGCTGAGTCAGGTCTTACGATGTTAATCGTTACGCACGAAATGGAATTTGCAAAAGAAGTATCGGATCGAGTCGTATTTATGGATAAGGGAGTTATTGCTGAAGAAGGAAGTCCAGAGCACATCTTCAATAACCCAACCCAAGCTCGTACGAGGGAATTCCTAAAACGTACAATCGTACAAGCCTATTAAAAAAATAAATAGAATCAATCATCTGTCAATTTAATATTGACAAGTTGACCATTTTCAATTAAATTATTACTTAGATTAATAACCGAGTGATATTATTTACCTTCTGAATGATAATAAAGAGCTTTAGCATTTTATTAATGTAGAATTGGTAGAATGAAGAAGCAATCTTTTTGTATTTAGAAGTACAGAATAAGACAAATCGGTATATTTTTAGACTTAGAGGGAATAGTCTGGAAATATACCGATTTTTTGTTTAGGGGGAAGTTTCTTGAAAAAAACAAAAGGGTCTATCGAAGCAGAAATTAGCAAAGCGATTACTCATTGGGAAAAGGATTTTCTAGGTCGTGGATCTGTTTCCGTTAAAACAGATATTCTCCGTGATATGATAATCGTTTATTTACAAGGTATATTAACTCCTGCGGAATATGCTGTTTGTCAAACAAAGGATGGCATGCTATCAATTAAACATACTCGGTCCGGGTTAGTTGAATCTGGTTTAGATGGTTTAAAAGAAATCATCTTATCCATAACTGGAGAAGAAGTAAAAAGCTTTCATACTGATTTAAGTACTCGTACTGGAGAACGAGTTATCGTATTTAAGTTGTTTAATGATCTAGAGAAAGAATTAGTTTAGGGAGATTTTTAAAAGACTTTATGAGTCAGTTAAAAATAAACCGAGAACTAGTATCAGTGGTTACTACTGCTGGTACTAGCTCTCGGTTTTTTTATTTAATAGCTTTATTTTTACTATTTTAGTTCGGTCCATTTTGACGGAGGGAAGTTTTATGATTTCGAATAGCATATCCATACTACTTACCTTATTTTTTATCGCACTTTTATTATCTGTGGTAAGTGGATTCGTATTCTTATCCAAACGGGTACCCTTGGGGTATGTGCGGATACACATTGGGATCATTTCATTACCCGCTTTGGTGTCATTATTGATTCTTTTAATGAACAATTTGAATCACAATGTTGGCCCCTTGCACTTGGATTCCTTAGCTTGGCTTATGGCATGTTTTGTTCTTACGATAGGCATTGTCATCCAACGCTTTTCTGTACGGTATTTACATGGAGATCGTTCTTACCGGAAGTACTTTGCATTCTTCACACTCATTACAAGTACTGCTTCTGTTTCCTGGTTAAGTGATGACCTTCGTTTGATGGTCGGTTGTTGGGGAATCACTCTTATAGGGTTAACGATTCTTATAAGTCTAAAGAGGGAGTGGAAGGTAACGAGAGTAGCAACAAGACTTTCTGTTCAGGTATTTGCAGGTAGTTGGTTGGCTCTTCTTTTTGCGATCATTTGGCTTTCTCAAATTACAGGCAGCTGGAAGCTATCTTTCATCTTGACTAATGAAAGTCTGACACATATAGGTACATGGGAAAAGACAGGAATAAATCTATTGTTAATTTTCGCTGTAATCATTCCAGCAGCTCAATGGCCATTTCAAAAATGGTTAATTGAATCTGTTGTTGCTCCTACACCCGTTTCTGCAATCATGCATGCTGGAATTGTAAATGCGGGCGGAATTATCCTAACACGATTCTCGCCGTTGTTTAATGGGGATAAAGCTCAGATTTTATTACTCATCCTCTCCATTATTTCTGTCTTAATCGGTAGTGGAATAAGTTTGGTACAAGTTGATTATAAACGTCAATTGGTGGGTTCTACAATCGCGCAGATGGGTTTTATGCTGATTCAATGTGCATTAGGTGCTTATTCAGCAGCCATTATTCACCTTATATTTCATGGTATTTTTAAGGCTACACTTTTTTTACAAGCTGGTTCGGCAATACGCCGGATTGAATTCTCTTCTAATGTGACTAAACGATCGTCCATTTTATGGATTTTCACTGGTTATGGATTAGGTTTACTTACAGGGATTGCTTATTGGAGGATGTCGTCTAGTGGGCCATATGACATTGTGACTGCATTGATAGTAGGGTGGTCCTTATCATTTTCTTGGATGCAGTTGGTTGTCTTTTGTAAAGGAAAAATTGATAGATTGGCCGGTCTTTTCCTTTTGGGCGGATCAGCAACAGTCTACTTTCTTTTACATAGTTTTTTTAAAGAATGGTTATACACACCCGTTATTCAAAGTCTTCAACTACCAATGCCAATCGTGTTCATTGTCGTTTGTCTATTGATACTTGGTAGTGTAATAGGCGCGCTCGCTTCTCGATATCCTACTTCTCCCTTTTTCTCTGTGCTGTTTCTTTGGTTAATAAAGTTTGGAGAAGGTGAGGCGAAGTCTACCGAAAGTCATCCAAGCTATCTTAAATAAATCACTTTCATAAGGAGGTTGTTGGTGTGACGGTATCCTCTACATTACAAACAGAAATAAACATACAAATGGATCAACAAAAAGAAATTGATACAGTGATTGATATAAAAACGTTAGTTTCTTCAGCAAGTAGAGTAATAGCACCACTTGGACCTATTTCAACATTTGCGGCTCGTCATCCCTGGGTGGGACTGGAAGATTTAACATTTGAAGATGTTGCTAACTGGTTAAAAACCACCCGAAATGTAGAAATATACCCTAGTACTTCAATGATCCAATCGGCTAAAAATCACGGTGAAATTGATGAAGTTTTTTTAGAAAATGGCTTGCAGCATTGGCTTAACTCACATTCTCTTAAAATCCCTCGGAAAGAGGCTGAATGTTTTTGTCGAGTTTCTCTAGAATTGGATTCGATGTCTGAAAATCCTTCTTCATCAATAGAGGTAAAAAAATTAATAGAAAATACAAGAAAGCGAAATATAGAACTTTCCAAGAATATTCCGATACAGCCCTTAAGCATGTATATAGAACACAAGGATGGTGGGAATGTAACGGAAGAGCTAGATCATCATGTGATTAAATGGTGTAAGTTATATCTGGATGAATCTCAGGCAGGCTGGTCAATTCCGAAGCATAAAGAGGGATTTTATCGAACCTGGCAAAGACTTATCCAGCATGACCCTGCATTACGTAAAAACCAACGTAAAATGTTTAGAAACTGGCCACAAGATGCAGAGACGGCTTTGGAAGTCGTATTATCAGCTTTTAAAATTCCTCAATCAAAGATACAAAATTACCTTGAAGGACATTTGCTATCTTTGCCTGGTTGGGCAGGGATGATGCTTTGGCGTTCTCAACAATCTCAACACGAACAATCACTTTTAGTAGAATATTTAGCCGTTCGAATTTCGATGGAATGGGTTCTAGTGAATCCTTCACTTCCTTTGCACAAAAATAGCGTAGAGAAAAAAGTTCAACTTGATTCACTTATAGAAGCCTGGATTCAGTATGGTGGGCTAACAATTGAGAAATGGTTGAGGATGTCTACTACACAACAAGAAGAATATTTGACATTTGCCTACACGTTTAATGAAAAGATTCGAAAAAAATTGTGGCTTGAGGCTTGGGAACAAACATATACAGATCAATTGAAAAAGAAAATCTTTGCTAAACAACAAGTGAAAAATGAAACGAATTCCGCATTAGCCCAATTTGCGTTTTGTATAGATGTCCGTTCAGAAACCTTTAGACGGTATTTAGAGAAAGAAGGGCATTTTGAAACATTTGGTGTCGCTGGTTTCTTCGGATTACCAATTGAAACACGTGAACTTGATTGTAAACATACCCATGCCTCATTGCCCGTCATGCATAAGCCAAAACATAAAATAGAAGAAAGATTGGATACAAATGAACTAACGCAATACCAACAACGTAAACAAGCGTTAGACTCTGTAGCGTATACGTTTAAAACGATGAAACAGAATGCACTTCCAAACTTACTTTTACCTGAAGTAAGTGGACCATGGCTTATGATTCAAACGCTGAGCCGTAGTTTTCTACCCCGAAAAGCGGGACATTTCATACGTAATCTTCGAGAATCATGGTTACGGAAACCAGAAACAAATCTCACCCTTCATTCTGTTGGGAACAATGAATCTGAGATTTCAGTAGGTTTTTCTAAGGAAGATCAAGTCAATTATGTTCGTCAAACACTTAAGATGATGGGGCTGACTAAAAACTTCGCACCATTAATTGTGATTTGTGGACATGGAAGTCAAAGTACAAACAATCCGTACGCAGCTTCTCTTGATTGTGGTGCTTGCGGTGGAGCGTCAGGAGCGTTCAATGCTAGGGTTCTTGCAAATTTGTGCAACATGCCAGAGATAAGAAATGCACTTTTAACTGAGGGCATTGAAATTCCAGTTGAAACGGTGTTCGTTGCAGCTGAGCATAATACAACGGTGAATGAACTGAAATGGATTTATGTTCCCCAATTATCAAGGCTAGCTCAGGAATCGTTTGATCGTATTGAGGAAGTCTTACCTAGCGTAAGTCATCAAGCAAATGCAGAATGTATATCACACTTACCGACTATCGATACTTATTGTAAAAATCCAAAGGCAGAGGCTCATCGGATAGCAGAAGATTGGAGTGAAATACGTCCTGAATGGGGGTTGGCTCGTAATGCAGCTTTTATTATAGGAAAGAGAGAGCTGACCCATCATTGTGATTTAGAAGGAAGAGTTTTTCTTCATAATTATGATTGGGAGCAGGATCACGATGGAGAGATTCTCTCAAACATCATTGCTGGGCCAGGAACCGTAGCCCAATGGATTAACTTACAGTATTATGCATCTACCGTTGCACCACACTTCTATGGGAGTGGGAATAAAGGAACACAAACGATAACCTCCGGACTCGGTGTTATGCAAGGTGTTGCAAGTGATTTATTACCCGGACTTCCTTGGCAGTCTGTGATGAAGTCCGATGAAGAGGCTTATCACGCTCCCATTCGTTTGCAAATCGTCATTCAAGCACCGAGAGAGTATGTGAAAAGATTATTAGAAAATGATGATGTGTTTAATCGAAAAGTTCAAAATGGATGGGTTAGGCTTGCATGCGTTACTCCCCAATGCGATTGGGAAAACTATTAAAATTGAAATTTATGAAACTACTGTCTTTAAACAAATTATCAATATGAAAGGGTGTGCTGTATGGATAAAACAAGAAAAAAGACATTATTTATAACGGACATGGAATCTGGATTGGAGCCTATTCTACAAGAAGAGACGAACGTCCAACCTGAAAATATGTTAATGATACAAAGCTATGGCCCAATCATTTCTCACCCTTTTGGAGAAATAATGAGATCAATCATCCTTGCCATCTATCAGGAAAATGTTGAGGAGATATTTGTAGTTGGTACTACTGGCAAGAGGAACGTTTTAGATGATGCCCAAAGCCAACTGAAATTGACATCAGTAAATAATGATATGAATGATAAGCTAAAAACAGTAGAGTATCTTTTTAAAAATGTGAACCCAGAATTCGTTGATGCTAGTGTAAGTGACTGGTTAGAGGGAAGTAGAAATGTCGCAGAAAGTATCAAAAAGAGTGTTGAAAAAATTCGCCATCATCCATTAGTACCATCTGATGTTAAAATTCATAGCTTAGTGGTAAATAAAAATGTAGAAGTTGCAACTGTTAATCAACAATAAGACCTTAATTAGGCAATTATTATACCTTCTAATAGAATTAGATAGGGCCTGGCCCCGGCGGAAAGTAGTGTTACGCTGGGGTCAGGCCCTATTTTTTATTTGTTTACATTTGTTTATTTTCTACTAACGGCTCGAGCTTTTGGTTTCGATAAAGTCGATAACCGATAAATGATTGGATTGTCAGAAAAATACCGCCTACTGTCCAGTAAAGTGGCAGTGCAGCTGGAGCATTATATGAAATGACAACAATCATAATGGGTGATAATAATCCCATAAATTTCATTTGTTGTTGTTGGCTTTGCGCCATATTTAACTGTGAGATTCTAAATTGAGTGTAATAAATTACACCCGCAATAATGGTTAACAGTAAATCGGGTTGTCCTAGACTAAACCATAAAAAAGTGTGGTGAGTGATTTCTGCTGACCCACGAATGGCATAATAAAGTCCAGTTAAGATAGGCATTTGAATGAGAAGTGGCAAACATCCCATATTAAGTGGGTTAATTCCATGCTTTCGATAAAGCCCCATCAATTCAGTTTGCAATTCTTGCTTCTTTTTCGGATCTGTTTCAGTCTTGATTTTTTCCTGAATCATTTCCATTTCTGGCTTAAGTAATCCCATCTTTTCTTTCATCACCGATTGATTTTTATACTGTTTTAACATGGATGGCATCATAATCAATCGAATTAATATAGTGACAATAATAATAGCCACTCCGTAACTACCATCAAACGTATTTGCGATAAAATTTATGAGTTTTGTTATTGGTTCCACTAAAAAATTGTGGAAAAACCCTTCATTACCCTCACTTGACTGAATTCCACATCCAGAAAGGAATGCAGTGAGGATAGATAATAGGACAATGAATTTAGTAAAAGTGTGATTCTGTTTCATGTTTCCTCCTAAAAAGTTAGACTTAACTGTTAAGATAGAAGGAAACAACACCATCAGAATCATCACTTGTAGCCATTTTATTACGGATCGACTTTGTAATTCTCCTCGAGATAAGGTACTGGATTAAAAGACTCCTGTTACCATCAAAGCGCTTATCTTCACAATTCTGCTTATCTGTAAAATTGGAAAACGGTGAACCAAAACCAATATGAACCCTTTGTGTAGTCAGCATCAGTAACGTTAGCCCTATACAAATACTAACGTTAAGTGCCATATGAGTATATAATTCCGGATCAAGTAAAAATAAATCAAACAACAAAGGATTCTCACCTCTCAATTACGTTAGCGAATACTTTTACTATACATGAATACAGTTAATCTCACAAAATTAAATTATGGAAGTGAGGGCATCACAGAATGAGTAGTTTGATTCAGAGGTCGTATTGTGGTGCCCTAAATTATTATTCACTACTTATTTAACTGTCACTGTCAATGCCTCTTACTGTATCTTCCTCGACAGGAACTGTTCTACTAAGTAAACGGGTGCGTTATCCAAGAAGGATTATCGCTTATTTTAATTTACATATGTTTTTCATTAGAGGTGAGGAAAAGTGAGAAAAAATGTGTTTTTTATAGCTTCAATTTTCAATATATCGTTATTTATTTTCACTATATATCAAATAAAGACCACAAAAGTTGGTCCAATTGGAAGTGGAGAAATATCTACATTATCTTGGATATTAACCTTTTTCCCACTTGTTTTAGGAATCATTTTTCTTTTATTGTTTATTACATTACACATAGAAGAAAGGAAGAAAAGTAGCTAATTGTGACACTCTCTAATTCAAATAAACCCATCCAAATACAATCAAAATATAACTTTGTGAGGTATTGTATTTCAACTAAAGGGTAGCTTTAGTAAAAATAAAAACCTCAATTTTATATCTTTGTATCTCATAGATAAAATTGAGGTTTTTATGATGGGCAAATTCTTAACGTTGTAAATCCGCACCATCCTGACGCTACCCCTATATGATCTTAATGACAAAACAAATCTAGATTATCCGCGTCTACCGCCTCTACCACCACGCTTTGATTCGGTGCTACGTTTGAGTGTTGATAAATTTTCTTCACTAGCCTTTAAAAAACTTGTCATTTTATCTTCAAAACTTTCTTTTGGTTTGAAATTTCCTTTAGAACGAAAATCTTTGGAATGGCTGTTAGGTCTTCCAGGTCGCGATGGACGTTTTGAATAAGTGGAGGTTTGTTCATTGGGTCTTTCTATAGCTTTTTTGATGGATAAAGCAATTTTCCCTTCCTTCTCACTAATCACTTTTACTTCAACCTGATCGCCTACTTTGAGATGGTCATTAACGTCTTTTACATAGCTATCTGCTACTTCGCTGATATGCACAAGACCTGTTACTCCTTCTGGTAATTCAACGAATGCTCCAAAATTAGTGATGCCTGTTACTTTACCTTGTACCTTACTTCCAACTTCTACTGCCATAAAAAAATATTCCTCCTCAATAATGTTACCATCGTTTCATTATAGCAAATTGAGAAATAATATCTATTGGATTTATTTTGCTTTTATTTTTCTAAGAGAAAGCATAGGAAATCGGATTTACACGCGAAGCATTTTGATACAAGTCTTATGAGACATTACGAAGTCTTATTTAAAGGTGATTTGATTATGTATCAATAGACTTTACTCTATTGATATTGTGAAAGAATGTACTTAAAGTAAAAGGTGCTTTAGTCAAACAGCCAATGTTATAAAATGGAACTTCCTAATTTGTGGAGGTTCCATTTTTATAATTAATATCAACATTAAACTTAAAAAGAACCTAAAATTAAGTATCAATTGATAATTATATCCGTTACCGTAATCAAGAAAGTAAAGTAATTCGTAACAGTTGTTTGGTAGCGGTTCATAAGAACTATAAAAAGACGTTGAGTCTTCGTGTTCCGAATATTTCCCTAAGACTATATTCCTGTCTTATTTTTGGGCTATTTATCGTCATACCCACATAATTTTAGATTTGTTACCCTTAAAATATACCAAAAAGAGGGAGGGATCTTAGTAACCGACATATAATAAAAACTTTAATAAAAAGGAGCGAATAAAATGAGAGCGTTTACAAAGGGTTTTGGGATTTTATTAGCTGTAGGTGTGTTAATTGTTTCTTCTCTACTCTATAGTTTGCCCGTTCATGCAGAAGTAGAAAAAAGATTTAAAGATCCTATAAATTTGGGGTCTACTATTCAAAGTATCGCAATCTATGATTCTACCTATGGTACTGAAAATGGAAGAGATATGATGTATACAACTGCTAGTGGAGACCCAGCTATTTTTCAGGTTATCGATCTTGAAAGCCAGGAAGTAGTTAGGACATATCCTTTAGAAGGAACGGGTGCAGTTTGGACACATATTACGGTACCAAATGGCAACGTCTATATTGGGGGAAATGGGTATCTTTATGAATATTCCCCAGATACACAGGAAGTAAAAAATGTTGGGAGTATAGGAGAAAGTGTTGTATACGGTTTATCCTATGATGAACAGGGCCGGGTTTATTTTGGTTCATACCCGAATGCAAAAGCCGGCCGATATGATCCAAATACCGGGGAGATGAGGGACTATGGTACTGTTGCTCCGGGACAAAGTTATTCGCGATCCACGGCATATCACAATGGCTATTTATATGTAGGTATCGGTGTTGACAATCGGATCGTGAAATTGAATGTGGAATCAGGTGAGTATGAATCAATAGAGGTACCAGATCATGTTGTACCTGGAAGCAGTGTTTGGCAATTAGACGCAGCAGGAAAGTATATCATAGCTGGCGTTGGCGGTGGTAGTAATACACTTCTCTTTTATGATACAGAAACAGGTCAATGGAGTGACAAATACTATACAAACAATAAAGGGTTACGTCTGATACAAGGCCTTCCAGGAAGCAATAAAGTCTACTTCTTGCAAGGTAGTAGATTAAAGGAGGTAGACCTGGATACCCTAGAAGCGGTTGATACAGGAGTCGTGTTTGGAACCTTCTTACGTAATACAACTTGGGTTGAAGTTGAAAATGATCCTGACTTACCTGGACAATCATTAGTTACCGTTCAATTTGGTGGCCAAGTCAGTTATTTTAATTTACAAACCAAAAAAGTAAAAACCATTCAATATCCAATTGTCGGTAATCCAATTCCTATACAAACGTTGGAGAAAGGTCCCGAAGGTAATTTATATTTAAGCGGTTATCCAGGAGGAAAGGGTGCAGTGTATAATCCCGAAACAAATGAGTACAAAAACTTCACCTTGGGGCAAGCAGAAGGTATGGTACCCCTTGGCAACAAAATGTATTTTGGGGTTTATCCAGGTGCTACCATTTTTGAAATGGATCCTACCAACCCAGCACTCTCTGCTAAACAAATTTATGATATTCCTAATCAGGACAGACCATTTATAATGTCTGCAGTCAACGATCAATTATATATTGGTACCATACCGGATTATGGCCATTTGGGAGGTTCATTAACAGTACTTGATCCTACCGGTGCAAAAGATCCAGTCGTGTATGAAAATGTTGTCCATAATCAAGCTATTGCAGGGTTGGAAGAAGTAAATGGAAAGCTATATGGTTCAACGACCGTTGCTGGGGGATTAGGAATAGACCCAACTGAGCCTGCAGCTAAAATATTCGTATGGGATATAGAAAAAGGTGAAAAAATTACGGAGTTTGTTCCGGAAATACCAGGTGTTACCGTTCAACCGAAGCTGATTAGTGGAATGAGTCTGGGACCTGACGGATTATTATGGTCAGCAGCGGGTGGAACAATCTTTGCAATGGATCCTGAAAGCTTAGAAATTGTGAAGAGTAAAAACGTTTATCCTGAAGTAAAAGATTATGGAAGATGGAGACCCATTCATATACGCTGGAGTGAGGACGGACTGATGTACACAACTCTTGCCGGAAAACTAACTGTCATTGACCCTGAATCATTGGAGCATGAAACACTTGCTGAAACTGAGTTGATGACCATTGGTGATGATGGAAATATTTATTATGCCGACAAAGCCAATTTAATGAAAATTGAAGTAGCTGAAACGTTAAAATCTGCACTGAAATTCATTAAAAAGCATGCAAGTACGGGAGAGATTACAAACTCATTAAGTATGCAATTGTCTAACTCGTTAACTTCAGCCGTTCATCATCGCGACATGGGTAGAAAAGAACAAGCTTTAAAACATTTACAAGATGCGATCAAACAATTTGAGAATGCTAAAGAAACAGATATAGCCGAACATATATCTATTAAATTGCAAAAAATCCTCGATTCAATCGAAATATAAAAAGCAGAACCATCCTAACTGCGATATGCCATTAGCATAACAGTTAGGATGGTTTTTTTATTTTATTGAACAATATGATAAACAATTAAAACTTGACAATGGAAGGCATGAAGATACTGGATGAAAAATCCATTTACCTCCTCTTAAATAACTAGTTTATAATTAAAAGATATCCTTTTTATATAAAAGGTCCAATTATCAAGGAAAAAGAAGATACAAGTAGGTGAGTATGATCAATATCATTGAAGCAAGGGTGAGAGGGTTTATCGAGGATATTCAGCACCCGAAGCAGAAAAAGAAGATTAATATAAATGATTTAGAGCTTCAGCTACGTAAGCTTATGGATGATTATTTTGATATGGACGGGTATTCATTGTTCTATCAATCAATAGAAGCATTGCAAACTGAAGGGGTACTGACGCCGATTCTAAATAAACAATACAATGGAAGAACACCAGCACTTTCCTTATACTACTGGGTGAATATAAAGGTACAGGAAGACAAATGGGATCGTCTGGAAATGATGAAAGTAAGTGATTTATTCGATTTTTCCTTCTATGAGCGTCATCCTGAATGGCAAACGAAAGAGGAATGGATGCGAATCCAAAATGTATATTCATTTTTAAAGTCTATTCCAGAACGGGAAATTGTATCCGTTGAGGAAAGAAGCCTGGAACTCTTTGGACATGAAAAATTTTTATTGGACTCTGATAGTTTCCCAGAGGGAAAAGGCTTTTTAGCGAGAATCGGAATATCTGAAGACCAGCTGAAAGTGGTGAATTACGGGGAGCCTTTTGTCTTTTGGATGAAGCAAGGAAAAGAAATACATGATATTCGAAGGGTCCTCATTGTTGAAAATCTATCATTCTTTCATACATCCATTAAGCTATTGGAAGCTAATCAACTAGATTATGAACCAGAACTCATTATTTATGGTGAAGGAACGAAAATTGAACGGAGTTTTTCCTATTTTTTTCGAATGTTTCCATCAAAGCCGTATTTATTCTATTATGCAGGCGATTTAGACGCGGCAGGGTACGGAATCCTCATCAGGCTGATTGAAAAATATCCGGATTGCTCGATTCAGCCAGCCTTGAAAATTTACCGCAAAATGCTCGATTGTTTCGAACAAAAGAATGACCAAAAACAAGGGCAATCACAAAACCTTAAATACCGTGATGCATTTTTTCAATGGTTTACCGAGGAGGAGCAAGTACTATTACTCCAATTATGGGAAGAAAATAAACGGATTCCACAGGAAGTACTAACAAGCGAAACATGGAGGAGATGGATGTGAACGAGTCATGGGAAGGATTTGCTCAGAGAATGCAACGTTTGAATCCTCTGTTTGAGCTTGGTAGGGGAATGGATATAGGTGAACTAAAGCCACGTATCCAGACCATTCTTATGCAGGTGCTCCTCACCATCTTTTACCGAGAATTAAATGATGATGACAGCAGACGTAAATCTGATATTAAGTATATGGTTGAAGATACAATCAAGGAAATGAAGCTTTTAGCAGACGAAAAACAAATCGATCGGATTACAAGCGGTCTTTTGTATCAAGGAAAAGAAGAGTTTAGTAAACCATTTGAAGCGCTATATTACGATGAAATAAGAGGTTCATGGGAGACGCAAACCTTCCGATATGTCACAATGGATGAACTCTATACGAATTTAGAGATAGGCAGCTCTATTGTTTATAAGCTGACAGAGGTTGCTCAAGAAATGATCTTTATGAGCAGAGAAATGGCAGAGGAATTCTCGATTACTATTGAGCAGCTCTATAGTATGCAGCTTATTAAGAATGGGAATTTCAGAAAGGCTACCCGAAACCTTGACCACCTAATTTCACGAGTGAACCGCTTAATGGCAAGGGAGTTTTCTTTTCAAAAGGAAATGATTAACAATCCCAAGATCCTTTTAATTGAAGAGGAATGGCAAAGGGCTGACAATCGAGAAGAAATTGAGAACCAATTTGAAGAAGAAAAAAATCATTTCCGTACGATTACAAGTATGATTGAAAAAACGAAACGAAGGAACGAAGAAGATGATTATATTCAGAAGGAACTGATTCTTCTCCAGGAAAAAATTGGCCATACAAGGCAATTGCATGATCGGTTTGCAAAGCTTGTTATTCAAAATATTTCCTATGAGATGAAGCTGAAAGTAGAAAACCCTTCCTTGTTTTGGGAAAACAGCCTCGTTTCATTTCGAGAGCATTTTTATGAAAATTGGTTCATGAAGGAAGGCTTTAATCGCTTTGATGAAATTGAAAATGTTCTCTCACCTTTATTTTCGCCGAAGAATGAGTTTGTTTTGCCTCTTGATTGGATTTGGGGTGAACAAGAATTCGATGAAAATCCTCAACCTGATGTAGTTGAAGAAGAGGAACCAAAAGAATCCATCACAACTCAGCGCGTGACGAACTGGGATTCTGTTATTAAGGCTTGGAGCTATGTTTTTCAATATTTACAAACACACCGTGAGTTCTCTCTAGCGGATCTAGCGGATTTACCATTAGAGGTGCAGGATTTATGGTTAGAGGAATCAGAAACAATTGATTTATGGATGATGTTTGATAAAAAGCCACTGAAAATTCAAGTCATCCATCGGAAAGAAGAGTCATTAGGTGATGAAAGGGAAATCCTTCTTTATAAGTTAATGAAGGAATATCCCCAATTTCAAATGTTTGAGGGCATGAAGATTTATACAGAATTTGATCATCGAGCGGAACCACTCCTTTGGCATCGAATGAAAATAACCCCTTTTAAAATTTGTGTACAGGAGGAGAAGCGATGAACACAGAAACAATCAAAAAAGCATCGACTGTTTATTTTACTCTCTTAAAAGATAAAGTTATTGACGAAAACAGTGAGCATTTTCAAACTTATTTTGATCCGGAAGTAAGGCAAACGGTCCTTTTATTGGCAGATGAATCAGGTACATATATTATTGAAGCACCAAAGCGCATTCACTTGGTTGTCCAGCCTACCGGATCTGTCTTTGCTACTAATTTCACTCATATGAAAGATAAACATCGGCAAGTCGAAACGAAAAAACATTTCCATCTTATGAGCATCATTATTATGTCCTTTTTAGCAAGCATCGACCGGAACCAGGCTGCTAAAGTTCGTACAAAGCGGGAAGGTATTAGCTATTACGCATTAGAACGGCAAGTCAACGACCTTATGATGAATTGGGATAGCCTTCTGAAAGGGAACCCTCGTTTTGGTGAAGAAGAACGAATTGATATGAAGGAAGCTGTAACCACCTGGAAGTACATGGAGGTTGACACAGACGATTATCGAATGAAGAAAGGCAATCGCCGTACGAGAATTGGTTTAATTGCGAGTAGTATGCGGTTATTAGAGACGGAAGGTTTGATTGTTATTCTAGACCGGGACGATGTTCCAAAGGTGATTCCTAAGAATGAGTTATTTGAACGTATTGAATACCTCTATCACGATTATGACCGTTATGAAATGTTTAAAAAATTGATGACAACAGAGGAGGATGAGCATGCCGAAAATTCATCGAATTAGAATTGTTGGCCTTAAGTATGATGGCATGCAAAAGCAATATAAGGATACTACCTTCAATTTCCATAATGAGCAAACATCATCAAATGGACTTATAGCGATGATGAACGGTGGTGGAAAAGGGGTGTTTTTGCAAACAATCTTTCAAATCATAAAGCCAGGCACAGCGTGGGGTAAGCAAAATAATCGGTATTATCAGCAGTTCTTTTTTAATAATAAAGAGCAGTTTATTCCTTATACGTTTCATGTCGCCATGGAGTGGGAATTAGACGGGGCTGACCGAAGGCATCTGATCACTGGGGGCATGTTCTCAGCAGAACAACGGATTTCCATGAGTGATGAGGGTGAAAATGAAAGAAAGTCATTGGAGCAAGAAGCGAAAATCCTTCCGAATATTACCTTTTATACAAGAGAATTTGAACGGAACGAAGTAGCAGCCCTTGAGCATATTCCGCTCTATGAAAATGATGCAGAGGCGGACACAGAAGAATTAAAGGATTATTTAAAATGGAATGGCTATGATGTTTACCGAGATACGAAGAAACATTTTCGCATCCTAGATACATATGGGATTAACCGTAAAGACTGGGATATTATGAAGGATATCAATAAAGATGAAGGTGGAGTTGGAAAATACTTTGAAGGAGCGGAGGATGACCATTCCTTATTCCAAAAAAGAATCATTCCGACGGTTAGTCAGGTGTTACATCGAACCGAGCATCAAAAGAACGATCTCGTGGAAATCTTCAAAAGTCAGGCAAGCATCGCGAAGGACCTGCCAATCCTATTAAAAAGAGAACAAGCCCACAAGGAGTTTCTAGAGGATATTGTCCCATTTGAAGAGCACCTAGCAAAAGGAATCGAACATAAGGAAATTGTGGAAGAAAGCATTAAAGTAGGTAGACAATTTCTCGGAGCTTTAGAGCATTTGAAGCAAATGGAAGAAGAAACAAAGCTCAATTTAGAAAAGGAAATGGAAAAATTAACGGAAAAGCAAGAGGATTTACACTTTCAAAAGGACAATTTGGAGTATGCTAAAGCCCATCAAGAGGTTTTAGGCTGGGAAAAGAAGGTAGAAGAAGAAAAGAAGAAACATACAACCTTAGAGGGTGTTGTTGTAGAAAAAAAACAACGAAAAGATGAACTCGCTTTTCAACTTCTTTTGAAAGAGTGGCATGAATTCGAACAAACCATTCGCTCTCTTTCACAGCAGATAGCAACACTGGAGCAAAATAGTGGCCTAGAGCAAGTGAATCAAAGAATGGATGAGATTAAAAAGGAAGTAACAGTCGAGTGGGAGCAAGCCTTTCAAAAATTACAAGAAGCTGTGAAACAACATTTTGGCTATCAAAAGTTCTTAAAGAAAAAAGGGTTAGAGCTTTCTAGGCAGGATAAACAAATGACAACAGAAATTGCTCAAGTTTCTACGGAAATTGATTTCCTCTATACTCAAATTCATGCCTTTGAGACGAAGGAAGAGGCACTTATTGAAGAATATGGCGACCGCTTAACCTATGATTTAAAGGGTTTCATCGAAAGTTTGATGAAACAAAAAGAGGAGAAAAAGACTAGACTCATAGAGCTAAAAGCTGAGGAAAAAGCATCGAGTGACAGACAAAATCAACTTGCTGAGACACATGGAACGCTTGTTCAATCGATTCAGTATTCAGAAGAAAAATGGGAAGAATTAAAGGCAGCAAATGAAGTTCAGAAGCAGAAGGAAACAAAGCTATACGATAAGCTCCATGGGCTGTTGACTGATATATCGCTCCCATTTACAAACTCTTTGTTATCGAATTATTCGATGCAGATTGAAGAAATGCTTGGACAAAATCGACAAGAAGGGGAGTTAATAAAAAAAGAGCTTTGGGAATCTCAGCTCGACCATTCCTTAAATGATGAACCTTTTTGGATTGCTAATAAGGATGTGAAGGAATTAAAGGAATGGATTGATGAAAAAACAGGCATTGATGTGTTTTATGGTTCGCAATTTCTTCAGTCATTAAGTACCGAGGAAATGGCAAATCACCTCACTGCTTACCCATTTCTTCCATATGGATTAGTCGTCAACCAGCATCAATGGCAAAAAATAAATCAGCAGGTTCTTTCAGTAAGATTGTTTAACAGTCCAGTTCCGATTTTTTTACGTGAGGATATGAACGGAAACGAAAATGCTCATGCACCTTTTGTGATGATTAATGGTACAGAAAGAGAGCTACTTACAGATAAAAATCAATTCACCAATTGGAAAATCAAGATTGCGAAAAACATAGAAGAAAAGAAAGATACACTCATTGAAATCGAAAAAACAGAAAACTCACTTCGTCGGATTTTAAAAGAAATCGATCGATTTCTATCAAGCGATCTATCTATTGATATGGAAAAGGCAATCAATCAAGAACTGCATACGATTCAATTGAAAAAAGTAAAATTACAGGACATCACGAAACAAACCGAAAAAGAAAAGGAACTACAACTCCAGCTGAAGGAGCAACTGGAGAAAGCTTTAAGAAAGATAGACAAGCTTTCAAAGGATGTAGACGTGTTAGAGGATTTTGAACTGGAAAGAGCGATCCACGAGGAAAACAAACGGGTGAAGTTGGAGAAGGAGAAACAAAAGCAAACACTCGTTGTCAAACAACAGGAAATCGGTAAAGAGCATGAAATGATTGTTGGCCTAGAATCCCAGTGGAACCAAACCTATTTGGAATGGAAGCTAAAAACGGAACAAAATATAAAAGAGATTGCCAATTTTATAGATGGAGCGACTTTTCCTTCTGATGAAAAAGCAGACCAAAGTGAGGAGATTCCCCGTCTATCTCCCCATCTATTAGAAGAGATAAATGGAAGCATGGATGAACTAAAACAGCTTCAAAAATCAAAGGAAGAGCAGGCCAGGGAATTACTTATTATTCAGGCTAAGAAAGAATCTGAGCAGAAGCAGCAAAAGAAATTAGAGAAAAAACTGAATGCAATCGGACAGAATTGGAATGAAGCACCGGAGCCAAATGAACCGATTAGTATATTAGAAACAATGCTACAAACTGCACAAAAGGAAGCAAAACGAGCAGAAAAGGAAGAACGTGAGCAGGGTACAGCTGTAACGAAAGCAGAAACGACCCTGGAACATGAGAAGGAACAGCGTGCCAAGGCAGGGAAAAAAGTTACAAAGCTTGAAAAACAGCCAGAAGAATGGGAAGACCTTGACTTAAAGATAAAAGAAATCGAAATAAAAGACCAAACGAAGAAAACAAAAGATGAGATTAAACAGACTGAGAAGCTTCAAAAAGAAACAGAAACCAAAATAACTGGCTATGAAGGGGATTTATTAACCTTATCTGTTATCCTCAAGGAAGAAGCAACAATATTCACAAATGATGAGATCGAAAAAATCAAGAGCCAGGGAAAAGCGTGTATCTTAGCATGGTGTGATGAGCATCAGGCCATTCAGGAGGAAGGCCAGGAGAAGCATGCGAAAATTGAGCAATCATTGCGTAATTTAAAACTGACGATTGAAGGCAAGGATTGGGAGATTCGCTTCAAAAATGAGGTATTAACGACACTAGATCATTTGGATACTAGGCACTATACTCATATCCAAAGCGTAGTAAAGAATATGAAACTTTTTTCACAAAGCGGTTTGGAGCAATTAGAACGTGACAAGGAAAGGGCGGAGAAGGCTCAAAACTTCTGGGCAAGTCGTGCCAGTATGAAGGTGATGAGTATTTCAGAGGCGATCCGTTCGATGGTTGCAAAAATGAAGCTGAAAAATGAACGAGGTTCATTCCCACTTGTTCAGCTAAAAGAGGATATTTTACCAAAACGGCCAGAGGACGTCGAGCCATTATTGAAACAGCATTTCGTATCGTCCATTAACAAAATTACGAAGCAATTTGATATGATTGATGACCAGAATCGAGTGTTAGACCAAGAAATAAAAGAGCTCATTAGTGATGAGCAAATTTTATTTGTCTCTCTTCGGAATCGATATCCAGAGTTGCTCGTCTATAATATGAGAACAGATAATGCCTTTATGTACGGAAAACCGCAAAGAGAGCATTACTCGACATGGCAGACGATTAATCAAGGCTCGAAGACGAAATCCGATGGGAGCGGAGGACAAAAACTATCAGCCCGTATGGTCATGATGATGATGTTATTATCTGTTAAGAGCGAAACGGACCAGAGTTGGGTTCCGTTAGTGTGTGATAATCCATTTGGACAAGCGGCATCGGCCCATGTCCTTGACCCAATTTTCGCCGTTGCAGAGAAGCTGAAATTCCAATTTATCGTGGTTACTCCACCAGAGTTGGTGAAAACGGAGATCAGCCAACGATTCGATGCCTATTACAAACTTGATTTCATTCGTGAAAATGGAAAAGAAATTGTTTCCGACACGATTGTTCCAGCGTTTCGGATCTATCAGGGTGAAAAAGTAGGTCAATAGAGCAGTTATACATTTATAGAGGAAAATATCACTATAGCCTTGACCGCCAGGGGGCTCAAAGAAAGAATCCATTTTGATCGATCTTTTTCAAAATGGATTCTTTTTTACTTAAAGGCTGTGAAAGCTATTACTTATCAGCATGTTTGCTGAGTGCGAGAAAACTTGGTATAAAAGGTATTACTAGACTTCGGACACAGCCGTAATTGATTTAACTTCCCATGTCTAAAGTTACCACCCGTTGATAGTTTATTTGAATATTTTCTTCGGACAGCCTTTGTACATAAAACTTTATTTTCAGGAGCATCATTCCTATAATGGTATGTACTATGTAAAAGAGAGGGGGATTCACATTAATATTCTATGGGATTTTGATGGAACATTGTTTAACACCTATCCAGCCCTGGTCAAGGGTTTTATCCATTTAAGCGGCAATGATTTGGATCCGAGCGAGGTTCTAAAATGGCTAAAGGTCAACTCAAAAGTAGCCTTTCAGCATTATGGAATTGATGAAAGTAAGCGTGAAGAATACATCAAGCTTTATAATCAATATTCCACTGACAGCCGGCCGTTTGAACAACTAGAAGAGGTTTTGCGAATTGCGGATGACAATTTTATCGTTACACACCGCGATAAGGAGTCGACGCTGTTCCTCTTGGAAAAATTCAAGTTATTACATTATTTTAAGGTAGTTGTTTCAGTCGAGGAAGAGGGCTTTGAGCGGAAACCACATGCAGCGTCATATCAACATGTAATCAAGGATTACCCAATTGATTTAGTGATTGGTGATCGTGAGTTAGATTTAATTCCTGCTCGAGAATTAGGAATCAAAACCGTTGCCTTTGAAAATCCGGAAATTGAGGCGGACTTTCACATTGATAACTATACGGACTTCAGAACGAACGTCCTTCCGTACTTATAAAAAATGCTTCTCATGGGCCTGCCCCTCATCAGCGTTATCGTTATTGTGTACTGGCGGCAGGCTAAGCATTTTCTTTGATTTATCTAAATAGTAGGATTACAATATTAATATATCTTGTATTCAAGATAATTAAATTCAAGATTATTTAGTAGCTAATCTGAATAAATGAGGAGAGGTTAAGAATGAATTTTGAAGGTAAAGTAGTTATTGTTACAGGTGCAGCAGGCGGTATCGGGAAAGAAGTTGTACGAAAATTAGCGAATGCACAAGCAAAAGTTGTATTAGTAGATTTAAATGAGGACGCAATCAAAGCTGTACAAGCTGAGCTTGGTTTAACAGAAGAGAATAGTTTAGTGGTAAAAGCTGATGTTTCTAATGAAGAAAATGTGAAAAATTATGTTGAACAAACAGTTTCAAAATTTGGACGCATTGATGGCTTTGTAAATAATGCAGGTGTTGAAGGCCCGGCTAAATCACTTGAAGAAGTTACAGAGAAAGATTTTGATTTTGTTTATGGTATTAATGTAAAAGGCGTACTCTTTGGTCTTAAATATGTATTACCAGTAATGAAAGAACAAAAATCTGGTGCAATTGTTAATACTTCATCAGTAGCTGGTTTAATAGGATCACCGAGCATGATCTTATATAACTCATCAAAACATGCTGTAATGGGTATTAATAAAGTTGCGGCTTTAGAAGCAGCACCATTTAATGTTCGTGTTAATACAGTAAACCCGGGTGTAATTAATACACAAATGATGCGTAAAATTGAGTCAAATGTTGCACCAGGTGCAGCAGAAGCAGCGCAAGCAGCTTATAACGATGCAGTTCCAATGAAACGCTACGGCGAACCAGAAGAGGTTGCTAACGTAATTGCATTCCTTCTTTCTGATGAAGCTTCTTATGTAAGCTCATCTTCATTCACAGTCGATGGTGCTTTGTATAACGTTTAATAATTAAATTATATCCTCAAATCAGTGTATCTTCTCTTGCTAAAAAAGCCCTGAATTTTTTCATTCGGGGCTTTTTTCTGTTCAAACTCCTGATGATTTTATAAAAATTTGACCTACGTCAAAGAAAGCAAAAAACGAACATCTTAGAATAAAAATATCGATAGAGAGGATGTAGTAGCTCATCGATAAAAATTTCATAATTTTTGTGAAGGAATTCACAATTAAAAGGAGAAACGAATGATGATAAAATTTATCAAAGGACCCATAATGGCGATAGCTTGGACAATCTTACGCATTTGGTTAGGATTTCAATGGATAGAAGCGGGTTATTATAAAATTAAACTAGGCTTTAATGCAGGAGGATTTATACAAGGAGCTATAGCAAATGCAAATGGTGGATCCCCTACAGTGCAAGGATGGTATGCGGGCTTTCTTGAAAAAGTTGCGTTACCAAATATAGATTTATTCAACATTCTTATCCCTTGGGGTGAGTTCCTTGTTGGTTTAGGATTAATCTTAGGGTTAGCTACAATTCCAGCATTAATTGGCGGTGCTTTTATGAATGCGAACTTCATCATGGCAGGGGTTGGATTAGCGAGTCTGGATACAAAGCTTTTTGCAGTGGCAATGATTCTATTGTTTGTAGGAACAGCAAGGTATTACTATGGACTTGATCGATTTGCCATCCCATTTATAAAAGCTGTGTTCAACAAGAATGAAGTTATAAAGCAAATAAAAGTATCTGCTTAATCTTATAAAAGAGCGAAGCTCTGTTGTTTTTTAAAATGTAATTTGTTATATTAATATAATTTACTATCGGTAATAAATTCCCGTACTAAAGAACTAGTATTCGTTATAGGACTAAGGTTCCAATATTTGTGAATTAAGTGTATTGAGTTGACTTAGGTCATATTTCAATATACCATTAATTCGAGATAATTAAATTTAAGATAATAAAGGAGACTTTCATATAATGAATATATTAGTAGTAAAAGCAAATAACCGTCCAGCTTCAGAAGCTGTTTCAAGTAAAATGTATGAGACGTTCATGAATAACATTGAGGGTGAAAATGTAACAACATATGATGTTTTTGCAGAAGACATGCCTTACTTTGGTCAAGATTTATTCAATGCTTTTGGTAAAGTTGAATCAGGCGAAGAAATGACAGACGTCGAGCAACGTATTTTAGCTGCAAAACAAAAAGCAATGGATGCTGTAACAGCAGCAGACGTACTGGTATTCGTATTCCCGCTATGGAACTTAACAATCCCAGCAAAATTACAAACATTCATTGACTATGTATACCAAGCTGGATACTCATTTAAATATGATGAAAATGGTCAGTTAGTCCCATTATTGACTGACAAGAAAGCTGTAGTTCTAAGTGCTCGTGGTGGTATTTACTCAACACCTGAAAGTGCGCCAATGGAAATGGCTGCCACTTACATTAAAAACATTGTTGGTGGCGTATTCGGCATGGAAATCATGGATGAAGTCGTTATTGAAGGTCATGCAGCAGCCCCAGATCAAGCTGAAAATATTATTGCAGAAGGACAAGAAAAAGTTAAAGCTGTAGCAAAAAAATTATCAGCCGTATTGGTTTAATCCGATTATTAGGTAAATAACGTGTAAATAACCCGTCTTTTTATAAGATGGGTTTTTTTATTACTATGATCCCATTATTCTTTAATCGATTGGCAAAGCCTATCCGTTTTTTCTTTTTATGTATTTTTTTGAATGGTTTTATACTACCAAACTATATAAAAGCATACGCAAATCTTATTTACGTATGCTTTTATCACTTTTTTACTTAAAAATGATACGCAAATGGATAATTATTACAATTATTGTCTCTTTTGAAATCACTTCTACCTTTTTTTTGGATTTTACGTATGGTTTAATGCTGTCAATCAAAATAAAAACATACGCAATTCTTATTTACGTATGCTTTTATTGCTTTTTTACAAAAAAATGATACACAAGTGGATAATTGTTACAATTATTGCCCCTTTTGAAATCGCTTCTTCCTTTTTATGTATTTTGCGAATAGTTTTCTACTGCCAATCCATATAAAAGCATACGCATTTGTTTTATGTATTGAGGACCTCATTATTCTTTAATTATCTGGTAAAGCTCAGTCATTTCTTTTTCTGATAGTATCATTGGCACTGGGTATAGAGGATTTGCTTCTTTTAAAGCCCGATCAACCATCAGCGGGATATCACCTTCTACAATTCCGCTTACCTTTTTAGGTATCTTCATATCTTCACTAAGCTTTTTTATGGCTTTAATAAATTTTTTCGCCTTCTTTTCTTCGGAATCACTTAATTCGGTAATGCCGATTAAATCAGCAAGTTCTGCTAAAGGTTTATGTACTGAATCTCCGTAATACTCTAAAACATATGGTAATACAATGGCGTTTGCAAGGCCATGAGGCACGGCATAAAAGCCTCCGAGAGTATGTGCAATGGCATGGACATTGCCTACATAAGCACGGGTAAAAGCAATACCTGCTAGGTAGGCGGCTGTTTGCATATTTTTTCGCGCTGTGATATTTGATCCATTCGAATAGGCTTCATAAAGGTTCTCAAAAATCAGTTTTACAGCTTTTCTGCTGCATTCGATCGTTTCATTCGTATTACTTTTGCCAATATAGGCTTCTACCGCATGTGTCAGTGCATCAATTCCTGTTGCCGCCGTTATATGTGGCGGAAGTTTAACAGTAAGTAAAGGGTCCAGGACAGCATAATGAGGGATGAGAGATGTATCCATAATCGCATATTTCTCATGTGTCTTGCTATTAGAGACCACTGCAGCTAGAGTGGCTTCACTACCAGTACCAGCTGTGGTGGGAATAGCAAACAATGGTGGTAGCTTTTTCATGACTTTAAATATCCCCTTCATTTGGGGAATACTTTTTCCCGGTTTAGCCACCCGTGCTCCCACACCTTTGGCACAGTCCATTGGCGAACCGCCTCCAAAAGCAACAATCCCTTGGCATTGATACTCATGGTATAGATGAAGAGCTTCCTCGATATTATCAATTGTTGGATTTGGAACGGTTTTGTCATAGATAAAGAAGTTCACGCCTTCCTCATTTAATCCTTGAAGAAAGGGATCCATCAATCCTATCGAGGTAATTCCCATATCAGTAATAATTAAAACGTTTTCAATTTCAAGGCTTTTGATCAAATGGGGTAGCTTCAGTAAGCTATTCTCACCCTCTAGTAATTCAGGCTTTCGCCAAGGAAGAATGAATGAAGCAAATTTCATAGAACGTTGAAACGTACGGCAGTACAGTTTATACATCTCAAGACCTCACTTTTTACTAAAATAGGAAATAAGCACTCTACTAACTATATAACTGCACTTAGGATAAATATGTCAAGATATAGAATGCAGAGCCTGGGTCAAAGGGACAGGTCCCTTGTCCCACCACCGAATGGAATAAAATAGTGAACCTATCTCTCTGTCCAAGGATTTAGTAAGATGAATACATACATATCTTAGTTTAAATATTGAGAGGAGAGCATTAGATAATGGGTTACTGGTTAAAAAATGTACGTTTAGAAACGGGTTATAAAAAAGAAAATGGAATCGTAACGGGCACAGAAACGGAGATAAAGCATTTAGTTATTGAAGATGGGAAAATTAGCAGGATTGTAGACGCAATTGAACCTATACCTAGTGATGTAAAAGTTAAGGATGCAATGAGGCTTTTACTGCTTCCTTCATTCGTTGAAAAGCATGTTCACTTGGATAAAACGTATATGGGTGAAAACTGGAAGGCATGTACCCCTGCGCCAGGTGTTCTAGAGCGATGTGAAATTGAAAAGAATATTTTAGCTTCGATTCCTTCTAGTACAAAGTCTCGTGCTCAAAGATTATTAGATGTCTTATTATCTGCAGGCTCTACGCATGTGAGAACTCATGTAGATATTTATCCTGAGGTACAACTCCAAAATCTAGTAGGTGTCAATCAGGCACTTGAAACATATGCCGATAAAGTATTTTCAGAGGTTGTAGCGTTTGCTCAGCACGGGTTGCTTAAGAATGGAACCGTACAATTAATGAGGGAAGCGGTAAGAAACGGTGCAGGAATAGTAGGCTCTGTAGACCCAGCGACGGTAGATAATAATATCGAGGAATCATTGGTCCAGTTACTCGATATAGCTGTTGAAGGAAATGTTGATATTGATTTACATCTACATGATCCGGGTCATTTGGGCACCTTCACAATGAAACGCCTAGCGTATTTAACAAAGCAAGCTAGTTGGGAAGGAAGAGTTGCGGTGAGTCATGCCTTTGGATTAGGTGATGTCTCAAAAGAAGAAGCTCGTGAAATGGCTTATATCTTAAGAGATGCGGGTATTTCAATCATTACAAGTCTTCCGATTGGTAGAGGAGTCCCTGTCGATCTTCTTGAAGAATGTGGGGTTGATGTGGCTGTTGGAAACGATAATATCTTTGATTCATGGTGGCCAACAGGGAATGGGGATATTCTTGAGAGAGCGGGACGGTTACTTGAAAAATACCGCTGGACGAATGAGGTTGCACTCTCCCAGGCTTTACGTTTTATCACGGGAGGAATAACACCATTAGATCGAGAGGGAAATCAAATTTGGCCAAAGCCAGGAGTAGAAGCAAATATGATTTTAGTGGATTCAAGCTGTTCTGCAGAAACGATTGCTAGACGCTCCGAAAGAAAAGTAGTTTTCTATAAAGGAAATATCGTTGCAGGTGGCTTAACAAGTTAATTGTTATAAGCCATCTTAATTAAGGGCCTGCCCCCAGTGCTAAAATTATTACTGGCTGGGGCGCGGGCCCCATGTTTCGGGAGATTGTTCCACTAAAAAAATTTTAAGAAGATGGGTTGACATTTTACCCTATGGGGTATATTATTACACATGTAGTGATTTTCAATTACGACAATTTTTTTAACCTTAAATATACCTAATGGGGTATTTTGCGAGGCGTTTTTAAAAAATATATACTTCGTTCTACTTGGTGAACCGAGTGGAGCGAATATAAAAAATGTTATTGGAGGAATATAATATGTCAAATAAAGTAGCAATTATTGCAGCAAACGGTGGAATGTTTGATGCTTATAAGGTATTTAATATCGCAACTGCAGCGGCGGCTTCGGATAAAGAGGTTGCAATCTTTTTCACATTTGAAGGTTTAAATCTAATCCATAAACAAGGAATGCATGCATTAGAAATGCCAGCTGGGAAAGAACATTTTGCAGAAGGTTTCTCGAAAGCAAATGTACCAGGTATTCCAGAATTAGTTGAAATGGCACAAGAATTAGGTGTGAAGTTTATTGCTTGCCAAATGACAATGGATGTTATGGGACTAACGAAAGAAGATTTCGTTGATGGTATTGAGGTTGGAGGAGCCGTAACGTTCCTAGAATACGCAAAAGATGCATCACCAACATTAACTTTCTAATGATTTACTACTTGCAGTGAGGAATTCCTCACTGCAAAAAAACAATTTATTATACCCATAGGGGGTAAGGAAGAGTTAAGGATGTATTCTTCATTCTTCAACTAAATAATCACAGGATTTTCAGGTAAGATATAGGTAGTAGATTAAACACGGAGGGATCATATCTATGTCAAAAAGAGTATTAGTTGTTGGTGGAGTCGCTGGTGGTGCCTCTGTTGCTGCGAGAGTTAGAAGATTAGATGAAAGTGCAGAGGTTATCATGTTTGAAAAGGGTCCTCACGTATCTTTTTCGAACTGTTCGCTACCTTATCACTTAAGCGGAATTGTCGAAGATAGTGAAAAACTAGTTTTAATGTCTCCTGACATTTTTAAAAATCGTTATAATATTGAGGCCAGGGTTCATCAAGAGGTTATGCAAATAAACCGAGATAAGAAAACGATAACGGTAAAAGATATAGTGAAGGGTACAACCTATGAAGAAAAGTATGATAAATTAGTCCTTTCTCCTGGGGCGAAACCAATTCGTCCAAACATCGAAGGGATTAACAATTCCAATGTTTTTACGGTCCGTAATGTGGTAGATATCGAGAGAATTGATCAATATATTAAGCATAACGGAATTAAAGATATTGCAGTTATTGGCGGCGGCTTTATAGGAGTTGAGGTTGCGGAAAACCTAAAACTAGCCGACTATAATGTAACTTTAGTTGAGTTTGCTAATCAAGTCATGGCACCTTTTGATTACGATATGGCACAAATTCTTCATAAGGAAATGGCAGATCATGGTGTAAATCTTGTTCTAGATGATGGATTAGCTAAAATCGATGATGGATTCATCACAACCAATTCAGGTAAAAAAATTGAGGCACAGGCAGTTGTTTTAGCAATTGGTGTAAGACCTGAAACTAGTCTGGCAACAGAAGCGGGTCTTGAGATTGGTGAAACGGGTGCAATTAAGGTTGATCACAATTATGTAACAAGTGATAAAGATATTTATGCCGTTGGTGATGCAATAGAAGTGTACCATCGCTTATTGCGCAGGCCAACACGTTTAGCATTAGCTGGACCAGCTCAGAAGCAAGCAAGAGCGGCGGCTGACCATATGTACGGAATTCTAAGTAAAAATATAGGGGTAATTGGGTCATCATCCATCCATCTTTTTGATCTTAATGCTGCTTCTACTGGAATAAATGCAAAAGTAGCTGAGCAAGCAGGAATTCAGTATGACTATGTTTATCTCATGCCAGGGGATAAAGTGGGACTAATGCCAAATAGTAATCCAATGCACTTTAAATTAATTTTTGAATACCCAACAGGTCGAATTCTGGGTGCACAAGCAATCGGAAAAGGAAATGTAGATAAACGAATTGATGTCATCGCAACAATGATAACGATGAACGGTACACTGGAAGATCTGAAGGATCTTGAACTGACCTATTCTCCAATGCTTGGCACGGCTAAGGATGTCGTAAATCACGCAGCTTTAGTTGGTTTAAATCTACTCCAAGGAAGATATAAAGAAGTAAAGGTTTCGCAAGTTCGAGAATTAGTTGAAAACAATGCGTTTATTGTGGATGCTCGAGAAAAAGGTGAATATAGAGCAGGACATTTTATTCATGCAGTCAACATCCCATTAAGTGAATTCAGGAACAGGTTAGATAAAATTCCAAAAGATCAACCAGTCTATATTCACTGTCGTTCAGGTCAAAGAAGTTATAATATGGTTATGGCCTTACAGCACTTAGGATATGAGAATGTATACAATATTTCGGGATCCTATTTAGGTGTTAATCTTTATGAATACTTTAATGATGTAGTTACAGGTCGAGATAAAATAGTAACTGAGTATAATTTTAAATAATCTCCACTCTAAAATTGAATGGTAGGGATTTAGGATATTCTAAACCCTATCATTTTTTATTAAAAAAGTGGTTGCGCATAAATAAATGAATGTCTAATAAGGTGTTGACAAAATACCTTTAGGGGTATATTATAATTCTTGTAATCATTGTTATATGATACGAAAAATTGGGCGACGCCCATTTTTATTTTCGATAATATTATACCCGCGGGGGTAATGGTAAAAATACAAACTACTTGGAGGTATGTAATATGAATATTGATCAAGTTTTAGATGCAAAAGGTTTAGCATGTCCAATGCCAATCGTAAAAACAAAGAAAGCAATTGATGGATTAGAGTCAGGTCAAGTCTTAGAAGTACTTACAACGGATAAAGGAGCAAAAAATGATCTAACTGCTTGGGCTTCATCTACTGGACACGAAATCCTAGATTCGAAAGAAGAAGATGGAGTATTAAAGTTTTATATAAAAAAAGGGTAACATAAAAAAATTCCTACAAAGCAGGAGGATGAAAAAATGGATTATATCAATTACATTCTAATTGCACTAATTGGTATTTTTATCGCACAACGCTTGATACCTACTAAAGGTGTTCGAAATATAACCACAACTGAATTAAAGAATGAACTTAAAAATAAAGATAAACAATTTATTGATGTTCGTACTCCTGGAGAGTACAAAGGTTTTCATATTAATGGATTTAAAAATATGCCACTTCATCAACTTTCACAAAAAGCAACTGAACTTTCAAAGGAAAAAGAGGTCGTTGTCATTTGCCAAAGTGGCATGAGAAGTCAAAAAGCAAGTAAACAACTTAAGAAAATGGGCTTTAAGAATATTACAAATGTAAAAGGCGGAGTAAGTGCCTGGAGATAATATATTTTAGGAGGAAACATGAAAAAATTTACTGCAAAAGAAGTTGAAGAATTATTAGCTGAAGGAAAAACATTAAATATTATTGATGTACGTGAAGTAGAAGAAGTGAAAGAAGGTAAAATTCCTGGAGCAGTGAATATCCCATTAGGTTTAATTGAATTCCGTATGCATGAACTAGATAAGTCAAAGGAATATGTAATGGTTTGTCGTTCAGGTGGTAGAAGTGGAAGAGCTTCACAATTCCTTGAAGGCCAAGGGTTCAAGGTGATCAACATGGAGGGCGGCATGCTCGCTTGGGAAGGTAAAGTAGAATAATTTTTTTGATGTAATAATACCTTTGTGGGTAACGATAGATATCATGACATATATGTCTACTTGACGAATAATCGGGAGGAATATAGATGGAATCATTAAAAACAAATTCTGTGTTAGATGCAAAAGGCTTAGCATGCCCGATGCCAATCGTGAAAACGAAAAAAGCGATGAATAATCTAGAGAGCGGTCAGGTCCTAGAGGTACAAGCAACTGACAAAGGTTCAAAAGCAGATCTTAAAGCATGGGCTGAGAGTACGGGACATCAATACCTTGGTACTCTTGAAGAGGGCGATGTACTTAGACATTATATACGTAAAGCTAGCGGGGATGAAGTTGTAGAAAAGAAACATCCTGATGTAGTATCAAACGAAGATCTAGAGGCTACTATTTCTTCTGGAAAGGATATTCTTGTTCTTGATGTTCGTGAAGCAGCAGAATTTGCATTTAATCATATTCCGGAAGCAATCTCTATACCATTAGGAGAATTGGAAAATAGATTTTATGAATTAGATAAAGATAAAGAGATTTATGTGATTTGCCGTACTGGTAGTCGAAGCGACTTAGCATCACAAAAGTTAACTGAAAATGGATTTGTGAACGTAAAAAATGTCGTTCCTGGAATGAGCAATTGGACAGGTAACACAACAAATATTACAAAATAAAAAATATAAATTTTTTTAAACAAAATTATACCGTAGGGGGTAATTTTAAAAATGACTGTGAACGTAATGACTGCAAAGTATGTTACGAAAAAAGTGTTCGATAAAGAAACATTGTTTATCTTAGACGTTCGTAATGAAAGTGATTTTAACGATTGGAAAATTGAAGGTGAAAACTTCGACTATTTAAACATTCCTTACTTTGAATTACTAGACGGGGTTGAGGAAATCCTTGAAAAGCTACCGAAAGATCAGGAAATCTTAGTCGTTTGTGCAAAAGAAGGTTCATCTGTCATGGTAGCCGATATGCTTTCTGAAGCTGGACTTACAGTTTCTTACCTTGAAGGTGGAATGAAGTCGTGGAGTGAGCATTTAGAGCCAGTTAAAGTGGGCGACTTAAAAGATGGTGGCGAAATCTATCAATTCGTTCGTATCGGGAAAGGCTGTCTATCTTACATGGTTGTATCAAACGGTGAAGCAGCGATTATCGATGCCACTCGTATGACTGATATCTTCCTTGATTTTGCTGAAAGCAAGGGTGTAAAAATCACAAATGTATTTGATACTCACTTACATGCTGATCATATTTCCGGAGGAAGAAAAATTGCAGAAGCTACACATGCAACTTACTGGTTACCACCTAAGGATGCAACTGAAGTTACGTTTGAATACGCAGCTCTAGAAGGCGGACAAGATGTGACAATTGGTAATACGACAATCAATATTCATGCCTTGTATTCTCCAGGTCACACAATTGGTTCTACTTCTTTTGTTGTGGATGAAAAATTCCTACTTTCTGGTGATATTCTATTTATCGATTCAATTGGTAGACCGGACCTTGCTGGTTTAGCACAGGATTGGGTAGGAGATTTAAGAGAAACGCTTTATAACCGTTACAGAGAATTATCTGATGAACTAGTGGTTTTACCGGCTCACTTCATGATTATTGACGAATTAAATGAAGATGGAAGTGTATCTGAAAAACTTGGAACACTATTTGCGAAAAACCATGGTCTAAATATTACGGACGAAGCAGAGTTTAGAAGAATCGTAACAGAAAACCTACCACCACAACCAAATGCGTATCAAGAGATTCGTGAAACAAACATGGGAAAAATTTCTCCTGATGAAGAAAAACAACGTGAAATGGAAATCGGACCAAACCGTTGTGCGGTACGTTAATGAATATTACTAGGGAACCATTATTGGGTTCCCTTTTATATGGAGAGGGGTAATACGATGGATTTTGCATTTATAATTACAATCTTTTTAATTGGCTTTATTGGTTCATATATCTCGGGAATGTTAGGAATCGGTGGATCTATCATTAAATATCCAATGCTATTATATATTCCACCTTTATTTGGTTTAGCAGCTTTCAGTGCCCATGAAGTGTCAGGTATCAGTGCTGTTCAAGTGTTTTTTGCGACCATCGGTGGTGTCTGGGCTTATCGTAAGGGCGGTTATTTAAATAAATCACTTATTCTCTATATGGGGATTAGTATTTTAGTCGGTAGTTTTGTTGGGGGATTTGGATCTAAGTTTATGTCAGAGGGCGGTATAAACGTTGTCTATGGTGTGTTAGCGTTAATTGCTGCGATCATGATGTTCATTCCGAAAAAGAATGTTGACGATGTTCCGTTTGATCAAGTGACGTTTAATAAATGGCTAGCAGCGGCGCTTGCCTTTATCGTAGGGCTTGGAGCTGGAATAGTTGGAGCAGCCGGCGCATTTTTACTTGTACCGATTATGCTCGTTGTCTTAAAAATTCCAACCAGAATGACAATCGCCTCTTCACTTGCAATTACATTTATTTCATCAATTGGTTCTACTGTAGGAAAAATCACAACAGGACAAATTGAATATGTTCCAGCAGTAATTATGATCGTGGCAAGTTTAATTGCCTCTCCGCTTGGTGCCATTGCAGGGAAGAAGATGAATACAAAGGTGTTACAAATTATCCTGGCCATCTTAATCGCTGCAACTGCAGTGAAGATTTGGATGGATATTTTATAGTGATTCCAACTTTTTAGGAAGGAGGTTTGTATGCATTTGATTTTATTTAGTCTTTTGCTACTATTTATAGTATGGGAACTATACAAAAGGTACTTTCCTATAATCGGAATACACTGCGAAGATGTGTTAAAAGTTGATTTAACGAATATTGAGGTTATAGATGTAAGAGACTATAATATTTCATACAAAGATGTAATCGAGAATTCTATTAATATTCCTGTCGCCTATTTGACAAGGTATTGTTATGAAATACCTGATAAAAAGGTTCATGTCGTGGCATTAACAAGACTTGAGAAAAATGTTGCCATACGAATACTAAGACGTAAAGGTTTTTTAGTAAGTGGATATTCAATAATCGGTTCTCGTAAATTTTGCTGTAAATATGCGGTCACATAACGTTACATTAAACCAGTAAGAGAGGGGGTCTTTTTATGGAATATGATGAAAAGATAAAAAATCGAATTAAACGTATCGAAGGGCAATTACGCGGCATTTTACGTATGATGGAAGAAAATAAAGATTGTAAGGATGTTATAACTCAGTTATCCGCATCTAGAACTGCAATCGACCGTACAATTGGTGTAATTGTTAGTTCAAACCTCGTTTCATGTGTGCGAAATGCAGATGAAAAAGGGGAAAATACAGAGGAATTAGTTAAAGAAGCAGTGGAACTGCTTGTTAGAAGCAGATAAAAGACCTGGATGGGTCTTTTTTCCTTTTGTGGAATTTAGTATAAAAATACTAAATTAGCCCTATGATGTTTGCATAGAATCTGCACAATTTATTGATAATTTAATATGGACGATAAATAAGTTTGAAAGGATGGTAATGATGAAAAATAAAAAAAGATTGTTAGGATTAGCTACATTATTGTTGGTTTTCCTTTTAGCAGCATGTACAGGTAATGAAGCAACCACACCAAATGAAAACACAGATACAGAATCTGACACTCATGAAAATATGGATATGGGCGAAGAAGAATCTGATTCTAATGGAGAAATGGATCATTCAGACATGAATCACTCAGGCTCTGGTGAAGTTCCAGAAGGTTTGGCGGAGGCAGAAAATCCTACCTATCAAGTTGGTAGTAAAGTGATTATGCATGCAGATCATATGCCAGGGATGAATGGCGCAGAAGCAACGGTTTCAGGAGCCTTTAATACAACAGTCTATTCGGTTACATACACTCCAACAAATGGTAGTGAACCAGTAGAAAATCATAAATGGGTGGTTCATGAAGAAATTGAAAATGCAGGTAAAGAACCGTATAAACTAGGTGATGAAGTTGTGTTAACTGCGGATCATATGGAAGGTATGAAAGGTGCTAAGGCAACAATTGATACAGCCGAACAAACGACTGTTTATATGGTGGATTTCACAGATACAAAAACAGGAGAAAAGATAACAAATCATAAGTGGGTAATAGAAGATGAGCTTTCACCTGTTGAATAATGAACATTAAAATTCAGTTCATATTTAAGAGATTGGCGATATCCAATCTCTTTTTTTTTTTTGCAAAAAAGAGGGGCCTTTAGTCGTCTATTTTTGGATGAAGACCTGAACGAGCGGAGTGCGAGCTGGTAGAGTCCTTCATCAAGTCGATGAAGTCCCGAACGAGCGTAGCCCGAGTCGGTAAAGTCCTTCATAGGGCGGATGAAGTCCCGAACGAGTGGAGCCCAAGCTCATAAAGTCCTTCATCGAGTGTATGAGGTCCCGAATGAGCGTAGCCCGAGCCTGTAGAGTCCTTCATCGGGTGGATGAAGTCCCGGACGTACAGAGGGCAAGCTTGTAAAGTCCTTCATCAGATAGACGACTTCTATTATAAGTGTGCTTAGCTTTTTGCTTTTATAGAATACAGTGTCATCTTTATACTAATATAACAAAATATGCTAAATACCAGACATGATATAAAACACTTACATTTCCAATTTACTTGATATTTCAACCAATTTCAAAAAAACCTTTTATTCTGACTATCGAAATGTTATTATATTTAAAAAATAATAACAATTAACGCAAAAAGGGGTTGAACATATAATGTCTCAAATGCTAGCTTTCGTTCTTTTACTTATCATACTTTTTATCGGAGACTTTATTTCTATAAAAACAAAAGCATGGATACCATCCGTGTTTGTGTGTGCGGTCCTATTTTTAATAGGATATTGGACTTTTTTTCCGCAAGACATTGTCGCATTAGCAGGTATTCCATCTGTTGTAGCTACGATGTTGATGTATCTATTAATTGTAAATATGGGTACATTATTATCACTTAAAGAATTAGTGGCACAGTGGAAAACAATTTTAATAGCTTTATCTGGTATTCTAGGAATTATCGCGATTCTTTTTGGAATTGGAACACTCATTTTTGGAGTGCAAACAGTCATTGTAGCGATTCCGCCTTTAGTTGGAGGTCTAGTTTCGGCATTAATCATGTCAGAAGGGGCTGCGAATGCAGGACTTACAAGTTTATCTGTTTTTGCGATTGTGATCTATGTGATGCAAGGTTTTGCAGGATACCCTATAACATCAATCGTATTGAAAAAAGAAGGTAAGAAACTATTACAGCAATATCGCAATGGTCAGCTTTTAAAAGTTGAAGAAGTAAAAGCAGAAGTTGCGGCAACATCTGAAACTGCTCCAAAGGCTAAGTGGATTGATAAAATTCCAGAAAAATATAATACAGAGTATTTTAAGTTTTTGAGATTAGCAGTTGTTGGTTACCTTGCATATTTGGTTTCTACTTTATTAGCACCGATTGTGAATGTTAATGCACTGGTTCTATGCTTGCTTTTCGGAGTTATCGGAAAGAGTATTGGTTTTCTTGAAACACACTCATTGAAAAAGGCAAATGGATTTGGTTTAGCAATTATGGGGCTAATGCTTTTCATTTTTGATGGATTAAAGCATGCAACTCCTAGCATGATGCTTGAGATTATAACACCGCTTATCGGGTGTATTGTATTAGGGGTAATCGGGATGTATATCTTTTCATTCATTGCAGGTAAGTTGCTAAAGGTCAGCAAACACATGGCATTTGCTGTATCACTAACAGCCCTATACGGATTCCCAGCTGATTATATTATTACAAATGAAGTTATTAACTCATTGACAAAGGATGAAAAAGAAAGAGAAGTATTAACAAGTCATATGTTACCGCCAATGCTGGTCGGTGGATTTATCACAGTTACGATCGTTTCTGTTATTCTAGCTGGCATTTTTGTATCTTTCTTATAAAGTTTACATGCTTTTTTAACGCACAACAAAATGATTTAAATGGAGTTGAACATCTTGGTAAATGAACATATAAAACAAGCAATCGCGGACTATGGTGAGGAATTGACAGCTATCCGTCGAAAATTGCATAGTGAGCCTGAATTGTCTTGGGAAGAGTACAATACATCAGCGTTCGTAGCGCAATATCTCGATGAGTTAGGAATCGAGAACCATAAAACAAAGCCAACAGGTGTGATCGGAGAAATAAAGGGTGGGAAGCCGGGAAAAACTGTCGCATTGAGAGCGGATATGGACGCTTTATCCGTTGAAGAATTAAATTCGGATTTGCCATATGCCTCTAAAACGAAAGGCAAAATGCATGCATGTGGGCATGATTCTCATACTGCAATGCTTCTCATTGCTGCGAAGGCATTGAATGACATTAAAGAGGAACTGCATGGGAATGTCCGCTTGATTTTCCAACCGGCTGAAGAAGTGGCAACAGGAGCTTTAGAGTTGGTGAAACAAGGAGCGGTTGAGGGAGTCGATAATGTATTTGGAATGCATATTTGGTCACAAATGCCAACCAATAAAGTGTCCTGCAACCCTGGGCCTTCGTTCGCATCAGCAGATATTTTCACGGTGAAATTCAAGGGAAGAGGGGGACATGGGGCAATTCCACAGGATTGCATTGATGCTGCAATTGTTGCCTCATCCTTTGTGATGAATGTTCAATCTGTTGTTTCAAGAACGATCGACCCTCAAAAACCAGCTGTATTAACGGTTGGAAAAATGACAGTGGGAACGCGCTTTAATGTAATTGCTGAAAATGCGGTAATTGAAGGAACTGTTCGCTGTTTTGATCCTGAAGTCCGTGATCATATCGAAAAGCAGCTTCGTGTGTACGCAGAACAGGTTGCGTCAATTTACGGGGCAAGCGCTCAAGTAGACTATATTCGTGGCACACAGGCGGTCATTAATGGTGAGGAAAGTGCAAAACTCGTACAACAAGTAGCCACAGAGGCATTTGGGGAAGTAGCCCTATATGATGAAAAACCAACAATGGGCGGGGAAGACTTCAGTTTCTACCTTGATGAAGTACCAGGTTGCTTTGCTTTAGTTGGATCAGGAAATCCAGAAAAAGACACTCAATGGGCACACCACCACGGCAAATTCAACATCGACGAAGATGCTATGGTCACCGGGGCAGAACTATATGCCCAATACGCGTGGGCATACCTAAACAAATAGTGGGAGGGGTCTCCCTCAAATTTTTGGATCAATCATGTGATACCCTGCAGATGCTGGTTATACATCACGCTAATATCAAGAAAACGAAGAGGTGATCTGAACTCTTCGTTTTTTTCTTAAGTAAAATATGATTGCAAGAATAATAACCTTTTAATTAAGTTGATGTGATTGACCCGTTTTGACCGTATCAGAAGGGCCGCATCAATTTCTTTTTTATAAACATAATAACAAAATGTATATTTATAAAAATTATATTTAAATAGTTTATTGCATTTAATAGAAGTGTTCTTTATAATCAAGCTTTAGGATGAATTCTAAAAATTTACCCTCTTATATTTATGCAATAAAATAGTTTATTTATTAGAAGGAGAAATGTTTATGGAACACTTGGGCTGGATATCAATACTCCCACCTATTATTGCAATCATTCTTGCAGTTATTACGAGAAATGTGGTAGTGTCTCTGTTCTTTGGTACTTTTATCGGAGTGCTCATGCTTGTCGGGGGAAATCCTCTTGTGGCAACAACAGAGACAATAGGGAATTACTTTTTCCCACTTGCAGCAGATGGCTACAATGCTGCTATTATCGTATTATTATTCTTCATTGGCGGGTTTGTAGGGCTTATGGAAAAGTCCGGTGGTGGAGCTGCACTTGCAGCAAATACGATTAAATTTATTAATACTAAGGCTAAAGCGCAGATTTCTGCTTGGTTCGGAGGAATTATCATTTTCTTCTCTGATCTGGGTACACCGCTAATCGTTGGCCCTGTTTTTGAAAAAATCTTTGATAAGGCAAAAATTTCAAGAGAAAAGCTCGCTTGGATTATTGATTCAACTTCCTCACCTGTTGCAGTATTAGTTCCTTTTATCGGATGGGGCGTTTACATTATGGGGCTTATTCAAAAGGAATATGAGGCCTTAAACATTACGACATCTGAATTTTCTACTTTGGTTCAGGTTATTCCTTTTCAGTTTTATGCGATATTAGCTGTTGTAATGGTCCCATTAGTCGCTCTTACTAAATTAGATTTTGGGCCAATGGCAAAAGCTGAGCACAGAGTTCAAACTACTGGTGAACTATACTGGCCAACATCTAAGCCATTAAGAAGAGTAGAGAATAGCGAAGAAGGTACAGAACACCGACATGCTATATTGGTTTGGTTACCTCTTTTAGTATTATTTGTTACTCTTTTTGGTTTATTGATTTCGTATGGTTTCCCATTTGAACCAGTACCAGGAAATGATTTTAGAGTTTCCTTAAGTACAGCATATTTGTTTGCCGCAATTACAATTATCATTTTAATGCTTGTATACAAGTTGAAAAAATTTAGTGATATTTTTACTATCTACACAACTGGGATGCAAAAAATGGTTTATGTTGCAGTTACACTAATCCTAGCTTGGTCACTTGGAAAAGTGATGAAGGAAATGGGTACTGCAAACTTTATTGTGGAAGCAATGAATGGAAATGTGCCTGCATTCATTATTCCAGCCCTGTTATTCTTAGTCGGCGTGTTAATGTCTTTAGCTTCAGGTTCTTCATGGGGAACTTATGCTATCATGCTACCAATCGCTATTCCTATGGCAGTTACATTAGATGCGCATTTATTAGTTTGTATCGGGGCTGTACTTTCGGGTGGAATAATGGGAGATCATAGCTCACCAATTTCCGATACGACTATCCTTTCGTCTACAGGAGCGGGTGCTGACCATATTGACCACGTGAAAACACAATTACCTTATGCACTCCTTAATGCATCAATTGCATTTATTGGGTATATTGTTGCCGGTATTACAGGCAGTGTTTTAACTTTACTATTAATCTTAGTCTTACTCATTATTACTATTTTTCTATTATCTAAGAATCACAAAAGAAAGTACGGTGCAAGTGAAGGAATTGGAATATAAGTGAGATTGGGTCGCAGGGACAGGTTCCTTGTCCCACTTTTTTGGGAGGTTGGGACAGAGGACCTGTCCCTCTGTCCCATTAGTACCCAACTTCGACTGAAGCAACTACTATGTACATTAAATCGTTTCGATCGCCTTTTTCCTCAATGACGATTCCGCTTGTTGTTAGCATTCCACCGTCCATAACTTCCACTGACACTTTTCCAAACGGTATACTCTCTTGAACCGCCTCGATATCCAGAGCCTCTTTATCACAAGGGACCGCTAGCTTTACGTTTACGACCATATTGTCTAAACTATTGCCCGGTAGTACAGATCGAATTCCAGGCATTGAATTAAAATGAATTGCATTTTTCACAGCACGAACGGCTGCCTTCGTAATGTTCTGGCCATGAACATCAATTCCCATTCCTGTTTCAATAAACATTAATTGCTCCATCAAATACACACCTCTTTATTATGTTTTGGAAAGGACCCTGTTACCCACCAAATTTGAAGGTGGGACACGGGACCTGTCCCTCTGTCCCATTATACACTTCTTGTGTTTTGTATAAAAAATTATAGGGAAAGTTATATTGTTTTATGACTTTTTTAAACAATGAGCGTTAATACTCATTTTATTCGCATATAAAAAGTTATTGATTTTATATAAAATTTTATATATATTTTAGTTGAATAGACCTATGGAAAGGAATTTATTTATGAATTCTATACTTGAACAGTACATTCCAGTGGCAGAGTTGATTGCTAAAACATTTGGCAATGATTGCGAAGTTGTACTGCATGATTTAACAGTGCCTCAAAGTTCAGTTGTGTACACGGTTAACAACCATGTAACCGGAAGGAATGTAGGACAAAGTTTTAATCATCTCATTACAGAAGTGTTGTTATCACAAAATTTTACGAATGATTATTCAGCAAATTATTATTTCCATACCGATGATGGTAGATTAATCAAATCTTCTACTTTGTTAATTAGAAATCAGGACAAAAAGGTAATTGGCGCACTTTGCATTAACATTGATACGACACGAATTACTGAGAATATAAACTATCTAACCAGCTTGATTCCCAAACATCCGGACCAGCTTCCAAGACACAATTATCAGCAGGAAAATATGAATGAAACAGAGCATATTCAAGAGATAGCTAATGATTTGATCGATAAAATTATTGGGAATAGACCAGTAAATCAGCTAAGGCGTGATGAAAAGGTCGAGATGGTTCGATTTATGGAACAAAAAGGAATCTTCTTAATTCGTGGAACAATCGATAGAGTTGCTGAGAAATTGAATATCTCAAAAGTTACGGTGTACAGCTATATTGAAGAAATTAAAGAAAAAAAGCAATAAAGGATAAATCCTCTTATTCATAAAAATTCTAATCTAAAGGAGGCTTATTAGTATGAAATTTATCACAATTAACGGTGCGAAGCCAAACCCGGGACATTATTCCGCTGCAACACAAAAGGGTAATTTACTCTTCATATCTGGTCAACTCCCAGTTGATCCTTTTACAGGAGAAGGAACTAGCGGTGATATTGTCGCCGAAACCAAACAAGTTTTAACCAACTTAGACCATGTTTTAGAAGCAGCAGGTGCAAAAAAAGAGGACATCATGAAGGTTACAATTTATATTTCAGATATTTCATTATGGGATACTGTTAATTCATTATACAAACAGTATTTTGGTGATCATAAGCCTGCACGGGCTGTTGTTCCTACCAATCAACTACACTATGGATATTCGATAGAACTTGAAGCAATAGCCTATATTGATCAAGAAAAGGAAGATTGATGATGAACTATATCTGCTTTGAATGTCATTCAACATATCCGTTGGAAAGTAATAAATGGAAATGTGATTGTGGCGGATTACTAAACCTTGAATATGAGAAAAAGGCAGTAGATTTTACTGCAACCTCGTCATCCAGAAATCACTCTCTTTGGAAATATATCGATGCACTTCCATTTGAACATGATGACGTATGGCAAGAGATTACGTTAGGGGAAGGGGGGACTCCACTCATTAAAATTATTGATAATGTCTACGCCAAAGCTGATTACTATATGCCTACTTTGTCTTTTAAAGATCGTGGTGCCGTACTGCTCATTGCCATGGCGAAAAAACTCGGAGTTGAGAGAGTGGTTGCAGATAGTAGTGGTAATGCGGGAACAGCCATTGCAGCCTATGGAGCAAGGGCAGGGATCAAATGTGATATTTTCGTACCGGAATCAACCTCTAGTAAAAAAATAGCCCAGATTGAAGCACATGGCGCGGTTATTCATAAGGTTCCTGGAAATAGAGAAGATACGGCAAACGCTGCGATATCGATGGTTGATACCACAGGAGCATTCTATGCAAGTCATATTTACAACCCGATTTTTTGGGAAGGTACGAAAACGTATGTGTATGAAGTATTTGAGCAAATGAATAACAAAATGCCTGAAGCATTCATTATCCCAGTAGGAAATGGAACATTGCTTATGGGAGCATATATTGCCTTTCAAGAGCTATTGGCAAATGGCCAGATTGAGAAAATGCCAAAAATTCTTGCAGTACAGGCAGAAGTTTGTGCACCTCTTATGAAGGCCTTTGTAGAAGGTAAAAACACGGTGGAACCTGTTAAACATTCAGGAACCTTGGCGGAGGGCATTGCCATTGCAGCACCGGCAAGAGGACCGGAAATCTTGCAGGCTGTGCGAGAAACTGGTGGAGATATAATCGGTGTGTCTGAGGAAAGTATAGTAGAGGCAAGAAAGCAGCTTGCATTAAAAGGAATTTATGTAGAAATCACTTCAGCAGCCAATTATGCCGGATACTTACAATTTGTAGAGAAATACCCCGAAATAAAAGACCAACAACTAGTCTTTCCTCTATGTGGAGCGGGTCTAAAAAGTAACTAGAAGCTTGACTATTTTAATTTGTGAGGAGTGGTTTTGATGAAAAAGCATGAACTAGATACACCGAGCTTATTAATTGATCGAGAAATTATGATGGATAATATGAATAGAATGCAAACATATGCTAATCAATATGGTGTTCATCTTCGCCCGCATACGAAAACGCATAAAATGCCTGTGCTAGCTAAATTACAGGTACAGGCAGGTGCTAATGGTATTACGGTAGCGAAGGTCGGCGAAGCGGAAGTCATGGCTGAACACGGACTGAATGATATTTTTATTGCAAACGAAATCGTGGGAGAGGTCAAACTAAATCGTATTAAAAAGCTTGCTGAAACAATTGATATTTCCTTTGGTGTCGACAGCGTCGAACAATGTGAAATGATTGAGAAAGTCTTTAGTGATAGTCAAAAGCCAGCGCAAGTCCTGATCGAGATTGAAGTGGGTGAAAACCGGTCAGGCGTTATCGAAGAAAGTGATTATACAAGTTTAGTAGAATATATTAAAAATTGCTCGCATGTGAATTTAAAAGGGATCTTTTCTCACGATGGTCATACATATAAAGCCAAAGACCTTGAGGAATGTCGCCGCCTTTATAATGAAGCGCAAAAACGCACCCTTCATTTTGCACATTTAGCTGAAGGCTTAGGCTGCAAACTTGAAACCGTTAGCATAGGATCGACTCCACCGCTTATGCATGATTTCGGAGTAATGGAGGGAATCACTGAACTTCGTATTGGAACTTATATCCTCATGGATGTTTCGCAAGGAAATGCAATTGGTTCTTACTCTAGATGTGCGGCAACTGTCCTCACAACTGTTATTAGCAAACCAACAAATGAACGCGTCATTACAGATGTCGGTGCAAAAGGACTAACCATGCAATCGCGAAGTGAAGGAATATGTGCAACTACTGGAATAGGCTATATCAAAAACTATGGTGTTCATATTGACCAGCTTTATGATGAGCATGCAATTATCTATAATGAGAAATTTAGAAATCAAGTTGCAATTGGAGAAACACTAGAAGTCATACCAAACCATATATGCCCAGTCTGCAACCTCTATGACCATGCCTACCTGATCTCAGGAGACGAAGTCATAGACCAAATCCCAATCCTCTGCAGAGGAAAACTGCAATAACCAGTACATGGGCCACACGTTCCACCGCCGGGTCACAGGGACAGGTCCCGCGTCCCACCAATATTTTCCTGAGACAGTGGACCTGTCCCTCTATCCCACAAAAAAACACCCAACGAAATTTCGTTGGGTGCTCATTTATTATAAGGAAGAAAAGCATAACTTGCTAAATAAATTTATTTTCCAATAAACATTTGTGTCCAATAATTGCCTTCTACATGGCCTACTCCAATATGAGTGAAGTTTGAGCTTAAGATATTCTTACGGTGGCCTTCACTGTTCATCCATGCATTTACAACTTCTTGTGGTGAACGTTGACCCATTGCAATATTTTCACCAGCTGCACGATATTGAACACCGAATTGCTTCATCATATCAAATGGTGATCCGTAAGTTGGACTTGTATGTGAAAAGTAACCTTTATTCTTCATATCTGATGATTTGACTCTCGCAACTTCGCTTAATTTTAAATCAATTTTTAGTGGCTGTAAGCCATATTTTGCACGTTCATTATTTGTTAGAGTTACAACTTCTTGCTCAAACTGACTTAATGAATAAGTAGCTTGGTTCTCAGTTTCTTTTGGCTGTTCTGATGGTTGCTGTTGTACAGGTTGTTGAACGACAGGTTCTTCCTGAACTGGCTCTTCAGCTTTTGGTTGAGTTGGCTCCTCAGCTGGTTGTGTAGGTGCCTCCACTTTAGGTTGAGTTTGAGAGTACCCAGAATAGTATTTTTTAAGTAAGTTTTGAATAAGGTCATTCCAATTAGTAGAGTTGTTAACAGATACAACATAACGACCTTCATATACATTTTTTGAATCACTTACTTGCTCCGCGGAACTAGCTAATGGCCCAGTAACTAATAGTGCACCAGCCACTAATAACGAAAATACAGTTTTCTTCATATTCAGTCCTCCTCTTGTTTGTATCCAAGATACATCACAATCATAGCATGTGAATTTTGTAATATTTGAGGAAGACTTTTCCCTCAATCGATAACATAAAACTTTTCTACTATATTAACCCCAATCAATCATTGAAAATTAATAGATTTGACTAATTGAATTTCGTATCTATTATTTGCATACTTTGGTAATAGAGGTAGAAAATACTAGAATAGGACTATTGACAGGAATGAAAAAAGCCACGTTTTATGACGTAAATTACTATTAAATAACAAATGTAACGGAACATAGGATTATGCGTCGCCCCAGGTGGGACACGGGGACAGGTCCCGCGTCCCACCACATTCTGGAAATTGGGTCAAGGGACCTCCCGCAATCCCTAAAATAGTTCAGACATTATTTTTTCTGCGATTAGCTTATATTGCTCGGCTTTAAAGTGAATTCCGTCTTTAAGATTATTTTTAATCGGAATTTCAGAACCATTAATATAATGAATATTTTCTTCTTCTGCTAAGGATCTTATTGCATTTGTATAGTGTACTTGATTTATATTTGCATTATTTTTTTTACTAGTAAATGTAGTTGGTGAGATGATAACCACTTCGATTCCTTTTTCTTGAAGCTTTCGTAGTAAAAGTTGATTATTTTCTTTATATTGTTCAACAGGGACAGGGAGAGAATGAGGACTGTATTTTAAATGACCTCTTGCATCATTTATCCCAAACATCAAAATGACTAGGTCGGGATGATAGCTAAGTACTTCCTTTTCAATATTTTCAAGTGCCTGAATAGATGTCCATCCGGGATGACCTCTATTAATAACTTTTATATGACGATAGCCAAACTTTTTCCTGAGATCATTTTCTAGGATCTTTGGATAAGGGTTCTTTACTTGGGTTACTCTTCCGGTATCAGAATCTCGTTCGTATCCCCATGTAATTGAATCACCATACGCAACAATAGTCACAGGTTGACTATTGTTAAGCTTTTGAATTACTGAAGAATCGTGGACTGATGTAAATTCTTGAATCGTTGCTTTACTTTCCTGAGGTAAAATGAAGGTTTCAATTGTCCCGTTAACCCCAACGAACAACAACACACAAACCACTATATAAATAAAATACGAAAGTTGTATACTGGGGCGATTCTTCATATCATTCTCCTTCTCTGAGGGACACGGGGACAGGTCCCGCGTCCCACCATTTTTTTTACAAAAGGGGCAGTGATAATCTTCTTTCTTGGACGGGGAACCTGTCACTCTGTCCCAGGATATATTAATGTAAAAAGTAATCTATATAGGCTAGTATTATTATTTTAACAAACACAATACAGTGCTACAAAAAGATAATTGTAATCCATACAATTCTTTTTACCATTGTCGGTTATCAGTCTTATGGTCATTTACTGTTTTAAAGATGTTTCGATCTTAACAGGAACTCATGGTATGCCAGAATTCATTTGAGTTGCTGTAGTTGCCATGCTTCATTTTTGGAAGGGGAATATGTTCCTTTCAATTGCGGGCGGAACAATCGTAAACATGGTTTTGGTTCAAATCATATTTAAGGGACGCGAGGTATCGCGTCCCATTAATTTTGTTACATATTCATTTCTGGGACAAGGGTCACTCTGTCCCAAACCAGCCCCTTGTCCCAAACCCATTATTGTTGAGGTGCGGAGGGGGTTGAGATGTTTTGTAATGCTTGTTCGGCCTCGTTTGCGTATTGATTTTGTACGGCTAAATCGCCTAAGGCAACCATTCCTGTTACTTGCCCATTTTCAACGACTGGTAAGCGGCGAATTTGTTGCTGAGCCATTAAATTTGCTGCCTCATGTACATCCATGTCCGGGGTACCTTGAACAATTTTCTGAGCAGTCATAACTTGAGAAACGGGTGTTTGTGCACTTTCACCTTGTGCAGTCGTACGCAGGGTAATATCACGGTCAGTAACAATTCCGACCATTTGTCCGTTGTTGTTTACTACTGGAACAGAACCGATATTGTGTTGGCTCATTAAAGCAGCAGCTTCTTGGACTGATTGTGTTTCGTTAATTGTAACAACATTTGATGTCATGATTTCTCTTAATTGTGCCATATCAATTACCTCCAAATAATTTTTTCCCTTTACTAGGTTGGGAATTATTTGTTGTATTTATTGGTGGAATGTTTTCCCTGTGAGCTTTTACCTTATTTTAAAGGTTAAAAAGACGCCGGAATATTAATGATCTGCCCAGCAAGAATTTGGTTAGGATTTGTAATTTGAGGGTTTACTTGTAAAAGGTTATCCACAGATACTCCAAACCAAATAGCTATTCCAAATAAGGAACTCCCAGGACGTACAATGTATTGGACAATCTCGGGACGTTCGTTACATTCAAATCCTAACGATACCCAAGTCTCCTCATCTACAATCCCTGTTATTTCAAGTTCCTTTGTATTCTGTTGCCAGGTTAAAAGTGCTCTCTGTGTCAATGGTCCATAAATGCCGTCAATTGCTCCGTTGTAAAGACCTTGATCTCTTAAGAGAATTTGTATTCTACTTACAGCTGGTCCGCGATCGCCTTGTCGTAAAATAGGGCAGAGCATGTAGGAATGACCTGTTGGAGGTAAATTAATAATCTGACCAGTGTAAATGAAATTTGGATTCGTAATTTGGGGATTGTACATGAGCAGTAAAGCTATTGACGTTTTAAATCTTTGGGTTATCTGATAAAGAGTATCTCCAGGTTGAACAATATAAATCATCGATTTAGCTCCTGTCGTTTTTAAACATAATATATGTTCAATGAAAAGTTTGTGAAACCTAGTAGATAGAAAAAACGTTAACCCAAGTATGGTCAACGTTTTTTAGTTCATGATTACTCATCTTCCTCTAACCATTGGTCTTCTACGAATTTGCGGTTCATGTCTTTTTTTATTTTTCGATATTCTTTACTTTTGAAGATGATGTCAAAATCGTAATCAGAAGGGTAGAGCTCTGCTGCCGCAATCTTTAACTCCATTCTCTTATAATTAACAGTTCGTTTTTCCCCTTTAATTTGCACAATATAATCTCCACGGTCATTTGGTCCTTTGTACACTATGCCGGTTTCTCCTGTTGCAACAAGAAGGACGTTATCACCTTGATTGTAGACCGTGACCTTAGGTGCAAGTTGCTCTTGTTTTCTTTTTTCAACGTTGCTTCGAGCATACTTATTTACAATGATTTGCTTTTGATAGGCGGGTGATTGCAATGTTTCGTGTGCAATGTTTTGATGATAATCTTTATCCTGTTGATACGCTTTCTTATGTGCTCGTTCAATAAGTGTTGGGTGCATCCCAAGTTTAGCAGCTATATCAAACGCTTGGCTTTGCCCACTCTTTCCAAGCAAAAGTCTGTACGTTGGTTGCAGTGTTTGGATATCGAACTCCATGGAACCATTTAAAAATCCTTCCGTTTCATCAGCAAATCTCTTCATTTCACTATAATGGGTAGTCGCAAATAATGTAGCCCCTTTTTCAAATAGTTGCTCTAAAATAACGATGGCGAGGGCCATTCCCTCTCTTGGGTCGGTGCCGGAACCAAGTTCATCAATTAATACAAGTGACGAATCATTGGTGGTTTTTAAAATTTCAATAATGTTAACCATTCGGGAGCTAAACGTACTTAAGTTTTGCTCAATGCTTTGGCCATCTCCAATATCGACAAAGATATGTTGGAAGATAGCAATTTCACTCCCTTTTTTGGCAGGAATAGGGAGGCCAGATTGAGCCATCAATGTGAGGAGTCCAACTGTTTTTAAAGTAACCGTTTTTCCTCCAGTATTTGGGCCAGTAATGACAAGAGCTCGTTCTTGTTCTCCGATTGGAACTGTGAGTGGAATGGCATTATGTCCAAGCATCGGATGACGTGCCTCTTTTAGATGAATCCTGAACTTTTCATTCATTGTTGGAATGTTTGCTTGAATCTTTTGACTGTACTTAGCTTTGGCGAAAAGAACATCATAATGATGCATGGTCTCTACGGCAACCTGTATGGTCTGTTCATATGAGAGAAACAACTGAGTGAGTTCATATAAAATGCGCTCTACCTCAGTTTCTTCTGCAATTTTAATGAGCTCAATATCTTCCTGAAGCGTGCTTAATTCAACAGGTTCGATAAAGAGGGTAGAGCCCGAAGCTGACGTATCTAATACGGCTCCTTGAATTTTCTTCCTAAATTCCTTTTTTACCGCTAGAACATAACGACCTGATCGTTCTGCAACATTCGTTTCCTGCAAATAAGGAGAAATTCTTCCACTTTTCACTAATGACTGTGCTTTTTCTTTTAATTTTTCCTGCTGAGTGCTGAGATGTCTTCGCAAGTAGTTAAGGTCACTTGATGCATAATCATCTACTTGGCCATTGCGCAAACAGCGGCTAATTTCACCTTCTAGTTCTGATACATCTCCAATGGATGCAGCGTACATGCTTACCATTGGACCGGCATATTCCTTATCTTTCATAAATTGCTTTAACTTTTGACAGTGGTCTAGGAATGAGACAATCCGAGTGAATTGATCTACTTTTATAGCGATTCCTTTTTTTCCTTGCTCAATATAATGCTCGATTTGGTCCAAAGAGTGTATCGGAACACTCCCACTGATTGCAAGGATATTCATCGCTTCTGAAATCTCATGTAAAGAATGCTCGATTTTCTTTTTATTTTGTGTAGGTCTTAAAGAGAGCAGTGTTTCCTTCCCCCGGTTTGTTCTTGCGAATTGTGCGATCTCATTCAAAATTTGATAATAACCTAATGCTTCCATTGTTTGACTATTCAATGGTAAATCCTCCTTTTTATAAAAAACATAGTTCGTGAGGAATTGTTCACGGGCTATATCAAAAAAGCCGTCATGAACAAATCGCTCATGACGGCTGAAGATAGACCTGGGCATAGTATAGTCATTGGTGTTTTTTAGACACAAAAAAACCATGACAAACATGCCATAGCAAGATCCATTTTTCATAGCTATGATGCGTGTTCTTAACTTTCCAAAAGAAGCCATAGTGAAATAAACATAGCCTTGCTACGTTTTTTTTGCTTCTTCCAGCTATCCAATTATGGATTAGTTAAGAACCACCGATAACATAAACTCATACCCCTTTAATTTAAGGCATTTTTTTACTTACACTTCCTTTATAACCTATGCTCGTATGCGAAGTCAAGTGTCTGGGACAGAGGGACAGGTCCCGCGTCCCACCATTTTTTACAAAAAATAAGACTGAGGACTTAGTAGATAATTAGGCTCTAGCAGGTTAAATGTATCCACATCATTTTATATGATGGAAGAAATTAAGAATTTCTTAAGAAAACGATTAAGCTCTTCTTAAGATTTGTATGTATATTGGAATTAATAAGGTAGCTTTTGATAAATAAAGGGGAGAATCATTTTGAGAGATAAGAAGGTATATATTCTTTTAACAGATACGGGGACAGTATTTACAAGATTGATAAAACTATATACGAAAAAGCCATATAATCATGCTTCGATTTCCTTCGATGCTGAATTGTCTGAGGTATATAGTTTTGGTAGAAAGACTGCTAGAAATCCATTTATTGGAGGATTTGTAAAAGAGGATATGAAAAAAGGACTATTTAATAGAGCTGATTGTGTTATCTATACTTTTACAGTCACAGAGGTTGAAATCCAAAAGATGCGACGATATATTAGCGAAATTGAAGCACAAAAGGAGTCTTATCGCTATAACTTTTTGGGGTTATTTGGAGTTGTGTTCAATAGACCACTGAACAGAAAGAAGGCTTTTTTCTGTTCTCAGTTTGTAGCATCTGTACTAAATGAATGTACCAGCATTGATTTTGGAAAACCAGCTTCACTTATTGAACCAAATGATTTAAAGAGTATATCGTCACTTCAATTGAAATATGAGGGGAAGCTAGCTCATTATCCTACTAAAAATATAGTGAAAAAATCAGTTTCTTTTCGTATTATCCCAGTTTAAGTGAGATATTCTTGTCTTTCGACTTGACATCCCCCAAAAAGTAATTGTATTTAAAATGGGATTTTGTTATGATGATATCGATTATAAAGAAATGGAGGTTTTCCTTGTGACAGCATCAATCAGATTACGTTTCCCACTTTTCACTCGTTAATTTAATACGTTTGAAGCTCTGCCTACGTTCAGAGCAACGGGATTGGTCTGTCATTTTTTAAGAAAACCTATATTTTACGGTTATCTAAAAGAGGGGGCGAGGATTCCCTCTTTTTTTGTTGTCTAAAAAAGGATCTTTGACATAAGTGACACGAAGTATGTGAATGTAGGTGAAGCGTGCATTAAATAAATCTGAATAGAAAAGAGTTGTTAGTAAATGGATACAATAGAAAATAATCGTAAGGAGAATTGGTTTAAGAATATTATTCTCTTTTTAAGTAGCCAGACGATCTCCCTCTTTGGATCGTCTCTGGTTCAATACGCCATTATGTGGCATATAACGTTAACGACGGAATCCGGTTTGATGATGACGTTATATATCATATGCGGTTTTATCCCAGCCTTTATTTTGTCCCCAGTGGCAGGGGTTTGGGCGGATCGATATAACCGCAAAATGTTAATCATTTTAGCTGATGGACTTATTGCCACTGCAACTTTAATCCTTGCAATTCTCTTTTTTATGGGATTCGATGCAATTTGGCTGTTATTTGTGATGGCCGCAGTCCGTGCCTTTGGAACCGGAATTCAAATGCCTGCAGTCGGGGCTATTTTACCGCAAATTGTTCCTAAGGATAAATTGACAAAGGTGAACGGGGTTAATGGAAGTATTCAGGCTATTATCATGTTTGTATCTCCAATGGTAAGTGCGGCACTATTAGGTTTTGCGACTATTGAAACGATCTTCTTCATTGATGTCATAACGGCTGCAATTGCTATTATCACGCTGCTTGCTTTAAAAATTTCTGTACACGAGAAGGCAGCAGAAAAACAAACAACGAGCTACTTTAGTGATTTTAAACAAGGGTTACAATATGTAAATAACCATAAGTTTCTGAAGAGCTTTTTCCTTTTCTTTGCAGTGTTCTTTGTGTTAATGGCACCGGCAGCCTTTTTGACACCACTACAGGTCACGCGCAGTTTTGGAGATGACGTTTGGCGTTTATCAGCAATCGAAATCGCCTTCTCCATCGGCATGATGGTCGGGGGAGGAATAATCGCTTCCTGGGGAGGTTTCGAAAACAAAATTAAAACATTGGGATTTGCTAGTGTAATCATGGGTGTTTGTACATTTGCACTTGGTATTGTTCCTAACTTTTGGGTGTATTTTGCCTTCATGGCTTTATTCGGCGTCGCCATGCCGATTTTTAATACGCCCGCAACCGTTTTGTTGCAGGAGAAAGTAGAAGAGGATTATTTAGGAAGAGTGTTCGGTGTGATGGGGATGATTTCAACCTCAATGATGCCACTAGGAATGCTTATATTTGGCCCAATTGCAGATTTCATTAAAATAGAATGGCTCCTTCTAGGAACTGGAATATTCATTATCATACTAGCCATTTTCATGAGCAGAAACAAAGTATTAATTGAAGCAGGAAAACCTACAATCGCACAATCATAGGGACAAGGGGACAGGTCCCGCGTCCCACCATTTTTTGACAAATAGGATAGTGGAGACTGTGATGACATACCTGTCGCTCTTCTTGTCCTAAAAGGAGGCATCATTCAATTATGAAAGCCAGAGTCAACGTAATTACGTTAGGTGTAAATGATTTGGAGAAAGCATTAGAATTTTATCGTGATGGATTAGGATTCCCAACAGAGGGTATTGTGGGCGAGGAATTTGAGCATGGAGCAGTTGCTTTTTTTGACTTACAATCGAGTTTGAAACTTGCAATATGGAAACGGGAGGATATTGCTTATGAGGCAAAGGTTCCAAAGACTCCAGCAAGTCCTACTGAATTTACAATAGGTCACAATGTAAACAGTAAAGAAGAAGTGGATAAGGTATTGGAGCAGGCCAAAAATGCAGGTGCAACAATAACAGATCCAGCTCATGATACCTTTTGGGGTGGATATTCCGGTCACTTCCAGGATCCGGATGGCCATTTATGGGAAGTAGTCTGGAACCCAGCTTGGGAGATTGAGGACTAGGTTATTGTTACTAAAATTGAATATTCTACAAGGTTTTGAAGAGGCTGTATGTTTATATTAAGCATACAGCCTTTTTGCATTCTTCAATAATGTTTGAGGATGAAAAATTGTGGGACGATGAACCTGTCCCTCTGTCCCAAAAAATGTATAAGGAATCTGGGGATAAGCAATTTTAACTGTAGGAGGGGAATCTATGGAATGGTTTGGTAGTACATTAGGTGATATCAATACATTTTTATATTCGTATTTATTAATTATATTGTTGGTTGGAGTGGGTCTTTTTTTTACGCTTAAAACAGGTTTTATTCAATTCCGATTAATTTCAGATATGTTTAAAGTGATTACGGAAAAAACTCCAAGAGATGAATCAGGGAAAAAAGGGATCTCTTCTTTTCAGGCTTTTACAATCTCTGCTGCTTCTCGGATTGGGACAGGGAATATTGCTGGAGTTGCAACGGCAATAGCCCTTGGGGGACCTGGTGCTATTTTTTGGATGTGGATGATTGCGCTAATTGGTGGTGCAACTTCACTAGTTGAAAGTACACTTGCACAAGTATATAAAATCAAGGATCACGATACTGGGTTGTATCGTGGTGGTCCCGCCTATTATATAGAAAAAGGCCTAAATAAAAGGTGGATGGGGATTATTTTTGCCGTAGTTATTACATTTACATATGGTTTTGTGTTTAATGCGGTACAAGCCAATACGATAACCATTGCGTTTGAAGAAAGCTTCGGCACTAATCGGGTTGTCGTTGGAATAATAATTGCGGTTATAACAGGTATTATCGTCTTTGGTGGCTTAAAGCGTATTGTAAGTGTCACTCAAATTATTGTTCCGGTTATGGCAGTTCTGTATATCATCATCGCACTCCTTGTTGTCATCATAAATATTACAGAGCTCCCCAATGTGTTGATGTTGATCATTAAATCTGCCTTTGGATTGGAAGAAGCCTTTGCTGGGTTGCTAGGGGCAGCAATCATGAACGGGATAAAACGTGGGTTATTCTCAAATGAAGCGGGAATGGGATCTGCCCCGAATGCAGCGGCAACTGCATCTGTTACTCACCCAGTTAAACAAGGTTTAATTCAAACACTAGGGGTTTTTATTGATACATTATTAGTTTGTACGGCAACAGCTGCTATCGTATTACTAAGTGATGCGTATCTTCAATCCGACGCTGCTTCTGTTAACTTAACTCAAGTTTCTTTAGCCGAGAATTTAGGCGATTGGGCAGGGATATTTTTAGCTATAGCTGTATTTCTGTTTGCGTTCAGCTCGATTATCGGCAATTACTACTATGGCGAGACAAATATAGAATTTATTAATGAATCAAAAATTGGTTTAAGTGTATTCCGTATTTTTGTTGTAGTTTTTGTGCTATTTGGTTCAATTGCAAAAGTACAAATCGTCTGGGATTTAGCAGATCTCTTTATGGCCATCATGGCCATCATTAACTTACTTGCAATTCTGCTGCTTTGGAAAGTAGTAAGGCAAGTTATTCATGATTATGTTGTCCAACGAAAACAAGGTAAGGACCCAGTATTCTACAAGAAAAACATATCAAATCTGGGTGATGTTGAATGTTGGGCAGAAGAAGAAAAAAGCCGTTTGCATTAATAAAAAAAACGAATTCTGTAAATGGAATTCGTTTTTTTGTGCATCCAAGATAAGGACATTGACTAATTAAATAAAATAAATTATGATTATCGCAGTAAAAAGCTTAAAAGCATAAAAGCTTTAAAGTGCTAAAGCGACATTAATCTTCTAAACTATTAAAGTGCTATGTTAATTTTTATGGACTGGTGGGGGAAACGGTGAAAACAAATCTTACAATTTGGAAAGCAATCATTCCATTATTAGGTTTAATCATTGCTGCAGCTTGCTCTATTTTTATCTGGAATGCAGGAATGAATTTTCCATTAATGATAGGGGTGATTTTGGCATCCATCGTTGCAATTAGCTGCGGATGGAGTTGGAATGACGTTCAACAAATGTTGGTAAATGGAGTAACAAGAGCTTTACCGGCCGTGTTTATATTAATGGTGATTGGGACGATTATTGGGTCTTGGATTGCGAGTGGTGTTATTCCAACAATGATATATTATGGTGTTTCGATTTTAGATCCGTCCTGGTTTGTTCCGTTCGTTGCGCTAATAACAGGTATTGTTTCGATTACTCTAGGAACATCCTTTACTTCGATCGCAACTGTAGGACTAGCTTTCATGGCGATTGGAGAAGGATTGGGATTCTCATCGGCACTCGTTGCAGGGGCTGTCCTTTCAGGTGCCTATTTAGGGGATAAACTTTCACCTTTATCAGATACGACCAATATTGCTGCAGCTCTAGTAGATACGGATTTATTTAGTCATATTAAACATATGCTTTGGGATACGATTCCTGCATTTGTAGTATCCCTTCTGTTATTTTGGGTGTTTGGCAGTTTTGAGATTGCTAATAACACAAGTATTGGTAATGGGACGATTGAAGCCATCATGTCTGGCTTAGACGAAGCGTTCGTCATTCACCCATTGTTATTATTGCTACCGATATTAACGATATTTTTAATGCTAAAGCGTACTCCTGCATTACCAGCATTAATGGGTGTCGGCTTGTTAGGGGCAGTTATAGCTGTTGTAGTGCAAGGAATCTCGGTAAGTTCAATTGTTCAATTTATGACAAGTGGATTTAAGATTGAAACGGGAATAGGTGAAATTGATTCACTGTTAAATCGAGGTGGACTTGCTTCGATGCTTGGAACCGTTGGAATGCTTATGATTGCTACCGCTCTTGGTGGTATTCTAGAAGAAACGGGAACATTTGAAATGCTAACAGGTAAAATGATGAAAAAGGTAAAAACGACTGGAGCACTCATTGGTTCAACTCTTTTATCAACCTTTGTTGTAGCATTATCAAGTGGGGCTCAGTTTTTGGCAATCATCTTACCAGCAAGAACATTCGTTCAAAAGTATAAAGATATGAATATTGATACGAAAAACCTCTCTAGAACAGTCGAGTCAATGGGGACTGTAGGAATTAACCTCATCCCATGGAGTGTTCCAGCCGTGTTTGCAACGAGCATTTTAGGTGTCAGTGCATGGGAGTTTATCCCGTATGCTTTCTTTATCTACCTTGTTCCATTAGTAAATCTGTTGTTTGGTTTCACTGGATGGACGATTGCTAAAAAGGATTACAGCCAAGAAAAAGAACTGGCACAAGTAGAAAGGGAAGTTGTATAGTGAGTGAAGTTATTTTAAGTGTGGTTGGAACTGCGCAAGACGGTGGTTTACCACAAGCGAATTGTTTTTGTGAAAATTGTAAAAGGGCAATGGAGGATTCAAAGTATAAAAGAAATGCTGCATCATTAGCGATCATTTTACCAGAAGAGAATAAATGGCATTTAATTGAGGCTACTCCTGATTTGCGGGAACAAATGGCGCGATTACAAATGAGATATGGATTGGAATCGAAATTGATGAGCAGTATTTTTCTAACGCATGCTCACATAGGCCATTATCCAGGTTTGATGTTTTTAGGGAAAGAAGCGATTAATTCCCGACAATTACCCGTAATGGCAGGGACAAAAATGAAAAGGTTACTGGAAAAAGATGCTCCTTGGAGCCAGCTAACGGCGCTTGAGAACATTGTTGTTCAAGAAATGAAGGATAGACAACCTGTGAATGTTTCTTCAGAAGTAACAGTGACTCCGGTAACCGTTCCGCATCGTAATGAGTTTTCTGAGACGTTTGCTTTTTGGATCAAAGGACCGAATAAAAAGGTTTTATTTATTCCGGATATTGATCGATGGGAAGAATGGGATATTGATATTCGAGAGGCAGTGAAAGAGGCGGACATATGTTTTCTTGATGGCACATTTCATTCCCCACAGGATTTAGCGAATATCGGGCGTGATTATCGACAGGTTCCCCATCCTCTAATGACAGAGACAATGGAGTTGCTTCAGGATTTAGTAGGAGAAACGGAAATTTATTTTACACATCTTAACCATTCAAATCCAGTATTGCACAGTGACGGAGCATTAAGGAAAGAAATAGAAGCAAAAGGCTTCTATATTGCAGATGAAGAGATGGAATTTAGAATATGAATTTGTGGGACGCGGTTATCGCCTCCCACTTTTTTATTTGGAGGATAAAAACCTGGGACAGTTGACCTTCCCATTATAAATCTATACGGAATTACATAGACTACTGTTACTTATGTTTATTTTACGAAACAGGGTTGATGATATGGAGAGTTTGGTAGCGTATCTTTCACAATTTATTTTTTGGTACCCTTTGGTAATGTCTTTATTTTGGATAGCGGGTGCGAGCCTCTTTTTTAGGTACAGAGAAAGAAGGAATAAGGTCGATTTTGACGAGGTTGAATGGCCCTTTGTTAGTATTTTAATCCCGTGTTATAACGAAGAGGATACGATTGAGGAAACAGTTAAACATATTGTAAAAGTGAATTATCCGCATAAAGAAATCATTGTTGTGAATGATGGCAGTACTGATCGTACAGCTGAAATTCTTCATACATTAGCCCCTCAATATCAAGAACTTCGAGTCATTGATTGTAAGGAAAATAGGGGGAAAGCCAATGCCTTACATATTGCCTTACATGCTTCTAAAGCAGAATATTTAATTTGTATTGATTCAGATGCCATTTTGGACCCTGATGCTCCTTATTATTTGATTCACCAATTTTTTAATCGTGGTGAGAGATTAGGTGCAGTAACCGGTAACCCAAGGATACGCAATCGTGATACATTACTGAGCCGCCTGCAAATTGTGGAATATGCGTCGATTATAGGTGCGATAAAAAGAACCCAGCGTACATTGGGTAAAATTATGACAGTGTCAGGAGTGGTAGTAGCTTTTCGAAAAAAAGCTCTAGTAAACGTTGGCCTTTGGGACCGCGATATGATTACCGAAGATATTTCAGTATCTTGGAAGCTTCAGGAGAAGTTTTGGGATATCCGATACGAACCACGCGCTCTGTGCTGGATGCTTGTACCTGAAACGATTAAAGGGATATGGAAACAGCGAATTCGATGGGCACAAGGTGGACAAGAAGTAATTCTAAGACATTGGAGAATATTGCTGAACTGGAAGCACCGAAGAATTTGGCCCATTTATATCGAGCAATGGGTAAGCCTAGTATGGTCGTACTCTTGGATTTTTGTGACACTTTATTATTTCATTACCGCAACTAGTATCCAAGAGCTATTTATTTGGATTACCTTTTCTTCATTTTCGCTGATCTTCTTAAGCTTAATTCAATTGTGGATTTCAATTAAAGTGGATTCTCCATATGACCAAATTTTGAAGTACTATCTGTGGGCAGCATGGTATCCGGTCATTTATTGGGTACTAAATGCAGTTATTGTGGTGTTTGCGTTCCCGAAAGCAATTAAGTCACGAATCAAAGGTGGTTATGCGACATGGACAAGCCCAGACAGAGGAAACAGAGTGAATTAATTATCAGAACAAAACGCAATTGGGTTCACGAAGTGATTATAGGTTTTTTCTCACTTCTAATATGGATATTTTGCATATTTGTCATCTTCTTTTTTATCAGCGCACTTTTTAACAATAATAATGAATATTTAAATGTTGTGAAGATGTTATTTAAAACAACAAATATTGAAATAAGAGAATTTCTCTATACAGTATTTGCTATTTTTATCGCATGTTACTTAGGATTATGGTTTTGGAAGTACTACAACACAAAAAGGTTTAGTCATTTGGTAAGAAGAAAGTATCCGCAACCAACGACTGAAGAAGAGGTTTTAGCACTTGGCTTAATTAGTAAAGAAGACTATGATTCCTTGCAAAATGCAAAGGACATTACATTGAAGAAAAATCCAATCCGGGATCTTATTAGGTGATGAAATGAGTAAGAACCTATTTATTATAATTGTTTTTCTCGCTCTCACTGGAGGAATCGTTTATTTTATTTATACAAAAGAATTTTACGAACCTGCAATGACGTTTCCAGAGGAACTCGACAAGGATGGTTGCTTAGGGTTGACGTATCATCGTGTTCGCAATGAGAGCTTATTTTATAGAGTTTTTGGCTTAGTCACCCAGTCTGAGGAATTAACGAAATACAGTGTCTACACCAAGCAGTTTGAAAATCAAATGAAACAATTAAAAGAACATGGAGCAACCTTTGTTACTCTGGATGAACTAAGGGAGGTAAAGAAAACAAGAACTTTTCCTGAAAAATGTATCTGGATTTCTTTCGATGATATTGACGTATCTGTTTATGAGAATGCCTTTCCTATTTTAAAGGAAAATAAAATTCCATTTACTTTATTTATCATTGCTGGCCAAGTTGGAAAGGATTACTCCAATTTGGAGATGGCATCATGGGAGCAACTCCAAATCATGATAAATAGTGGGCTGGCAACAATTGGCTCCCACACTTATGACATGCATTATTTTTCAGGGGATATCCCAGTGTTTTTCCTTGAAGGCCATTATCAAGATTTTCAAAAAGACCTCAAACTTAGTAAAAACACACTTGAAGAACAATTGAATGTGGAGGTAAAAGATTTTGCCTATCCATTTGGAAATGCGAGAGCAGATCTTGTGGATGCTATCAAACAATCAGGTTACGAGACAGCATCAATTCTTGCTCCTCGCTCAATCACTTCCGAAAATGACAACTACTGGATGAACCGTATTCTCGTCAATCAACCCGTATTCGACGAAATCGTCCAACAATGGATCAATTAGTGGGTCACAGGGACAGGTCCCGCGTCCCACCATTTTTTTACAAACAGGCTCTCTTCGAATTTTAAAAAAGGACATTAAAATTCTGTACGAACTATAATTGTAGTCCCGTCCATTGCCAGTAGGTGAAGTAGAATATCATCATGACGAGGATGTAGACTGGCATTAATATTGCACTGATTTTTAATAGGTTCCTTGCGTCATACGAATTTCCTTCTTCTTCATAAAAGAGAAGCAACGCTTTTGAGCTGACGGGAAATGTGACACAGTAATTAATCCCTATTAAACTTAAAAACACAACCGTCGAAGGGTTAACTCCGATTGTTTCACTAAATAACAATAAGCCCGGAATAAACACGATGGCACGTGTGGTATGTGAAGTAATATATAAATGACTTGTAACTGTTACGGCTAAAATGACCAAAACAATTAACCACTCCGGAGCTACTGTAAACAAATGCAGAAAGCTCAGCATTTCTTTTTCCAGCCATTTTACGACACCTGTTTCAACCAACATTTTTCCTAGGGCAGCAGCTGCTGCAACAAATAAAATCAAATTCCACGAAACTGACTTCATTCCTTGTTTCCAGTTAATGATTCCATAATTGGGCGTCATCACTAAGATGGCACCTACCATCGTAATAAACGCAATATCATAGCCATGTAAACTTTCTGTCATCCAACCAATTATTAAGACAATCATCAAGATCAAGGTCTTTTTTTCCGTTCTATTCATCTGTTTTTTCAATATAGATGGTTCAATCGATTGAGTGTTCTTCAACACTCTTAATTCATCCCTAGGCCATAGGAGCAATTTCACAGTAAAAAACGAAAGGATTGTCATTACCAAAGCAAAAGGAAGCCCCCATATGAACCATTGGATAAAAGAAATGGATTGATGTACGGTAGTTTCAAGTAAACCAATTCCGATTAAATGAGATCCAGCTCCTATAATGGTGGCGGACGTGCTCATTAAGATAATGATGGGTGCTAACAAAGCCAACACACTTTGTTCTTTTTTCGTATATTCGTGATTTAGTTGATTTATAATTGGCATAGATAATGCTGCCCGACCGGAAGTAGACGGTATGAAAAATGCGGATGCGAATAAAATGGAACTCACCCCAGCAAGCACTTTTCCTTTATCCTTCGATTTATTCAGCAGCATCAGGGTGACTCGATCTGCTAAGCCAGATTCTTTGACTGCTTCTCCAATAATAAAAGAGCCAATCATCAACCATACGACTTTCTCTGATAGTGATTCGTATAACAAACTCGGTTCTCCGGCATTCAAGATAATGGTAAAAACAATCAGTGATATGGCAACAAATCCAGCTGGGATTTTTGTTGTAACCCATAATGTCATAGCAGATAAAAAGGCAAATAAAGCAATCTTTGAGCGATAATCCAATCCATCGATAAAAGCAATACCTGCCAGGAAGAGAACATGTAAAACAACGAGAACAAGCGGCTTTGAAACGGAGTGGACGCCAGATTTTAATGGCTGACGCTTTTCAATTTGTTTCTCCAATCCCGTAATCATATTAAATAGACACTTTCCTTAACAGGTTTTTGTTTGCCATTCCCCAACCAATTGCAATTTTTCGCAATGCGGACTCCGTGCTTTCCTCTATCCATTTTGGTGCTTTTTTCATGGCCAGCTCCAAGGAAACAGGCCTTTTAATAATACTGCTATAGGCGTCTATACCTGCTTCATAGTTAAGCTTCGCCCCTTTTCCGATTGTTCCAGTAATAGCAATTACAGGAATATCGTTCTTTTTCGCGATCCGAGCTACTTCCGCTGGAATTTTTCCATGAGGAGTTTGAAAATCTAAACTTCCCTCAGCGGTAAAAACGATATCTGCGGTTGAAATTTCTTTCTCAATATTAATGAAATCCATAATGATATCAAATCGAGGATGTAAAGTTGCGTTTGTAAATGCGAGTAATCCTGCACCTAAACCTCCGGATGCACCGCTACCTGGTAGTGAGCGAACATTCAATCCAGTTGTCTCTTGAATGACAGCAGCATAATTTTCTAGCGCTGATGATAAGACCTCAACCTGTTCTGAGGTTGCACCTTTTTGAGGACCAAATACTCGTGCCACTCCTTTTTCTCCACATAATACGTTCTTCCAGTTGCAAGCTACATCGATAGAGACGTTCTTTAATCGTCTATCTATATTTGTCGTTCTGAGTGAACTCACTTTCAGTAAATCCTCGCCACCCTTAATTTGGACGAGTTGTTGCTCCTTATTAAAAAACTGAACCCCTAACGCCTGGGCCATCCCTGCACCGCCATCTGAAGTACCTGAATCTCCACAGCCAATCAAGATATGGTCGACACCGAAATCAAGAGCGGCCATTATTAATTCTCCAACTCCATAGGTTGTGGTTCGTAACGGGTTTCGTTGATTACGGGGCACAAGCTTCAACCCAGCTACGGCAGCCATTTCAATTACAGCGATCCGTCTGCCATTCTCTACATAAAAGCCAAAATAACTGCTGACTTTCTTCCCGACTGGTCCAGTTACCTTTTTATAAATTAAATCGCCACCTTTAATGCTAATAATGGTCTTTACAAATCCTTCTCCGCCATCAACCATCGGGATTACTACAGGTTCAATAGACGTATCAAAACGCCTCACACCTCGTTCCATTGCCAAAGCAACTTCCTCTGCATCTAAACATTCCTTAAAGCCCGAAGGCACAATAACAATTTTCATCTCAAAATCCTCCTATAAAACGTTAATACCTAGTAATCTACAGTACAAAAATTAAAAAAGAATGAGAGAATTATGAGAAATCATTGAGGGACACAAATTCCGCGCTCCAGTAGGGACACAAGGACAGGTCCCGCGTCCCACCATTTATTTACAAAAAGGTCGTCAATAATGATAGAAAAACTGGGACAGTGAACCTCTGTCCCATATTGAGATATGTGTCCTGAATACTTTAAACTTTGTCCGATTCGTAGAGACTGAAAGAATATTGTCCACTGAAGAAAAAGATGAGCTCGCACGATTGCTTCGAGATTTATAAAATAGCATAAACGGAGGCCACGACTTATAAAATGATTCGTGGTCTTTTTTTGGGGTTTTCACCAATTTTATCACGTAGGTTTTTCCTGTGATTTCCAAAAGTAACGCTATAAGCAGCGTTTATGCTATGAGTTTTTCCAGTTTCACCCAAAGGCCATAAGAAAAAGAGCGTTTATGCTATGGGTTTTTCCAAAAAAATCCATTAGTAATACTATAAGCAGCATTTATACTATGGGTAATACCAGTTTTATCCAACTGTCATATCAAAAAGGGCTATTAAGACTCGACTTTTTCCAAGTATATACAAAAGTCCTAGCATAAAGATTATTTTGAAGGTATGTTAACCACCAAATCATTAAAGTCACTATAACCACTATGACGAAATGACTAAAATTTCTAGCTTTTAAAAATTTTCGCGGAAATCGATTGACAGAAACAAAAATTCCGTGTAATTTATATATCAACAACTAAATTACAATTTTTTCTTATCCAGAGAGGTGGAGGGACTGGCCCATCGAAGCCTCGGCAACAGACAATTGTACTGTGCCAATTCCAGCAAGCGTAAAGCTTGAAAGATAGGAAGAGTGTATGAAACTATTCACGTATGCCCTCTTCTTAATTAGAAGAGGGTTTTTATTTTTGGGCCAAAGAACTGATTGCCATACTGGTCAACCAATGGCAATGAATCATATACATCTTGAACAAGGGGGAGTTGTATGGCGCAGCTTGATGAAACAAAGGTGAAGCATATTTTATCGACCTTGGAGAAATTGGATTTTGGTTCTATTGTGATCACGGTTCACAATGGGGAAATTACCCAAATCGATGCAACAGAGAAGAAGCGGTTTTCCTTGCAAAAATCTACATCAACCCAAACCACAAATAAGTAAATAACTTGCCGATTAGACGACTAAAGGCATCTTTATTTTCAAAGCGTCCATAAAAGACGTTTTAGATAAAGATGCCTTTTTTTATTCAATTTTTGTCTTGGAGGAAGAGGGGATTCTTTGCGGATATTCCCCCATTAAACTCATTTAGATGAACAAGGAAGACACAAACGAAAGGGATGATTAAAATGAGTGAAATCGTAATTTTATCAGGAAGTCCGTCCGAGAGTTCTAGAACGGATTTAGTCCTTCAGTATGTTGGAAAAAAACTGAAACAAGAGGGTTTCTCGGTCACACATGTATCCGTTAGAGATATTCCATTTGAGGACGTTTTTAATCTGAGGTTTGATAGTCCTGCACTTAAGGAACTGACTTTACTTCTTCAAGGGGCTGACGGAGTGATTGTAGGATCGCCCGTATACAAGGCAGCTTACACCGGGATTTTGAAGGCAGTACTAGATTTGCTTCCCCAGGATGTGTTGGCGCAGAAAACCGTTTTACCAATTATGACTGGTGGAAGCCCCGCCCACTTACTTGCGATTGAATTCAGCCTCAAACCATTATTGGCTGCATTAAAGGGGCAGAGCCAACAAGGAGTGTACTTCCAAGATTGCCAAATCGATAAGACACAAGTAGTCAACCCAATAACAGACGAAAATGTGTTAGCTAGATTGAAAAAAGAGCTTTATTACTTTATCGAAACAGTAAATAAGAAAAAAGATTTTGCCTTAAAAAATTAACGGAAGAGGAGCTAATTAAAATGACTAAGAAAAGAATTTATTTAAATGCGTTTGATATGAATTGTGTGGGACATCAATCCCCAGGCCTATGGACACATCCAGAGGATCAATCCCACCGTTATAAAGACAGTGAGTATTGGATTGAACTCGCGAAGCTTTTAGAAAAGGGTAGATTCGATGCTATATTTCTAGCAGATGTACTAGGTCCATACGATGTGTATCAAGGTTCAAGAGATGCTGCAATCCGTCAAGGTACACAAACACCTGTTAATGACCCATCCCTTGTTGTCCCGTTAATGTCAGCGGTGACGAAGCATTTAGGATTTGGAGTTACTGCATCTGTTACCCATGAGCATCCATATACATTTGCTCGCAGGATGTCGACGCTCGATCATATTACAAAAGGGCGTGTAGGCTGGAATATTGTAACTTCATATTTAAAAAGTGCCGCTGTTAATATGGGTTTAGAGGATCAAATTAAACACGATGAGCGCTATGACATTGCCAATGAATACTTAGAAGTTTGCTATAAATTATGGGAAGGAAGTTGGGAGGATGATGCCGTTTTACTAGACAAACAGAATCGAATTTTCGCAGATCCAAGTAAGGTTCACGACATCAATCATGAAGGTAAATATTATAAGGTTCCGGGTGCTCACCTTTGTGAGCCGTCTCCACAAAGAACGCCAGTACTTTACCAAGCCGGAACTTCTAGTAAGGGGCGCGCTTTTGCTGGTAAACACGCAGAATTAATCTTTATTGGTGCACCTACTAAAAATGCAGCTAAGCATTCTGTAAAGAAATTGCGTGAAGAGGCAAAAAAGGCTGGCAGAGCACCCGAGGAAATTAAAATACTTGCTTGTATTACTCCAATCGTTGGTCGAACGGAAGAAGAAGCACAAGAAAAATACAATGAATATCAAAAACACGTAAGCTATGAAGGGGCATTAGCACTTTTGGGTGGCTGGACTGGAATCGATTTTTCAGAGTATGGTCCAGATGAAAATCTTAAGTATGTTAAAAACGATGCGATTCAATCGACCGTTGAAAACTTTACAAAAATTGATTCAGATAAAAAATGGACGATTGATGAGATTAAAAAATATACCGGAATTGGCGGCCTAGGTCCTGTTACTGTTGGAAGCCCAGAACAAGTAGCAAATGATTTAGAAAGCTGGGTGGAAGAAACCGGAGTAGATGGATTTAACATTGCTTACGCGATTACACCTGGAACATTTAAAGATTTTATAGAGCTTGTTGTACCGGTATTACAAGAAAGAGGTCTAGTACGAAAAGAATATGAAGGTGACACACTAAGAGATAGTCTATTTGGTCAAGGAAGCCAGTTGCCTGCTCATCATCCAGGAAAACAGTACTCCAAAACGGCAGTACTAGTAAAATAAGCTGTAAAAAAAAGCACCAGTTAAGTCTTCGAAAATATTCGGAGGCTTTTCTATTGGCATTTTATGATTAGCGATATAAAAGGAATTTAGGTCTGAAAAGATGAATATAGTGTTTAAAAGCTTAATATTGGAGGAGTTAAGATGAGTATTAATGAGGAGAAATATATTGAAGTCGATTCAGGGGTAGAATTGTTTGTACAAGATGTAGGAGAAGGGGAACCTATTGTTTTCATTCCAGGTTTTACTTTCACGACAGAGGTTTTTATTAAGCAAATTGAGTATTTTTCAAAAACCAACCGAGTAATTGTAATTGATCCAAGGAGCCACGGAAGATCAACTATTACTCCTCATGGAAATGATTATGTCACACACGGATCTGATTTGGCATCCGTTCTGCAAGCATTAGATGTGAAAAATGCAACTCTGGTAGGCTGGTCGTTTGGTTGTTTTACAGTTTGGGAATATTTGAAGCAAAATGGATCAGAAAACATTAAATCTATAATACTTGTGGATATGCCGCCTAAATCTTTATCGGTAAATGATGAAGATTGGGTTGAAGGCAAGCTAGATGATATTGCAGCAATCTATAATGGTTACTTACGAAATCCAACAGGACATAGGGAGTTCATATCAAGTTATATCACCCAAGTAATGGTGCAGAGAGAACTTGAGAAAGAAGAGCTAACCTGGTTAGTGGAGCAATCTTTAAAAACGCCATATTACATCGCTGGAAATTTATTTGCTTCAGGTATGTTTTCAGATTATCGAGAGGAAGCCAAACAAGCTAGTAAAGCCGTTCCTACCTTAACGATTGTTGCAGAGCACTGGGCGGATATTGCCGTAAAGTATACAGAACAATTAACACCAGAATCTCAAGTGAGAATTCTAGGTGGCCACTTGATGTTTTGGGAGCACGGTGAAAAGTTTAATGAGATTGTTAAAGGCTTTTTGAATGAACATTAAAATTCCAATTCAATCTTCAATAAAGAAAGTCGGTCATTTTCGCTTAGTCACATCAGAAGCATTCTACTATGCGTTCTACGAATGATCTCGCCACACTGCATATAGAACACATTCTATAAATAGGTGCGTGATATGTTAGGGAGCTTTGAGCTCTCTATTTTTTATGCCAATTTTTAGTAAACCATCAGTTTCCGTTAGACTAACGTTTTCTTACAATTATATAGGAAGGTGATTTTTTCTTTTCTAATAAAATAAACGTATCCAAAAATTTAGATTGAAAATAATAATTAGAATTGTTAAAATGCAATGTATATAAATTTATCAGACTAGTAAAAAAAGTCCAAACGGTAAAAAATGTACTTATTTGTTAAGCTTTCTTCATTTAGTAAAGGTATACTCCTATACTTTATCACTTTAAAGTTTAAACGCCTTACCCGAGGAAAAAATAACCTCTACAAGGTTGGTACGAAAGGTCTTTAGCTACTAGTAACAAATAATAGTTATGCTTGTGCTAATTCAGGAGGAGATAAACATACAAACTTCATAATCTTAAGTGTAGCTTAAGAACAAACGGTAGAATGTGAGTGTCTAACAGGGGAGGAATTTACTTGGGAACTGAATCTACAAGTCTACCATTAGCAGGCGTGAAGGTATTAGAAATGGGAACATTGATAGCGGGTCCGTTTTCAACGAGAATTTTAGCTGAGTTTGGTGCAGAGGTAATAAAAGTAGAATTACCGGAGAGTGGAGACCCAATACGAAAATGGCGTGAACTACATAATGGAACATCGTTATGGTGGTATGTTCAATCGCGAAATAAAAAGTGTATTACCGTAGATATCCGAACAGAGGAAGGACTAGAAGTCATTAAACGACTTTTGAAGGAATGTGATGTGTTTGTAGAAAATTTCCGACCAGGCACCATTGCGAAATGGGGTCTAACTTCCGAAGTGCTTCAAGAAGTAAACCCTAATCTTATTGTTAGTCATATTTCAGGTTATGGACAAACCGGGCCATACAGCGATCGTCCAGGCTTTGGGTCTGTTGGGGAGGCAATGGGAGGATTAAGGTATCTAACCGGTTATCCCGATCGCCCACCTGTAAGAGTAGGAGTGAGCATTGGAGATTCTGTGGCCTCACTTTACTCTGTAATTGGAATTTTAATTGCTCTTTATAACCGTGATGTAAAAAAAGGCGGTGGGCAAGAAGTTGATGTGGCTTTATACGAGGCCATTTTTAGTTTAATGGAAAGTCTAATTCCTGAGTATGACAAAAAAGGTGTTATTCGGGAAAGGACCGGTTCAACTTTACCTGGTATAGTCCCGTCCAATGTATATAAGACAAAAGATGAAAAGTATATCATGCTTGGCGCAAATGGGGACAAGATCTTTCAAAGGCTATTAAAAGCAATGGGAAGAGAGGATTTGTTAGGCGATGAAAGATTTCTTAGTAATGACGATAGAGTTCGACATCAAGACATGATTGAACGGATGATTGAGGATTGGGTTTCACAGAATATGCTGGATAACTGTCTGGATATTTTAAATCAACATGGGATACCAGCGGGAACATTTTATAATGCTGAAGACATTGTCAATGACCCACATTATCAAGCTAGAGATATGATATTAGAAATGGAACATGAGGATATCGGGAAGATGAAGGTACCAGGTATAGTCCCTAAGCTTAGCAAGACACCAGGACAAGTGAAGTGGCTTGGACCGAAAATCGGTGAGCACAATATGGAGGTGCTCAAGGAAATAGGTTTAACAGATGAGATGATTCAGGAGATGGAGAAAAAAGGTGTGATATAAAGTAGATCACACTTGCATGTCTGTTAAGTATCCAGCAATGATACAGGAGGGATCATATGATTTGGGATTTCGATCGTTCCATCAAAGTAAAAGAAGTAGGCCCACGTGACGGCCTGCAGATGGAAGCTATCCTTACACCCGAAGAAAAAGTTAAGTTAATCAATGCACTTTCTAAAACAGGTGTACATTCAATCCAGGTTACTTCAGTCGTACATCCCAAAGCAGTTCCACAAATGGCTGATGCCGAAACAGTGATGAAGAACATCGAGCGTCAGTCAGGTGTTTCTTATAGTGTCCTCGTACCTAATGAAAGAGGTGCAGAACGAGCAGCCATGATGCAGGCTGATGAATGGGAATTAATGCACTCCGTCACAGAATCTCATAGTCTAGCAAATGCGAACAAAAGTGTAGATGAAAGTCTTAAGGAACTTGAAAAAGTCGTCAAAATTGCACATGAACATAATGTAACCGTACAAGGGGCAATGGCAACTGCGTTAGGTTGTCCCTTTGAAGGCAAAGTTCCGTATGAAAAGGTGCTCTATACAGTCGAAGGCTATTATTCTATGGGGATTCGAAAGATAAGTGTCGCCGATACAATCGGAGTTGCTGATCCTAAGCTTGTGTATACGATGATGAAAAAGTTGGTTAGTCAGTTTTCAGATGTAGAATTTAGTCTTCATCTTCATAATACACGAGGGATGGCACTAGCCAATGTCTTGGCTGGAATCAATGCAGGAGTATTTTCTTTTGACTCATCCATTGGGGGGCTTGGTGGCTGTCCATATGCTCCAGGTGCGACTGGAAATCTCCCGACAGAGGACCTTGTTCACATGCTTGATTTAATGAACATCAAAAGTGGAGTTGATTTAACACAACTACTTGGTGTTACAAAGGATGTTGAAAAAATAGTTGCACATCAGCTTGAAAGCTCAATTCACCGGGCAGGGCCATCTTATCAAGTTCATTCGGCACCGAAAGTACAACAAAAAATCAGTAGATAAAATTTTATAAAAATATAAAATGCGAAAAAAGAGGAGGAACTTTCATTGAAATCTTTAAAAAATAAATGGTTTTCATTATTTATAGTTTGTTTATCCCTGCTACTTGTATTAGCTGGATGTAGTTCAAGTTCGAATGGTGGGTCATCTTCATCTGAATCAAATAAAGGGGAAGATGTTTATTCCGATGGAAAACCAGTAACGATCGTTGCACCTGCTTCTCCAGGGAGTGGCTGGGATTTAACTGCACGTGCATTGGTTGAGACTTTCACAAAAGAAGAGTTAGTGGACTTCCCAGTACCGGTTGCGAATGAAGCAGGTGCCATCGGTGCTGTTTCATTATCTCAGCTTGTATCAGCAAGCAAAGGTAAAAGTGACAAAATTAGTGTAACTTCTACTGCCCTTTTATCCAATCACCTTCGGGGTCTTGCAGAGAACTCTTATGAAGATGTTACGATGATTGCAAGACTTATGACAGAATATTATACAGTGGTTGTACCAAAAGATTCAAAGTATCAAAATCTTACAGAACTATTAAATGACGTAAAGGCTGATCCTAAAATTGCGATTGGTGCTTCTGGGGACGATCAACTTCCGTTTGCTCTATTAGTAGATGCAGTTGGTGGGGATGCATCAAATATTAACTATATCTCCTATGAAGGCGGAGGAGAAATTACAAATGCATTATTAAACGGTGACCTTGTCGCTGCTGTATCAGGAATTAGTGAATTTTCATCTCAAATCCAAGCAGGTGAATTTCGTGCTCTAGGTGTCTTAAGTGAGGAAAGATTAGGCGGTGTCATGCAAGATGTACCTACTGCAATTGAACAAGGAGTTGATGTTGCGTTTGGTAACTGGCGCGGAATTATGGGGCCACCAGACATGCCAGAAGAGGCAGTTAAATATTGGGAAGATGTTCTAGAGAAGGCGTTACAGACTGAAACTTGGAAGGAATTAGCAGAAAAGAATCAATGGGAAATCACCTTTATGAAGGGTGACGAATTTAAAACATACCTTGATGAAACAAACGAAGCAGTAAGAGTAGGCTTAGAAAAAACAGGACAGCTTAAGAAGTAATCTATGAAACACTCAAAATAATGAAAGGAAGGGGTGGTCAGATGAATAAGAATATCATATCAGGATTGGTAATCCTTGCGTTCGCCTTAATATATACATTTATGGCCTTCCGGTTACCAGAACCAGCCTCAAATTCAGTGGTTATAGGACCATCCGTTTTTCCGGGTACCATTGGTGTTCTATTAATAATAACGTCAGTTCTATTGATGATTAATGGTTGGCTAGAAACTCGTCAAACAAATAGTAAGCAAGAAACAAAGGAAGTATCTCAAGAGAAAGAGGAGCAGCAGGATAAAAGAAAGGTTTTCCTTATTTCTCTTTTCCTTCTCGGTTATATTGTATTATTCGTTCCATTAGGCTATTTACTTTCAACTGCCCTTTTTATTCTATGTGTCACGTTGTATTTGGACAGAAAGCATTGGATTCGAAATGTGATATTTGCTGTAGCCTTCCCGGTTACCGTCTATTTCTTATTTGACCGAGTGCTTTCTGTATATTTACCGGTAGGTCCATTAGGATAAGGGGGGGTTAAAAAGTGGATGTGTTTTCTAATATTTTAAGTGGTTTTGGTGCAGTATTGTCTTGGGAAACTCTTGCTTTTGCATTTTTAGGTGTTCTAATAGGCACGTTAACAGGAATTCTCCCAGGTATTGGTCCGATAACAGCTATTGCCCTCCTTATCCCTATGTCCTATGGAATGGAGCCAATGAGTGGTCTTATAATGTTAATTGGGATTTATTATGGGTCCATGTATGGTGGGTCAACGACAGCTATTCTTGTAAAAACACCAGGAGAGGTCGCTTCAGTAGTTACGACGTTAGATGGGTATGAAATGGCTCGACAGGGAAAAGCAGGTCGTGCCCTTTCAGCCGCGGCCATAGGCTCATTTATAGCAGGTACACTAGCGACACTCGGTCTTATGCTACTAGCACCGATTTTGGCTAAGTTGGCCTATCATTTCGGTTCAGCTGAATACTTTTTAATGATTGTATTAGCGATGACCATGGTATCGAGTTTAACAACAGGCTCCGCTTTAAAAGCATATATATCGACTCTGTTTGGACTATCAATTGCTATGGTTGGAATAGATTTGCAGACAAATGTTCCTAGATTTTCGTTTGGAATTCCTAACTTACTTGATGGAATTGATTTTGTCTTAGTTGCCATTGCCTTATTTGCAATTCCGGAAGCGCTTGAAAATATGGCACGTAAAGGAAAGGGTTCTAAATTAGAGGTTCAAAATTTTAAAGGATCAAACTGGATGACTAGAGAGGATTGGAAACGATCAATCGGTCCGTTTGGTAGGGGATCTGTATTAGGTTTTTTTGTTGGAGTACTACCAGGTATTGGACCATCCTTAGCTAGCTTTTTATCATATGGAATGGAAAAGAAGCTCTCTAAGAAGCCTGAAGAATTTGGAAAGGGTGCGATCGAAGGAGTGTCAGGTCCTGAAGCTGCAAATAACGCTGGAGTAGGTGGGGCCTTAGTGCCGTTATTCACCTTAGGTATCCCAGGGTCTGCGACAACTGCACTCTTAATGTTTATTTTTATGATGTACGGCTTACAACCGGGACCGGGAATGTTCGAATCGAACCCAACTCTTTTATGGGCGATTATTGCGAGTATGTATATTGGAAACGTTATGCTATTAATCTTAAATCTTCCTTTAGTAGGTGTGTTCGCAAAGTTATTAAAGATGCCAACAGTTCCTCTCTTTGTTGGAGTGGTCGCGTTTGCGGTTCTTGGAGTATACGGAATTAATTATAATCAATTTGATCTCTTTCTATTATTTGGATTTGGACTTGTAGGCTATGCAATGCAGCGCTTTGATTTCCCTCTTGCACCTGCCGTTATGGCTTTGGTGCTCGGTCCATTATTAGAGCAAAACTTCCGCCGAAGCATGGAAATTACGAGTGGAAATTGGTTCACATTCTTTGAAAGGCCGATTTCATTAGTACTAAGCATTTTAGTTATTTTAATCGTAATTGTACCGATCATAAAATCTGTAATGAAACTTAGCAGAAAAGGGAAACAACAAGAAAATATCAATACAGATACAAATGTATAACTTGTAGGAGACGTGGCTTCGGTTTCCGAGGGACGCAGGGATTAGGTTCCGTGTCCCAAAAAATACGCTTAATGATGCTCCATATATGAGATAAGATTATAAAAAACAAGTGTGATACTTCAAAAGAGGTATCACCCTTTTTTTGTTTTATAAGACATCCGCACATTTTTAAAAGCATTATTGACATATACAGTATGACTATATATAATCAAACTATATAGTCAAACTATATAGTTTACCTGAATTGAGGCGAATCTTATGAAACGAGATAAAAATATTCCACTAACAGAGACAGTTTATTACATCCTTTTGGCGTTATTGGAGCCGGCACATGGGTACTTAATCCTTCAAAAAGTTGAAGAACTTAGCAATGGGCAGGTAAGAATGGCAGCGGGCACTCTATACGGGGCTATCGATAATTTGCTAAAGCTGGGGTTTATCGGGCCTGTACCAAGTGAGGACAGCAGAAGGAAGGTTTATGTCATTACAGAAACAGGAAAAGAAATGTTGCACCTTGATTTAGAAAGAATGAAGCATATGATTCGAATAACCGAAGAGGCTTTTAATATTGAAAAATGAGGTGAAAAGATGAGAAAGTTAAAGTTTTTCTTGAACTTTGAAAAAGAAGAAACTTGGTTATGTGAGATGGCGACAAAAGGCTATGAATTTGTTGAAAAGTCATTTGCTTATCAATTTCGCACTGCAGAACCCGAAAATGTAAATATAAAAATTGACTACCGAAAGTTTAGATCCAAAGCGGATTTTATCGACTATATAACTCTTTTCGAGGATTGCGGATGGAAGCATATTGCGGGAACAAAGAGTTCTGGCACACAATATTTTAAAAAGGTGAGTGAAAGTGCGGACGAGGATATTTTCTCAGATCCTGACTCCAGGGCTTTCCGATATAAAAGACTGTCAAAAATGTACATGACTTTTGCTATCTGTTATTTACCTATTTTTATGGTACTAATCTTCCAAGATTATCTTTACGCTTCCGCTCTTTTAAATCCAAAGGAACTTTATTATACTCCAGGTTTATGGGAAAAGGCTGGAATGGACTTTTGGGGAGCTTTTCTATTTGAAACACCATTTGCACTCTTCAGAGCAATAATAGTCTTCTTTTTCCCAATCATGGTAATACTCTACCTTATTTTCAGCTTCAAAGCCGACCAACACTTTAAAAACACGCTAAAATAGGTGGGGCAAGTGCGTTGTCCCACCATGGACCCTAAAGTTGGAACCAGAGGATTCGTCTAAATGATTTCGAAGAATCTTACCGACTACAAATAAAATCCTACATCCTTTTTTTCAAGCTTCTCATGCACGCATTTGACTTATTGTACAATATAATATCAAAGGAATGCTTCATGTCATTACGAACTTATGAGAATGGTGCAGTTCTGGATTTTATCAAAAAACGACATAATTGAAGAACATGATTATGTAAAGACTAAGCGAATATATTGGGCTGCACTCTTTTTTGGTAGTATAATGAAAATAGTGCTGAAAATGTGTCAAAATGCACACAAGGTAACTTGTACATGTGTTATTCTAACTATATATATAACTGTTGGAGGTTTTTAGAAAATGCAACGAACTATAGATAACGAAAAAGATCCGAAAAAACCTGTTCCTGCAACATTTTCAAGAACAAATCCATTTCAAGCAAAAGTTCTTAAGAACATCAACTTAAATGGGGAAGGTTCTAGCAAGGAAACCAGACATATTGAACTATCATTAGAAGGTTCAGGATTCTCTTATATTCCCGGTGATACACTTGGAATTGCTCCCTCAAATGATCCAGAATTAGTCGCAACCCTTCTTGAGGAAATGAAGTGGGATGCAGATGAGGTTGTAACAGTTGGTCGTAAAGGCGAAACAATGCCGCTTAAAGAAGCATTGATAACGTATTTAGACATCACATTACTTACAAAGAAAATATTACAAGGGGCGGCAGCATTCACAGATAATGAAGAGTTGCAAAAACTTGTGGAAGATACAACAGCAATAAAAGAATATTGCGATGGTCGGGACTTACTTGATATGCTACGTGACTTTGGCCCGTGGAAGGCTTCTGCCCAAGATATCGTTGCATTATTAAGACAAATGGTACCTAGACTTTATTCCATTGCGAGTAGTTTAGCAGCACATCCAGATGAAGTTCATCTAACAATCGGTGCAGTGCGTTATACTGCGCACGGTCGTGAACGCAAAGGCGTTTGCTCAGTTCAATGTGCGGAACGAGTTCAGGAAGGCGATACCCTTCCAGTTTTTGTTCAAGTCAATAAACACTTCCATTTGCCAGAAGAATTAGATAAAGATATTATCATGGTTGGTCCTGGAACAGGGATTGCGCCATTCCGTTCATTTATCGAAGAGCTTGCTGTAAACAAGGCAACAGGTCGTTCTTGGTTGTTCTTTGGAGATCAGCATAAAGCGACTGACTACTTGTATCAAGACGAGTTGGAAAAATACCAACAAGAAGGTATCTTGACAAAAATCGATGTTGCTTTCTCACGTGACTCTGCTCAAAAAGTATATGTACAACATAAAATGCTTGAGCATGGCAAAGAATTATTTGAGTGGATTAACAACGGTGCTTATTTCTATGTTTGTGGAGATAAAGAACATATGGCAAAAGACGTGAATGAAGCCCTTCTCACAATCATTGAACAAGAAGGAAGCATGGACCGAGAGGCAGCAGAAGCATACCTCAAAGAAATGAAAACACAAGGTCGTTATCTACGCGACGTATATTAATAGTAGAGTTACGAAACCCTTTGCAATTAGCGAGGGGTTTTTTCTTGGTTTGTACTGCTTTTCGTCTTTTCGACAATAAAAAATATTTTTTGACAAAATGTTTACTTTAGGAAGGAAATGGGTTCAGTTTGGCGAATATATAAAAATAGATTTGAGAGGAGGTATGGAAATGCAAACAGATTAAGAAGAACCATTTATAAGTCATTTTGCTGTACGTAACCACTTTTTTAAGAACTTTTCTTTTGCCTCAATCGATTTCGGCTACATGGAACCTACCACTACTAACAATTAGCCTCAAAGAAAAACCTGCTCTACATCTATTGAATCCCATCCGTTACTAATTTCTAAAAACATTCAAATCTATAAAATGAGGTGCAATTTTTGTTTTTTGATGCCCGGTTTTAGCCATGGTAAGGAAATTGAGACCAGGTATGCTTGAATGTGTTTAAAAAAAGTGAAGTGAATAGGAAAGGAAATTCCTAATAAGATAAGAGCCTCTATTATCTCCAAACTCATAAGCTTTTACCAAAGTGATATTACCATCACAACCGGAGAATTCTTCTCTAGACATTATCCCGACATGCTAAAAATGACGTTGGATCATTTACTCCATCACAATATTAGGTTGAAACATTCATAGTACCGCCTATTTAAATTTGCCGATTGAAGAAATTCAATTGGGCAAGTTCTACTTTTCTACGCGAAAATACAGGCTACTCTAAAAAAATATCGTCTATTAAACATTCATTCATTAAAAGGAGATGTTAGAAAATGACTAAAGAAAAGAAAGTGAAAGTAAGAAAACCGTTTTACAAAAAGGTTTGGGTCTGGGTTTTGGCTGTGATTATTATCGGTGTGATTGCTAGTGGGGGCGGAGAGGAAGGGACGGAACAAGCCTCTACTACACCTAAAGAAGAAAAGTCTATCGAAAAAGATGAAGTTAAAGAGGAGGAAATAGTAGATACAGAGGAACCTGAAGAAGAGGTACAGACAGTAGGAATCGGACAACCATTAATGGTTGGTGATGTTGTGTTTACTGTGACCGGTACAAGTACAGCTACAAATATTGGTGGTGAATACGGAAAAAGTTCTTCAGGAGAATTTTTTATTTTGGATGTAGTTGTAAAAAATGAAGGAAAAGAAGCGATCACAACAGATTCCTCATTTTTTAAGTTGAAGTCTGGGGATATCACATACGAAGCGGATTCAGAAGCGGGAATATGGGCGAACGAAGAAAATAATTTTTTCCTGCAAGATGTGAACCCCGGCATTGAGAACAAAGGGAAAGTGGTTTTTGACATCCCAGCAGGTACTTCAAATCTTGTCCTACAAGTACAAACCGGCTTCTGGGGAACAGAGACCGGAGAAATCACGCTACAATAAAGATAGAATGATTTAGTTGGAAACTTGCTATTGGTATGGGGGAGAAGGGTACACAGAACCACCAATATTGGGGCTTGAATACATCTATCCTTTCTGCTGATTGATATATTTTTATTATGAATGTGATATAATCTAGGAAGAAAAAACCACAAGGTGGTGTAAAGTTTGAGTATAAATCGTGAAGAATTAAAACGAATGATTGACCAAATTCCTGAACAAGATGCTCTTGAGGTTTTTGATTTTATTAAGTACTTAAACAAGAAACGGGAAAAAGAAATACTAAATGAGACGGAAATTGAATATCTTTCAAAAGACGAAAAACTAATTCGTCAGATTGAGAAAAGTCGTGAGGATCGTCAGAATGGAAGAGTTTTTAGTAAAGATGAAGGGCTCAACTATCTTCGAGAACGCTCCGAGGATTCATAAACATGGAAAAAGAATATAGTGTTTTTTGGTCTCAAACTGCACTTGAAGAATTAGCAAATATTCTTGCATACCCACCTGGTTGATGAAGACGAATTAATAGTTTGGATTGATGGAATAAAACATAAGCGAGAAAATGTTTATTGGAATAAGTAAATATGTGATATAGAAAACACCTACAAGGAGAATGTAGGTGTTTTCTTTAGCGTTAAGATTGGTACCCAAGTGGTGTGTTTTTTGATAAACCCGGATATGCCTGGGACAAGGGACCTGTCCCTGTGACCCATTTTTTATTGTGGTGTTACATAGTTGGTGTTAAAATATGGTTAAGTAACATTGGTAATTGGAGGAAAATCCTATGGAGTTTGTTGAACCTATAAAAAAGGTTGCTGATATTAAGGTAATGAAGGAAGTATTGAGTCAACATTCGCAGCGGGATTTGTTGTTCTTTGTCTTTGGGATCAATACAGGGATGAGGGTTAGTGAATTACTTTCTTTAAAAGTCAGTGATATCTGGGATGGGAAGGATATAAAAGAATTTGTTTCGATAGAAGGTTCTTCCACAGATGAAGTAACTGATTTCTATATTAATCTTAGTGTGAAAACAGAATTAAGGAAGTATTTAAACCAAGTTGAATTGGAGGAGAGTGATTATCTATTTAAATCAAAAAAACATGATAAGCCGATTACTCGTCAGCAAGCGTATCGAATTATTAATCATGCGGCAAAAGAGGTGGGGATTCCAGGGAAAATAGGTACCCACACTTTAAGAAAAACGTTTGGGTATCATGCATATCGTAAGGGGATAGCCGTTTCCATCCTATCAAAAATTTATCGCCACCAATCCTCTGCAGAAACGTTACATTATATCGGTATTGATAAAAATGAAAAATATATTATAAAAGTGGATGTTAATCTATAATCTAAAATTTTATATAAACCATCATTTTTGTGTAATAAGACACTAGATATCATTTTTTTCAGGTTTTCAGGTTAAAACAAATCTAATAGAAAGGAATGAGCTAAAATTGCATGTATTAGTTTCTAAACTTGTAGAAGTTTTGTATGCTGTTCTCCCTATAACAGCCATCGTCTTGATACTAAACTTTACTTTGGTTCACTTAGATATGACACTAATAGTTCGCTTTATCATTGGAGCGATTTTAATCATTATTGGATTGTCTATCTTTTTATTTGGAGTCGATCTTGGAATCACGCCAATCGGACAGTCGATGGGGGCAAGTATTGCAAAATCTAATAAACTATGGATCGTGGTGATAGCTGGATTAGCGCTAGGATTTTTCATCTCAATTGCTGAACCCGATTTACATATTCTCGCCGGACAGGTTGATCTTGTTACATCTGGATTAATTTCTAAGAGCAGTCTTGTCGTGATCGTTTCAATTGGAATTGGTGCTTTAATTGCGGTTGGTCTTGCAAGAATTGTTTACAACTTTCCTTTATATAAATTGTTATCCATCTTGTATTTACTCATCTTTGTACTCGCCATATTTACATCTCCAGAATTTTTAGCCATATCATTTGACGCTTCAGGAGCAACGACTGGTGCATTGACCGTTCCGTTTATTTTAGCTCTTGCCTTAGGGGTTTCTACGCTAAAAAAGGATAGCAAAGCGTCTGAAAAAGATAGCTTTGGACTGGTAGCGGTAGCTTCTACAGGTGCGATCATCTCTGTCATGATCATGAATATCATTGCCAAAACAGATAAAATCTCAGGAAGTTTGGAAGACTCTGAGGTTTCAAGCTCTATTATTGGACCTTTCCTACATAAATTTCCAATCATAGCGTTTGAAATCATCATAGCGTTACTACCTATTTTAATTCTTTTTCTTATCTTTCAAAAAATCTCATTTAAGAAGTCTAAAAAAGCAGTTCGGAAAATTTTAATGGGGCTCTTATTCACATTTATCGGACTTGTCCTGTTTTTAGTCGGAGTGAATGCTGGATTTATGGATGTCGGTACAGCAGTTGGGTATAGTATTGCATCTTTAGACAGTAAAGCATATCTTGTTATTGTAGCTTTTATCTTGGGGCTTGTAACAATATTGGCAGAACCTGCTGTTCACGTGTTGACACATCAAATAGAAGATGTTACAAGTGGGTATGTACCGAGAAAGACGGTCATGTTTTCTTTATCCATAGGAGTAGGTATTGCGGTGGCATTGTCGATTCTGAGAATATTAATTCCCGAACTACAGTTATGGCATTATCTTCTACCTGGGTATATGATTGCTATAGCGATGACTTATTTCGTACCGAAATTATTCGTTGGGATTGCATTTGATTCAGGCGGTGTTGCCTCTGGTCCAATGACAGCCACTTTTATCTTGGCGTTTATTCAAGGTGCAGCAGAGGCAATTGAAGGTGCCAATGTCCTAATAGATGGATTTGGAATGATTGCGATGGTAGCGTTAACACCACTAATTGCTTTACAGGTGTTAGGATTTGTATTTAAATTAAAATCAAAAAAAGGAGGACTGGAGAAGAATGTTGGGTAATTCTGAATCAGCCGACTTTGAACTGATTTGCATTATTGTAAATCATGGTATGGGAAGTAAAATCATGCAAACAGCTAAGAAAAACGGGATATCAGGGGGAACAGTGTTGTTAGGAACAGGAACGATAAAAAATCGCCTCTTAGAATTCTTAGCTTTAAACGATGTTCGAAAAGAAATTGTCTTAATGGTCTCTAATAGTAAGATAGCGGAACAAGCGCTAGATCAACTCGATAAAAAATTTAAATTCTCCAAACCCAATCATGGCATAGCTTTTACGACTTCTGTTGGTCATATTGTTGGAGCAAGTAGCTGTAAAAGTGGAGAAATTAAAGAAGAGGAAGGTGCTGACAATCCAATGTATCATGCGATTACGGTGATTGTAGAAAAGGGTAATGCGGAAGATGTGATCGATGCAGCGGTCGAAGCTGGTTCTAAGGGTGGTACAATCATGAATGCAAGGGGTTCTGGAATCCATGAAACAAGTAAACTATTTTCAATGGAAATCGAACCGGAAAAAGAGATTGTATTGATTTTATCCGAGATAGACAGCACTGATGCAATTGTGGAATCAATAAGGAAAAAAATTAAAATTGATGAACCAGGTAATGGAATCATTTTTATACAAGATGTAAAGAAAACGTACGGAATATATAAGTAAAATGAGGTGCCAGCCCTGACGTGTTAAAGAATCGGGGTTGGCACTTTTTATTTTAAAAAAGCAATTAAAAAGTTAGTTGTTTCACTATACAAAGTATATCGAATATGATTTAATGAATGTGTAGGTATCATAAAGTTACTGGAGGCTGTTATGGTGAAAAACACGAAACCTAATGAACCAATTGTTACACATATTTTTACAGCAGATCCTTCTGCACACGTTTTTGAAGGGAAACTTTATATTTATCCGTCACATGACCTTGAACACGATGAACCGTCAAATGATAATGGGGACCAATATAAGATGGAAGATTACCACATTTTATCCATGGAGGATATCGAAGGACCTATTGTAGACCATGGGGAAGTGCTTCATGTAAAGGATGTACCATGGGCAAGTAGGCAAATGTGGGCACCAGATGCAGCTTACAAAAATGGCAAGTACTATTTTTATTTTCCTGCACGCGACAAGGAAGATATTTTCAGAATTGGGGTTGCGACAGCGAATAGCCCAGCTGGACCTTTTACACCAGAGGAAAATTATATACCAGGAAGCTTTAGTATCGACCCGGCTGTTTTTGTAGATGAAAATGATAGCGCTTATATGTATTTCGGAGGACTTTGGGGTGGTCAGCTTGAAAAGTGGCAAACGGGTTCATTTAAAGCTGAGGTTACAGAAGGACCAGCTCCTACAGAACCTGCATTAGGACCAATTTTCGCTGAATTAAATGATGATATGCTTACTTTTAAAAGTGAGCCAAAGGAAATTTCAATTGTTGATGAAGATGGAAACCCAATATTAGCAGGTGATGAAGACCGTCGATATTTTGAAGGACCATGGGTTCATAAATACAATGGACTTTATTATCTATCCTATTCAACGGGAACAACACATAAAATTGTATACGCTGTCAGTGACAATCCACAAGGACCATTTGTGTTCAAAGGGACAATACTTAATCCAGTCATTGGTTGGACAACCCATCATTCAATCGTTGAATTTAAAAACAAGTGGTATCTTTTCTACCATGATTGCTCTTTATCAAATGGGATTAACCATAAGCGTAGCGTTAAATTTACTGAACTTAAATACAATGAAGATGGAACAATCCAAACGATTGATCCATACGGTGATAAATAATGTAGAGATTCGACAGGTGAGCCTGTCGAATTTTTTTATAAAAAAAGCCCTGCTACTAAAAGCAGGGGACAGATGTGGGACAGTTTCCTTAACTTTTAATAAAGTTGTCTACAGCGAAGGCCGATACACCTAATGAGGTTGAGTATTTTCCAAGTTTTGAAAAGTTGAGTTGCAAGTCGTTTTGGTGGAATGCGAGTGTGTGTTTTTCAATCGTATTCCGGATTGGTGCTTCGAGCCATTCTTTCGCTAATGCAAGTCGATTTCCAATGATGACTTGTTCTGGGTTAAACGTATTAATGATATTATTAATTCCAAGTCCAAGATAGTTTCCAATCTCTTCAAAGAGATGCTTCGCTTTTTCGTCACCATTCTTCGCTAACTCAAGCAGCGCTTCCAGTGATTCAATACTAGGGTCAGACATTTCCAGTAATGCTTGCTCTGATGCATAAGCTTCCCAGCATCCGCGGCTGCCACAGTTACAACGCTTGCCGTTCATGTCAATAATCATATGTCCCATTTCACCGGAGAATCCATTTATTCCTTTATAAAGCTCCCTGTTAACAATGATTCCGACACCAACTCCTATACCAGCGCTGATATAAAGAATGTTTTCGTGGTTTTGTCCTAAACCAAAATTCTGTTCACCGACAGCCCCGGCGTTTGCTTCGTTCTCAATAATAACGGGAACACTGTAGAGTTTTTCAAGCTCCTCTTTTAATTGGATATTACTCCATCCAAGATTCGGTGCTAGCAGGACGGACCCCTCATTATTAACAATTCCCGGTACACCAACTCCGATGCCAACAATTCCGTACCTGCTCTTTGGCATTTCATCCATTAACGACTGAATCATCTTTTGTAAAATATCCATGACTGACGCATAAGTAGTACGGTTCAGAGTTTGGCTTTTTTCAATTAAAATAGTCCCTTTTAAATCGGTAAGAACAGATAGCACATAGTTCACACCAATATCGATCCCAATTGCATAACCGGCATCCTTATTGAAATGAAGGATAACGGGACGGCGTCCTCCACTAGAGACACCTGGTCCTGATTCAAAAAGTAAATCTTCCTCTAATAGTTCCGTAACCAAAGTTGAAACTGTTGTTTTATTTAAGCCTGAAATCTGAGCAATGTCCGCACGTGAAATTGGCTCATTTTCCATAATTAATTGTAAGACGAGTGCTTTATTATTTTTTTTAACAACCTGTTGATTCCATGTCATCGTTCTCACTGATTATAACTCCTTATTTGGTATTGTATTTATTTTATCATAAAACTTAGTATGGTGAGTATACGAATGTGAAACTTAGATTAAATAAGGGAATTAAGACTAAGTTATGCTCATTTAAACTAAAAATAAAATAATTTTTGAGATACTTAGTTTATCGTGTAGACAAACTTTGTAAGCGGTGTTATAATCTGATTATAAAAGCTTGCTTAAAGATGACGAGCTTTTGATTGCATTTAAAAAACTATTGAAATATTAAAAATACTAGGAGGAATAACCCGATGGCTTATTTCGATTCAGTTAACAAAATTAAATATGAAGGCGCTAAATCAACGAATCCTTTTTCATTTAAATATTACAACCCAGAAGAAAAAATTAATGGCAAGACAATGGAGGAAATCCTTCGTTATTCTGTTGCTTACTGGCATACATTTACCGCTGATGGAACAGACCCATTTGGTGTAGGGACTGCAGTACGCCCTTGGGATCACCTTAAAGGTTTAGACTTAGCAAAAGCTCGTGTTGAAGCATCATTTGAGCTTTTTGAAAAATTAGATGTTCCTTTCTTTGCGTTCCATGATGTTGATGTTTCTCCAGAAGGAAGTACATTAAAGGAAACAAATGAAAATCTTGATGTCATTGTTGCAATGATTAAAGATTACATGAAGACTAGCAAAGTAAAATTACTTTGGAACACAGCTAATATGTTTACAAATCCACGCTATACACATGGTGCTGCGACTTCTCCAAATGCAGATGTATTTGCTTACTCTGCTGCGAAAGTGAAAAAGGGCCTAGAAGTTGCTAAAGAACTTGGTGCAGAAAACTATGTTTTCTGGGGTGGCCGTGAAGGTTACGAAACACTTTTAAACACAGATATGAAGCTTGAGATGGACAACTTAGCTCGTTTTTTCCACATGGCTGTTGACTATTCGAAGGAAATCGGATTAAATGTTCCATTCTTAATTGAGCCAAAACCAAAAGAGCCTACTAAGCACCAATATGATTTTGACGTAGCTACAGGTCTAGCATTCTTACAAAAATATGACCTAACAGATTACTTCAAGTTTAATATTGAAGCAAACCATGCAACACTTGCTGGTCATACTTTTGAGCATGAGTTAAGAACAGCACGTATTAATGGTATGCTTGGTTCAGTTGATGCAAACCAAGGGGATACATTGCTTGGCTGGGATACAGATGAATTCCCAACAGACCTCTATACAAACACATTAGCCATGTATGAAATCTTGAAAAATGGCGGACTTGGCAAAGGTGGACTAAACTTTGATGCAAAAGTAAGAAGAGGTTCATTTGATACAGATGATCTTTTCCACGCACATATTGCAGGTATGGACGCATTTGCAGTGGGCTTAAAAGTGGCTAACAAACTAATCGAAGATAAAGTGCTTGATAACTTTGTAGAAGAGCGCTATAGCAGTTATACGAAAGGCATTGGCTTAGATATCGTAGAAGGAAAAACTAACTTCCGTGAGCTAGAAGCATATGCACTTGGATTAACTGAAATTAAAAATACATCAGGTAGAACAGAACGCTTAAAAGCGTTAATCAACCAATATCTACTAGAAACTTTAAATGCTTAATGAATAGAAACCAAGAATGTGCTGGATGTATGCTACTCCAGCACATTTTTGCAGAAAAGGATGATACGGATGAAATATGTAATCGGTGTGGACCTCGGAACAAGCGCTGTAAAAATTTTACTAGTAAATCAAATCGGAGAAGTAGCTGGTGAGGTATCGAAGTCATATCCTCTTATTATTGAAAAATCAGGTTATAGTGAACAAAATCCGGAAGAATGGGTTGAAAAGACAACTGCAGGTTTAAAAGAACTTGTTGCTCAATTCGATGGAGATGTAAATGATATTGAAGGGATTAGTTTCTCTGGACAAATGCATGGACTCGTTTTACTAGATAAAGAAAATCAGGTGTTGAGAAACGCCATTTTATGGAATGATACAAGAACGACAAAGCAATGTGAAAAAATCTATGAGACTTTTGGTAAGGAAAAACTATTGGAAGTAACAAAGAACCCCGCATTAGAAGGTTTTACATTGCCGAAAATTCTTTGGGTAAAAGAAAATGAGCCGCAAATATTCGAACGCTCTAATCTGTTCATGCTTCCAAAGGATTATTTACGTTATCGTATTACAGGTGCCATTCACATGGAGTACTCAGATGCGGCAGGGACATTGATGTTAGATGTGGCAAAACGTGAATGGAGTCAGGAAGTAGTAGAAGCATTTGGACTTGTGCCGGAATTTTGTCCACCATTAGTGGAGTCACACGACTTTGTTGGTACGGTAATCCCTGAATTTGCTGAGGTAACTGGACTATCTAAGGCAACTAAGGTATTTGCTGGCGGTGCGGATAATGCTTGTGGTGCGATAGGTTCAGGTATTTTATCGGAAGGCAAAACCCTCTGTAGTATCGGAACCTCAGGTGTGGTGTTGTCTTATGAAGAACGAAATGACCTTGATTTTGAAGGTAAGGTTCACTATTTTAACCATGGTGAAGAAAACACGTATTATACGATGGGTGTCACTCTTGCGGCAGGTTACAGTCTAAGTTGGTTCAAGGATACGTTTGCAAAAGAAGAGGCTTTTGATCAGTTTTTAGAGGGTGTCGATGAAGTGCCTGCAGGCAGCAACGGTCTATTATTTACGCCGTATATTGTGGGCGAAAGAACACCACATGCTGATTCGAATATCCGCGGTAGTTTCATTGGAGTTGATACAGCCCATGAACGAAAGCATTTTGCTCGTGCAGTCCTTGAAGGAATTACATTTTCTTTAAACGAGTCGATTGAGATTTTCAGAAATAGCGGCAAAACGATAGATTCAATTATTTCAATTGGTGGCGGTGCGAAAAACGAAACTTGGCTACAAATGCAGGCGGATATTTTTAACGCAAAAATAGAGAAATTAACATCTGAACAAGGTCCTGGAATGGGAGCAGCCATGCTTGCTGCATATGGCAGTGGATGGTTTGAATCATTAAAAGAATGTGCAGATTCATTCCTGCAAACTTCAAAAACGTATGAACCAATTCCAGAAAATGTGGAAGCGTATAAAAAATTATTTGCCATCTATCAACAAGTTTATACCCAAACAAAAGCACTCAACGAACAACTAAAAGACTTTAGAAAATAATGGGACAGGGGGACAGGTCCCTTGTCCCACTTCCCAATTAAATGAAACTTAATGAAGTGTATTGACTACCCATATAAAAACTGGAAACGGCAGGATCAACCACAACTTGTCTAGTAGTAGGAAGGAAGTTGAAAATGAAAGTTAAAAAAGAAAGTTTTGGTCAAATTGATAACCAACCTATCTTTTCATTTACACTGCTGAATGATCACGGCATAGAAGTTTCGGTCATAAATTATGGCGGTATAATCACGAAAATCAACGTTCCGGACAAAAATGGAGTTCTTGAAAATATTGTTCTTGGCCATGACACACTCAACGATTATATGCAGGATTCCTCATTTTTGGGTGCTATTTGTGGACGTGTGGCAGGTCGAATAAAGAAAAGCTCTTTCGAACTTGAAGGAAATACATACAATCTAGCGAAAAATGACAATTCCAATCATCTTCATGGAGGCATAAACGGGTTTAACAAGGTTGTATGGGATGCGGAAATTCTTGAAGACGGAGTTCGTTTTTCGTATGTAAGCCCCGATGGTGAAGAAGGGTATCCGGGAATTTTAACCGTCGAAGTGATTTATACGCTAAACAACGAAAATGAGCTGACGATTCATTATGGTGCTCAATCAGATCAAAAAACGCTACTAACTCTTACCAACCATTCTTATTTTAACCTAAGCGGAGATTTGAAAAGGGATGTGTTAGACCATACCTTAACTATAAAAAGCAATCAATTTCTTGAACTCGATCAAGAATTTATCCCAACAGGTCACTATTTAAATGTCGATAATACACCATTTGATTTTAGAAATGAAAAAGTAATTAAATCGGGGACAAATTCTCAGCATCCGCAAAATGTTCTTGTAGGCAATGGCTATGACCATCCGTTCATTCTCGATAAAAACCATGAAAACGAAGTTCTATTAAAGGATCCAGAAAATGGCCGAATATTAACGATAGAAACAGATGAACCTGCTGTTGTGGTTTACTCAGGAAATTCCCTGCAATCTGAAGGGAACTTTCGAGGTGTTCCTTCCAGACAATACTTAGGGATATGCTTAGAGACACAGGCATTTCCTGATGCCATCCATCATTCTCATTTTCCATCAATTACTCTCGAAAAAGGCCAGGATTATTCTTCGGTCACTAAATATAAATTCGGAGTAGCGGGAGAAGAGAGTATTAAAAAGTGAGCTCTGATACGAATAGGACATGTTTCATCCACCAAATAATGGTCAATAAGAAGATATTAAAGGATAAGCAGTAGTGAAAGGGGACGTAAAAATGAATTACCGTGAATTAGGTAACACTGGAATAAAAATTAGTGAAGTGAGCTTTGGTACTTGGGCGATCGGCGGTGCTTGGGGGAAAACGAGTGATACGGAGGCACTTAAGTCCTTGGAATTTGCGATGGATCAAGGTGTAAACTTTTTTGATACAGCCGATGTGTATGGTGACGGACATAGTGAAGAGTTGTTGGCCAAGGCAACGAAAGGCAAGGAAGATAAGATTCATATTGCCACTAAGTTCTGCCGTCAAGGTGACATCTTTGATCCCCAAAATTACAGCTATGAACAAGTAAGTAAATATTGTGAAGACAGCCTTCGACGTTTAAATCGAGAGGCAATTGATTTATATCAAATTCATTGCCCTGCTACAGAGATTTTACGAGATGGAAGTGTTTTTGAAGTACTCGATCGCTTGCAACGTGAAGGGAAAATTCGTCACTATGGGGTAAGTGTAGAAACAGTTGAGGAAGGGCTTATTTGTTTGGAGAATCCAAATGTGAAGAGCCTGCAAATTATTTTTAATATGTTCCGCCAAAAGCCCTTGGAAGAGTTAATTCCTGAGGCCCACAAAAAAGGAGTCGGACTACTTGTGAGATTGCCACTTGCTAGCGGGCTGCTCACTGGTAAATTTACCGCTGATCATGTCTTTGAAGAGGATGATCACCGTCGTTTTAATGAAAATGGGGAAGCATTTAATGTTGGGGAAACGTTTGCAGGTCTTGGTTTTAAAAAGGGTGTTGAACTCGCGGACCAGTTAAAGTGGATTGCAACTGGACGTAACTCGATGGCAAGTGCAGCTCTACGTTGGATATTAGACCAAAGAGAAATAACATGTATAATTCCTGGCTTTAAAAATGTAAAACAAGTTCAAAATAACCTGTCAGCTCTTGAAGAAAAGCCATTTACAAAAGAAGAAATAGAAAAGATACAGCGTTTTTATAACGAAAATGTAAAAGAGTTCATCAGAGGCGCATATTAAAAGGACGAGCTTAGTCTCGTTCTTTTTTTAGAGAGAGGTTGATCGATATGATGATCGACTTCAAACAGTTGAAGCTGTTTGGATGCTTGTTCAGGAATTGAAAAAAACAAGTCTACCGGTTTGTTACTGTTAGCGAGCTATTAAAGGATTTTAAGAGTAGATTGTGATAAAATTTTATTGAAATAATTTTGTTTTTGTCGACGTCGGAGGGATTTGATGAGTAAAACAGCAAACCGAGCCTATGCGGCTACATTGTGGATTTCAAAATTCGCGTATCTAAATATACTTTGGATTGGGTTCTCGTTAGTGGGTCTGGTTGTTTTGGGGTTCTTTCCAGCAACGGTGGCCATGTTTGCGGTAGTCCGCAAATGGTTATTGGGAGATACTGATATTCCAGTCTTTGGTACTTTTTGGAGTACCTATAAAGCTGAGTTTATAAAAAGTAACGGTCTAGGGTTGATCATTGTAGTAGTTGGTGTCCTGATTGTACTTGACCTGTTTTTTATTAGGAATTTAGGTGGAAGTTTTGTTCGTGTAATTCAAATCCCAATTTATTTGTTTATTTTTGCCGCATTAATGACGTTGTTGTACATTTTCCCAGTGTTTGTCCACTATGAACTTAAGATTGTCCATATGATTAAAAACTCCTTTTTATTAATGCTGATTAATCCACTTGAAAACGTTGTGATGGTTATTAGTTTGGTAATGGTGTTCTTTGTCGTAAAATATATCCCTGGATTGGGCTTTTTCTTCGGTGGGAGCCTATCCGCAGCAATCATCATGGCTGCATGCTACCGCACTTTTCAAAAGACGGAACGGAAGAAGGAACAGTTAGGTTGATGGAAGAAGTTTTATCTTAGGTCAGAAAGTAGTTGAAGATTACTGAATCCTCTTCATCGTGCCGATGAAGGGGAAAAGCAGCGTACGCCTGTTGCTGAATCCCTTTCATGGCATCTATGAAGGACTGAAAGTGAGTAGAATGATAGAAAAAAGGTCTTCATAAGGGTCATGAAGTCCTTAACGAATGAAATTGTCTAAGCTAAAGTCCTTCATCAAGGTTATGAAGGACCGACCGTGAGTAGATTGCTAGAAAAAAGGACTTCATAAGGGCTATGAAGTCCCCAACGAATGAAGTTGTCTAAGCTAAAGTCCTTCATCAAGGTTATGAAGGACCGAAAGTGAGTAGATTGATAGAAAAAAGGACTTCATAAGGGTCATGAAGTCCCAAACGAATGAAGTTGTCCAAGCCAAAGTCCTTCATCAAGGTTATGAAGGACTGAAAGTGAGTAGAATGATAGAAAAAACGTCTTCATAAGGGTCATGAAGTCCCCAACGACTGAAGTTGTCTAAGCTAAAGTCCTTCATCAAGGTTATGAAGGACAGACCGCAAGTAGATTGATATAAGAATGGTCTTCATAGAGCCCATGAAGGCCAGAACGAACGCATGGAGTTACCTAGAAAGAGTTCTTCATTGAGGTGAGGAACGCCCAATTAAGATTGCTCAATAGCATAAAAACTCCTTCATCCGCCTAATTCCTACAGTATTAACTCCAAACGCAAAGTCCCACAATAACAAAAAGACAGATAAGAGGATCTAGTACAACCTTTCCTATCTGTCCCTTTATTATTTGACTCTCCAAGCCTATTTGCATCCAAATTTCAGGCAGGCTTGCGGCATGTCCCTTACGAAGGTCGCAAGCCCAATCCTTGTCCTTACTCACAACCTTATCCTTTCACAGACCCAGCTGCCATGCCTTCAACGATCTTATCACTTAAGAACAGGAATGCTAGTAGAATTGGCACGATACTGATAACAAGGGTTGCACCGATTGCGCCCCAGTCTGTTAAATACTGACCAACGAAGTTATTGATTCCCACTGTTAGTGTCTTCCACTTATCAGAACTGATAAAAGTATTTACAAACACAAATTCATTCCAATTGTAAATCATGTTGATGATTGCGGTTGTTGATAATACAGGAACCGTCATTGGCAGCGTAATTTGGAAGAAGATTCGATGTACTGAGCATCCGTCCATAACCGCAGCTTCTTCAATTTCGCGAGGGAATGTTTTATAAAACCCAAGTAAAATCATGATTGTCAATGGCAAGTTAAATGCTGTATAGGATAATACAATTGATAATGGATTATCAATTAAGTTCGCACTGTTGTACATTTTAAACAGTGGAATTAGAGTAGAATGTAACGGAATCATATAGGCGACTAGGAATAATCCAAGAACAGGGCCGCTTAGTTTCCAATGCATTCGTGTTACTGCAAATGTTACAAAACTAGCGAGAATGATTGTTAGGAAAACTGATAGCACAGTAATCCAAACACTATTAAAGAAGTAGACACCGATATTTCCGGAAGTCCAAGCTTTCGTATAGTTTTCCCATTGTGGGCTTTGTGGTAAAGCGAAGGGAGACATACCGAAAACTTCTTTATTGGTTTTTAGGGAAAAGAACACCAACCAAACCAATGGATAGATTTGAATAATAGCAAAAGTACCTAGTAAGAGATATAGAAACCCAAATCCAATTTTGTTCAAGAAGGATTTCCTTGGCTTTTGTGTGGAAAGGTTTGGTGTAACTTGTTGTGTACGAACCTCACTCATTTTGATTCACTCCCCCTTAAAATTGAACATCGTCTTTAGATTTCGTTAATTGTGATGTTAACCATGTCATAACTAGACAGATCACTAATAGTCCAAAGCCAATGGCACTACCATATCCAAAGTTGTTTAGTTTGAATGCTTCTTTGTACATGTATGAGGCCATAACTTCACTTGCTCCGTTTGGTCCTCCTCCGGTCATAACATAGATTAGGTCGAAATATTTTAATGAACCCACCACTGCTAGCATGATTGTTACCTTGAAAACGCCAGAGATGAGTGGAAGTTTGATTTTATAGGCAATTTGAAATGGGCTAGCCCCATCGATTTTTGCTGCTTCGATGACTTCGTCAGGAACATTTTTCAAAGCTGCATAATAGATCAAAATGTAAAATCCTGCGTACTGCCAAATGATTGGGATGAAGATTGCATACAGTGCAATCTTTGGATCTGCTAACCAGATCGGTGTGTTTTCAACACCAAAGAACTCTAGCAATTTGTTTGCCATACCGTTTGTTGGGTCAAAAATTTTCATCCATAGTTGGGCAATCGCAACAGAAGATAATAGCATGGGTATTAAATAAATTTTTCGTAAAAGGTCAGAACCTTTGATTTTGCTAGCTAGAACAAGTGAAATAGCTAAATATAAAAGTAAGCTGGCTGTTGAAAAGATTGCTAGTAAAAATGAGTGCCAGGTACTTGACCAGAATAATTTATCCTGAATTAAAGTAATATAGTTATCTAATCCGATAAATGTCATTTCACCAATTCCGTCCCAATCCATGAGACCGTAGTAACCTGATAAAGCAATTGGAATATAAATAAGGACTAGAATGAGAAGTAAAGCCGGGAGTGTATAAAGGGCGATAACGAACTTATTCGACATCACAGTTTTCATAATGGTTTTGCCCCTTCCTTTCTATAAAGAAGAGGGCATATTACAAGCAATATGCCCTCTCTTTTAAGCCACAATTATTTTTCGGCAGCAAGAGCTTCCTCTTGTGTTTTTGCAAATTCTTCTGGAGTTGTTTGACCGCCAAATAATGCTTGAATTTGATTTAAGTGAACATCAGCCACACCAGCAGACATTTGAACATCAGCATAAAGTGTTAAGTTTGAAGCTTTTCCTAAATCGTTAAGAATGTCAATGTACATTGGGTGAAGGTCGCCATTAGATGTATCAACAACTGTTGCAGGGATTACACCAGCATCAACAACTGAACGCTTGCCCCACTCATCAACAAGGTAAGAAACAAATTCTTTTGCTTCATCTTTTACTTTTGATTGTTCAGAAACGAATAAACCAACACCAGGACCACCTACGTAGCTATCAATGTCGCCTTTGCCACCTTCATAGGTCGGGAACTTAAAGTATCCAACTTTATCTTTGAATTCTTGATCGACATCAGGTGTTGTTGTATAGTTTGGTAATTCCCAAGTTGCCATTAAGTACATAGCTGCTTGTTCATTCATGAAATATCCTTTTGCTTCATCATTTGAAAGACCATTAAATCCTTTAACAAAGGCATCCATATTTACAAGGTTTTCGATTTCCTCAGCTGCTTTTACAAGTGCTGGATCTTCGAAGCTACCTGTACGGTTGATTGCATTATTTAAGCTTTCAGGCCCTCCGATTCTATCTGCAAGGTACATGTACCACATAGAGCCAGTCCAACGGTCTTTGTTACCTAAAGTGATAGGGGTAACGCCGTTATCAACAAGTGTTTCAACAACATTTAAGAACTCATCATATGTTTTTGGAGCTTCTAAATTATATTTTTCAAAGATTTCCTTATTGTAGTAAACTGGAGTAATGTTCAATTCTAAAGGTAATGCATATGTCTTTTCTTCAACTGAGAAGGCATCCAAAGTGCCAGCTACGAACTTATCTTTCTCAACAATATCATCAAGTGGAGCGAACATGTTTCCATCTACAAAAGGCTTCATATAACCAGCAGCCCAAGTAATACCTACGTCAGGAAGTTCATTTGAAGCAGATAATACTTTTACTTTCTCTTTGTATTGCTCGTTACCTAAAATTTCAGTTTGAACGTCTACATCTGGGTTCTCTTCCTCATAAGCTTTGATAATATCATCTACGATTGTAAACTGAGCATTGGAGCTACCTTCTGGCCATAAGTGCATCATTTTTACAACGGTTTTATCACTGCTAGATCCACTGGAATCTTTAGCGGTATCATCTGATGAAGAACATCCTCCTAAGATTAATCCACCAGCTAATGCCATCGACATCACAGTAGCAAACGCTTTCTTTTTCATTGTTCAAAAACCCCCTTAATTTGTCTTATACCCTCTTTGCCTTACATTTAAAGTCTACCATCACGGGAATTATCAAAAAAGGGAACGATGATTGGGAAAAATACTACTATTTTTAGAAAGCCCTTTCATTCCTGGTTTTTCGGTATGTGGTTGGTGTCATACCTTCATACTCTTTAAAAATCTTAATAAAATACTTAGCAGTTTTATAGCCAACTTCTTCAGCAATTTCATTGATGGTATGGTTGGTGGAAAGGAGAAATTCTTTTGCGCGTTGAATTCTGCGTCTTGTTACATATTCACTAAAATTCAATTTCACTTCTTCTTTAAATAGCACGCTAAAGTAACTAGGGTTTAAATGGACATGAGCTGCAACGTCTTTTTGGCTGATATCATCCTTAATGTGACGATCAATATAGGTAATGGCCATGCGAATTGTATCTGTTGTTGTATCAATTTTCGTTGAGGCATCGATGATTTTTTTATCGACAACTCTTTCGATCATACCCACTCTGAACTGATTTTCCAAAATCTGAATCGCTTCTTCAACCGCCTCAATTAATTTAGTTTTGCTAATTGGCTTTAATAGATAGTTCACGACACCAAGACGAAGCGCCTCTTGGGCATACTCAAACTCCGAGTAAGCGGATATAACAATAACGACAGGAGACATTCCCTTTTCTTTAATCGTTTTTAATAGCTGAAGTCCTGTCATCTCTGGCATACGTATATCGGAAAGCAATATATGAATCTTTTGCTCTTCTGCAATTTGTAACACTTCCTCACCGCTTTGCGCAGTGAGGATATGAAATTCACCATTATTCCAACTTTCCAACGTCCTCTGCAAGCCCTGCCTAGTTCTTGGTTCATCATCAACAATCACGATATTTTTGATAAACATTCTAATTTCCCCCATTTATTGGAATTTCAAATGAAATTCGTGTTCCTTTATCTGGCTCACTGTCTATTAAAAGTTCGGGATGCAAATTCTCGTTGTAATAGAGTTTTAATCGTTTATATACATTTGAAATGGCGATGCCCTTTCCTCTTGTAGAAGCGACACCGCCAGTTTTCATAGATTCTGTTATTTGATTGATTCGATCTTGATCCATTCCTGGACCGTCATCCTGAACGGATATTCGAATTCTATCCGTTTTAACTGATTCAATGGATACAGTAACAAGACTATCACCGACCTTATTTCCAGCCCCGTGTAAGATTGCATTTTCAACAAGTGGTTGAATGATGAGTTTTGGTATTCGAGTGTGTTCAAATTGCTGTGGAACAGAGACCTTCCATTTCAATCGATCACCAAAACGCATTTTCATAATTTCCATGTAGTCACCGATATGTTTGAGTTCTTCCTTTAAAAATACCCAATCATCATCTGTTTCTTTTGTAATGGTGTATCGAAACAAATCAGACATTGCAATGACGACTTCAGACAGTTCATCTTCATTTTTTTCTTCAAGTGACCAATGAAGTGCATCCAAGGTATTGAAGAGAAAATGCGGATTGATTTGTGCTTGTAGAGCTTTTAATTCGCTTCTGCTTCGTAAAATTTCCTTTTGATAGACCATTCGGATAAGATGATTCGTTTCCTTCACTAATTGATTGTACGTACTGTTTAGTTCATTGATTTCATTAACAGATGAAACATCTGGATTCAAGGTAAGGGCACCTTGGCCAGCGCGCTGCATTGTTTTTGTTAAATGAACAATCGGTCTTGTAATCACAGTTGATAGAAATAAGGAAAAAATCATAAAAATGATACCACCAGCTACACCCGATAAAATGATGCCAGTCCGAATTCCAGCTAGCCCCTTTGTAAGTTCACTAATGGGCGTTAAAATAAGGACGGTCCAGCCTGTAAGATTGGAAGTTTTCTTTGTTACGATATAGTCCCCTTTTTCGAGCTGAACTGTACCCTTAGGAGTTGAAAGGATTTCTGAGATATTTCCATCGTAATTTTGAACAATAGGCTCATCGTTTTCGTCCAAAAGAATGGAGTATTGGTTGTTTGATGTCGCAAACTGAAAATGGTCACGGTTTATGCTTATTAAAAGGTAACCGCCATTTACATATCTGCGCTCGATTAGACTAATCCTACGAATGGCTAGGAAATTGTTTTTATCTTGTGGATCATCTCCAATCCAAACCAATCCACCTTTTGCAAGTCTAGCTTTTTCAATCCACTTTTTCTCTACCCGATTTTTTAATAAGTCTTCATCAAGAGGAATAACACGTTGCTGTTCCCCAGAAAAGATTTGAAACGAAAAGATGCCATCTGTATTCCCCATAATTCGGTTCACATGTCCCATTAATTGTTGACGTTCCTGGAATGAGATTTCTGATCCATCAAAAATTTTCGTTAGGATCTTTTGAACGCCCTCGTCCGTAATGACGAGTTTTGATGACATATTTATTTGTTCGTATAAAGATTCCATTCTACCGTTTGCCTCAATCGCAACCTGGTGGATTTGTTTTTCAGCATTGCTTTTTAAAAGAGTGGAGACCTGTCTTAATGTTAATAGACCTACGATCAAAAGAACGATAATCATGACAAATAAAAAGATAAATAAGATCTGATTACGTAATGTATTCCACTTTTTCAATTTTTTGATCATGGGCTTCGCCTTTCTATTGTCATTAGTTTAATAATCCTGTATTTATTTGTAATCGCTATCATCAAGAGGGATGTTAAAGTTCTTAATGCAGGAACTACGAACTAGTGCCATTTTATCATTTGTTCCGGAAATTGAAAATATTTGTTTATCGGTTAGACTAAGTTAGAGGGCTGCCTTCTAGGGTATTCTTTTGTTATATTTTAAAAGAGGATTTTTTATATTAAAAAACATTGACTAAATTATCTAAAATGTTTAACATTACTAATAAAGTTAAATAATGCAATTCTTCTTATCAAGAGAGGTGGAGGGACTGACCCTACGAAGCCTCGGCAACCAGCATTTGAATGCCCGGTGCCAAGTTCAGAGGAGTATTTTTATTCCGGAGATGAGAAGGTGGACGAATGCGAATATTATTTCTGTATATTCATGAGCCCCTTCTGATTTCTCAGAAGGGGCTTTTATTTTAGAGTCAAAGAAGTAGCATTTATCCAATAATTAACTAAATGTGAATAGAATAAATCTTATAAATAGATATATTTTTCTAAAAAATACATTGACTGAAAAAATAAATTATTCTATAATACTTTATATGATTGAAGGATTAACGCGTTAATACGCCATTTTAATAAAAAATCTTATCCAGAGTGACTGAGGGAACAGGCCCGATGAAGTCCAGCAACCTTCAAGTGAAAGCTTGAAAAGGTGCTAATTCCTGCAGATGCGTGTGCATCTGAAAGATAAGTTGAGGCCCCCTCTTCTTATGTTGAGGGGGCTTTTTATTTACATAAAGTCAGTAATTATCTAGCAAACTTGTAGAAAATTGAACTTGGAGGTTTAAACAATGACAAAACAATATGAAACTTATGATGATGAAACGATACTTTTACATGGAGGTCAATCCCCAGATCCTACAACTGGTTCACGTGCGGTGCCGATTTATCAAACGAGTTCTTTCGTATTTCATAATACAGATCATGCTCAAAGCCTATTTAGTCTTGATGAGTCAGGTAATATTTATTCTCGAATCGGTAACCCGACTGTTGATGTGCTTGAGAAACGGATCGCATTATTGGAGGATGGTGTCGCAGCTGTAGCAACATCTTCAGGAATGGCTGCAATTGCTCTATCCATTATGAACGTCGCACAAGCGGGAGACGAAATTGTAGCAGCTTCCAATTTATATGGAGGAACTTACAATCTTTTCGCGGTTACGCTTCCGAAATATGGAATTAAAACTCATTTCGTTGATCCAACAGATCCTGAGAATTTTAGAAAAGCGATTACGCCGAATACAAAGGCCGTCTTTGCCGAAACAATTGGAAACCCAAGCTTGCATGTTTTAGATATTGAAGCAGTGTCAGCGATTGCACATGAAAATGGAGTACCGCTCATTATTGATAATACATTTGCTTCTCCATATGTTTGTAAACCAATCCAATATGGTGCTGATATCGTGGTTCACTCCGCAACAAAGTGGATAGGTGGACATGGAACGACAATTGGTGGGTTAGTCGTTGATGGAGGCCGTTTTAATTGGAACAGTGAAAAGTTCCCAGGCTTTACAGAGCCAGATCAAAGTTATAACGGAATTAAGTATGCAAATGAATTTGGAACATTAGCGTTCAGTACGAAACTGAGAGTTCAGCTTTTAAGAGATTTTGGTTCTTCATTAAGCCCACATAGTGCGTTCCTACTGATACAGGGTCTTGAAACATTACACCTTAGAATCGAAAAGCATAATGAAAATGCACTTAAGGTTGCAAAATTCTTAAAAGACCATCCTGCAGTTGATTGGGTTTCATACCCTGGTCTTGAAGAGCATCCAGCACATGAACTAGCTACTAAATATTTGCGTTCTGGATATGGTTCTATCGTAAACTTTGGCATTAAGGGCGGTAGAGAAACTGGTAAGAAAGTAATTAATAACATTGCGTTATGGTCACATGTGGCTAATGTTGGAGATGCCAAGTCACTCATTATTCACCCAGCATCAACAACTCATCAGCAGTTAAGTGCAGAAGAGTTAGTAAAAACAGGAGTAAGTGAAGAATTAATCCGTTTATCGGTTGGTATCGAATCATACCGTGATTTAGTGAATGACTTGGACCAGGCTTTTTATGAAGCGACAGGCATTTCATCAAAAGGTGAGCAAAAAGGAGAAACAGCGGTTAACGATGAGGGAGTCATACGCTGGGCACTTCAATCAACATTTATTCGTGAAGAAGTAGAAGGGAAAGAAGTTCAACGTGCAAAAACAATTGCTGTTGTTGGTTTAAGTGGTAATCCAGCTCGCCCAAGCTACAGACTTGCACGGAAAATGCAGCGTCTAGGTTATAAAATTATCCCGGTTAATCCAAGGGAAACAGAAGTACTCGGTGAACAGGCATATCCGGATTTAACATCTATTCCGGTTAAGGTAGATATCGTTCAAGTATTCCGTAGCCCTGAGGCAGCGATTGGAGTTGCAGCAGAAGCAGCAAAAATTCAACCAAAAGTATTCTGGCTACAAGAAGGGGTTATCTCCCCAAGGGCAGTGGAAGTTGCGAAAGAAGCAGGTCTTGAGGTTGTTCAAAACAGATGTACCTATAAGGAGGCACAACGTCTCAGAGGCGCAATTGTGACGTATGCTTGTGAAATATAATTATGAAGAATTCCCCTACCTCTATAGGTAGGGGATGATTGTAAAGAGAGTCTATCAAAACATGAACTAAGGGATGGGCGTGTGCTAAGAATGATGCTTCTCTTAGTATGAGGGAGGAATAGATAATGACAACACAACACAGCTTACTAGAATCCAAGGTTCTATGGGAGCCAAGTGAAACTTGGGTCTCACAGTCAAATTTGATGAAATTTTCACAAGAGGTCGGCTTTCCACTCCTACCCTATGAACGATTTCATCGCTGGTCAGTTGCTCAACCTGAATCATTCTGGTCAGCAGTATGGGATTATGCAAATGTAATTGGAGATAAAGGTGAAAGAGTCGTGGTTCCTCCAAGTGATGGTGGGATGTTAGGTACACAATGGTTTCCTGATTCTAGAATAAATTTTGCAGAAAATATTTTACGTGGTGACGATCGGCAAACTGCGGTTATTGAATCAGATGAAAATGGCGTCTCTCAAACAATCACAATGGGAGAACTGCGTAATAGGGTGGCACGGGCCCAGTCTGGGTTAAAGAGCTTGGGAGTAAGTGCTGGTGATCGGGTTGCTGGAGTTGTAACAAATAGAATTGAAGCGTTCGTAGCCTTATTGGCAACCACTTCATTAGGTGCTGTTTGGACATCTTGCTCACCTGATTTTGGTCCAAAAGGGATTATCGATCGGATTGGGCAAGTTCATCCAAAGGTATTAATTGCAACTTTAGATTATCAATATAACGGAAAGTCTTATGATATTCGAGATAACATCTCAGCTGTAAGTGAGGTACTGAAAGAGGTTTCCGCTATCGTGACTTTATCTGAGAATGCAGATATCTCGATTAATCAAGAAACGAAAGTGATGAGCTGGCAGGAGCTATGTCAAAATGCATCATCTCATCTGGAATTTACCCGAGTTCCCTTCAATCATCCGCTTTACATCCTTTATACTTCAGGGACTACCGGGCTGCCAAAAGCTATTGTTCATTCAGTCGGTGGTACATTAATTCAACACGTAAAGGAACATCAGTTACATTGTGATTTAAAAGTTGGAGATGTCATGTTTTGGTACACAAATACGGCATGGATGATGTATCCTTGGCTGCTTTCTGGATTAGCAAGCGGTGCTGCTATTCTTCTCTATGATGGGTCACCAATCCCTAAGGCGAATATAGGAATCCTTTGGGAAATTTCAGAAGAAATTGGGCTTACGCATTTCGGAACGAGCCCGAAGTATTTAGATACCTTGAAGAAGTCAGGTTATCAGGTGGGGCAGAAGCATGATCTTTCTTCTTTACGCAGTGTTCTTTCTTGTGGAGCACCTTTATCGGCGGAACAATATGACTGGATTTATAGCGACATTAAGCAGGATATTATGTTGGCATCGATTTCAGGTGGTACCGAAATCATCGGATGTTTTGTGATGGGTTCTCCTGTACATCCAGTAAGACGCGGGGAAATTACCTGTAAAGCACTAGGTATGGCAGTTGATGTCCTCGATGAAAGAGGAGTATCTGTCATCAATGAAAAAGGGGAGTTAGTGTGTACAAAGGCTTTTCCTAGTATGCCAATTACATTCTGGGGAGAGGACGGAGATGAGCGCTATTTTTCCGCCTATTTTGCTGAACGTACTGGTATATGGTCACATGGTGACTTCGCTGAACAAACAATAGAGCAAACGTTGGTTATTTACGGAAGAGCTGATACTACGCTTAATCCTGGCGGTGTCCGGATTGGAACTGCGGAAATCTATCGGGTTGTTGAGCAACTTCCTCAAGTACAGGACTCAATCGTTTTTGGTTACCCTGTCGACAATGATGAGGAAATCGCACTGTGTGTCGTCACCGAGGATGGATCATTGGATGATACATTAGTGAATCATATTCGTAAGGAAGTAAGGGAAAAAGCTTCACCGCGGCATGTGCCAAGACGTATTTACAGTGTCAAAGAGATTCCTTATACAATTAACGGCAAAAAGGTTGAAGGGGCAGTCCGTTCAACTGTTCTTGGACAGCCAATAAAGAACAGGGGTTCACTTGCCAACCCAGCATGCCTAGAAGAATACAGCAGCTTGTCTGAAAGGAGTTTCGTATAATGGTTAACCGCCGAGTTCCAAAAGGTGCAATTATAGGGATAGGAGAACTAACTCCAGTCCGCTATAGCGAGGGTGTGACAACTCTTGCATTAATTGCCGAGTCAGTAAGACTGGCCATTCAAGATGCCGGAATCGAAAAAGACAAGATAGATGGTTTATTAATTGGTCCCCAAGTAGGCGAAACTCCGCAGCATGTGCCAGCAACTGTTGCGGAATACCTTGGTCTTGAGCCGACAATGTCAAATGTAGTTGATCTTGGAGGTGCAACCGGTGCGGGAATGATCTGGAGAGCGGTAGCTGCAATAGAAGCAGGAATGTGTGAAACAGTTGTATGTGTGCTTGCAAATATCAACGAAAAGGGAAAAGCCTTACGTTCACCAAACCGTAATCCAATTCGTGAATTTGACGTTCCATTTGGTGCTTCTGGCGCAAACACCTCCTATGCGCTGTTAAAGCAACGACATATGGCCGAGTATGGATCGAAACAAGAAGATTTTGCACTCATTGCACATTGGGCACGAAAAAATGCGCAGCTAAACCCAAAAGCCATTACATACGGAAAACCAGCCTCAATTGAGGACGTATTGAATTCTCCATTAATTGTGGATCCCTTGCATTTGTTTGAAATCGTTATGCCTGTTGCAGGTGGCGCAGCGGTCGTTGTTACCTCCGTTAAAAATGCCTCTAAGGGAGGACATCCTCCAGTTTATTTACTAGGGGCGGGTGAGAAAATCACTCATAGAGCTGTCAGCCAAGCCCCTTCATTGGAAAATGCTCCACTAAGCTATGCGATTCCAAGAGCATTGGAACAAGCAGGTTTATCAGTGCAAGACATGGATTTACTTTCTATCTATGATTGCTATACGAGTGTAGTTGCACAAACATTAGAAAATGCGGGGCTATGTGCACCTGGAAAATTTGGTTCCTGGATGAAAGAGCATACTTTCGGTCATGATGGTGATTGGCCACTTAACACGCACGGGGGTCAATTAGGATTTGGTCAGGCAGATCTTGCTGGTGGAATGTCACATATTATTGAAGCTGTTCATCAATTGCGACATGAAGCAGATTTGAGACAAATTCCAAATGCACGTCATGCTCTGATAACAGGGAATGGAGCTACATTGAGTGAAGCTGCTGCTCTGATTTTGGGGGTGGAATCATGATAGAGAAATTTGAAAATTTAACGGTCCCAGGTCCGACTATAACACCTATCACTAAGCCGTTCTGGGATGCAGTAGCTCGTAAGGAATTTATTTTGCAAAAATGCTGTGATTGTGGTGAATGGGTATTTTATCCTCGCTCCCATTGCCCGCATTGCTGGAGTAACAAGTTAGATTGGAAACCAGCTTCAGGAGAAGGAACGTTAAAGACGTGGAGCATTGTACATAGACCTGGTCATCCAGGGTGGGCAGCAGTTACACCTTATGTATTAGGGGTTGTTGAATTAGAAGAAGGTCCATCGATGCTGACACATCTATTAGTTGATTCTGATCAAGAATTAAAAATTGGGCAGCCACTTAAAGTCAAATATATAAAATACAATGATGTTTGGTTACCATTTTTCGAAAGTAAGGAATGAAAAATGGCCTTAAGACATATTACACCATCGTAAAAAGGGAGGAAAGTCGATGTCAACAGCTCCAGTAATTCAGGAGGATATAAATACCGAGAAAAAAGGTTTTTCTAAAGAACATCGCAAGGTCGGTTTGGCTAGCTTTATTGGTACAACAATTGAATGGTATGATTTTTACTTATACGGTACAGCTGCTGCTTTAGTATTTCCAGCATTGTTTTTTCCAACTTTCGACCCTCTATATGGGACACTAGCAGCCTTTGGGTCATATGCTGCAGGATTTATTGCTCGTCCGTTAGGAAGCGCGGTATTTGGACATTTTGGTGATAAAATCGGCAGAAAAAAAATGCTTACACTTTCACTATTATTAATGGGAATCGCAACATTCTTAATGGGGCTGATTCCATCCTATCAAACAATCGGGTTGATGGCTCCACTACTAATAAGTCTTCTTCGTATTGTACAGGGATTTGCTGTTGGTGGTGAGTGGGGTTCAGCAGTAGTAATGGCGGTTGAACATGCACCGAAAGGAAAACGGGGGTTATACGGCAGCTTTCCACAGATGGGAGTTCCCGCAGGACTTTTATTATCCACCTTCGTGTTCTCGATGGTAAATAACAGTATGTCAAATGAAGCTTTCCTTGCCTGGGGCTGGCGTATACCATTTTTACTCAGTGCTATACTTGTCATCATTGGACTCTGGATTCGCCTAAGAGTGAGTGAATCGCCTGTATTTGAGGAACTGGCTGAAAAGAAGCAGATAGAGGAAAAGCCTGTGCTTACCGTTCTACGCAGCCAGAAAAAACCATTATTCTTAACAATTGGTATGAAATTAGTTCAAAACGCAACGTTCTATATCTATTCTGTATTTGTACTAACGTATCTCGTAGGTACGGTTAATGTCGATCGCTCTATTGGTCTAAATGCAGTCATGATCTCCTCAGTAGTTGGTTTAGTGACGATGCCATTATGGTCTTACTTATCTGATAAGATTGGCCGTAAACCTGTCTATTTGGGTGGGACAATAGCTACGACGCTGTTCATTTTTCCGTTTTTCGCGCTGATGGATACAGGGTCGGTTCTTTGGATCACAATAGGAATCGTGCTAGGATTGAATGTCATTCATGACTCTGTTTACGGTCCTCAAGCAGTATACTACTCAGAGCTTTTTGGGTCGAAGGTTCGTTTAAGTGGTGCTTCCATTGGTTACCAAATTGGAGCTATCCTAGCAGGTGGATTTTCCCCTCTAATTGCGACTTGGTTACTAGCAAAATATGATGGGCAAAGCTTACCAATCATTTTATATTTAACCGCACTTGGAGTGATAAGCATTGTTGCAACGTTATTCGCACGGGAAACGTACCGTGATTCACTAACCCAGTAATTTAGTTTAGTTTCTTATAATCTACTAAAAGGATGGGTGATTTTGTTGAAAAAAACTGTATTAATTGATGGAGTTCGTACTCCTATTGGACGGTTCAAGGGAAGTTTAAGCAAGAATACAGCAACTGAACTAGGTGTTGCGGCAGTTTCGGAGCTCATTCGCCGTGTTCCTGAAACTGCAAATGCAGATGGCGTTATACTAGGTCAAGTCATACAGGCTGGGCAAGGTCAAAACCCTGCACGTCAAGTTGCTTATCAAGCAGGTGTTGGGATACATACCCCTGCCTTAACATTAAACAGCGTTTGTATTGCTAGTTTAGCAGCAGTGTCCGATGCTGCTCGCCGTGTAGAAAGAGGAGAAGGGGATCTGTTTGTTGTTGGAGGATTTGAATCCATGACAAATGCACCTCATGTATCTAACCTTAGACGAGAAGTGAAAATGGGTGCTATCGAATTCTATGATACGTTGAATGACGGTTTGTGGTGTGCACTTTCTGATCAATCAATGGGCGGGTTATCTGAACGTACAAATCGTGAATTACATATTAGTCGAGAAGTACAAGACGAATTTGCTCTACATTCACAACTAAGGGCAGCTAGTGCACAAAGTAATGGAGTTTTCAAGGATGAAATAGTTGGAGTTCATGTTTCCGGTCAGCTTATTACCGAGGATGAATGTATTCGACCTCAAACCTCCATTGACAAGCTACAAAAGCTTTCCCCAGCATTTGAAGTAGGGGGAACCATTACTCCTGGAAACGCTAGTCCGATGTCAGATGGTGCGAGTGCAGGTCTGATTTCAAGTTTAGACACATGTGAAAAGATTGGTAAGTCACCGCTAGCAACCATTGTTGACTGGTCATTTGTAGCAGGGCCTGATCCATCATTGCACCTCCAGCCGGCAAATGCTATACGGGCTTTATTGGATCGTAGAAATTTACGCCTTTCAGATATTGATTTGTTTGAGATTAATGAGGCTTTTGCAAGTGTTGTGATTGCAAGTCAGCAAGAGCTCGGGCTTCCTTCAGATGTGGTTAACGTAAATGGGGGAGCAATAGCTCTTGGTCATCCTCTAGGTGCTAGCGGATTCCGACTTGTGTTAACACTTGCTCGAGAACTTAAACGACGCGGTGGCGGCCGAGGCATTGCATCTATGTGTGGTGGTGGAGGCCAAGGAGCAGCCGTCTTAATAGAAGTAGAATAAGTATTTCATAATATATCAAAAATACTCAATATGTAAAAATAAGAGTCTAGGAAATGTTTTAAGGCTTCTGTCCTTTTGGTGGCAGATGCCTATTTTTTTGGGTGCAATTTTTCATGAAAGTGTTATAATTGAATAATTATTTTGAAATGTCCATTAATATCGAGGTGCAACATGGGATTACGTATAGGAATTTATTTTGGAGGTCTCGCTCTTACCGCATTAGGAATTGCATTTATTATTAAATCATTGATCGGAGCGGGGCCATGGGATACCGTATCTGTAGGGCTTACAGAGCATTTAGGCTTGACGATTGGAACGTGGTCAATTTTGACACAGTTGACTTTTATATTGATTACATGGATTCTTGAAAAAAAGAGATTGCGTATCGAATCGGTTATCCCAATTTTTATCCGAAGTGTTTTTGTGGATTTTTGGTTTTATATTGTATTAGCGAGTGTTGACTTTACATCAACTTGGGAGTTACAAATTGTCAGTTTCGTTGTTGGTCTTGTTATCGCTGGAATTGGTATTGGCATTTATATGGAGGCAAATTTACCTAAGACACCAATTGATGGAATGATGGTGGCGTTCTGCAATCGGTTCGGTTTGAGCTTTAATATTGTAAGAATGGGTATTGAAGGTACAGGAGCCTGTCTCGGATTTCTTTTAGGAGGACCGGTTGGGCTTGGTACTCTGGTGATTGCGTTGTTTTTAGGTAAAATCATTCAAGTTGTGAATAATAGAATGAAGAAAATCTTGCAAGTGTCGAGCGCAAGTCATTCTTTTTAAAACATATGAATTCAAGTAACAATCTGATAAAATGAACATGAATCTAAAATAGAGGTAAATACTATGAATCCGTTAACAAACTATATTGAATTTAACAGAGAAAAGTGGGCGGAACTGCGCAATAAAACTCCTTTGTTACTGTCAGAAGAAGAACTCGAGAGCATTCGCGGTATAAACGAAGAAATCTCTCTTCAGGAAGTAAAAGAAATTTATTTGCCATTGACCCGTTTGATCAATCTAAAGGTAAAGGCATCACAACAGCTACAGGGAGCAACGAATTCGTTTTTAGACTATAAAGCTAAGAAAATTCCATATATTATCGGAATTGCAGGTAGTGTAGCAGTAGGGAAAAGCACTGCAGCAAGGGTGATCCAAACCCTATTATCACGGTGGGACGAGCATAAAGAAGTAGGGTTAGTTACGACAGATGGATTCTTATATCCAAACGCAACCTTGGAAAGTAAGGGATTGATGAGTCGAAAAGGATTTCCCGAAAGCTATGATACTCAAAGATTAATTGAGTTTATGATGAAGGTGAAGTCTGGTAAATCAAAAGTGGAGGCTCCACTTTACTCTCATTTAACGTACGATGTGCTATCCGACAAGGTAGAGGTTATTAAGCAACCAGATATTTTAATTGTTGAAGGAATTAATGTCCTTCAAGTCAGCAAGTCCCATTCGGTTTTCGTCAGCGACTTTTTTGATTTCTCAATTTATATTGATGCGGACGTAAGAAATATCAAAAAATGGTACATTGAGAGATTTTTGACACTGCAAAAGACGGCGTTCCAGAACCCGATGTCTTATTTTCATCGCTATACTTCGTTATCAAAAGACGAAGCGATCAAAAAGGCAACCGACATCTGGGAGGAAATCAACGCCAAAAACTTACGAGAAAACATTCTCCCTACACGTCGTCGTGCAGACATCGTCTTCAAAAAAGGCCCTGACCACATAATGGAAAAAGTTCACCTTAAGAAATTTTAAAGGGGACAAAACGGGTCGCCGGGCTTTTGTCCCGGCGCATCATGGGACACGCGCGAACAGGTCCCTTGTCCCGGGTGCTTCGCTATATTACGCCGCAGCAGTGCATAGACACTCGCGGCGTTTTTTTATTTATGGCTATTAATTTGCAAATACGGCTGTTACTGAAAATTTATGGCCAATAAATAAAAAATATGGCTGATAAAATATTTTTATGGCTGATAGCCCAAATGTTAAGGTGAAAAACTCATTCGAACGCCATACTCAGCTCATGCCATTTTACAACTAAACCACATTAATGCGTAACTTTTTCATGTAATCTAATTTTTGCCTTTTTGGATTTGGGAATGCCTCGCCATGTCATGTAGGTGCCGATTCTCATGGTTTTTTCAAAAGGTCCCATCTTCCAGATTTTAAGATAAAAATGGCTTAAGATAACCTGGAATAAGTAAATCACGATTGCTAATAAAATTCCGTTAAGAACACCCATCTTTCCGAATAATCCCAAACCGTATCCATAAAAAATAAGAGTACATATCATACTTTGAGCTAAATAATTTGTCATGGATAGACGTCCTACATTTTCAAAAAGAGTTAAAATGACGGATTCTCCTTTTGTATAAAAATATGCAAATAGGAAGATGTAACCGACTGAGAGGATGGGCGCACCAATTGTATAAATCGATTCCGTCCATATATGTTCCTGAAACAGATATGGTAAAGACTTTAACCCTAAACCCATCGGTAGAAATAACCATGCTAACCAACTATATTTCCGTTTTTCCTTTTCAGGAGATGTGAACCATCCACTTTTTGCAGCATACATTCCCAATAGAAATATTGGGCAGATCACAAGTGGCATTAGCATCAACATGATAATGTATACATAGCCAGGATAACCAAATGGATCTTCTCCACTATTACGAAACTCTAAGGCCTCCCAATAATCTCCATTTGAGTAGGCATCATATTCCTTTTGGATATAGGAAGTTAAATTCTTTGGTTCCTCCATTTTTTCATTTGCTCCTATTACACCTATCAATGTAGTTAAAGAAAATAACGTCACAGTCCAAATTAGTATCGTCTTTTTCTTTCGTTTAACAAAGATAATCATAAGTAAGCCAATCAGCCCATAGGAAAATAAAATATCACCTTCCCAAACAAAAATAGAATGTAGCAAGCCGAGTGTAATTAACAAAATAAACCTTCTTACTAAATGACGTTTCACTTTTTTACCATTGCCTACAAGTTTCTCGGATAATTTAACCATAGAATAGCCAAATAAAAACAAAAAGATAGGCATGAAGCTACCTTCTATAAAGATTTTGATCCAAATGTAGGATGATTGATCAGTAGCTAATGTTTGATAGTTTTCCATTTGCTCTTTTCCAAACATCCCATATTGAAAAATTAGTAGATTCGCTATCAATATCCCAATTAAACTAAATCCCCTCAGTCCATCAATCAACCTAACTCGTTGTTTCATCTTCTTCTCCCTTTCATATTGAACTACCTACAGTTTATATGGAGGAGTTTTCTCTAGATTGAACGTTACATTACGAACGCATAAAACTTTATTTGATTTGTTCAACTGTTCGTAAAGTTGCTTTGTTATGATAAGGATGAGGTGGAAACTTATGTATAATGAGACAAAAGTTTTAATAGTTGATGATGAACAAGCTATTGTAAAAATGTTAGAAATGATGCTAAAAAAGGAAGGATTTCAAAATATATATACTGCTTATAAAGGAGAAGATGCGCTTACTATTCTAAAAAAACAACAGGTTGATATTGTTATCCTTGATGTGATGCTCCCAGATGGCAGCGGGTTTGACTTTTGTCCGAAAATCCGTGAAATATCGTCAGCCTATATTTTATTTTTAACCGCTAGAGTATCAGATTTGGACGTACTAACGGGATTTGCAACTGGCGGTGATGATTATGTGACAAAGCCGTTTAATCCATTAGAGGTGGCCGCAAGAATTAAAGCATATTTAAGAAGGAGTTCTAAATTAATGGAGCCTACAATCCAATCGAAGTCTAAGCAGTTTGATTTTGGTCGATTTATGTTAGTTGAAAGCGCAGGAGAATTGTTGGTAAACGGGCAGCCCGTACCATGTCCAACTCAAGTTTATTTGTTGTTGCTTTACTTATGCAAGCATCCGAATATCGTCCATTCTAAGTCTGCACTCCTTGAAGCAGTCTGGGGTTTTGACAATTATGTTGATGAGAATACTGTTTCGGTACATATTAGAAGAATTAGAGAAAGAATCGAGGAGGACCCAAGTAACCCTAAATATTTACTAACAGTAAGAGGTCTTGGATATAAACTTGTAAAAGGAAACCAATCATGAAAAAGCTTAGATGGCGTTTATTTTTGCATTTCTCATTACAGTTTTTGTCAGTAGCTGCCTTAATGGTTATTGTCATTTTTCTAACCCTAATAATAGGTATAGGTATTTATGCAGAAGATGTTTCTCAATCTAATTATTATCAGGCAAAGTTAGAGGCGATTTCAGTAAATACGGGATTTTCGTTTTCAGAATTCAAGATGAACAAGGATTGGGATAAAGATTTAGAAAAGGAACAAATTTGGGTACAAATAATTGATCATGAGGGAACTGTGATTGAATCAGGAAATGTACCAGATGAAATACCAAACAAGTATACATATCAAGAATTGAAAATGATGAAGGAAACAAAGCAATTACAAGATTATTCACTTGCCTTTTACTTAGAAACATTTTACGAGATACCTTACTTATTTGTTTTAGGCTACCAAGATCAAGCACAGCTTTTACTAAAGCAAATTGTTAAGGGGTATGGGGAAAGTGGGACAGTAGCTGATGCAGACCAAGGTGAAGTTGAGAAACTATTAATAAAGCAAAAAGGCACTCTGAAAATATTTCGTACGGATGGGTCATTGCAACAAATGCTTGGGTTACAAAACCGTGAAGAAGAGAAGCCTTTGGATGTTTTTATGAGGGATGTTGCGCCTGATATTTATTCATCAAAAAGAACGACTTATGAAGACCCTAAGAATGGATTGGTTTGGGAGCTTTATACACCAAATGAAACGAACAATGAAGTGAAACTAGAAACGTATCTCGATGTAGCACGAGGATTTCTCATTACTGGGGCAATTGTCCTCCTTATTACTATCGCGATTTCAATATGGAATGGTTTTCGCTATGGAAATCCACTGTTTATTTTTGCGAACTGGCTTGGCAGGATGGGAAATGAAAACTATGGTGAAGTACTAACAGAGCGAGAAAAGAAGAAAGTGTATCGTAAGAATGGAAAGATCCGGTTACGATTTAAGTTATATCAAGAGGTATTTGAGGCATTTTATGATATGGCAGGTAAACTTGAAGCCTCACGGAAAGAACGCGAGCAATTAGAGAAAAACCGTACAGAATGGATGACCGGAATATCTCATGATTTACGCACACCTTTATCAACTATGCAGGGATATGGAAACTTACTAGAAAGTGGACAATATGATTGGACTAAGGATGAGTTAGAAGAAATAGGGAAAACGATACGTGAGAAAAGTGATTATATGCTACATTTGATAGAAGATTTTTCATTAAGTTTCGAGTTGAAAAATGGTGGAAATCGAGTTCAGTTGGAGACAGTTGAAGTAAGTGGGTTTATTAAGGAAATCTTAGGAAAATATAAAAGGGACCGGATAATGAACGACTATCCCATATCCTTTGTCCCTTTACACAATAACAGTTTTCTAAATGTAAACAGACGGTTGTTTGAAAGAATGCTAGATAATCTTATATATAATGCAATGAAACATAATCCGCCTGGCACAAGCGTTGATGTTATTTTGGAGGGAAATAACGACAACGGTGAGATAAAAATAGTCGTCAAGGATAACGGTATTGGGATGGATGAGCCGACTAAGAAACATTTATTTGATAGGTATTATCGTGGAACAAACACAGATGAACGTGTAGAAGGCACAGGGCTTGGCATGAGTATAGCGATGCAAATTGCAAAACTGCATAGCGGAGAAATTAATGTCGAATCGTGGGAAAACCTCGGAACAGAGATTACCGTAACCTTGCCGGGACACAGGGACAGGTCCCGCGTCCCACAACAGGATTAAACTGGGACAAGGAACCTGTCCCTCCGACCCACTTGAACGGGAAATTGTGGAAAGCTGTTTCTCGTTGCCGCAGTTTCTTGGGGAACTATTATGATTTTAAAGGCAGCCTTTGTTGGGCTGCCTTTGTTATACTAAGTTAGAGTAATTAGATTTGTTTTTATAATATACATACCAAAATATGAATCTTTTTTTATAATTATTACGTATTAAGCAATAAGAGGAAAGCTTCTAAAAAGGAGATGATTTTAATGCCTACTTGTATGAATTGTGGAAGAAAATGGTCTTGGTTGAATTCACTGAAAAAAATATTTTCATTCCGTAAAAGTATGAAATGTAGCCACTGTGGGGAAATTCAATACCAAAGCTCAGCCTCAAGAAACGTAACATCACTATTAGTATTGCTCCCAATTATTACGCTCCCAATTTCTGCATTGTTTAACTTAAACCTGATACATATTTTACTATTTAACCTTTCTTTATTCGCTGTAGTTATATTACTCATTCCATATTTTCTAAAATTATCAAACAAAGACGAACCGTTGTGGTGACGCGTGCATACACTTTGTTAATTTTGTAAAAAGGGTTAGTTAAAAGAGACTAACTCTATATTTTTGCCCTTAAATGTAAAGGAAACTTGACGTAAAGGAGGCTTTACATTATGATGAAAATATAAGAGGTGGTGAATGGGTTGCAAAATAAAGTATCAGAGTTTAGGAAAAAACATGGTTTTTCGCAGGATCGACTGGCTGAAAAATTGGGTGTTTCCAGGCAAACAATTATTTCGATTGAAAAGGGCAAATACAACCCATCTCTTCCTTTAGCATTAATTATGGCTGAAGTTTTTGAGACGAAGGTTGAAGACATTTTCACTTTAGAGGAAGAAGACTATAAATAAGGTTTTATGCTACGTGAAAATTTTTAAAAGGAGGAAAAAAGATGGGGAATTCGCGAGTTCCATTTGTCATTTTGGGTATTTTGTTTACCGTGATGTCGGTTTTTTTACTATTTGTAGGGATCATGGCCAAATCATCACCTGCACCTATGGTTTATATGACACTGGCTATGGCAGTCATGAGTTTTTGTTTGGCATACTTGTATCCACAATTTAAGCAAAAAGATGAACGCATGAAACTTATCCGAGAGAAAGGTATTTTCGCTTCGTTTTTTGCGATGATGATTTTTCTTATTTTGTTTAACATTGGTTTGCAATTTAACATCATTGCGTTAACCGCTGCTCAACTAATCAACATCCTCACAACATTACTAATCTCTACAATGTTTATCTCCTTTGTCATTTATTCGAAAATATACTAGGGTCAGATCTACAGTTGTCTAGACTCAAAATTAATACCTGCACTTAAACAAGTGCAGTTTTTTATTGACGAAAAATTGGAAGAATGTGAAACCGTTGGGTGAGTAATTCGTAGTAAGTAGAAAAGCAATATGTTGGAGCTGACAAATATGTTTAAAAGAACTCAGGAGTTAGTTGATTTTACAAAAGAGAAGTTTGGATTACGGGACTATTATTTAGAGACTTATAGTTTCAATCGAAGTGTCAATATTTTTAATGAGACAGTTTATACTATGTCAATGGAATGGTTTCCTACTCATTGTGTGGGACAAGAGTATGAGGATGAAAATCCAGATGGAACGGCAGTAATCACAATAGATGTGAAGAGTCGTAACTTTGAAAGTGTAATTTTCGTGATGGGGCAGACGTTCGCCACAAACGGGGTAAACTTCTCGGATAAAAATGACATTATAAAATGGATTGAGCAGGAAACAGGATTAACGTTTGAGCAGCAATTCCAGTTGCATAAGGAAGAAGAGGGAGAGCTACATTTTAAAGAATGCATGAATGGTGTTGCTGTATCGCCTTCTGGAATGATCGAGGTCAATTTTGATCAAGATGGTAGGCTAACTTTGTTTTCTGCGCATGGCCATTTTCCTGCGAAGGAAATGGTGAAAATAGAACCTTACACATTGACATTTGAAAAAATTGAGGACATAGCAAAGAAACAAGTGAAGTTGATTGAATTTCCGTTAATGGAAGAACAACGACTGGTCTCCGCTTATGCGGTAGAAGAAATCTATGTAAGAAATGACCAAACGGCCACAATCCCTTTTGAAGTTATCGTGGATGTTAGGGGTTATATGAAAATAGATAAAACGTTGGTGTGGGATGAGCCAATTGGGGATTCTTCATTTGAAAGAAAAGAGATAACTTGGCATGAAGAGGTTTCGGCTGAACAAGCATTCTCAGGCGAGCCCTCACCTGATACACTACCAATCACAGAGACAGAGCAAGAAAAATGTATGATCGAGGTCCGAGATTTTTTACGAAGAGTATATCCTAGTGATTCTGGAGTCTGGATATTAAAATCACTTCATCGCGAGTCAGGGTATATTCATGCGATAGTAAGAGCGAACAAGCAGGATAAACGCGTATTTCAGCGGAAAATAAATATCATGATTGATTCTGAAAGTCTTCAGGCTGTGAATTATATGGATAACCAGATGATGTTGGATATGTTTGATGAATATGAAGAACCCGAGAAAGTGATGATAAGCAAAGATAAAGCCTTTGAAAAGATCAAAGGAAAGTTCGAATTAGAGCCTTACTACGTGTATGACTTTGACCAAAACCAATATGTCCTGTGCGGGAAAGTAGATAGCCAATTTGCAGTTCATGCATCAACAGGAGAAGTTCTACCGTTAGATGAATTATAAGGAGGAAAGGTTGCTTCCTCATGGGTAGCAGGTCCCTTGTCCCAAACCAGGACGAGGAACCTGTGTCCCCTTAATTTATCAGTGAACGATATTTTTCAATGACGTCATCTGTTAAAATACCTAATTCAAAAAAGTGGTTCGCATAAACGCTTGCCATCATATCGTTTTCCTCGGTTATCTCCATTTTTGCCATAACACGATTAATGATCTCAGTGAACTCGTGAGGATTGGCATACATCGTATTCCATGCCCGGACTTGTAGTTCCAAATCCTTGCCTAGTGCTGCTGCTTCAATTTCTTCCGCTGCTATAGGTTCACTTAAGTGAGCATATGGATCCTCGTTTACGTCCGTATAAATAAACTGAATTGGATTGTACTCTTCTAGGTCATATGTAAAACGATCATTTCCTACAGTAACGACCATTTCATTTTGAACAAATTCGAGTTCTCCGTTTTCTAGTATGATAGACTCTGATAAAGACTGGATGGCGCACGTCACATTTGGTGTGTTCAGCCAATAGCGATGGTCCGGATTTAGTTGTGCAACATAATCCTCAAAAGAAGTCTCTTCCATTTGTTCTTCATTATTCAATAAAGTATACAAGGCTGGACGATAATAATATTCAGCATCCATATTCTTCATTGAAATCGTCCATTCGGCATCTGGACATTCAAACAACACGCGGAACGCAAAACCCTTAACTGTTTTCTGAAGTTCGTAATAGACGATCCAATGTCCGACCTCTAGCGGCTCATCGGATTCCTCTGTCATCACATTTTCAAAAACAAAATGAATCAGTGCTTTGGATGAAAAACCACCATCTGTATTGATGTAAAGATGAAGTGTATCTCCTTCACGTTCAATACGCTCGATTGTTGAATCATGCAAGCTTTCCTCAAACACATCTTGAACGGCATCTGATAAATAAGTAACAGCATTTTCCGTTTTGGAATCGGCAGCATCTAAAACTTGCTCAAATTCCTTGCTCGCTTCATGTATCCATTGCAAATAATCGTCACGAACAGACTTTGGCAATGTCGGTTGATTTAACGTTCCATTTTCCACATACGGTATGAAGCGACTTGGCAAGATTTGCAGCAATTCCTCTTTTATTTCCTCAAGCTCTTCCTTTAAATGACTAATGAGATCTTCACCTTCTTCTTTTGCCTCTCGTAAAGTAATTTCCCATTCTTCGTCAGTTTCAGGAATCGGTAAAATATTACACTTTGAAAATTTCTCTTTCGCCTTCTTGGTTAGGTTCCACATAGTCTCACCTCAAGATTGTTGATGTAAATAGTATAACAGGATTTTCCTGTTTTGAGAGTCAAATAATTTATCTCTCAGGAATCGTCCCCCTTAACGATGAAAATAAATCCTAAAAACGGTTGATATCGAACAATAATTATATTAGAATAAAAATTGTTCGTGTTTTACTAATATATTAATCAAAAATAATCTTGCCATTATTCGCTAATTACACTAAAAGCAAACGATAATGAGGTTTTAAATAATCAGTTAAAAAAGGAGAATCATATATGATTTTCAAAAATCAATATAAAGAGATAAAAGAGATAGCTGAAGACATCTATTTTCATCCGGAACTAGGGTATAAAGAAGAAAGAACGAAAGGGAAGGTAATGAATTGTCTAAAGCAGATGAATCCTGATATTCAAATAGAGGAATTCAGTACTACCGGTTTTAAGACAACATTGGGTGACCAGGATAAGGATTTACACGTAGCGTTCATTGCAGAATTAGACGCAGTATATGCACCATCACACATGTATGCGAACAAAGAAACCGGGGCTGCTCACAACTGTGGTCATTATACACAAGTTGGGATTGCACTTGCTTTATACAATTATTTTGTTAAGTCGAATAGCTACAAGGATTTTGATTATAAAATATCCTTTGTCTTTGTCCCTGCAGAGGAATACTTGGATCTAGCTTATCGTGATGAGCTTATACAACAGAATAAGATTACTCATTATGGCGGTAAGCCAGAAGCGATGAGACTTGGTGTTTTTGATGATATTGATTTATCTATCTGTGTACATGCTATAGGCGGCGAATTTGAAAAACGTACGATTAATACCAACTGTGATTTAGCTGGATTTTTGTATAAAAAATACAAATTTATTGGTAAAGCAACGCATGCTGGGTTTGATCCATTTTCCTCGAAAAATGCTTATAACATGTCTACTTTGTTTAATGTAGCCGTCGGCTTAAGTAGACAACAACTTAAAGATTCGGAAAAGGTACGGATCAATCCGATTGTGATGGAATCAGATATGTCTACAAATGTGATACCGAATGCTATTACTGTTGGGACGGACCTGCGGACTCTATCGACAGAATATATGAAAGAAGCTGCAGTGAAACTCGATGATGCAGCAAAGGGAAGTGCTTTAGCCTTACAAGGAGATGTAGAAATTTCTACACAGATGGGCTATTTACCTTTCAAACAAGACCGTTATCTATCCGATTTTGTATGGAAAGCATTTGAAGAAAATAATGAAATAGATGTGCTGTACAATGATGATCCAATTAGTGCGGCAGGAGACATAGGCGATTTATCTTACATGATTCCTTGTATTCAAATAGGTTACAGTGGTTTTACAGGAACGATTCATGGAGATGACTTTATCGATATAGATCCTGAGTTTATTTATGAGATTTTTCCTAGATTCGTAGCTCAAGTGTTTGAAAAAATGAATGGAAACATTGATTCTTCAGAATTATATAAAAGAAGTTATGAAGACTATATCAAGTTAATTAATGAAATCATTATGGATAAGAAAGGAAACTAATATGAAGAAAAATTTTATTTATCTCATTTTATTTGCACTAATAGTCATTACAGCTGCTGAAATGATCGGATTTCAAAGTGTTAACCTTGGATCCTTTTCAATTGGCTTATTACCACTTGTATTTGCAATTATCATCACGATGATTTTAGGACTGAATCTTTTCCGCAAAGGTTTTTGGAAAAAAGTCTACAGTAAAGAGAATGTAGACTTTGCCGGAAAATACTTGATTCTTATCATGCTTCCACTTATGGCGAGATATGGTGCAGATGTTGCCCCGAAAATAGGTGAAATTCTTCAAGTTGGCTGGGTATTCCTGTTTCAAGAAATAGGGAACCTTGGAACAGTTCTACTGGGTCTGCCTGTGGCATTACTGCTTGGATTACGACGTGAAGCAATTGGAGCAACTCTAGGAATAGGCCGTGAAGGCGAACTCGCTTATATCTCAGAAAAGTATACATTGAACTCTGATGAAGGAAGAGGCGTTTTATCCTTATATATCATCGGTACATTATTTGGAACGATTTTCTTCAGTATATTCGCACCGATTATGCTTCAATTAGGTTTCCGTGTTGAGGCATTAGCAATGGCATCTGGTATGGGCTCCGGAAGTATGATGAGTGCATCTTCAGCTTCTTTAGTTGCACAAGTTCCGGATATGGAGAGCACGATTTTAGCTTATGCATCTGCGAGTCAGTTACTTACAAGTTTCTTAGGTACCTTTACAATGGTATTCCTTGCGGCTCCATTGCAGCAATTTATGTATAAACTATTTGTACGAGGTGATAAAAATGCAAAACGCGTTGCGTAATTCATATGTGAAGTACGGTTTAATCGTTTTATTAAGTCTTGCACTTATTATGTTTACACAATTTATAAAACACCTGAAAAATCCTGAATCAATGGCTGTCACTGGAATGACAATTGTGGGATTGCTTACACTATGGGTTTTCTCAATGATCGGTATTTTTATTTCGAATAAGTTAAATACATGTTCGATCAAATTTCTAAAGGAGTTTCCAGTATTAGGATGGGTTTCAATTACATCTCTTGTAATGTGTTTAATTTCTGACTTCTTTGTACAGGCCATTCAAGAGGTGGATTTCCTCTCCATCACAACACCGATTCTTACTTTTGCTGGAATTTCAGTAGCAAACCGTTTAGTAGAATTAAAAAATACTTCTTGGAAAGTTGCGATTGTTGCTGTTTTCGTTTTTAGTGGAACGTATATTGGTAGTACATTAGTAGCCGAAATTGGATTATTACTAGCTGGAAAGTAATTCATGCTATTAAGTCCGGTAGAAAATAAATAGTTATGTAAAAAGACACCTAATGCGGGTGTCTTTTTGTGTAAGGGCCACAGGTACATTATCCCAAATGAAGAATAAGAGAATAGTATATTTGGGTTCCGCTCATTATCTCTCTTGCATAGGATATTTTAGCAATTTGAGGAGGGATATTGAGTAAAATGAATTATGTAACATATGGATACCCACATCATTATTATCACCATCATCACCACCACCCATATTACACGCATGTTCCTATGCCTTACTGGAACTATTGGGGATACCATCACCCACATATGGGAAGGGAAATACGACAGTTCACTGATCAAGGTAAGCAGCCATTTGTAATCAATATCAATGAAGCTACAAAGCAAAACAATACGTTTCGCACTGCGATTTGGACAGGAACTTACCTACAGCTAACATTAATGAGTTTGCAACCTGGGGAAGATATCGGTTTAGAAATGCATCCTGATGTGGACCAATTCCTTCGTGTTGAACAAGGTAATGGAATTGTTCAAATGGGGAAAAACAAAAATCAGTTAGACTTTGTAAGACAAATTAGTGACGATTCAGCCATTATTATACCAGCAGGGTATTGGCACAACCTAACAAATACAGGAAATATTCCATTAAAGCTATATTCAATTTATGCACCACCAAATCATCCATTCGGAACCGTCCATAAAACAAAAGCAGATGCGATGGAAGCTGAACACGAACACTAAGCTGTCGACTCTAATGATGGACAAAGTGGGTCAAGGGACCTGTCCCTGCGTCCCAAAAAAGGGCAGAGCCGAAATGGGCTCTGCCTAAAATTTATTTTTTGTCATCTTCAAAATGGGCATCGATTGGCCCCTTTTGGTCTTGTTCGCTAGATGCTTTCCCTTTTGCTTTTTTCTTTCGACGCAAGCGTTCAAGAATTTTACGGTAATTCAGCTCGATCGTTTTCGGCTCATAATAATCGGATGCCATGATATCACGGGTGGATGCTTTCATAAATGACCAACCAAGCATGACCATAATAAAAAGAAGAGGGAATCCACCCACGATACTTGCGGTTTGCAAGGTGCCGAGCCCGCCAATAAACATCAACGTTAAAGGCATTATACAAAGAGCAAATGCCCAAAATAATCGGTTCCACCTTATCGGTTCATCCTTAACTTCCTTTTGCACAACAGATGCTAATACATAAGAGCTAGAATCGAATGTTGTTGCAAGAAAAACGATTGCAAGAACGGTGAATACCAAAATCATAAACCATGAAAACGGAAGGCTCTCGATTACATCTAGTATAGCAGGTGAAGCACCTTCTGTATTTAAAGTGTGAATAATATCCATTTCTCCAGTAAGTTGCAGGTGCATCGCGTAATTTCCTAATACACCGAAAAACAAAATACTTCCGATTGTTCCATAGATCATCGTCCCAAGTACCATCTGTTTAATGGTACGTCCACGTGAAATTTTAGCAACAAAAAGACCGACAAATGGGGCATACACTAGCCACCATGCCCAGTAGAATACCGTCCAAGTTTCTGGGAAAGAAGTCTTTTCAAAAGGACCCAAAGAATTAAACGGCTCTGTCCACGTACTCATATGAAAGAAGTTATCTAGTAAAAGTCCGATACTATTTACTGTTGTTTCTAACATGAAACGGGTTGGCCCGAACACAAAGATAAAAGCCAATAGAAAGAAAGCAAGGTATAGGTTTACATCGGAAAGAACCTTGATGCCTTTCTTTAATCCCGTATAAGAGCTAACCGCAAAGATGACAGTCACAAATAATAAGATAATCGTTTTAACTGTCATGTTCACATCGATTCCTGTTAAGCGATTAATACCTTCAGCAATCATCGGAGTACCTAGAGCAAGCGTCGTTCCAGCACCACCTATTAGACCGAACATAAATAAGATATCGATTATGGTACCAATAGGACCGTCGGCTAACCTACCAATTAATGGCCGTGTCGCTTCACTAATTTTTAGGACAGGTTTTTTTCTTACATAATAAAAATATGCGATAGGTAAGGCGGGAAGTGTATAAATAGCCCATGCAATAGGTCCCCAATGAAAAATCCCATAGGTGGTTGCCCATGCGATGGCTTGCTGTGTGCCTGGTTCTACTCCAAAGGGAGGACCTTGAAGGTAATAAGCCCATTCGATTGTTCCCCAATATAAAATACTAGAGCCAATCCCGGCACAAAATAGCATGCCCGCCCAGGAAAAATCATTAAATTCCGGCTTTTCCCCTTTGTCCCCAAGCAAAATCTGACCATTTGCACTAAACGAAACATAGATAAGAAAAAAGAAAATCATAATTCCAATCAACAAATAGAGAACACCAAAGTTTGTGGTCACATACGTATTTGCAGCATTAACCACCTCTTCACCTTTTTCAGGAAAAAGGACGAGAGGAATCGTAACCAACAACAATAATGAAAACGCGCCAATAAAAGTTGGCCAATCAATCATCCTGTTTTTCATTCACAACCCCCACCTTAATAAACTGTTATTGGTAGTTTTTGCAAATCAAAGGATAATATACTAATGCTTCAATAAGCATTACTTGATGGTGTAGTTTCCACGAATTTTCTAGCCAACTATCAATGGCCAAATGTAAGGGTCATTAGATACCAACATTACAGAACTTCATAAAAGAATAACCCGTTTCGGCTGCTCATATGATGGTACGGGAGAGGAGGCGTTTTAAATTGAGTGATGAGCGTAAGCTAAATGGGAAAGGTAACAGCAAAGATGAGCAGTTAGAACAGTTCCGTGTCGATGACCGAGGAAAAAAACTTACGACCAACCAAGGGCTAAAGGTGTCAAATGATGAATTTTCTTTAAAAGCGGGTGTACGAGGTCCTACCATAATGGAGGATTTTCATTTTCGTGAAAAAATGACCCATTTTGATCATGAACGGATCCCTGAGCGGGTCGTTCATGCCCGAGGGTTTGCAGCTCATGGTGAATTCCAGGTGTACGATGACACCATGAAGCAGTACACAAGAGCAAAGTTCTTGCAGGACCCAACTGTGAAAACCCCGGTTTTTGTGAGATTTTCTACAGTTGTTGGCTCGCGTGGATCTGCTGATACTGTGCGTGATGTACGTGGATTTGCAACCAAGTTTTATACTGATGAGGGGAATTATGATTTGGTGGGTAACAATATCCCAGTCTTTTTTATTCAAGATGCAATTAAGTTTCCGGACATGGTACACGCCATCAAACCGGAACCTCACAATGAGATTCCACAAGCCAGCTCTGCCCATGATACCTTTTGGGACTTTGTCGCGAATAACCAAGAAACTGCTCATATGATTATGTGGTTGATGTCAGACCGAGCGATTCCAAGAAGCTTCCGGATGATGGATGGGTTTGGTGTTCACACTTTCCGACTAGTCAACGAGAACGGTAAATCTCATTTTGTTAAGTTTCATTGGAGATCCACACTTGGGGCACATTCCCTTGTCTGGGATGAAGCTCAAAAGATTTCCGGTGAGGACCCTGATTTCCATCGTCGTGATTTATGGGAAAACATTGAAAAAGGTAACTTCCCAGAGTATGAATTGGTTGTCCAAATCATTAATGAGGAAGATGAATTTAAATTTGATTTTGATATTTTAGATGCAACTAAGATTTGGCCTGAAGAAGATGTTCCAGTAAAAATCATTGGAAAAATGGTTTTGTATCGAAATGTTGATAATGCATTTGCTGAAATTGAGCAAGTTGCTTTTCACCCCGGACATGTAGTCCCAGGTATTGATTTTACAAACGATCCATTATTACAGGGACGTTTATTTTCCTATACAGATACCCAGTTAATTCGCCTTGGTGGTCCCAATTTCCATGAAATCCCAATAAACCGTCCAGTTTGTCCATTTCATAATAATCAGCGGGATGGATATCACCGCCAAACAATTAATGTGGGTAAAGTAAGTTACCATAAAAATTCTTTAGCTGGCAACACACCAGCACCGGCTAGTGTTGAAGAAGGTAGGTTTGCTCACTATCAAGAGAAGGTAGAAGGTCGGAAAATTCAAGCTAGGAGTGATAGTTTTAAAGATCACTTCTCACAAGCAACACTTTTCTGGAACAGCATGAGCAAACCTGAAAAAGAGCATATTATTCATGCCTTTCAGTTTGAATTGGGCAAGGTTGAGAGCCAATCTGTCCAGCAGCAAGTTGTAGATATTTTTGCGAATGTTAACCTTGAAATGGCAAAAGAAATAGCGAACTATCTAGGTGTGAATCCGCCAAAAAGCGGAGGGTCAAACGTAACCAAGAATTCTCCGGCACTAAGTCAACTCAACACAAAGTTTAGCCCTAAGACAAGAAAGGTTGCGGTAATCCTAACCGACAATTTTAATGGGTCAGATGTAAATTTTGTACTCGAGCAAATGAAGGCAAATGGATTACAACCAGAAATTATTAGTGAAAAACTAGGCATGGTTAGAGGCTCGGACGGAATGATGCTAAAGGTTAACCATACCTTTTTAACGACAGAATCGGTATTATTTGATGCGGTTTATATCGTGAGGGGAAGCAGAACGAGCACGAAATTTAATAAAGATGCAGCCCACTTTATTCATGAAGCATTTACACATTATAAACCGATTGGGGCAACAGGTGAAGGGAAAAAGTGGCTAGAAGTGAATGGTATTGAAAACGCATCGGGTGTAGTGACGGCTGAGGATAAAGGGCAGTTTACTAGGGAGTTTATCAACGCTGTGAAAGGGCATCGGTTCTGGCAACGTCAGCTAGTTTAGTCCTTTCATGAAATACATCAAAAGGGAAGAATGCCTCTTAAAGTGGAAGCATTCTTCTCTTCGTTTTTTGAAGTCACTTTTACTAGTTTTTGGATCTTACGAATGCCTTTATACAGCTAATCTAATTAAAAGCATACGCAATTCTTTGTTGCGTATGCTTTTAACTCTTATTTACTAAAAAACGATACACAAATGGATAATTGTTACATCTATTGTCTCTTTTGAAATCGTTTCTACCATTATTTGGATTTTGCGAATGCATGTATACTGGCAATCTATAAAAAAGCATACGCAATTCATTTTTACGTATGCTTTTATCACTTATTCACTTAAAAACGATACACAAGTGGTTGATTTTTACATTTATTGTCTCTTTTGAACTATCTTATTCGTAATTATGAAATGATTCGCTATAGAGCATGAAATCCTCTATTTTTTCTATGTTAGGTTCCAAGCCAATTCCAAGCCCCGTAGGAACCTCGATATACCCATCCCTCATCGTAACTTCTGGAGTAATAATATCCTCTTTCCAGTAATGAGAAGAAGGGGCTGTATCACCTGGTAGAGTGAAGTTTGCTAGACTTGTGATTGCGATATTATGTGCCCGGCCAATCCCGGCTTCGAGCATGCCACCACACCACATCGGAATGTTGTTATCCTCACAAAGCTTATGTATCTTTAAAGATTCTGTGATTCCGCCTACACGACCGATTTTAAGATTGATGATTTTTCCACTTCCAAACTCAATTGCTTTTCGAACATCTTCGGCTGTGTGAATGCACTCATCCAGACAGATTGGGGTATTCAACTCTTTTTGCAGTCTAGCGTGATCAATGAGATCGTCATAGCTTAAGGGCTGCTCAACCATCATTAAGTTGAATTCGTCCAATTGTTTGAGGTAAGGAATATCATTTATGGAATATGCACAGTTTGCATCCGCCATAAGCGGAATCTCCGGAAATTCTTTGCGAATCGCTTTTAAAATATTCATATCCCAACCTGGCTTAATTTTCACCTTAATACGCTTGTAGCCTTTTGTTACAAAGCCTTCGATTTTTTGAAGAAGCTCCTGTTCAGATTTTTGAATTCCAACACTTACTCCAACTTCTATTTTTTCCTTAACGCCGCCAATGGCTTTGGATAATGAAATGCCATTTTCCTTAGAGTATAGATCCCAGATGGCACCATCAAGGGCCGCCTTTGCATTATAGTTTCCGCGCAAATCCTTGAAAGCTTTTGACACATCATCTGGGTGTTTAAGCTCCGTTTTCATGAGCTCGGGAATTAAAATATCCTTAAGCATATGCCAATTCGTTTTAACTGTTTCTTCGTGGTAAATGGGGATTGCATCAGAGACCGTTTCTGCCCAACCAGACAAGCCACTTTTTGACTTGACCTCAACTAAAATAAAGTCTTTATCCGTAATGGTTCCGACACTTGTTTTAAAAGGGTGGAGCAATCGCATTCTCATATATCGTAAAATAATACTCTTAATTTCCAAGCCAATTCTCCTCATAAAATATTATTTTTCCAAAAGGTACATATACTGATTTTTCTTCTCGGGATCCTTTACTAAATCTGTCACAACCCATCCGTGTTTTAAATAGTGCATAAACACCTGTTTTGTTTTTTCTCTCCACAATAAGGCGACATTGAAGTTCTTTCTTTTAATTTCTTGAAAATTACCAGGTACCGGTACCAACAAAGTATCACTTTTTTCCTCTAAGTTAATATCTTCAGGAACAAGGCAACCATCCTCAAATCCCACTTGTATTAAAAGTGGTAACTGGCTTATTTCGTTGTTTCTTCTTTCACGTTCTACCTTATTAACAGACCACTCTACTACGAAACGGTCGGTGGAAAGACCGTCGTTCATGCCATCCTTCATGTCTCCATATGCATTTTCGATATACGCAGTACAGGTGGCGCCTAATTTATGTAGATTCAAATTACCATTCACTGTTTCAAGAGGATCATAGGTCCACGAAATTAAATCATACCCCATCCTCAAGGCCAACTCTCGTTGTTCATGCTTTAGTTTTTCACCAATACCTAACTTGCGATAATCAGGGTGAATCCCTAAACTATGAGAAACGAGGTAGGGCTTAATTCCATCAAAACCTGGGAAACTATATTGAAAACCAATCAGTTGCTCCTCATAGAAAGCACCTAAAATAAACCCACCATTCTTAATCGTTGCTGCAGTATGACTGATAGGAACCGTATCCTCCGGACTCCAAACAGTCGATTCTAATTCATGAACCTGATGTAATTCTTCAATTGATCTTACATTTTTGATAATTATGGAAGATAAAATTTCTTGTTGCATTGTTTACCTCCTGTTGTTTCGAATCGAATATAGGTATTCATACTAATTATTATAAAATGTTTAGAAAGAATTATCGAATTTTTTAGGAGAAGGAGAGTGCTATGGGGCATTCTTATTGAACTCTACTCAATAAGATAGAGGCCTTTCTAGTAGGTGGCTTCTTTACTTTCTTGTAAATTTGCATTCTTTATAGTTTAAGACTATAGAATTATTAATATTATGTATTGGTATTTATTAAACGTATTATCTAAAATTTAAATAGGTATCGAAAAAACTATCCACTAGTAATAGGAGGTGTTTATAACGTATGAAATAACAATTAAAATAAAGTAAGCGCTATCCTTTGTAACTTTGCCTCAATGTATATCACTGATAGTTTTTTGCATAAAACTATGCACTCAATATCCTAGCTCAAATTCCACTAATAATCAATCTTCTATCCCACAAAATGACAGAGCAATAAATTTAGCCACAAATAGAGTAAATAGTTTTTTTCCACAAGAGTGAACATAAATGTTTTATCACCTTTAGAAGTTTTTGATAACTGCTACAAAAAAATAACAGAATATTTTGTGTTTAGTTTTATTACTTAATTTTTTCGTGCAATGGCTAAAGTATTTTTTTATCTTTAGAATAACAAGAATAACAAGAAATTATATGGGGTGAGATTACATGAGAAAAATACTCTTTTTATTATTATTTGTTTTTTCTATGATTTTGGCTGCTTGTAATGCCGAAAATTCGGGTGGAAAGGAAGAATCCGGGGATTTAAAAAGTAATAACCAAGATGTTATAAAAATTGGTTGGTTTGGTCCACTAACAGGTCCAACATCAACTGATGGGCAAATAAGTTTAAATGCTTCACAACTAGCAGTAGATCAAATTAACGAAAATGGTGGAATCAATGGAAAAAATGTAGAAATAATTTCAGTTGATGACCAAGGAAAGCCACAAGAGGCTGCAAAAGGAGTTCAAAAATTAATAAATAGTGACAAGGTAGCTGCAGTAATAAGCGGAGCTTATTCAGGTCCAACTTTGGCAGCGGCATCACTCGTTCAAAAAGAAGGCGTACCAATGATAGTTTCATATGCCAAACACCCAGAAGCCACAAAGGGCGGAGAATATGTGTCCAGAATGATATATACCTCGGACGTACAGGCAAAAGCTCTTGCCGATTATGCTGTTAATGATGAGAAACTAAAAACCTTTGGCATTGTTTATATGAATATAGATTATGGGATTGAAAGCCAGGTCGCTCTTGAGAAAGAAATTAACGAACTAGGCGGGGAAGTATTAGTAAGTAAATCATTTAATATGGGTGATACCGATTTTAATTCAGCTTTATCTGCTGTTAAAGAACAGAAACCTGATGCTTTATTTGTTGTAGCCTACTACAATGAAGGCGCTTCTATAGTAAGTCAAGCAAAACAAATGGGGCTAGAATCTAGGATTATCGGAATTGATGGTTTGGATTCACCTAAATATCTTGAAATTGCAGGAGATCATGCTGAAGGAACTGTCATAACTACCTCATTCTATGCAACAGATGAGCGAGAAGTTGTTCAAAACTTTGTTAAAGCCTATAACGAAAAATTTGATACTGAATTAAGTATTACAGCTTCCCAGAGCTATGACGCGGTTTTAACGATAAAGAGTGCAATTGAACTTTCAAGTACAGATAGAGAAGACATAGCTAAAGCAATTAATTCAACAAAAGATTTAGAAGGTACCTCCGGAAATATTACAATTGATGAAAACCATGAAGTCGTTAAGCCAATTGTATTCATGAAAGTTGAAAATGGAGAATTTAAATACCTACATTCAAAAACATATTAATTATATAAGTGGAAGGAGAGGGATTCAATAGATTATTGTATCCCTTGTTTCCCTTTTAACAGTAAAGGGGTGTAATGACTTGATAATAGAACAGTTAATTAATGGGATAGCATTAGGTTTTGTATATGTATTAATAGCGCTTGGGCTAACAATGGTATATGGAGTTTTAAAAGTTTTGCACTTTGCCCACGGTGTTATATATATGGTTGGGGCATTTTCGGCTATGGTAGGAATATTGTATCTAAATCTTTCTTTTATCACTGCTTTAGTATTTGCCTTAGTAGTTTCTGGGCTGATTGGTGTAGGAATTGAAAAATATGCGTATAGACCCCTTAAAGATGTACATCCAATCACGGTACTTATAAGTGGTGTAGGAATAGCCATTTTACTTCAAAATTTGTTTCAAATTATTTTTACTTCTGATTCTCATGCCTTTCCCAAAACGAATATTGAGGTACACAGTATTGATATTCTTGGAATTGCAACATTAACGAATATAAAACTCTATATGATCATAATCGGTCTTTCTGTTTTGGCTGTGCTTTACGTGTTCTTGAATTTCACCAAAATGGGAATAGCTATTCAAGCAGTTTCTCAGGATAGAAAAGCAGCTGCACTAATGGGTATAAATGTTAATAGAATTGTCATGGTTACTTTTCTGCTAGGTTCCATGCTAGCCGCTTTAGCTGGCATAATTACAGCGTTAAATTATAATTCACTATCACCAGCTATGGGAGATATTCCTGGATTAAAAGCGTTCTGTGTTGTTGTGTTAGGTGGTTTGGGTTCCATACCAGGAACAGTTTTAGGTGGATTAATATTGGGGATAGCAGAGGCATTAAGTACAGGCTATTTAGAAGGCATGCCTATTGATACGAATGCCATCGCATTTATATTATTGGTTGTTATTTTACTTATAAAACCATCAGGATTATTCGGGAAGAATATAGAAAAAGTGTAGGTGATTTCATTGTTGGATTTCATTAACCCATATTATGTAGATATTTTAATCTTTTTAGGAATCTACATCCTTTTAGGCTTAGGATTGAATTTAACAACTGGGTATGCAGGGCAAGTTTCGTTGGGACACGCAGCATTCTATGGAATTGGCGCTTACACATCAGCTATTTTATCTGCTAATTATAGTGTGAATGTTTGGTTATCCATCCTCATTGCTGTTGTTGTAACCTTTATTTTAGGGGCACTATTAGGACTACCTAGTTTACGTTTAAGCGATGATTTTCTTGCAATTACAACATTGGGCTTGGGCCTTGTTGCACACTCATTTTTTAATAACTCCCAATTAACAGGAGGAGCGTATGGAGTAAATTCAATACCTGCCCCCACACTTTTTGGGATAGAAGTGGAGAACATTGGATATCTTATTTTAGTTGTAATTGCAGTAGTCGTTGTTATCTATATTATGAGAAAAATAACTAGATCTAGAATTGGAAGAGCTTGGGTGACTATAAGAGAAGATGAAACTGTAGCCCAATCGATGGGAATCAACACCATGTATTATAAAGTGTTAGCATTTGCTATTGGAGCAGCCTTTGCAGGAGTTGCAGGTGCCTTATTTGCTCATAAAATATATTTTATCAATGCTGACTCTTTTACATTTACAACTTCAGCAACTATTTTAAGTATGATAGTTATAGGTGGCTTGGGTAGTATACGGGGAACCTTACTAGGCGTAACACTTTTATACACGATACCAGAACTATTTCATATATTTGATGTAGGAAATTTGTTGAATTTAAATTATCTTGATAATTATAAAATGATTCTTTATGGATTACTCATGGTTTTGGTTATGAGATATAGTCCTAAAGGATTAATAGACATAAAAAATATAAAAGCTAGAAATCCAAAACCAGCTGTGAAAAGTGGTGATCAGAATGTTGGAAGTTAAAAATGTTTCAAAGTATTTTGGTGGATTAACAGCTATAAATAATGTAAGTCTGAAGATCCAAAAAGGTGATATTTTTGGTTTGATTGGACCAAATGGTGCAGGTAAAACAACATTGTTTAATATGTTAACAGGAATTTATAGTCCTAACAATGGAGAAATAGTATTAGAAGATACTATGATCCAAAAGTTAAAGCCATTCCAAATAGCTAGATTAGGTGTTTCAAGGACATTCCAAAATATAAGGTTACTAGGTAATGAGACTGTAACAGAAAATATAAAAATAGGAATGTTTCGAAAGACAAAATCGGGTTTGATTTCCGCTATAGTGAATTCTAAATCACAACGGAAGGAAGAGGAATTTGTTGAACAAAAAGTAAAACAAACATTATTGGAGGTTGGTTTAGAAGAATATATGGATTTACTTGCAGGTAATTTATCTTATGGAAATCAACGTAAGGTAGAAATTGCCCGCGCACTTGTATCTGAGCCAAAACTATTATTATTAGATGAACCTTGTGCGGGTATGAATGATACGGAAGTTGAAGAAATAAATTTATTAGTAAAAAGAATACGGGACAATGGGACAACAGTGATTATCATTGAACATAATGTTCCCATGCTAGTCAGATTGTGTGACAATATGGCTGTATTAAATCACGGAGAGAAGATTGCCGATGGTTCCCCTGAAAAAGTTACTTCCGATAGTGCTGTAGTAAAAGCTTACATTGGAAGTGAAGAAGAGGAAGTGATTTAATTGCTATCAATAGAAAATCTTAATGTCTTTTATAACCAAATACACGCAGTAAAAGATCTTAATATAGAATTAAATAAAGGAGAAATCGTAACATTAATGGGATCAAATGGTGCCGGAAAATCATCATGTTTAAATGCGATTTCTGGATTGATAAAATCATCCGGCACAATATTTTTTAGTGGTGAAGACCTTCAAAAATTAAACCCGGACCAGATTGTACAAAAAGGAATTGTTATGGTCCCTGAGGGTAGAAGGATTTTCCCTAGATTAACTGTTCTAGAAAACCTACAGATTGGTGCATATACTAGAAAGGTTACTAGTAGCGTAATAAATAGGGATTTAGAAGAAATATTTGAATTATTCCCAAGGCTTGAAGAAAGAAAAAAACAATTAGGTGGTACAATGAGTGGTGGGGAACAACAAATGTTAGCTATTGGTAGAGCATTAATGGCCAAACCAAAAGTTTTAATGCTCGATGAACCGTCAATGGGTTTAGCGCCTATCGTTGTAAAAGATATATATGAAACTATTAAGAAAATTAAAGGTCGTGGATTAACGATTTTATTGGTTGAACAAAATGCAAAAAAGGCATTATCGGTTGCTGATAGAGCATACATCATTGAAAACGGACAAATTAAATATCACGATGTTGCACGTAATTTACTGGAACAAGACGTAATCCAGAAAGCCTATCTTGGAGGATAAATTACTTTCTAAGTATTAGATGAAGTGCCTGAACACTTTTCAGGCACTTTTACAATTGTTTTTCTTTTTCTGTGACCATGAATTGTGGAGGCTTGAAATAAGACAAACTACCAACTAACTAGACCATTTGAAATTGCTATTTTTACTGATGAGGAAGGCGCAAGATTTAATATGGGTTTTACGTGTAGTAAAACGATGGTGGATGATGTTGAGAAAATTTTTTTAACCTCATTAAGTTATAAGGAAGGAGTGCCTTTTGGGAAGGTAATTAGTATGAATGGGCTTTCCGCCAGCACTTTTTTAGAAGCTAAAAGAGATATAAAGGCAAAAGATTCGTTTGCCAGAAAAAGATAATTCGAAAAGTAATTAGCACCTGTTCTTGGTACTTAATAAAAATTAATAAATAGGTTATAATTTAGGGGTACAACTTGTCACTTCCTTATTAGGTTGGTGTTTGGTCTGGTAACCTCACTATTTCCTAAAATTCAGGGGAGGGCAATTTTTTTGCTCGAAAATCCCTCAATCAAGGTATTTTATAACCTATTTAATATAAAAGTTTTGACAATACGTCTTTTCAAGAGGAGGGACAGGTATAACCACCGTCGGGAACGGTTCGAGATGAGAGCCAGACTTAACTGAATGCAAAAACATCCTGTAGTCCAGCAAGACTTCTAATGACATTACCCGCGTCATCTTCTGTAACCTTAAGTCCAGCATCCCTCATCCATTGGCTTACAAGTTGTTTTGCCTGTTATTCTTCATTAGAAAAACCAATTCTACATGAACCACCATTATTTAAAAATCCAATATTAGCTATGTCTACCAATCTTGGTGCTAATCTTCTACTATTGACACCATCATAATCCTAATTATCATCATAGCTTTCCAAAATATAAAATAGTGCTATCCAATTTCAACTTCCTTTAATCTATTATGCCGGCCATACAAATAAATGTACGATAGTAATAATGATGGCACCTAATATGTATTGCATGATAATTAACGGTAAGATAAACTTTGCCCATTTTAACCAAGGCACACCTGCGAGAGCTAATCCAGCTATTAACCATCCGGCTGTAGGAGTAAAAGCATTGGATATTCCATCACCAAACTGAAAGGCAAGTACTGCGGTTTGTCGACTTACATCAACTAAGTCGGACAACGGAGTAAGGATTGGCATTGTTAAAGCTGCCTGACCGCTTCCGGATGCTACAATATAATTGATTAAACCTTGTACACCATACATTCCTAGTGCAGCGAACGTACTTGGCAAGTTTTCAACTGTGCTAGATAATCCATAAATAATAGTGTCTAATACATTGCTTTCTGTAAAAATTACAACGATACTATATGCAAAACCGACAGCCAAGGCTCCTTCCATCATGTCCTTGCAACCTTGTGTGAAGGATTCTGCAATTTTATTAGCATTCATTCTGGCAATGATGCCTATTAATATCCCCATGAGCAAAAAGAGTCCTGAAATTTCTTTTATATACCAACCTAGCGAACTAACACCTACAACAATCGAAATTAGAATCATTCCAAAAATTGTTAAAATTAGGATATGTTGCTTCGTTAAATGGGCTTTTTGTAGTTGACTAGAGTTTATATCTCTTTTTTTATCAATATCATACATTAAACTCTTTGAGGGATCCTTTTTTATTTTTTTAGCATAGAGCATAATATACCCTATACCTAAAATTAAAAATAGAAGAAAACACACAATTCTTACTGCCATTCCTGAAAAGAGAGGTAATTCTGCAATGCCTTGGGCAACTCCAATATTAAAGGGATTTAAAAATGATCCTGTATATCCAATAGCAGTCCCCAATAGCGGTATAGATGCAGCAACAATTGAATCAAAGCCCATTTTTAATAATAATGGAAGTAATATGACTATATACACGATACTATCTTCAGCACTCCCATAGGTTGCACCACATAGTGCAAAAAAAGTAATAAAAATTGGGATGATATAAATTTCTTTCCCTGACGACTTTTCTAAAATATATGAAATCAACCCATCTAACGCTTTCGTTTTTTGTAAAATACCAAAGCTTCCACCGATAATAAACAGTAAAAATATTATGTTTGCTCCATTAGACATTCCTTGAAAGATTGCTTGAAAAAACTCCAAAAACCCTGTTGGTGTTGCAGAAATCTCCTGATATGTTCCGCTTACAATAATAGTCCTGCCATTTGCATCAACCTCCCGGTCAAACTGGCCTGAGGGGATAAGATAAGTGGAAATGGATGCAATTACCGCTATAATTACTAAAATAACAAAAACATGAGGTACTTTAGTTTGTTTCATATTTTTTTCTTGCAAATCACTTTTTGTAGTCGCTGGTAAACCCATTGAATTTTTAACCTCCATTGTTTATATCGCAATTATGACCAAAAAATAATATTGGCATTGACGAGGAGCCCGACGATAAAACTACTTATGCTATTAATATATTTTCAATTTTATACCTCCTTAGTGATGCCTTTAATTTCTAAAGTGAAAGACAGCGTTTCCAATTCTTTGTTGAACAAAGTAATAATTAAACTGTTTACTTTGTTTGTTATTTATTAGAATATTATAACTAAATAAAATTTTAAATAATATATACCACGTTTACAAATATATATTATTAATAGTTTTATAGTTTTCAGCTATAAGGGAGGCGATTATAAAGTTGAAATTTACAAAAATGAAAAAATTATTAGATTAGAATTTTATTAATTCAAGAGAATTAGAAAGTAATTTAGAAAGAGGTAAATAATCACTTGTTAGGAATGATAGTTATTTCTTATCTTTTAAAAATATAAATGGGAGACAAAAAAATGCTAAAAATAAAAGATATTAATGAACAAATTGAATCTATTAAGAGTGATGTAGTTAAGTGGAGAAGATACCTACACCAAAATCCTGAACTATCGTATCAGGAGGAAAAAACTTCACAATTTGTGTTCGACACCCTTTTGTCCATTTCTAGTTTGGAGGTAACTAGGCCAACCAAAACGAGTGTCTTGGCACGATTAATCGGTAATCGACCAGGAAAAGTCCTTGCACTACGAGCAGATATGGATGCTTTACCAATAAATGAGGAAAGCGATGTTCCTTTTGCATCAGCAAATACAGGAGTCATGCATGCATGTGGTCATGATGGGCATACAGCCATGTTACTGGGAGCAGCCAAAGTTCTTTCCCAATTCCAAAATCAAATCAACGGAGAAATAAGATTCATTTTTCAACATTCTGAAGAAATGTTTCCCGGGGGAGCCCAGGAGTTAGTTGAGGTCGGGGTAATTGATGGGGTTGATGAAATAATCGGGCTTCATTTATTCCCGATGTTACCAACAGGAAAAATTGCTATCACTCCCGGATATGTTTCAGCAAATTCCGATACATTTGAAATTAAGATAATTGGCAAAGGAGGCCATGCATCTGAGCCTAATCAAACTATAGATCCGATTATTATTAGTGCTGAGATAATTAGCAATATTCAGTATATAGTCTCGAGAAAAATTAGTTCAACTGAACAAGCTGTCATCTCCATCACAGAAATTCATGGCGGATCTGCCAAGAATGTTATCCCTGATACAGTCACTATCGGTGGGGGAGTTAGAAGTTTCGATGAAGAAACACGAAATAGTATACCTAAATATTTGGAGAATATAGTTAAAGGGATTACGCAAGCACATTCAGCGAAATATAAACTAGAATATACCCTTGGTTATGGAGCTGTACATAATAATGAAAAGGTAACCTCGAGAATAAAAAATGGGCTTTTAGAAAGTTTAGGCAGCGACTGTATAATAGATATGCCCCATTTTATGGGGGGAGAGGATTTTTCAGCATATTTAAATAGAATTCCAGGGTGTTTTATTGGGATAGGATCTGCACCATCTAATAAGGAGGATATTTATCCACTTCATCATCCTAAATTCAATATTGACGAAAGGTCGTTAGAGTTTGGATTGAAAGTTTTACTAAATGCTCCTATGGAACTATTAAATTCTTGAAATATTGAACGATTTCCATTGGTAATTGTTCGTGAAATCTGAAACACTCCGCCATTGAATGCACTCATCAAGATAGATGGGTGTGTTCATTTTTTTGTATTCGGGTATATTCAATAAAATCGAAATTACTTTAAGTTGGTATGCGATTATCCTCTTAGTGAAGTGCCTGATATATTTGTCAGGCACTTCAGTTTTTGCTTTAAATTTCCCATGTTATGGAACTACTCATCTTACTGTGTAAAATGAAATCTTAATGCCCTTTATTTTGTAATTATTCTTTTATAAAAGAAATAAATTCATACTTTGTTAAAATATTTTTTGACTAATGTTATAAATGTATTCACTAATGGTGGCAGGTACCTATTTTTATCAAGCGCAAGGTAAACTTTTCTCGAGGTAAGTCCATCGTGAATTCTTTTAAAATGAAAATTAGGATTATTAATATACTTTATGTAGTTCTCAGGTGCTACTGTAACTCCTAATCCTTCTTCGACAAGGTTACAAGCGGTTTCGAATCTCTCAATCTCAAACTGTATTTTCGGTTTAATCCCTGCCTTTTTAAAAGAGTTGAGAATATCCGTACGAGATTGAAACCCTTCCTTAGAGATAATAAAGTTTTCATCCTTTAAGTCTAATATCGTAATAAAGTTTTTATACCCCAAAGAATGCTGAAGTGGAAGAAGAGCAACGAGTCGTTCATCATATAAAGGAATTGACTCTATATATTTAGTATTTATATATTGGTTGGTTATTGCTAAATGTATTTCGAAGTTGTCTAAGGATTTTTCAACGTCTTGTAAACTTGGGAGATCTAATAATCGTATAAATACATCTGGATATTCTGTTTTGAATTCGGTAAGTACCTTTGAAACCCAAAATTTAGAAGACTCTATGATTCCTATTGATAATTCTAGTGGACCGTTGTCTTTTAAGCGGACCATTTCATCATAGACGCGATCATAATGGAGGATTAATCTTTTTGCTTCATGATAAAGAATTTTCCCCTCAGTTGTTAATCTTAATTCTCCTTTGCTTCGATCCAAAAGTAAGAAACCCAATTCCTGTTCTAGCTGTTTAATAGAAGTACTTAAAGATGGCTGGGAAATATGTAGTTTTTGTGCAGCAGCTGTGAAAGTTGAACAATCAATTACCGTAGTGAAGTATAGTAAGCGCTGTAATTTCAAAAGATCCCTCCTCTGCTATAGGTATAAACTATAGACTTATTGTAATTATGTATTAGAAATTATAACATAAACCAATTAGAATATTAATTATAGTAATACAATTCGGTAAATAATGAAAACTAATTTTATTATTTACTGAGATAGATAGATTTATTGTCATCTAGAAATTTTGAAAACGGATACACTTAATCTTTTCTATCATTTTAAAAAATTACTTACAATTTAAAAGGAGGATTTTATGATGATCGAGCAAAATATTAAGGAAAAACCAGAAATTCTTTATTCTGTAAAGGCGCAAAGGGGAGATACTTTACGCTGTAAAGGATGGAGACAAGAAACAATTCTTAGAATGCTTGAAAACAACATGGAAAATGCTGAGAAACCCGAAGAGCTTGTTGTTTACGGTGGAATTGGTAAAGCTGCACGTAACTGGGAATCCTACCATGCTATTGTTAAATCCTTAAAAGAATTGGAGGATGATGAAACGTTAGTAGTACAGTCAGGAATGCCTGTAGCTGTATTTAAAACTCATAGATACGCACCAGTCGTAGTTATGGCGACAACAAATATTATGAAACCTTCATGGGAAACATTCTATGAACTACAAGATAAAAACTTAACAATCTTCGCGCAATATACTGCTGCACCTTGGGAATACATTGGTACGCAAGGAGTTATCCAAGGTACTTTCGAAACACTTTCAGCAATTGCACGTAAACATTACAATGATTCACTTGTTGGGAAAATCATGCTAACAGCTGGCGCTGGAGGTATGGGAGGTAACCAAACAAGAGCAATGGCAATGCACGGTGGTGTTGCAATTCTAGCAGATTCAAATATTGAAATTATTAAACGTCGTATGGAAGTTGGTTATATTGATGTCTTAGCTGACAACCTTGACGAGGCTATTGCTTTAGCCGAAAAACATGCAACAGAAGGAACTTCGATTGGAATTGCAGTTGTAGGAAATTCGGCTGATATTTTTGAAGAAGCTTATGAAAAGGGATTCAAACCAGACATTCTTACTTCAATGACTCCAGCACATGATCCAATTTCATATTTACCTTCTGGATATACAGTCCAAGAAGCTGAAGAATTAAGAAAGACTGATAGACAGCTTTACTTAAAAAAGGCACAAGAAACGATGATTCGTGAACTACGCGTTACAAACAAATTCTTTGATGATGGGGTTCACGCTTTCGAATATGGAACTAGCCTGCGTAAAGAGTGTCGTGATGGTGGTATGCCTGAAGAAGAAGCAATGAAAATCCCAGGATTCGTTGCAGAATACATTCGTCCACTCTTCTGTGAAGGCCGCGGACCTTTCCGCTGGATTTGTATGTCTGGTGATCCAACAGATTTAGAGAAGATTGACAATATGGTACTTGAAAAATTCAAAGATGATTTACTTGTGACAAGATGGATTAACTTAGCGAAAGAGCATATTCCAATTGAAGGTTTACCAGCTCGTATTTGCTACTTAGGATTCGGACAACGTAAAGAATTTGCCCTTGAAGTTAATAGAATGGTTAAGAGTGGCGAGTTAAAAGGACCTGTTGCATTCTCTCGTGACAACCTTGACTCAGGTTCAATCGTTAACCCAACATTTGAATCTGAAAATATGCCTGATGGCGGAGACTTAATCTCTGACTGGCCTGTACTAAATGGACTACTTAATGCTGTAGGTATGTGTGATCTGATCGCATTACAAGCAAACTACTCGATGGGTGAAGCTGTTCATACAGGGGTTACAATGATCGCTGATGGAACTGATGAGGCTGATATGCGTCTAGAAGTTTGTATGACAGTAGACTCTGGTATTGGTGTCATTCGTCATGCACAAGCTGGTTATCAGAGTGCGAAAGATGTTGCTAATGGTAAAGGTAAGCTTACTAATGAAAGCATTAAAGTCCCACTTTGGTGGACACCGACAGCAACATTTGGTCCAGACGATTTAGATAAATAATATATTGCAAAAAGAAGGGGGTTAGCAATGATTGCATATCCCCTTTCCTTTTAATAGATTATTGTATTTTTCGTACAGGAGGTAAAACGATTGGTAAACCATAAAGAAAAAGCAGACTTAGTGATTATTAACGCAAATGAAGTTTTAACCTGTACAGGTGATGAAGCAGATTCGATTGGAATAATAATAAATGGTTGGGTCGCAGTCCGTGGAGAAAAAATTATTGCTGTAGGTACAAAAGAAGAAGTGAATCAACAAATTAATTATGAGCAAGCAGAGATAATTGATGCCACAGGTAAAGTGGTCGCCCCTGGATTCGTTGATAGTCATACACATACCGTATTTGGTGGTTCACGTGTGAAAGAGTATGCAGCAAAAATGACCACTTCAGATCCAGCAGAGTTGAAACGGAGAGGAATCGAAACCGGGGTTATGGTTTCTGTCAATAAAACGAGGAATGCAACTGTAGAAGAACTCTATGCATCTACCGAACAAAAAGTAAGACGTATGCTTGAGGCGGGGACGACCACAGTTGAAGTGAAAAGTGGATACGGTTTACGTACAGAAGATGAATTAAGAATCTTAGAAGTTGCCGCAGAAGTGAATGCAAACTCGGATATTGATATAGTAAATACATTTTTGGGCGCTCATGGATGGCCGACCGATATGACAAAAGAGCAGTATATTGACTTGATTATAGAAGAAATGATTCCTGAAGTACAAAGACGTAATCTCGCAACTTTTCATGATGTTTGGATAGAAGATTCTCATTTTGATGTGGAAGATACGATCCGTTTACTTGAAGCTGGGGAAAAAGCTGGACTCAAATCAAAAGTTCATACAGATGCCTATTCTTATATTGGTGGGTCAGATCTTGCCGCAGAAATGAAAGTTGTCTCAGCTGATCACCTTAATTACACGCCACCCCATGTAATGAAAAAAATGGCGGAAGCCGGCGTAATTGGTGTTCTTATGCCAACATTGGATTTTGCAGTTGCTCATAAACGCCCTTTTGATGCAAGAACGATGATAGATTCTGGTTTAACAGTGGCATTAGCTACGAATTTAAATCCGGGTAACTGGACTGAGTCCATGCAATTTGTAATGGTCCTCGCAAGTAGATTATATGGTATGTCTCCAGAGGAAGCTATTCGCGCGGCTACAATTAATGGTGCCAAATCGTTATTACTTGATATTGATCGTGGATCCATTGAAAAAGGAAAACTAGCAGATATTCAAATATGGGATATTCCAACATTTGAACATGTAATTTATCGTCTTGGAAGTAACGTCGTTGATCGTGTCATAAAAAGAGGAAAGACTGTCGTAAGTCGAAAGTATTAAAGAAAGGGTGAAGACGTTGGCAAGTGGAAATAAAACGGCAATCAAAATAAATGAAAAACGTTTATTAGATAGTTTTCTAGAGTTAGCAAAGATTAATGCTCCAAGTGGGCAAGAAAAACCAATGGCTGAAGTTTTGATTCCCTTACTAGAAGAATTAGGTTTTTCAATAAAGTTTGATGAAGCTCATAAAGAATTTGGTGGAAACTGCGGAAATTTAATTGCTTGGTGGGAAGGTACAGATCCAAATGCTGAGCCACTATTTTTATCGACACATATGGATACAGTGTTGCCGACAGAAGGGTTAAAGCCAATCATTAAAGATGGGGTTATTTATTCCGACGGAACCACCATTCTTGGGGCAGATGACCGTGCAGCTTTAGCAGCTTACATTGAAGGGATAAGAGTTATTCAGGAAACGGGTACTCCATGTGGCCCAATTGAGTTGATTTTAACAGTAAATGAACAACCAGGACTTGTCGGTGCAAAATATATGGATTATTCGTTGGTGAAAAGTAAAAAAGGCTTTATTTTTGATAGCACAGGTGATATTGGTCAAATCATTTTGCAAGGCCCGTTTAGCAGTAGAATTTACTGTGAAATAAAAGGAAGGGACTCTCATATCGGCTTAAATCCAGAAGATGGAATCAATGCTTTTCTTATTGCTGCAGATGCATTAAAAAATATGAAGCTTGGTAAGGTCAATGACCAGGTATTAGCTAATATTGGGGTTATTAAGGGCGGTACGATGTCTTCTATTATTCCAGGTGAAGTCGAACTAATAGGAGAAGTTCGAAGTTTTGATAAAGAAGGACTAGATAATCAGTTGGAGCATATGAAGGAAGCTGTTGAAATAGCAGCAGAACAACATAAAGGAAGTGCATCGGTAAAATTCGAAAAGAAATATCTAGGTTTTAATATTCCACTAGAACATGAAATCGCAAAAACAGCTCTCGTTGCAGCAGATGAAATTGGGGTTAATAAATATACAACGCAAACACTTGGCGGCGCTGATACAAATGTTCTAAACGAGAATGGATTGGAATGTCTAACGTTAGGTAACGGATTTAAGAATCTTCATACTTTCCAAGAACATATTAGTGTGGAAAACCTAATGAATGGTGGAAGATATGCTGCAGCTCTTATAAAAGAATGGTATGAATCGCACAAATAAAACTTTGGTGTGTGTTCACAAGTTTTAATTTTTTTGATAACGGATTAGGGTAATAGAATTTATTAGAGACATGGTCATTCACACAAACTTCCAAACCCGAACAAACAACTACTAGTATAAACTAGGATTTTGGTTTGTTTAAAATTAGCCAAAATCCTAGGCCTCTACCAAGAGTTATCTGTTATAATTGAAAAGTATGAAAATTGGATATATGTATCTGTTAGTTAAAGGTAGAGTCTATTTTAACCAAAGGATATGATATATCTAAAATTCGCATTCGTACTTATATTAAGTCTATTACTAGCTTGAGGGGGGAGACATAAATGTCATTAGATCACGTAATTTACTTAGATGGGGAAACCTTAGGTCGTACAGAAATTGAACAGATTGCTAATAGAAATGCTAAGGTTGAAATTGCAGAAAAGAGCTTAGAAAAAGTAATAGCAAGTCGCTCTCGAATTGAAAAACAGATTAATGACGGTAAGGTTATATATGGAGTAAACACAGGGTTCGGTAAACTAAGTGATATTGAAATTAAGAAGAGTGATATTGAAAAATTACAATTGAATCTTCTGCGTGCAGATGCAGTAGGTGTTGGTGAACCTTTACCTACAGAAGTGGTAAGAGCAATTATGACCTTGCGTTCAAATGCATTAATTAAGGGATTTTCAGGAATAAGGGTGGATACATTAAATTTATTAATCAACATGATAAACAAAGGTGTTCACCCAGTTATACCTTGTAAAGGTTCAGTTGGTGCAAGTGGAGATCTGGCTCCATTAGCACATATGGCAATCGTGTTAATCGGAGAAGGAAAAGCTGAATATGAGGGAAAAGTGTATCCGGGTGCAGAAGCATTAAAAATGGCTGGCCTAGAACCTGTTAGACTTCAGGCTAAGGAAGGTCTTGCTTTAATTAATGGGACCCAGGTGATGACTGGTGTTGGAGCAATTGCTCTTAATGAAGCAGAACGTTTAGGTATGGCTGCAGATATGTCAGCATGCTTAACGATTGAAGCTTTACAAGGGGTTATTTCAGCTTTTGATCCTGCTCTAATAGCAGTTCGTCCTCATCCAGAACTTGAAAACGTAGCTTCTAGGATACGTTCATGGCTAGAGGGGAGTAAGCGTACTACCGTTCAGGGAGAAATTAGAATGCAAGATGCCTACTCTATCCGTTGTATTCCACAGGTACATGGGGCATCGTGGCAAACATTTAAACATGTTGATCAAGTCCTTGCGATAGAATTTAACTCAACCACTGATAATCCAATCGTACTTGAGGATGGCAGAGTTCTTTCAGGTGGTCATTTTCATGGACAGCCGATTGCATTAGCAATGGATCACTTGAAGATTGCAGCAGCTGAGTGGGCAAACATAGCTGAACGAAGAATAGAGAGACTTGTAAATCCACAATTAAGTGGTATCTCTCCGTTTCTAGCAAATGATCCAGGTTTAGAATGTGGATTGATGGTAGCTCAATATGCCGCAGCAGCCCTAGTATCTGAAAATAAAGTTTTAGCACACCCTTCTAGTGTTGATTCAATTCCTACATCTGCAAACCAAGAAGACCACGTCAGCATGGGTACAATTGGTTCAAGACAGGCACGTGAAATGATTCATAATTCAGCTAGGGTCATCGCAATTGAAATGATTTGTGCTTCCCAAGCTATATATTTACAAAAGGTTGAAGATCAATTAGCTCCTACAACTAAAGAATACCTTGAGAAGATCCGTCAGATTTGTCCGCCACTTGAAAGTGACCGTGACATTTCAGACCAAATTCAAGAACTGGCTACATTTATTTTAACGGACCAGAGTTTTCAGTAGGTTTTTATGAATGAAGTATGGGATTTTCCATACTTCCCCCTTCAAACTCAACCTGAAATACTTCACTTAAGAGGAGGGTTTAGTTTTTAAAACTAAAAGGTGGGTGAATATATGATTCTCTTAAATCCTGTTGTTGTTTCCGTTTTAGTATTAGCAGTTTTATGTCTATTCAGAGTCCATGTTATTTTTGCTTTAATCATTTCTGCAATTGTTGCTGGGTTATTGGGAAAACTCTCAATAACTGAAACGGTTAGTACACTGATTGGAGGTATGGGCGGACAATCCGAGACGGCGCTTAGTTATATTTTACTTGGAGTATTCGCTGTAATGATAGCGCTTTCAGGTATATTGGAAAAGTTGGTAAAGTTAATTCTTACCAAGATTAAAGGAAAAACACTGTTGCTGTTGTTCTTAATTGCCGGTTTAACTAACATCTCAGGTAATTTAATTCCTGTACACATAGCATTTATTCCAATTTTAATTCCACCTCTTTTGATTCTATTTAATCGACTTAAGATTGACCGTCGTGCTGTAGCATCTGCATTAACATTTGGATTGAAATTTAATTATTTAATTATTCCAGCAGGATATGGGCTTATTTTTCACGGTATAATAGCAACTGAAATGACGAATAATGGTATGCCAATTTCTGTAGGACAAATACCTATAGCAATGTTAATACCTGCATTAGGTATGGTTGTTGGTGTCATTATCGCAATTTTATTTAGCTATAGAAAACAACGGAATTATAAGGATGCAGTAATTGTGGAGAAGGAAGAACATAAAACTGAAGAAAGTGCAGCAACTATAGAGCAATCGGAAAGCAAGTTCGAAAAGAAACATATTTTCACCTTATTAGCAATTGTTGCAGCATTTGTATGTCAACTTATATTTGGTTCAATGGTTGCAGGGGCAATAGCGGGTATTGCTATCATGTTTATCTCACGTGTTGTATTATTAAAAGATGGAGAAAAAGTAGTTCAAGATGGAATGCATATGATGGGGGCAATTGCATTTGTAATGCTTATTGCATCAGGCTATGCAACGGTATTAAAAGAAACTGGTTCAGTAGAACAACTAGTAAATGGAGTAAGTTCATGGTTTGATGGAGGTAGTCAAATGATAGCAGCATTTATGTTGCTATTAGTGGGACTTTTCATCACGATGGGGATAGGAACTTCATTTGGTACAGTACCAATTATTGCAGCTGTATTTGTACCTTTATGTGCTGCTCTGGGATTCAGTCCGCTTGCAACAGCAGCCCTTATCGGAACCGCAGGCGCACTTGGAGATGCTGGGTCTCCTGCATCTGATAGTACTCTTGGACCAACAGCGGGTCTGAATGCGGACGGACAACACGATCATATTTGGGATACGTGTGTGCCTACATTTATTCACTTTAATATACCATTACTTATTTTCGGAACGATAGCCGCTGTGGTACTATAATACTTCATACTCTATTCGTTTGCTTTTACTACTTTCTATTATAAAATTACTCTAAATTAACAGGGTGTCCAAACTGGACACCCTTAATTTATTATTTATCCAAGAAGAACAAACTCAATTCTGGTACGAAACTAATTATGATGATGTCGATAATTAGTATAATCAAGAATGGAATAATTGCTCGAACGATTTTTTCTAATCGTAGGTTTGCGATATTGGACGCTACGAATAGGTTAATACCAACTGGTGGTGTAATGAAACCAATAGCAAGGTTTACAACCATGATGATCCCGAAGTGAACAGGGTCAATGCCAACAGCTGTAGTAACTGGAAGCAAGATTGGTGCCATGATGATAATCGCAGCAGATGTTTCCAAGAATGTACCTACAATTAATAGGATTACGTTAATGATAATTAAAACAATAATTGGATTATCTGAGATTGCGAGTAGCGCATTTGTAATTGACAGTGGGATTTGTTCCCTTGTTAAAATAAATCCAAAGATCGATGCACATGAAATGATAAACATAATAACCGCCGATGTAACAGCTGATTGAATAAAAACCTCAGGAAGGTCCTTCCACTTAATTTCCTTGTAGATAAACAGACCAACAATTAATCCATAAACAACAGCGACAACGGAGGCTTCGGTTGGAGTAAACACTCCACCATAAATACCGCCAAGAATGATAACCGGCATCAAAATCGCAAGAATGGCTCTGTTAAAGGATGTGAAAATCTCTTTAGCTGAACTTTTTTCTTCTTTACCGTACCCGCGTTTTCTAGAAATAAAGTACGCAACTAGAATTAAAGAAATACCAACAAAAATACCAGGCAAGATTCCAGCGATGAATAAATCACTGATTGATGCCCCAGCGATAACACCAAATAAGATCATTGGTACGCTTGGAGGAATCATAACACCGATTGTTCCACCTGCTGCTTGAATCGCAGTAGAGAAGCTTTTATCATAGCCTTTTTGAACCATTGCTGGAATCATGATAGCTCCAACTGCTGCTGTTGTTGCCGCACCAGATCCTGAAATAGCTGCAAAGAACATACATGTTACAACGGAAACCATTGCTAAGCCACCATGCATTCTTCCAACGATCGTCATTGCAAAATCTACGAGTCTTTTAGAAATCCCTCCAACCTCCATTAACTTACCTGCAAGGATAAAGAAGGGAACTGCCATCAATGTAAACGAGTCTGTTGATGTAAACATTTTTTGAACAACAACCATTAATGGAACATTATCTTGAACCATGAGCACAATCATAGAAGCGAGTCCCAGAGCAACTGCGATTGGTACATTAATGAAGAAAAGGACGATTAATATCCCAAATAATAACCAAGCCATTAGTTCTTCGCCTCCTTTTTCCATTCAGTAATTACGACATAAAGTAGATTGATAATAAAAAGAACACTTGATATCGGAATTACTGTATAGATATATCCCATCGGTATTTGAAGAACAGGAGACTTCTGAATCATGCTTCGGCCGATAAAGTCGAAACTGTGGACGATAATCTGCCAAAAGAAAAAGATAACAAGAATTGAAATAACTACATTTAGTATTTTTTTTACGGTTGGTCCGAAAGCGTCATAGAGAATTTCAACCCCAGGGTGTGCTTTTACACTCATTCCATAACCTGCTCCAAGGAACGTCGTCCACACGAGTAAATAACGTCCTAATTCCTCTGTCCATGCTAGGGGCTGTTCAAGAACGAACCGGAAGAGAACTTGTAAGAAGACAACGACGACCAATAAAAAAAATAGAATGATCAGTATCCATTTAAAAAATCCATTTATGAAGTCTACTATTTTTTTAATCACCTTTATTTCCCCTTATTATCTAATCAAATACGCCTTGGCGTATTTGCGCCCAGATTTTATTCGAGCCTGCTCGAATAGCTTCCTTTGAAAATCTGTGGCATCCGCCGGAGGCTTTTAACTTTATTCAGTCGGGGTTCAAACCCCGCCTGAATAAAGTTAAAAACTTGGATTGTGCTAGGCACTCACCAAGTTTTTTTATTTAGATTAATTTCCGTTTAAGATTGCTTCGATGTTTTCTTTACCAAAGTCTTTTTCGTACTTTTTATATACAGACTGAATTGCGTCACGGAATGGTTGTACATCAACATCTTCGATAACTTCCATACCCGCATCTTTTACTACCTGTAAAGAATCAGTGTCAGCTTTTGTGCTAAGTTCACGAACTTTATCACCCGCAATTTTTGCTTCTTCCTTAAGAATATCTTGGTAATCAGCTGGAAGTGTATCAAAAACAGATTTACTGAACAATACAACTGCCGGTGAGTAAATATGTCCTGTTAATGTCATGTATGTTTGGTTAGCATCATAAAGCTTGTACGTATCTGCAATGATTAATGGATTTTCTTGTGCATCAACAACGCCTTGTTGTAGAGCCGTTAAAGCTTCGTTCCATGCCATTGGTGTTGGTTGAGCACCAAGAGCATTGAACGCATCTAAGTGAATTTGGTTTTCTTGTGTACGGATCTTTAATCCTTTTAAATCTTCAGGCTTTGTGATTGGGTGTTTGCTGTTTGTGATATGGCGGAAACCATTTTCAGCCCAAGCAAGACCCACAAGCCCAACATCTTCCATACCAGCTAATAGATCTTGACCAACTTGTCCATCAAGTACGCTGTATGCATGTTCTCTTGATTCAAATAAGAATGGTAAATCAACGATACCAATTTGTGGATAGAAGTTTGCAATTGGCGCTGTTGATGAAATTGACATATCAGCAGTTCCGAGTGTAAGTGCTTCTGTTAGTTCTCTCTCTGCACCTAATTGGTTAAGTGGGAAAATTTCGATTGTAACTTTTCCATCAGTACGTTCTTTCACATTTTCAGCTAAATCAAGTAATGCAAGATGATAAGGGTGTTCTTCTGTTTGAGAATGCCCTGCTTTAATTGTGTATGTTTTTCCTTCGTCTTTAGCGCCATCAGATGATGATTCGCCTTCGCTACTGGATTCATTACCTCCACATGCTGCTAAAACTAAAGCAAACACGAGGAAGAGTACCATCCAGGAAAGTTTTTTTCCTTTCATGATAAAGCCCCCTATTTTCAGAAAATTTTATACGATATTGAACATTATAACATCTTTTTATCATTTTTCTACAATATTTTGTGTTTTTTGATAATTTTTTTAATGAAAGCGTTAAAGGACGACAGAATTCCTACATTTTTTTAAAAACAAAATAGCTTCCAAGAATTTCAATAGCTTCAATAATAGTTAATGCTTTTAACCTTTCACAACGAGTAATTATGTCTATATAATCTCTCCTTAGATTTGGCTAAATAGTGTAATTGGGAGTTCAAAAAATTATAGGACTAAATTACTGAATTTATTGAAATTTTAATTCGGGATATTATACTTGTATATCTTTTTCAAGGCTTATTTAGGGATACGGTGGATTGTCGGTGGGATTGGTTAGTTGGGGCTCTGAAGGCCTGAGCGAGGAGGAGGAGCAGGTTAAAGTCCTTCATCCGATCTATGAAGGCCTGAACGTGGAGGAGGAAGCAAGCTAAAGTCCTTCATGCGGTCGATGAAGTTCCCATGCGAGGAGGAGGAAGCAAGCTAAAGTCCTTCATGTGGTCGATGAAGTCCCGAGCGTAGAGGAGGGAGCAAGCTAAAGTCCTTCATGTGGTCGATGAAGTCCCGAGCGAGGAGGAGGGGAGTGAAGTCCATCATCTCCAAACACCAAAAAAAAAGGAATCGTCGCCAAACGATTCCCTTACCTGTTACTTACCAAGGCTTTGTAGATATTCAACTAATGCATCGATTTGATTATCGTCCAAGGTGTCCTTAAATGGAGGCATTCCAGCGCTACCATTTTTAATTTGATTAATCAAAGCTTCTCTATCTTGGAGCATTTCACTCTTCTGTAAGTTTGGTCCATTGTGACCGCCTTCACCGTTGTCGCCGTGACATGCCAAGCAGTTGTTTTTGTAAATGTCTGCGCCTTCATGTGCAGTTGATTTGTCTCCTTCTTCTGCATCTTGTTTCTTATCAGTAGCTTCAGGTTCATTTGCTGTTGGTGAAACGTTGATTTTATCTTCAGGTATATCTTCTAGGGATGCATATGCACCTTCTAGTGAGAAGGTATAGATTTTATCACCATGTGTTGTTCCTGCAAGTGAGTTACCTGCAGCAAAAATTGTAATATATTGCTTACCATCAATTTCATAAGTGATAGGAGGGGCGTTTGCTCCCGCATCCATTTTAAACTCCCATAATTCGTTCCCGTTAGTTGCGTCGAATGCAATTATTCTTCCATCGTTATGACCTGCAAATAAGAGATCACCTTTTGTAGTCAATAGGCCACTATAGGCAATCGTATCCCAATGTTTCTGCCAAACAATTTTGTTCGTTTTAATATCCATTGCAGTTACGACACCACGGCCAGGAGCCCCGTTTACCGGTTGCCATACACTACCAAGCCAAACTTCGCCTTCTTTGTAATTGTTCGCTTCATCACCTTCACGATGTGAATATGAGAAATACGTATCATTTGCTAATAAATAGAAAAGCTCAGTATTTGGGTTGTAAGCTGATGGTGGCCAGTTTGCTCCACCTTGTGGTGACGGTTTTAATGTAACAAACTCATCCCAGAACGGTGTGAAAATTGGACCGATTTTACCTTTCCAATCGCTAGGGAAATCCTTTTTAACATCTTCTTCAGTAACTCCTTGAGGAATAAAATTATCTCCAACCGGGAACGGCTGAGTTGCCGCTGTTTTTTGTCTTTCATCCTGTGGTACTGGTTTTTCTTCGATACCGACAAGTGGTTCACCGTTAGTTCGGTCCAATATGTAGAGCCAGCCAGTTTTTCCAGCTTGTGCAATACCTTTTCTCATTTTGCCTTCCATTTCCACATCAAATAAAACGACAGGGTTTGGTGCATCGTAATCCCAAATATCATGATGTACTTCCTGGAAATGCCATTTGTATTCACCGGATTTCGCATCTAGTGCGAGAACGGAATCGGCAAATAAATTGTCACCTTCGCGAGTGCTTCCATCAAGGTCAGCAGATGGATTACCAGTTGAGAGATAGAGAAGTCCTAACTCTGGGTCAATTGCTGGGGTTTGCCATACAGCTGCCCCGCCTCTTTTCCATGCATCAGTGTCTTGCGGCCATGTATCGTGTCCAACCTCATCTGGTCCAGGAACCGTATGGGTTCTCCAAATTTCTTTACCCTTATCAGCATCAAATGCAGCAACGAAACCGCGGATCCCATATTCACCTCCAGCAGCCCCTGTATATACCATTCCATCAAAATAAAGAGGGGCACTAGTGATGGTATATCCTTTTTCCCAATCCTCAACTTTCGTTTCCCAAACAAGTTCGCCTGTTTTTTGATCTAATGCAACTAGTCTTGCATCTAAAAGTCCGACAAAGACTTTTCCGTCTCCTAATCCGACACCACGACTTGTCCATCCACAGCAGACCGTGTCTAAGTTCGCTGCTAATTCAGGGCGGTATTCCCAAATTAATTCACCAGTTCTTGCGTCAATTGCTTGAACATCGTCAGCACCGGTAATGGTGAACATAACCCCGTCATAGACAATTGGAGTTGCTTCACCTGAATATTTAAATTCATAACCTGAGCCGAGACTTGTCACCCATTCAGCTTTTAAGCCCTTTACATTGGATTTGTTGATTTTGTCTAGCGGAGAGTACCTGCCATTGAAGATATTTCCACCATGTGTAATCCAATCTCCTGTTGGTGCAGCCGTTAAATCTTCTGCTGAAAATTTTGGCGCAATTTTTCCAGGGTAATCCTTGTGTTGTACTGAAAAATGCTTATCTTTGTCTACTTTCTGATATTCTTTTTCTTGGTTTTCTACGCCTTGTTCAGCTTGTTCTTCCTCGCCGATATTATTTGAAATCATGACACCAGCTCCGATGGCAATTACAACAAGCAGGACAATAATAATCCATCCATACCTTTTCATCTCGTAAAACTCCTTTCCATTGTGATAATGGTGATAATTGCTAAAAAGTTTCTTATAATTTGCCCTGCATCAAAAAAAATAATCCAATTTATTAGCTGAAAATTTGAGATTTTAGCAGTACATGGTGTTATTCAATACTAAGTGAAAGGCATTTCTCTAAAAATTTTGTAAGCATGATTCTTGTCATGTTACTTAATGTATGTTAGTTTTGAGTTATGTAACATTGGCAGGGGGATATCGATGGAATTTGTCGATCCAATTAAAGACGTAAATAAAATAAATGAAATTAAGGAAGTGCTTAAAAAGCAATCCCAACGAGACTTATTATTTTTTGTATTTGGGATTAACACAGGATTAAAGGTCAGTGATTTACTTTCATTACGTGTTGAAGACGTATGGGATGAATCTGGAATGAAGGATTTCCTCTATATAAATGACATTACAAGTGGGGAAGTAAAAGCTTTCTATTTAAATAATATGATAAAAAATGAACTGACTGATTATTTACGCTCACAAGAAGAATATGAAGGCAGTGATTTTTTATTTAAATCAAAGAAGGATAATCTACCAATCTCTAGACAGCAGGCTTACCGGATTATAAATCATGCTGCTAAAGAGGTGGGGGTTTCTGGGAAGGTTGGAACGCATACTCTCCGGAAAACATTTGGCTATCATGCCTACCTGAAAGGAATTGCAATTTCGATATTGATGGATATCTACAATCATCATTCGCCTTCTGAAACATTCAAATATATCGGAATCAATAACGAAGAGAAGCAATTAGTAAAAGTGGACGTAAACCTATAAGTCTTATCACAATAAAAAAACTCCGCTTAATAGCGGAGTGGTCATAAAAAGTCATCATCGTCGTCTAAGTTTGTGTTCATTTCTACATTTGTAAAATCGGAAACGATATCCTCTTTCACTTGGACCTGTAGTGTCTTCTGGTCTTTCATGAATTTAAAAATTCCATTATTAAAGTCTGTGCCAAATTCTTTAAAGAAGATACCTTCAAAAAGGACGTCTCTTGTATGTTTAAAGATGAGGCGGTATTCGTTACCCTCTTGAACTAGATATGCACGAACCCCCTTGTCGAAATGGCCTTCAGTGTTTTTTAGGTAACGGGCAACAGATATAATATGAAGATCTACAAAAGGAATTTCTCTTAACAATGAATTTATAATTGAACCTTTTGCGATTTGTTCCCAACGACTTTGTGCGGTTTGGCCAAGAATTATTTGGGTAACATTTTTCTCTCTCGCTACATCTGCGATTACTTTTGAAATTGGTCTTTTTTCATTGTCCTTGATAATAAACGCATCCGCACTATGTTGGTCTGCTAACTCTTTCCATCTTTCAATGTAGCTAACCTTTTCAGGGTCGAGATCATCGAAAGGCTTTGGATCAACAGTTAAGATATAAAGTGGACAATCAAGCATGTTTGCAATCTTGCAACCACGTTGGATGAGACGTTCACCATTTGGGCCATAATATACACAGACAAGGATACTCTCGTCCATTCGCTCTTTTATTAATTTCATTATTACTCACCTCGAAGTTGATGTGAAATCATTGGCCTAGCCAACTTCCGTTTCATAAATAACAAGTAAATAAGGAACTACTAAAGGATAAACCCTTTATTTAGCTGGGCTTACATTTATCACACCACCTATTAAAATTCACTTTGCTAGTTGATCCAATTTTTGAATAAATCGAGGCAACAGCTAAGCTATATTTCAGTAGGAATTTAAACAGCTACTGATTGCAAAAGTTAGTAAAAAATGTTCTTTAATTTATAAACTATGTATGACTATATCGCATGCTACAAAATCAGTCAATCTATTCAGCTATTTTGTAAAAATCATCCACTTAAGGAGGCGATTCCAATGTATTGGTTCCATTTTTTAATCATGCTACCATTTATTTTCGCCGTGTTTGTTCCTATATTATATAAGAAGTTTTGTACTCACATTCATACGGGCTGGTTCGTGTTCTTGGTGCCACTCCTGATTTTTGTTTATCTTATTACATTTATTCCCGATATTGCAAATGGGAATACCATTATTACAAGCCTTCCTTGGATACCTTCCTATGATATTAATTTTACTACCTATATCGATGGATTAGGGTTAATGTTTGGATTATTAATTACGGGTATTGGTGCATTGGTTATTTTATATTCCATTTTTTACTTATCAAAAGAACGTGAAGCACTTCATAACTTTTACGTGTATTTACTGATGTTCATGGGAGCCATGCTTGGCTTAGTATTTTCTGATAATATCTTTGTTCTGTACGTATTTTGGGAATTAACAAGTGTATCTTCTTTCCTATTAATTGCGTATTGGTATGAACGTGAGAAATCACGCTATGGTGCGCAAAAATCTATGCTAATTACGATATTTGGTGGATTAGCGATGCTTGCGGGTCTTGTTATGATTTCAAGTAGCTCGGGAACCTATAGCATTCGTGAAATGTTATTGAATGCTGATGCGATATCAACGAGCGCCTTATTCGTACCAGCGATGGTATTAATTTTACTAGGTGCTTTTACAAAATCTGCTCAATTTCCGTTTAGTATTTGGCTCCCAGATGCAATGGAAGCTCCGACTCCCATTAGTGCCTATTTACATTCAGCCACAATGGTTAAAGCAGGTATCTATTTAGTTGCACGATTAACACCTATTTTTGGCGGTTCATCTGAATGGTTTTGCCTTGTTACGGGTGTAGGTTTAATTACATTGCTGTATGGATCCGTTAATGCGGTACGACAGACAGATTTAAAAGCATTATTGGCATATTCAACGATTAGCCAATTAGGCTTGATCATGAGTCTTCTTGGTCTCGGGTCGGCTGCGATGTATTTCGGTTTGGGGGATGAAACAGCTATTTACGGCACAGCCGTCTTTGCAGCTCTGTTTCATTTGCTGAATCACTCGACTTTTAAAGGGAGTCTCTTTATGGTAGTAGGGATAATTGACCATGAAACGGGGACTCGTGATATTCGAAGGTTGGGTGGTCTAATTCATCTTATGCCTATATCCTTTACGCTAATGGTGATAGGTGCCTTTTCAATGGCTGGACTGCCTCCATTTAATGGTTTCTTAAGTAAGGAAATGTTTTTTGCAGCGGTTAATAATGCAGCAAAAATGGACTTTTTCAACATGGCGACGATTGGTGTACTTATTCCTATTATCGCTTGGATCGCAAGTGTCTTTACATTTATTTACTGTATGATTCTTGTATTTAAAACGTTTAGAGGGAAATATAAGCTCGACAATGACCGTGTTGTTCATGAAGCACCACTTGGAATGTTACTATCACCGATTATTTTAGGTTCGCTTGTGATCCTTGGTTTCTTTTTCCCGAATCTGGTTTCACAGTATTTATTAAAGCCGGCGTTAACTTCTGTATTGCCGATGCTTGCTGAGGCAGATGTGGTGAAGTTAAAAATAACTGCTTGGCACGGTTGGAATCAGGAACTCTGGATGACGATTGGGGTAGTTGTTCTTGGAACAATTCTTTATCTCAATATTAGAAAATGGTACCGGGTGTACAAGTTGTACCCACAGTCACTAACAATCAACCATCTATATAATCTTGCTTTAAATAAAATGGAACAAATATATGGTTCAATTACAAACTTTTATATGACAGGTTTTATTCGTGATTATCTAGTTTATATCTTTGGCTTCATGATTATTGTTGTCGGTGGATCAATCTGGTTATTCGATGGGATTTCCTTTGATTCATCGAATGATAACCCGGCAACACTATTTGAAATAGCGATTATGATTGTTTCGGTAGTTTCAGCTGTTACCGTTCTATTTTCAAAATCAAGAATTACCTCGATTGTTGCAGTGGGGGCACTAGGATACTTAGTAGCATTTTTCTTTGTCTTATTCCGCGCACCAGATCTGGCTTTGACTCAACTGGTTGTGGAAACCGTCACGACAGCTCTTTTCCTATTATGTTTCTATCACTTACCGCAATTGCGAAAAGAAATTAGTCGAGTCCCGTTCAAGGTAACGAATGCGGTCATAGCTATTGGGTCAGGGGTAGTCGTAACAATAGTGGCATTATCAGTGAACGGAAATCGCTTATTTGATTCGATTTCAAGCTACTATGAAAATGCCTATGAACTTGCAGGAGCCAAGAATATCGTCAATGCCATTCTTGTTGATTTCCGTGGGATTGATACAATGCTCGAGATTCTCGTGTTAACCATTGCAGGTTTAGGTGTTTATTCATTAATTAAGCTACGTTTAGCAAAGGAGGGTTCAGATGAAAGAGCCGAATGATGTCATTATAAGAAGTATCACTAAGATTGCGGTTATTATTATTTTTACATTTGCAATCAACTTGTTTATTTCTGGTCATCACCATCCCGGCGGTGGCTTCATCGGAGGTTTAACCTTTTCAGCCGGATTGGTCCTTCTGTTCCTAACCTTTGATATAGAGACGGTCCGTAAAAATTTGCCCCTTGATTTTAAAGTGGTTGCTGCGGTCGGTGTATTAATTGCAGTTGGCACAGGCGTTGGTAGCATGCTATTTGATGAGCCGTTTTTAACCCAAACATTTGGATACATTGAGCTCCCTGTTTTCGGAGAAACGGAGCTTGCTTCAGCGGTTTTGTTTGATGTAGGTGTCGCCTTGGCGGTCATTGGAACATCACTCACAATTATTATGAGTATAGGTGATGATCGATAATGGAAACATTAATGTCTATTCTTGTCGGGATTTTATTTTCAATCGGAGTTTATCTCATCTTAACGAAAACTTTATTACGAATCATATTAGGAACATCTATAATCGGACATAGTGTGAACCTACTTATAATTACAATGGGAGGCCTCGAAAAGGGTGGACCTCCGTTGCTGGGAATAAAGGGATTATCCTATGTAGATTCATTACCACAGGCACTTCTTTTAACCGCAATCGTCATCAACTTTGCGACAACAGCATTATTCTTAGTGCTAAGTTACCGTGCGTATAAGGTTTTAGGCACGGACGATACTAGAAGCTTGAGAGGTAAAAACGATGGGTAATTTAGTCATTTTGCCAATAATCATCCCTATTATTATTGGGATGATCATGGTTATTTTTCGAAAAAATATCGTGCTGCAGAGGGCGCTCAGTCTTGTTGCAGTCGTAAGTATATTTGTGGTTTCTTTAATGCTTATGCAACAAATAAAAATAGATGGAATTCAGGTTCTCCAGCTAGGTGGATGGGAAGCGCCATTTGGTGTAAGTATGGTTGCAGACATGCTAGCTGTTATCTTGGTGATGGTCACAAGCATTGTGGCATTCTGCTGTCTCATTTATGCCTTTTACACAATAGGGAAGGACCGGGAACTATTTTATTTTTATCCGCTCTTTTTATTTTTAATTACAGGTGTTAATGGTTCCTTCCTTACGGGAGATATTTTTAACTTATTCGTATGTTTTGAAGTCATGCTTGTGTCATCCTATGTCTTGATTTCCTTGGGAGGCACGAAAATACAGCTTAGGGAATCTATCAAATATATATTAGTGAACCTGATTTCTTCCTTCTTATTTTTAGTGGCAGTTGCCTACTTATATGCGATGACAGGTACATTGAATATGGCACATCTTTCTGTTCGCATTGCTGAGGTCGGCCAGGACGGTGTCATGACGACAGTCGCGATTTTATTTTTGATTGTGTTTAGTTTAAAAGCCGGTCTGTTCCTATTCTTTTGGTTACCGGGTTCATACAGTGCACCACCAACAGCAATTGCTGCCATTTTTGCAGCACTGTTAACGAAGGTTGGTATTTATTCGATTATGAGAGTATTCACGCTTGTGTTTTACCATGAGCCAGAGGTGACACATCTATTAATCGGTATTTTAGCAGCTATTACGATGTTGCTTGGAGCCTTCGGGGCGGTGGCCTTTTGGGATATTAAAAGGATCATAACGTACAATGTGGTCGTGGGGGTTGGCTTTATTTTAGCAGGGGTCGCATCGTTAACTGCTGAAGGGATTACAGGGTCTATTTACTACTTAATCCACGATATGATTGTAAAGGCACTTATCTTTCTTTTAGGCGGAACAATTATTTATCTGACAGGGACTAGTAATTTAAGAGAATTCAGTGGTCTAATGCGACTACAGCCAAAATTCGGTTGGATGTTCTTCATTGCGGCTTTGTCGCTTGGCGGATTACCACCCCTTAGTGGATTTTTAGGAAAAATATTTATTACAGAGGGGACCTTCGCAACAGGTTATTTCTGGCTTGGCGGAATTGGCTTACTCACGAGTTTAATGGTTCTTTACTCAGTTATGAAAATTTTTATGAACGGGTTTTGGGGTTATACTGACGTACCAGAAGAAAGCGAAACAAAGTCTTTAAAAGGATTGTTATTACCGATGGGCATTCTTACAGGCTTGACGATTGCACTTGGATTAGGGACGCAAGGGATTAGTGAGTATGTTGATCTTGCGGTTGAAGTGATTATGAATCCAACTATCTATATTGAGGCGGTTTTGGGTAGTGCCTTTATAGAGTAAGTTTTTTTGAGTGTGAAAAGGTAACGGATAGAAGTATGTTTTGAAAAATCCCGTGGTTATTCTTTATATAAGAAAGGGGTGGTATCAATGCCCATGCAGGTTCTAATTAATTTGTTAATCGGTTTTATTTGGATGTTCCTTCAGGATAGTTGGTCGGTGTTAACCTTTTTTAGTGGTTATTTATTTGGTCTGATCGTGCTATTTATACTACGGAGGTATTTCCCTCATCAATTCTATGTTGTGACCTTGCTTGCTATTATACGATTATTTTTTATTTTCATCCAAGAATTATTTACGTCAAGTGTGTTAGTCGTGAAGCAGGTTATGCGTCCAAAAATTAATATCACACCGGGCATTTTTACCTTAGAGACGGAATTAGAAGGGGACTTGGAGATAACCTTGCTTGCGATGTTATTAACGTTAACACCAGGTTCGGTAGTTGTTGAAGTATCACATGATGAGAAAAGGTTTTATATACATGCGATGGATATCCCGGAATCAAGCGATGCTGTTATACGTTCAACGGAAAAATTTGAAGCGGCAATAAAGAGGGTGACGCGTTAATGATTAGAATCATTTTAATAATTTCATTAGTTTTTTTAACATTCGCTATTTTTGCGACGATTTATCGGTTAGTAAAGGGCCCCTCAGCCTCTGATAGAGTCCAAGCGCTTGATGTATTAGGGATTAATATCATTTCGGGAGTAGCTATTTTTTCTGTATTTTTAAGGAATACTGGTTTTTTTGAAGTGATTTTATTAATTGGGATCCTTTCCTTCATTGGAACAATTTCCTTCGCGAGATTCATTGAAAGAGGTGTTGTCATTGAGCGGCGTAAGCAATCCGATTGAGGTAATAGAAATACTTGCAGTTTTATCGATTTTAGTGGGGACGGTCTTTAGTTTCTTAAGTGCCGTTGGTTTAATTCGATTACCTGATTTATATTCCCGTGCTCATGCAGCATCAAAAAGCTCAACAATGGGAGTATTGTTTATCCTTGTAGGAACGTTTCTATTTTTTATCATGGAAGGTACTTTTAGCATTCGCTTATTTCTAGGAATCTTCTTCGTATTCCTTACCGCTCCAGTCGCAGCACACGTTATTGTGCGCTCGGCTTATCGCTCTAAAGTTCCTCTTGCAGAGCAAAGTGTCCAGGATGATTTGAAAGGCGTGATTGAGATTGAAGGGGAGAGGGAGCAGTAGGCTTCAAAATAAAAATGCCTAGCCCTTTTAGAGGGTTAGGCATTTTTTGTTGTTCAACTTAAATATTCTTGAATCTTGTTGCTGGGAATTGTTTTCCGAGATTCAGGCTGGTTCTCCCACTTTAAGATTGGTTTTTTTATTTCAACTAATGAATCGATGTCTTCTAGTTTAACCTCTTTTTGGTAAACAAATTGTTCATGTTTTATGAAACCGTAGTTATTTACATCTTCAAAATCCTTGCTAAATAGTAGAATGTAATTATTTACTAAAGTAGAGGAATTAACCCCATAGGTTTCATATTCCCTTCCGTTATAAACTGCGTTAATCTTTAACTCATAAACTAATTCAACATCATCAAGGGTAACCTCTTTAATAAAAATATCATCGTGTTTGTTTCCTGCTATATCAATAAGTTCTTGAAAGCCGTTATTTTTATATTTACTAATTATATGAAGTACTTGCCCCCGAATATTTACAGGGTAGTTCTTGTTTTGATAAATGGCGTATATGCTCATAATTGTTACCTCATTATTAATTAAAGATCTATTGTGCGAAATCTCAGGGGAAATTTCTCTATTTAGAAAGATTATGAAACTTGTTCAATCCTCTTACTCTTTTAATGAAATTTTCTAATGCTCTCTCCTCGGTGTCGAATTCTTTTTCTGAGATAGCATTTGCGCGTTCGTCTGTTGTGGAAACCTGCCAGGTGTTCCCCTGTTGACTGATTAACACTTCGTTCGGACTAATATCATGATCGTTAAACCAATTAAAGAACTGTAGATTTTCAACTTTGATTATTTGCATTGCCTGTTCTTTTGTCATTATGAACACATCACCTCTATGAAGGAATAATTAGTAAGTAGAGCGCAATTTCTAGTTTTTAGAACTGCTTATCAACAATCATTCCTTAACTGCAATTTATATTTATCATAGATATATTCTTCTATTTTATAAATAACTCTATATCTTCATCATAAAATTTTTCATTAAGTAGTAGCCCCTGCTGGGTTAGTTGTTGTTCAAGTTCTTTAATTAAATACAAAGAATAAGTCAAACGATACATGACAAATATGCCTCTATCGATACTCAACGGCATAGTGGTGAAGCTTTTTTGACTGTTAGTATCAATATAGCTGATTAGCATGTTATTACTACTATCTATCTCACAGTGGATGGTCTGTGAACTTATCGTATTGAAATAATAGTAACTGTTCGAAACTCCAAGTTTTTGAAAATAGGTAATTAGCTCATTAGTGTTTTTTAAATCATGAACTGGATTATCGGACGGGAAAATTTTATAAGAATACAATTTCTTTAATAATTTTATTAAGAAATATTTGGTTGCTTTTGCTTCATCATTAAACATAAGAATGTTTTCTTTTTCTGGACTAGGCAGTCTTTCAAAGTTTATTTCAGAATACTCATATTTACCATTGCTAAACTCAAGTTGAGCATAATTTTCGTAAGGTGATTTTGCTTCCAGTAGGACTCCGTTATTGAAGGTTACTGGGATGCCAAGATATTTACATATCTTGATTAACTTAGTTCTATTCATTCTATCAATCCTTTTAATTGTAATTACTAATCCTGCTATTGGATTTATAATTTCAACCAAATGCATAAAATGTAAAACTTCATATAATAAAAAATGCCCAACTTACAATACAGGGGTTAGGCATTTTGTGATATTTAACTTAAATATTCTTGAATCTTGTTGTTGGGAATCGTTTTCCGAGATTCAGGCTGGTTTTCCCACTTTAAGATTGGCTTTTTTATTTCAACTAATGAATCGATGTCTACAAGTTTAACCTCTTTTTGGTAAACAAATTGTTCATGTTTTACGAAACCGTAGTTATTTACATCTTCATAATCCATGCTAAATAAAAGGATATAATTTTTTTCTAAAGTAGAGGAATCAACCCCATTGGTTTCAAATTCCTTTCCTTGATAAATTGCGTTAATCTTTAACTCATAAACTAGTTCAACATCTTCAAGGGAAACCTCTTTTATAAAAATATCATCGTGCTTGTTTCCTGCTAAATCCACTAATTCGCTAAATCCACTTTCTTTAATATTACTTCTTAGTCGTAAGACATTATTTCTGATATTTAGGGAATAGTCCTTATTCTTATAGACAGCATATTTACTCATAATATTAGTTTCCTCACTTTACTTTAATGGTATCCAATTTCCTACATCAGCATCATAAATAAATTGTGTTGTAGTAGTACCGTTATTCGCATCAACAATCTTTAAAATATCGCCATCCACGAAACTTCGCGCTTCCTGATAGTATTCTGGTAGAACAACTTCCTTACTTCCAGTAAAACCTCTTCCTGTATATGGATAGCTGTCAGGCTTCGGGGCCCAGTCTGGAATTGAAAGTTGTTTCGGGTCATCTAATCGATATTCTATAATACCGAAAAATTTATCCGGTGCTCCAGTAGATTGAGATATTCCATCAACACCATGAGTTAGCTTAAAAGCTGAATTATTATAATCTAGCCTTGCTCCCTCGTAATTATCCTCTAATGTTTTAAGATTTGATGAGTGTTCCTCCACGGCTGTAAATCCTCTAACACCTTTATAATCATTATACAAATAATTGTAAATGTCCGATTGCGGAATCACCTTTGCCATTGTGGTACCACTTGGTGGAATTCCAATTTGGTCCCTAATCGATTTAACTGCATTCATTTCTGTTGTAGTTAATTGTCTATCGGGATCCAGTAATTTAACAAAAGTATCTGGGGTATAGTCATTTTCATTTAGTACAGTTTTTATCGAATCACTTGTTTTGTGATTGACTATTTCATCAACTATCCTAACTCCACCAACCTCATCAACAGCTTTCGCCCCTTTAGTTAATTTTACCGCTTTATCCACACCTTTTGTACCTACAACTGCGAGGGCAATTTCTCCAAAAGCGCGACCGAACCAATTTCCTCGGCTTTCTGCATCGCCATTAATAACATCCTCGTTCCATGAGGTTTTGATTGCATCCCATATTCCTTTTGCCGTTTCCACTGGGTGTTGGATGACATGAACGAGACCTTTAAAGGTTTCAACTGGATGAGTGATGATGTTCCAGATTCCTTCCACAGTGGATACAACTACGTCCCAAAGTCCAGTTCCAAATCCTTTTATGGAGTCGCCAACAACCCCAAAAAAATCTCCAACCGACTCCCAAAATGACTTTTTAGGAGGCTCGGTTAATTTTTGTGACTGGGAGTTTACTTGTTTATCAGCTTGTTCATATTGAGTTACACTATTATCCACAAAATTATGTAGTTGATTAAGACGTTTTTCTATCTCATTGATTGAAGAAGCCATACTGCTTAAATTTGCACCAATACCTTGCCTACTAGTAATTTGACTGTCTATCGCATGGCGTAGACTTGAGATCCGACTCTGTGTATCTGTCAAATCGGAGGTGATTCCTTTTAACCGACTGTTTGAGGAGCGGACACTATTCACTTTTATGTCTATTTGAGCCATTTCGTTACCTCCTTTCGTGAATCTTATCGGAACATAGATTTCAAATCATCTATTGATGTACGAGTATAAAAGGGTTTTGTCTGATCAACAATTGAATTAGTTAGTGGTAGTTTCTCGGGTAAAATGACAATTTCGATCTGCTGATTAGTAAGTTTATCTACTGTTTTAAACACATCTAATACTAGTTGCTTTGAACTGTTCTCGTCTTGGTTGTCTACCGTTAGTCCAATGAAGGGAATCGGCCTACTTGGACTAGCGGGATTGTAAATATGTGTAAAGTATGCGTTCTTGATAGTAGGAAAATTTTTTAAATTGTCGGAAATAACATTAAGAACGAAATGAGGGATTTCTTCCATTTGGTTTGTTAGGAAACTCTGTTTTTCTTCAAAAGCTAACTCCTCAAAAAAGTAATGAAGAATTCTTCCGTCACGTAGTGTTTCGAGTTCCTGTTGGATAATCTTTTTACTAACATCAAAACCAGGGTTAAGAACCCACGGGGTATCTGGTTCAATCAGTTTTAGTAGCATACGTGTTGAAATTTTTACATATTTATAGTTTTCCTTATAGATGGAGTTGAATTTCTCAACACTTGAATACACAGGAAGAACAAGCTCATTATTCATTTCTATATACTTTAAATTCAGAATGGGCTCTCCACTCGTGCTGGAGGAAACAGTGCCGATTGTAACAACCTCTAAATCCAGAAAAGCTTTATAAAAGTGATAGCGCTTCTCAGGATGATTTATGGCATCTGACAGAATGGAATCAAATGGGTCAATTGTTTGTTTTTTCATTTTTTTTACATGCACGCTCCAATTTAGGATTATGGTAATATTATACAATCAAAAAGCGGGTAAAAGTAGGTAGTAAAGTACTAGGAAAAATGGCACGATTTTTATTATTGAACTCCAATTTTTGTACCAAATCATCATTTAGCACACATTATTCTGTTTCCGGTCATAAAATGTATAAAAGCAGGTCAACAAAGAGACCGGGAAAGTTGTGATATGAATTTATGAAAAACAATTCAATCAATCACTTCTTATTTAAAAATCTATTAGAAAAACGGATGTCATTTGATCGAGTTTTTGAGCATATTACTGACTTCATGCGCACCCAACCTAGTGGGAAATTCAGACTCATTATTGGGACAGATTCTCAAGTGCATCCAAGACAAACTACCTTTATAACAGGTGTTGTCATACTTAATGAAGGAAAAGGTGTGTGGGCATGTATCCGAAAAGTGGTTGTTCCGAGGAGAATGGAACATTTGCATGAGCGAATTTCCTATGAATTATCATTATCAGAGGAAGTTGTTTCATTGTTTACCGAAGAGAAGAAAAATCAACTCATCGATATTGTGCTACCGCATATTTATGATGGCGCTTCTTTTACAATGGAGGGGCACATTGACATCGGAGCAGGAAAGAGAAACAAAACACGTGAATTTGTGAAAGAAATGGTGACACGAATGGAAGCAATTGGTGTGGAACCGAAAATAAAACCAAATGCATTCGTGGCCTCATGCTACGCGAACCGTTATACCAAATAGAGTGTTAGAGTTAGATTGTCACTTAATTAAGGTAAAACGGAATCGGTGCCTGGCCCCCAGTGAGTAATCTAATCTTGAATCTCGCTGGGAATCAGGCACCGATTTTTTATGTGGATTCAGCAGAGTTGGAGAATGAGGGAGGTGAAGGGGAAACGGAGATAGAATTTTGAGTTGAATCCTCTTCATAGGCGGGATGAAGGGGAAATGTGATATAAAATTTGAGTTGAATCCTCTTCATAGACGGGATGAAGGGGAAAGGGAGACAGAATCTCGGGTTGAATCCTCTTCATAGATGGGATGAAGAGGAAAAGG
>NZ_NSEA01000015.1:0-187 GCF_002734285.1 Fredinandcohnia onubensis | reverse complement strand
TCATAGATGGGATGAAGAGGAAAAGGGGCCAGAATTTTGGAGTGAATCCTCATCATAGGCTGGATGAAGAGGAAAAGGCACCTGAATTTTGGAGTGAATCCTCTTCATAAGTTGGATGAAGAGGAAAAGAACCAGATCCTAAAGTGAATTCTCTTCATAAGCGTGATGAAGTCCCGAACGCCTCGGC
>NZ_NSEA01000014.1 GCF_002734285.1 Fredinandcohnia onubensis | reverse complement strand
TTTCTTATAAAAGTTTTGACAATACGGTTCATCCAGAAGGGGGATTAGTATGATAAATGTCGGAATTGAAGCGACAAGTGTATATTTTCCAAAAGGAATTGAAACAGCAGCGGAATTGTCTAAAAAAACTGGAATTCCTGAACGGGTTATCATTGAGAAATTCGGTTTGTATCAAAAGCATGTGTCCGACGATACAATGCAGGCTACTGATCTAGGAATTGAGGCTGCAAAGCAACTACTTTCTAAAATAGATCCTTTATCAATTGATGTTGTTATCTATTTTGGTAGTCCACATAAGGATTATTTAGTCTGGTCATGTGCTCCAAAGCTTCAATTTGAATTAGGAACGAAAAACGCATATGCCTTTGAATTAATGAATGTGAGCTCTTGTTTTCCTATTGCTTTAAAAGTGGCAAAGGATATGCTTACATCCGATAAAACGATAGAAAACATTTTACTAGTTGGAGGTTGTAAGGAATCACAAATCATTGATTACGAAAACCCCCGTTCCAGGTTTATGTTTAATTTTGGTGATGGTGGGGCAGCTGTACTCGTTAAGAAAAATTCCACTTTAAGTGAAATTCTGGAAAGCTCGATAATCACCGATGGCTCATTTTATGAGGATGTTCGGGTACCTGCTGGAGGTTCTAAGCTTTTCCCAAGCATTGAAACCGTAGTAAATAGGCAACATTATATCGATGTACATGATCCATCCAGCATGAAGGAGAGACTTGACCCTGTATCCATTCCCAATTTCGAAAAAGTGATTCGAAATTCATTGCAGAAAAGCGGCTATTCACCTCAAGATATTAATGTTCTTCTACCACTACATACGAAGCGCTCCATGTTTAGAGAACTACTTCATACATTACAAATACCAGAAGATAATACAATTTATTTAGATCATCATGGACATATGTCGGCACTAGACCCGTGTATAGGCCTTCATTTTGCTAATGAGCAAGGTAAATTATGTGAAGGGGACATTGCGGTTGCAGTAAGTGCCGGAACGGGTTATACATGGGCTGCTACTGTTATTCAATGGAAGGGTGTTTGAAAAATTCTAAAGTGATTTTGTAACTCAGTTGTAACTATCCTCAAGTACGATGAATGCAAAGGTTTCACAGTTTCAACGAACATAAGGGGGAAGGTAAAATGAAGAATTTCTCATTTCGTAAAATGCTTTTTTTAAGCATGCTTGCCATGTTAATGGTGATAGCTGCGGCATGTAGCTCAGGATCATCAACTACAGAAGAAGAGAATCCAAGCTCAGGAGATTCAGACAAACCAGCAGAAGAATCAAAGGATCCAATCAAAATTGGTGTACTTGCTTCATTAAGTGGTGGGCTTGAATCCTACGGCAAGCAATCAACACAAGGATTTGAACTAGGCCTCGAGTACGCTACAGACGGGACGATGGAAGTAAATGGTCAAAAAATCGAATTCTTTGTAGAGGATACTGAGACAAAACCAGAAGTTGCCATTCAAAAAGCAACAAAATTAATTGAAGAAGACGGAGTTGACTTCTTAGTAGGATCATCAAGTTCAGCAGATACATTAGCTGTTCTTCCATTAGCTGAAGAATATGAAAAGATTATGATTGTTGAACCAGCTGCAGCAGACAGTATTACAGGTGCAGATTGGAATGAATATATATTTAGAACAGCCCGTAATTCATCACAGGATGCGGTTGCAGGCGCTGCAGCAATTGCAAAAGAAGGGGTTAAAATTGCAACCCTTGCACCAGATTATGCTTTCGGTCGAGATGGAGTTGCAGCCTTTAAGGAAGCCGCCGAAAATTTAGGTGCTGAAATTATCCATGAAGAATATGCAGATCCTGCAGCAACTGACTTTACTTCTAATATCCAGAAGATTATTGAAGCAAAGCCTGATTATTTATTTGTTGTGTGGGCAGGTGCAAATTCACCTTGGAACCAAATTGCAGATATGAAGGTCCAAGAAAATGGTATTAAAATTTCCACAGGTGCTCCAGATATCCCAGCACTTGCAACAATGGAAGCGTTAGTTGGAATGGAAGGATTCACCGTTTACTATCATCAGCTTCCGAAAAATGAGATTAACGATTGGTTAGTTGAAAAACACAAAGAAAAGTTCAATGGTGAGGTTCCTGACTTATTTACTCCAGGAGGAATGACGGCTGCCTTAGCAATTGTAGAAGCGATTAAGAAGACAGATGGCGATACGAATGCAGATAAGCTAATCGAAGCAATGGAAGGAATGAGTTTTGATACACCGAAAGGAAAAATGACATTCCGTGAAGAAGATCATCAAGCTCTTCAAACTTTATATGCGATTCGCCTGGAAAAGGTTGATGGTGTGGATTATCCAGTACCAGTCTTAATAAGAGAGTTAAGCCCAGAGGAAACAGCTCCACCAGTTCGCAACTAATTTGAACTATAAGCTTCGGTAGGATTACTACCGAAGCTTACTTTTAGAAAAAAGAGGTGAAAATACGTGATGAATATTATTGAAACGAAAAACCTGACAATCGCTTTTGGAGGCCATGTAGCTGTTGATAATGTGAATTTATCAGTTCCTCCGAACCACTTCAAATCAATTATTGGCCCCAATGGTGCCGGCAAAACAACTTTTTTCAATTTATTAAGTGGTCAGCTTACACCGACAGCTGGTCAAGTTCTCTTAAAAGGAGAAGATATTACAAAATTATCTCCAACAGTACGTACACGTAAAGGAATCGGTCGATCCTTTCAAATAACGAATGTTTTTCCAAACTTGACGGTTCTAGAAAACGTACGATTAGCCGTTCAATCGGAATCCGGTGTTCGCTACCAAATGTTTAAGCATTTCCGTAAATATCGACAATTCGAAGAAAAGGCATTACAGATTTTATCGCTTGTTCTTCTTGATAATAAAGCTGATGCAATCGCTAAAAACCTTGCACATGGAGAAAAACGTAAATTAGAAATAGCCATGTTGTTGGCATTGGAGACTGAGGTTCTGTTACTTGATGAACCAACTGCTGGAATGTCACTAGAGGAGGTTCCTGCAATCCTCGAGGTCATCAAGAAAATTAAGGAGGAAGGGAATCGCACCATTATTTTGATTGAACACAAAATGGATATGATTCTTGATCTTTCTGATAGTGTGATGGTCTTATTTAACGGCAGATTGCTTGCTGATGGAACACCGGAAGAAATCATGAACAATGAAACAGTTCAATCAGCGTATTTAGGAGGTTTGTACGATGACACTGCATCTTAAGGTTGAGGGAATAGAAACCTATATTGATCAATTTCATATCCTTCAAGGCGTTTCGTTTGAGGCTAAAAAAGGAGAGGTTACCGTTCTATTAGGCAGAAATGGTGCCGGCAAAACAACTACCTTAAGGTCGATTATGGGACTTAATCCACCGGCTAAAGGAAAAATTGAATTTAATGGTGAGAACATTTCAGGTCTAGCAACCTACCATATTGCCACAAAAGGTATTGGCTATGTCCCTGAAGACCAAGGGATATTCGGAGAGTTGACTGTAGAAGAAAATATGAAAGTTGCAATCAAAAAGGAAAACGAAGAAACGAAGGAGCGTCTAGATTATATTTTGAATCTGTTTCCAGATTTAAAGAAGTTCTGGAAAAGAAAGGGCGGAAACCTCAGTGGTGGACAAAAACAAATGCTTTCAATTGCCAGAGCATATGTCAATAACAATGACTTATTGCTCATTGACGAACCAAGTAAGGGACTAGCACCAATTGTTGTTGAAAAAGTGATGGAATCCATTCAAGAAATGAAGTCAAAAACGACAATTGTGCTCGTGGAGCAAAACTTTATCATGGCAAGTACGATCGGAGATCGCTTTTTCATTATTGACGATGGAAGGACCGTACATCGTGGTGAAATGAAGGAGTTAAAAGAAAATGAAAAACTCCGTAAACAATATTTAGGAATTGCGTAGTAGGACTCATGGGTGAAAGGAGGAAAAATTTGTGGAAGCAATCATCAATTTAACGATTAACGGCCTTGCTACAGGTATGTTGGTTTTCCTACTTGCGGCAGGGTTAACCTTGATTTTTGGTCTTATGGATGTCCTTAACTTTGCACATGGAGGTTTGTTTGCCTGGGGAGCATATGCAGGAGTTTGGTCATATGGGCAAACTGGAAGCTTTGTAGCCGGAATTGTGACTGCCCTGATTACAGGCCTTATTTTAGGTTTACTTATGGAAAAATTCATTGTTACTCCTGTATATGGAAATCATGTTCAGCAAATTTTGATTACGCTAGGGGTTATGATCGTTCTTTCTGAAATGTTAAAGGTTGTTTGGGGACCGAACCAATTGAGTGCGAAAACCCCTGAATATTTAAGCGGGAGCTGGGAGTTTGGCGGGGTTATTTTAATCAAATACCGCTTGTTTATCATTTTGGTAGGATTTCTAGTTTTCTTCCTCATTTTCTATATCCTTAAAAATACAAAAATAGGATTAATTGTTCGTGCCGGTGTAATTAACAAGGAAATGGTTCAATCACTAGGAATCAATATTAAAAGGATTTTTATGCTTGTCTTTATGGTAGGTGCAGCTATGGCAGCACTTGGTGGTGTATTACTAGGACCATATTCCGGCCAAATTTATGCAGAGATGGGAATGGAATTTGCAATACTCGCATTCATTGTCGTTGTTATTGGTGGGATGGGAAGTATTACAGGCTCCCTGTTTGCAGCAATCCTAGTAGGGTTATCGGGATCCTTCATGGCATACTATGTCCCAGAATTATCACTAGCAGTTAATATGCTTCTAATGGCCGTTGTATTAATTTTTAGACCACAAGGATTATTCGGTGTAAAGGGGTGAGGAAATGAAGCTTCTTACTGGTTCTTCAAAAACTAATATAATCTACATTGCAGCAGCTGTGTTCCTTCTATGCTATCCATTTATCAATGATACTAGAAGTATATTAATTTTATTTACACAAATTTTTATTTTTGCTGTCTTTGCAATGAGCTATGATATCTTACTAGGTTTTACAGGAATTGTTTCTTTCGGGCATGCCATGTTTTTTGGGATAGGTGCCTATTCGACAGGAGTTCTTTTAGATCGCTTTGAACCAACAGTTCCTATATTTTTACTATCGATTATTGTTGGAATGATTCTGGCAGCCATTTTAAGTTATGTTGTCGGTTTACTCTCACTACGGTTAAAGAGTCACTTTTATGCGATGCTGACGTTGGCGTTCTCAGGCTTGTTTTTAGTAGCTGCAGAAAAATGGAGGTCGTTAACTAGGGGGAATGACGGATTTACTTTTCGCATCCCTGACGTTTTTAAAGACCGGCTGACTCTTTATTTTATTACATTAATCCTTATGATTGTTGTTTTTTTAGTGTTAAAGAGATTCACAGAATCTCCTCTAGGGAGAGTTCTTCAAGCTATTCGGGAAAATGAACCACGGACAGAGTCACTAGGCTACAATGTGATTCATTATAAAATCATTGCAAGTATAGTAGCTGGTATTATCGCAAGTGTTTCTGGTTCGATGTATGTTCTTACACTACGTTTTGTAAATACATCGGTATTCGCGCTCGATGTGACACTGGATGCTCTTCTCATGACGATCATTGGTGGAGTAGGGACGCTTGTTGGAGCCATCATAGGAGCGGGACTAATTGAATTTGCCCACCATTGGCTAACAGGACTTGCAAAGGTTCATTGGATTTTTGAACGATGGATGATCTTTTTTGGCATTTTATATATCTTAGCCGTTATGTTCTTCCCAATGGGAATCGTCGGAACTGTAAAGTCGTGGTTTTATAAAAGAAAAGGTAGTAATAAAACGAAAGACGTCGATAAAGAAAAAATAGCTGGCTAAGGAGAGAGGGTCATGAATGATAATCAAACCATAACTTCATTCGTTGTCCGTTGTGCCTTAATTCATGTTGATAGTGAGACAATGAAAAAGCAGTGGCGGATAAAGGTAAGCCATGTTCAAGGGGAAGATGAAGTAATTGTTACCGATTTAGATGATGCTGTTCAGTACATGAAACGTGTAATAGAGGAGTGACTCACATTGACTTTGCAATCAGTTGGAATTATAAGTACAGGAATTTACATTCCAAATGATTTTCTAACTGGAGAAGACATTTCACGAATGAGCGGGATACCTAAGGAAATTGTTGAAAAGAAACTGGGCATATTGAAAAAGCCAATTCCCGGACCTGATGACCATACGTGTGAAATGGGAATAAAAGCAGCAAAAGAAGCTATAAACAAAGCAAAGATTGATCCACTGGATATCGATTTAATCATTTATATCGGCGAAGAACATAAGGAATATCCCTTGTGGACAGCTGCGATTAAGATGCAACAAGAGCTTGGCGCGGTTAATGCATGGGGTTTTGACGTTGCGATGCGCTGTGGTACGACAATCATGGCTTTAAAAGTGGCTAAGAATATGATGAAGTCGGATGACTCTATTAAAACGGTTTTACTTGCAGGTGGTTATCGCAATGTAGATTTCATTGATTACGAGAATCCGAGAACTCGCTTTATGTATAATCTAGGCGCTGGTGGAGGTGCAATTCTTTTACAAAGAGGTGCACAAAAAAATCACGTCCTTGAAAGTCATATTATAACGGACGGTGCATTTTCCGAGGACGTTGTCGTTGTAGCAGGGGGAACAAAAAATCCAATCACAAAAGAGGCGCTTGAGCAAAAATTAAACATGCTCGATGTCCTTGACCCAGAAGGGATGAAGCAACGACTTGAAGAAAAGTCCATGCAAAACTTTCTTAAGGTTATTCGAACCGCATTAGAAAAAAGTGGATATACAGAGAAAGATATTGATTATTTAGGTATTCTCCACATGAAGAAGTCAGCCCATGATTACGTGTTAAAGGAATTAGGCTTATCTGAGGAACAATCAATCTATCTAAATGAGTATGGGCATATCGGTCAAATGGATCAAATTCTTTCTTTGGAAATAGCCGAAAAAAAAGGTAAAATAAAAGAAGGAGACCTTGTTGTGTTAGTGAGTGCAGGAATTGGATATGCGTGGGGGGCCACGGCAATAAAATGGGGGGATCGTTCATGCCAGCAATCGAACTGAAAACTGTTAATCTAGCAAATGGAGAAACGTTAGGATATCGGGAACGTGAGGGTGGCGAAAAAGTTCTTTTACTTATACATGGTAACATGACTTCGTCAAAGCACTGGGATATATTAATTGATAAAATTGATAACGATTACAAAATTATCGCTGTTGATATGAGGGGATTTGGAATATCCTCATATAACAAGCCCATACAATCGATAAAGGACTTTTCTGATGATATCAAACTATTTGTTGATGAATTAGGCTTATCAGATTTTAGCATTGCTGGTTGGTCAACTGGTGGTACCGTAGGAATGCAGTTTGTAGTGGATTATCCAGGATATTGTAATAAGTTGATATTAGTGGAGTCCGTCTCAACAAGAGGTATTGCGCTTTATGAGGTTAATTCAGAGGGGAAAGAGGATTATTCAAAGAGACTTAAAACTTATGAGGATATCTTAAAGGATCCACTTAGAATTATTCCGATTCAAAATGCGTATGACACTAGAAATAAAGAAGTATTAAAAGCGATTTGGAATGCTTTAATTTATACCCATAACTTGCCTGATGAGAATCATTATGACGAATATTTAGACGATATGTTAACACAAAGAAATCTAGCTGAAGTCTATTATTCATTAAATAAATATAATATCAGTGAATATCATAACGGATTGGTTGAGGGAAATGGTCTTGTGAAAAAGATTAAAATCCCAGTCTTAATTTTACGTGGTGATAGAGACTTGGTGATTACAGATAAAATGACAAAAGAAATAGTTGAGGATTTAGGTGAAGTAGGAACATTTATTGAATTAGCAGACTGTGGACATTCTCCGTTAATTGATAACCTAGATTTGTTGTTAAAACATATACATGAATTTATCGAACAAAAGGAGCCTGCAAAATGAGATTAAAGGATAAGGTAGCAATTATCACAGGAGCGGCAAATGGGCTTGGGCTAGAAGCAGCTATTACATTTGTACGCGAGGGTGCAAAGGTTGCGTTAACAGACTATGACACAACAGGTGCAAAAAGAGCAGAGGAATTAAAAGAACAAGGTGCAGATGTTGAGTTCTTTCAAGTCGATGTTGCAGATAGAAACAGTGTCGATCAAATGGTTGCAGCTGTAATGGAGCGATTTGGAAAGATTGATATTTTAATAAACAATGCCGGAATTACTCGTGATGCGATGCTGACAAAGCTTTCTCAGAAGGACTTTCAAAAGGTTATTGATGTGAACTTAACAGGCGTTTTCAATTGTACACAAGCAGTGGTTCCACATCTTATTGCAAATGGTAAAGGAAAAATTGTTAGTACCTCTTCTGTAACGGGTGTATATGGAAATGTTGGGCAAACAAATTATGCAGCATCTAAGGCCGCGGTAGTCGGGATGACAAAAACATGGGCAAAAGAGCTCGGTAGAAAAGGAATCAACGTCAATGCAGTTGTACCAGGATTTATTGAAACAGGAATGGTGGCAACCGTGCCTGAAAAAGTTATCAATCAATTAAAGCAAATGATTCCACTTCAAAAACTTGGGAAACCATCGGATATCGCCAATGCGTATTTATTTTTATCCTCCGATGAAGCCGATTATGTGAACGGAACAACCTTGCATGTTGATGGTGGGATTATGATGTAACGAAAAGAGTGGGAGACCCACTCTTTTTTTCATAACTTCACTCATGTAACTACCATGTAACTCCTGTCTTCTATAGTAAGAGTAGAATTAAGAAGACGTAAGGAGAGATAGTTGTGAGGTGGGAACTGGATTGGATTGCAAATCGGGCTCGACTATCACCTGATTCGATAGCTGTCGTGGATGGGGAAACTGGCAGCCGATTTACCTTTCAGGAACTGAATAAACGTGCGGAAAGTATCGCTTGCTTTTTTAAAACAATTGGCATCAAGAAGGGAGATCGTGTAGCACTAATATCTCCGAATGATGTTAGTTATTTCGATTTGCTATTTGCATGTGGAAAAATTGGGGCAATCTTTGTACCGCTAAATTGGCGCTTATCGAGTGAAGAAATCGATTATATACTTTCAAATTCGTCACCAAAACTAGTTGCATTTTCAAGCCAATTTGAGGATTTATTACAAGAAAATAAATCTAGGAAAATCATAAAAATTGATTCTGAGGAGTATCATCGGATTGTAAATGTAGTAAGTACCTCCGTTGAACCAGAGATGTGCATTCTAGAAAAAGACCCTTTGGCGATCATTTATACAGGTGGAACAACAGGAAAACCCAAAGGAGTTGTCCTATCTCATCAATCTATTTTGTGGAATGGGTTAAATACTATTGTGAGCTGGAATTTGTCAGCAGAAGATGTGACATTAACCTATATGCCGATGTTCCATACTGGAGGTCTTAATGCGTTATCCCTTCCTATTTTAATGATGGGGGGCAAGGTTGTAATAGCAAAAAATTTTGAGCCTAAACGTGCCATTCAACTTATTAATCAAGAAGGATGTACAATCGTTTTACTCGTTCCAACGATGTACCATATGATGGTTAACACCCCATCCTTCAAAAACATGACATTTCCAACCATGCATACCTTTCTATCTGGGGGAGCGCCTTGCCCACTCGAAATTTATCAGGCCTTTGAAGAAAAGGGATTATCGTTTAAAGAAGGTTATGGTTTAACAGAGGCGGGGCCAAATAATTTCTTTATTGATCCGAAAATATCAAGGTTTCGAAGAGGGTCTGTTGGAAAGGCCATGTTTTTTAATGAAGTGAAGATTATGACAGCCGCAGGACATGAGGCAAAGTCTGGAGAAGTTGGAGAGCTATTGATTCGTGGAAAACATGTATTCCATCATTATTGGAATAATCCAGATGCAACAAAGGAAGTGTACAATGACGGGTGGTTGCACACAGGGGATTTAGCGAGATGTGATGAAGAAGGCTATCACTATATTGTGGGGCGCAAGAAAGAAATGATTATCACAGGTGGAGAGAATGTGTACCCACTTGAGGTTGAACAATGTATTAGCAAGCACCCTGCTATTAATGAGGTTGCTGTTATCGGGGTACCTCATCAAAAATGGGGAGAGATGGTGATTGCTGTGGTCTCTTTAATGCCAGACCAACACGTTTCAAAAAATGAATTAATAGAGTTCTGTCAAGAAAAGATAGGCAAATATAAAGTACCAAAAGAGTTTATCTTTGTGGAGGAGATCCCTAAAACACATGTGGGTAAGATTAATAAAAGTTATTTGCAAAAGACATATAAAAATGTAGTTGGTTAAGGTAAAACAAATTTTGAGTTAAAATTTTATATGATATAAAAAAAACGGCTACTTTTTTTCATTTGTGGTCGTTTTTTGTGTTGTGTGATTATCTAAATTGATAATGTTAATATTAGACTACGACTATATACCTATTGTTCGTGTATTATACTAATATTTTGTAATACTTTTGTTTAATTTTCGTAAATTTTATTGACCAAATACCCCTTTCCCAGTATTCTGTAGGCGTACCATATTCTACTAATTTACTAAGTGAGGGGAGAAAACTGTGAAAAAAGGCATAGTAAGAAAACTACTGTCGTTATTATTCGTTTTTAGTTTAATAGTGCCTACTACTCTATTAAACTTTGTACCTGCTGCTAGTGCAGCAGAAGCAACTGCCGAACAAACATCCTATATAACTGTAGCAGAAGCAATTGCAAATAATACTGGCAAAGCTACAGTACAAGGATATATTGTTGGCACTACTAAGAGTGGAACAAGCTACGACCAAGAAAGCCCATTCGATATTAATACAAATCTTGGTTTAGCTGATGATCAAAACGAAACGGATCCAGCTAAGATTTTACCTGTACAGTTACCAAAAGGTGATGTTCGAACAGGAATAAACTTAGTAGATCATCCAGATAATTTTAAAAGAAAAGTAGCTATTACAGGGAGCCTTGAAGCATATTTTAGTGTTCCAGGATTAAAAAGCGCATCTTCATATGAATTTCTTGACGGTGATTCCAACCCTGGTGAACCAGACCCAGAACCTGAGCAACCAACTGTAATCACAATTGCTGAAGCTCGCACCCAAGGTACTGGTCAAGCAGCAGTCAAAGGTATAGTAACTGCATTATTAAAGAATACAATTCACATTCAAGATGAAACAGCTGCAATTGCAGTTCGTCCAACTTCTTTAGATGTTCAACTTGGAGATGAAATCACTGTAAGTGGTTCATTACAAGATTATAGAGGGTTATTACAATTAGATTCTGCAACATTGATTGAAAAAACAGAGGATAAAGGTGTTCCCTCTCCAGCTGAATTAGTAGGGGCTAAAGTTAATGAAGAAAATGAATCTAAATTAGCTCTAGTAAAAAATGTAGAATTAATCGATGTAAATAAAGGGAATGGCTGGGCAAATTATACAGCCAAAGCCGAAGATGGTACAGAATTTTTAGTGCGTGATGAAAACGGTACTTTAGAGTTATCTGTTGGAACTACTTACGAATCAATCACTGGTATCGTTCAACAATTTGATCAAGATTATCAAATCATACCGCGTGGACAAGCTGATATTATTGAAGATACTTCAAAAGTACAACCAGTTAGTGCATCTCAACCATCAGGTACAATTCCTGCGGGTACTCAAGTAACATTATCTACTTCAACTGCGGATGCAGAGATTTACTTTACAACAGATGGTACTGAACCAACAGTAGAAAACGGTCAAAAATATAGTGAACCAATTACAGTTGATGAAGATGTAACCATTAAAGCCATTGCTGTAAAAGCTGGTTTAACAACTAGTGAAGTAAAAGAATTTACTTATAGCGTATATGATGCAGCAGATATTAAAATCCATGATATTCAAAGTGAATCACATAATTCACCGTTAGATGGTGTAGTGGTAAATAACGTCGAAGGTGTCGTAACGTATATTTATAGTATAAAAGGCGGCAACTACTTCCATATGCAAACACCAGATGATCAAAAGGATGACAATGCAAATACATCTGAGGGTATTGTAGTATACACAGGAAATAAAGCAAATGTAAAAGTAGGTAATTTAGTAACTGTAACTGGTACAGTTGATGAATATCATATCGATGGCTATAGTGATGCAAACAAATCCGATTTAGCTGTAACACAAATCAATGCTAGAGATGACCGCGGTGGTGTCGTAACAGTAATTGAGGAAGAGGTTGCATTACCTACAACTGTAAAACTTACAAACGAAAACCTACCAAATCAAGTGATTGATAATGATAGTTTCGCAAAGTTTGACCCAGAAGAAGATGCAATTGATTTCTGGGAAAGTATTGAAGGAATGCTTGTTGAAGTTGGAACAGTTAAGGCTGTTGCACCTCAAGAACACGGAGATTTGATTACTGTTTTAGAGAACAGAAAAACGGATACCCTTCATGGTGGAGTATTACTAACGGAAGACAATGCGAATCCGGATCGTATCCAGTTTAAAATGTATGATAATAATGCTGCTAGAGATTTCGAGGTAGCAACAGGAGACAAATTTACAGGACCGATCACAGGTGTCGTAAACTATGGTTTCCAAAACTATAAGATCTATGTTGATTTAGATGACATGGAATCAAACCATGTAAAAGGTAATGCAGAACCTGAGACAACAACGATTGTTAAAGAAGACGATAAGCTAACGATTGCTTCTTACAATCTAGAAAACTTCTCAAATAATACGAAAGAAACTTCAGACGATAAAGCTCAAAAATTAGCAAGAGCTTTTGTTCAAGACATGAAGAGTCCTGACATCATCGGGGTAACTGAGGTTCAAGATAACAATGGACAAAGCGCAGGAGATTCAGCCGCTAACGAAAGTTATGAACGTTTGATTGAAGCAATTGTTGCTGCGGGTGGTCCTGAATATCAATATTTAAATATTGATCCTGTTAATAACCAAGATGGTGGAGCACCAAATGCAAACATCCGTGTTGGATTCTTATATAATCCAGAACGTGTTTCTTTACCAGAAGGCATTCAAGCTGGTGATGCAACAACAGCTGTTGGTTATGAAGATGGTAAATTAACACATAACCCTGGACGAATCGATCCTACAAATGCTGCATTTGATAACAGTCGTAAACCTTTAGCAGCACAATTTACCTTCAAAGGTGAAGATGTAGTGGTTATTGTTAACCACTGGAACTCCAAATCTGGAGACACTCCATTATTCGGTTCAACACAACCGCCGGTATATGGAAGTGAAGTTCAACGGAAACAAATTGCAAATATTGTTTATGACTTTATCGAAGAAATAAAAGTTGATAACCCTGATGCAAATGTTGTATCAGTTGGTGATTTTAACGATTACCAGTTCGCTGAGTCCCTTAAAATTCATGAAGGCGACTTAATGACCAACATGATTAACCATGTTGGAAAAAGTGATCGCTACACATATTTGTTCCAAGGTAACTCACAAGTTTTAGATCACATTTTGGTATCAAATAACTTAGTACCTGGAACTGAAATTGATATTTTACACATTAATGCAGACTTTACAGATATGGCGGGGCGTGCGAGTGACCATGACCCGGTTATGGTTCAAGTTGACCTAAAAGCTAATTATGACTTAACGATCATGCACACAAATGATACTCATGCTTCCTTAGACAACATGCCAAAAACGGTAACTGCAGTGAAGGAAGTAAGAGCAGAAAATCCTGATTCGCTACTTCTTCATGCGGGAGATGCTTTTACAGGAACACTGTATTTTAATGAGTTCCAAGGAGAAGCAGATTTAGCCATGATGAATTTAATGGGCTTAGATGCGATGACCTTTGGTAACCATGAATTTGACTTAGGTTCTTCTAGTGAAGGACATCAAAAATTAGTCGAATTTATCCAAGGTGCACAATTCCCATTTGTCAGTGCCAATGTTGATTTCTCAAAGGATGCTAAATTTGATGGGATTTTCAATGATTCTATCGCATCTGATATTGAAAATGGACAAATTTACAATGGAATCATTAAAGAAGTAAACGGTGAGAAAGTGGGTATCTTCGGTTTAACAACAGAAGAAACATCTGATATTTCAAGCCCAGGCTCGATTGAATTTGAAAACTACCTTGATGAAGCAAGAAAAGCTGTTGAGGCTTTTGAAGCACAAGAGGTTAACAAAATTATTGCACTAACACATATTGGTTATGATGATAATGCTGCTGTAGATAACGACTTAATCCTAGCTGAACAAGTGGAAGGAATTGACGTTATTGTTGGTGGACATAGCCATACAGAATTGGCTGAACCAGTCGTTGTTGCAAAAGATGAAACACCTACAGTAATCGTTCAAACAGGTAATGCAAACAGTAACTTAGGTGTTCTAAATGTTGAATTCGACGAAAATGGTGTAGTAGAGACACATAATGGTAAATTAATTGAAATTAAAGGACAAGATCCTGACGAGGAAGCTCAGGCCGTATTAGCACCGTATAAGGCAAAAGTTGAAGAAGTAGCTAATACAGAAATCGGAGTCTCAACTCCTATTGAATTAGAAAACCCACGTACAAGTGGTGATGATACAAAACCAAGCGTACGTAAAAACGAAACGATTCTTGGAAACTTAATTACAGACGGAATGCTTGAAAAAGCAAAGTTATTCACAGGTAAAGATGTAATAATGGCTCTACAAAACGGTGGTGGTATCCGTGCTGCTATCGATGCTGGCCCAATCACAACTGGTGAAGTAATCACAGTTCTTCCATTTGGTAACACGTTAGCTACAATGGATGTTACAGGTGCTGAATTGAAAGAGGCATTCGAAATCTCCGTAAGCAAGTACCCTGGTGAAAACGGTGGATTTTTACATCTTGCTGGCGGTAAAGTTAAGTTTGACTCGACTAAACCAGAACATGAACGTGTGGTATCCGTATCTTACCTGAACGAAAATGGTGAGTATATAGAGGTACAAGATGATAAATTGTATACTATCGCAACTAACGCGTTCACAGCTAAAGGTGGAGACGGCTATGACGTATTTGCAAAAGCCTACGAAGATGGCCGTGTAACAGACTTAGGTCTTTCTGATTGGGAAAACTTCCGTGACCATTTAGTAAGTCTTGGAAGCGAGGGAATTCCAACTGAAGTTGAAGGTAGAATCGTTGATGTGGAAGGTCAATTTAACTTAACGGTATTGCATACAAACGATACGCATGCTGCCTTAGATAAGATGCCTAAAACGGTAACGGCAGTGAAAGATGAAAGAGCCAAAGATCCGAATGCACTACTTCTTCATGCAGGAGATGCATTTACAGGGACACTGTATTTTAATGAGTTCCTTGGAAAAGCAGATTTAGCCATGATGAATTTAATGGGCTTCGATGCAATGACCTTTGGTAACCATGAATTTGATTTAGGTTCTTCATCTGAAGGACATCAAAAATTAGTTGAATTTATCAAGGGAGCTAAGTTCCCATTTGTAAGTGCCAATGTTGATTTCTCGAAGGATGCTAAATTTGATGGGATTTTCAATGATTCTATCGCATCTGAAATTGATAATGGACAAATTTACAATGGAATCATCAAAGAAATTAACGGTGAGAAAGTCGGTATCTTCGGTTTAACAACAGAAGAAACTGCTGACATTTCAAGCCCGGGTTCAATAGCATTTGAAAACTATCTACAAGAAGCTGAAAAAGCTGTTGAAGCTTTTGAAGCAGAAGGTGTCAACAAGATTATTGCATTAACACATATTGGTTATGATGATAATGCTGCGGTTGATAACGACTTAATCCTAGCTGAAAAAGTAGAAGGCATTGACGTTATTGTAGGTGGACATAGTCATACAGCATTGGATGTGCCATCCGTAGTTGCAAAAGATAAAACACCAACAGTAATCGTTCAAACAGGTAATGCGAATAGCAACCTAGGTGTGCTAGATGTAGTATTCGATGAAAAAGGTGTAGTAATTGAACATGCTGGGGAATTAATTTCAATTGGTGATCAAGAGGCTGATCCTGAAGCAGCAGAAGTATTAGCACCGTACAAAGCCCAGGTTGACAAAGTAGCACAAGAGAAAATCGGAGTATCAACTCCTATAGAATTAGCATACCCACGTACAAATGGTGATAATACAAAACCAAGTGTACGGAAAAACGAAACAATCTTAGGAAACTTAATTACAGATGGAATGCTTAAAAAAGCAAGAGAATTTACTGGTGAAAATGTAGTGATGGCTTTACAAAATGGTGGTGGGATTCGTGCAGCAATTAATGAAGGTCCAATCACAGTAGGTGAAGTAATCACAGTTCTTCCATTCGGTAACACGTTAGCTACGATGGAATTAACAGGTGCTGAGCTGAAAGAAGCGTTTGAAATTTCTGTTAGCAAGTATCCGGATGAGAATGGTGGTTTCCTACATGTTGCTGGAGGTAAGGTAGAATTCGATTCTTCGAAACCAGCAGGCGAACGTGTAATTGCTGTTTTCATCGAAGATGCGAATGGAAACCTTGTAGCTGTTGACGATAATACTACCTATATTATTGCTACAAATGCTTTCACAGCTAAAGGTGGAGACGGCTATGACGTATTTGCAAAAGCTTACGAAGAAGGCCGTGTAACTGATTTAGGACTTTCTGATTGGGAAAACTTCCGTGAGCATTTAGTAAGCCTTGGTAGTGAAGGAATCCCAACTGAAACAGAAGGTAGAATCGTTGATGTTACTACAACACCAGGCGAAGAGGAACCGCAGATTATTGTTGTTACTCCAGAAGTCGAGAGAGGAAACAAATATGTAGTATCTCCAGATGATTTAGGCGAACTAAAAGAAGGAGCTATTGTTAGAGTTGAAGTTCCTGAAAAGAAAAATACAATTTTTGTATCATTAAGCTCTGAAGCAATTGCGAAACTTAAAGCAGCAAATGCAACATTAGTCATCTCAAATAGTGTGGTTGACCTTCAAATTCCTTCATCTATCTTACCTGATAGTGAAACGGAAATTAAAGTACAGAAGGACAATCGTAAGGATGCTTTAGTTGCCTATGATTTCACAATCAAATCAGAAGGCAAGGGCTATCACAAATTCAACGAAAAAGTCACAATGACTTTTTCGATTGACCCTAAAACTGTGGATGATCCGAAGAAAGTGAAGGTTTTCTATTGGAATCCACAAAGTAAGGAATGGGAATTGGTCGGTGGTGAATACAAAGATGGCAAAATTACTGCTACTACCGATCACTTTAGTACATTTGGTGTGTTAGAAATTGAAGATACTAAAGAAAGTCCCGGTACTGAAGTGAAGGATTCTGATACAAATGAATCAACTGAAAAAGATTCTGATTCGAAGAATTCTAATGGAGGGAAAAAACTTCCTATCACAGCTACAAATATGGCTAACATGTTAGTGGTTGGACTTTCGCTAATCCTAGTTGCTGTTGGTCTCCTCTATGTAAACAGAAGAAAAACAGCTTAATAGACTATCAAAAAGCTAGTAACGAGAGAAAAACGTAGTGTTTTTCTCTCGTTTTTTATATGACCTGAAAAATATTTCTAAAGGATTTTTACCAAAAATGTTGAATTACTCTCATAGTAAAAATAAGGGAGTAATTCAAATGATTACGTACAATTTGTTAAGAGGAAAAAAAGTCCAGCTTGTTAGAATTAAAGAAGAAGATGTTCCGACCATTGTAAGTTGGTATGAGGATCAAGAGTTTCTTAGAAATCTAGACACTTTACCATCCTTTCCTAAACATCCTTCAGCTTTTAAAGAGTGGGTTGAGCAGAAGAACGAGAAAGAATTTGTTTTTGGAATTAAAGAATTGGAGACTAATAAATTAGTTGGATTTGTGGACATTGACAGTATTATTTGGCCACATCGAAATGCATGGCTAGCAATCGCAATAGGTGGAGAAGGAAACCGTAATCGAGGGCTTGGATATGAAGCCATGCAACTCGTGTTGGATTTTGCTTTCCAAGAATTAAATCTTCATAGAATCCAATTATCCGTTTTTCAGTACAATGAGAGGGCCATCGCCTTGTATGAAAAGTTAGGATTTGTTAGAGAAGGAATTTCAAGAGAATTTCTAGAGCGTGACGGGAAGCGATTTGATATGTATTTTTATGGGCTGCTTAAACATGAATGGAAGAAATAAAAACAATTCCCCTAGATGCTAGGGGAATTTCATTTACTTCTTCTCATAGTTTAAGTCCCATATGATCCCGAATTGGTCTTTTACTTTTGCATATTTTGCACCCCAAAATGTATCCTGTAATTCCATGAACACAGTGCCTTTTTGCTTTAGGTCATTATAAGTTTTCGTAATTTCCTCTTCACTTTCAAATTCTATAACTAAAGAGATATTGTTTCCAAAGGTTACACTTTGGTCGGGAGAGTCATCTGATACCATTAGTAAGAGTTCGTTCTTTTTGAATTTACCATGTATGAGTCGGTCATTAGCCCAGTCCTGAGTTTCAAAACCTGCCTGAGCATATGTTTGAACATCCAATATTTCGCCCTCAAATATCTCCTTATAATAATCCAAAGCTTCCTTCGCATTCCCATTAAACATTAAATAAGGTGTCGCTTGTCCTTTCATTCACAAAACACTCCTTTTATAAAATCAGTAAGTTGCCCTACACTATGATTTCTATTTAATAAAGATATCATACACTTTTTCCCCAGGAGAAAAATTAAAAGGTATTATTTCTCGAGAAATAATTGTCATTTTTTGTCTTGCTAAAATAGTAGGTGTCCCTTATTATTAAATGTAATAGTATATATTGATAGATTTTGAATATTAACAACTACATATTGTGTTTAGCCTTGGGAAAAAGATGCCAATTGTGCTTAAAAGGGAATCTGGTGAAAATCCAGAACTGCCCCCGCAACTGTAAATGCTGACGAAATGAACAGGCCACTGTATAAGATAACTTTAGTTAGAGAGTTCAAATAGGAGGATGAAAAGGACCAAGAAGTTCGAGGCGGCGAAGCTTTGAGTAACGGAACGTATGTAATTTATACGTGAGGAACGGAAGAGCAAGCCAACAAAGAAATTCGAAGTGTCATTTTCACCGGACTATTTGAATGTCCTCTAAGGTGCTTATATGGGAAGGGTTCAAAGTAGAGTGAAGTATTAGTCAGGAGACCTGTCTTTTCTTAAGATGTTTCACCTTCTTCGGGGATTGGGAAGATGAAACGGTGGCGACAGGTAGGGCAACTCTTGTGCTCTCTTGATGTTATCGTTTCATCCGCTCAATTCAATTGGGCGGATTTTTTATTTTAGCGAATAAATTGTTAAGGGAGAGAAATAGATGAATATTACAACACAAGGGGAATTGGATTCAGTTTTACACTCGCTTGAATATGCAGAAAGTACCTACCAGCTCGACACGACCGAAATTCGAAACAAATTGGATGGAATGAATTTCAAGACATTTGAAGCAAACCAGCATGCACTTTTTTATTCCTTAAATAAAATTGCCATGGATCAACCCAACTGGACATATTTAGCGGCAAATCTCTATTTAAATGAACTGTATGAAAAAGCTGCAACTAATAGAAATTACAACAGTGCTCTAAAATATGGCAGTTTGTATGAGTTGCTACAGGAACTAACATCAAAAGGAATATATTCTAATGAATTAATAAACTCCTATTCTAAGGAAGAAATACTTGAACTAGGAGATGTCATTGATCCTTCTAAAGATCATTTATTTACATACATCGGTTTATTTTTATTAGCGGATCGCTATCTTGCAAGGGATTACGAACGAAATATTTACGAACTTCCACAGGAGCGATTCATGATAATCGCGATGACATTAATGAAGCATGAGGTAAGGGAAGTTCGTCTTACTTACGTGAAAGAAGCCTATTGGGCGTTAAGTAATTTATATATGACAGTCGCTACTCCTACTCTATCAAATGCAGGTAAAAGCTTTGGTCAGTTGTCCTCTTGTTTCATTGATACAGTTGAAGACTCACTTGATGGAATTTATTTAAACAACTGGGATATTGCTAGATTATCAAAAGATGGTGGCGGAATTGGTGTATATTATGGCAAGGTTCGCGCATTAGGTTCTGACATAAAGAAATTTAAAGGGAATTCTTCTGGGATTGTTCCATGGATTCGCCTTATCAATGATACAGCAGTAAGTGTTGATCAATTAGGACAACGCCAAGGAGCAATTGCTATCTATTTAGACCTTTTCCACAAAGATATAATGAATGGCTTTCTAGATTTAAAAACAAATAATGGAGACGAAAGGCGTAAGGCGCACGATATTTTTACAGGGGTTTCCGTACCTGACTTATTTATGGAAAAGCTGCAAGAGGTAGATGAGAATGGCAGAAGTATTGGGGAGTGGCACACTTTTTGTCCACATGAAGTAAAGCAAATCATGGGTTGGAAAGATGAGAAAGGAAACCCATTAGGTCTCGAGGATTTTTACGATGAAGAGGATGAAAAATACTTCACTGAAAAATACGTGGAAGCTGTGAACCATCCACTTTTACCACGGAAATCCTATCGTGCTATGGATGTCATGGCAAGGATCATGATTGCTCAATTAGAAACTGGAACACCATACATGTTTTATCGCGATGAAGTAAATCGCCAGAATCCGAACAAACACCTTTTAGGAACTGGACGAACCTCGATTTTTTGCAGTAATTTATGTACAGAAATCGCTCAAAATATGTCAGCAACAGCGATTACGAAGGAGTTTATCGACGATGAAGGAAATATTGTCATCATTCGAAAACCAGGTGATTTTGTGGTTTGTAATCTCTCATCTGTTAATCTACCAAGAGCTATCGGAGACGATGTCCTTGAACGATTAATTCAAATCCAGGTTAGGATGCTTGATAATGTTGTCGATTTAAATACGATATCGGTTAAACAAGCTGACCTTACAAATAAGAAGTTTCGAGCAGTAGGATTAGGTACCTTCGGTTGGCATCATCTTTTAGCATTAAAGGGTATTTACTGGGAATCAGATGAGGCTGTTCAATTTGCAGATGAACTATATGAAGCAATTGCTTATCAAGCAATCAAATCATCGATGGAGCTAGCGAAGGAAAAAGGAGCTTATAGTAAATTTAAAGGTTCTGAATGGGAATCGGGCATCTATTTTACTCGCAGAAAGTATTCGTCGGAACGATGGAGGAAGCTTCAAGAAAATATATCTAAACATGGAATGCGCAATGGCTGGCTAATGGCTGTGGCTCCAAATTCATCGACAGCTAAAATCGGAGGTTCCACAGATGGAATTGACCCAATCTATGCGGCTGAATATGCGGAGGAAAAAAAGAATTTTAAGTTTAAAGTTACCGCCCCAGATATCAATCATAAGACGTACGAGTTTTATCGTAAAGCACGTCATGAGGTGGATCAGATTTGGAGCATTAGACAAAATGCAGCACGCCAACGTCATATCGACCAGGGAATTAGCTTCAATTTGTATGTGAGACATGACATTAAAGCAAAGGACCTTTTACAGCTTCATTTAGAGGCGTGGAGACAAGGACTTAAGACAACGTATTATGTGAGAAGCACGTCACAAGCAGAAATTGAAGAATGTGAACTATGCCATAGTTAAGGAGGATCAAGCATATGACGAATAATCAGCCATTAACAAAAATAAAATTGTTTAATCCAGAGTATCCGAATAAATCAACAGGAATCATTAATGGAGAAACCTCAGGACTATTGAATTGGAACGATATCGCATATCCACAAATGTATACACTCTATCAAACCTTGCTTTCGAATTTTTGGAAAGCACAAGAAATTAATATGCAGGATGACATCAAACAATGGGACCAATTAAGTTCTATTGAAAAGGATGTGTTTTTACGAATCAACACGCAGCTTGCATCATTAGATAGTTTGCAAACACCGACAATGAACCAGGTAATGGATTATGTGACGGACTCTAGTTTTAAAGCCATTTTTGCAGTGATTTCGCAACAGGAAGCCGTTCATAATGAATCATATTCTTATATTCTGAGCTCACTTGTGCCTTTACCTGAACAAAAGGAACGTTTTAATCAGGCGAAGGAGGACCCAATTGTCCGAAAAAGGAATCAATTGATTCTAGAGGCTTACGAAGGTTTTAGGGAAAATCCAACTCCGGAAAACTTATTTAAGTTAGCAATTAATTCGATTAATCTAGAAGGCATCTATTTTTATGCAGGGTTTGCCTTTTTCTATAATCTAGCTAGGCAACAAAAAATGCTTAAGACTAGTACAATGATTAGCTATATTCAAAGGGATGAAATGCAACATGCATATTTCATTGCACAATTTGTTCGAATTCTTTTATCAGAGAACCCAGAATTGAATACCGAAGAAAACAAAGAGTATGTTTATAAATCAATTGGACAGGCAGTGGAACTTGAAAAAGAGTGGGCACGCTATATTTTAAAAGACATTGATGGAATTGATTTACGTGAATTTGAAGAGTATGTCGAGTACCTTGCGAACAAGCGCTTCCGTCAACTTGGATTTCAAAATCTGTATGAAGAAAAAGAAAATCCAATGCCATGGATTCAGGTATTTAGTGATGAGATGATGAATGATACCAAATCTGACTTCTTCGAGCAAAAATCACGGACTTATACAAAGGTATCCCAATCCAATGGATTTGATGAGCTATAAGTATGAAGGTCGCCATTGTCTATACATCAATAACAGGCAATACAGAGGAAGCAGCAAAAATCATCAACTATTATATGAGAAGGTATACAAGTGAGTGTTACGTTTATCAGGTGGAATACTTTCCTTATTACGAATTAGGATCATTTGATGTCATTATCATAGGGACCTATACATGGGGGGATGGGGAAATTCCGCACGAAATGCTTCGGCTTTATCGAGCTATTGAGAACGGTCCTACAAACGGTATTGTAACAGGAGTTTTTGGTACTGGGGACCAATGCTATCCGAATTTTTGTGGGGCGGTTGATGAATTTCGCGATATGCTTTATGTACACTCGAAGTTAGCGGCGACCTTAAAAATTGAATTAATGCCACAACGGATCGATGAGCCTCGGTTTAAGCGCTTTGCCCAAGTTGTAACAGAACGAGTTAATAGTCAAAAGGGTATCACTGTCTAGTGGTACCCTTTTTCATAGGATAATTTTAATCGCATGCTTAAGGCTATATTGAAGATAAACACTCCAATAAGGCTTACTAGTAAAATAGGAAAATCTAAAGCTGAGGCTATAATCGGACCAAAGCTAGCGCCGGTTAATAATGTAAAGGAATATAATGAAATAGCGGAACCACGTGCGTGTTCTCCCAATTTGCCTACTAGGGATATAATCGAAGGGAAGAGCAATGATATTGAAGCAACAAAAGGTATGCTTAAAACAGCAATAACTCCTGGTGTTTTGGACATTAAAAGACAAAGTAGGCTAGTGGTAGCTAAACTTAATCCAATTAATAATGTTCGACGGTCGCCGAATTGTTGAACCAATTTTCCTGTGAATAGAGATAGAGAAGCTCCGATAAGGCCAATTGCCCTGATCTTGAATAATGTCTGTTCGTCGACCCCATGCCGTTCATTTAAGTATTGACCGATGCCATCATAAAATGAAATAAAGGATAGCAAAATTGAAAAAGTGATTAAATAGCAAATGACTAATGAAGGGTTTTTTACGATTTTATAAAAGTCTTGTAAGAGAGAGGCATCGGCTTCTTTCGTAAGTGGCACACTGGGGTATATAAACAGACTACCTATAAAAAGGACAAGATAGATCCCGGCAAAACTATAAAAAACATACTCCCAACCATAAAAATAAGTGATACTTGAGCTCATGAGCTGTCCAAGGATTCCTGCAATTAAAAAACCGCCATTGATAAGGGCAAGAACTAGGGTTTGATGTCGCACTGGAAATATTTCAAATGTATAGGCGAACGCAACCGGTGCAAAGCTTCCAAGAGCAATCCCTTGCAATCCTCGAAAAACATATAGACTTGCCTCATTAAAGGAAAAACCAACTAACCAGGTCGTAACAATTGAGAAGAATAAGCCAGAGACGATCACTTTTTTTCTACCTACTCTTTCAGAAAGTGGACCAAAGGTTAGTAATCCTATCGCATAGAAAAATGAAAAAATGCTCCCACCAAGCACGGCTTTTTCAATCGTAATATCGATGGAATCTGAAATGCTTGGATAAATGGGGATCAAAGTATAAATGTTGGAGGCTACAAATATGCCCGTAATAATAAGCAAAAATGCTACAAGAAATAACCGATTCAATATAAACCACCACCTCTTTGTAACATATGCCTAACTTAAAATGCGGGTTCAAAAAAAATAGGCCTAGTGCAGAAATATCATGCACTGGACCTTCTTGAACGTTTAAGCAGAAAATATTCGTTTCCATACTTTCATAAATTCATTTCCTATAACAGGTACAATGGATAGTCCAAGAATGAGAAGCCAATCATTACCTGTAAGAAAATGAATTCCAAATACATTGTTGAAGAACGGGATGTAGACAAGCCCGACTTGAATGGCGATACCTAAACAGATTGCGGCGATTAAGTATTTGTTTGTAAATAGTCCCACCTTAAAGATCGATTTCTTACGACTTCTGAGATTGAGAGAGTGAAATAATTGAGAAATACTTAATGTAATAAACGCCATTGTTTGAGCGTGAATTAATGCATCTGCTGTAATGTTACTATAATTAATTGAAAAGACTGAGCTTGCACCAGAATAGAAACGTAGGCCTTCTACAAATGCAAATAAGGTAATAAAACCAATTAATAACCCATTCAATACGGTGAAGCTACCACTCCCTTTGGAAAAGATGCTTTCCTTTGGATCCCGTGGTTTTTCCTTCATCACATCGGGATCATCAGGATCCATCCCTAATGCAATTGCGGGAAGGGTATCTGTAATTAGATTCACCCACAGAATTTGTACGGCTGTTAATGGAGCGGGTAATCCAAGTAAAATACCAATAAATAACGCAGTAATTTCTCCTAGATTACAAGAGAGTAAAAATAAAATCGATTTCTTGATATTTTGATAGATATTTCTTCCATGTTCTACTGCTGATACAATTGTAGCGAAATTATCATCTGTAAGGATGATATCAGCGGCCCCTTTTGCAACATCTGTACCTGTGATCCCCATGGCTACTCCCACATCAGCCTGCTTTAATGAAGGAGCATCATTTACACCGTCACCAGTCATAGAGACGATATGTCCATTATCTTTTAATGCTTTCACAATACGCACCTTATGCTCGGGGGAAACTCGTGCAAATACGCGAACAGTTTTCACTTTTTCCTGTAGCTCCACATCACTAAGTGCTTGTAGTTCTTGGCCAGTCAACGTTTGTGCCTCATGGTTTGCTATTCCGAGTTCAGACGCGATTGCCAATGCTGTCTTTTGATGGTCACCCGTAATCATAACGGTCTGAATGCCCGCATCTTTACAAGAGGCAATCGATGCTTTCACTTCTTCACGAGGAGGATCTATCATACCGATTAGGCCAAGGAAAATAAAATCTGATTCTAAGTTGTCATCAAGGCTGTCATCTTCTGATACATTTTTCATAGCTACAGTTAGAACACGTAAGGCCTTATCAGACATTTTTCCTGCTGCTTGTAGAATACGTTTTTCGTCAATATCAGTAAGTGGGGTAACTTCCCCATTTTTATAAATAGCTGTTACCCTAGGTAATATGCTCTCCAAAGCTCCTTTTGTAAAGGAAACAATCCTATCGTTATCTTCGTGAACAGTTGTCATCATTTTTCGATCAGAGTCAAAGGGTAGTTCGTAGATCCGTTTGAAGGAATTTTCAAGTTTCTCTTTATGCAAGCCAATGTTCAACCCCGCTTGAACAAGTGCAATTTCGGTTGGATCTCCTGTACTTTGATCCTCAGAAACCTGGGCATCATTACATAATGTAATCCCATAAAAAAAAGGATGGCTTTGTGCGAAGTCAGAAGGAACCTCACCAATCTCCTGATAACAATCATCCATAAATATAGTGGTGACTGTCATTTTGTTTTGCGTTAGCGTTCCTGTTTTATCCGAGCAAATCACACTTACTGCACCTAAAGTTTCCACGGCAGGTAGCTTACGTACAATCGCATGATGCTTAATCATCCGCCCGACACCCATAGCGAGTACAATCGTCACAATTGCAAGAAGACCCTCGGGAATCGCTGCGACCGCCAAACTAACAGCAATAAGGAACATATCCAACGGTTCTCTACCTTGAAAGAAACCAATGAAAAAGATGACAATGGAAACAATAATCGCGCCTATTCCTAAGAACTTACCTAATTCATCTAATTTCTTTTGAAGAGGGGTTGTTTCTTTTTGTTGTTTGCCAAGCATTCTAGCAATCTTTCCGATTTCCGTATTCATACCTGTATCAACAACGATGCCAATTCCTCTACCGTAAGTTGAAAGAGTTGTCATAAACGCCATATTCCTTTGGTCACCAATGGATGCCTCGTGACTTGTAATTAAAGTAGCATTTTTTTCAACTGGAACAGACTCCCCTGTTAAAGTTGATTCTTCGATTTGCATATTCGCTGATTCTACGAGGCGTAAATCAGCAGGGACATAGCGCCCAGCATCTAAAACGACAATATCACCTGGTACAATTTCTTCAGATGGAATTTCCCTCAGGACCCCATTTCTTTTGGCAATCGCTTTTGGAGTGGACATTTTCTTTAGTTCTTCTAAAGCTTTTTCAGCCTTAGATTCCTGAACAACCCCAATTACAGCATTAAGAAGGATAACGATAAAAATAATGGCGGCATCGGCCATTTCGCCAACAAAAGCCGAAATAACAGCTGCAGCAATAAGTATGTAGATTAACATGCTATTAATTTGAACCCAAAACATTTTTAAAATCGATGTTTTTTTGTGATCCTCGAATCGGTTTGGACCAAATTTTCGAAGTCGTTCAGCGGCTTCACTTTCTGAAAGCCCTGCTTCAATATTTGTGGTAAGTTCAGTTTCTACATCTGCTATCGATTTCTTGTACCATTGTGACATTAACATCACTTCTTTCTACATAATAAAATCTTCTCATTCAAATATATTGGAAGTACCTTACAAAAATTATAACATCCTGAAAAATAGCAGATTGTGAGGGTTCTTTGACACTTTCTAGAATCTGGATGATGATACAATTCACTGTTCGACATTTTTTTTGATACAATTAGAGGATAAGAATGAAACGAATGATTCTTCTCTCTTTAGGAGGTTACTATATGTCTTTACAATTTATATTGGGACGTGCTGGTACAGGGAAATCATACACATGTCTTGAAGATATTCGATTAAAGCTTCTTGACGACCCAACAGGTTCTCCGATTGTGTATTTAGTTCCAGACCAAATGACGTTCCAATCAGAATATGATTTAATCAACACACCTGGAATTGGAGGTATGATGAGAGCTCAAGTTTTCAGTTTTACTCGTTTGGCATGGCGGGTTTTGCAGGAAACAGGGGGAATGAGCCGTTATCACGTGAATAATGTTGGAGTGAATATGCTCCTTCGTAAAATCATTGATTCCAAAAAACAGGAACTCAAGGTTTTTTCTCGTGCTGCTGATAAAAATGGATTTATTACACAAATGGAAGAAATGGTTGCGGAGTTTAAACGATATTGTGTCACTCCTGAAACTCTTGAAGAACAAAAACAAACAGTTGCATCTGATAACAAAGTACTTTCAGATAAACTACATGATCTTCAACTTTTATATGATGAATTAGAAAAACATCTATTTGAGAAATACGTAGATTCAGAAGATTATTTACGACTTTTAGCGGAAAAAATTCCTCAATCTACCTATGTTAAAGAAGCAGAAATCTGGATTGATGGATTCCATAGTTTTACCCCTCAGGAGCTTGAAGTCATAGGGCAGCTTATGAAAGTCTCAAAGAAAGTAAAAATTGCTTTAACGATTGATAAGGGGTATGAAGTTCCACCACATGATTTAAGTCTTTTCCGAATGACTGGAAAAACCTATCAATCTATTATTCAGTTCGCTCAAGAAAATAACATAAAGGTTGAGGAGCCCATTTTGTTAACAAGTCAATACCGATACTCCTCTGAACCTTCGTTAGCACATTTAGAACGATATTTTGATGAAAGACCAACAGTTCCATATCAAGGTCAGACGTCAATCACACTAAGCCAAGCGGTGAATCGACGTGCTGAAATTGAAGGGATTGCGCGTGAAATTCAAAAATTAGCAAGGGATAAAAATTATCGATATCGTGATATTGCGATTATGATTCGAAATACGAGTGATTATCATGAAATTATCGAAACGATCTTTCAAGACTATCACATCCCATTTTTCATTGACCAAAAACGATCGATGTTAAATCATCCATTAATTGAATTGATTCGTTCAAGTCTTGAGGTCGTAAATAGCAATTGGCGCTATGAGTCTGTATTTCGTTGTGTTAAAACAGATCTCCTATATCCTTTTGGTGAAGAGATTCCAACACTTCGAGAGGACATGGACAAGCTTGAAAACTATGTCCTTGAGTACGGGATTCAAGGCTATAAATGGACAAATGGTAAGCGATGGAAATATAAGCGGATAAGGGGTTTAGAGGATTCAGACCTACCGCAAACAGACAACGAACGTGAATATGAGGACAAGCTAAATGACCTTCGAGACATGATTGCCCGCCCATTAGTTTCCCTCGGGAAACGTCTTCAAAAGGCGAAGGACGGTAGAGGGATGTGTGAGGCTCTTTTTCTTTATTTAGAGGATCTTGAAATCCCTGCAAAAATGGAAGAGTTAAAGTTGAACGCAGAACTCGCTGGACGACTTTCGGAAGCAAGAGAAAATGATCAGGTGTGGAATGCTGTTTTAGAACTACTAGATCAATATGTTGAAATCGTTGGTGACGAAAAAGTTTCCCTTACTACGTTTAGTAACATGATTGAAACTGGTTTGGAAAGCATGCGATTTGCACTAGTGCCGCCTGCGATAGACCAAGTCCTTGTCGCAAGCTTGGAACGGTCAAGATTTTCAAACATTAAATGTACCTTTATTATCGGTGCGAATGATGGTGTCCTTCCTGCACGTCCAAATGAAGAAGGTGTATTTTCGGAGTCAGACCGAGAAACATTAGGTGATGCTGGTTTACAATTAGCGCCAGGAAGTCGAGAGACTCTTTTAGATGAAAATTTCCTTATTTATTGTGCACTAACTAGTCCACAGGAAGCTTTGTATATTAGCTATCCTTTAGCTAACGAAGAAGGAAAGTCACTTCTTCCATCACCAATCATAAAACGTCTGAAGGATCTATTTCCAAGTGCAGAAGAAAAGTTTTACATGAATGAACCTTCTGAGCTACCAGCTATAGAGCAGTTAGAATACATTGTGAATCCTGATGTTGCCTTATCTTCATTGGCAACACAATTACAGGCTTGGAAAAAGCAGTATCCAATTCAGGATTTATGGTGGGATGTATACAATTATTTTGCAAACCACGATGAAATGAAAGATAAAAGTCAGCTTGTATTAAGTAGTTTATTTTATAAAAACAAACCGAAAAAGCTATCAAAAGAAATAACGGATGCCCTATATGGTGACCATATTCAAGGGAGCGTTTCTCGAATGGAAGTGTTCCAGGGCTGTCCTTTCTCCCATTTTGCAAGCTATGGACTTCAGTTGAAAGAACGGAAAGTATTCCGCTTGGAATCTCCTGATATCGGTGATTTATTCCATGCCGCATTAAAGAATATTGCCGACTTTTTACGGAAGAATGGTATCGATTGGCGGGACTTAACAAAAGAGCAATGTGACAAGTTAGCTATAAAAGCAGTAGAAGAATTAGCTCCACGATTACAGAAAGAAATTTTATTAAGCTCAAACCGTTATCACTATATCATGCATAAATTACAAAAAATCATCAGTCGTGCATCAAAGATTTTAAGTGACCATGCGAAGGCAAGTGGCTTTGCCCCAGTAGGAATTGAGCTAGGCTTTGGAAAGAAGGGGCCACTTCCACCAATTCGTTTTAATTTGGATAATGGCAGTACAATGGAGCTCATAGGTAGAATAGACCGCGTTGATAAAGCAGAAAGCTCAAATGGTGTGCTTTTACGAGTGATCGACTATAAGTCTAGTCAAAAGGCACTTAATCTTTCAGAGGTTTATTATGGACTTGCTCTACAAATGTTAACGTATTTGGATGTAATCATTACGCATTCGAAAGATTGGATCGGTACTGCTGCAAAACCTGCAGGTGTTCTATATTTCCATATCCATGATCCATTAATTCATTCAAATAAAGTACTGTCTGAGGATAAGATTGAAGAGGAAATCTTTAAGAGATTTAAAATGAAAGGACTCTTATTAGGGGATGAGGAATCTGTTCGTTTAATGGACCAATCACTCGGGACAGGCTACTCCCAAATTGTTTCTGCAGCCATTAAGAAGGACGGTAGCTTTTACTCTAATTCACAAGTTGCAAGTGAAGAAGAATTGGGATATCTTCGCAACCATGTACGTGGAGTCTTTAAAAACACTGGAAACAGGATAACAGATGGTGAGATTGATATTGCACCATATAAGCTTAAGGATAAAACCCCTTGTACGTTCTGTTCGTTTAAATCTGTTTGTCAGTTTGACCAAAGTTTAGAGGAAAATAAGTACCGAGTTCTCCCAAATGAAAGTAAAGACGTTATCCTCGAGAAAATTCTAAATGGAGGTGTGAAAATTCATGACTAATCTCATACCAAAACCAGAAGGAAGTCAATGGACCGATGATCAATGGAAAGCAATTGTCTCAAGTGGTCAAGATATTTTAGTCGCAGCTGCAGCGGGTTCTGGTAAAACGGCAGTCCTCGTTGAGCGGATTATCAGAAAAATATTATCTAAGGAACATCCAGTTGATGTTGACCGTTTACTTGTTGTGACTTTTACAAATGCATCTGCGGCTGAAATGAGAAATCGAATTGGAGAAGCACTAGAAAAAGCATTAAAGGAAGATCCAGCCTCCTTACATGTTAGACGTCAACTTAGCTTACTCAATCGTGCTTCAATCTCAACGATTCACTCTTTCTGTTTGGAGGTCATTCGGAAGTTTTACTATTTAATTGACATTGACCCTGGATTTCGAATAGCAGACTCAACTGAGGCGGAGTTAATGCGGGATGAGGTAATGGAAGAACTTTTTGAAGAGCATTACAGCAAACTCGAAAACACGAATTTCTTTGACTTAGTTGATCGTTTTACGAATGACCGCACCGATGTTGAATTGCAAAATATGATTCGGAAACTATATGAATTTTCACGAGCACATCCAGCGCCTAATGAGTGGCTTAAGCAAATTGTGGAAGATTATCGAGTAGATGATCAGAGTTTGGATCAAACCCCGTATATTCCATATTTGTTAGCGGATATTTCTCTTCAGCTTGAGGGGGCAAAAGCTAATTTAGAACATGCGATGGATTTAATTCGAATGCCTGGGGGACCTGCTCCAAGGGCAGAAAATATTGAAGCAGACCTTGAACAGATCCATCGACTCTTACATGCGAAGAACCACTCATGGACGGCTCTTTATCATGAAATGCAGACTCTAGTGTTTGGGAGAGCGAAGCCTGTTAAGGGTGATGAGTATGATGAAAATCTGAAGGAACAGGTATCAAAGCTCAGAGATGACGCGAAAAAGCTGGTTGAAAAAATAAAGGAAGATTTGTTTAGCCGTCCTCCAGAAAGCTATTTAGACAACATTAAAGAAATGCAGCCTTCGATCGAGATGCTTGTTGAACTTGTAATTGAATTCGGTGACAGATTTCAGAAGGTAAAAGAAGAAAAGGGGCTAGTTGACTTTTCTGATTTAGAGCATTATTGCCTTGAGATTCTACGAAAAGGTGGGACTTCGTCAGACGAGTTAGTGCCTTCCGAAGCAGCGCTTGAATACCGGCTCCAATTTGAAGAGGCTTTTGTGGATGAGTATCAAGATACCAATATGGTACAGGAGTCCATTTTAAAGCTCGTAACAAAAGACGGAGAAGCAACTGGAAATATGTTTATGGTTGGGGATGTGAAGCAGTCGATTTACCGTTTCCGGCTTGCAGAACCAATGTTGTTCTTAAGTAAATATAAAAGGTTTACCCAATTAGGGGAAGATACTGGATTAAGAATTGATTTATCGAAAAACTTCCGTAGCCGTGCAGAGGTCTTGGACGGAACGAATTATTTGTTCAAACAAATCATGGGTGAAGCCGTTGGTGAAATCGAATATGACGATGATGCTGAGCTAAAACTAGGCGCTGATTATCCCGAAAGTAGTCAAATGGCTGCTGAACTATTGTTAATTGATAAGAATGGCCAAGAAGTGGCAAGTTTTGAGCCAGAGGATAACGAAGAAGATGAGGAGCCAATGATTCTCTTTGACGAGGCAGAGCTTGAAACAGCACAGCTTGAAGCTCGCGCGATGGCGAAGCAAATCAAGGACATGATTTCTTCTGGGTTCCAAGTGTATGATCGTAAAGAAAATCGAATGAGGAGCATAACTTATCGCGATATTGTCATTTTGATGCGTTCAATGCCATGGGCTCCTCAAATTATGGAGGAATTCAAACAACAAGGCATTCCGATTTATGCCGATCTTTCAACTGGCTATTTTGATGCGACAGAAGTCAGCGTTATGATGTCATTATTGAAGGTAATTGATAATCCATACCAGGATATTCCACTCGCATCCGTTTTACGTTCACCAATTGTTGGACTTGAAGCCGATGAGCTTGCCAAAATTCGAACGTATGAAAAAAACAGTCCTTACTATGAGGCGTTGAAAGTATTTCTAAAAGAAGTATCCTTTGATGATGCAACACACGGGAAAGTATCCGATTTTTATCATAAATTAGATAGCTGGCGTACAAGAGCAAGAACAGGTTCATTATCTGATTTGATATGGCAACTGTACCGAGAAACGTACTTTTATGATTTTGTAGGAGGCATGCCTGGAGGAAAGCAACGTCAAGCAAACCTTCGTGCCCTGTACGACCGTGCCCGTCAATATGAAGCAACATCCTTTAGAGGCTTATTTCGATTCTTGCGTTTTATTGAACGCATGCAGGATCGTGGGGATGATTTAGGTACAGCTAGAGCCCTTGGTGAACAAGAGGACGTTGTCCGCCTTATGACAATTCATAAAAGTAAGGGACTAGAGTTCCCGGTTGTGTTTGTTGGTGGACTTTCAAAGCAATTTAACATGATGGATTTAAATAAAAAATATTTATTAGATAAGGAGCTTGGATTTGGAACGAAATATGTGAATCCAACGCTTCGGATTAGCTATCCAACTCTACCAATGCTTGCGATTAAGAAGAAAATGCATCTAGAACTAATCTCAGAAGAAATGCGTGTCCTTTATGTTGCCCTTACGAGAGCAAAGGAAAAGCTATATCTTGTAGGTACGGTGAAGGATGTAGAAAAGCAAATTGGTAAATGGCAGGCCACACTTCAAAACAAAGAATGGTTAATTGCAGACCATTTAAGAGCAGGTGCAAAATCCTATTTAGATTGGATCGGCCACGGTTTAATTCGACATAAGGATGCCGTGTTGCTACGAGGGGAAGAAACAGTAGACCAGCTCCCAGACGATATCGTAAATCATCCAGCAAAATGGGAGATTAGGACAATTCCAGCTGTAGAGTTACAAAAAATTGAGGTTGAGGAAGAAAGCAAGCAAGAACTAATAGAGGCAGCAATGAAAGATGGAAAGCCAATTCCAGTTAGTAGTGAACTTTTAGAAAGAATTGAACATCAATTAACTTGGAAATATCCATTTAAATCTGCAGCAAATAAACGTTCCAAACAGTCTGTTTCAGAAATCAAAAGACAAAGAGAGAGCATGGATGAACATAGTGACACACTCTTTCTTCCAAAGTTCCGCTCAAGTTCTGCAGACCGGCCAAGGTTCATGCAACAAAAATCATTAACACCTGCAGAACGTGGTACAGCGATGCATATGGTTATGCAGCATATTAGCCTTAGTGAACCAATAAATGAAGAATCAATTCGTGAGCAGATTCAAAAAATGGTTCATCATGAATTAGTAACACAGGAGCAGGCTGATGTTATTGATGTAACAAGTATTTTGGGATTTTTTAAATCGGATCTTGCAAAGCGTATGCTTACAGCTGAAAATGTAAGACGAGAAGTTCCGTTTAGTGTAGCTATTCCGGCTATTGAAGCCTATGCGGACTGGTCTGATGAACAACAGGAAAATGTCCTCATCCAAGGGGTCATTGACTGTATTTTTGAAGACGATAAAGGAATTGTTCTGATTGATTATAAAACAGATACGATAACGGGGAAGTTCAGAAGCTTTGAAGATGCAAAGCCTGAGCTTGAAGACCGTTATCGTGTACAGCTTGAATTATATAGTAAGGCCATCGAACACATTTGGAGAAAACCACTTACAGAAAAGTATTTATACTTTTTTGATGGTGGCCATTTGTTAGAGGTGTAGTTTAAGAAGTACTGCTCTTACTTAAGGGCAGTACTTTTTATGTCAATTTCCAGTTAACTCTACCATTTCAAGGCAGCCTCCTATGTTAAAATAATAGTACTGGATTACGGTTTAGAAAGGGGACTTTCAAATGAGAATTCTTCACACCGCCGATTGGCATTTAGGTCGATCACTTGAGGGAAGAAGTAGATTAGAAGAACAAGCACAATTCTTGGATGAGCTTGTAAAAATTGTCGAGGAAGAAAAAATCGATGTTGTGCTAATGGCTGGAGATGCCTTCGATACAGTGAATCCACCAGCTGCAGCTGAAAGCTTATTTTATGAAAGTATTTCTCGTTTATCAAATGGAGGTAAGAGACCCATATCAATTATTGCAGGAAACCATGATAATCCTGACCGCTTGTCAGCGGCATCACCACTTGCACACGGTCAAGGAATTCAATTACTGGGCTTGCCAACGATGGATGTCCAAACCATCTATGTACCTTCTACAAATGAAACTCTTAAACTAGCAGCGTTACCATACCCGTCTGAGTCACGATTGGCTGAAGTACTATCTGAATCTCATGAAGAATTAATGCTTCGCGATAAATATGACCAACGGATTCAAGGGATTTTTGAACAAATGAGTAAAGCTTTCACACCTGAAACGATTAATATCGCAATGAGCCATATCTATGTGACAGGTGGCAGTAGCACTGATTCTGAGCGACCAATTGAAGTGGGCGGAGCATACACCGTTGCAGCCACAAGCCTACCGGAAGCAGCACAATATGTTGCATTAGGGCATTTGCATCGCCCGCAAATGGTATCAAGAGCGAAAACAATGGCAAGATATTCAGGTTCACCATTAGCCTATAGTTTCTCAGAGGCTGGTTATGCGAAGTCAGTCACAATTTTAGACGCAAAACCTGGCCAGCCGGTTGAAATGTCTGAGGTATTTTTATCAAGTGGAAGGCCACTTGTAAGATGGAAGGCAAAAGAAGGGCTCTCTCAAGTATACAGTTGGCTTGATGAAGGCAAGGATGCAAACGCATGGATTGACCTTGAAATTCATGTAACAAATGCGTTATCAATCGAAGAGATTCATAGATTGCGTAAGTATCATAGCGGATTGATCCATATTCGGCCTGTATTTGAAGAACTTGAAAAAGATAAACTGGAACGGACTGTAAGTACGAATACCCCAATCGATGAACTTTTTGCACGTTTTTATGAAAAACAAACTGGTGGGGCTAAACCAGAGCCTGAACTTACAAAATTGTTTTTAGAACTCATAACCGAAGACGAAGATGAGGAAGGTGACGAAGCATGAAACCAATTACACTCACAGTAGCGGGACTTCATAGCTTCCGAGAGAAACAAACTGTTGATTTTGGCTCCCTTTGTGAAGGTGGAGTTTTTGGGATATTTGGTCCGACTGGAAGTGGAAAGTCCTCAATCCTTGATGCTATGACACTCGCCTTGTACGGAAAGGTGGAGCGCGCATCGAATAATACCCATGGGATTCTGAATCATGCAGAAAATCAGCTTCATGTTTCTTTTATATTTGAACTTGAAAATGCCAAAGGAACAAAGCGATATATGATTGAACGTAGCTTTAAACGACAGGACGACTTAAAGGTCAAATCTTCAGTGAGTCGGATCATTGAAGTAGGTGAGGAATCTGTTGTCCTGGCTGATAAAATTGGTGATGTCAATCAGTGCGTACAGGATTTATTAGGCTTGACGATTGATGACTTTACGAGAGCAGTCGTGTTACCACAAGGAAAATTCTCTGAGTTTTTATCACTGAAGGGTGCGGACCGTAGACAAATGCTTCAACGTCTATTCAATCTTGAACAATATGGGGACAAGCTTAATAAAAAGTTAAAGAATAAAGTAACGACAGCAAAAAATGAGTTGAACGAAGTAACAGCTGAGCAGACTGGTCTAGGGGATGCTTCAACAGAAGCAATTGAAGCTGCGGAACAAGAGCTAAAAGAAACAGAGGTCCTTCTTAAAAAACGTCAAAACGAAGTTAATAAAATAGATGCTGATTTTGAAAAAAATAAAAATATTTGGCAATGGCAGCTGGAAAAGAGTGTTCTATCACAAAAATTAGTTGAAATTGAACAAGAGAAACCGCAAATTCTTCAGCTAGAGCAAAAACGGAAGAACGCAGAAACAGCTGCTCTTATCCTGCCATATCTGGAGGAATACGAAACCGCGAAGGATGCTTTAGAAAAAGCAACTGTTCGTTATCAATCCCTACAAACCCAGTTAACGGCAAAAAAAGAGGAAAATAAAATCAAGGCTAATGATTATCATCAGGCACGTCAGGAAAAGACTGAAAAGCTACCGTATTATCTAACCAAGAAGCAAAAGCTTTCAGATGCGATTATTGTTCAGGAAAGAGCAATCGGGCTTGAAAAGGAAGTAAATGTTCTAAAACAAAAGGTGAATAACTTACAATCACTTGTACGTGAAAAACAAAATCGGATTGAAGCGATCACAGTTTCCATTACATCAGATTCAGAAATGCAAAAAGAACGGAGAGAAAAACTATCTCAGTTAACTGTTTCAGCCGATGTTCGTGAAGAGCTTCAAAAAGCGAATCAAATGAAACAATCCATTATGTTCTCCACAGAAAACCTTAAGGAACAACAGACGGAAATGGAAAAGAGTCGAGTACAGCTTGAGCAAACGCAAGAAAAGCTACATTCTCAAAATGAGACTCTTGCCCAAGCTAAACACAAAATGGAAACCATCTTTATAAAAAATGCATCAATATATGAAACGGTTTGTGAACGGGATAGAGAATGCGAAAAAGTTATAGGAGTTGCTGAGGTTAAATTATCTAGGCTCAAGCAAGAATTAGAGGATAGCCGTAGAAAGAATCTTGCCATCAGACTTGCTAGCCAGCTTCAATCTGGGCAACCATGTCCAGTCTGTGGTTCTACCCATCACCCAAATCCAGTTGTTCATGAGGATCATGGAGATGCCTTAGAAACACAAATTGAAAAATTGACAAATGAGATAGCAACAGCACGTAATATGAAACAGGAGTTTTCTACATTAAAAATTAAACTTGAACAAATTTCTGGGGGACTTGTACAAGAATATCCAGGTGAAATGACTATCCCTCCAAAAGCTAATATGGTGGTAAGCGATCAGGAAATGGAAGATGTCACCGAAAAACTTCAATTTCTACTTGTCGAACAAAAATCATTACATCAGGATTACTTAAAGATTCAAGAAACAGGAAGAAAAGTGATCCAAGAGATTCGAGCGGTCATGCAAAAAGTAAGTCAGCTTGAACAGACCATATCAATGAGCACGAAATCCTATAATGAACTGGAAGTGCGTGTTGCGAGTTTACAAGAAAAAATGAAGGAACAGTTCATGAATTGGAAGCGAACTTTCCCTCAGCTTGATCTAGAAACAATCGAAGCGAAGCTTGGGGAAATCTCGAAAAATGATAAGTTGGCACAAAGTCTTTCTGTTGAAATCGAAAATGCAAATAATGTATTAGAACGAAAAGAACAGGAAAAGAAGAAATATCAGGATGACTGTAATACCATTGATCGCCAAATTGTTGAACTCAATTCAACCTTAAAGGGTAAACTCGAGGCATTAACAGAGGCACATGAAAAGCTTTCAAAAGAAGTTGGAGACAACAACATCAAACAGCTAATGGCTGAAACCGAGCAAATGGTTAAAAAGCTTGAAGAAACTGAGAGTATCGCGTATGAAGCTTGGCAAATGGTCCAATCACAATGTCAAAAACTCGAAAACGAAACCCATGCCGCCTTACAGGCCTTACAAGATGGTAAGGTTCGAAGTGAAAAAGCAACAGCAAAATGGACTGAAGTGCTTGAGACTACAAGCTTTAATACAATATCCGATGTGAAGGAATCGCTTCTTTCCAAACACGTGCAGGAAGAACTAAAAAAACAAATTGACTTGTTTTGGGATCGTTACAAGCAAATCCAAACTGATTTGCAAAAAGTAAATGATTTACTTAATGGTGAAGAACTAACAAAAGAAAAATGGGAAGAAATCCAAATAATCCGTACGGAAATGAAAGAGATGCTAAATCAAGCAGTAGAAGCGAAAGGAGCAGCTTTAAAAGCTCTCCAAGTGCTTTTAGATAAACATGAGCGTTTCAACGAGCTTGAAGATAGACGCATCGAATTAGAAAAATTAGTAGAGCAATATAATAAGCTACAATCCGTATTCAAAGGAAATAGCTTCGTAGAATATATTGCCGAAGAACAACTCGTTCAAGTAAGTCATGATGCTACAGAGCGTCTTGGTATTTTGACAAGGCAGCGTTATGCTGTTGAAGTGGATTCGCAGGGCGGATTTATTATGAGGGATGATGCAAATGGTGGTGTAAGAAGACCTGTGACAACCCTTTCCGGTGGAGAAACGTTCTTAACATCATTGGCGTTGGCATTATCACTCTCTGCTCAAATCCAGCTAAGGGGAGAATATCCATTACAGTTCTTCTTCCTAGACGAAGGTTTCGGAACACTGGACGCAGATTTATTGGATACAGTTGTATCGGCACTTGAAAAACTTCACTCAAAACAGTTAGCGGTAGGCGTCATTAGCCATGTTCAGGAATTAAGGGCAAGATTACCAAAACGTCTAATTGTTGAACCAGCAGAGCCTTCGGGCAGAGGTACGCTTGTCAAATTAGAATCTTTATAGAAATAGAAAAAAGGCCAGAAATGGCCTTTTTCTTCTGAACAATGCAAGTAATTGCCGAAACATTCGTGGTTGAAACATATTCATTATGCTGTTGCGGTATACCATTTATCGTAAAACGAAGTGGAGGTATACCGAAAAGAGCCTAATCGATATAGCATTTATCGTAAAACGAAGTGGAGGTATACCGAATAAAGCCTAATCAATATAGCATTTATCGTAAAACGATATGGAGTTATACCGAATAGAGCTTAATTGATATAGCATTTATCGAAAAACGAGATGGAGGTATACCGAATAAAGTCTAATCGATATACCACTTATCGAAAAACGATGTGGAGGTATACCGAAAAGAGCTTAATCGATATAGCATTTATCGTAAAACGAGATGGAGGTATACCGAATAAAGTCTAATCGATATACCACTTATCGTAAAACGATGTGGCACTATACCGAAAAAACATTAGCTTAAGAATCTAGCCAATCGCATCGGTTAAAATTACTTACTCTTAGTTTTTTCTACGCATTCTTTTTTATAAGTTGGTCTGCAAAATCTTCATCATTTGTAGTTGTAGCATTCAAACCGTTATTTGTACAGATAAAGTCACCTGTATTCAACGAGCCTGAGCCTGAATATGTCTTGCCTGTGCTCTTTGGTGAAACATAGAAGGAGTCACCGAAATTCACAACTCCACCACCGACACTATTTATTTTGATTGGTCCTACTATTGAGGGCATATCGCGTCATCCTTTTAAGTGTACAATTTAATTTATCATACTACTACTTTATGAAAAACTAGGTATTTCGTTACCTGTTCGTTTTTGATTTGTCATCAAGGAGCTTTCGAATATGTTTTACCTTTGATTCAGTATGAATGGTTTCCGTTGAGCCAATTTGCATAACGGCAGCAGACGAAACTCCAATGACCTTTATGGTATCTACCTTAATAACTGGGTTTTGATTAAATATCTCCATTTTAACGGTTTCGGCCACTTTTACTTTCGGAAGTTCCCTTGAAAAAATAGGATATTGTGAAAAATCCCCTTCATTTGTAAAAAAAAGTGGAACCTCTCGTTGTACCGCAAGTGCCTGAGAAACAGGGGTGATTCTTTTGGAGTCTCCAATTTCTAAAATACTACTAAAAGATACAGAATTGACATAAATAAGGTCAACAACGGATATTCTTTGCATGGACATCAACCTTGTGGTGCTAATGGAACGTATGGTCCAATAATCAATGATTCCGGTGGAGTATCAAAGGCAGATGCCATTGAAATTGTTTTAGCGTCCCCGATAATAAAAACAGATGAAGTGGATACTCCAACGATTTCAATATTCCCAACATGGATTTCTTTATTTACAACAGTAAAGTTCATGTATTTTGACCTTCTTTCAAATTATCTGGAAGATTATTCAGATAAGCTGTAATTGAGTTTTGAATATCCATTTTTATTCTGTCAACAATGGCTGAATATACCTCATGTATCCGTGTAGGATCTTGGAGTTCAGCTTGCTTTTGTTCTAAATAAAAAATAATCCGTTCATTGATTTGATTACGAATATCTTCTACAACAAACTGAACATGCTCGTCAGGGATTGAAGTCCTTTGTTGGTTTAACTTACTTTGGATATAAACCGAGCAATCATTACTTAAGTATTCATCAATTTCATTTTCAATTTCACCAATTAAGTCTTTATGGGTATGTCGGACGTCAGGTATATTCATCTTACTTTGTGAAACTGCAAAATCTTCAATTTGTTCTCCGTTCATAGGGTTTAATCCGATATTTAATGTACCTTCTAACGTTTCAACCTTAAGTTGATCAAATTTATATTCGATTTTTTCTATATGAGTGGTTGGCTTATTCTTGATTTCTTTAAGTTCTCCCTGGATGAGCTGCAGTGTCTCTTCTAATTGTGCGATTCGTTGATTCTGTTGTTCGATATAGTAATGAAGGCTTCGGATATAAGAGTTGATTTCATAAGGATAAGTGTACAACGGCATTCACCCTTTCTATAAACATTTATGGTTTACAGTATGCATGCACATTAATATGGGTGAATGCCTATGAAGGAGTTGGTGCAACAAGTGGAACGTTTGGTTTTGTACCAGGTGAGGTTTTAGCTTCGATTTCTGGAGCTGGTTCCGTAAATTCTCCTGTGTTATAAAGGTGAGATGATGGCTTTATCAGACCAGCGCTTCCAATTTGTAATACCGATGAATTACTAACACTGCCTACTCGCAATGTATGAATACAAATACTTTGGTTAATATAAAAGTTCATGTCCTCATCCCTCCTTAAGCATTCCCAACAATGACATTGTCAATTTTATCTGTATCGTAAGTGTTCGTAACACTTTGATTATTATAGACTCGAAGACCATCCCCTGTATTAAATGAGCCAGCCCCTGCAAAAGTCTTAGCAGTGCTGGTAGGGGAGATTTGAAAGACATCACCAATATTGAAGACACTGCTATTTCCAACACTATTTACTTTTACGGCTCCTACGATTGCTGGCATACAAAAACACCCTTTTACAAAACGAATTTGAAGAATTACGAATAGTGATAACATCTGTACGGATATTAACAGTTTTTTTATTCTATGAGAAATGCCCAGAAGATGTGATTTTTTAACATAGTCCTCTGAAGTCTAAAATCAAAATTAGAAAATTTTTCTAGTGTTTCCAATTTAGTTCTCTTATAATCGAATGTATGTAAAAGTGGTAAGGAGTTGTATGAATGAGTAATGAACGATTAAGTCCCGTATTAGGAGCAGAGCGGATTCACTCAATTGATGTGATAAGAGGGTTAGCGATATTAGGGATATTTTTTGTCAATATGCCATCGTTTTTTGCACCCATTCTCTATTTAAATCCAGAAACATGGTGGACAGGGGAACTCAATCAGTGGACAAATAGTATTATTGATATTTTTGCACAAGCCAGTTTTTATACTTTATTTTCTTTTCTATTTGGCTTTGGTTTTATTTTGTTTAAGGAAAGAGCGATTGCTAAAGGCTATTCGTTTTATCCATTGATTTCAAGAAGATTAATTGTGCTATTACTTTTTGGATGTTTACATGCATTTTTCGTTTGGCACGGTGATATTTTAATCACCTATGCTGTAATTGGCGCTATTTTATTATTGTTCCATAAAGCAAAGCCGATTACCTTGCTTATTTGGGCATTAGTCCTTATCTTTGTACCAAATGTAGTTCTTGGTGGACTTATGTTTGTAGCGGTCTTGTTTGAACCAGGATTAAATGCTGTTATGTACAATGAACAGCTTGCTTTAAAATCAGCAGAAATTTATGCAAACGGTGGATTTTGGGAGATTACGATTCAAAGATTTCAAGATTGGTACTTTGTTAATAACGTTGCAAGCATATTTGTAATGATTATTACTTTGCTACCAATGTTCCTCCTAGGTGCCTTTATCGCTAAGAAAAAATGGTTTGAAGGCCGTGATGAGGACGTTAAGAAGGTTAAGATTCTTTGGTTGATCTCACTGGTAATTGGGGTTCCTTTGAAACTGCTCCCCTATTACACGGCTAAAAATCCGGCAACTGATTATTTACAGGATACAATTGGCGGTCCGAGCACTGCCCTTTTATATGCGACATCGATAGTCCTGTTAATGAGATTACCCGTTTGGAAAAGGCTGTTATCTCCATTAGCTCTTGTTGGAAGGCTTTCGCTGAGTAATTATCTGTTCCAATCAATAGTCTGTACCATATTGTTTTATGGATATGGTTTTGGATTATATGGCAAGCTACAGCCATTTACAGGTTTCCTTCTAACTATTGGTATTTACATTGTTCAGATCATCCTAAGTTATTTCTGGTTGAAAAAATTCCGATTCGGTCCATTTGAATGGGTTTGGAGAACATTAACATATGCTAATAAGGTTGATATAAGAAAAAAGGCTATTCGCTAATGCGAATAGTCTTTTTTAGTTTACCATTTTTAATTTTTTCTGTTTTGTCTTTTGATAAATATTCAATAATTGATCTAACTCTTGACTACACTTTACTGTCTCCCAAGCAGTAAAGCCGTGCCGATTTGCTAAAACTGTCATTCTTCGGCGTTTTAATTCAATTGCAATCTTCAACATGAACATTTTCATTTCTCCAATTTTTTATAGTACATTATAATCATGAATGCTTAGACTAAAGTAGTACATACAAGCCTTGTACCATTATTATACCTGCCTTTACAGGGATTAAAACAAGTTCGCTAAAACATCTTATAATGTTACAAAAACATACAAAATTCAACAAAAAGTATAGAAAGAGGAAATTCAACATCTAAAATAGAATTAAGTAAAAGACTAAATAAGAGGTGATGAAAATGAGGTTTGTAACAGCTGAAAAGAATGGAAAACAATTTATTGGAATTGTAAACGAGCAGCTTAATCAAGTTATAGATGTAAAAGTTGCTGAATTGAAAATGAAGGGCACAACAACTATTCCAGAAACAATGATCGAAGCGATTACTCAAGGGGAGGAGTGTCTTGAGAGAGTTCGGGAGATTGAATTGTGGGTTCGCGAAAATCCTGATACTGATTGTATTTATCCCATTGAAGAAATTACGTTAAATGCTCCAATTCCAAGACCGAGCAAAAATATTTTCTGTGTCGGCAAAAATTATGCAGAACACGTTATTGAAATGGGAAGTGCAAAAGATATCCCCGAGCATGTTGTAATGTTCACAAAAACACCAACAACAGTAGTTGGTCCAGAAGAAACTGTGCTAAATCATAAACATATCACTGAACAGTTAGATTACGAAGGAGAGTTAGCAGTTGTTATTGGTAAAACTGGTCGAGGCATTAAAGAAAGTGAAGCTTTTGACTATGTTTTTGGATATACAATCTTAAACGATATAACAGCCCGTGATATTCAATCAAAACATAAACAATTTTTTCTTGGAAAAAGCCTAGATACGACATGTCCAATGGGTCCAGTGCTAGTACATAAATCGTTGATTACAGATCCGAGTATTCTGTCAGTAAAAACGAAGGTAAATGGGGAGGTTCGTCAGTCAGGTAATACTAGTCAATTGATTTTCCCGATTGAAACGATTATTTCGGTCATTTCACAGGGAATGACGCTTGAAGCTGGAGATATTATTGCTACAGGAACACCATCAGGAGTGGGTAAAGGTTTTAATCCTCCACGTTTCTTAAAAGGTGGAGACGTCATTGAAATTACAATTGATGGCCTTGGAACATTGCGAAATAAAATTGAGGAATAATTGAAAGGAATAGGATTTCACAAAAAAGACATATTTACTATGTGCACAGTGAAAAAGGATAGATGTAACCTTTTGAAATTCCTGATAAACATGCTATGATAATCTCTGGAATAAAAAAGAAAAGGAGGAGTAGTACATGACACACGCACATGTTACCTCTTGGGTAGTTGCTATTATTCTTTTTGTGATTGCAGCAACAGTTTTAAATAAGGCTGGAAAAGAAAAATCTCAAAAGATTGTTAAAATGACATTACGTTTATTTTATTTATTCATTTTAGCAACCGGTTTACTGCTTTTATTTAGTGTATTTGAGATTAACGGTGAATACATAGGAAAAGCAATACTTGGCGTATTAACGATTGGATTTATGGAAATGATTTTAGCACGTTCCGGCAAGGGAAAATCAACTGGACTCTTCTGGGTATTGTTTATTATTGTATTAATCTTAACCATTGTGTTAGGAGCAAAACTTCCACTCGGTATGTGGAGTTTCTAAAAAATTTGTGAAAAAGCTACCAATCTGGGTGGCTTTTTCTTTTCTTTTCTATGTTTTTCGACAAAATCTATGCTATCTTTATGAATAGATATACATACTTCTTGAGGGAAAAAGAGTGGTGAATCTCGTATTGAGAACGAATAGCTTTGTATATAAACAATTGATAGATATCATTGAATTAATAGAGCAACACCAACTTACTACCGAAAAAATTAAAAATATTGAGGCTTTTTATGAAAAAAAGGCTAAGGAAAAGATTACGCGTTTAGCCTTTTATGATGCTGATACTGGCTTACCGAATCGTCAGCTTTTTACGAATCAAGTAGAGGCATATGTGAAAAGGTTTAAGCAGAAAAAGAAACATATTAAATTTGCTGTGTTATTTATAGATTTAGACCGTTTTAAAATTATCAATGATACAGTAGGACATTATGCGGGAGATATTATATTAAAGGAACTTGCAAATCGCATTAAAGCGTTACTCCCCAATAAGAGCTATCTTGCAAGATTTAGCGGTGATAAATTTACGATTCTAATAACCAATGATGTTGAGGTTGAAAAGATTGTTGACCTTGGACAAAATCTTTTGCATGATATCGCCAAACCAATTATGTTTGAAGCACGTGAGTTCTTTTTAACGGGTAGTATTGGAGCTAGTTTTTATCCTAATGATGGTATAACAACTGAATTGCTATTTAAGCATGCTGATACCGCGATGAACCTTGCAAAGCAGCAGGGCGGAAACAAAATGAAATTTTACCGGGCGGAAATGAATCAGCAAGTTTTGTATAAACTTGAGCTCGAAGGTTATTTGCGCAGAGCCCTTGAGAAAGGTGAATTTCATTTATGCTACCAGCCCCTTATAGATTTAGCCTCAGGAAGGGTCTATGGCAGTGAAGCTCTCTTAAGATGGGAACATCCAAAGCTTGGACTAGTTTCACCAGGGGAATTCATTCCATTAGCTGAAGAAACAGGTTTGATTCATGATATCGGCAAATGGGTTTTAACAAAAGCCTGTCAGGAAAATAAAAAATGGCATGATATGGGGTATGATTATTTAACCATTGCCGTTAATGTATCTGCTAATCAGTTTCAACAAATTAGCTTTATCGATGAGGTGAAGGAGGCATTATTAGAAACAGGTCTTCCACCGCAATTTTTAACACTTGAGCTCACAGAAGGTGTGATGCTTCGAAATATCACACACAGTGTAATTGTGATGAAAGAGCTGCAAAAGCTCGGTGTAAAGGTGTCTATTGATGATTTTGGAACGGGTTATTCATCTTTAAGTTATTTGAAGGATTTACCTATCAATACCTTGAAAATTGATCGGACCTTTATTAATAATCTGAGGGTCAATACCTCTGATATTGCGATCGTTAAGGCGATTATTACGATGGGGCATGGTTTATCTGTAAAGGTAGTGGCAGAAGGTGTTGAAACCGATGAGCAAATCGAATTACTAAAAGAACTTGATTGCCATTATGCACAAGGATTTTATATTGACAAGCCAATGAAAAGTGAAGAATTTGAGAATGGATTAACTAAACTTAAGGCATTGTAAAAATAAAAAGGGCCGTTCACGGATGAACAGCCCTATTATTATTTGCATAGTGTTGAAAGAACCGCTCTCTTTCCATTTGCTAACGTAAATTCAAAACGATCCTTCTTTAATTTTCCTCGTGAAAAGTGATGGTGAACAGATAGGAGCATTTCTGTATTATCAAACATGATAAAATTAACACCCTCATTTTCATCATTGTCTAGTTGGTACATCAATTGATTATGACAATGGATGCAATCATATAATGAGAAGGAAAGTTTATTTAAGGTAGACGTAAAGCGCAAAAACTGATCTTCTGAGAAATTCTCCAAAAGTTCCTTATAGGCAAGTGATAATTTTTTACGAAAACGAAGGCAGTCCCCATTATCAAGCTTGTAAAAATAATTATTCATTTGGATAAGGCCATCCTCCACAAAAATGCCTTTTTCCCATTTGTTCAAAGTGAAAACTTCTACTTCCTTCCCAATCATTTCTTCAAGCATAGATGCTTCATCTGTTTCTGCATCAAAGAAGATCCACTGGTCATTTATACATTCAGTCGTTCCCATAATAAAAGAGCGTTTTTGTTCATTTATGCTGCCGAGACGTTGTTGTAAATCCAATGCAAATCCTCCATCCATCATGTGTTATCTATAATAAGTTGTGTTATCCTCTTTTTAGACAAAAAGAAGGAAATTTATAACCAAGGATTTACCCATAGTTTGGATTATTTCTTCCATAAAAAAAACAGCCTGATTCATTCAGACTGTTATGTTTGCATTCTCAACAGGTGTAACAAATGATTTCTTTTCCCACGCCCGAGAACGCCATCTCCACAGCATTACGATTCCGCGGAGCCATTCATCCACAATAAAGGAAATCCAAATACCTATTAATCCTAAATCAAAATGTACTCCAAGCACATAGGCAATCGGTACACAAATCCCCCACATCGAAAGAATTCCCATATAAACCGGTAATTTAACATCTCCAGCCGCCCTTAATGCATTAATGAGGACAAGGTTAAAGGCTCGGCCGGGTTCAAGAATAATGGTTAAAAGAATGAGGACACCACCGGTTTTTATTATGTCTTGGTTATTCGTAAAGATAGAGAGCAGTGGTTCTTTAAAGATTGAAAAAATAATAGCCATTGCAGCTGAGATTAAAATTGCGAGTTTTAGACTTTTTAATGCCCTTTGATATGCATCGTTAATCTGACGGGCTCCAATCATTTGTCCAACTAAAATCTGTGTTCCCTGACTAATCGCAATACTAAATAAAAAAATGAACATCATTAGATTCTGTGCGTATACCTTCGTAGTCAGCGCTTGTGTCCCCATAATTGTAATGAAATAGGTGATAATCATCTGGGAGGAATTATAAGAGAGTTGTTCACCGGCAGAAGGTATCCCTATTTTAAGAAGGTTTTGGATATGCTGTTTTGGTAAAGTGAAAAACTTCTTAAATGGAAGACCATGATCTACTCGCTTTACTAAGAGATAGGTGATGACAAGTAAGCCTACTAATCTACTGATAGAAGTAGAAATGGCAACTCCTTCAACCCCGAGTACAGGCAATCCAAAAGGACCAAAGATAAAAATATAGTTACCAATCACATTTAGGATATTCATACCGATCGTTACATACATGGTGTCCCGTGTAAAACCATAGCTTCGTATGACTGCGCCAATCGTCATAATTAGTGCTTGGAGGAAGGAGAATAAACCTACTATTTTTAGATAGCTATCTGCTTCGTCTAATAATTCAACAGGCAAATCCATTAATAGCAAAAGCTTCTTACTCCAAATAAAAACGATAAGACTTAAAATAAGACCAAATACTAGGTTCGCAATAATTGAGACAACCGAAACTTCCGCTGCGCTTTTTTCATTATTTGCACCAAAATGTTGGGCCACTAATACGGCAGTACCGGTTGCGATAAAACCAAACATGACAATAATTAAGGATAAGATTTGATTTGCAACCCCAACAGCCGCAACGGAATTATCGGAATACATGCTTAGCATTAATGTATCTGCATTACCCATTAACATATGTAGAAGTAATTCAATAAAAATTGGCCATGTCAATGCAAACAGTGTTAATTTTTTCGTATTGATAGAAGTTGCCAAGCGGTCCACTCCCTTTGATTCATAGGTGTAAAACTATATTAGTTTATCACAGTTTAAAGAGGGAAAGATACGTAATTTTTTTGGGAATAATCCCGAATTTTTTAGATGTTAAATTTGTACAAAATTTGAACAAACCGCTGTTATATTTGATTTTTAGGGGGGAAAAGGTTACTTTTAAGTATGATGATTACTAATACGATAGGAGTTAAATGATGAAGAAGAAGTTATACATAATAGCGTTTCTACTACCATTGTTACTTATGTTAGCCATGCCTGTTGTGGCTGCTGATGATTTTAAGATAGAAGAAGAAAGTATTTATTACATAGTGGTCGATCGTTTTAATAATGGAGACAGTACGAATGATCTTGATGTGGATCGTTCAAGTCCAATCGCCTACCATGGAGGAGACATTCAGGGAATTATTGGCCAACTCGATTACATAAAGGATATGGGGTTTACCTCACTATTATTATCTCCTGTTTTTGAAAATGATTCGAATACATTTTATCCGTATCATGTAACTGACAGACAACAAATCAATAAGCATTATGGTACGAAAGATGACTTAAAACAACTTGTAAAAGAAGCACATAAGAAGGATATGAAAATTATTCTAGACCTTGGAATCAATTCAAGCGAAGGTCCTCTTGATGGTGAATTAGTCAAGACAGCATTAAGCTGGGTTCAAGAAACAGATATTGATGGATATAAGTTAGACCTCGTAGAAGGGGTTACCCCCAATGATATATCTACTTTATCAGCAGAGCTTACATCAAAAAAAGAAAATTTGATTTTAATTGGTGAGTCTGCTGGTCTAAATAATCTGAGTGAGTTTGAAGCAGCAGGACTTGATGCTGTTTTCAATCCGACACCTTATGAAGGAATCACAAGTTTTAGTGTTCCAGATCAACCTTTTAACAATGTAGAATCCATATGGGAACGGAATCAAGAATTTGAAAATACCAATTCCTTAATTCATTTCATGGATAACACGAATACAGTTCGATTTACATATTTGGCAACAGAAGCGAATGAGCACCCAGCACCCCGTTTAAAGTCAGCATTAACGTATTTGTATACAACACCTGGGATTCCTATTGTATTTTATGGGACGGAAATAGCATTAAATGGAAGTGAGCCACCGGACAATCTTGGATTAATGGATTTTCGAACAGACCAAGAGCTTGTGGAATATATAACTTTGCTATCAAAGATCCGATCAGGAGTACCTGCACTAACAAAGGGATCCATTGAATTGGTTAGAAATGATGAAGGTTTACTTGTTTTTAAAAGAGAGTTTGAGGGGCAAATAGCGTTTGTTGCAATTAATAACACAACGAAAACTCAAAGCTTCACCCTAACAACCGATCAAGTTGGACAAGACAAGGAGTTAACCGGACTGATTACAGAGGACCTTATCCGTCCGACAGATGGTGAATTTCATGTTGTTGTTAATCGTGATATCTCAGAAGTATTCGTAGTTCGGGACACGACGAAAATTAATTATACCTTATTCTTTGCAGTTTTTATCGTGCCAGTGTTAATGATTGGCTTCATTTATTTAAATAAAAAAAGGCATGGACGCATAAAACCTGAATAATAAGGAAAGCATCATCCAACATTGGGTGATGCTTTCTTTTTTATCCGTTTACAATTTCTCCACCGTTAACGTGAAGGATTTGGCCTGACATATAGGAAGCATCATCACTTGCTAGGAAGATATAGCAGGGTGCGACTTCCTCGGGCTGTCCAGGGCGTTTCATCGGTGTTGTCGAACCAAATTTCGCAACTTGATCACTTGTAAAGGTAGATGGAATAAGTGGCGTCCAAATCGGTCCTGGAGCTACTCCGTTGACACGGATTCCTTTACCGACCAATTGCATCGAAAGTGACCTTGTAAAAGAGACAACGGCTCCTTTTGTTGCAGAATAATCAACAAGTTGTTCATTGCCCTTATATGCTGTAACGGATGCAGTATTAATGATGGAGCTTCCCTGTTTTAAGTGGGGAAGAGCGGCCTTCGTTAAATAAAAATAAGAAAAGATATTGGTTCGGAATGTTTTTTCAAGCTGCTCAGCTGTGATAGCAGAAATACTCTTTTGAGGATGCTGTTCAGCTGCATTATTGACCAAAATATCTAGCTGTCCAAATGTATCAATTGTTTTCTTTACTATTTCCTTACAGAACTCTTCATTTCCAATATCACCAGATAAAAGTAAGCATTTTTGTCCTTCTTCTTCTACTTGGCGCTTTGTTTCCTTAGCATCCTCATGTTCATTTAAATATACGATGACAACATTTGCGCCTTCCTTTGCATAATGAATCGCAACTGCCTTTCCTATTCCACTATCCCCACCTGTAATAATGGCAACCTTATTTGCTAACTTATTGCTTCCTTGATAGGAATGATCCTCAGATACAGGTCTTGGTACCATTTCTGTTTCTGTTCCAGGCTGTTGATTTTGATGCTGTGGAGGCAAAATATTCTTCCCTTGACTTTTAGACAAAATAAACACCTCTTTTATGTAGTAACTGCGCCTTACTTACTTTTTTATAAAAAGGCCATTAATATACATTCAGGATAAATATTAAGTATTTATAAAAAATCAAAAAGCTCTACAAAACATCCGATATAATGAAAATAGATAGAAAGAGGGGTTATCCATGGAAAAACCTGAAAAAATTCTACTTGTTGAAGATGATAAGGAAATCGCCCGTATTGTTTGTGATCATTTACGGAAAGAAGGCTATACCGTAACTTGGGCATCAACTGGAAAAGAAGGGTGGGAGGATTTTAAAGCGGATCTATTTGACCTTGCCTTAATTGATTTAATGCTACCAGAAATGGATGGGTATACATTATGTAAAACCATTCGATTGGAAAGTGAAATTCCTTTACTCATTTTAAGTGCACGAAATGAGGATGAAAGCAAAATAAAAGGGTTAAATATTGGGGCTGATGATTATGTCACAAAGCCATTTAGTCTTGAGGAATTGAGTGCGAGAATTAGCTCCCATTTAAGAAGATATAGAAGATACAACAATAAGACAGTAAATGATAATCGCATTACTTATATGAATGGGTTGACCATTGATTTTACAAATGATCTTGTTTATTTAAACGGTGACGTTGTCCAGATAAGCTCTAAGGAGAGAGAGTTATTGTTTCTCTTAGCTAAGAATCCATTACAAACTTTTTCGAAGACAGAGATTTATGAGCATATTTGGCAGCAGGAAGATGTCGACGGAAATAATACAGTCACTGTTCATATAAAAAGCTTACGATCTAAATTAACGGATGATACACGATCAGCAAAGTTTATCCAAACGGTCTGGGGCGTTGGTTATCGTTTTATAGGAGAACACTTGTATGAGAATTAAACAGTGGTTGATGATCAGCTTTTTTATCGTAATGCTGCTTCCGGTTGTCGCCCTTTATTTTCTTTATATAAGTATAAGTAACCTCGATGATAAGCAAGCATTTGTGGAATACGTTGAGATGACCAATAAAATGGAGGAAATTGAGCCACAGCTCCTGGATCCCAATTTATACAGACCACAATCAAAAGAAATGTATGATTCTATTCAAGCTTTAACAAATGAATCTATCAAAATTACATTATATCGAGCTGATGGAGTCGTTTTGTTTTCTAGTTTACCTGAACCAGGTTCATATGGATTTCCTACAATAAACATGGAACAGGTATATCGAAATTTAAATGATCTCCAAAAGAATGCTCGTACTTATTCGTTGAAAAAACCTGTTAGTAAAGATGGCAATGTTGTTGGAATTTTTGAAATATCCATTGCTAGAGACGAGTGGATAGAAGGGGTAACAAACCGTTATATCTATTTGGGTGTACTTTTTAGTATCTTTTTTATCCTACTCTATACGATTGTAGTAATTTTATTAAATCGTAAGTTGAATCGTCCTTTAAGCCAGTTGCAAGCTCAAATGACAGCTTTTGCAAATGGGGAAAGTCCTTCAACTCAAATTCGTGAATCAAATGATGAAATAGGGGATTTAATTAAACATTTTTGGAAAATGAAAGCACAGATTGAACAAACGCAAGAGGCTTTAGCTGTTCAACAAAAGGAAAAAGAATTTATTGTGGCGTCATTATCACATGATTTAAAAACACCTTTAACAGTGATACAGGCTTATACTGAAGTCCTCCAGAATGATAGAACGCTAACCGAGCATGAAAGGGCAGAATATAAGGAAATCTTATTTCAGAAGCTTGAGTACATGAAACGTATGCTTGATGACTTAACAATGTATACTGCATTACAATCCTCTAAACAACGGACTGAGCTTGTTGAAGTAGAAGGTGAAGAATATTTTGAGATGTTGTTATCAGGATATGATGAACCATGTATTCGAAAAGAAGTTTCACTACATGTACTTCAATCTGTAAAAAAATCCTATAAGGTTGACCCAAAACAAATGGTGAGAGTTGTAGATAACATCATGGGTAATGCTATTCGTCATACTGAAACAGGTAAACAAATTTGGCTTGCTGCTATTTCAAGTGACACAAAACTACCAGATTGGGTATTTAAAGAATTTCAGGTAGAACTTGAAACATGGAGAAAAGCAGGTACCGTCATTTTAATTCAAAACGAGGGAAAAGGAATTCCGAAAGAACAACTGGACAAAGTATTTTACCCCTTTTATCAGGCAGAGGATGCTAGAAATAATGGTGGAAGTTCTGGGTTAGGATTAAGTATTGCAAAAATGTTAATGGAACAACAAAATGGAAAAATTGGAATCTGGTCAGCGCAAAAAGATGGGACATTACTGGCTTGCTGGATTAGGGAAGGAAGGGATTAATATGAAGAAAAAACGATTCTTGCTAATTGCTATTTTAATAACGGGGATTTTATCAGGTTGTAAGGGGGATATGGCTGTGTCGTCAGAAGAAATTGTCACAAAAGTCTTATCAGCAAAGGAAGGTAAGCTTTCTTATTATGGAGAAGGTGTCATAAAGCTTGAGACAAATGGTGAGGTCACTGAAAATGCTAGTTTTAAAGAGTACGCTGCAGAAGATGGAAAACGAAAAATCATTACAACAGGTCTTACGAATGACCTTGAATCATATGTGTTAAACGACGGAAACCAAGTGATTTCCTATGAAACGGGGAGTGAAACGGCATTAAGTATCGATCTAACAGAGGAAGGTATGCCGTTATTAGATGCCTCACCGAAAGAACAACTCATGACAACGCTAGATGCTATTAAAAAAACACATGAATATGAAATTGTGGGTGAAGAAAAATTAGTAGATTTAGATGTATATCATATAAAGGCAACACCGAATACAGATTCTAATTTATTTGGAGAAGTTGAATTCTGGATTGATCAAAAGACTTGGTTTGTAGTGAAATCGATGTCTGTCGTCGGAGATACGAAATCTGTGTTTGAATATAAGGTGCTCGATTTTTCACCAAATTTTAAGCAGGATACTTTCACTTTAGATATACCTGAAAATGTGACAATTACCCCAATTGAGTCACAACTTGAACCTTCTTATGGGTCACTTGAAGATGCGCAAACAGCATTAACACAACCATTCCTTGTTTTTGCGGGAGAAGACTTGACTGTCGAGAATGTTGAAGTTATAAACCTTCAAGGTGTGGTCAATCGTCCAGAAATTACTGTTTATTATTTATATGGAGCTGTCCCTTCTGTATTAGTTTCAATCTTTCCAACTCCAGAAGAAGCAGGAACGGAAATTAAACCTGGAAAATGGCAAGTGCGTGGCCAGAATGCAGAATATGATGATTTTATTGATGCGTTAAGCTGGGATGAGAACGGTCTGCGTTATACAATTATCAATCAAAATCCCGATTTAGCTATGGAAGATATTCTCGAGATGACGGAAAAAATGGTACTCAATAATGAAATGTAGGTGGGGCCATTGCTACCAAGTTGGCATTTGATCGTATTGTATATATTAGTAGGGGCAGGAATCCAAATCATTGGTTTGGTTTTCGGAAAGTTAAATAAAAAAGTAGGAACGACAATTGAAATACTCCTGGGTCTTCTTTCAATCGGGTTTGTGTTTTATCAATTTTCCTTTATGAATGGGTTCATCTATATCGCGTTTATTTCTAGTGGCTATTTTCTTGCAATCTCGCTAACTACAGGAAATGAAAAACGTATTGAAATTGAAAAAGAATTACGTCTGATAGTAGTGGAGGAAATCACTTTAAAACGGAATTTGAAGAGAATTGCATCCGATATATTAATGACGGGATTAGTTGTGTTTGGTGGTATCATGTTTTACATCTTTGGTCCTGAATATAGTCCGTTAAAATACATTATTGTTTTCGGACTGGTCAGTACATTTACAGAGGTCATAAAAAGAATCGGCAGTTATGCAACTGTAAAAATATTTTTTGACATAGAAGAAAAGCAATTATATCTCACCTCACGCTTTGAATCTCGAAAGATTCCAATAGAAGATTTGGAGGAAGTGAAACTAGAAACGAATGTAGACTTGTTAAAGCTTCATCCATTATTTACGATGTTTTCTTCTAATACTGACTTAACAACAAACTTTCAGAAGGTATTACGTCTATCTGTACCTGGGGAGACAATTTATTTAACAATCCTAGAACCAGAAAAATGGAAAAGAACGTTCGAGGAAATGACCAAAGTTGAGGAAAATGTAAAAGAGCCACAAATTGTTTTACCATTTTGGCATCGAAAAAATTTAAAACGATTAATTGGAAAGCTTTATTTTGCAACAACGGTAAAAGGTATATCAGCCTATACAGGTTTACTTCTCCTTTTATATTATTTCGAAGTTGAGCCTTGGATCATGGTTACAGTCATTTTAGCCTATTGGCTTTTTAATCTATATATATCGGACCAGGTCTTAAAGGTAGCAATGGATGCAAAGGAGACTAAGAATCCACATCTAATCGAAACCTCTCAACGGATCTTTGAAAAGGCCGGTGTTCCCAATATCCGTCTTTATGAAACCGAAAGCAGCGAGTATAATGGCCTTGCGACAGGTATGAATATTGGTAAAGCAATGGTTACCCTAACTACTGCTACATTAAAACTACCATCTGAAGCAATAGAAGGTATCCTTGCCCATGAAGCAATTCATGTCAAAAAGCGCGATGTGTTGTGGGGGCAACTTTGTAGACTCGGTTATCTTGGGATTCTAATTGGGTATGTCTTATTGATTCAAAAAAATATTACTAATATCGAGGAACATGGGATATCAATCTTTTTATCAATCTTTTTCTTAACAATTTTTTACTCGATATATCAATCTTTTTGTTCACAATGGATGGAGGTTCGTGCAGATCACCTTGGGGCATCCCTTTTGGCTGGGGGAAATGAGCAAATGTCAAACAGTTTAATTGTTTTAGCAGAGAAACAGGACGAAGCAATTAATAAATCACTTTCGTACAGTACGGTTCGCAAAGAGGAGAAAGATGAGGCAAAGTCATCGCTTGAACGAGATTCCCTAATATGGAGACTTATTGAATTTCAGTTCATGCTCCACCCACCGATGTATTGGAGAGTCCAGTCCTTAAGAGAAAACAAAGCGGGCTGGGGGAGAAAAATCCGAAATCGCTGGATGGTTGATCGTTTGAAGGAGTCAGTATCTAGATAGAAGAGGTGAGGTTATGAAAATCGCAAAGGTATTATTCGTTCTTGGGGCGCTTGTTTTCCCGTTAGGTATTTACTTATCGTCATATACCCCCGTAGGAGTGGTTTTGGCGATTGCAGGGGGACTTACAGTTTTCTTGAGTACACCTGCGATACAATCCTAGAGTAGGAGTTGAGTAAATGGATTTCCTAAGTGTAAATGATTGGATCACCCCGACAAATCCATATGCATCTCTCTTTTTTGGATTGCTGTTTACAATTTTGGTTGGGGGCGTCGTTTGGATAGATACAAGGAAATTAAGGACTCTTCTTATAGTGCTTTTAACAGGCAGTATTATATCAATCGTGGGCGTGCTTGTTTTGCAAGTTGTTGGTTTTTACTAAGTTTTAGTCAGGAGACTTTCTTAAAAGGAGGTCTTCTATTTATTTTAGTGATACGCATTATGAAGATGAAATCATAATGTATAAATTTGTAAAATAGTCATAGTTGTATGATAAGATAATGAAAAGAGAATAGGAGGAGAAAACATGGAATTAACAGTATATTTAGCTGGGCAAATTCATGACAATTGGCGAGAGGAAATTAAGGATAAAGCGAAGTCAAAAAATCTTCCGTTAACATTTGTTGGACCACAAACCGACCATGATAAGTCTGATGATATTGGAGAACAAATTTTGGGTGAACAACCTGGTAGTTATTACAAGGACGATGCAGCATCAGCCATTAATAATTTCAGAACACAAGTATTAATGCAAAAGTCTGATGTGGTCATTGCTTTGTTCGGGGAAAAATACAAACAGTGGAATACAGCAATGGATGCGAGTGCAGCCATTACGATGAATAAACCAACCATTATTGTTAGACCACCATCACTGATTCATCCATTAAAGGAACTATCCAATAAAGCAAACGTCACTGTTGAAACAGTTGATCAAGCACTAGAAGTGTTAACTTACATATTTGAATAAAAAAATGCAGCGGGTATTAGTCCGCTGCATTCTTATTATCTGTAGTTTATAAACTGCACATCAATCGGTAAATCGGCTTCACGGATGGCGTTGATAATTTGTTGAAGTTCATCTCTGCTTTTTCCTGTTACACGAACTTGATCATCCTGAACCTGGCTCTTTACTTTTAGGCCGCTATTTTTAATAATGGTGTTAATCTTCTTCGCGTTCTCCTTGTCAATGCCTTGAATGAGTTTCGCACGTTGACGTACGGTTCCACCAGATGCATTTTCAATTTTTCCATAATCAATATTACGAGTTGGAACCCCACGCTTAATCATTTTACTGATCAGAACATCCTTCAGTTGCTCCAGTTTGTACTCGTCATCAGATATTAAAACAAGTTCTTCCTTATCAAGCGTGATGTCACTTTTACTACCTTTGAAATCATACCGAGTTTGAATCTCTTTTTTTGCAATACTTATTGCATTTGTTACTTCAGGCAAATCTACCTTTGACACAATATCGAATGAGCTTTCCTTTGCCATTGCCAACCTCCAAAAAAATAGTTTATTTCCCTTGATTATAGTCAATCTTAGCAATTAGGACAACTTTTTCCAAAACAATACTAGTAAATGATGGTCGTAAACGTCTATACTATGAAAGACAATAGCAAGATAAGCTAAGTACATAAGAAAGAGGGCTTTAATAAATGAATGAATTAATACCGGGTACGGTTGTAACTTTACGTGTAGATAGAGATGCTCCGTTTGGCTATTTTTTAACAAACGGTGAAGAAGATGTGCTTTTACATGAAAATGAAATTATAGACGGATTCGATCCGGAAGAGGACGTAACTGTTTTTCTTTTTCAAGATCATCAAGGAAGACTGGCAGCCTCTATGACAATACCGACTATTCAAATCGATACCTATGATTGGGCCGGTGTAGTTGAGGTCAAACGTGAATTGGGAGTTTTTGTTGATATTGGGATTAGTAAGGATATTTTAGTCTCAAAGGATGATTTGCATGAGGTGTGGGATCTTTGGCCAGAGCCAGGCGATCAACTATATATTTCATTGCGAACAGATAAAAACGGACGACTTTTTGGAAAGCTTGCGACTGAGGATGTCATTCGTTCTATTTCAAAACCAGCTACAAGAAAAGATTTTAATAAAAACATAACTGGAACTGTTTACCGATTATTAATGGTTGGCTCTTTTATGATTTCAGAGGAAGGGTTCCTCGGCTTTATCCACGAGTCTCAAAGAACAAGGGAACCAAGAGTCGGAGAAAAGGTGCAAGGGCGAATTATTGACGTAAAGGAAGATGGGACTGTAAATGTGTCGCTAATGGGCCGAAGTCATGAAATAATGGGAGACGATGCTGGAAAAATTTATCAGTATATAGAAAGCCGTGGTGGGGCAATGCCATATTGGGATAAAAGCTCTCCCGAAGATATTTCAGCCAGGTTTGACATGAGTAAAGCAGCGTTTAAACGAGCAATTGGAAAGCTAATGAAAGAAGGAAAAGTATACCAAGAGGATGGTTGGACATACTTTAAAAAAGAAGAGTAAAGAAAAACGCATCGGCTGTTACCGATGCGTTTCGTTTCATTTTAAAGATGATCTGTTTTCTTTGAATATTGATGTTTGCCCGCCTGACGATTCTTTTCTCTCATCATATTCTTTTCATGGCGTAATGCATTGTTATCTTTTGCTTTTTTATCATTGTCACTTGTTTTTGGCATAAATAACACTCCCTTCAATCCGTTCAAATTTAGGATATCCAGTCGTTTTTCAAACTATGTAAGATTAGCTGTTTGGCAATTCGTTTAGGAAGAAGATCGAAATCGTTCCTGGACCAGCATGAGAACCAATCGCAGCACCGATTACATTAATAAAGAAGGAGTTACATCCGAATTTTTCTTCAAATAATTTCTTTACCTCAAGTGCCTCAGTTTCTACATCTCCATGACTAATTCCAATCGTTTGCTTTGATAAATCAGTCCCGCGCTCTTCCATCAACTCAACGATTCGCTTATACACTTTCTTTTTACCTCGAATTTTCTCAAGTGGGATAAGCTTTCCATCTTCAACATTTAAAAGTGGTTTTATGTTTAAAAGTCCACCAACAAAAGCGGAAGCCTTACTAATTCTTCCCCCACGTGCTAAATATTCAAGGTCATCCACAGTGAAAAGATGCTCCATATGAGTACTGTAAAATTTAGCAAGGTTCACAACTTCATCCTTTGAAGCACCTTTGCTAGCAAGCTCAGCCGCAGCTTTAACAACAAGACCCTGGCCAAGGGACGCACATTTTGTGTCCACAATTGTTAAGTCAAGGTCTGGATAATCTTCTCTTACTTCCTCGCTCATCATCACTGCTGTTTGATAGGTTCCTGACAATTGTGATGAAAAGGAAATATAGACAGCAGATTGTTTTTCTTTTGCAATTTCAGTAAAAACCTCTTTAAAACGGTGTGGAGGAACTTGGGATGTTTTAGGTGCACTCCCATTTCGCATCGCTTCAAATACTTTTACAGGGTTAATTGTTGCAATATCTTCGTAATCTTGCCCATCTAGATGAACTCCTAAGGAGAATAATGTAACATTATTTTCTTTGAAAAATTGAAGTGGTAGGTCACTACCGCTATCAGTAAGAATTCTAACGGTCAAAAGTCTCACCTTCTTTTCTTTGGTCAAATTTGAAACAAACTTGCCTATCGTAAGTGTAGCGAGTATTGGATAAAAATACAACAATTGAGGAAAAATTTTGTATGACGACTAATTTACTACTAGGATTGAAGAATGTTGTTCCAGGAGGACTATTTGAATGGTGAATAGAGAAGTAAAAAAAATATTGATTGTGACTTTTGGTGCACTACTAAATGCTGCTGCCCTAAATCTTTTTTTAATTCCAGCTGATGTTTATTCTTCTGGTTTTACTGGTGTGTCACAGCTTTTGTTTAGAATCCTTGGTGATTACACCCCAATTCATATTTCAACAGGTGTGATACTACTATTATTAAACATACCCGTTGCGATTTTGGGATGGAAAAAGGTAGGTAAGTCATTTACCCTTTATAGCTTTATTTCTGTTGCACTGACAACGTTATTCTTGGCGATTATCCCACTCGAACGCATCTCAAATGATATTTTGCTAAATGCTGTATTTGGGGCCGTCATACAAGCAATTGGAATCGGTCTTACCTTAAAGTGGGGAGCATCTACAGGTGGTCTTGATATTATAGCGCTTGTATTATCAAGATCAAAAGATAAGCCAATTGGTACCTATATTTTTACACTTAACGGGCTAATCATTATTACTGCAGGATTTTTATTTGGTTGGGAAAAGGCATTATATACACTCGTTGCTTTGTATGTGTTGACTAAGGTTATTGACACAGTACATACAAGTCATGTAAAGGTTACAGCGATGATTGTTACGAAGAAAGCGGACGAATTAAAAAGTGCAATTCATTCAAATTTAGTAAGAGGAATTACGTTGATACCTGCCAAAGGAGCATTTTCAAGTGAGACGAAGGACATGTTAATGATTGTTTTAACAAGATATGAATTATATGACTTAGAGCGTATAATAAAAGAAGTTGACCCTCATGCATTTACAAATATTGTACAAACAATTGGCGTTTATGGATTATTTCGCAAAGAGTAGTAACTTTTTAGTAGGAGACTTCGACAAATAGAGTAAAGGGGTGACAAACATGAGAAAATGGCTTCTAGTGACTTTAGTATTTGTAATGAGTCTATTTATCATCACAGGATGTGGCTCAACTAAAACCGAAGAGGCACTTCCAGTAAATTCAGGTGGTGGTGAAGAAGTAGATACAGAAAAAGAAACACCACCAACACAAGAGGGTGAAGAACCTGGGGGTGAAGAGAACGTGGTTGAAAAACTTCAAACTGACCTTTCAATTAAAACAGGGGAAAACGAAGCAACTTTTACTATTACAATTAAAAACACAAGCGACAATCCTGTAAAACTGACGATACCATCTGGTCAAAAATATGAAATTATTGTGAAGGATGCAGATGGAAAGGAAGTTTACCGCTATTCAATCGATAAAATGTTTATCCAGTCAATAGAGGAAATGGAATTAAAGCCTGGTCAAGAAAAGGTTTGGGAAGAGCCATGGGATTACACTTCAAACGAGGGAACGAGGCTTGCTCCCGGAGAATATAAAGCACATATTTTCATAACAGCATCAGAAGTTAATGGACAAAAAATTGAAAGCAATGCATTACAGGCAGAAGAGAGTTTTACAATTCCTGAAGAAGGAAATACAGCATTTCGTAATGTTCGAGTACTAGGTGAAAATGGTGAATATACGGTAACTGGGGAAGTAAGAGTATTTGAAGCAACCTTCTTCTATGCTGTAGAGGATGGGCATGATTATGTAATTCCTGAAACACTTCAAACGGCATCAGAGGGTGCACCAGCGTGGTCACCATTTGAAATTAACATTTCGATTCCTAAGGATAAAATTCCGACAAATGGAGCATTGATTCTTCATTTATACGAAAGAAGTGCAAAAGACGGTTCTATCACAAATCTTTATCATGCAAAACTTCAACAATTCCAATAAAATTAGGGGAAGGGTCAGACGTTGAGTCTGACCCTGTTTTTCTTGAATTAGCCAAAGATTATTGAAGTTGGTCTAATTCATTTTGTAATTCGCGGAGTTGTTCTTTTTCGGCTGTTGTAGAGTTAGCATATGCAGAAGAAAGTGCATTTTTAGCAACCGAAACAGCATCCTGTAAGGATGTATCACTTTGGCCAGCACTCGCTAATTTCGCAACTTCTACGGTTTCACGAGCCTTTTGGAATAAACGGTTTCCCATACTAAATTCCTCCAAGTGATGAGTTTTCGACATTCGCTTTTTTCTTTGCTTCTGCTTCAGCTAGAGTGGAACGGTAAGGAAAGCGCTGAGCATGTTGTTGAACAGCATCTGCACCTTGATGAACAAATCGTTTTGATTTATTACTACCCATCCGTAAATTCCCCCTTTAACAGCTTTAAAAGAAGTGCTTCTTTGTAGCACTAGTTATATTGTTTGAGTTTTACGTTTGGGTTATATCAGGTAATTATTTCTGAACCAACCTACTTATTTTTCTGCAATTTTAGAACATCCTCTAAATAAAGAGCAATTCCGTCTTCTTCATTAGTCATTGTTACATGGTTAGCAATACTCTTTAGCTCGTCAATCCCGTTACCCATGGCAATCCCGTGACCGGCGTATTCAATCATTTCCAAATCATTATCTTCATCTCCAAAAGCAATAATTCTGTCTTTTGGAATCTGATAAAAGTCAGCAACTTTCTGAATACCAACAGCTTTATTTAATCCTGATTTAACAATTTCAATCACATGCCAAGGGGCGGCCCATTTGCGGTGATCGACTACTTCAGCATGCATGTCAGAAAGATACTTTCGGATTTTATCTGCAATTTCTTCATCAGGGTGAATTAATAATGAAGTTGGATCATGTTTTAAAATTTTTCGTAAATCACCCGTTTCAATATTTGGTTTCCCCATTCCAAAAATATCTAACATTGTTTCATCGTGATAATGAAAATACACATCATCTATTACTTCCGCTAATATGTTTTTTACACGGAGCTCATCGGCAACATTAACAATTTCTTTTACTGTTTTTAAATCGAGTGTATCGTGATACACTCCCCATTTTTGATCAAGTGGATGATGGACAAAGGCTCCATTAAAGTTAACGATTGGTGTTGTAAGACTAAGTTCTTGGTAATACATTGAGCTCGAACGGAAAGGTCTTCCTGTCGCAATCATCACCATATGGCCGGCTTTTTTGGCTTTTTCTATCGTGTCTTTTGTTCTTTTTGAGATCGTTTTATCATCTTTTAGTAGAGTACCGTCTAGGTCAAGTGCAATTAAGTGTTGTTTAGTCATATCAATCTCCTTGTGAACCTATTATCTCTTTCCTTAACTTAAACAGATATTAAAATAATCGTCAATTGAAAAGTCAATATTTTTCAATAAACTTCCAACAAATGATACACTAGAGGATGGCAAAAGTTTTCTTAAAAGGAGTACATACAAAAGATGATTATTATTGAAAATAAGAAATATGCAGAAATACCAGCATTACATATTGTTAAAAATCAGTTAAAAGATGAAGCGTTGCCGTTGATCCTCTTTGTTCATGGATTTGGTAGTGCGAAAGAACATAATTTACACTATGCCTATCTTTATGCAGAACAAGGATTTCGTGTAGTATTGCCTGAAGCAGACTATCATGGTGAAAGAGATAATGGCATAGATGATCATGAGATGGATTTTAAGTTTTGGGATATTGTCGTCAATGAAATTAAAGAACTTCAGATCATTAAGGACGAGCTACAAAACCAAGGCCAAATTGACGAGGCAAGAATCGGTGTGGCAGGTACTTCAATGGGAGGTATCGTGACGTTAGGAGCACTGACTCAATATCCTTGGATTAAGACTGCAGTAAGTTTAATGGGGAGTCCCTACTATGAAGAATTCTGTCGGGGCCAAATTGAGGAATTGAAGCGACATGACATTGAACTTCCTTTCTCAGATGCTGATTTGGAAGAAAAATATGCAGAATTACGGAAATATGATTTAAGCATGCAACCTGAAAAAGTAAACGGAAGACCATTGTTTTTCTGGCATGGTGAAAAAGACAAGATGGTTCCTTTTAAATACACGTATGAATTTTACCAAGAAATTAAACCACTGTATAAAGGGAAAGAGGAGAACCTATCTTTTATTGCTGACACACGAGCAGATCATAAAGTGACAAGAGAAGGACTACTCGCATCAGTTGAATGGTTTAAAAAGCACCTATAAATAGAGAAAGAACGTGTCATAGTCGACACGTTCTTTTTCCATTTATTTTATCTAATTCCTAGAGCGATTTTTGCGTAACGGCTCATCATATCCTTGTTCCAAGGTGGATTCCATACGATGTTAACATCTACGTCTTTTACTTCAGGTAATTCAGTAAGAACGCGTTTTACGTCCATTGCAATCGTTCCAGCAAGTGGGCATCCCATTGATGTTAATGTCATCGAAACTTGTGCGACACCCTCATCATTCATATCCACATCATAGACAAGACCTAGGTTAACAATATCAATACCTAATTCAGGGTCAACAACTTGCTCAAGTGCACCCAACATATTTTCCTTTAAAGCTTCATCCATTTAAAACCTCTCCTTTCGAGAAATAGCTTATTTAAAAGGTGTCTAGCTCCAGGCGCCATCGGCTCGAGGTCATAAGCCAATCGCTTCTGAAGGTAAAAAACACCTTCTGTCAGCGCTCGTCTTATGCTTGTCGCCTAAGACTGCGCGCCTTGTGCTTTTCTTAAGTATAACGAAACAATCTAAGAATGTGAAATCCCCTGCTTTTTACTGAATAAAGTTAACCTCTGAGTTGCTTCATGGCGGCTTCAGACATGCGTTCAGGAGACCAAGCAGGATGCCATACCATTAATACCTCAATATCATTTACTTCTTCAAGGTAGGCAACTGCATGCTTCACTCCACTAGTAATACTATCATGTAGTGGGCAACCAGGAGTAGTTAGCGTCATTTCAATATATACATTATTATTTTCTTTAATATTAATTTCATAAATAAGTCCTAAATCAACAACATTAATATTCAATTCAGGGTCAATCACTTGTTTTAACTGCTCAAGGATTTTCTCTTTTAATTCCATTGTGTTTCTCCCCTTTTATTTAAATAGTACTTTTATAATGCTGTAGCTGAAAAAGAAAGTTGAAGCGACAACAAAACTTTGGCCAATAGAAAAAATGAGCAATTGTCCAGTTGCAATGGCTAAAATTACGACAACACATCCAGCAACGAAACCTGTAAAAATGGGAGTTGCCATTTTTTCATCAATCATTTGTTTTAGAGTAGGTACATTACTTTTACCAATCAGTTTGCTATATTTATGTGTCCACCAGAGAAAAGGAATAATTTTATATAGATAGCCAAGAATGCTACCTGCAATCCACAAGAAGATATAAAGAAAGACAAGGACGCCATAAATTTCGTAATACCCTGGTAGGAACGCAAGAACCATCCCGAAAAAGTGAATAACTAAGCCAAAACAAATGGAAACTAATGAAAAAATAAATGGTTTATCCAGCTTTTTCTTTAATCTAACCTTGATGATAGTGGAAATATGGTAAGAAAATAAGGCAAAACCTGCAAAAAGTAGGACCATACCAACTTGTAACAACAAGTTCACTTCAGTAATAAAGCTGCAAATGGTTACTACAAGTCCGATGGCGTAAACAGTATAGACCCAACTTGATAATTTCATCGAAAATCCGTGTGCTAACGAAAACATAGGGACCATTTTATAAGAAAAGCCGAAAATTAAAAATGTAAACCATCCTGCCACACCTAGTAGAATATGACTTTTTAGAACAGCGAAATGATCAAGGTGTGCGATTCCAGCTCCTAAATTAACAATCAATAGGATTCCTAGTGAGATAGTGACTAGCAAACAAATTAAAGCACTACCAACTAAAACCGTTAGAATGTTTTTCTTTGCCTGTTTTTTCATTGTCATAAACATTTGAACAAGAAATAAAAATATTCCAATTACAGCAAGTGAACCTGTAAAAATAGATATGGTAGGTGAAAAGGAAAGAGTGATACCAAATCCACCAAAACCAATTGCAGTTATCCAAAATTGAATAAATCCAAATTTTTCACTCCAAATTGGAGTTAAAAAGGCTACTGGTACAAGCTGATACATAGCCCCCATCGCAACCATTAAGGCCCAACCCAGGATAAGTAAATGAGCTGATGATAAGATGGCGGGGTTTCTAAAGTTCCCTTCAATCACCATATGTCCATTGAATAGGAGGATGACTTGGGATGCGACCAATGCCACAACACTAAAAATAATGAATGAAAGCGGTAGCCTGATATTTGTTTCATTTGATAATTGAGGTATCATTATCAAGCAGCTCCTTATTTTGTAATCTCAATTTGAAAGCCGCCCTCAGGATGTGGTTCTGTTATGTGCTTGTAGCCAAGTTCTTCAAGCTGTTCATATAAAAACATGGGTCTACGATCATTTATAATCGTCAATGTTTCACCTTTGTTTAGTTTTTCGAGAGCCTTTAACGTTCGCATCATTGGAGTTGGTGGCTCAAGACCTCGATTATCTAATTTCATTATTTGTCACCTCTTTAGTAAAGGTAACCTTCCATTGTTTTTTATCAATTTGCTCTGCTTCGTTTGAAAATCCTTTTGCCTTTAAAATAGGAAATAAAGGAGTCGGTTTAAAAGGTGCGTGTAAAATGAATGTACCTCCATCCTGTAAAGGTTTAACGGCTTCCATAATCTTTTGAAAAGGCTCAATTTTATTTTTAAGATCTTCCCTAACATCTACTTCTACTACTTTTGATTCCACTTAAAAGTCCCCCTTATCTAACATTTATAATCTAATGATAATCATTTTCAATGAGAAAAGTTGTGACATGAATCACAAAAATGCGAATTTTATTTAGGCTCAATCAGGCTGAATTAACTTAGAAAATTTCATCATGCAGTTTCATATGGTCTAATAAGTAATAACCATCTGTAGTCAGATCAACAATCTGTTTCTTTTTCAAAACAGAGATCGTTCGACTTACCGATTCACGTGTTGTTCCGATCATATTGGCGAGTTCTCGATTTGTAAAATGAGTTGTGAGTTTAAAACGATTTCCAGTTTTTTCTCCATTACTCCTACATAGACGAAGTAAAAGCATAATGATTTGTTCTTGGGTGTTTAATAAAATTTGTTCTTCTAGACGTTTTTGAAGGTCTATAATTTTTTCACCAAGCACTTTAAAAATTTTAATGCAAAGCTCCGGATTTTTAAGCGATATCTCTTCAAACTTATCAATGGGGGTGAAGATGATATTTGAATCCTCGATTACTTCGGCGTGTGCGGGATATCCACCTTTTCGAAAAAAGCCGGCATGAGGAAACATTTCACCTGCTTCTAGAACGGAAACAATTTGTTCCTTCCCATGCATATCAGACTTATAAATTTTTACTTTTCCAGATTGGATGAAAAATACTCGATCAAGTGGATCGTCTTGCATAAAGATAAACATCTTTTGTCTATATAATCGTGACTGTGAAATTTCTACAATTGGGTCGAGTTCTTCTGGTGTTAGTTCCCGAAACAAGGGTACTCCTTTCAATTGTTCACGAATCGATGGTAGTCCCATCTGTCTCACTCCTTGTTCAAATAAACTCTATATTCGGTTACTCAACATTTAGTGTAACAATTCCACTTTTTAAGACAGTGATTTAAATCATAGTCGGTGAGAATGACAATCAATGTTCGAAAAATGGACACAAAAAAGCTAGGAGCAAAACTCCTAGCTTAGTTCGCTTGCTTTTCTTCAGCACAATCAAAGCAAAGTATTCCATTTTTATCATCTAATATAACCCCATTTATAAAACCATCTAAACAATAAATTTCTTTTTCACATTCCTTACATTTTCCAACAAATTCCTTCATATGTTCACCCCGTTATTTCTTTAAAACTCCACAATCATGAAGAATGACAAGATGTTTACGTGGGATATTCATGTTCAATCTAATTATCGCATAGTTTTCGGTACATATGATAAAAAACATACGTACATAGTGATTAGCTTCACAACATGATCTAAAAAGACTCGGGTACAATGGACCCATAAATCAAAAGGAGGAATATTAATATGGTATTTGCAGCGAAAGTAAACGCACCAGATTATGCACCGAAGGATAAGCACCCAACAATATTTAGAACATTTGATAGTTTACAACCAGGTGAAATCATGGAGCTATCAAATGACCATGATCCAAGACCACTCCAATATCAGTTTATGATGGAACGCGGTGATGCATTCACTTGGGAATACCTTGAACAGGGCCCAGAAGTATGGCGCGTTGCAATCGGTAAAAAATAATAATCAATCACAAATTCCGTTCTCTCACATGGTGTAGGCAAAGTCTCAAAAGGCTTTGTCTACACTTTTTTATCGTTCATTTTGATTTTCGTTTTGGTGGACTGTTCCAATCATGTTACTATGAAGAAAAAAGCAAAAGGAAGTTTAATGATGAAAAGTCCAACAATCATAGGTGTTCTTTTGGCAGGTGGGGAATCAAGGAGATTTGGAAGCCCTAAGGCATTTGCCCAATTTCAAAATAAATACTTTTACGAATACGCTATCGATGCATTAAAAGATAACGTGGACCAACTTTATATTGTGAGTCATCCTTTACTAAAAGAGCAATTTCAAAACGAAGCCTCGGTTTCCGTTATTCAGGATTTACCTGAATTTCAGGGAAGGGGACCACTCGCTGGCATTTTCACAGTCATGAAAAAAACATCCTCAGATTGGTATGTAATTTTACCTTGTGATACGCCTTTTGTTACAGACAAACTAGTAAAGCAGCTTATTTCTTTTACCAAGGATCAAAGTATTGATGCAATCGTACCCATTATCAATGACAGACAACAACCATTAATTGCTGTGTATCATGCTAGGGTTGCCAAAAAAATTGAACAATTACTTAAAGATAAAGATTTAAAAATGAGCCAGTTATTAGGCACTTGCAACGCTAGATTTTTAACCGATCAAGACCTTCAGCTACAAGGTATGGAATTTGATAATATTAATAACAAAACTGAATATCAAAAAATAAAGCAAAAGCCCATTTGAGACCGCCACGATATGTGTCACAAAGACTTTGCCAATGGACGTGGCGTACTTAGTCTTTAATCCTTAAACAACTTAAATGGCTTTTGCTTTTATTATTCAAGTCTAACACTCATAATTTTCTGAAAAATGTGATAAAATAGTAATATAGAGTTAGCTGGAAGGAGGGATTATGTTTGAGAGTAGGCTTAATGTTAGGTATAGTAACCTCTGGACTTCTACTAATAATTGGTCTGTCTACTCGTCAATTTGAAACATATTCAGTTATTTCTGGGACCCTGGGTATAATATGCTTCTTGCTTGCAGGAATTGTATCTGACACCTTTGTAAGTGGCGATCGAGCAAGAGCAAACTATTACACCGAAAGCAAAAAAGACCGCAAAAAGAGAATTCGATATTCCTATTTGTTTTTCCTCTTGGGGGCTCCAAACCTACTTGTAGCTGTAGTGTTAACCCTCAATTACATTTAATTTCTTCAATCGAGTGAGTACCTCATTATAGTTCCATATTTGTGAACAATTTTAAACACCTCCTTCTTCTGTGATGTACCTCACATTGCTCACTATTTTATAGTGCTAAAATGTGTACATTAACAAAGGAGGTCTGCCTCATGTTTGAAAGAGACTATAACGAAGATCCATTTATTGTAATTTGGGAGCTTACAAGGGCTTGTCAATTAAAATGTTTACATTGCCGTGCCGAAGCTCAGTATAAAAGAGACCCTAGAGAGCTTTCCTTTGAAGAGGGGAAAAAGCTAATCGACCAAATATATGAGATGAATAATCCAATGCTTGTGTTCACAGGTGGGGACCCATTAATGCGACCTGACGTCTATGATATTGCCGAATATGCAATTAAAAAAGGTGTGCGCGTTTCCATGACACCAAGTGCAACACCAAATGTAACAAAAGAAGCCATTCAAAAGGCAAAAGAAGTAGGATTAGCTCGTTGGGCATTTAGCTTAGATGGTCCAACTGCTGGAATTCATGACCATTTCCGCGGAACAAATGGCTCATTCGATTTAACAATGAGAGCCATTAAATATTTACATGAACTTGAAATTCCTATTCAAATCAACACTGTAATCTCAAGATATAATGTACATGCATTAGATGAAATGGCAAAATTAGTTGAGGACCTCGATTGTGTATTATGGAGCGTCTTTTTCCTTGTACCTACTGGTCGTGGAAAGGATACGGACATGATTTCCCCAGTTGAACATGAAAAAGTATTCCGTTGGTTGTATGACCTAAGTAAACGAGTAAAATTTGATATAAAAACGACTGCTGCGCAACACTATCGCCGTGTAGTTATACAATCAAAAATGCGTGAAACAAAGGATGCGGAACAACAAATCCGCTATGAAGATGCCCTTATGCAAGGGAAAACGGGGCAAATTGATGGACTTGGAAGAGCGCCACAAGGTGTAAACGATGGGAATGGATTTGTCTTTATTTCTCATACTGGAGATGTGTATCCAAGTGGACTATTACCTGTAAAAGCAGGAAATGTTCGTGAGACCCCACTTGCTGAAATTTATCGTGAATCCCCAATCTTCAAAGATTTGCGTAATCCTGACAAATATAAAGGAAAATGTGGAGTATGTGAATTTAGACATGTATGTGGTGGATCACGTTCTCGTGCATATGCCATGACAGGCGATTACATGGAGAGCGAACCATTCTGTGTATATATTCCGGAAGCACTTCGTAAGAAAGAAAAAACATTACAATAACCAAAAGAAAGACCCATGGGAGTGCCAAGGGGTCTTTTCTTTTGGTTATTCAATACTACAATATTTAGCTGGACATTCCTCGCACTGTATTGCCTTTTTGATATATCCTAAATCGTGAATGGTGATATAGCCCTTGTGAACAGAAATGATATCTTTCACTCGTAAATCATGCAACATACGGTTTACACTTTCTCTTGTGGTTGCACAAAAATTAGCTAGTTCCTGATTTGTCAGACGTAGGTCTATTAAAGTGCCGTTTTCCTTTTCAACCCCATAGCTGTTGGTCATCCTAATTAAGGTGGAATATAATGCTCCTTTTTTACCTAATAAAACAAGGTCTCTAAACTTTGTTTGTGTTTTTCGAAAATGATCACTCATCCACTTCATAAATTCAAATGCAAGAGTTGTATTTTCAAAAAGTTTTTTTTCTAATTCATCCTTTTGAATGACAGCAATTTCACAATCCTCCAATATCCTGCAATCAAATAAATATTTAGGTTGATCTGTAAATAATGTCAACTCTCCAACGATTTCATTTTGGCTACAGATTCGAAGCGATAATTCATTGCCATCCGATGTCCCTTTACTTACCTTTACACGTCCTGATAGAATCAGATAGAGCTCGGAAGCTTTCATTCCTTCGCGAAATAAATAGGTTCCTTTTTTCATATTGATGACTTGATTAGCTGATTTAAGAAGCTCAGTTAATTCATCTGAGATGGTTGATTGATGTAATGCTAATTGACTCATAGGTACCACCTTCCATATAGGAATGCTATACTTGTTTCTAAGGAAATCATATAATGTTAGGCATACAGTAGGTGTATAATAAATCACACTTACTTCATTTTTGAAGCATAATATCTTGGAAAATAAGGCTTCCTGACATTTTGAACAATTTTTAACAATTGAGGTTTGAATAATGGAACTTACTTTTTGGTCACCTATTAAACTATCGATCACCATCGCCATAACGGCAGGTTGTATTGTCTTACTCTTTGGCCTAATAATAGGTAAATGGATGGCACATAAGCAATTTAAAGGTAAGCTCTTTCTGGAAACATTGTTAATGCTGCCACTGGTTCTGCCTCCATCAGTTGTTGGCTTTCTATTAATTGTGATTTTTGGACGAAATAGTTTTGTAGGAACGTTTCTTGAGAAATTAACAGGACAACCGATTATGTTTACGTGGTGGGCTGCTGTTATCGCTTCTACTGTTGTTGCATTTCCGTTAATGTACCAATCTGTTAAGACAGGCTTTCAAACTGTAAATACGGAAATTGAGGATGCGGCTAGAACGGATGGAGCTAATGAATTTAGTATATTTCTGTACATTTCGATTCCATTATCGATCAAAGCAATTGTAACGGGCTTTATCTTAAGTTTTACTCGAGCACTTGGGGAGTTTGGTGCAACCCTGATGTTTGCTGGTAATATACCTGGAAAAACACAAACACTGCCAACAGCAATTTACGTTGCCATTGATAGCGGAAATATGGAATTGGCTTGGCTATGGGTATTAACAACAGTCTTCATCTCATTCCTGATGCTGGCGTCAACCTATTTAATTAAATAGTCGTCATAAAAAGATGCATTCTTGACAAGAATGTGTCTTTTTTTGTTTCAGTCCCATTTTGTGACAAACTTAACAGATTTATGATCGAGCAATATGTGACAATCTTGCTGAAAAGAGAAATTAGGAGGGGGTTTCTTTGTACCAAACAGCAGCTTGGTATCTTTCCATTATTTTAATGGCCTTAATTACCGTTATTTTTATTACCGTCGTATTAAAAACCAATAAAAGAAGAGAGTATGAACCAATTCAGAAAAAATGGTACCGTTTTAGAACAATTTATTTCTTAGTTCTACTCGTTGTATTTGGAACTTTAACGTATGTAACACTACAAGATCTTCCATTTGAAAGACCGGTATATGGACAAGAAGAAAATCCAGTTATTGTCGATGTTGAGGCTGTTCAATTTGGCTGGAACATGAGCCAAACTGAATTCAAAGTGGGGGAGCCAATTGAATTCGATATCACAAGCTCGGATGTTAACCATGGCTTTGGTATCTATGACAAAGAAATGAATTTATTAGCACAAACTCAGGCAATGCCAGATTATACAAACACTGTTTACTACACATTCTCAGAACCTGGGACATATCAAATTTTATGTATGGAATACTGTGGCCTTGCTCACCATCTCATGATTGGTGAAATTGTCGTAACAAATTAAGGAGGGGGTTAACAATGTCTACAAATATGGTAATGGGAGGGACAAATAACTCCCGAAACAAAACAATCGCTATTTATCTACTAACAGGTAGCCTCATCATTCTATCAATGATGGTATTTGGAGTTTTAATGCTACTTGCGCAAGGGAAAATGATTGAAGTGGACCCTGCATTCTTTTATGAAATTATGACCGTCCATGGAACGGGGATGATAGGGGCCGCGGCGTTAGCCGCAGCTGCAGTCATGTGGTACTTCTTAAGTAAATATGTAAACTTAAGCAAAGGAATTCTAATCACAAATTTTATTACCTTCATTATCGGTGTCGTAATGGTATTGATAGGAATTTTTGTATTTGACTTTGCGGGAGCTTGGACGTTCTTATATCCGCTACCAGCTATCTCCGCGGGTGGATGGGCAATGGCGGGAGCGACACTATATTTAGGTGGTATGCTCATACTCGGTGTAGGATTCTTATTATTAAATTTGGATGTTGCTAGAGCAATTATTAAACAATATGGAAGCTTAGGCGGAGGCTTAGGGTGGTCTATCGTCTTCGGCAAGGAAAAAGGCTATGGTCCTCCTGCGGCTGTCGTGGCTAGTACAATGGTTTCAATTGTAAACACCACTGCATTAATTGCAGGTGCAACAGTACTCGTAATGAACCTTATTCATCTATATATTCCAACTATCGCAATTGATCCAATGCTTGCAAAAAATCTAACATATGCATTTGGTCATATCTTTGCAAACTCTATTATTTATATGGGAGTTATTGCGGTTTATGAGATATTAGCAGCTTATACAAATCGTCCATGGAAGGCAAACCGCCCATTCTTAATTGCGTGGAACTGTTCAACTTTATTTACGATTACAATCTATACTCACCATTTATTAATGGACTTTGCATTACCAAAGTGGATGATTATTATTGGTCAAGTGCTCTCATATGCAAACGGATTACCAGTATTAGTTATCACAGCATATGGTGCGCTAATGATTGTCTATCGTTCAGGAATTAAATGGGACATTGCCTCATCATTTATGTTTTTATCCATGTTTGGTTGGGTAATTGGTGTCGTACCAGCAATTATTGATGCAACAATTGTTGTAAACCATGTCATGCATAACACAAAATGGGTACCAGGGCATTTCCATATGTATATGGGATTAGGTGCAACTGCTATTGTTTTTGGATTTATGTATTACTTAGCAAAAGTGAATAGAAAAGAGAAGGAAACAGCAATCGATGGAATCAGCTTTTGGGTATACATCATGTTTTTCATTGGACTATGTGGATCGTTTCTATTCTCCGGAAAAGTCGGAGCTCCAAGAAGATGGGCTGAGCACTTTCCAGAGTGGATTCCATATGACCGTATGGGAGCTATCTTCGGTATCTTTATAGTCCTTGCTGTTTTGATATTTATAATCCGCTTTTGGAATTTTTCAAGATCAATTAATTATAAGTTTCAAGAAAAAGTAGGATCAGATCGTCATGTTGCGTAAAAGTGTGGGAGTTCTATTTGCACTTGTAGCGGGTCTTTCATTGCTATGGATAGGTACAGATGGATTACGGGCTTTTACTGCTGAGAAAGCAAGAATTATCGAATTAGAAAGGGAGCAACCAAAGCTCCCTTCTGCTACATTAATTGATTCAAATTCGAAAAACTTTCAATTAAAAGAGTTAGAGGGGAAATATACGCTTTTAACCTTTATGTATACATCGTGTGGGGACGTATGTCCGGTTTTAGAAAGAAATTTTGCAGAAATCTATGAAAATATTCCTTTTGATGTTCTAGGGAAAGAAGTTGTACTTGTAAGTATAAGCTTTGACCCTGAGAATGATTCTCCAACGGTATTAAAATCATATTCTAATCATTTTGGTGCGGATGGGGAGCATTGGAAAATGGCTACGATTCAAGATGAGAAGGATTTACAGAATGTCCTTGACGCTCTTGAAGTAGTTGTTATCCCGAATGAATACGGGGGCTATGAGCATAATTCTGCATTTTATGTGATTAATCCAGAAGGAAAATTAACTAATATCTTTGATTACCAAACACCACAAGTTGTTGTGGAATACATGGATTCTATCCTATTTTAGAGGTGAAAATATGTACCGTTTTCGATATGTAATGATAGGGCTACTTTTACTTCTATTCGTTTCACTTCCGTATGTAAGGTCAATGTTAGAAGAGAGCATGGTTGGGACGATGCTTATTCAATACCCACTATTAGTAGGAAGTGGTTATATTCTGGCAAAGGGGTTTCCGAAAAAATGGCGAGGCTTCTTCGTGTATTACAATGAAAATGGAATCGCGGGTATGTTAATTACAATATGTGTTGTAGGGTTTTGGGTACTGCCTAGGTCAGTGGATGCCGCACTGAGTGAGCCAATCATGGAGATTGCGAAATATATGAGTCTATCACTTCTTGCGGGTGTACTATTGTTTTATAGCTGGCAACTGCTTGGCCCTATCAGTAAAGCTTTTATTTGGGCTAATCTGATTTCTATGATATTTGTGATGAGTTGGCTTTATTCAGTTTCACCAGCCCGTCTTTGTAATAACTACTTAGTGACAGCCCAACAACAGCTTGGAAAAGCGATGTTTGTATTAGGATTAGCGATCTGTATTTTATTTATTGGGCGAGTTTTTTTAGGGAAGCCTGAAATCAGTAAGAATCCAATCAAAGAAAAACAGAAATATATAAATGTGAATATAAGTACAAAAGAACTGGATGAACGGATGACATAAAAAAGAGCTGACATATATCAGCTCTTTTTGATTTGGTGTTAGTTGCCAGCTGCAGCTCTTGGAAAGAGTATATTATTTTCTAAATGAATATGCTGGAATAAATCTGCTTCAAGTGCCTCAAGACGTTGGTAGACAAGACGATAGGTTCCACATGCACCGATTGGTGGTTGGAAGTCGTTTGTTATGTCACGAATTTCTTTAATAATATTTCCTGCCTCATCATGATCGTCTTCTAGTTCTACTACATGCCTTTTCACTAATTCATGATTTTCAGCAGTTGGTTCTTTTTCAAATTTTAGGATAAGAGGAAATGAATCTGCTTCTTCTTTGATAGTGTGCTGTTCTAGCTCAACCTTCAATTGATTAAAAAGTGAATGAACCCTTGCTAGGTGCGGATGGTTTCCACCGTGAACACGTAATACCTTTGTTACATATGGACTAAGCTGTGGAAGTTCTTCATTTAAATAACGATGGTGTTTATTAACGATATGATCAATTAATTCGGAATAGCTCGCAGCCTTCCAATCCACCGTTTTTTCATTTAATTCTTTCATTTCCTGGTAAAGATCATTTAATTTTGTTAATACTTCATCCTTTGAAAGATTTCTTTCCTCAATTGCATCTATAAGTGGTCGGTTACCGCCACAGCAAAAATCAATTCGAAGTTTTTTGAAAAGGTCTCCAGCCTTCGGAAACTCAGTTACAATTTCTCCAATGATATGTTGTTCAGTAAAAGTTTGTTCCATGATTCTACCTCCTATTTAGTAAGCTACTCATAGCATAGCTTGTAACACAATTAAATGAGGTGATGTGAATCACACATATGCTTAAAAAACGTCATAAATTAGGATGAGAGTGACGTGAATCACTGCAAGAAAGTAGTGGTTTTTGTTTAAATATACTACAATAGGAAAAAAGTAGATAAAAAAAGCGAGTGGATAATATGGTTGAAAGACGAACACCGATACCGGTTTCAGTAGCGGTATCTCGTGTAATGGAATTTGTGGGTACAGGTACGAAAGAAGTAGTACCGATAGAGGCCAGTTACGGACGATTTTTAGCAGAGAATTTAATTGCTGATCACGATGTCCCTCATTTTGATCGTTCCCCATATGATGGCTTTGCGGTAAGGGCAGCGGATACAACTGATGCTGGACAGGACCACCCGATTGAATTTGAAGTAATAGAAGAAATTGGAGCAGGTTCAGTTGCTGCGAAAAAGGTAGACGCTTTTCAAGCAGTTCGAATCATGACAGGGGCGCAAATGCCGGCAGAATGCGATGCGGTTGTGATGCTTGAGTTGACAAATGAATACGAACGTAATGGCAAAAAATATATGTCGATTAAAAGACCTTTTAAGTCGGGAGATAATGTTTCATTTCAGGGTGAAGATACAAAAAAGGATTCTGTCCTAGTTAAAAAAGGAATATTCATTAACCCTGGAGTAAAAGCACTTTTAGCAACCTTTGGCTATCACCAAGTAGAAGTGGCAAAGAAGCCTGTCATCGGCATTTACGCTACAGGGACCGAGCTACTTGATGTTAATGAAGAATTAGTGCCTGGGAAAATTCGTAATAGCAATTCTTATATGGTCAGTGCCCAAATTGAAAGAGTAGGTGCAGTGTCCAAATATTTCGGTAAACTCTCAGATGATTTTGACCTTTGCTATGAGGCAATCAAAAACGCATTAGATGAAGTTGATATTCTCATAACAACCGGTGGGGTATCAGTTGGGGATTATGATTATCTACCGGCAATTTATGAAAAATTAGGTGCGGAAGTATTATTCAATAAAATAGCAATGAGACCTGGTAGTGTCACAACTGTTGCTCAGCTAAATGGCAAGCTATTATTTGGCTTATCTGGCAATCCTTCTGCCTGTTATGTAGGTTTCGAATTGTTAGTTAGACCAGTGGTGCGAACAAGATTATATTCGAATCAACCACATCTATTAAAAATGAAAGCTAAACTCAATGCTGACTTTCCAAAACCAAACCCATTTACAAGGTTTGTTCGGAGTAGAATCAGTTTTTCTGATGGAAAAATTTTGGTGACGCCAAGTGGCCTTGATAAATCGAATGTAGTATCCTCGCTTGCCGGAGCGAATGCATTAATGGTCTTACCTGGTGGAACACGCGGATTTGGAAAAGGCGACGAAGTTGATGTGTTATTACTGGAAGATCAGGAAGGAAGTATGTGGCCTTGGAAATAAGGTTTCCGCTTCTACAAATTGTTGGATATCAAAACAGTGGGAAAACAACCCTAGTTGAAAAAATTGTAAAAAGAGGAACTGAACTTGGGGCTAGTATAGCAACAATTAAACATCATGGACATACAAGCAATCTGAAAGGAATTAATAAAGAAAAAGATTCTTCCAGACACTTTAAAGCGGGTGCATCTGCAACCATTGTTGAAGGTGGTGGAAGTCTTCAGTTAGAAGCAAAGACTTCCGGATGGACTTTAGAAAAGCTCATTCAGCTGTATGCTTTCTTTGAAAATGATATGATATTAATTGAAGGTTTTAAATTAGCTGATTATCCCAAAATTGTTTTAATTAGGAATGAAGCTGACATGGAGTTACTAACTTCATTAACAAACATTGTTGCAGTTATTTCTTGGATTCCAATCGAATCTAATTTTCCTCTTTTTAATATAAAAGATGAAGAAATCTATTTAGAATGGGTATTTAGTGAGGTAAATCAATGAATAATGCTTTATTTAAAATTACGAAAGAACCAATAAATGTTGAAGAGGTTACGAATAAGGTTATTAGACGTGAGGCTGGTGCTGTTACTACTTTTATCGGCACAGTCCGCGAATTCACAAAGGGGAAACGGACCTTATATTTAGAATATGATGCATATGTTCCAATGGCAGAAAAGAAGCTTGCTCAAATTGGTGAGGAAATATCTGAAAAATGGCCAGAAGCCAAAACGGCCATTTATCATCGAATAGGTCGATTAGATATATCAGAAGCTGCTGTTGTAATCGCAGTCTCCACACCACATCGTAAGGATGCCTATGCAGCAAACGAATATGCAATCGAACGGATAAAACAAATTGTTCCGATTTGGAAAAAGGAACATTGGGAAGATGGAGAAATGTGGATTGGCGATCAATTAGAGACAAAACAATACCCGACCGGTCAACCTGAAGAGGAGGATCTAAAATGATAACTGTTTTATTCTTTGCCCATTTACAGGAAATGGCGGGAACAGATAGATTAACTTTATATGAGGATGAGCTATCTGTAACAGATTTGAAAGAAAAGCTTTCGAACGAACATGGTATAATAAACCTTGACCAAATTATGTTTGCAATTAACGAAGAGTATGCAGTAGATGAGGACGTTGTAAAAGCAGGAGATACAGTTGCGTTGATTCCACCAGTAAGTGGAGGGTAATTTTAAAACCATCGACTTCTGGTGGTTTTTTTGTATAAAAAAACTGAATTATTTATAAAAATACAATTGATTTTATTTTTATACGGACTTATAATGAAACATATTTCAAAATTTAATTAGTTTAATAAAAACAATGAGGTGGATATATTGAAAGCGGCAATTATAGGGGTAACTGGTTATGGCGGAATTGAACTATTAAGATTATTGACAAACCACCCAACTATAGACGTTCATTCTGTTCACACTTCGTCTCAAACAGGGATGAAGCTTTCAGAGGTCTACCCCCATGTTACTAATCTTGTAAATCATTCTTTAGAAGAAATTGATATTCCTAAGATTGCAAATGAAGTTGATGTTGTTTTTCTTTCTACACCATCAGGGGTATCAACCACAATCGTACCTGAACTATTGAAGGAAAATGTGAAGATTATTGATCTATCTGGGGATTATCGTCTAAAAAATCCTAGTGTATATGAACAATGGTATAAAAAGCCAAGCGCATTACAAGCAGACCTAGACAGAGCTACATATGGTCTTCCTGAATGGAATAAGGAAGAAATTAAGAGTAGTAGTTTTATTTCCAATCCTGGGTGCTATCCTACTGCAACAGTCCTTGGTTTAGCTCCGTTAGTAAAACATAAACTAATAGATGAAAAATCAATTGTGATTGATGCTAAATCAGGAATATCTGGAGCTGGAAAGAGCCCTTCTAGAACTACGCATTTCTCTGAAACTAATGAAAACTTTTCAATTTATAAGGTAAATCAACATCAACATATTCCGGAAATTGAACAAGTGATCCAAGATTGGGACGATTCAATCCCATACGTTACGTTTAGTACACATTTGGTTCCAATGACAAGGGGAATTATGTCAACGATGTATATAAATCGTGCAAACGATACACTTACAATGGACCAACTTTATGAACTATATAAGGAAAGTTATCAAGATGCTCCATTTGTGAGAATTCGAGAAAAAGGCACATTTCCTGCCACAAAAGAGGTTTATGGAACGAATTATTGTGATATTGGCCTTGCATTGGATGAGCGAACAAACCGAATTACCGTTGTGTCAGTTATCGATAACTTAGTTAAAGGGGCTGCTGGTCAGGCCATCCAAAATGCAAATATTATGTTAGGTTTAGACGAAAATACGGGATTACACTATGTCCCTCTATTCCCATAAGTAAGTTAAGATGATAGATAAGGAGTGACTTTGCATGATAGATATGAAGGAAATTCAAATAATAAAAGTAGAAGAGGGAACTGTTGTAACCCCCAAAGGTTTTAAAACAGCAGGGGTTCATGCCGGATTACGTTATAAAAAGAAAGACCTAGGAGCGATTGTTTGTGATGTTCCGGCTAACTGTGCCGCTGTATATACGCAAAGTCATTTTCAAGCTCCTCCTTTAAAGGTTACGAAAGAGAGTATCGCCGTAGAGAACAAATTACAGGCTGTCGTGATCAATAGTGCATGTGCAAATGCATGTACAGGTGAACAAGGATTATTAGATGCATACGAAATGAGAGCTGAATCAGCAACTCAGTTTGGTATTGACGATCATTTGGTTGCTGTAGCTTCAACAGGTGTCATTGGTGAACTGTTACCGATGGACAAAATAAAAGCGGGCATTAAACAATTGAAGCCAACTGATACAGTAGAATCAGCTCAAAGTTTCCAAACAGCTATTTTAACAACGGATTTAGTTATGAAAAAAGCATGTTATCAAACAACAATTGATGGAAAGACAATTACAATTGGTGGAGCTGCAAAAGGCTCTGGAATGATTCATCCAAACATGGCAACGATGCTAGGTTTTGTAACAACTGATGCTAATATCGACTCAAATTCCCTACAAGCTGCGATGAAAACAGTGACAGATGTGACCTTTAATCAAATCACAGTTGACGGTGAGACTTCTACAAATGATATGGTATTGGTAATGGCAAGTGGCCTAGCGGAAAACGACCAACTTACACAAGAACATCCTGAATGGGATTCATTCGTTTCAGCACTTCAATCCACTTTTGAAGACCTTGCAAAGCAAATTGCAAAGGATGGAGAAGGGGCTACAAAACTAGTCGAAGTGAATGTAACAGGTGCTGTATCGGATATAGATGCACGTATTATTGCAAAAAAAATCGTCGGTTCAAATCTTGTTAAAACAGCAATTTATGGAGCAGATGCGAACTGGGGTAGAATTATTGGAGCAATCGGTCACAGTGCAGCTACTGTGAATCCTGATAATGTGGATATCTCAATTGGAACAATCCAAATGCTATCAGGAAGTCAGCCAGTGGCTTTCTCTGAAGAGCTTGCAAAAGAATATCTTGATGGTACTGATATTGTTATTCACGTCAACCTCCATTTAGGAAATGGTACGGGTACGGCATGGGGCTGTGATTTAACCTATGATTATGTCAAGATAAATGCAAGCTACCGAACATAAGGAGACTAGAAATGGAGACAATTGTTATCAAATGTGGAGGTAGTATACTTAGTGAGTTATCGGACTCATTTTTTAATAGTATTAAAGAATTAAAAGACAGTGGTTATAAAGTAGTTGTTGTGCATGGTGGCGGGCCTGAAATTGCTCAGACCCTCTCCTCACTAAACTTAAAAAGCGAATTTGTAAATGGATTAAGAAAAACAACAAAGGAAGTACTTAATGTTGTTGAGATGGTATTATCCGGAACGGTTAATAAAAAGGTTGTAGTCGAGCTAGGGAAAGCTGGAATCCCGTCAGTTGGAATATCCGGCTGTGATGCAGAACTTATCAAAGTGAAGCCAGTGGACCTTGAACAATTGGGGTATGTTGGCGAAATTGTCGACGTGAATGTTTCATTCTTGGAATACTTGATCTCTCAAAATTATGTTCCTGTTATCTCTCCAATTGGGATTGGTGAGGATTTTACAAAATTCAATATCAATGCTGACACTGCAGCAGCAAGTGTTGCAATCGCTCTTAAGGCAAAACATCTATTATTCGTAACCGATGTAGATGGAATCAAAAAAGATGGTGAAGTCTTACCCAAGCTTTCAACAGATTCTGTTTTATCCCTCATCGATGAAGGGACTATCTACGGGGGTATGATTCCGAAAGTAAAAGCAGCTCTCTCGGCATTAAATGATGGGGGACTTAATGAAATAACGATTATTAACGGGAAAAGCTCGTTATTATCAGTAGATGGAACATTAAAAGGAACAAAAATTGTAAAAGAACTAGAGGTGGTATAATGGATGCACTATTTCCAACCTATGCGAGATGGGATTTAACAGTTGATTCTGCAGAAGGTGCAATCATTGTAGACAATAAAGGAAAAAAATACTTGGATTTCGTTTCCGGTATCGCGGTTTGTAATCTAGGACATCGCCACCCTAAGGTTATGAAAGCAGTAGAAGAGCAGTTGCAGAAATATTGGCATGTATCAAATTTGTTTAAGTCCGATATTCAACAAGAAGTGGCTGAAAAGTTAGTATCAAACTCAGAGCTAGATGCCGTTTTCTATTGTAATAGTGGAGCTGAGGCAAATGAGGCAGCTTTAAAACTCGCTCGTAAATACACACAAAAATCAAAAGTCATTACATTTAAACAATCCTTCCATGGAAGAACATTTGGAACAATGGCAGCAACAGGCCAAGAAAAAATTCATTCAGGATATGGCCCTCTATTGCAAGAATTTGTATATCTTGCATACAATGACTGTGACGCGTTAGAGCGCGAAATGGATGATGAAGTTGCAGCGGTTATGGTAGAAGTTGTGCAGGGTGAAGGTGGAGTTGTACCTGGGACAGAAGAGTTCCTTAAAAAGATTCAAGCACTTTGTGCAAAACATGGTTCACTATTTATTATAGATGAAGTGCAAACAGGGATTGGTCGCACTGGAAAGGCCTTTGCTCACCAGCATTTCAACCTTACACCAGATATTATAACATTAGCAAAAGGTTTAGGAAGCGGCCTACCCGTTGGTGCTATGCTTGGTAAGGAAAAGCTGAAGGAAGCATTTGGACCTGGTTCACATGGGTCAACTTTCGGTGGTAACCCAATTTCATTAGCTGCTGCTAAAGCTACACTATCAATTATTTTTGAGGATAAGTTTTTAGCGGAAGTTGAGAAAAAAGGGGCTTATTTACAAGATGAGCTTACTACAGCACTAGCAGATCACGACTTAGTTACAGAGATTCGTGGTAGTGGATTAATGGTAGGGATTGCTTGTGAAAAAGAGGTGGCAGCTTCAATTACAGCACTTCGAGAAAAAGGGCTTTTAACTCTTCCAGCTGGCCCGAATGTCATTCGCTTATTACCACCATTAACTGTTACTTACGAAGAAATCGATGAAGCAGTTAAGATGATTAAAGAAACACTTGTGGCAGAACATATTTCCTAGGCTCGTTGCTGGTAGTTAGGAATCTATCTAACTACCAGCTATAGAAACGAATTTTTTTTGAATATGTTTGTATAAAAATACGTCTGCCTAAATAAAAATACGAGGTGAAACAATGAAGGGATATCTACATTTAGAAAATGGTGAGAGCTTTGAAGGAACGTTATCGCAAGCTTCTGAAAAGGCTGTTACGAACGGAGAAATCGTATTCTATACTGGGATGACCGGTTATCAAGAAGTTTTAACGGATCCTTCTTATAAAAATCAAATCATTGTTTTCACATACCCCCTAATTGGAAATTACGGAATTAATGAATTCGATTTTGAAAGTAAAGAACCCCACGTGGCCGGAGTCATTGTATATGAAACAAAGGATGCTTATTCTCACTATAATGCAAAGTATTCCTTAAAACAGTATCTTGAAAAATGGAATATACCATTGCTTTCCCACGTCGATACACGTGCAGTTGTAAAAAGAATCAGAACTGAAGGAACCATGCAGGCTGTAATTAGTGATTCTCCTTCGTTTGATGTACCAGCCATTTCTGTTAATGCTAATCCTGTTGGTGAAGTATCAAGTAAGGAGTGGCAAACTTTTGGTACAGGAGATAAACACATTGTATTAGTTGATTTCGGGTATAAAAGATCAATCTTACAATCTCTTTTGTCAAAGGGATGTAAGGTAACTGTAGTTCCTTATACTACATCTTTTGAAAAAGTCAAACAACTTCAACCAAATGGTATTGTCTTGTCAAATGGTCCTGGAGATCCAAAGGCCCTAGCTGAACATCTTCCGACAATTAAGCAGATGATCGAATATTTTCCAACACTAGCCATTTGCTTAGGACATCAGCTTGTTGCCTTAAGCCTAGGTGGAGATACAAAGAAGTTGAAATTTGGTCATAGAGGCGCAAATCAACCAGTGACAGATTTACTTAATGATAAAGTTTATATTACATCACAAAACCACAGTTATGTAGTTGATGAAGCAAGTTTGAGTGAAACAGAATTGAAACCGCGTTTTATAAATTGCAATGACAAGTCAGTAGAAGGATTAACACATTCAAGGCTTCCTATTTTAACGGTTCAATTTCATCCGGAAGCACACCCAGGACCATCTGAAAGTAGTTGGGTTTTTGATGAATTTATAGCACATAAGTGTACTGTTAGGAGAGAAGAGATATATGCCTAAGGATCATTCAATACAATCAATATTAGTTATTGGCTCTGGGCCAATTGTAATCGGGCAAGCAGCAGAATTTGATTATTCTGGGACACAGGGGTGCAGAGCTCTACGTGAAGAAGGCTATAAAGTCATCTTAGTTAATAATAATCCAGCAACCATTATGACAGATGAAGTCAATGCAGACATTGTATATTTTGAACCATTAACTGTTGAGAGTCTTGAAAAAATCATTGCGAAGGAGCGTCCTGACGGTTTACTCGCAACACTTGGGGGGCAGACAGGTCTTAACCTAGCTTTTAGTTTAAGTGAAGCAGGTATTTTAGATAAGTATAATGTGAAAGTCCTTGGTACTCATATTGAATCCATTAAACAAGGCGAGGACCGTGAGGCTTTTCGAAGCTTAATGAATGAACTAAATGAGCCAGTCCCGGATAGTGAAATTGTAACAACAGTTGAAGAAGCAATAACTTTTGCAGAAAAGGTTGGATTTCCTGTTATTGTTCGTCCAGCTTACACATTGGGGGGAACAGGAGGAGGCATTGCGCATGAATTGCAACAATTAGAAGAACTAACGAAAAATGGCTTATCCGAAAGCCCAATTACTCAATGTTTGATTGAAAAAAGTATTGCTGGATATAAAGAAATTGAATATGAGGTAATGAGGGACAAAAAGGGAACCTGCATTACCATCTGTAACATGGAAAATATCGATCCTGTTGGAGTCCATACTGGTGATTCAATTGTTGTGGCACCATCACAAACACTAACAGATGAAGAATATCAAATGCTACGATCTGCGTCCATTAAAATTATTTCTGCTTTAGGAATAATTGGTGGTTGTAATATCCAATTCGCTTTAGATCCATTTAGTAAGAATTATTATCTAATTGAAGTAAATCCACGAGTTAGTCGTTCCTCAGCACTAGCATCAAAAGCAACGGGCTATCCAATTGCAAAAATGGCCGCAAAGCTTGCTGTAGGATATACATTAGATGAATTAGTAAACCCAGTTACAGGAAAAACATTTGCTAGTTTTGAACCAGCGTTAGATTATGTTGTTGTGAAATTCCCGCGCTTTCCATTTGATAAGTTTACAGATGTTCCTACTACGCTTGGAACACAAATGAAAGCAACGGGTGAGGTAATGGCCATTGACCGAAATCTTGAAAGTGCCATTCAAAAAGCAGTACATTCGCTAGAGGGCGATAATAAAAGCCTTCGCTTACCTGCAATTGTAAATAAATCAAGTGAGGAACTTCTCCAGCTTGTTGAAAAAGGAAGTGAAAATCGTTTCTTTGCTGTTCTTGAATTGTTAAGAAGAGAAACAACTGTCGGGGAACTTCATTCGATTTCAAAAATAGATCTATTTTTCTTAGAGACCTTCAAGATCTTGGTAGATACTGAAGTGAAAATTCAACAAACTGCACTTACTGATTTTACTTTAGAATTTATGCAAGTCGTAAAGGAAAAGGGATACTCCGATCAGCATATTGCGTTCCTTTGTCAAGTGGAGGAATCAATGGTTCGTGCAAAACGAAAAGAACTTGGCATTATTCCTAGTTACAAATGCGTAGATACCTGTGCAGGAGAGTTTGCTGCACAAACTGCTTATTATTATTCAAGTTATTTTGGTGAAAATGAGCTGGATGTTTCCGATAAGCAAAAGGTATTAATTCTTGGCTCTGGACCTATTCGAATCGGTCAAGGCATTGAGTTTGACTATAGCTCGGTTCATGGGATATTTGCGCTACAAGACGAGGGTTACGAAACCATTTTGATGAATAACAATCCTGAAACTGTAAGTACCGATTATGAGATTGCTGATAAATTATTTTTTGAACCTTTAACCCTTGAACATGTATTAAATGTAATCGAAGCAGAAAAAGTGGATCAAGTAATGGTTCAATTTGGTGGTCAAACAGCGATTAATCTTGCCCAAGGATTAGAAGCGGAAGGTATTTCAATTGTCGGTATCACACACGATATCATTGACCAGCTTGAGGACCGTGACCGTTTTTATAAGCTCTTAGAAAAAACAAATATTCCGCATATCCCTGGTGAGATTGCCGATAATGCGGAAGAATTAGTGGAGAAGGCTAAGGCGATAGGTTATCCTGTCTTAATCCGTCCTTCGTATGTTATAGGCGGCAAGGGAATGCTTGTAATAAATGATGAGGACGAGCTTGTTTCATTTTTAAAAGACATAACAGAAGATACGTATCCACTTCTGATTGATGCGTATGTACCTGGATTAGAAATTGAAGTTGATTTACTATCTGATGGGGACGAAATTTTGATTCCAACCATTGTTGAACATATTGAAAAAGCAGGCGTTCACTCTGGTGACAGTCATGCGATTATGCCTGCAGTTTCTTTAACCGAAGATAACAAAAAAACGGTTGAAACCTATGCTACTAAGATTGTTCGTGAATTAGAGTTTAAAGGGATAATGAACATTCAATTCGTAATCAGTGACAATCAAATTTATGTACTCGAAGTGAACCCAAGAGCAAGTCGTACGGTACCAGTAATTAGCAAAATTACAGGGATCCCAATGGCTCAACTTGCTTCAAAACTTGTGCTTGGTAAATCTCTACAAGAAGTAACATCAGAAAAAGGATTATTACCTGATTTACCGTACTATACAGTGAAATACCCAGTTTTCTCAACCTATAAACTGCTCGGAGATCCGACAGTAGGGCCTGAAATGAAATCTACCGGTGAGGGAATTAGCATTGCGGCAACAATTGATGAAGCACTAACAAAAGTTTTCCACAGCTATATCATTGCGAAAAAAGACGCCGATGAAATTGTCTTCGATGCGGAAAGTATTCCTGAAGAAGTGAAGCAATTAGCAGAGGAAATGGGACTTAAAACGTATATCGCTAACGACATTTCAGAATGGTGTAAGAGCGAAAAGGCTTTAGCATTTGTAAGCCTTACAGGCGAGAAAAGTGCGAAAAAGAATAAGTTAGAGGCAAGTCAAAAGCGAATTCATGTATTCACTGAAATTGAAACATTACATGCATTCTTAAAAGCGTTCCGTGTATCGAATTTTACAGTCATGTCGATTCAAGAACGTAGAGGTACATTCAAAAATCAGAAAGAAGTGATTAGCAAATGACAACTGCTATTAAACATAATGCTAACAACGTTCTAAAGGGAAAGGATTTACTTACTCTCCTTGATTTAACAGGTGAAGAAATTATCAGTTTGTTGGATACAGCTATTGAAATAAAGCAAAAGCATAAGAATGGGGAAGAAACATCGTATTTAAAAGGAAAAACCTTAGCGATGATCTTTGAAAAGCATTCAACCCGTACAAGAGTGTCTTTTGAGGCAGGTATGCTTCAGCTTGGTGGAAATGCAATCTACCTAAATAGCAATGATATGCAGCTAGGTAGAGGAGAATCAATTGCTGATACAGCGATGGTTTTGTCTGAATATGTAGATGCAATCATGATTCGTACATTTGAGCATGAAAAAATTGAGGAGCTCGCAAAATTTGCCAGTATTCCAGTCATCAATGGTCTAACAGAAGACTATCACCCATGCCAAGCATTAGCTGATTTACTCACAATTTATGAAAAAAAGAAAATCTTCAAGGGAAGCAAACTTGTCTATGTTGGGGATGGCAATAATGTTGCTCATTCACTAATGATTGCTTCGGCAAAGGTTGGATTGGACTGTACGGTTGTTTGTCCGCCTGCATACGCTCCGAAGACTTTTATCGTAGAGAAAGCAAAAGAAATTGCAAAAGAAACAAATGCAGTTATTGAGGTAAGCCATGATCCTGTAGGTGGCCTAGAAGGTGCGGATTATATATACACAGATGTATGGGCAAGCATGGGGCAAGAAAAGGAACAGCAAGAAAGACTTCAGGCGTTTATGCCATATCAAGTTAATTCAGAGCTTGTAAGTGGTGCTAATGAAGACTACATGTTCATGCACTGTTTACCGGCACATCGTGGTGAAGAAGTTACGGCCGATGTGATTGATGGACCACATTCAGTTGTATTCGAACAAGCGGGAAATCGTCTCCACGTTCAAAAAGCAGTATTAAAAGCAATTATGGAATAAGCAAAATTTTATGAAGCCTCGGTCCTTTTTAAGTACTGGGGCTTTTTTTCATGATTTTAAAGGGTAGTGGGAATAGTAATCTTGTAATACTATTCAAAAAGGAGGATTATGATGGGGCAAAGTCATGAATTTCGTGCAGGGCAAAAAGCACCGAATAATGGGATTTATGTAGAAATCGGCGAGCAAGGAGATATGGTTAAGAACCCTAAAAGTGTTAAATTAAGTGCCGGTGACCCGTTCCCGGAAAACTCAAACCATAACCGCAAATGGTCATATAAAAGAAAGCCATAAACAACAAAAAAAGACCCGAACGGGTCTTTTTTTGCATATTAATGATGAGGTTCCTCTACAGGCTCGTTTGGAATAACAGAACCTAAAATAATGATTAGGGCTGTCACAATCACCGCAACGACTGAAGCTGTTTGAAATGAATATGTAGCTGCCTGCATTGATCCAATAACATATGAAGCCATTTGGATTAAGAGGAATGTCCAAAAGAAAGTCCAAAAATAACGCAATGTTTTCACCTCATTAAAATCAAATGCGCCTTGGCGTATTTGCGCCCGATTTTTTTCGAGCTCGCTCGAAAAACTACCACTGAAAAATCGTGGCATCCGCCGGAGGCTTTAACTTTATTCAGTACTTCTGCTGAATAAAGTTAACGGTATCTTTAAATAGTTTACCACATTTGTCATCTTTAAGAAAAGCTATTTTATAGGCATTTCCCCCTTTCATCTTTTATTTCATATCATACACTAATCATGAAGGACGAAAATCAGGAGTAGGAGAAGAGAGCAATGGTACAAAATAAACAATTCTTTAAGCTCGATACGGAGTGGTCTGCTCTTCATTTGCCAAAACGTCCAAATGGCTTTGCTGTTTTAATCATAGGGGATAAAACGAATTTTGTAGAAGAAAGCACTAGCTTTTGGATCCAAAATTACGCAAGGTCCCAAATTCTCGAATACCTTAAGGATGAGGGATATACAGTATTTTATTCAAACCTGTATGGTGCAAACTGGGGAAATCCTGCCTCCGTAAAATTGGCAAAACAGTTGTATCACATCGTGATGAAACGTGAAATCCTAAACAAACGCATCCATATTCTTGCTGAAGGGATGGGAGCATTAACTGCCATGCAGTTAAGTAAAAGGATGCAAGGAGAAATAAGATCCATGGCTTTCCTAAATCCATGCATTGATTTAGTTGCCCATATTGAGAATGAAAGAAAAAATAAATTTTTTTATAAAAAGTTGCTAAAAGAAGTTGCGAAGGCTTATCACCTTGAGGAACGAGAAGTTGAATTCAAAATTAAAGATTTAGCATCTAAAGATAATCTTGTAATTCCAGGTATCCCAATTAAAATTTGGCATAACACAAATGAAAGAACATACACTCCTGAAATACACAGTAAGAAATATGAAAGTGGAAACGAGATGGTCACGTTAAGCTATCATATCAGTGAAAATACGTATGCATTCAGTCGCTCGATTGGTAGCTTCTATAAAGAAAATGAAAAGGAATTATAAAAAGTCCCAGTTTCTTGAAAGAATAGGGACTTTTTATTTACTAACCCGCATACGATACTGTAACTTTATTCAGCAGAAGTCCCTATTAATATAATGGGGGGATGAGGAGTAAGGGTTTAGTCTTTTGTGGGAGTTCAAACTATGGCTGAATAAAGTTAGCCTCCGGCGGATGCCACGATTTTTCAATGGAAGTTTTTCGAGCAGGCTCGAAAAAAATCGGGCGGCAAATACGCCAAGGCGCATTTGATTAATAATATATGGGGGATGTTACAAGTGAAGAAGGTCATACTATTCGATGCTTTCTCGTTTGTAGGATATGGACTCTGCCGCAGGATGCTAGAAGAGGAAATCAATGTCATTGGAGTAGATGCCGAACCGATGGAAAATAGTCCGGAAGAAAATAAAATGCTCTATATTGGACGCAATGCCTATTTTCATTTTATCGACAATTCGAAGGCATTATTGAACCAGAGTTTGTTCGGAAAAACAGATGCAGTCATATATCCATGGTTTAGCTCTACCGATCCAAATCGAAATGAGGAAAAAGAAGAAAGACTTCAATCCGTATTTGACTATTGCATTGATTCAAAAACTAAACTTATTTTGGTCTCGGCACACGATAAAAACAAAGAAGTAAAGAACTCTTTGGAGGATGAATTGGATGAGAGTTGGTATACCAAAATAAATTTAGAAAATAGTCTGTGGGAACATCGGAAGATCCGGACGAAGAATTTAGAGTTTTTGTTTACGTTTATCGACTTTTCTAATAAAGGTTTAGCCGAAGGTATTCAAATAAAGAATGACCATAAAGAATATATCCACCAAAACTTAGACAGCTAGTTCTTCTTTTGCTTTCCAAGTAGCACAAAGTACAATAAAATAAAGTATAGAAGATGAATTTTGTTTTTGTTTTTGAAGGAGTTGTAGTAATGCAAAAGTTGTTTAGGTGGGTGACGCTCTTATTCCTATTAAGTTTTCTCGTATCCTGTGGACAAACAGATGCAGATACTGGGGTCAAAAAAGTAGGTTTGCTTGTACCAGATACAATAGATGACCAAGTATGGGGAACGAAGGGATATAAGGGTTTATTACAGATAAAATCTCAATTTGAGGTTGATGTCTTTTACAAAGAAGGAATTACGACAGAAGCTGCAACTAGATCTGCTGTGGATGAATATGTCGATAAAGGTGTCAACTTAATATTTGGTCATGGTAGTGAATATGTTTCAATTTTTAATGATATTGCAGATGAATACCCTGATGTGCATTTTGTTTTTTTCAATGGGAATACGAGAAAAGAGAATGTTACGAGCCTAAACTTTGAAGGGCATGCAATGGGATTTTTCGGTGGCATGGTTGCGGGTGAAATGACGAAAACAAACAAAATCGGAATTATTGCTGCTTTTGAATGGCAACCAGAAATCAATGGGTTTTATGAGGGTGTTTTATTTCAAAATGATGAAGTCGATGTAGATATAGGATATGTTCAAAACTGGGATGATGACGAAAAAGCAATTTCGATAGCTGAGAAAATGATAACAGACGGTGTTGATATTATTTATCCTGCTGGGGATGGCTACAATGTACCAGTGATAGAAAGGCTTAAGGAAGAAGGACTATATGCAATAGGTTATGTTTCGGACCAATCAGACCTGGGCAAAGAAACCGTCTATACAAGTACTGTTCAGCATGTGGATCAACTCTATTTGTTAGTTGCCGAAAAGTTCAATAAGGGTGAACTTGCTTCAGGAAACCTTTCGTTTGACTTTCAAGATGAAGTCATTTCAATGGGGATTTTTAGCCCCAAGGTTGATGAAAATTTTATTACAGAACTCAAAGATTATATTAAACAATATAAAGAAACGGGAGATCTTCCATCAAAATAGAAGAGGCTATCACATCAGGTGATAGCTTCTTATTTTTTTCGAAAATAATCAAGGAGTGGCGAAAGATCTTTTAAAGCTGGTTTGATTTTATCAATGGAGGTCATAATATCACTAATTTGTCCCATTAGTTGGTTGAAATCTACTCCATTAGCATGATTTTGATTGGAATTTTCTACGGATGCTTCATCCTTATTTCTCTTTGCCGAACGAGAACCAAACATGAGCCGATCGAACCGATCCATTGAGGAAGAATCACGCTCACCCTTTTCTTTTAAATCAAAATCTTCATTCTCATTACTCATTTTTTATCACCAACTCACATAAGAAGTTTTCTTTACAACATTTATATTATATTCATATGATACATCTCAAAAAATGAGATGGGCTAGCATCACTCAAAATCCTAGGCTAACATGGAATCTTTCAAAAAATAAAACCAAAGAGTTGATAACAATTAAAAAATGAATTAAAATTAGTACCAAGTCATAATAATTGATAATAAGAAAAGCGCGGAATAAAAAAAGCTTTTTTGATAAAAAATTATGTTTTTCTCATAAAAAGGGAGATGTTTGTATGGGTGTAGGAATAATTGGAATCAATCGATTTGTACCGGAAAGAGTGGTAACAAACAAAGATCTCGAAAAAATTTTAGATACATCAGATGAATGGATTCGTACAAGAACAGGAATAGAAGAACGCAGAATTGCCGATGATGATACAAATACTTCTGATATGGCGTATGAAGCAGCCCGTAGAGCTTTAGAAGATTCAGGTATCAGCGCAGAAGAATTAGACTTGATTATTGTAGCGACAGTAACGCCTGACAACCCATTTCCGTCAGTTGCATGTATGATTCAAGAACGTCTTGGTGCAAAAAATGCAGCGGCAATGGATATTAGTGCAGCATGTGCTGGATTTATGTATGGAATCATTACAGGTAAACAGTTTATTGAAAATGGTGATTATAAGCATGTATTAGTAGTAGGTGTTGAAAAACTGTCTAAAATTGTGGACTGGAGCGACAGAAATACAGCCGTATTATTTGGAGATGGAGCAGGTTCAGTTGTTCTTGGTGAAGTTTCAGAAGGAAGAGGAATCCTCTCTTTCGAATTAGGAGCAGACGGAACTGGTGCAAAACATCTTTACCAAGATGAACACATCATTATGAATGGACGCGAAGTATTCAAATTTGCAGTAAGACAAATGGGCGAATCAAGTGTAAATGTAATAGAAAAAGCAGGATTAAAGCGTGAAGATGTTGATTATTTAATCCCACACCAAGCAAACATTCGAATCATGGAGGCTTCAAGAGAAAGACTTGAACTACCAGTTGAAAAAATGTCTAAAACAGTGAATAAATACGGAAATACATCAGCAGCATCCATTCCAATTTCAATTGTTGAAGATATTGAAGCAGGAAAAATTAAGGATGATGACGTAATTGTTATGGTAGGATTCGGTGGAGGACTAACTTGGGGTGCCATCTGTATAAGATGGGGTCGCTAAAGAAACTAACATAAAAGAACATCATTTGTCGCAACTATTGATAGAAATGTTGAAATAGGTTGGAAGGAGAAAGATTATGGAAAAGAAGCGTGTAGTAGTAACAGGATTAGGCACGGTTTCGCCGTTAGGTAACGATGTGAAAACGACGTGGGAAAATGCGAAAAACGGTGTCTCAGGTATCGGTCCATTAACAAGAGTTCAAATTGAAGGCTTACCAGCAAAGGTAGCAGCGGAATTAAAGGATTTTAATCCGGAAAATTATATGGACAAAAAAGAAGCACGTCGTATGGACCGCTTCACACAATATGCCATAGCTGCTTCATTCATGGCAGTTAAAGATGCAAATTTAACTATCAATGAAGATAATGCAGAGCGTGTTGGAGTATGGCTTGGTTCAGGTATTGGCGGAATGGAAACTCATGAGGAACAGCATAAGATTTTCTTAGAAAAAGGTTATCGTCGTGTAAGTCCATTCTATGTACCAATGATGATTCCAGACATGGCGGCTGGCCAAGTATCCATCGCTATCGGAGCAAAAGGAATTAACACATGTACAGTTACAGCATGTGCGACTGGTACGAACTCAATCGGTGATGCGTTTAAGGTAATCCAACGTGGAGATGCAGACGTCATGGTTACTGGCGGAACAGAAGCACCATTAACCAGTATGTCATTTGCTGGTTTCGTTTCAGCAAGAGCCGTATCATTAAACCCAGATCCGAAAACAGCAAGCCGTCCATTTGATAAAAACCGAGACGGATTTGTAATGGGTGAGGGAGCTGGAGTTCTAGTCCTTGAAGAACTTGAACATGCATTAGCTCGGGGAGCCAATATTTATGCAGAAATCGTTGGCTACGGTGCAACAGGAGATGCTTATCATATAACAGCTCCAGCACCAGGCGGTGAAGGTGGAGCTCGCGCAATGCGCCAAGCCATTGCAGATGCAGGACTAAATCCAAGTGATGTTGATTATATCAACGCTCATGGAACTAGCACAGATTATAATGATAAGTTTGAAACTGCAGCAATTAAAGAAGTACTCGGTGAACATGCTTATAAAGTAGCGATCAGCTCTACAAAATCGATGACAGGTCACTTACTTGGAGCTGCTGGTGGTGTGGAAGCAATCTTCTCGGTACTTGCAATTAAAGAAGGAATCATTCCACCAACTATTAACTATGAAACACCAGATCCAGATTGTGACTTAGACTATGTACCAAACAAAGCTAGACAACAAGAAGTAAATGTTGCACTAAGTAACTCACTTGGTTTCGGTGGACACAACGCAACAATTCTATTTAAGAAATATCAATAACGTTTAAATCCGAGGAGTCAGGCCAAATGGTCTGGCTCCTTTTTTATTAAAATCGAATACGATAATGAGGTGAAGAAAGGATGTGGTGAAGTGGGGTAATCCGCACAGACCAATGGCTGAAGGAGTCACATGAAAATCCAGTTAAACTTTGTAAAAAACTAAGAAGCTATTTTTCAAATAGGGCTTCAGAACGTGAGATTTATCAGTATTTAAAAATGCACGGAATGTACAGAACAGTTACTACAAACATACTTGATAGCCTTCCTAAAAACGTATGGGGAAAAGTAAAAAAAGAATATAGTGTCTTGCAAAAAAAATGGAACGGTCCGCAGGTCCCAATCTTCATTTTCCCGGCAGACGAAACAAACTCCAGAATCAAAAGAGATTATAATGGCAAATCAGGGCTTGCCTTTAAGGACAAATTATTTCTCTTTTTCTCTCCGCATAATTCACATGACGAAATCAAAGCAGTGCTCACACATGAATACAATCATGTTTGTCGTCTGAAAAAATATAAAAAGAATGAAGCCGACTTAACTTTTTTGGATACGGTGATCTTAGAGGGGATTGCAGAAAACGCAGTTCGTGAGCATTGTGGGGCGGAGAATCTAGCGGGATGGACGAAATATTACTCCGATGTACAGCTTGAAAAACTTGTCAAACAACTAATAATTCCGAACCGAACTGTAAAAAGAAACGAACGAAAACACAACGATCTTTTATACGGAAAAGGCTTCAGCCCCAAGATGGCAGGTTATTGTGCAGGCTATTACTTAGTTAAGCAATATTTGGAAGCTAACAAACTACAAACGAACGCAATCTTGGGTGTGGACTCGAAGGAGTTTGTGAAGGAGTATCTTTGATTGTAGGGGCTGTGGTTTTTGATTTTAACTTAAAAAAGGTAAATTTCTTGGGGGAATTTGTAGATATGATCTCACCTTTGGATAAAACAGGAAAAGGTCATAGCATAGATAGCGTATAAGACAGGACTTCTGGATAAAACAGGAAAAAGCCAAATCATAAGTAGCGGATAAGACAGCATTTCTGGATAAAACAGGAAAAAGCCATAGCATAAATAGCATATATGATATAGGTTTTGGATAAAACAGGGAAAAGCCATAGCATAAATAGCATATATGATATAGGTTTTGGATAAAACAGGGAAAAGCCATAGCATAAATAGCGTATATGACATAGGTTTTGGATAAAACAGGAAAAGGTCATAATATAAATAGTGTATTAGACAGCACTTCTGGATAAAACAGGAAAAACCCATAGTATACCACCGATTAAACTGGGAATTATACCATACAAATAAAAATCCCCACATAATAAAAAAAGATAAGAGTCCCCTTTTTGAATGAAACAGGGAAAGCTCTTATCTTATTTTTCTCATATTGCACTATTCCTCTTTTTTAATATAGTATGTCCCTTTTTTAGATGAACAAGATTGATAGAATCTTGCAAGTGCTCTTTGGATGACAGCCTTTGATCTTATAATCTTACACCATTCGAAAATTATCCCCGAAGTAATCTTCATTTCTGGAAAAAGCATACTGAACTCCTGTATACTCCGCAAAATTGCAACTTCTTTATCTTCCACAAAACCACATTTCTTACATGTTAATGTTGTGGTAAGACCTGAATCAAACATCTCCAATTCACCACACCCCACACACAAAATCCCCTTCGCCAACCCATCAAAGCTATACGCTGGCAGTAGTGAAAATGGTGAGTCTTTTACATGTAAGTCGATGAGTTTCTTTGCCAGTGTATTGTGTTGCCCTGTTAATTTTGAAGGCTGTGAATTTAATTGATTCAAAAACCGTCCAAGTTGTGATGGAAAAATAATCGGTAGGTCGGGTGAAGCCCCGTAGAGGTAAAATTGCGGGTTTATAAATACGAGATGAGCCTCTACTTTAAGGTTAAAACCATGTTGTTGGAGCAATTGCCGAAAGAGAGATTCACTTCGAGATAGTTGAATGAGGGGATTTTTTATCTCCTTACCAGAGAGAAGTCGCATACGGTTGCCTTCAATCAGGTAATCACCTTCAAAATTTTTTACTTCAAAAATGTGTATTGTAGGTTGAGAAATAAGGAATGAATCGATTTGGTAATGAGTATTAGCGGTTTCAAGTAGGAGGTCATTGATGATGAGGCAATCTAGGGAGAGTTTTTCTAGTCTCTGGTCAAACATTTTTTCTCCAATATAACCTTTTTCGAGCGTTATGATTTGATTTTTGGTTTTTTCAAAAACTTGCATTCGAGTTCGGATCGATCTTAGGAGCAGTAATTCTAGTGGAACAGTTCGTTTTTTAATAATCAAAGCAACACTTCCTTTATAAGAGATTCGAGTTAATTTTAAATCTATTATCTATGTTTTCAATTACTAGTTCTATATAAGTTGCATATACAGGTATTTAGAAAATTCTAATATAATATATTTTTATAATATATTAGAATAATTTAAGTTAATAGAAAATTTAATAAAAACCCTTATTTTGCAACATATTAAACAATTTTGACTCTGAGTTTAAAAAATTGTCTTGCAATTATAATATTATAGTAATAAAATTCTATTTACATAATAATTTTGACTAATCATGAAGAATCTGGGGTGTTTTTATGCAACAGACAAAAACGGAAGCACCTTTGCTAGAAGTAAAGGGGTTAAAAACAGGCTTTAACATTGATGGAGAAATCTATCATGCTGTCGATGGTGTCTCTTTTAGTGTTAAATCGCGTCAAATTGTCGGAATTGTTGGAGAATCAGGCTGCGGTAAAAGCGTTATGTCAATGTCTGTTATGAAACTACTACCTATAGGGGTCGGAGAAATTACAGACGGAGAAGTTGTTTTCCAAGGAAATAATATTGAGAATCTATCAGAATCTGAAATGAATAAAATTCGTGGGAAAGATGTTTCGATGATTTTCCAGGAACCAATGACAGCGTTAAATCCTGTTTTTACAATCGGCTTTCAATTATCAGAAGTTTTGCTCAATCATTTTGATATTTCAAAGCAGGAAGCACGTGAAAGATGTATCAGTCTATTACAGAGTGTCGGAATTTCAAGGCCGGAAAAAATTGTGGACGAGTACCCACACCAGTTATCGGGCGGAATGCGTCAACGGGTTATGATTGCCATGGCGATTGCATGTCAACCAAAACTATTGATTGCGGATGAACCGACAACAGCATTGGATGTTACGGTCCAAGCACAAATCCTTGATCTATTAAAAGAGATTCAAGAAAAAAATGATATGTCCGTTATTTTAATTACACATGACTTAGGTGTTGTTGCGGAAATGTGCGATGAGGTAATCGTAATGTACGCTGGGAAGATTGTGGAACGAACGGATGTCGACACGCTGTTCTATAATCCAAAGCATCCGTATACAAAAATGCTATTAGATTCCATTCCTAAAATGGAAGAAGAGGAAGAAACATTAGGTTCAATTGAAGGAATAGTTCCTTCACTAAAGAACATGCCAAGGGTTGGTTGTCGTTTTGCCGAACGCTGTCCAGTGGCTACAGACGAATGTAAACGAATTACACCTGAGTTGGCAGAAGTAGAGAGCGGCCATGAGGTATCTTGTCTTCTTTACAAAACAAGTTATCCACTGGAAGAGGTGAAATAATAAATGAGCCAGGCAACGAAAGAAAGAAAAGATGAAGTTTTACTCGAGGTTCAAAATCTCAAAACTTACTACCCTATTAAAGGTGGATTTTTTAAGAGAACTGTAGGAAATGTAAAAGCAGTGGATGACGTTTCTTTTGAGATACTTAAGAGTGAAACATTAGGCCTTGTTGGTGAATCGGGTTGTGGAAAATCGACAACAGGTCGTACAATATTACGTCTAACCAAACCAACAGATGGAAAAATCATTTTTGATGGTAAAGATATTACGAATCTATCTGGAACAACATTAAGAAAGATTCGCCAAGATTTTCAGATGGTGTTCCAAGATCCATATGCTTCATTAAATCCAAAGCAAATGGTAGGGGATGTTGTAGCAGAACCAATCAAGAACTATTACAAGAAATCTTCTAAGGAATTAAAACCCGAAATTATCGAACTATTAAAAAAGGTTGGTCTTCCGGAGGATGCTTATTATAAATATCCACATGAGTTCTCAGGTGGACAAAGACAACGTATCGGAATTGCTCGAGCACTTGCTTTACGACCAAAATTAATTATTGCGGATGAGCCAGTGTCAGCGTTAGACGTTTCTGTTCAATCACAAGTATTAAACTTGTTGAAGGAACTACAAGAAGAATTTGATTTAACATTTTTATTTATCGCTCATGATTTAAGTGTTGTAAAACATATGAGTGATCGAATCGGAGTTATGTACTTAGGTGGAATCGTGGAAATTGCAGATAAAAATGGATTATATGCAGAACCTTTGCATCCGTATACAAAAGCTCTTATCTCAGCGATTCCATATCCAGACCCTAGAAGAAAGAAAGAGCGCATCATCTTAGAAGGTGATGTACCGAGCCCAGCAAATCCTCCAACTGGTTGTCCGTTCAATCCGCGTTGTGCTTTTGCAACGGATGAATGTCGGACAGTAAAACCAGCTTTAAAGGAGGTGAAACCAGGACATAGAGTAGCGTGTCACCTCTACAACGAGTAGGGTGATAAATGAAAAATTCTAGTTCATACTTACATGAAAAACAAACACAAAACGGGGGTAACAAAAATGAAAAAATCACTATTGTCTGTGATTTCCCTGTTGCTAGTAATGTCATTATTTTTAGCAGCATGTGGAGGTAATGATTCTAAATCCGGTGAGGAAAAAGAATCTGCAGAAAAGACAACTGAACCACAACAAGGTGGTAAAGTAACGTATGCGTTAGGTTCAGAATTCCAAGGCTTATTAGAATGGGCATTTTATGAAGAAGCAACAGATTCAGAAATTCTTCAATTCTTCAATGAATCATTAATTCAAACTGACGACAACTTAAATTACATCCCAGGAATTGCAAGCTGGGAAACAGAAGATAATCAACACTATACATTCACTTTCAAAGAAGGTGTAAAATGGCATAACGGCGAAGAACTTACTGTTAATGACTGGGTATTTGCATTAGAAACAATTGCACACCCTGAATATACAGGTCCACGTTATGTGAACGTAAAGGACATTGTTGGTGCTCCTGAATTCCACGATGGAAAAGCAGAGAGTATTTCCGGTATTAAAGTAATTGATGATTACAATATTGAAATTACTTTTGACAAAGCACGTGTTAACAACTTAGAAAATCTATGGACATATGCAATGCCAGCGAAGCATTTTGAAGGTGTAGCAGTTAAAGACATGGCTTCTTCAGCACAAGTTCGTCAAAATCCAGTAGGACTTGGACCTTTCAAAGTGAAGAACATTGTACAAGGTGAATCTGTGGAAATGGAACGCTTTGATGATTACTACCAAGGTAAACCAAATCTAGATACAATTGTTGTAAAAGTAATTGACGCAGCATTAACTTCAGGTGTACTTCAATCTGGTGAAGTAGATGTAATGTCAGTTCACGCTTCAAACTATGAGCAAGTTGCGGCATTAGACAATGTTAATCTAGAAAAAGTACTAGGTCTTTCTTATTCTTATATCGGATTTAAATTCGGTCACTGGGATGCAGAAAAAGAAGAAAACGTAATGGATAATGAAAAGTTCCAAAACTTACAATTACGTCAAGCATTAGTACATGCGCTTAACCGTGAAGAATGGATTAAAGGATTCTTTAATGGATTAGGTGAAGTAGTGGACACTCCAGTACCAAGTGCGCACTGGATTGCAGCAGACAAAGAAGACTTAACTCATTATGAGTATGACCCAGAAAAAGCAAAAACATTATTAGATGAAGCTGGTTATAAAGATGTTGACGGTGATGGCTTAAGAGAAGATCCTAATGGAGAACCATTCTCTATTCAATTTGCTCACTATGCAGGAAGCAACCCAACATTTGAACCACGTGCGAAGTATATCGTTCAAGCATGGAATGAAGTTGGAATTAAAACTGAATTTGCAAAAGGTGCTTTAATCGACGGTACTCTTTATTACGATATGTTAGAAAAAGACGATAAAGATATGGAAGTTCACTTCGGTACTTGGGGAACTGGTACTGACCCAGATCCATCTGGATTATGGGGAAGAGATGCAATTTGGAACTTCACTCGTTGGACAGATGATAAGAACGACCAATTGCTAGAAGATGCACTTGATGTTTCAATCGTTGGTGCTGACCAAGAAAAACGTAAAGAGCTTTATGTTGAATGGCAACAATTATGGAACGAACAATTACCTATTATTCCAATCGTAGAATATTATGACCTATGGGGCATGAATAAACGTGTTCAAGGTGTACATGTTTCTGCACCGGGATTAAGTGATTTCCATAAGTGGTATGTAACTGACGGTAAATAATATGTGATAGTTCTATCAGTGGGCGATTCGCCCACTGATACTATCTATTAAGTAATACTAGATAAGGAGAATCGACCATGTTAAAGTTTGCTCTTCGAAGAATACTCGGTATGATTCCAGTTTTGCTCCTTATCTCCATCGTTGTGTTTACTTTGGCGAAACTAATGCCAGGGGATTCACTAAGCGGAGAAATTGATCCAACAAACACGGATCCTCAATATATTGAGGAAATGAGGGAAAAACTTGGCTATAACGATCCTATTCATGTTCAGTATTTTCGTTGGATATCAGATTTCGTTCAAGGAGAATTTGGTACATCTTCACGCTATAAAATGCCCGTTATTGATGTAATTGCAGAACGTCTTCCAAATACCCTTCTTTTAGGTGTGGCTGCGCTCATCATTACGTATATTTTAGCATTCTTCATGGGTATGTATTCCGGAAGAAAACCCTATACAGTGGGTGACCATGTTATTAGCGGGGGGAACTATTTTGCATTAGCGATTCCTTCATTTGTTGCAGCGATTGTAGCAATCTATGTTTTCTCATTCCAATTAGGGTGGTTTCCATCAGGTGGATCTTCAGAGGTTGGATTAATGGAAGGAACATTTGAATATTATATGAGTCGTTTACATCATGTTCTTTTACCGGCTCTTGTACTTGGTGCTTTTAGTACAGCATCTTACACACAATTTTTACGGAATGATGTAATTGAAAACAGCCGTAAAGATTTCGTAAGAACGGCACGTGCAAAAGGTACAAAGGAATCTACCATCTATAACAAACATATTCTACGTAATTCTATCATTCCCCTTGTAACATTTTTTGGCTTTGATTTAGCTGCGTTAATTGGTGGAGCGATCATTACAGAAACGATATTTACCTATCCTGGTATAGGAAGTCTATTTTTAAACTCTGTAAGTCAACGTGATTATACAGTTTTAATGTCTTTAACTATGCTTTTATCTACTCTAACACTTGTAGGGAATTTAATTGCAGATATTTTGTACGGTATCGTAGATCCGCGAATTCGTTTAGATTAGGAGGAATGGTTTTATGGAAACAGCAACAAATACTAGCTTACAAGCAAACATAAAGCCTCGTAAAAGTCTATCTCCATGGGCCATTGCTCGGAAAAAATTTATAAAGAACAAGCTTGCGATGGTGAGTTTAATCTTTTTAATCTTTGTTGCAATTATTTCTTTTTTAGCTCCATTTATAACAACGGCAGATGTAACAAAGGTTGATATCGGAAAGATGAATTTAGCTCCATCTAGCGAACATTGGCTTGGTACTGACAACGCAGGGCGTGATGTATTTACACGTCTTTTATACGGTGGACGAATCTCCTTAACAGTTGGGATTGCCTGTACGATTTTAATTGTTTCATTTGGTACATTTATTGGATCAGTAGCAGGATATTTTGGCGGGAAAATCGATAATATGTTAATGCGTTTTACAGATTTTGTTCTGAATTTCCCATTCATCGTATTTGTTATTGTTATCAATACCATTTTAATTGGAAAAGTATCAGGGGTTTGGGTCCTTATTGGTGTAATTAGTCTACTAAGTTGGGGTGGCGTTGCACGTATCGTTAGAAGTAAGATTCTTGCAGAAAAAGAGAATGAATATATTTTAGCAGCACAATCGATTGGTTGTTCTTCAGCGAAAATCATTGTAAAACATTTATTACCGAACGTCTTTTCAACGATCATCGTTCAAGCAACTCTTTTATTTGCTGGTATGATTGTTGCGGAAACAGGACTAAGCTTTTTAGGTTTCGGTATCCCGCAAGATGTTCCGAGTTGGGGAAATATGCTTTCAGTAGCAAACCAGCCAGATGTTCTTCAAAATAAAACATGGATATGGATTCCGCCTGCGTTGGCAATAACATTAACGATTTTATCGATTAATTTTATAGGTGAAGGTTTGAAGGATGCACTAAATCCTAAATCAAATCGTTAGCTAGATCTATCACAAAATGTGATGGGTCTTTTTTTTTATTTCACTAATGTAACGCTTTTTAGCACTAAAGAATTATATTAAAAAAACAAAATCTCCTATTTTATTGAAAGGTGTATTTTAGATATTGCTTTTGAAAAACTAATAATATCAACAGTTTCACTAATAAGTAATAAAAATAATAAAAATTATCTTGCAATTTCGACATAGTTTTAATAGAATTTTAAGTAGATTAAGAGAATAATCACTTTTCTGTTATAAATGCATATTAACTAAATTTTAAAAATTGACTTGTATTTGTAATCTTTCTGTAATAAAATTTAGTTGATTCTTTTGTCAGATAATTTCTATATATTTGACACTTCAAAGCTTTAGTGTGGTAAAATAAGAGATTGCTAGAATTTTTTGGTTGATATTTCACTAAAGATATTATATTTTGAATAATGAGTGAACTTGTTTTTTAGTTCCGGTAAGGAAGGTGAACCGTTTTTATGGCTACATTACTAGAAGTGAAAAATCTAAAAACCTACTTCTACAAAAAGAAAACTGTAATACCTGCCGTAGATGGCGTTGATTTGAAAATAAATAAAGGTGAAACCTTAGCTATTGTAGGTGAATCTGGATCTGGTAAAAGTATTACATCACTTTCAATTATGAAGTTAGTTCCAAGTCCAGCTGGGAAAATTGTCGAGGGTGAAATCATTCTAGATGGTAGGAACCTGGTTGATTTATCTGAAGCTGAAATGTGCAAGGTTCGTGGGAATGACATTTCAATGATATTCCAAGAACCAATGACATCTCTTAACCCAGTACTAACAGTTGGTGAACAAATTACTGAAGTACTAATGTATCACCAAAAAATGTCCAAAGCTGAAAGTACAAAAAAGGCAATTGAAATGTTGGAATTAGTTGGTTTCTCAAGGGCAGCGGAATTAATAAATGAATTCCCACACCGCCTATCAGGTGGTATGCGTCAAAGAGTCATGATAGCGATTGCAATGAGTTGTAATCCGAAGCTTCTTATAGCGGATGAGCCTACAACAGCACTTGACGTGACAATACAAGCGCAAATTCTCGACTTAATGAAGGACTTAAGTCACAAATTTGATACTTCAATTCTACTAATCACTCACGATTTAGGTGTTGTATCGGAAGTGGCAGATAAAATCGTTGTTATGTATGGGGGCCAAGTTGTTGAACAATCACCAGTAGATGATCTGTTTGATGAACCGCTTCACCCTTATACTGTTGGACTTATGAACTCCATTCCTGCTATAGAAGGGGCGATAGAACGCCTTCAATCGATTGAAGGGAACGTACCGTCACCGGAAAATATGCCAAAAGGATGCAGATTTGCTCCACGCTGTTCTAAAGCATTTGATCGCTGTTTTGCCGAAGCGCCTCAACTAAAACAAATGGGTAAAGAACGAGCAGTTCGCTGTTTCTTATATGACGACGAGGGGGCCAAAGCATGATTTCAACAAACGTAGAAAATAAGGTTGATTCTTCACAAGAAAATAGTGAGATCATCCTTGAACTTCAAGACGTAAAAAAATACTTTCCAATCAAAGCTGGTCTTTTACAACGAAATGTTGGTAATGTCAAAGCGGTCGATGGAATAAGTTTGCAGATTAAAAAAGGTGAAACAATTGGACTAGTTGGAGAGTCAGGTTGTGGGAAATCAACAACTGGTAGAACAATTATCCGATTGTACGAACCAACTGATGGGAAGATCATCTTTAAGGGGAAAGACATTACACATATGTCTGAAAGTGAATTAAGAAAGTCCGTACGAAGAGATATTCAAATGGTTTTCCAAGATCCTTTTGCAACCCTTAATCCAAGAAAGTCTTTACGATCAATTATTAAAGAACCATTAATTACTCATAACCTATATACAGCTAAAGAGCGGGAAGAAAAAGTAAAAGAATTAATGGAAACAGTTGGATTGAATGCTTCATTCATTAACAGGTATCCACATGAGTTCTCAGGAGGACAACGTCAAAGAATTGGGATTGCAAGAGCACTCGCTTTGAACCCTGAATTGATAATCGCGGATGAACCAGTATCAGCCCTAGACGTGTCAATTCAAGCACAGGTAATTAACTTAATGGAAGACCTTCAAGAAGAATTCGGTCTAACTTATATCTTTATCTCGCATGATTTGAGTGTAGTAAGACATATAAGTGATAGAGTGGGAGTTATGTACCTTGGTAAGATGATGGAATTAGCGAATAAAGAAGATTTATATGCTGAACCACTTCATCCATATACACAAGCATTGTTATCTGCGGTTCCTGTTCCTAAAAAATCAGGAACAATTAAAAGGGAACGTATTGTGTTGAAAGGGGAACTGCCAAGCCCTTCAAACCCACCAAGTGGTTGTGTATTCCACACAAGGTGTCCGGCAGCAACAGATATTTGTCGCCAGTTGGTACCAGAATTTAAAGAAGTTAAACAAGGGCATTTTGTTGCATGTCACCTTTACCAGTAAAAGTGACGGCACAGAATATATATAGATTCTTTGAAGGGAGGAGATGCCACCTAAAGGGATCAATCTAAGCAGTAAAAACTAAAAATTCTAACAAAATGATAGGGGGAAACAAACGTGAAGTTAAGAAAAAGCTTATGGCTATTTTTAGTCCTAACACTTGTAATGTCACTTTTCTTAGCAGCTTGTAGCGGTGGCGGCGAAGAAGCTGGCACTGATACGCCAAAAGAAGAAGAACCAGCTAAGGAAGAACCAGCAAAAGAAGAACCAAGCAATGAGCCAGTTGATGGTGGAGATTTAGTAGTTGGATCTGCTGGTAGCCCAACATTATTCAACCCATATTTCTCAACTGATACAGCTTCAAGTGATATTGAAGGATTCATTTACAATGGATTAGTAACAGTTAACTTAGACTTAGAAGTGACAAATGACCTAGCTGAAGAAATCACTCCTTCAGAAGATGGTTTAGAGTACACTGTAAAACTAAAACAAGGTGTTAAATTCCATGATGGAGAAGAAATGACAGCTGATGATGTTGTATTCTCTTACATGTTAATGAAAAACCCAGACGTAGTTTCTGAGCGTAAATCTAACTTTGAAAGCATGGAAAAAGTAGAAAAGATCGACGACTACACTGTTAAATTTACTTTAAACAAAGTAGACGTAACTTTCTACCCAACAACTTTGAGCTATTCTGTACTACCTGAGCATATCTTAGGTGACGTTGACCCTGCTACATTACATGAGCATGAGTTCAACACAAAGAGCCCAATCGGTACTGGTCCATTCAAATTTGTTGAGTGGAAAGATGGAGAGTATGTAAAAGTTGAAGCATTCGATGACTATTTCGATGGTCGTCCACACTTAAATTCAATCACTACACGTTATGTAGCTGATGCTAACGCACTAATTGCTGCATTACAAGCTGGTGAGATCGACATGTACAACGCAGTTCCAGGAACTGAAGTTGACACAGTTAAAACTATTGAAGGTACTAAAGTTGAAAATGGTCTAGCATTATCTTATACATTCTTAGGTTTTAACCAAAAAGATGAAAGATTCAAAGACAAGAAAGTTCGTCAAGCATTCACACATGCAGTTAATAAAGAAGCAATCGTTGAAAGCATTATGAATGGTGCTGGTCAACCAGCTACTGCTCCTGACAGCCCATTAATGTGGACTTACAATGACGATGTACCACAATTTGAGTATGACTTAGAAAAAGCAAAAGCATTACTTAAAGAAGCTGGATGGGAAGATACTAACGGAAACGGTATCGTAGATAAAGATGGTAAAGAAATGTCATTCTCTATCAAAACAAACCAAGGTAACAAAATCCGTGAAGATATCGCTGTAGTATTACAACAACAATTTAAAGAAATTGGTGTTGAAGCAAAACCTGAAATCGTTGAATGGTCTGCATTTATTGAACAAATCTCTGCTCCAAACTGGGAGTACGAAGCTATGATTCTTGGTTGGGCATTATCAACATTCCCTGACCAATATGATATCTTCCACTCTTCACAAGCTGCAGAAGGCTTAAACATGACATGGTATAGCAATCCAGAAGCAGACAAGTTAATGGAAGAAGCAAGACAAACTACTGACATTGAGAAATACAAAGAGATTCACAAAGATCTATACAATATTCTTGTAGAAGATCAAGCTTATACATTCTTGTATTATCCTGAAGAATTCCGTGCTATGCCGGAAGAATTACAAGGCTATGAGTTCCATTCAAGAAATCCATTCTATAATGCTCATAAATGGTGGTTACAAACTGCTAACTAATATGAGATAGTTAAATTGATAGTTGAAGAGGGAAGGGTAAATTCCCTTCCTTCTTTCTTTTGAAACCGAAAATTCCTGGATATACCGTATCTAGATAAACACATAGAAGAATTTATTAAATTATGAAGGAGAAATAGCTATGGTATCTTATATCATCCGACGAACATTAATGGCTATTCCCCTATTATTAGGAATTACCATCATCTCATTTGCAATTATGCATATGGCTCCTGGTGACCCAACTGCACTCATGATGGATCCTAATATTAGTGCAGCAGATAGAGAAATTGTTATGGAGAAATATGGATTTAATGACCCTATCCATGTCCAGTATTTTAAGTGGTTAGGAAATATGCTTCAAGGTGACTTTGGAGATTCAGTAATTAATAAGGGAAGAGATGTTTCTGAATTGATTTGGAATCGATTGCCAAACACTCTCTTATTGATGGGAGTTTCTACAATATTAGCAATTGTTATTGCAGTGCCATTTGGAGTAATTTCTGCAGTACGTCCATATTCTAAAATCGACTATACGGTTACAGTATCCTCATTTTTAGGACTTGCTGTACCAAACTTCTGGTTCGGATTAATTTTAATTATGGTTTTCTCTGTTCATCTTGGCTGGTTCCCTGCTTCTGGTACTCAAACTCTAAATGCTCCGTTCAGCATTTGGGATCGTATTCACCATTTAATCTTACCAGCGTTTGTTTTAGCTACTGCAGATATGGCGAGTTTAACACGATATACTCGTTCAAGTATGATTGAGGTTGTTAACCAAGATTATATGAGAACTGCAAGAGCTAAAGGCTTTAAAGAAAGAAAAGTTATTGCAAAACATGGATTACGGAATGGACTAATTCCAGTTATTACGATTTTCGGAATTATGATACCAAGTTTCATCGGTGGTTCTGTTATTGTTGAATCCGTATTTGGTTGGCCAGGTCTTGGTAAATTATTTGTTGATTCAGCTTTCCAACGTGACTATCCAATTGTTATGGCAATAACTGTAATTTCCTCCGTGTTAGTAGTAGTAGGAAATCTTATAGCCGATATCTTATACGCTATCTTTGATCCGAGAATTGAATACTAGAAGGGGGGAAGAAGGATGGCACAACCTAATTTAGCATCAGGAAACGAAATAGAACTCCAAGGTTTAAATTCAAAGGCTGACACTTTAACAAAAATAATGATTCGTAAGTTCTTTAAAAATAAACTTGCAGTTATAGGTGCAGTGCTTTTAATTCTTATTATCTTATCAGCAATATTTGCACCTTTATTAACGCCACATGATCCAGACAAACAGGATTTGTTAAAAAGACTAGTAAACCCTAGTAAGGAACATCTACTTGGTACGGATACATTTGGACGCGATCTTTTAACTCGATTATTGTATGGTGGAAGAATTTCATTATTAGTTGGGTTTGCTTCAGTTGCTGGGGCAATTACAATTGGAACAGCACTAGGTGCAATAGCAGGATATTTTGGTGGTATTGTGGATGCAATGATCATGAGATTTGTAGATATCATGCTTTCAATTCCACAAATCTTCTTGCTAATTACACTTGTAACAATATTTAACCCAGGTGTTGATAAGTTAATTCTAATATTTGCACTTACAGGGTGGACCACTACTGCGAGGTTGGTACGTGGTGAATTTTTATCATTACGTAATCGTGAATTTGTACTAGCTTCAAAAACAATTGGAACAAGAAGCTTTACGATTATCTTCAGAGAAATTTTACCTAACGCAATGGGACCAATCATTGTTGCAGCAACATTAAATGTTGGTGGAGTTATTTTAGCTGAGTCTGCTCTTAGTTACCTTGGATTAGGTATTATGCCACCAACACCAAGTTGGGGAAATATGCTTCAAGGTGCACAAAGTATTACAATCATGCTTAATCAGTGGTGGGTACCAACTGCTCCTGGCATTATGATTTTAATTACAGTACTGTGTTTTAACTTTGTGGGTGACGGCTTACGTGACGCCCTTGATCCAAAAATTAATGAGTAAAAAGCCAAGATGCCATCTTGGCTTTTTCTTTTTGAAATATAACTATGCACTATTGTTATTGTCATGTTTTAAGTGCTTGTACCATAGATTGTAATAAGGATCTCGGAACAAGCAGGTGATTGGTTTGATAACCCAATATGACCCAATCGATGTTGTAAGGTATACGGATGGGTAGAGCATTTTTATTTTTAGTTGGATTTGGACTGGCTGTTTGCGGTGGAATAACTACAATTGCATATTTGAATTTAACTACGACAGGATACACCTTTATTGAATTTCTACTATTTATTAGTAAGAGAATCGAGTGTTATTTAATAGTAGTCGGTTTAGCTATGATTTGGATAAGTATTTATTTTCCTTTTGTATCCTCAAAAAGGGATTAATTTTTGCATGTATTTTCTAACAATACATGAATATTTTGGAATAAAACTTTCTCCTTCTGCCTATACTGTTGACAAAACAGCTTTGAAGTGAGGGGTAAAAAATGTTGTTTCTTCATGATATTTGGGTAAATTGGTTTGAAGGTGAAGAAAATGGTTACAACGTTTGCCACTTCCATGAATGGCGCAAGGATGATAGTGTTGAACTGTTAGACCAGGTACCTTTGCTAAAAATTGAGTCTCCATTGTTTAACTACATTGAGAATGATTTAATGGAACTACCACAGCAACTTCTTATGGATGTTTACCAAAAAGCGTATGTTCGTAAAAATCATGAACGAATTCAGCAAGATTATTGCTTCGTTGTGACAGATGGCCAAGGGATTATCGCAATTGACACAATAGGTTATAATATCCCAATTCGAAAAAGTCGATTAATTCCTCGACAGGAACAACTCGTTTATGAGATGGTGAATGGCCATGAAGCGATACCTTATACCTTTGATAGTAAGGATATCATAAAGGATAAGGAACATCACATTTTATCACCATCGCCATTTGAAATGGCAGGTCTAACCCGAAAGGAAAGGCAGTTAAAGCAGCTATTATTTATGGCGTTAGATCAGTTAGCATCAACGAAAAACGTGGCAGAGATAAGGTATTGGTATACGGAGTGGAATCCTTCGAAATACCACGAAATTCAAGAAATGCAATTTGAAGAAGTTTGGCAAAACCTCTATGAAGAAACGAGAAACGGTTGGACAAGCAAACATGTACAACTATGTGAAAACTTGATTAAAGGTCAACCATTTTTTGAAAAACTTTGGGAAATTGAACATGAATCAAAAGTGTAAAAGAAAAAGGATTTGTTCTTAAACAAATCCTTTTTTTCTTTTGACTCAGTTATCGAATAACTTGAAGTTATGGCCGATAACTAATTTTTATGGCCATTAAAAAAATTATATAGCCGATAATCTGTATTTATGGCCAATAAATCGATTTAATGGCCGATAGCTCAAAATTTGAAAAGCTTCTTCATTATTTTCTCTTTCTACCAAGTCCCATGGCGTTTTCCATCTTTTTTACGGTTTTACTTGCAACTCTATTGGCTTTTTCAGCACCAGCATCAAGGATTTCGTCCAATTTTGATGAGTTGAAGATTTCATTGTATCGTTCTTGAATTGGACGAATTTCGCTTAATACAACCTCTGCAAGGTCTGCTTTGAATTCTCCATAACCTTTTCCTTCATATAGTCTTTCGATTTCCTCAATCGTTTTATTGCTGAAATTTGAATAGATCGTAAGCAAATTAGAAATACCAGGTTTGTTTTCTTTATCAAATTTTACAATTCCCTCTGAATCTGTTACAGCACTTTTTATTTTCTTTTCAATTTGCTTTGGGTCATCAAGTAAAGCAATATATGCTTTTGGATTTGGATCAGATTTACTCATTTTCTTAGTTGGATCTTGTAAGGACATAATTCTTGCGCCTTCTTTTGGAATTCTTGCTTCAGGTATTGTAAAGATTTCACGGTATTTTTTGTTGAATCTTTCTGCTAGGTCTCTTGTGAGTTCAATATGTTGCTTTTGGTCTTCACCTACAGGAACAAGGTCTGCATTATAAAGAAGAATGTCTCCAGCCATTAACGGTGGATATGTTAATAAACCAGCCACAACAGCTTCTTTTCCTTGTGACTTATCTTTAAATTGAGTCATTCTTTCGAGTTCACCTATATAAGAAACACATTGTAACATCCAACCTGCTTGAGCATGAGCCGGAACCTCTGACTGAATGAATAAAGTTGCTTTTTCCGGATCAAGTCCAATTGCAAGATAAAGTGCTGCTAAGCTCTTAATGTGCTTTCGTAATTCTTGAGCGTCCTGTGGAACTGTAATCGCATGTTGGTCAACAATACAATAGAAGCAATTATATTCATTTTGCAATTCAATAAATTGTTTCATTGCCCCAATGTAGTTTCCTAATGTTACTGAACCACTTGGTTGAATACCTGAAAAAATAGTTTGCATGTTGTTTCTCTCCTTTAAATGACTGGTATAAAGTTTGAGTAGTATAAGGCAAAATAAAAAACCACCCATCCCTAACAAATTAATGTTAGGGACGAATGGTTTCCGCGTTGCCACCCTAGTTATTTTACCCATAGAGGTAAAATCTCTCGTTTCCTTGTAACGTAAGGAATGCGTCTTAGCCTACTTCAATTTTCAGCAAAGATGCTCAAAGTCCATTCCATATGCTCCACTGTCTGTTCACACCGCCCACAGACTCTCTGAAAGAGGTAATGACCTCTAAATGAATGTCCACATATGTACTACTCTTCTTCATAGCCCGTTATTAATATTATTTTTATTATAATCTTTTCTTCATGAAATGCAAGTATTCTCGCTAAAAACTTAAGGCCCAAATGCGCATAAGATAGTACGTTTTGAAACAACATAAGTAGCGTATATCTTTTGAAACAAAAAAAGGAAATTACATATTGGGAGGTCATTTATTTGAAAAAAATATCGAGGCTATTGAGCATACTTATTGTTAGTATTCTTGTTCTATCAGCCTGTGGCACATTTGATAATGGAGATGAGGAAGGTGGAGGAGCAGAGGGGGAAGGTCCAAAGCAAGAACTACGAATCAATATTAGTTCTGAACCACCAACTTTACACCCAGGTCTGGCAACTGACTCCACTTCAGGTGTAGTTCTCAACCATGCATTTGAAGGTTTAACTCGCATTAATAAAAATGGAGAAGCTGAAGAAGCGATGGCGGAAAAGATCAATGTTTCAGACGATGGAAAAACCTATACTTTTACAATCCGCGATGCTAAATGGTCGAATGGTGATCCTGTTACCGCTCATGATTTTGAATATGCGTGGAAGTGGGTATTAGTCCCTGCAAATCAATCAGACTATGCGTCACAAATATATAATTATATTGACGGCGCAAAGGACGCGTACGATACGCCAGATATCTCAATTGAGAAAATGGAGAATGTGGGCATAAAAGCGATTGACGATAAAACTCTTGAAGTAAAATTAACGAATCCGACAGCTTATTTCTTAGAATTAACAGCTTTTTATACGTATTACCCTGTTAATAGTAAAATTGCGAAGGATAATCAGGACTGGGCAAATCGAGTAGATGAATCTTATGTTTCAAATGGACCTTTTGTCATTACGGATAAATCATCGACCATTACTCTTGAAAAGAACAAAGACTATTGGGATGCAGATTCAGTGAAGCTAGAAAAAATCACAATGGATATGATTAACGATCCGAATACTGAATACCAAAGCTTCAAAAAGGGTGAACTTGATTGGGCTGGTGCACCAACATCATCACTGCCAACAGATGTAATTCCAACCTTAGAAAAAGAAGGTACCTTACAAAAAAGCCCGATTGCGGGCACGTATTGGTTTAAATTTAATATTAATAAAGAGCCGTTCCAAAATGAAAATCTTCGAAAAGCTCTAAGTTATTCTATCAATCGAAAAGCAATAGTTGAAAATGTTACCCAGGGTGGACAAATTCCAGCGATGGCCCTCGTTCCGTCTGCAATAATAAAGGAAAATGAGAAGGGCTATTTTAAGGATAATGATGTGGATGCTGCAAAGGAACATTTACAAAAAGCTTTAGATGAACTTGGGTTATCAGACGTTTCTGAACTTCCTGAGATTGCTTTATCCTATAATACTTCAGAAGGCCATCAAAAGGTTGCCCAAGCCATTCAAGATATGTGGAGAACGGCTTTAGGAATTGAAGTAACTCTAAATAATGCCGAGTGGAACGTGTATCTTGATACTATTGACCAAGGAAATTTCCAAATTGGTCGTGCGGGCTGGTTGGCTGATTTCAATGATCCTGTAAACTTTCTTGAAATCTTTACAGTACCAAAAGGAAATAATGATACAGGCTGGACAAATGAGACATTTAATAATCTTTTAGCACAAGCTGCAAAAGAAACGGATAAAGAAAAGAGACTTGGGCTTTTAAAAGAAGCTGAACAATTGGTGATCGATGAAATGCCAATTGCACCAATCTATTTTTATACAAACAACTGGGTTCAAAATGACAACCTAAAAGGAGTCGTAATTTCTCCATTGGGAGATGTTCAATACAAGTGGGCTTATTTTGAGTAATCGCAAACTAGGAAATCACCAATAAGAACAAAAAAGTAAGGTATATAGTTGGCCTATATACCTTACTTTTTGAAAACCATGTGTGATTGCAATGGGAGGTGTACGAAGTGGCAAAATATATAATTAAGAGATTAATCTATATGATCGTTTCGCTTATCTTGATTGTTACCGCCACATTTTTCTTAATGCAAGCAGCTCCGGGAGGTCCCTTTACAAAAGAGAAGGATGTCCCTCCAGAGATTGAAGCAGCTCTAAATGCCCATTACGGCTTAGATCAGCCATTGTATAAGCAGTATTTCGATTATTTATATGATGTGGCAAGATGGGATTTTGGGCCATCCTTTAAATATAAAGCAATGACCGTTAATGAGATCATCAATAATGGATTCCCGATTTCTCTCTTTTTAGGGATTGAGGCTATTCTAATTGCGATTGCTTTTGGTGTTGTTTTAGGTGTTATTGCAGCTCTTTATCATAACAAATGGCAAGACTATTCAGCGATGATTATTGCGGTGTTTGGTATATCTGTTCCAAGCTTTATTTTAGCTACGGTTTTACAATATATATTCGCAATTAAGCTTGACCTATTTCCAGTTGCGAGATGGGAATCATTTATGCATACCATATTACCTGCAATTGCCTTATCATCCTCACCTATGGCCTTTATAGCCCGTTTAACACGTTCAAGTATGCTTGAGGTACTAAGTAACGATTACATAAAAACGGCTCGAGCAAAAGGATTAACGAAAGGTACAATCACCATGAAGCATACGATACGTAATGCAATGCTGCCTGTTGTTTCATATATGGGGCCATTAACGGCCGGTATCTTAACTGGTAGTTTTGTTATCGAAAAAATCTTTGGAATACCTGGATTAGGGGACGAATTTGTAACGAGTATCACCAATCGCGATTACACCGTGATTATGGGAGTTACTGTCTTTTATAGTATCTTACTCTTAATTTCTGTTCTCCTTGTTGATATTTTGTACGGATTTATTGATCCTCGCATTAAGCTATCTGGTGCGAAGAAAGGAGAGTAACTTATGCAGAATATTCCAAAGGAAATGTTTGCACCAGCAACAATTAACGAGAATGAGGCTGAAAAAATTTCCAAACCTAGTTTATCGTTTTGGAAGGATGTCACCTCTAGGTTCAAAAAAAATAAATTGGCAATAGTAGGTATCGTTCTTTTAGTCCTACTATTATTCATGGCGATTTTTGGGCCAATGATGACTGAATTTGATTATCGAACAACAGACCTTGCCCATGCAAATGAAGCACCATCTAGTGTGCATTGGTTTGGAACAGATGAATTGGGTAGAGATGTTTTCACAAGGACGTGGGAAGGTGCGAGAATCTCTTTATTTATAGGACTAGCAGCTGCAATTATTGACCTTGTGATTGGTGTATTATGGGGTGGCATATCAGGTTATATGGGCGGTAGAGTTGACGAATTCATGATGAGAGTCGCGGACATTTTATACGGCGTCCCATATTTGCTTTTGGTCATTTTACTAATGGTTATTCTCGAACAAGGGTTAGGGACAATGATTCTAGCAATGACGATTACTGGATGGATCAACATGGCAAGAATTGTAAGGGGACAAGTTCTACAATTAAAATATCAGGAATATGTACTTGCCGCACAAACCCTTGGAGCTGATGTTAAAAGAATTATGTTCAAACATTTGATACCTAATTCAATGGGCCCCATTTTGGTAACAATGACGTTAACAATCCCAAATGCAATTTTCACTGAATCTTTTCTAAGTTATCTTGGTTTAGGTGTTCAAGTTCCACTTGCCAGCTGGGGAACGATGGCCTCTGAGGGACTACCTGCATTTGAATATTATCCATGGCGCTTGTTTTTCCCTGCTACCTTAATTTGTATCACAATTTTTGCTTTTAACGTAATTGGAGATGGAATGCGTGACGCATTAGACCCAAGGCTGCGAAAGTAAGGGAGTGAGTAAATGGAAAAGTTATTGGAAGTTAAAGACCTTGAAGTCTCTTTTCAAACCTATGCTGGTGAAGTCAAAGCAGTTCGCGGTGTGAATTTTGATTTGTATAAAGGTGAAACACTTGCGATTGTTGGCGAATCGGGGTCAGGGAAAAGTGTAACCTCACAAACAATCATGAAGCTTATTCCAATGCCACCTGGAAAAATAGGTAATGGTCAAATTCTTTTCGATGGTGAAGACCTTGTTCCAAAAACCAATAAGGAAATGGAGAAGATCCGTGGGAAGGATATCGGAATGATCTTTCAGGACCCAATGACCTCCCTTAATCCAACGATGAAGGTTGGAATGCAGATTATGGAGGTTTTAATTAAGCATCAAAATATGTCTAAGGGAAATGCAAAGGACCGTGCAATTGAGCTTCTTCGCCTTGTTGGAATTCCTAGCCCAGAGAAGAGAGTTAATCAATATCCACATGAATTTAGTGGGGGGATGAGACAACGAGCGATGATTGCCATTGCCTTAGCCTCTAACCCGAAATTATTGATTGCAGACGAACCGACAACAGCATTAGATGTTACGATACAAGCGCAAATCCTAGAATTAATGAAAGACCTCCAAAAAAAAATGGAAACATCCATTATTTTTATCACTCATGATTTAGGTGTCGTTGCCAATGTAGCAGATCGTGTAGCAGTAATGTATGCTGGGAAAATTGTAGAGACTGGTACAGTAGATGAAATTTTCTATAATCCTAAGCATCCTTATACTTGGGGATTATTATCATCAATGCCAAGTTTAGATAGTGATGAAAAAACAGAGCTTATGGCAATTCCAGGTTCACCACCTGATCTTACAAACCCTCCAAAAGGGGATGCATTTGCGCCAAGAAACCGATATGCAATGAAAATTGACTTTGAAAAGGAACCACCCATGTTTAAAGTTTCTGAGACACATTATGCAGCTACTTGGCTTCTACACCCTGATGCTCCTAAAGTGGAACCACCTGAAGCAGTAAAGCGTCGTATGAAAGATTTCTCATCCGCTAAGCTTAGGAAAGGATGATGAATGAAATGGCTGAAAAACAAAAATTGGTAGAAATTAAAAATCTAAAGCAATATTTTAATGTTGGTAAACCAAATATGGTCAAAGCTGTCGATGGGATTACCTTTGATATTTACAAAGGTGAGACACTTGGCCTCGTAGGAGAGTCTGGATGTGGTAAATCTACCACTGGAAGGACGATTATACGATTATACAATGCCACGGGTGGAGAGGTTCTTTTCAATGGAGAGAATGTTCATGGAAGAAAATCGCGTAAGGAATTGAAAAAGTTTAACCGGAAAATGCAAATGATTTTTCAGGATCCGTATGCTTCACTAAATCCTAGAATGACCGTAGCGGATATAATCGCAGAAGGAATCGATATTCATGGACTCGCAAAAAATAATGCTGAACGTATGGAACAGGTTTATTCATTACTTGAAACAGTAGGGCTAAACCGTGAACATGCGAATCGATATCCACATGAATTCTCCGGAGGACAACGTCAACGGATTGGTATTGCGCGTGCCCTTGCAGTAAAACCAGATTTTATTATTGCTGATGAACCTATTTCTGCATTAGATGTTTCCATTCAAGCTCAAGTTGTAAACTTAATGAAAAAGCTTCAAGAAGATAAAGGCTTGACTTACTTATTTATTGCGCATGATTTGTCGATGGTAAAATATATTAGTGACAGAATTGGTGTTATGTATTTCGGGAAAATTGTGGAACTTGCCGATGCCAACGATCTATATGCAAATCCAATTCATCCCTACACAAAATCTTTATTATCTGCAATTCCATTGCCAGACCCGAATTATGAACGCAACCGAAAAAGAATCATATATGACCCGAAAGAACATGGATACTCAGATAATGAAGAAGTCAAACTACGTGAGATACGACCCGGACATCTCGTCGCTTGTTCGGAAAAAGAATATCAAGAATATAAATCGCAATACAGTTAAATGGCCTAATTAATGGGCCATTTTTTTGTTTGAGTAGATTTACCACTAATATCAGTAAGGTTTATAAGAACACTAAAATATATAGACAAAATTGCTCATACAATTGAATAAATACCTTGTTTATTAAGAATTTTGTCTAAATTTGTATTATTTTCTGGAAAATTCATTTAAAATGACTATAGAAGATTGGAAGGAAGGAGGACGCTATTATGAAAAAGATTATATCTTTAATTGGAGTAATGATTATAGTTGTATACGGCACTTTCTTTGTTACTCAAACAAGCTCTGCAGAAAAAGAAAATTTTGCTATGATTTCACATCCAACGAGTAAATTGGTTATGTCTAAAAAGGAATTACCTGAGATGGTTTCGCGTTTTGAATTTAATTCTGGCTTTCAATTTGAATATCCTGATGCCATAAGAGGAATATACGTAACTGCCCATTCAGCGGGTGGTGACCGTTTTTCACAACTTGTCCAGTTAATCGATGGTACGGATCTTAATGCCATGGTTATTGATGTAAAGGACGACTTTGGATATCTAACCTACGTACCACCAAAAGGCTCAAATCATCAGAAAATTAGTAAGGATTATATTAAAGACCCAACAGCAATGCTTAAAAAACTTGAAGAAAAGCAGATTTATCCAATTGCGCGGGTTGTTGTATTTAAGGACTCTGTATTAGCGCAACAACGCCCAGAATTATCGTTTAAAGACGGGGACAAAGTATGGAAGAACGGACGTGGAGAAGCTTTTGTTAATCCATTTTTAAAAGAAGTTTGGGACCATAATATAGGAATTGCAATTGAAGCAGCAAAGCTTGGATTTCAAGAGATTCAATTTGATTATGTTCGCTTTCCAGAAGGGTTTGAAAGACGGGACAGTTCATTAACCTATAGTATGGGTGAGTATGAAAAAGTGGATCTTGACAACGTCCAAAAAAGAGTCGCAGCTGTGACGGATTTTGTGGCATATGCAAAAGAAAAATTAGAGCCTTATAACGTGAAGGTTTCTGTTGATATTTTCGGATATACCGCAACATTACCTGAAGCACCAGGTATTGGTCAAAATTTTTCGAAGATATCAGAGCATGTTGATGTCATTTCATCTATGATTTACCCGAGTCATTGGACGTCTTATTTTGGAATTCCGCGTCCAGACTTAGAGCCGTATCGATTGGTATCTGAATATGCAAAGGTTGAAAATCATAAGCTAAACCAAATTGAAAATAGACCTCTTTCAAGACCTTGGCTCCAAGACTTTACAGCAAGCTGGCTTGGAAAAGGCAATTATACGGTTTATGGAAAAGATGAAATTGAAGCCCAAATAAAAGGATTGCAAGACCAAGGCATTCATGAATTTCTACTATGGAACGCTGGGAATAGCTATACAAAAGGTGTAGATTATACACCATAAAAAAGCTGGCACAACTCACTGTGCCAGCTTATCTTATTTATTTTTTCCGTCCACCAACGTTTTTCCAACCAGCTTTTACATTTAAATCACGGGTTACAATATCCGAACTGGATTTACCTCCAAAAACTTTTTCCCCAACGCCATTTGCGATAACACCCATCAAAGCAGTAATACCAATGACTAAAATAGCAATTAGACCTAAATCCATTATGTAGCTTGCCATGAATATCCCCCTTAATGAAAACGCTTCTTTACTTCTATTCTATTCCAAGTTTAGTTTTAAAGAAAGAGGGAATATCTAAATTTAGAAACAAAACTAAAACATTGCATACACTAAGGATGTCCTATCAAAGTACAAGGAGCAGATGTATGAACTGGTATGAGAAACTAAATCAGTATTTTCCCATTGAAGAAATGAAATCAAAAGAGCATATGGAAACACTCTTGAAAGAAAAAGGGGATATTTATCATAAAGATGAAGGACCATATCATGTCCTCATGTATGTTGAACTTGACCATTTTATTTTTATCGACTATCTCTTCGTTTCAAAAGAATCCCGTGGACAAGGGCTTGGCCATAAACTTCTTGAAAAATTAAAGAAAAAAGGAAAACCCATTATTCTTGAGGTCGAACCCGTCAATTATGAAGACTCGGATACTGAAAAAAGGTTAAAGTTCTATAGGAGAGAAGGTTTTGAACACGCAACTTCTATTGGTTATGAACGTAAATCGTTAGCAACAAATGAGCTTAATCAAATGGAAATTCTATACTGGTCTCCTACGAACGAGTCGGAAGAACTCATTTACAAAGCGATGCGGGAAACTTACGATGAGATTCACAAGTACAAAGATAAAGAATTTTACGGGGATTCCTACCAAGATGTCAATGAAGTATTATCATTTAACAATAAGAATGATAATCGTGATATCCTGCGAGATGTGTAAATTTAAAAGCAATAGGAGTTGTCTTTCCTATTGCTTTTCTTATACAACCGCACGAGAATCAGCATATTAATCAATCTAAAGTTTTCTTCAAAATTGTCTATCTTTCTCAGAAAATTTAAGGTATAATAATTAAAGAAATTACTTAATTAAATTAATTTTAATTTAGCATAAACTTCCATGACCACTCATGCTGATTGTTAAGTAATAATCTACTTTTTAAGGGAGTGATAAGTTAATGGTTACTCTTTATACTTCTCCAAGCTGTACTTCATGCCGTAAAGCGAAGTCATGGTTAGAGGAAAATCAAATTCCATATCAAGAAAGAAACATTATTTCTGATTCTCTTTCAATCGAAGAGATTAAAGAAATTTTACGTATGACGGAAGATGGAACAGATGAGATTATCTCAACTCGTTCTAAAGTATTCCAAAAATTAAATGTAAATCTGGAGACCATGCCTCTTCAAGATTTATACAAATTAATTCAAGAAAACCCTGGACTTCTTCGCCGACCAATTATCATCGATGAGAAGAGACTTCAGGTTGGATACAATGAGGACGAAATTCGTAGATTTTTACCAAGAAAAGTTCGTACCTTCCAATTAAAAGAAGCACAACGCTTAGTAAACTAACAACAAGAAACTTCTACTGTTCATCTGTAGAAGTTTTTTTATTTATTAGGACATATTTCTCGTTTTCTTTTGTATTTCGTATTATAATGGTACGTAAAACAGTAACTTCCCGAAAAAAACTTAACCGCATTCATGATAAATTTGGGTGAAAAACGGGCAAAATCACTGTTTTTAACAAATTACTCTTTTTTATTTCCATTCTCATATCTTTTAACATAAAATAAAGTACAAGATATAGACTTTTTTCTTTAAGATAGGTTATTCTGCTACCATTATGGGAAAAGTGAATAAAAGAGCATCTGGCTCGGGGGTATAACGTCCCTTCAAAATCTGAGCAAGAAGGGAGAGGTTCTGTAATGGAAATCGAAAGAATCAATGAACATACAGTAAAATTCTATATTTCATATAATGACATAGAGCAACGCGGATTTGAACGTGAAGAAATATGGTATAACCGGGAACGAAGCGAAGAGCTCTTCTGGGAAATGATGGATGAAATTCATCAAGAAGAAGAATTCACGATTGATGGTCCACTATGGATCCAAGTCCAGGCGTTAGAAAAAGGGCTAGAGGTACTTGTAACACGCGCACAGCTATCTAAAGATGGGAATAAATATGAACTTCCAGTTGGTGACGATAAGATTCCAGTAGATGAAAAGATTGAATCTTTACTTGATCAGCAATTTCATTCTAAGTATGAAGAAAATGATTTTATTGAGGAATTTGAGGAAGAAAACTTCCAATTTCTAATTCGATTTAATGATTTTGAAGATGTTATTTCTCTTGCACACCGGATCCAACTAGATGGATTGAACAATTCCTTGTACTCTTTTGAAAATAAGTACTACTTATTTATTGATTTTAACGAGGAACTCTACACTGAGGATGAACTGGAAAATATGCTCAGCATAGTCTTAGAGTATGGGAATGAGTCATCGATGTCTATTCATAGAATTGAAGAGTATGGTAAAAAGATAATTAATGAGAATGCATTAACTGAGATGGTTAAATACTTCTCACTATAAATAAAAGTCGATTTCATTTTTTTGGAATCGGCTTTTTCATGTTGAAAAAATTCGAAATTTTATAATTGTACATGCACGGGTATCTATGCTATTTTTAAGGAGCAGTAAATTAAGAGTAAGGAGATGACATGAGTGTTTGTTGCATTACGTGAAAATGGAGAATATATTTCTTTAGCGGAAAAATGGAAGCGCTCTGATTTACTTGAACTTCGTAGCAATGAAAGCTTTCTTTGTCCTGCATGTCAAAGTAAGGTTCAGCTAAAAGCAGGTATGAAGAAAACACATCATTTTGCACATTTAAAAGGAGCAGAATGCAGTATTAAAACTGAGCCAGAGTCTGAGTACCATCTCGAAGGTAAACGGCAGCTCTATCGTTGGTTTCAAGCACAAGGCTATAAAGTCCAGTTAGAGCCATTTTTAGCTGAAATTTCACAACGCCCTGACCTATTAGTGACCACAGAAGACAAACGGTACGCAATCGAGTACCAATGCTCCCAAATTGATTACCCCCTATTTAAAAAAAGATCAGACTCTTATAAGAAAAAAGGCATCGTACCTATTTGGATTTTAGGTGCAAAATGGTTTAAACGACAGTCCACCTACTCAGTTCGACTTTCACCATTTCAATGGCTTTTTGCAACCTCTTTTAATCAACCATTCCAGCCTAGCATTCTCTATTACTGCCCAGATACCTCTACATTTGTAAAACTAGCCAACCTTCAACCTTTTACAACTAGTGAAACCTTCTGTGCCATTCAATTCCATAAAGAAAATGTGCATTCCTTTCCAAAGCTGCTCGTACCTAACCAACCTATGTTTAACTTACAATGTTTGTGGGTAAGAAAAAAAAATAAATGGAGAGCAAGCTACTCCGTTTATTCATCTAATCAAATTGCATCATTTTTATATTCCCTCTACCAAAACCGTATACCGCCAGCCCATTTGCCAGCTGAAGCTGGTTTGTCTGTCCGCTCTGCCTATTGGTTCCATACACCATCAATGATATGGCAAATGTGGATGTTGTTAGATTTATTGCTTCCACTACGAGTAGGGGATACTTTCTTTTTTTCAAAGGTCATGGAGGTGATATCTAAGCGAATTGCATCAAAACATATTACAATCAGACAACTGCCGTTGATTTTTCATACTCAATATTCGCTTGCTGTTGAGGAATACCTGCATTTGCTTGTGAAAGCTGGGACACTAAAAAAACTTACACAGACAAAATATCAAAAAACGAGTGAATTTCAAATACCGGTTAATTTGGAGGAAGCTTATAATATGGATGTAGCCCTTTCCAAAAGGTTGGAAAGTGTTGGGAAGAATGAAGAAGTTGGAATGGTAAAACCTAATATTGGTGGAGGACTGAATTCAAAAAACTTAAACTTTTTCTTATAAAAAAGGAGATAGTCAATAGGATATCGAATACATTTTAAAGAGTAGGAAATAGGAGGTTTATAAAATGGCTGAACAATCAACTGTAAAGAAGCTCCCGAATCGTAATGAGATTGCTGAGCAGGATACTTGGAGATTAGAAGATATTTTTGCATCAGATGTAGATTGGGAAAAAGAATTTCAAGAAATAAAAGAGATGATCCCTGGAATTGAAGCATACCAAGGAAAACTCGGGGAATCTGCGGATCAGCTATATGAAGCGTTAACTTATCAAGATGCAATTTCCTTACGAATAGGAAAACTTTATACATATGCACATATGCGTAATGACCAAGATACATCTAATTCGTTTTATCAGGGTTTATATGATCGTGCAACTAATTTGTATACACAGGTAGGAAGTGCGCTCGCATTTATCGTTCCTGAAATTCTATCAGTCGATGAAGATAAAATTAAATCTTTTTTAGCTGAAAAAGAAGAGCTGAAGGTATACGAGCATGCATTAAACGATATTAATCGTGAACGACCACATGTTTTATCCGCAAAAGAAGAAGCCTTGCTTGCACAAGCTTATGAAGTAATGGACTCTTCAAGCAACACATTTGGAATGCTAAATAATGCTGACCTAACGTTCCCGACTATTAAAGATGAGAACGGTGAAGAGGTAGAGATTACACATGGTCGATATATTCGATTCCTTGAAAGCTCTGACCCACGTGTAAGAGAAGAAGCTTTTAAAGCGGTTTATGACACGTACGGAAAGTTTAAAAATACCTTTGGTAGCACATTAAGTGGTACTGTAAAGAAGGATAATTTTAATGCACGTATTCGTAATTATAGATCAGCTCGCGAGGCAGCTCTAAGTAGCAATAATATTCCAGAAACGGTATATGATAATCTAGTAAATACAATTAATGAAAATCTGCCTCTTTTACATCGTTACGTGGACTTACGTAAAAAAGCATTAGGTGTAGATGAGTTGCATATGTATGACCTCTACACTCCATTAGTTAAAGATGTGAAAATGGAAGTTTCTTATAAGGAAGCAAAGGATTATATCCTTAAGGGGCTCGCTCCATTAGGTGAGGATTATATTAATGTTCTAAAAGAAGGCTTCGATAATCGATGGGTTGATGTTCAAGAAAACAAAGGAAAGCGAAGCGGAGCGTATTCATCAGGTGCATATGGTACAAATCCATATATCCTCATGAACTGGCAGGATAATGTGAATAATCTGTTTACGCTAGCTCATGAATTTGGTCACTCTGTACACAGTTACTACACAAGAAACAATCAACCATACACATATGGAAATTATTCGATCTTTGTAGCAGAGGTTGCGTCTACTTGTAATGAGGCACTGTTAGGAGATTACTTATTAAAAACGATCGATGATGACCAAAAGAGATTATATCTTTTAAATCATCAGCTTGAAGGCTTTAGAGGAACTGTATTCCGTCAGACGATGTTTGCAGAATTTGAACATATGATTCATATGAAAGCCCAAGAAGGGGTAGCATTAACACCAGATCTGTTTACTGAAATGTATTATGAGTTAAATAAGAAATACTTTGGTACAAATATTGTGGTAGATGAGGAAATCGGCTTAGAGTGGTCTCGAATTCCGCATTTCTACTATAATTATTACGTATACCAGTATGCAACAGGATATAGCGCTGCAACTGCTTTAAGTAAGCAAATTTTAGAAGAGGGCAGCCCTGCTGTTGAACGATATATTAACAATTTCCTAAAAGCGGGAAGCTCCAATTATCCAATCGAGGTACTTAAAAGTGCAGGCGTGGACATGAATTCAGCAGATCCGATTAAAGAAGCATGTAAAGTATTCGAAGCAACGCTAACTGAAATGGAAAAATTATTAGAGAAGCGATAAGAAATGCACAAGGCGCCCGTTTATCGGCGACAAGCATAAGACAAGCGCTGACAGAAGGTGCATTTTACCTTCCGAAGCGATTGACTTATGACCTCGAGCCGATGGCGCCTGGAGCTAGACAATAAAAAGAGGAGGGTATCCATTTGGATGCCCTCTTATTAATGAAAACCCCTAAATCGATTTCGGTGATTATAAATAACAAGTGTCACGAGTAATGAAAGAAATAAAAGAGGGGTTGTAATGTAAAGGGGAATTAATTTCATCAATCCTAATATGTTTAATCCAAAGGTGAGGATGATCATAACCACCCCGATTATCAGCCCGATTTTCCTCATAGTTACGTCCTCCTTACAAGTGAATGTAAGTATCTATTTTAATATCTATGTCCAAGCAAGCGTTTTAAGAATAGGGAATTTGACAACTTTGTGAAAAAATGTACAAATAGTTGAAAATGGTTATCAATCTTGCTATTATGTATTCAAGAAGTAATCACACAAACAACACCCCTTTGTTTGAAGTGAGATTTCTCCCATCCCCTTTATTGAAATAGAAAAAAGACTTGGTCAAATGACCAAGTCTTTTTTATTAGTCTATATATCTCCAGAAGGTTCCGTATTTAACAGGAACTTGCTCTACTTTTTGCTTTAGTATAAGCTTTTTCATTTCCCGTTCAACCTCTGGTATAGGCAAGTCGTATAAAACTGAAATTTCTTTTGAAGCAACAAATTTAAAGTATTTTAAGAATTCTTCCAATGGAGGTGCCGGAGTTGGTTCGATTTTTTCACCAAGCATATCGTAAATGATATGGACGTACATATCATATGGATAACAGCCAGTAATTTTCAAACCTTCTTCCTCAATGTTTTCATTAAAGAAAACGAGAGTAGGGATTTCATCGACTTCCATTTCAGATGTAATCTTTAAGTCACATTGGAATGCTTTGGCTGCACTTGATGAATGTAGGTCGTTCATAAATTCATTTACATCAAGTCCGACTTCATCTGCGCAAGACATTAATACATCTATATCAGAAATATCACGTTTTTCAAGGAAGAGATTTTCCTGGAGTTTTCGTAAAAAACGTATTCCAGCTCTTTTACCTTGCAGCTCAGCCGCTTTAATCGCAATCGATACAGAATGCGGAGCTGAAATGGGGTTTTCAAGCCATAAACTACCATCACAAGACATTCCTGACCTGCTAGCAGTGCGCTCCCATACCTGAGCCATATCTGCAGGTTTATTCTTCTTTTGTATATTTAAGGAAGCAAGGCGGCCACTTAAAATATGGCGAATTGTAAAATACTTTCCATATTCAATTGTTAGCTTTTTTAAAATGGGCTCTAGTGCCCAACAATCAGGACACAATGGATCAATAAACATATAGATTTCTAACGGACGGTTGCTAGATGTTTGATTGAAGCCCATATTTTCAGAATGTTTCAAGACCTTACCCCTTTCTACTCGTAAGGAGTTTCTATCATATGTTGAGTGTACTAATATTTTATCAATGGATGAGATTTAACTCAAATAAAGCGCACTTTTGATCGATTGAAATTTATGGAATTAGTGTTAAATCGCTTATAAAAGAAAAGTTCTCCTGTTTTAGACCAGGAGAACTTTGTTACCCGATATAGGTTTCTGTTACTTTTCTAACATAGTTTTGTGTTTCTTTGAAAGGTGGAATTCCACCATATTTATCGACATTACCTGGTCCTGCATTATAGGCGGCAAGGGCAAGTGAAACATTTCCATTGTAACGGTCAAGCATACTTCGAAGGTATTTTGTGCCCCCTTCAATACTTTGCGCAGGATCAGTTAGGTTGGTTACACCTAATCCTCTCGCTGTTGCAGGCATCAATTGCATGAGGCCAGTAGCTCCTGCATGGCTTTTCGCATTTGGATTAAAATTAGACTCATGCTTGATTACAGAACTGATTAACCGGGCATCCACATTGTATTTTTGTGCAGCATTCTGAATCATTTCATCAAAAGTGTTCGGAACTGACATAGGCGCAAAGCCCGAAATTGTAAGTGGCAGATAATGATTATTGATATTTAAAGATGAAGGATTAACCTTCGAACGTATAGTTTCAGTTGTTGAACTAGAAGCATTAGACATAAGCTGTAACAGCATGTCCTTAAATAAGGAACCATCATTACTTGTTGTCGGTGTATCGGATGACGAAACGTTACGCAAAGCCTGGAGCTCCATCAATACTTTAAAATCTATTTTCAAGTGAGTTCCTCTCCTAGTAGAGTTTGTTTTTTTCGATTATAAAACCTAAGAATTTTATTGTCTGTTTTCCGAATAGGTATGTTGTATTGTTGTAGTAACTCAGAAAATATTACTTTTCCGCTAACTTCATCAGTTACTTCATATTCTACCTCGAAATCAGTTTGGTTTAAATAGTAACTCTTATCCAGTACTAGTAAGCCATTTTTATATTCAACTTCTGCTCGTTTCGTTTTTAGTGAGCCAAAGAAACGAACATCCGAGGTTTTAATGGATAACCCTTTTAGAATTGATACAACTTCACCTTCAATGATGTTTCCACCATTAAGCATTTGCTCGGCTTCTTCCTTACTTAGTACCTGATGAGTCTCAAGTAAACCGCGTTCAACGGGCTGTTTTAATGTAAGCGTATATATCCCATTCTTTTCACGAATACGGAGGGCAGCCCCCACTCCCTTTAAAGAAAAATCAGGTGTATCAAAATAAAAATTTTCTTGAATTACTTTTTTGTCCTCACTAATTGAGAACGCAGACAGCAATTGTCGGTATTCATCTTCCTCTAGAATATTTTTAAACTCAATTTCAAGCTCTTGTGACATAATTTCAACCTGTCCTTTGTTTTAGTTTTTATTATTATATCATTATGGTGTATCTTTTTTAGGATTTGGTTAGCAATTCTTTAAAGAATGGATGTACATATGATAAAATAAGTGTGGATTTTGAAAAGAGAAAAAGGAGCTTACTGATGCAGAAACGTATTGAAATTAGTGAAATGAACACCTCTAACAACCAATTAGAGCTAATTGCAGAAAGACCAAATTTTGACACAGCCGGTTTGCAGGCTAGTGGACAAATGCTTGTGGATTCTGACTCATTAGCATTTATCTACAAATTAGAAAATGAAAAAGAATTTATATATGTGAGCTTGCCGTCATCTATATGGCCATCACTTAAAAATGTTATCTCTGAAAATCAAAAAGTTATTTTACACCTTGAAGAAAACGAAATTGAACTTATCGACATCATCCCTGAATTGGAGTACCTGTTACAAAACATTGAAGGTAACACCAACTATGGAAATGAAATGGTCGAGCTTGTTGAAAAAACATTTTGATTGTTATAGCTTAGACAAACAGGGGGGGCTATTATGAGTAAAGACTGGGATCTTTTTTTGGCTCCATATAAGCAAGCTGTTGATGAGCTAAAGGTTAAGCTAAAAGGAATGAGAACTCAATTCGAAATGCAAGGTACCCATTCCCCGATTGAGTTCGTAACTGGAAGAGTAAAGCCAATCCCTAGTATTTTAGATAAAGCTGCTAAGAAAAATATACCACTTGATCATATCGAAGAAGAGATGCAAGACATTGCAGGCCTAAGAATGATGTGCCAATTTGTAGACGATATTAAAAGGGTCGTTGAAATATTGAAGATGCGGAATGATTTTGAAATCATTGAAGAGCGAGACTATATCTCCAAAAAGAAAGATAGTGGGTATCGATCCTATCATCTTGTGATCAAATACCCGGTACAAACGATTAATGGAGAAAAGAAGATCCTTGTAGAAATACAAGTACGCACACTTGCTATGAACTTTTGGGCAACCATCGAACACTCCTTAAATTACAAATATAAGGGCAGATTCCCGCAAGAAATTGAGAACCGTCTACAACGTGCTGCAGAGGCTGCTTTTCAGCTTGATGAGGAAATGTCTAAGATTCGTGGCGAAATTCAAGAAGCTCAAGTTATTTTTTCAAGAAAAGCTGAAGGTAATGACTCTGATAAATCATAATAGATAGGGTGTAAAATATGAAATTTGCTGTAACTTCGAGAGGTGACTCGAACTCTAATACATTAATGCATAAAATTAAAACGTATTTAATGGACTTCGGGCTCACTTATGATGAGGACCAACCAGATATTGTCGTTACTGTCGGAGGAGATGGAACACTATTATATGCCTTTCACCGTTACCGCAGTCGTTTGGATAAAACAGCATTTGTAGGTATACACACAGGGCATCTTGGCTTCTATGCCGACTGGGTTCCGGAAGAGATTGAAAAACTCGTGATTGCTATTGCAAAAACCCCGTATCAAGTGGTTGAATATCCATTACTTGAAGTATATATCCGGTATATTAATGGGGGAAGAGAGTCAAGATATCTCGCATTGAATGAGTGTACGGTGAAAAGTGTGGAAGGCTCACTCGTAATGGACCTTGAGATCAAGGGTCAGCTTTTTGAAACATTCCGTGGGGATGGGTTGTGTATTTCCACACCTTCTGGAAGCACTGCGTATAATAAAGCGCTTGGTGGTGCTATATTACATCCGGCTATCGAGGCAATTCAGGTAGCAGAAATGGCTTCGATTAATAATCGGGTGTTTCGAACAGTGGGTTCGCCATTGATTTTACCGAATCATCATACGATTGTGATGAAACCCGTGAACGACGTGGATTTTCATATCACGATTGACCATTTAACCCTTTTACACAAGGATGTTAAATCCATTCAATGCCGAGTAGCTCCGGAAAAAGTACGTTTCGCACGCTTCCGACCTTTCCCATTCTGGAAAAGAGTGCGTGATTCGTTTATTTCGGATTGAGGAAAGGAAAAAAGGATTGTGGCTCAATTTACATTAGAATGGAAAATCTCTTCACGGGACACGGGAAAATTGATTAGAGAATTTTTAAGAGAGCAGCAAATTTCGAAAACGGCTCTTACAGATATTAAATTTGCTGGTGGGGGTATCTTTATTAATGATACTTCTGTTACAGTTCGTCACCTATTAATGGAGGGGGAAGTCTTGAAGGTCGTATTCCCGCCTGAGGAGCCGAGCATGGAATTACTTCCTAAGAATCTACCATTACAGATTGTGTATGAGGACCCTTATGTATTGGTGGTGAACAAACCTCCCCATCAGCAATCAATCCCTTCACGGGAAAGCCGGGCAGACAGTTTAGCCAATGCATTATTGTTTTATTATAATTCTACAGGTCTTAATGCGACCGTTCATTTGGTTAATCGCCTTGATCGAGATACGTCAGGTTTATTATTAGTTGCTAAACATCGCCATATTCATCATCTATTATCGGAGCAGCAGAAAACTGGAAGATTGAAAAGGGCATATGAAGCGATTGTACACGGTAAATTGGAAGTGGATTCTGGAACGATTGATGACCCAATCGGCAGGAAGGACGATAGTATTATTGAGCGCCAAGTGCGGCAGGATGGACAAAGGGCGGTTACTCATTTTCGAGTTATTCAAGAGCTTGGTGAGTGGACGCATGTGTGGTTGCAGCTTGAGACGGGACGTACCCATCAAATCCGCGTCCATCTATCTCATATTGGCCATCCGATTGTAGGAGATGATCTGTATGGGGGGAAGAAAGCGGAAATGGGCAGGCAAGCACTCCATTGCCGAGAACTTTCATTTTGGCATCCAATGGATAAAAAAGAGTTAGTCTTTCAAGCAGAACTACCTAAGGATATGAGGGGATTATTGGAAAAAGCGACCTTGTGAGGTCGCTTTTTGTGTGGAGGAGGATGTGTCCTGTTTACCGAGAATCTCGAACAAAATGGTGTGAATCGTACCCGATCGCCGAGGAACTCAAACAAAAGGGGAAACGTAAGACCCAGTTTCGAGCACGTTCCCAAGCTCTAATCCAACACCACCTACCCAAACTCCCGAAACTTCTCCTCAACAAGAGGCATTGTAGAAGGCACAGATACAGTCTCCATTTCAGGATACCTTAATGCAGTTAAACTACCGCCAAACACACATCCGGTGTCGATATTTAGTGTATGATTTACCCGTCTAGGTTCTCTCACTGGTGTGTGCCCATAGACTATCCACGAAGATCCCTTATAATGCTTAGCCCAATCACGTCTTTCCGGCGTTCCATCAGGGTTGTTCTTTCCCGTAATATCTCCATATAACACAAACGTTTTAACTTTTTTATCATTGCGGCCGATGTAATCCTCACGAATCCCTGCGTGAGCTATTACTAGCTTTCCTCCATCTAACCTCTCGTACAAGGGGGCGGCATCGTACAATTCAATAAACTGATTACGGATTGACTCTTGTTCCTTTTTGGACAACGCCTCATATTCTGCAACGGTTGTTTCCAAGCCATGTGTGGTTTGAACCTTATTCCCAATAAAAAACCGATACAGTTTATTGCAGTGGTTGCCCGGCACGTAGTATGCCTTCTTTGCTTGGACGACAAGCTGATACACTGTTTCAACCACTTTCAATGACTCAGGACCTCGGTCTGTTAAATCACCGACAAAGGCTAATGTACGTTCATTATGTAGTGGAATCCCGCTTTCCCAGGAATACCCTAGCCTAGTTGTTAACTCTTTAAACTCCTGAAAGCATCCATGTATGTCACCAATTACATCAATTTTCATCTTAAGCACCATCCTAAAAATGCGTTCTCGGCAGTTTTGTGCCATATATATATCTTATTCACAAGTTATAAACGTAAAAAAATCACGCCACTCTCACTATTATAAGAAAAATGGCGTGATTTTATTTCATAATGTTTAAGTTAATCAAACATGAATTTCTTTGTTCTAGAACGAACATTTAGTACAATCCCGATTGCGATCATATAGGTTGCTAGGGAACTACCCCCGTAACTAATGAATGGCAATGGAAGACCTGTGATTGGTAGAATTCCAACTGTCATTCCAATGTTTTGGAATACTTGAAAGGTGATCATTCCAATTACACCTGCACATAGATAACTCCCGAATGGGTCATGGCTTTCTAATGCTATATGAATCATTCGATAGATTAATAAGAAGAATAAAGAAATAATAATACTTGTTCCAACAAATCCGAATTGCTCTGCCACTACAGCGAAAATAAAATCGGTGTGACCTTCTGGAATCGTAACCTCAGATTCCTGGAATCCTTTGCCATGCAATTGGCCAGAACCGATTGCGAGTAAGGAACGAACTAATTGGTGACCCTCATTTCCAGCAGTTTCAAAAGGAGCAAGCCAACCATAAAATCGACTCATCTGATAGTCTTGTATAATATATTTAAAGAAAAAGTCAGGAAAATAAAAGTATAAAAACACACCTGTAGATATTGCAAGAACTGCTGAAAATATAGCTGTAAAAATAATTCTCCATTTAATACCAGCAACAAGTAGCATTGTAGCAATGATTGACATAAAGACCATAGTCATTCCCATATCAGGCTGTAATACTAAAAACCCAATAGGAGGAGCAGACGCTAGTAAAATCTTTCCGATAAGAAGCAGGTCATCCTTTACTGTATTTATAGGATAATTTTCACGATGATCCGAAATAATTTTACTTAGTACAATAATCATAAATATTTTCATTAATTCAGAGGGCTGGAAGCTTGCAAAACCAAAGTTGTACCAACTTGTTGCTCCCTTTACTTTAGAAGCGAAGGGGATGTCAACAATATATTTTTCAACAAACAGACCAAATAATAACACCATTCCAAACCCATATAAATACCAGGAAATCATTTTAAATCGATCAAAGTCGATCACCATTGTTCCAATAATCGCGACAATTCCTATTACATACCATTGAAGTTGTTGTGCAGCGAAATTGATATTTTTAAGCTTTTCCGGTAAAAAGGGTTGTGCACTTTGGATTGCAATGGCGCTAAGGATAGCCATTAGAAATAAAATAAACAACAATGTATAATCAATTTTTTGTGGAGTATTTTCTTTATTCATGGATAAAAAAATCCTTTCTAATCTGGCACGAGTTTTATATTATAGAAAACAGGGTATAATTCAATATCCACTTTATCATAAATAGCCAATTTTATCTTAGCTTATTTTTGATTGATTGCAAATCTTTACATAGCAGTTCACTAAATAAAAAATGATATACATATAGCCACAAAAAGTAAATGGTCGTATGTTACATATCTGAAAATGTATGTAAATTTTTTGTTTTTTCAGTTGTAAGGGGGGGAACTACATGTTACAACAAGAGGTAAATGAAAAAGAGCAGCAGCAATTAGAAAATGAACAATTGCTTACAGCTCTCGAAAATGAGAATATTGACCAGTTCCGGACCGTATTTTTAGATATACACCCATATGAAAGAGCAAAATTCTACGCGAAATTACCAAAAGATGCTAGAATGCACGTATATCTTTTTTTGTCTCCATCGGAAATGGCGGAGGTTTTCGAAAACCTTGAAATAGATGAGAATGAATATGAAGAGCTTCTATCTGAGATGGATCCAACCTTTGTTGCAGATATGCTTTCTCAAATGTATGCGGACGATGCTGTTGACGTATTAAATGAATTAGATAAAGAGCAGGTCGCAAGCTACTTAACAATTATGGATGATGAAGCTGCTGGGGAAATTAAACAACTCCTTCATTATGAGGAATATACTGCCGGTAGTATCATGACTACCGAATTTATCGCGATACATGCTAATCAAACGGTTAAATCAGCGATGTATATTTTGAAAAAGGAAGCTCCTCGTGCTGAAACGATTTACTATATTTATGTGATAGATGAGGAAAAACACCTTGTGGGTGTTATTTCTATTCGAGATTTACTTGTAACTGATGATGACACAATGATTAGTGAAATTATGAATGACCGAGTTGTCTCCGTGTCTGTTAGTGAAGATCAGGAAGAAGTTGCTCGTAGGATGAAAGACTATAATTTCTTAGCTGTTCCGGTAGTTGACTTCCAAAACCATTTATTGGGGATAATTACAGTAGATGATATTATCGATGTTATGGATGAAGAAGCATCTGATGATTACTCAAAACTTGCGGGAATTTCAGATGTTGATTCTGCAGATAAAAACATTTTTACTTCAGCAAAAAAGAGATTGCCCTGGCTCATTATTTTATCTTTCCTTGGAATGCTAACAGCAAGCCTAATTGGGCGATTTGAAGCAACACTCGATCAGGTTGCAATATTAGCTGTCTTCATTCCGTTAATTGCTGGTATGGCAGGTAATACCGGAACACAAGCCTTGGCTGTTGCTGTCCGGAGAATAGCGATTGGTGAAGATGAGGAAGAAAATAAATGGCTATTGATCATGAGAGAAGCCGGCACAGGAGTTATAACTGGTGCTGTTTGTGGAACGGTAATAATGTTTATTGTTTATTTTTGGCAAGAAAACCTCTATCTTGGATTACTTGTTGGTTTGTCTATATTTGTTACATTGATAGTCGCGACTCTTGCAGGTGCACTTGTACCATTACTTATGCATCGGTTAAAGGTTGACCCGGCGGTTGCGTCAGGGCCTTTTATCACCACAATCAATGATATTATCAGTATTTTAATTTATTTCGGGTTAGCAACTTTCTTTATGACTTATTTAGTTTAATTTTATCTTATTCTTATTCACAAGGGGGTAAAGTATGGAACATGGTGCTTCATTAACTTCGTTAGTTATCGTGATGGTGGTGGCCTTTTTGACACCACTGTTATTACATAGGTTTAAATTACGGGCAATACCTGTCGTTGTAGCTGAAATTATCATGGGGATTATTATTGGAAAAAGTGGTTTCGATGTTGTCGAACCTGATATGTGGCTTGAAACATTATCTACATTAGGATTTATCTTTTTAATGTTTTTAAGTGGAGTTGAGATTGACTTTACTGCTTTTGCAGGAGGGAAGAAGCGACAAAAGCTTCCTAATGGCAAAAAGGCTCCAAATACTTTCTTAGTTTCGTTAATTGTTTTTGCAGGAATATTTATTTTATCACTACTATTATCATATATGTTTGTGTGGACTGGGTTTACGGATAATGCATTTTTAATGACATTAATCATTTCCACTATCTCTTTAGGAGTTGTCGTACCAACTCTTAAGGATGCACAAATCATGAAAACGAATATCGGTCAGATTATTTTATTAGTCGCAGTTGTGGCTGACCTCGTGACAATGATTTTACTTGCTGTTTTTGCTTCAATTTATGGTGGCGGAGAGAGCAATATGTGGCTACTATTAATCCTATTCGGTGCAGGTGTACTCCTCTACTTCGTTGGAAAAAGATTCCAAAATCGTTCTTTCCTAGAAACGATGTCAAAGGGAACAATCCAAATTGGAACAAGAGCCATTTTTGCGTTAATTATGATATTAGTTGCTCTTTCTGAGACAATTGGTGCAGAAAATATTTTAGGAGCATTTTTAGCGGGTGTCTTAGTATCATTATTATCTCCAAACCATGAAATGGTGCAAAAGCTTGATTCATTTGGTTATGGATTTTTAATTCCAATCTTTTTTGTAATGATTGGGGTCGAACTTGATTTATGGGCACTCTTCCAAGATCCGAAGATTTTATTGCTCATTCCCTTGTTATTTATAGCATTAGTCATTTCAAAAATGCTTCCGATTCTTTATATTAAGCGATGGTATGATTGGAGAACGACGATAGGAGCAGGTGCGTTATTAACATCAACGTTATCCTTAGTTATTGCTGCTGCAACTGTTGGGGAGAAGATGGGAATCATTGATGATAGAATGTCAGGCGCTTTAATCTTGGTGGCGGTTATTGCAAGTATTGTTTCACCTATTGGGTTTAAAAAGCTTTTTCCAAAGCAAGTGGTCGAAGAACCTGTTATCCGTGTTGCATTTATTGGTGCAAACCAGATGACCTTACCAGTAACACGAGAATTGAATTCGAAACTATATGATACGACACTTTATCATACTGTGCAGGATAAAATTGATAAAAGACATTCTGATTCAGTGTTTGATATTGTTGAACTCTCTGATTATTCGATTGACACGCTAAAAGCTTCCGATGTTTTTGATGTGGATATCTTAGTGATAACATCGGGATCTGATGAGATGAATGCTGAAATTGCAAAATTCGCGAAGGAAAATGGAGTAGACCGTGTAATTGCAAGAATTGAATCAGGCGAGCTTGGTGATGAGCTAAAAGACCTTAATATAGATGTCTTCTCTTTACTAATGTCTACCAATACATTACTTCGTGCGTTAATCGAGGCGCCTAGTATCATGACAATCTTGACTAATCAGGAGCAGTCCTTGTATCAGATTGAAATGAACAATAGTCTTTATGATGGCACAATGCTACGAAATTTCCCGTTTACAGGGGATGTAATCTTTGTTCGAATTTTTAGAGGCAAAGACTCGATTGTTCCACATGGTGACACTGAGCTTCAGCTTGGGGATCGTTTAATCGTAACAGGCTCGAGGGAGTATGTTGATGAATTAAGAGTGGATTTAGAGTTCTGAAGGAAAGAGGGCGAACCAAGCACTTTGGTCGCCCTCTTATTTTTAACCTACAATATTATATCCTGAATCTACATAAATAACTTCACCAGTTACTCCACGTGAAAGGTTACTTAGCATAGCAATGGACATGTTTCCAACATCCTCTTTTGTAACGTTTCTCTTTAGTGGAGCTTTTTCTTCAATCATTTTCATAATATCATTGAAGCCCGGTACACCTTTGGCAGCTAATGTTCTAATTGGACCAGCTGAAATTGCGTTGACTCTGATCCCATCTTTTCCAAGGTCAAATGTAAGATATCTTACACACGCTTCAAGTGCAGCTTTTGCAACTCCCATTACATTATATCCTGGCAAAGCACGTACAGCACCAAGGTAGGACATCGTTATGATTGAAGCATTTTCTGCTAAATATGGTCGTGCTGCTTTTGCTGCAGCTACTAAGGAATATGCACTTGTATCTTGTGCAAATGCATATCCATCACGGGATGTCTCGATAAAATCACCTTTTAAGTCATCTGCGTTTGCAAACGCAACAGAGTGAACTAATCCGTGAATGGTTCCTACTTTTTCACCGATTTTATTAAACGCTTGTGTGAGGCTTTCGTCACTGTTCACATCACATCTAACAATCATTTCTGCGGGATAATTGTATTTCTCTAATAATTTTTCAAGCTTTTCACGAGAACGATCTAGACGGTATGTATAAATTACTTTTGCTCCAGCTTTATATAGGGATTCTGCAACGCCCCAAGCAATACTTCTTTCATTGGCTACACCCATAACAACAATATTTTTACCTTCTAACTGAATTAAATCTTCCATAGTAACCTCCATAACAGCATCAAGAATGTTATTCCTTTATTATTATACCTAGTTTTAGTATCTGATACTAATCATATCATTTTTTAGTAATTAACCCAAGAGTAGTGTTAATGTAAATTTTAAAAAAGGTCATAAATAAATTGTAGGGTGATGGATAAGCTAACTATGTGCTTTAACAAAGGAGTGCACAGGACATGGATAAAATCTCAACTATTTTAAGGAGGGCAACAATGGGAATCTTAAGTGGAAATCCAAAAGAAGAGCCTTTACATTACGGCGAGGTTTTTGATCTTTGGTCTTCAGTACTAGCTGGAAATGCGATGATTTCAGGTTATCAAACCTTGATTAACCATGCTGGGGATGATGATCTGAAAAAATTATTAGCTGAAGCCATCAATCTTGGCAAGCAGGAAACGAAACAGGTGGAGGAATTATTGAAAGAAAATGGTATTGGATTACCACCAGCCTCACCAGAACCACCTGAAGCTTGTTTAGAAGACATTCCTGTAGGTGCAAGAGTTCCGGACCCAGCAATTGCAGCTACACTTTCAGCGGATATTGCTGCAAGTTTAGTACTATGTAGTCAGGTAATTGGTAAATCAATCAGAGAAGATGTTGCGATGATGTTTGGCCAATTCCATAATCAAAAAGCTGTATTAGGTGCGAAAGTACTTCGATTAAATAAAGAAAAAGGCTGGCTAATTCCGCCACCGTTACATCTCCACAAACAAGGAGATTGTTAATTTTTGTTAGGACTAGAATAAAAATGACTAGCAGAGTGATTCTTATGAATAGCTCTGCTAATTTATATTAACTTGGAAACCTCTTTGCTTTAGGTCTATTTAAATAAATTTTGGACATGTATTCCAACTGCTTGTCATAAAATTTACAAGTTGATCTAAAGCGTATAGAGGTGATGTATTTGAGTGTTGGTATTTTAGTAAGTTACATAATTTTAGGTTTTACATTAGCAGCTCCAATCGGGCCAGTAAACTCTGCGCGACTAGATAAAGGAATCAAGAATGGGTTCTGGCATGCCTGGATTGTGGGTGTAGGTTCGATGATGGCAGATGGAGTTTTTATGTTAATGGTTTATTTAGGAATGGTTCAATTTTTAGATATTCCTGTTGTACAAATTTTTCTTTGGTTATTTGGAGGCTTTATCCTAATTTATTCTGGATTTGAGAGCATTAAAAATGCAAATACGATTTCGTTAACATACCAGAGAGCAAAGGACTCCTTATTTAAATGTTTTTTGACTGGTTTTATCTTATCGATTTCTAGCCCGCTCTCCATTCTTTTTTGGTTGGGGATTTATGGATCTGTGTTGGCGAAAACGGCTCAAACAAATGGAACAGAGTTACTATTGATTTATAGCAGTATGATCTTCCTTGGGCTAACTTTTTGGGACATCCTTGTTGCGGCCCTTACCACTGGTTTTAGAAAACTGTTTAATGTAAAAACCCTAATTGCAATCTCTGTTATTTCGGGAGCGTCTTTAATCCTATTTGGTGTTTATTTTAGTTATCAGGGAATTAAAGCCCTGATTTAAGGGGATTTATTCTTTGTATCCGTCTGCAATGGAAAAGACCCACTAAAATATAATTAGTTAAAAAAACCCACTTTTAGTGGGTTTTTTTATCATATTGTTCAGTTTTCCACCATGCATAGTAAGTGTGGTTTAAGGATAGGTTAATCTTGATATAAATATTAGAATTCCGAAGGAGATAGGAGAAATGCAAAAATCGGAGAAATGGGGAGTGCTCTCACTAGCATCCATCCCATTAGTCATGACCTTAGGTAATTCTATGCTTATTCCCATTTTACCAATAATGGAAAAAGAAATTGATATTACACCATTTCAATCAAGTTTAATTATAACGATCTATTCAGTTGTAGCCATCATCTTAATCCCAATCGCAGGTTTTCTTTCTGATCGAATCGGAAGGAAAAAAGTCATTATCCCTAGTTTAATAATCGCAGGGATAGGGGGATTAATTTCTGGACTAGCTTCCTGGCTATTTGAAAGTCCATATTTGATCATTTTAATCGGAAGGTTTTTACAAGGCGTTGGAGCTGCTGGTGCTTCCCCAATTGTTTTACCGCTAGTAGGTGATATGTGCAAAAGTGAGAAAGATGTGAATACAGGGCTAGGATTGATTGAAACATCAAACACGTTTGGGAAGGTACTAAGTCCCATTTTAGGTGCGGTACTTGCTGCTTTTATTTGGTATATGCCTTTTTTTGCCTTTCCCATTTTTTGCTTAATTTCAATTCTTTTGATTCAATTTCTTGTTAAAACTCCAAAGAATAATGAAGTGGATACATCAAGCTTTTCTTTTTTTCTGAAGAAAATCAAACGCACTCTAAAGGAAGAGGGGCGTTGGCTGATTTCCATTTTTATCGTGGGAGCAATCTGTTTTTATATTCTATTTGGTATGCTTTTCTTTTTATCGTCCATTTTGGAGGATAAGTACGGAATTGATGGAATTATAAAAGGTCTAATCCTGGCAATTCCACTCGGTGCACTTTGCTTATCTTCATTTATCACCGGAAAGAAGCTTGGTGACGATAAAAATACAATCAAATGGATTATTTTTTCGGGGATTTTTGCAGCTACTGTAGCTGTTTTTGGTATTTGTTACACGGAAAATCTGTACATTTTTATAGCTGCTCTTGTCATCTGTGGGATTGGTATCGGAGTCGCTCTTCCAAGCTTGGATGCACTCATTACGAATGGTACTGAAAAAGAAGAAAGAGGTACAATTACTTCTATTTACAGTAGTGCCCGCTTTATTGGAGTAGCTGTTGGGCCACCTGTATTTGCAATATTAATGAAGCTTTCACATGATATATTATTTTTTTCGGTAGCTGGCATTTCTGCTGTAGCAACCGTTCTTGTCTTATTCTTTATTAAACCGCCTAAGCGGGTTCGAACAGATTCTTTATTCCAAAAGGTAAAGAGGTAGAGGAAATATGGCAAAGAAAAAAAGTGAGAAAAAAATTAAATGGTGGCAACTTTCCCTTTTTGGGGTTGGATGTACAATAGGAACAGGTTTTTTTCTAGGGTCCAGCATTGCGATTCGAACAGCTGGCCCCTCTGTATTGATTCTATTTATTATTGCTGCAATCGGAACTTATTTTGTCTATGATGGATTAGCTAAACTTACTGCAAAAAAAGCTGAAAAAGGGGCGTTTCGTACTTACGCAAAACAAGCATTCGGAAGATGGGCGGGCTTTAGTATAGGCTGGATTTACTGGAGTGCCGAAATGCTTATCATGGGAAGTCAGCTTACTGCATTGTCTATTTTTACTAAGTTTTGGTTTCCTGGAACCCCTTTATGGGTCTTTGCTGCCATCTATGGTGTGTTAGGTTTAGCTGTATTGTTGATTGGTACAAGTGGGATTAACAAATTAGAGAATGTCTTTGCACTCATCAAAATCTCGGCAATCCTTATGTTCATTGTAATTGCAGTATTGGCAGTAACAGGTGCTATTGATGGAACAAGGGATCCTCAACTGCCTCCTGAATATTTCCCAAAAGGAATAATGGGGCTCTGGTCCGCTTTGATTTTTGCGTTTTATGCCTTCGGTGGGATTGAAGTAATGGGGTTAATGGCAACCCAGCTAAAGGACAAGAGTGAAGCACCAAAGGCTGGAAAGATGATGCTTCTTCTTCTAACCATCATTTATTTGGCTTCCGTTGGACTTGCTGTGATGCTCGTATCGTGGAAGGTTTTTACAGGTGAAGAAAGCACATTTGTAGTAGCACTTGATAGTTACAATATCCCATTAATTGCTGATATTTTTAATGGGGCCTTGATAATTGGAGGGTTCTCCACAATGGTTGCTGCTCTATACGGAGTAACGAGTATTTTAGTGAACTTGTCAGAAGACGGAGATGCCCCGAAGATCTTTTCAAAGAAAGGTAAATTAAAGGTGCCATTACCAGCCTTTATCCTAACAGCATCCGGCCTACTAACTTCAATTATTTTTTCGCTTTTAATGCCTGATAGTATTTATGAATATGTAACGACTGGAGCAGGGCTCATGCTCTTATACAATTGGTTATTTATCCTTCTGTCTGCAAATCGACTATTAAAGCCTGGATTTGTTGGGAAAATGAAATATTATCTTGGAGTGCTATTTATTTTACTTGCTGTTAGTGGCACGTTGTTTAGTAAAGAAATTCGTCCAGGCTTCTTTATAAGTCTTGGCTTTATTGTAATTATCTTTATAGTTGCTTTCTTCAAAAGCAAAGGTAGTAAAAAGAAAGAGTCCAAGGGAATGGACACATTATTTGAAAAACTTCAAAAAACTTAATGACTAAATAAAAGCTTGATACCTTGGATACCGAAATAGATACCAAAGCCCACGAGAGATAGCCCAGAGACAATGGAAATGAGTGCTAATAGGCGCGAGGTCAAGATCCTCCGAAAACCGCTCGATACTATTGCCATTGTTATATCCCATAGCAGTAGCCCACAAAAAATGGCTGCACTATAGAGGATTAGTTCACTACTTGTTGAAGTGGAAGCTGTTTTGGCCAATACAGAGCCATAAATCCCTAACCAGAATAAAATAGTTAGCGGGTTTGTTATCGACATGATAAAACCGGAGAGAAAGGCTTTAAATGCAGGTTCCTGCTTTCTGGAATTCTCCATCTTAATTTGTCCGGCACTTAACATGCTTTCAATACCAGTATAAAGCAATACAAAACACCCAAAAAGCCACAGAAACGTTTGGATAAATGGGGTATTGATGAAGGATACAAGACCTAAGTAAACTATTAGCATGTATACTCCATCAGCGAGTACTGCACCAACACCTACGAGCCAGGCATGGAGGAAGCCGTATTTGATACCTCTGTCTAATTGTGCAGCATTAACGGGACCAATGGGTGCTGCAAGGCTGAGACCTAGTAGAACATAACTGAAAAGAACGCCCATTTTATATACACCTCTTAAAAGACTTGTCTTAGGAATTGTATTCAAGAGGGAGAGCTTGTATCACTTTTTTTAAAGGAGATGACGAAATTGGATAATCTATTGAATCAACTTGTACAGTCTGTTGATGAAGCTCAACATGCCGTAATTGAGTCACAAGGAAATGGTGACAGGGAGCGATTTCAGCATGCTCAAAACTTGGTACAACAAGCCAAGGAGCAATTGCGAGAAGTAGAAAATTTAGGCGTAACGGAAGATCTGGCATACATACGCGCAAAAGCACTGCTTCGTAGGCTAGAAGAAACACAACGTGCAAACGAGGCGACGAATAAGTATTAACAATGCAAAATGAAGCCCCGCTTCGAAAAAGCGGGGTTTTTTTATAAAGTGGCCATTAAATAAGTAAATAAAACATAAAACAGCCCCCAAAAATTGGACTAGTAAAGTGATAGATTTGTACTAGCATTATTAGTCCTTTTTGTTATCTTTTTTGTTGTCTTTTTTCTCATTATCTTTACATTTACATTTTGATTTATCTGATTTCTCAAAGTAAACCTTTCCCAATTTATATCCTCCTTTAATATAAATTTGTACTATATAGTTCACTAACCAGTTTATTAATGGAAAGGAGAATATTCTCCTGAGCTCTTGTGTTTTAAGAATCGTGTAAACCACAAACCCACAGATACTTTCGTGGGTTTGTGTCTTTTTGAAAGTGCTGTTCCATAGCTAGATAACAAATATAAAGTTGTAAAAAGTTAGGATGCAAATGGCAACAGTAGGTATTTATACATATACTGTTGAATGAAAGTGACTAGAGAATATCTACTTCTACTAATAGTGCAATTAAAAGTTGAAGTAATAATTGAATATTAATTGCAACTTGAGTATCTGTAGTTGTAACGTTTACGTTTCTAGAATTTTCGATAACAGTCTTTTGGCGAGAGATCTGTTTGTTTCTAGTAGATTGTAAGAGTTCTTGAGTCACTCTCTCTGCTTCATTACCATCAGCTATAGAAATACTTACTACTAGAGCAATAGCAGCTTGTAATGCAGCTTGTAAATTAAGTGCAGCTTTTGTATCTGTAGTTGTAACAGTTACATCACAAGAATCCTTAATAAAAATTAATTCCTCATTTAATTGGAAGTTTGAAGCAACTTGAGTGCCCTCCTGTACCACATCGTCGTCATTAAAACAAGGATGGTTTGAAGTTGGGTCAAGAGCTGACCATCTATTTCCTTGATTTGCAGTATTGAAACGATAAGTTTCTTGATTCATTAATAATTTCCTCCTTTATTATTTTGAAAATTTATTGGGAAGCCTTACTTTTTCTTTTTGGCTCGGTTTGATACATTGTCAGCTAAATGAGTTTGTGTGTTCACATCGTTCTCTGTAACATTCTTTTGTGCGTTTTCTAAAAAATGTTGAGTTTGTTTTTGCAACTTTTGCATTGTATTTCGAATTTCCTGGCGTTGCTGACTTGTTAGGGTATTTGATTTAGGTTTAATACCATGTTTCCTAAAAACATTCTTTACAAGAATTTCCATAAGTTTTTGTTGGGATTCTTGTAGATTTGATGAATCTAACCTCATTTGCTCCCCTCCTTTACTTTCTTCATGATTAATTTATGTACTTGTCAAATAATGTGTATAAGCAATTAGTGGAGAAATCTACTGAATTTAATAAATGTGTTTTTATACCTTCGTGATAGTGTCCTAATTATTAATAGAAACAAGAGATGCCCCTTACAAACCTATACGAAAGGATTATAATCTATTGTATTTTTCAAAAAATATACCTTTGTCTATCATTTTAATGGACCTTTGTCCAAACGTTTTACTAGCTTTGGAATAATATAAACTATCTAAATTGGAAGGAGGGGATAGCATGAGTGTATGGAGAAACCCAGATATATTTGGCGGCAATACAAGATCAAGAAATGAAGCGAACAATCGTACTGATGCTGAAGTCGATGCGCGACTTGACAACGATCTAGATAACGAAAACGATGTTAGAGTAAAAGATAAAAATGTAAATATTGCAAAGATCGCACACAGTGGTAATTCACGAGTAGACGTTGATATTGATGTTGATTCAAATTCAAGAGCAAGAGCAAGAACTCGTGCTGAAGCAGATTCAGATCAAGAACAAGATCAAGATCAGAACCAAGAGTTTAATATCTAAGGTGATCTTGATTAGAGAACTTTACGGGGTGTATTTTTATATACCCCGTATTATTGAATTTTAAAGTTGGAGGTTTTTTTATGGAATCATTATTTAATGACAATGTCTTCAGGGGAAAGTCCAGTGCATCAACTAATAATAGACTATCAAATTCAAAAATTGTGGAGGCGGGAGTAAAGCAAAGCGGAAATTCAGATGTCGATGTCAATGTTTTTGTGGAAGTCGATGTGATACCAATTGCGCTTGCCTTTTTATGTCTGTCACTTGTTAAAAAGGAAATATCAAATGAAGAGTTTGAATTTGCTGCGAAGAAATTATTAGATCAAACCGACAAATATCGAGAAACTAAAAAGAGACGAAATTCAAATGTGAAATATTTTAATGAAAATATATGGAGAAGATAATTGTAACTTCTCTATTACATAAGAGAAGTTAGAGTGAATGGTTTTCTAATAGATTATTATTTTATGTCCCCAAAAAATAGACATATATTCTAGTATAAATGCCGTTTCTAAAATAGGAAACATTTATATAATACATTAGACTCGCAGAAAGGGGGGAATTAGATGCCTAAGAAAGATCATGGACACAACAAAGATCATGGACACAACAAAGATGCTTCAGAAAACGCACAAGTAGCAGATCAAAATAATGCAAAAGCTGTAGATCAAGGTAATGCAAAAGCTGCAGGTCAAGGTAACGCAAAAGCTGGAGGTCAGGCTAATGCGAAACATAAACACCATCACGATCAATATACTGGAGATACTGTGAACCTTCTAGTCGATGTTGTAAATAATTTAGTGACTGAAGTATTTACAAGTTCACAAACTCAAGACAGCGGTTGCGAAATTGTAAATGGTGTTACCTCTTTTACTGAAGCAAATTCATGTTTATACCAACAAGGTTTCCGTATTGTAGCAAGTTTAAATAATGAAGATGGTGATGGAGCTGTTTACACGTATGTTCGATAATAAGGTCTCTACTCATAAAATCAAATAATATAAGATATAAATTACTCCATGACAATAGATTATTTATTCAAATCCTCATCGTTATAAATTTATAATAAAAGTGACTTCAGATTTTTACTGGAGTCATTTTTTATTTGCTTCGTGTTAGGTAAATGTAGGTGAATGCTATCGTTTTAAGGGTTATTTGCAATTTGGTTATTTATCATTCTGGTATATCCTCACTATATACATTCTAGTCATTTCACCCTAAGGTACAACTATTGCTAGAATTTTTCTAGTTATTTCTCTCTGTGGTACATTTTGACCGTGATGACAAGCGTACAATTTTAATAGAATTAGACGTATATCTATCTCCATATTTCTAAAAAAGAATATAAATATAGTGTATAAGACAAGTAAGGACAAATGTCAATGTAAGGCATTTGAAAGGGGTGAAAAAATGAATGTTCAGATATGGATAGCGGTAAGTGTCTTTATACTAACAATGTCTATTATTTTTTGGAGGCCTAGAGGATTAAATGAAGCATGGCCAGCATCAGTAGGAGCCTTTCTAATCTTGATATCGGGAATTGTTACACAAGGGGACATAGCAGATATAATAAGTAAGATAGGCGGAGCGTCTATAACGATAATTTCAACTATCGTGATGGCAATTACTTTAGAAAGTTTTGGTTTTTTCCATTGGACTGCTTCGCGATTAGTTAGCCTAGCGAGAGGGTCGGGATACCGTCTTTACTGGTACATCCAATTGTTATGCTTTCTAATGACGTTATTATTTAACAACGATGGAAGTATATTAATCACAACACCTATCCTAATAATCCTCCTAAAAAACCTTCGTATAAAACCTAGACAGCAGATCCCCTATTTGTTGAGTGGAGCATTAATTGCAACAGCATCGAGTGCACCAATTGGAGTAAGTAACATAGTAAATTTAATTGCCTTGAAGATTGTAAATATGACCCTATATACACAAACTGCAATGATGTTTGTACCTTCAATGTTAGGATTACTAATCATGTCACTGTTAATGTTCTTATTAGTGAAAAATAAGATCCCGAAAAAGCTTCCAATCTTACTTTCTGAAAATAAGGAGTCTATTGTTACACCGGATTTTCATCCATTAAAAGTAGGTAGTCAACCACCAGAATTAAAGAAAAAACGCACAAATTTTATGTTTAAAATTATATTATTTGTGTTAGTAATCCGATGTCTTCTGTTTGTTGCATCCTATTTCTCTATTCCAATTGAGTTTGTTGCAGTTCTTGGATCCTTAGTGCTGCTAATGTTCAGGTGGTATTATTTAGGGACAAATCCAATTGATTTAATTAAAAAGACGCCATGGCACATTTTAGTGTTTGCTTTTTCAATGTACGTCATAATTTATGGACTTCACAATGTAGGTCTAACGACATTACTAGTTTCCGCTTTTAAACCAATAGTAGATGAGGGGATATTTCAAGCCAGCTTAGTAATGGGAGGATTAGTTTCCATTTTGTCTAATATCTTTAATAACCATCCTGCTTTAATGGTTGGTACCATTGCATTGACAGAAATGGAGCTCGATACACTTACGCTACAGACCATTTATTTAGCGAACATAATTGGCAGTGATATAGGTGCATTATTACTACCAATAGGTACCCTGGCTTCGTTGATTTGGATGCACATCTTACGTCAAAATAAGATAAAAGTGACTTGGAAAGATTATTTAAAGATAACGATAATCGTTATTCCAATAACAACAATAGTGACCCTACTTATTCTAAATGCCTGGATAAAGTTGGTATTTCTATAACATTCAGTGTAACGTCTAAATCAATGATTTAGACGTCTCTTTTTTATAGATGTATCCATAACTTATTTGATGCAAATGCCCATTTTTAAAATGCCAATGTTCCTTCCTATATCCTATGCATAAAATGGTTATATGTTTATTTATTCTTGTTCAAATGTAATACGGGGAGGAGGTCCAAATACATGATTACTTGGTTTGAATTTATCTTAATTAGTTTGGCATCGTTTAGATTAACACGATTATTAATCTATGATAAAATTACTTCTTTTATGCGTCGTCCCTTTCATGAGATCATTGAAGAAGAACTTCCGGACGGAACCGTTGAATCCTATCTTCATATAAAGGGAAAAGGTTTACGTAAATGGATTGGTGAGTTATTAAGTTGTTACTGGTGTACCGGGATTTGGAGTTCCCTATTACTTTATGGGGCCTATTATTTTAATCTCAGATGGATAGAACCGTTCATCTTGATTCTGGCCATAGCTGGATTTGCAGCAATAATTGAAGCTGCTATTGAAAAAACAATAAATTAATTATTGATTAGAAACCTGCACTAGATTCCTGTCTCGGTGCAGGTTTTTTAAATAGATTCCTTAATAAATACCTTATAGGTGATTTTCCTTTCGGTTCAAATATCTAACAATGAAACCATGTTTTTAACGGTTTCTCAACGGAATCTATTACAAAATTGGGACATTTTCATTGATTGAATCGGAATCTAGGTTTTTCTCTGATGGACAAATGCTTATTTTTATAGAAATAGGCAAGAGATTAGGACCAAAACGTTGTCTACGCATATAGATACATTATAAACACCCCACAATGATATTTGATAAGGAGGCAAATGTTGATGAATGAAAATATTAATCTAAGCTACCTTGAATCTTTACAAGGTAAAGCAGTCAAAGTGTTTAAAGGTGGTCCTGAATCCAGAACAGGCCAACTAATCTCAGTTAAATCTGATTATTTAGTGTTAAGTACAAATGAAGAGGGGGTTATCATTTATCAGACTAGTCATATTAAGAGTGTAATTGAAGATTCAACAACAAGCATGAACACAAATAATAATGAATCTGTAATGACGACGATGTCGATGATTGAGGAAACCAATACTTTTTCAGATGTCTTAACAGCAATGAAAGACAATATGGTTCGTATCGACCGAGGCGGGCCAGAGGCAAGAAATGGTAGATTACTTGATGTGAAGGGTGATTATTTAGTTCTTTACACTGAGAAAGACGGGGTTGTTTATTATCAGTTGGAACATGTGAAGAGTTTGAGTTATGCAGTGAACGACAATAAAAATGGATCAGGAAATAATAATGAAAATCAAGCACAAAATGGGAACATGATGTCTATGGCAACTTTTGTAAAACCAGAATATGTCGAAGCAGATAACTTTACTGAGTTATTAAAAAATATGAGATATAAATGGGTTACAATTAATCGCGGTGGTCCAGAAAGTATGCAAGGCGTTCTTGCGGATAGCTCAGACGGACATTTAGTTCTAATTTGCGAGAAAGAAGTTTGTCGTATTGCAACTTTCCATATTCGAAACATTAGCTATGTGTTAAAACAAGAAAATAACCAAAATGCAGAAAATAATCAAAATCAACAGGAATCTAATGACAACAATCAAAACCAAAACCAAAATCAAAATAATGATTCCAACAACCAGAAGAATCAAAACAAAAATGACAGCAAAAAATCATTTAGTATCAAAATGTACAGTGGCTCAACAAAATCGAGGCTATAACATCTTTACAACGTAAATGGTTAAGAAATAGATAACAAAGAGTATCGGTCTCTTCTTGCGTTATGCGGTGTCTCATGCGAAAGATGCCGATACTTTTTTCTTATCCTGGTAGATTAAAAGTAATTTATGTCTATAAAAGTGTACATGTTCTGTACAAAAGTAAAAAATTTTAGAATTGAGGTGAGTTTTTTGAAGCATCTAAGCCATTATATCGATGAACAAGTTGTTGTTGAAATATCTGGTCATAAACAAATAATCGGCATCCTTGTTGAAATAGGTTCTGATATAATCGTCTTATATACAAAAGAAGGAAACTTCTACTACATGCCTATTTTTCATATACAAAAAGTGAAAATTCCAAGGTTGGATGAGACAGAAGAAATTACGAATCCCGGGAATACACCAATAAACACTTATACTGATGAGATCTCCTTACGAAAAATCGTGAATAATGCAAAGGGTCTTTTCGTTGAACTTTGTGTTACCTCGAAAAATTCCATTCACGGGTATGTGACAAACTTAATGAATGATTATATCGTATTTTATTCACCAGTCTTTAAAACAATGTTTATCCCATTCCAGCACTTAAAATGGTTAATTCCGTATAATCAAAATCAAACTCCTTATGGACTTGATAAGCAGAAGTTTCCAGTTAATCCCTCTTCAATTACGTTGGCTAGAACGTTTGAGGAACAAGTTAAAAAGCTACAAGGACAGATGGTCGTATTTGATTTAGGTGAAGATAAAGATAAGATAGGTCAACTAAAAAACGTGAAAGATAATATTATTGAATTGGTTACTGCACGGGAGGAAACGGTTTTTAGCAATACTCGTCATATAAAAACTTTGCACTTTTCGTAACCGATTAGAAAACCTTCGTTTCGAAGGTTTTTTTATGTTGGAAACTCCTGCTTTTTCGTGATTGTACATTCCTTATCAGTATATGTGGTTCCCTCTAAAGGGTGTTTGTCTATATACTTTCGGTCCGGAACAATTCCGCTATTGTCACATACTATATGTGTAGCAATGGGGGTGTATGGATATTGACTCTCAATGAACTAAATAAAAGTGAAACACATTGTATTAAAGTTACAAAGTTTACTGACTGGACGTACCAACTTACTCGAACTGAATGGATAGCAGATATTTTAGAAAATGTTGATTTTAGTACAATTGTTGATGAATTTATTGTTCCTACTGGGGAAGCCCCAAAGATTGTATGGAGTGCGGATCACAAATTTACAAAAGGACTCCCTGCTGCTGTGACAATCTTGTTTGAAAGTGGCTGTGGAGGGGAGATGAACATAGTGGTAAATGGAAAAGTGCAATACACTCTGAGTGAAGGGGAATGTCTTACATTTGAGACCGAACATTTAAAGACTATAGAAGTAAGCAGTGAAGGTGATGAAGGGGAATTTATGGGGTTATTTGAGATTGGATTTAATCCACATTTGTTTTTAAGTTGGCTCTACAGTTCGGATGTGAAATGCTTTCTTTCTAACAAAGAGGGGATACTACACCTTTCACATAAATTACCGCCGATTACGTGTATAGAAGTTCCACAAATATACGGAAGAGACTCCTTAACTTTAACGCTACCTGATTGGAATACCGTTGAATTACAAAAGGTTAAAGTGCTGAAGGAAGGGTTTGTCATTTTACAATTTTTTTACAATAGTGATTGTGTTTTCACGACAGAACCGATTATTTTTAAAGCTGAAGATAAAGTGCTGCTTAAAGCACCTAAACAGACGAGGGTGGATTGTAAAGTACTAGAGGCTGATTGTCAAGTAGTTGAAACTAATATAGGAGAAATTGGTCCTTCCTTTGAAATTAAGCTCAAAATCACCCTCTATCAAAAAATAATGACTGTTGAAGAGGTGATTGTAGAAGTAGAAGGTCACTTTAGTAAACCAAGAATTGTTTGATGAGACTTCTTAAGATTGTATTAAAACTTCCATAATCAATAAAGATGATCTCCATTGATTATGGAAGAGTAACTACAGGTTTATGATAATTTTATTTAGTGATGGAATCCCGCTTGGAAACTCCTTGCAATAAGCAAATGCCTCTAGAATGATTGATTTATGTTCCATTGGACTTCTAATAGTCAATTCAAAATTGGAAAAAGTGAGTTTACCTTTTGGCTGAATAATAGAGGTTTTTTGGGGTTTAATCCAATACTCCCCATTTTTTTTGATTCTTTCTTTCCAATCGTCATGTACAAAATGCCATTCTTCTTGTCGTGAATTATCATCGATTTCGTCATTTAGTTCTGATCTATTTGTTGCAATTTTTCCACTTAAATGTCCAGCAGTGTGTGGAGTTATACGAATACAAATAATCGGCTGCTGAAGGTCAGCTGTACCGTAATTTTCAATTAGGCAGTCACCAATGATTGAAATATCATGGTACCCGGTTTCCTCTTCGAATCTTTCTTCCTCAGGTGTATACAAAAAAGAATAGTTAAAATAGGATTGTAATCCTAGTAGTGGTTCTGGTTTTGCTTCTATCACTTGTTTTTCAATCTGAGTTGATTGTATGAGCTTTTCTTGAATCAATTTAACGCGTTTTTTTTCCTCTTCTAAGGCAACTTCACTGGCTAAAAGTTGCATTTGGAGAGAAGAAATTTCTTTCTCATATGACTCAAGGTTTGTGTTTTGAGCTTCAAATAATTTCTCTTGGAGGTACTGATTTCGTATTTTTTCTTTTTCCAGTTCCTGCTCGTTTTTTTTTAATTTATTTTGCAATGTAATGACTTCCGAACGGTAATGAATAATTTTTTGTTGTAGTTGCAGCTTTGAATCTTTATTTTGGAAGTCATCATCAAATTTACCTCTACTCAAGAGCTTTTCCTCCTTTACAGTATGTGTTCAAAAAGTCGACAAATCAGAAGTGAGATGTTCATGAACCCCCTATAAGGAAAAAAATAAATGTTTTAAACACATGAAAACCTTATAGGCGGAGTGACGTTTGATTTGAAGTTTCATAATAAGTTTATGAAGATGACTTTTTGAACATCTCCTTACATGCCTTTATATTATATGTATGTGATGTAGAAGGGCGAGTAGTCATATATTTTTAAAAAGGATTTCTAATTTGATGAAATAAGATAAAAAAAGAAAAGGCTGTTGCATTGTTCAACAGCCCCTACATTTTAAAGTTTCTAATATGCTGGAAAAATTTCAGGACATTGTGGCGGAAAAATATCCGTTGGGCAAAGTTGTGCTGGTTCTAGGATCTCATCACGTGGGTGGCAGAATTTTGCTTCGATTTCAAGTTTTACATCTGCTTCAACTTGTACTTCAAGGCATAGTGTAAGAGATACATCTAATTGTTGGAAATCTTGGGCACAAATTAGGTTAGCATCACATTCAAAGAATGATACATGACATTCTAAATCTGTTCCATCAGGAGCACATAATAAGAAATTTTGTACAGTCGCAAATGGAATCCCTTTAGAGGAGCAGATAACTTCGCCATAGTCGTTAAGGATTTGAACAGCTACAAACCCTTTTACTAACGCTTTTACTCTTTGAAGTGTTACTGTATCTCCATTTGGTAAAGTAACAGTTACTGGAGTACGCCCATTTGAAGGTACGATTTCTTTACAAGTAAAATCATAGCTATCCATGCGAGGATCAATTCTACGTCCATCTTCATCACTTAGGAAACAATTTACTGTAAAATCATCACCTGCATTTTCAAGAATTTGGCAAAGTTTTTGGATATCATTTGTACCACCGCCGGATTTACCACCGCCTCCGCCGCCGTGGCTGCCGCCTCCGCCGCCGCCGTGGTTGCCTCCACCACCGTGGCCGCCTCCGCTGTTGCACTTAAACTTTGCATCAAGCTTATCGTCGGCCATATTGATGATTGGAACCTCTACTTGACGAGTAATCCAGTCATAAACTTTACGTGTTTTAATACAAACTTTTTCTTTTTCTTTATGGTTAAATCTACTCACCTTTTTTCCTCCTATATAAAAATATTTACCCTTGAGCTGGTTCTAAATAATATTCCCTTTGGGTATCGGGGCTACTGTATAGTATGAATCTAATAGTCAAATGTTCTGTGACAAAAGCGGAATTTTCTCTGAAAATCTTAACTTAGTGGTATAAATACCTAGCATTTTGAATTACATATATTATAGATATTTATCATATGAGGAAAGGAGTGAGGTACTTTGAAGAAAAGTATATCTGATGAAAACATCATGTTAAAACAAAAACTCATTCATTACCAATCTGAGGTATCTAAATATAAGGAACGATTAAAGAAATACGAAAAAAATGCTCAGGTAAACCAAAACACTCATAGTAATGACAACAATCAAATACTGGAGGATCAGGTAACAGAATTAAAACAAAGAATAAATACATTAATGCAACAAGTTGAAGAGTTAAAAACAGAAAATAGGATTCTCAGAAGTAATGGTGGAGCAAAAAATCAGGAGATAAATTTTGACCAAGGTGGAAAAAAGCAATCGCTGAATTCTTGGTTTGTAAATAATTTAGAAAATCAAAATGCAATTAAACGCCATAACAGACCGCTCAATTCTGAATGGGACCACGATAAAAAGAAATAGAGAACCTTCAACAATTATTAAAGAAGCCAACAATATATTTTTTAAAATTAGCCAGAGGTAGTGTCAATTTATTTTATAACTTCATAACTTGTTAGTAACATGTACTAAGGGAGGAATCAAGTTATGAACAAAAGAACGCAAAATCGCTCTGGAGTAAAAATTATTACATCATCTAAAATTCAACCTAAACAGAAAAAAAGTACTGGTGGATGTGGATGCGGGAAAAATAGACAATCAAAATAATGGTAAAGCAGATTCCATAGAAGGGATCTGCTACTTTTTTTTGCAAGGTTGTCTAATTTTCTTTTTCAGTTATTATTTCGGTAGAAAGAAAATTTTCACCAGACGGATCTTCAAGTAGAGCATAGACCATTACTTTTTCAATGTCTTCTTCGTTTCCGCTTAATACAATATTGATATGATCATCTAAACGAAATCCTGGTATAAACAAAACAACCCTAGAGGTAAGTTGGGTTTCTAGAGTAACATGTTCACTTTCAATTTGAATCAGTGGATTCGTACCAATGAAAGTAGTATTGGGACTTTTCTCAGCTACCACAGTCACCCCGCAAGATTCCTCATTAAAATTATTTTCTAAAGCAAGATTCTTTGCATTATCGTTAAGTCGTTCTGTAAAGTCGGGAAAATGAGCATTTTCATAAAATCCCCGTGTCATTATCTCACCTCCTCTTGGCTCGTATTATATTAAATGCAAGTATTCTGAAATAGCGTGGACAGAAGTAACAGCCATTTTAACCATTTTTCATAGAGTATTTCCTCAATCATTTGATAGAAATGTAGAAACAAAATATAAGGCATGACTAGTAGAAGTCATGCCTTGTTAAAATAGCAGTTGGTATTAATTTCTATCTACCCTATTTTTTCATTAAATTAATAGTAATAAACAGATTTAGATACGAAGGAGTACTACTGTTTCTAATGTGTTTCATCTAGGCTTCTTATTCTTGTTGTAAGTCAGAGTTATCATCTAGCATAGTGTCGTTGAATCGTATGTTTTTACATTGAATAATTTGTGGATAGGACACGCCCCTGGAAAAATTATAAACCATTGCATTTTTTGAAGATAAGCCTTGTAGTAGAAATTTAACTTGTGAAGTAAGATTATGATCGCCACACGTATAAAAATCTAATGAGGCGTAACCTTCTTCAGGCCAAGTGTGAATTGAAATATGTGATGTTGACAAAACTAACATGCCTGTTACTCCTTGTGGCTCAAATTGATGGAAGTAAGTATATAAGACCTCCATATCTGTGTTTAAAGCGGCTTCATTACACAATTTTTCTAAATAAGTGATATCGTTTAAATATACAACATCGCATTCGAAAGCATCAATAATAATATGCTGCCCTTCCATGATCAAAATACATCATTCCCCTCATTTTTCCTTTTCAATCATGTTATGAGTATACAAAGAAATAGATTGTACGGTTGTCCTTATTTACTTGAAAATGGTCTGCTATACCTTTGGTTCATAGAGGTAGGAATTTATGTAAAGTAGATGGGAGTCCAAGCATGAAACTTCGGTTAATCGTAGCATATTGTAGTGGTTTTAATTGAAAGGAGATGAGGTGTTTTGTATAAAAAACAAAGACACTTATTTACGACAGAATCTGTTACTGAAGGACATCCAGATAAAATGTGTGATCAAATTTCTGATGCTGTTTTAGATGCCATTTATCAAAAAGATCCAAACGCTCGTGTAGCTTGTGAGACCATGGTTAGTTCAGATTTAGTTGTAATATCTGGTGAGATTACAACGGGCTGCTCGATTGATTTTTTAAAAGTTGTAAGAGATGTAATTCGGAGCATTGGTTATACCAATCCTGAGTATGGTTTTGATGCGGATTCTTGTAAAATTTTAGTAGCGTTAAATAAGCAATCTCCTGATATAGCAATGGGGGTTGACCAAGCATTAGAAATACGCGAAGGTGCTATGAATGAAGGTGACATTGAAGCAATTGGTGCCGGAGATCAAGGAATCATGTTTGGGTTTGCTTGTAATGAAACGCCAGAGTTAATGCCTTTAGCAACCTCTTTATCTAATAAACTTGTAAGACGTTTATCAGAAATAAGGAAGGATGGGACGATTGGGTATTTACGTCCAGATGGGAAAGCACAAGTAACAGTGGAGTACGAAGATTCAAAGCCTATTCGTATTGATACAATCGTTATCTCAACGCAACATGATCCTGGAGTATCGATTGAACAGATTAAAAAGGATCTGCACCATCATGTAATCTCACATGTGGTTCCGAAATTTAATAGACAATGAGACAAAGTATTTCATAAATCCAACAGGTCGTTTTGTTATAGGGGGACCTGCGGGGGATGCAGGAGTAACTGGTCGTAAAATTATCGTTGACACGTATGGTGGTTTTGCTAGGCATGGGGGTGGAGCATTTTCAGGTAAAGACCCAACCAAAGTAGATCGTTCTGCAGCATATGCAGCACGTTATGTTGCTAAAAATATTGTTGCAGCGGGTATTGCAGAAAGATGTGAGGTACAGCTGGCATATTCTATAGGTGTGGCTTCACCAGTTTCTATAGCTGTAGAAACCTATGGAACTGGCAAAATAGAAGATAGCCAAATAGTTGAATTAATACGCCGACACTTTGATCTTCGCCCTGCAGGTATTATAAACATGTTACACCTAAGAAGGCCAATATATTTACAAACTGCTTGTTATGGACACTTTGGTAGAACAGATCTTTCCTTACCTTGGGAAAAAACGGATAAGATAGAGGTTTTAAAAGAAGGGGCTAGAGGCACAGGAAATTAGAAACGTGTATACACCATAAAAAAGTATAAAAATCGATTTTATTATTTGGGTTTAACAATTAATTGGTCCATATTATTACTACAAGAGCGGATATTACGAACATCCACAATATCCAATGAATAGCATTTAAAAAAGACATTAATAACAAGGAGTTGTGGTTATGAGTAATTATAAGGATGTTGATTATGATTCTATTAGAGACTACATTAGTTTGGAAGAAGAACCTGATGGTGATTATGTAGTTTTACGAACTTATAAGACGCCGACCCAAAGAATAGCACTTGTAGAAGAAGATGGTGAACTGTTGATTTATAGTAATGGGCATATGATGTTTGGTACAACACCTGATGAGCGTAGATTTGCGGAAGCAATGGTACATGCTCCGATGCTTGCTGCTCGAAACCGGAAAAAGGTTTTGATCATTGGAGGTGGAGGTGGGATAACGACCCGAGAAGTTCTACTTTATTCTGATGTAGAGAAAGTGGTTACATTAGATATTGATAAAGAGATGGTATACTTCGGTAAAAAACTAAAGGGTATGGTTCAATTTAATAACGGTTCGTTGAACCACCCAAAAGTACAAACAATAATTAAAGATGGAAGAAAATTTTTAGAAAATAATACAACCAAATGGGACGTAATAATTGTAGATCTCCCAGAGCCCACGGATAAAAATCCATCTCTTTCTCGTCTTTTTAGTGTGGAGTTTTACAGTCTCATAAAAAGTCGTTTAAAAACAGGAGGAGCCATTAGTGTAGGGTGTTCGACTGCGGATACAACCCCTGAGTATTTATGGAGTGTCTATAAAACTCTCTTTAAAGCTGGCTTTAATGTTTTTCCATACCATTACTTTGAACCAGAAGATGGAGAGGATTGGTTATTTTGTCTTGCTACGACAAACAATGTTCGAGTCGAAAATTTATCTATGATAACTAAAGCTGATTATTTAACAACTAATCGATTAAGGGATATGTTCCGACTGCCATATTATCTTAAAATAAATAAAAACACCGGAAAGGTACAAACAGATCAAAATACTGTTTTAATTGATATAACGAATAGAGTGTTTTAATACAATTAGCACAAAAAAAGCTACCCGGGGGTAGCTTTTTTGTAATTTAATTTTTTAATATACTTTAACTATTTCCTCTTGGAAAATTTTATCTAATTGAGGATTACTTTCATGATTAACAATTGCCTCTGCTCTATAAGATAACAACTGACTGCTAAAATGAAACAACTTACCTAAGTTTGTAGGTAATGTTCGATATGGAACATTAATTTCTCTTAGTTGAGTGGATACAGGAGTTTTAGATCCTAATTGAAATCCCCAATCTCCAAATGAAGGAATGATTGTATGGTAGCTCTGAGTATAAAATCCTGCTTTTTCCATTGTTAATCCAATGCTCCAATATACGATAGGAGTATCCTCGGGAGAATTTGCCTGACATACAAGCAAACCGTTACTTGTTAAACAGTCACCTAATGCTTGAAACATTTCTATTGAATATAAGCTTGCTAAAACAGGATCTGTAGGATCTGGGAAATCAACAATTATTAAATCATACTTCCTTTTGTTGGTTTGTAAAAAGACCCGAGCGTCCTCAGCGTAGGCAGTCACACGCTTATCATAGAATGCTCGTTCATTAAGCGATACAATCTCAGGTATATCTCTTGCTATACGTAAAATTTCTGAATCAATGTCAACAAGGTCTACATGTTTTACATCAGGGTATTTCAAAACTTCCCTTAATGCGAGACCGTCACCGCCTCCTAAAATTAAGACACGTTCATGCGACATAGAGAGAGACATAGGTACATGAACGAATGCTTCATGATAAATCCGTTCATCCAATGAACTAAATTGTAATTGTCCATCTAAAAACATCCTAATTTCTTTTGCTTCCAAAACCTGAATGTTTTGAAAGCTGCTTTGACCTGCATATAGTTTTTTGTGAGGACTTTTTAACATTTCGGTAAGATTTATTCGGTCCCACTCGTCGCCCCTAAAGTGGTTTTTATTAGTCGTAATTTTTGATGTATGATCATTTCCTTGCTTTCCCTTTTTATTAGAGTGAGGAATTCTTGTTACTTCTTCCGATAGCCATATTTTAGGATTATACATTTCTATTCCCACCAATCAATGAAATATTATAGACAAACGTCATATCATGATATTATTCTATAAAATTACTCTAGGAATAGCCTGTATTGATGCCTATATAAACGATAATTGATAAAAAAGCCTAAAATTTTCTGGGGTTCATTGAGTAAATTGCAACATTTTTATTATGTAGACATATTTAAGTCAGTACTCAACGGATGTGAAAAATGGTTGTTCAATCAAAGAATAAATGATGGGTTGTTTTGTATCCTGAAGTTGAGAAACCAAGAAATATTCTTCTTGGTTTCTCTTTTTAAGCAAATGTTTAGTTTACACCTCGTACTAAAGTGTATAGTACAATTCGTTCTGCATCGCTTACGTCGTCATTAGTTACAACAACAGCACCAGGTTGAAGTTGATATCCTTGTGCAAATAAACAAGCAAGGGCATCAAGAATCGAATCACCAGGTCCAAGTAATGGGCAACCTGTGTCATAATATTCTGGGCTTTTGTGAACTTCAACAACTTGTTGGGTATCAAAATTCCAGTAGATAAATAATACACCAAGTTGCTGCCCTGCATTTCCATTCCCATTCCCATTCCCATGATTATGGTCATGATTATGATCATGATTATGATGTTTAGGCATATCAATTTCCCTCCTTTCATCTCAATACTGAATTATATAAGCTAACTCTTAAAAAGGGGACGGCAAAACTACTATAAAAAAAGCACATTTTATAAATTAATGGTGTATTTAGGATATTTTGTAGGGAAAATTTAATTAGTTTCTAGTTATTTTATCTAGTAATACTAAAATGAGGAAATTTTAATGCCATTTCTTACCGAGTCTAAAGTGCAAATCTAGCATTATTTCAAAAACATAAAAAAGACTAGTTTTAAATTGGACATTGATTTCTAGCACCTTTTTAATACCTAGTTTCATATATTTAACAATATGTGAAATCCATATTTACTAATCTCTTGGATCTTGTTAGTGAATGGAGGAAAAGGAGTGGGACAAAACCAGAGTGTGCAAAGGTGGCTATACTTGCCTGTAGAAACAAAGGTAAGAGAATTAGATGCAAAATTACTATTAGCCTATTACGCAGTTAAGGAGAACTTTAGAGTCATTATAGGAGAACACACGAGAGTGGAGAGAGCATCGTTTGTGTTTCCGAATGGGATATTTTTTTCAAAAGGATATCCTAATCGCTATCGAAAAAGAGTATTAGGAAATGCGAAAAAGTATGGTCATATTTTAGTTGAACTTGATGAAGAGGGTTTGATTATTAATGATACTAGTAATTATTTAAAAGATAGAATGAGACATGATTTGCTTACTTATGTGGACCAAGAATACTGTTGGGGGAAATTTCAGGAAGAGATTATTACTAATTCCTATCCTCAATTTCGCGAAAAGTGCCATATAGTAGGCAATCCGAGGTTTGATTTATTAAAAGAAAAATTTCATTCACTATATAAAGACAGTGCTGATAAAATCCAAGAAAATTATGGTGATTTCATACTCATAAATACCAGGTTTCCTATTTACAATCATTATACGGGTTTGAGAAATACCAAATTGAATCCTGGTATTCAATACATGAAGAACTTGTTTGAGAGTTTCTTAACAATGATAACAGAATTAGCAGAAGAATTTCCAGCTATGAATATTGTGATAAGACCACATCCAGGGGAGAGTTTCTCAACGTATAAACAACAGCTTTCAAATTATAAAAATATTCATGTTATACATGAGGGTAATGTGATTAATTGGTTATTAGCTTCTAGGGTTGTCATTCATAACGGATGCACTACAGGTATTGAAGCATTTCTACTTCGAAAGCCAGTTATTGCTTACTTACCATTTACATGTGATAGCTATGATGTAGAATTACCGAACAAATTAAGTGTAGTGGCATATAACACTAGTGAAATTATAGACTTTGTACAATTATATTCCTCAAGCAGTGGTACGTATACTCCTCATAATCCTACTGCCAACACTTATTTATCTTATTTTTATGGAGTTATGGATGATCGATATTCTTATGAAAAGATTATTCGACTTTTAAATCAAATTACCATTAGAAATAAACCTTTTAACGGAAGAGGGAGTTATCAATCTGCTTCCGATTCTCGTAAACAGTCCTATAAATTTACTACCTTAACGATTGAACAAATTAGGAGCTTTTTTAAAAAAATCGATGTAATTGATAATGCAAATAATAATGTGATTATTAATAAAATTGACGAAAACTTATTCGATATTAGTCTTTCAATAGAAGATTAAGAACTATCGAATCAAATAAAAGGAATATCGGGAAACACGAAAGAAGGGGGATTGAGATGTTCTTTAAAGGAAAAAAAATTTTAGTAATAGGAGGAACTGGTACAATTGGCAAAAGCATCGTTAAGTCTATTCTCAAGGAGGCGCCAAGTGTTATAAGGATATTTAGTCGTGATGAATTTAAACAATTCCATTTTCAAAACGAATTAGGTATGAGGGATAATGTTCGATTTTTAATTGGAGATGTACGTGATTATGAACGCGTATATACTGCTATGGAAGATGTTGATTATGTTTTACATCTAGCTGCGATGAAGCACGTATCGTCTTGTGAATATAACCCGTTTGAAGCGGTCTTAACAAATGTACAGGGTACCTATAATGTCATTAAAGCCGCTAATTCACAGGGTGTTAAAAAGGTAATATTTACAAGCTCAGATAAAGCAATTTCACCTACGAATACCTATGGTGCAACTAAGCTTACAGCGGAAAGATTAATTTCATCGGCTGAATATAGTAAAGGAAAAAGAAACACAATTTTTGCAAGTGTCCGCTTTGGAAATGTTATGGGGTCTAGGGGATCAGTTATTCCATTGTTTAAGGAGCAAATTTTAGAAAACAAAAAAATAACTGTTACGGACCATAAAATGACACGTTTTATGATGACTTTAAGTGAGGCGACCGAACTCACATTAAAAGCCCTTCAAGAAGCAAAAGGAGGAGAAGTTTTTGTATTAAAAATGCCTGTTATTCAAATAGGTAATTTGGCAGAAATTGTAGTCGAGGAAACATGTAATAAATATAGCTTAGAAGTTAATGAAATAACAATAGAAGAAATTGGTCTTAGACCTGGGGAAAAAATGTACGAGGAATTGATGACATATGATGAATCAAAAACGGCACTGGAACTCCCAAATATGTATGTGATTCCAGGACTCTATCAGAAAGAATTAAATTATAAAGATGTAAAGATGGCAAAGCAAAGTACCTACAGTTCAATGAATCAAAATCCTCTCTCGCTTGAGGAATTACGGCAATTACTAATAAATGAACAACTAATCTAAAGATGAAAAGCATGTTTTTACACATTTCATTATGGAAAGGATGAAACGATTTGAATGTTCTAGTTACAGGTGGAGCAGGTTTTATTGGCAGATGGGTTGTAAAAAAACTTTTGAATGATGGCCATAATGTCTGGGTTATAGATGACCTTTCTAACGGAAGAGAAAAAAATCTTGAAGAACTTATGAAAGATAAAAACTTTAGGGATTTTATTAAAGGGAACATAAATGATGTAGGTTTACTTGAAGAATTATTTAAGAATGAATTTGATATTTGTTATCACTTAGGGGCAAGTATTAATGTCCAAGATAGTATTGATGATCCGAAAACTACCTTTGAAAATGATACAATCGGTACATTCAATATACTAGAAAAATGCAAAGAAAATAATGTAAAGCTAGTATTTATGAGTACCTGTATGGTCTATGATCGAGCTACGAATCTTGATGGTATTAAGGAGACAGACCCTATTAAACCAGCATCTCCTTATGCAGGCTCCAAGATTGCTGCAGAGAATATGGTGTTGTCATATTATTATGCATACGGTCTCCCCGCCGTAGTAATCCGGCCTTTTAACACATATGGGCCTTTCCAAAAAACTGGCGGTGAAGGAGGAGTTGTAGCTATCTTCATTAAAAATAAACTTCAAGGAATTCCCCTATTTATCTATGGAGATGGAACACAAACTCGGGACCTACTCTATGTTGAAGATTGTGCCAGATTCGTAGTATTAGCAGGTTATTCAAATAATGTGAATGGAGAAATTGTAAATGCAGGTTTAGGCCGAGATATCAGTATTAATGATTTAGCTAAACTAATTGCGAGAGACTCTTCGCAAATCAAACATGTCGAACATATTCATCCTCAAAGTGAGATTCCCAAATTATTGTGTAACTATGAAAAAGCGAAAAAACTATTGGGATGGGGACCTGAAATTAGTTTAGAAGAAGGGATTAAGCGCACAGAGGCATGGATAAAAAATACTAAACTAGTATAGAAGGAGGCCAATAAATGGTAGGTAAACTGGCGATACACGGCGGAAAGCCTGTCCGAGATTCATATTTACCCTATAGTAGACAATTCATAAACAATGAAGATATAGAAGCTGTTACAAGTGTGTTAAAAAGTGATTTCTTAACAACAGGTCCAATGATTTCTAAGTTTGAAAAAGAGATTGCTGATTATGTAGGAGCGAAATATGCAGTAGCATTTTCTAATGGAACAGCTGCATTACATGCTGCCTGTTTTGTAGCGGGTATTAAAGAAGGCGATGAAGTAATAACTACACCAATGACTTTTGCTGCCAGTGCAAACTGCGTCCGCTACTTAGGAGGAAAACCCGTCTTTGCAGATATTAACCCCAAAACATACAATATATCCCCTAAAGAAATTAAACCAATTATCACAAAAAATACAAAAGCCATTATACCAGTTGACTTTACAGGGCAGCCAGCTGAACTTGATCACATAATGTCACTTGCAAAAGAGCATGGCCTTATTGTAATAGAAGATGCCGCACATGCACTAGGAGCCACATATCAAGGGAATAAAATTGGTTCTATCAGTGATATGACAATGTTCAGCTTTCATCCAGTTAAACATATCACAACAGGGGAAGGAGGAATCATTACAACTGATAATAAAGACTATTATGAAAAACTAATTCAATTTAGGAGTCATGGTATTACAAGGGATACCGCTAAATTAAATGATTTTCATGGATCTTGGTATTATGAAATGCAGTTTCTTGGTTTTAACTATAGGATGACAGACATTCAGGCATCGTTAGGGCTAACCCAGTTGAAAAAGTTAGAACAATTTATCCAAAAACGAAAGCAATATGTCCAAATGTATAACAACGCATTTGAGAATAGAAAAGAGGTACAGATACCGATTATACCAATTGGGATTGACAGTAGTTGGCATCTCTACATCATTCGACTAGATTTGGAAAGCTTGGGTACTAGTCGACGGGAAATCTATGATGCCTTACAAAAGGAAAATATAGGTGTAAATGTTCATTATCTACCTGTTTATTTACATCCGTATTATCAAAAACTGGGATATAAAAAAGGCCTTTGCCCAAATGCTGAGAAGATTTATGAAGAGATTATTAGTCTTCCATTATTTCCTGCAATGTCTAAAACAGATGTAAAAGATGTTATTGAAGGAGTTACTAAGGTTCTTTCTTTTTATTCTAAATAAACCATCTTTATTTAGTAGTAAAGAAAGAATACTAATAATTGGAGTGGACGTAAATTGAATTCAATCTATTACCGTAACTATTGGGGATTATTTGCAGATTTTGTTGAGGCCTTTGAAAAGTTGACTTATAGAAATATCCCTTTGACACTGGTCGGGAATTTTCAAAGTTATCTTACTAACAGAGCAGTTAGAGAGATTATGAAAAGTGAAACACTTATACCGTATATAAAAAATCAATTCCAACGTTCGGATGAAATTCAACCTTTTTTCGATCGCTATCTAAAGGTCTCAGCATATAAGAACATAGGAAACAAAAAGGGGAAGTCCTTGATATTACAAGGAAAAGGTGATCATTTACGTTTTCCGATTGAAACATTCATAGAATATTTTCACCCAACCAAGTGTATATTCCTTCATCCACAAAAAGAAATAACGAATAATTATATTCATCCGAATATAGGTCCTACCCATTATTTAGATGACTACAAAAGTAGTGAGTCTACTTCTACTAAAATTATTGAAGAAGCAAATGATATTTTTAAAAAGTACTATAAACATCCTGTCTTTAGTCATGAAAATTTTAGGAGCAAGTTTCTAAGTGCAATACCTAAAATAATAGAACTTATCATTGCTTTTGAAGAGTATTTGAAAAAAGTTCCTATTTCTAGTTTAATTGTCGGAAACACTAATGGGATGTTTACCAGAACGTTAACGCAGGTTGCAGCTTTGAAAGGTATTCCAAGTATTTGTACCCAACACGGAATCATCGCGAATGAAATAGGTTTCTTACCTATTTTTGCTACAAAGCATGCTGTTTTTGGTAACTACGAAAAGGATTGGTATAAAACTAGAGGGGTAAACGAGGATAGGATTGAGATTACAGGTCATCCACGTTTTGATAGAATCTTTACCCATCATACTATTTCTAAAACCAGTTTTCTGAGCAAATTTAATATTAAACCAAATAAGAAAATCGTTCTAATCGCCACTAATGCTATTCAGAATAAGAAAGCACTCCAATCACTGGTAGAAAAACTCTCGCTTAATCCAATTTTAGAAATCATCATAAAACCCCATCCAAAGGAAGTTTTAAGGAATAAATTAAAACCGTATCGTCAAATAACCTCAATTTCAGAATCTGTTCATTTAAGTACAAAGATGGAATTATATGATTTGCTCGAGAATGTAGATATAGTTGTTCAACAGTTATCAACTGTTGCTATTGAAGCGATGTTATTTAACAAACCAGTCTTTTTTATGAAGGAAAGCACGAATTACAATATGGATAATCAGTATTACTTCGAAAGTATAGGCAAATTTGCATATAAAAATCCTGAAGATCTAGCAAAAAAGATAAACGAATATTTTCATTCAGAATTATTCAGTAGAAAATATACTCAAAAAATTCAAGAGTTTATAAAATACTCATATCCCGAAGTATTTGCTGGCAGGAATATCGCAAAGACTGTTTATAAACTCACTGGAACTTTTCCATATCAATCACCTAAGTCTAAATTTGAAGGGAGGCTAATAAAAGATTCGAGTAACAGAATCTATCTAATCCAAAATGGTATGAAACGATTGATTCATTCTAAGGCATTGAATTCAATTTCGAAAGCCCAAGATATTTTGTTGGTCAAAGAAAGCATAATTTTAAAGATACCACATGGATTGAAAATACAATCATTATAAGTCCAATCATTTTCTTATTAGAAGAATAGGATAATTAAAAATTAACTTAAACTTTATAGGAATCTATGAATATTTGAATATTATTACTATCAAGGAGGGGAATAAAATGTCGTATTTAATTCTTTCAACTTATCCTGGAACAGGTTCAAAGAATTCAGGTGATGATTTAATAAGTAAAAGTCTTGCAGACCTATTAACAAAAATAAAAGGAAACGATATTGAAATTGATATTATTAGTATTCCTGATCAAGGAGTTGAAGCTATAAAAGATTTTTCAAAATATAAAGCCGTGCTTGCACCAGGATTAAGGCCAACATTAAACGGGAGTAAAGTTGCTCCTAAAAATAGAACACTTTTTCTAGAGAATGCGAAAAAAATGGGCATTCCCATATATGCAATAGGAGCTGGCTGGAGTACTTATCCGGGTACTATCAAACAGTCAAACCAACTTAAAATTGATGAAGTTGAGAAGAGAGATCTACTACAATACTTTGGAGCAACTAATGAAACGAATAAAGCAGGTATGATTTCATGTAGAGATATAACCACTGAAAATCTACTACGAAATAATGGGATCGAGTGTTATGGAACAACAGGGGACTGTGCATTATTTGATTATGATTTAATAGGGACAAAACCAGTACTTCCAGAAAAGATTAAAAAAATAGCAATATCTATGCCCCATATTAAAAGTCATTGGCATATGGCGTATTCGTTAGCACTTAAATTAAAGAGAGAGTTTTCTTGTGAGGTATATCTTACATTTCATGGTTATCGTGGGAGATTTGAAAAACTACTAGATCCAAGTTGGAATAGAGAATTGGTGAATATGGTTGATTTATCAGGAGGGGCTGAGAAGTTAGCTTTTTACGATGAAATCGATGTTCATATAGGATTTAGACTTCATGCGCATATTTGGTTTCTTAGAACTAGAAAACCAAGTTTATTAATAGCTGAAGATGGCAGGGGATTAGGTCATTTGGCCACAGTAAATGGTTTGGGATATTCAGCTGCTTCAAAAACGGTTATACAACAAGCAGATCAAATGATTACTGTAAATAATGAAATGGTTAAAGAAATGAGGAAAACAAATCCTTCTTATAGGGCAATTAAGATGTTTAAGAAAGAAATAAAAAACGGTTACCCAAAAACTAAAAATACCCTGACAGCCGTTGATAACCTTTGGACAACAAAATTTAAGCCATTGTTGGAGCTGCTTCCATAGTTATAGTTCATTAAAGTGATTGCTTAGTTACTTTCTATTTATTTAATGGAAGCCGTAAGAACAGTAAATATATAATTGGGAGGTTATAATGGACACCTATAAACGAAATTATTGGTCTTTATACCTTGATTTTATTGATAGTTTCAAAGGATTAACGTATAAAGGCATCTCACTACCTTATTTATTTCATTTTCGAAGTTTAATTCGAAAAAATAAAGAACTGTTGAATGCATTACATGACGAGTCTTTTGGCAAGTATTTAAATAACCTTACAGAAAGCACGGAAGAGGTTCAGTCCAAATTCGATTCATTTATTAACTTGCACAAAAGTGAGAAGTTAGTAAATAGGAAAGATGGAAAAGTCGTATTGCATGATGTTGCAAATTTATTGCGTTTTCCAGAGCAAACGATAATTCAACATTTCGATCCTTCAAATACGATTATGCTAAGGGATAGAAAAATGATAACGACAAACAGCAAAGAAAAAAATGAATCTTTAGGTTTGCCGACTTATTATTTAAATCAATATCTTGAAAATAGTGGAGAACAAGCGGGAATAGTTAAAAATACTCAAAGTGCAATAAAAATTATTAACACTTATAATAAGCATCCACTATTTAGTGATAAGGGGTTTCAACAAGTATTATGCAATCAAATTGAGAAAACGATAAAACTTATTAATGGATCAAGGAAATTTTTGAACAGTGTTCCCACATCCTGTATCCTATTTGCCTCCACCCATTATCCAGAAAGTCGAACTTTAGCACTTGTTGCAGCAGAAATGGGAATTCCAACAATCTGTATGCAGCATGGTATTATTTCAAGTGAATTTGGCTATTTTCCCAAAATAGCAACGGTTAATGCTGTATATGGGAAATTTGAAGTTGACTGGTATAGACAAATGGGAGTTAAGGATCAGTCCGTTGAAGTTATTGGTCATCCTCGATTTGATTTAATTTTTAAATCTCCTTCGCTTTCTAAGAATCAATTCCAAAAAAATATAGGTTTAGATCCAAAAAAGAATACAATATTAATGATCGTTAGAGGTGAGAAAGATATAGATAGGTGGAGGGAATTTATTCAAGCCCTCTTAAGAAAAACGGATGTCAATATTATTGTCAAGGACTATCCTAGCACAAAACCCTATAAACTAACGAAAGAGTATTCTTCTGTTTTTCCAACAATGAATGTCGAACTTTATGATATTATCCAAAACGTTGACGCAGTAGTCACGTATCATTCTACTGTAGGATTAGAAGCTATGTTAGCTGACCGACCAGTTTTTGTTCTTAATAATGAGTTTTCCGCACCCTCAGGGTATTTTAATTCATTAGGGAAATTGATCCAAGAAGATCCCGTAAAACTTGCAAAGCAGGTTATAAACTATTTAAATGGTAAACTTGTAAATTATGAACAAAGGATAAGAATGAATTTTTTATCGTATAACTATTCTCAGGATACAACATCGGGAGAACGAATAAAACGTTTAGTTAATCGATTGACGAATAATGAATAATTAATCTATGAAAATCAAAAGGTGATTTTAATGAAAATAGTAGCTACTATTCAGGCTAGGATGGGATCCACTAGGTTACCAGGAAAAGTATTAAAGAAAGTATTAGGAAAACCATTATTAGAATATCAAATAGAAAGATTAAAAAAGTCAAAAATAATTGACAAAATTGTAGTGGCAACAACGACAAAGAAAAGCGACCAGGCAATTATTGATTTGTGTGAGAGGTTATCAATCGATTATACCCGTGGCTCTGAAGAAGATGTGTTAGCACGTTATTACAATGCAGCTTTGGAATCGGAGGCCGATATTATCGTACGCATAACTTCAGATTGTCCACTGATTAGTCCAAGTGTAATAGATCAAGTCATCACTACATTTTTACAAAATGCTCCAAGATATGATTTCGTTTCAAATACGATTGAAAGGACTTATCCTAGAGGATTCGATACCGAGGTATTTGCCTTCAACGCACTGGAACAGGCATATAAGGAAGGTTTCGAATATTTGTATCGGGAGCATGTCACCACTTATATACTCAGAAACCCTACCAAGTTTCAAATGAAAAATGTTAAATATAAGAGGGATTTAAGTAAATATCGTCTTACAGTCGATACGGAAGAGGACTATGAGTTAATAAGAAACATTATAGAAATTCTTTATCCGAAAAATCCTAATTTTGAATTAGAAGATATTATACGTTTATTAGAAAAACGAAGTGATTTATTTCTTCTTAATGCTCATGTTCAACAAAAAAGTGATGGAGAGAATATACCTGAATGAATGTATATATTCGTGTAGACGCTTCGTTTGAAATAGGGACAGGGCATGTGATGAGGTGCTTAACTCTAGCAGAACTATTAAAAGAACACGGTGCAGCACAAATTACATTTATTTGTCGGAAACATGAAGGAAATCTTTGTGATTATATAAAAGGTAAGGGATTCCCGGTAATCGTGTTGCCAAGAAAAGAGGCACACCATTTTCGGGGGCATGTCTTACATGCCAATTGGCTTAAAGTATCACAAAAAGTAGATGCAGCCGAAACAATCTCCTTTATAAAAGATAAATGTGTTGATTTACTAGTTATTGATCATTATGCAATCGATATTGAATGGGAAAAAGAATTGATACCTTATGTAGAACGAATTATGGTAATTGATGATTTAGCAGATCGAAAACATAAATGTCACTATCTATTAGATCAGAATTTCTACGAGAATATGGATACCAGATACAAAACCTTAGTACCAGACAATTGTGAAAAATTTTTGGGTCCTGAATTCGCAATATTGCGAAAAGAGTTCTTGGATAGGAAAGGCTGTTTGAGAAACCGAGATGGTCAGATCCGCCGAATTTTAATTTTCTTTGGAGGTATTGACCCTTCAAACGAAACTTTGAAGGCGATTTACGCTATTAAGGCATTATCCCGAAAAGATATCATGGTTGATGTTGTGGTAGGAAGTAATAACGAAAACAAGGAACATCTAAAGACTATTTGCAATAAAAGTAAAAATATTACATTCCATCTTCAGGTGAATAATATGGCGGAGTTGATGAATCAAGCTGATTTGTGTATTGGTGCAGGGGGAACAACAACTTGGGAAAGATGTGTGATGGGATTACCAACAATTTTAATTTCGATTGCAAAGAATCAAGAATTAATTGCATCTACATTAAGTAAACATAAGATCATTTGCTATTTAGGTCCAAAAGAGCAGGTTACTGAAAAATGTATTACTTCAACACTTCAATCTTTATTAGATAACCCTCAACAATTAAAACTAATGGAAAGGTTATCTAAAGATCTATTGAAAATTGAAAAGGATAAATTACACTCTCTTATTCATGCAATTTGTGAAAGGAAATAAAATGATGAGGTACAAATTACAAGTTCTGACATCCGAATATTTAGATATCGTATTATCATGGCGTAATCAAGACCGAATTAGAAAAAATATGTACAATGAAAAAGTCATTACGATGGAAGAACATCAAGCATGGTTTCAACATATCCTTCAATCCAAAAAAGATGTTTATTTATTATTTTATATGGATGAAATTCCAACGGGATTGGTTTACTTTAATGGAATTGACCATCAACATGAGCATTGCTATTGGGGGTTTTATATTGGAAGGGAAGATGCGACTAAAGGGTCGGGGACGATAATGGCAACCCTAGCTTTCGATTTTGCGTATAAAAAACTAAAAATGAACAAAATTTATGGAGAGATACTAGCATACAATTTTGCAAGTGTTAAGTTCCATGAGAAATTAGGATTTAAACAAGAAGGTTTATTTAAGAGTCACATAAAAAAGGATGATAATTTTATAGATGTATATACTTATGGTCTCTTAAGTAAAGATTGGTATGAATTCCAACGACCTTTTATTTTGAATGATTTAGTATGTAAAGGGATTGATGTATATGAAGATAGTTATAGTTGCTAATCACGAGCGGTATCACTCGGTATTCCAAGAATTATCTAATGAGTTAGAACATGAGGTTTATTGGATAGATAAGAAAGAAGACTTGCAAAAGGAAAAACTACTTGAAATAAATCCAAGGTATGTCTTTTTTCTTCATTGGTCTTTTATAATCCCCTCCGAAATATATGAACACTTTGAAAGTGTTATTTTCCATATGACTGACCTTCCTTATGGAAGAGGAGGGAGCCCATTACAAAATCTGATCAGTCGAGGTATTTATGAAACAAAAATTACTGCATTGAAGTGTGAGAAGGAATTAGATGCTGGACCGGTTTATATTAAGAAACCATTATCTTTATTTGGTAATGCTGAAGAGATATACATGCGTGCTGCCAAAATAATAAAAGAAATGATTATTTATATCATCGATCATCAGCCTACCCCAATAATGCAGGAAGGTGACCCAGTCTTTTTTAAGAGAAGAAAGCCTAAAGATGGGGATATTAGCCAATTAAAAACAATAGAACAAGTTTTTGATAATATAAGAATGTTAGATGCAGATGGCTATCCGAAAGCTTTTATAGAATTAGGGGAATTTAGATTAGAGTTTGAAAGATGTTCTTTAAAACATGATCACATACATGCAGATGTAAAAATAAGAAAAAGGAAGGATGTTACATGATTAAGACAGTATTAGTGATTGCAGCACATCCAGATGACGAGGTGTTGGGGTGTGGAGGAACAATTGCAAGGCATGTAAAAGAGGGAGATAAAGTTCATACTGTTATTCTTGCTGAAGGTATTACAAGTAGAGATAAAACAAGAAATCGTAACGCGCATAAAGAAGAATTATCTGAATTAGGTATTGCAGCGAAAAGGGCTAATGAAATCTTAGGTGTACATTCCCTGAAATTAATAGACTTACCTGATAATCGTTTAGATTCACTAAATCGTTTAGATCTTATCAAAATAGTTGAGGAGCTTATAAATGAGATTAAACCTAATATTATCTACACGCACCATATAGGCGATGTTAATATTGATCACCGACGTATTCATGAAGCCGTTATTACAGCCTGCCGCCCTTTCCCTCAAAATAACTTTGTCGAGGAACTTTTATTTTTTGAAACAGCCTCAAGCACGGAGTGGATGACAACAGGCTCAGCACCGCCATTTGTACCTAATTGGTATGTAGATATTACAGACACATTGTCTTTAAAATTAAAATCGTTGCAGGCTTATGATTATGAGATGAGAGAATGGCCACATGCTCGTTCTATAAAAGCATTAGAATACCAAGCCTGTTGGCGAGGGGCGAATATAGGTAAACAGGCTGCTGAAGCTTTTCTTTTAGGACGGAAAATTCAATCATAATAAAGAGAGGGAGGATCTTTATGAAGGAGATAAGTCTAGGAGGAAGATTAGTTGGGTCCACCCATTCTCCGTTCATTATTGCAGAAATGTCTGGAAATCATAATCAGTCGTTAGATCGAGCTTTAAAGATAGTAGAAGCAGCAGCTAAGTCAGGCGTACATGCTTTGAAAATTCAAACGTATACTGCAGATACAATGACACTTAATGTCGAAAACAGCGATTTTTATATAAATGATTCAGACAGCATTTGGAACGGAAATTCATTATACAGTCTTTATCAACAGGCATATACCCCATGGGAGTGGCATAAACCAATTTTTGAAAAATGTAGAGAGTTGGATATAATTCCGTTTAGTACTCCGTTCGATGAAACTGCAGTTGAGTTTTTGGAAGAATTAGGAGTCCCCTTTTATAAAATCGCATCGTTTGAAGTCAATGATATTCCATTGATAAAAAAGGTAGCTTCAACAGGTAAGCCTATGATCATTTCAACAGGTTTGGCTACAGTAGCAGAAATCGAAGAGGCAGTGAGATCAGCAAGAGAAGCGGGATGTAAAGATATTATTTTGTTAAAATGCACAAGCTCGTATCCAGCCTCACCCGAAAATACGAATATTAATACGATTCCTCATTTGAAGGAATTATTCCAATGTCAGGTAGGGTTGTCAGATCATACCTTGGGAATTGGTGTAGCTGTTGCCAGTGTTGCTTTAGGTGCCACAGTTATTGAAAAACATTTCACATTAAGCCGAAGCGATGGTGGGGTAGATTCCATATTTTCAATTGAACCTCAGGAGATGGAGTCTCTTGTTACTGAGACAAAAAGAGCTTGGCAGTCACTTGGAGAAATCATGTATGGACCAACTAATCATGAAATATCCTCAAAAAAATATCGTCGTTCACTATACATTACTAAAGATATGAAAGCAGGTGATGTCTTCACTCCTGAAAACTTAAAATCAATAAGACCGGGTTTTGGATTACATCCAAGGTATTATGGCAGTTTATTAGGGAAAAAAATTTCAAGAGATTCAAAACGTGGGACACCATTAACATGGGATCTTTTATAAAAATCAATATAAATAGATTCGATAAAACAGGCTGATTTTGCCTGTTTTTTTATTTTAAAGAGACATTAAATTAAAAAGAAGTGCAAGTCTATAAAGGTGTATGAATACAAGAAAAATAGGCGGTTGTAATTGGACAAACACCGCTTCAAATCTCTCTCACCTTTCATACATTAACTAATAGAAATTAAGGAGGTGAGAGAATTGTTTGGATTTTCAATGGTTCAATTTACAAGGAATTATGGTTCAAAAATGGACAAAAACCTCAGAAAAAATCTAGTGAATTTATATCGCCCCTTTAAATGGACACCATGTTTTTTGCACAAAACACTCGAAAAAGTAATTAAGAAAACTAGGAAATTTAAAGTAATCATCGAGTACACCGATCAAAATGAAGTTAAGGACAATGTAAAGGCAGTGATGAAACGTCATTATGGGTGCAGTATTGATTATGAATTTAAAACCATTCCAAGTTGTTCAGCAACCGTTACAGCTGCTGGTTTAGAGGAACTTTTACAAACATGTATAAATGTAAAACGAGTTTATCTAAATTCGGAAGTAAAAGCTCTGTTAAATGTTGCGACTCCAGCGGGAAGAGCAGATCAAGTTGTTCGAAATGGAATTGAGCTTACAGGTGAAGGTGTAACAGTAGCAGTTATCGATACTGGAATTTATCCACATCAAGATCTGGAAGGAAGAATTATCGGGTTTGAAGATTTGGTGAGTGGTCAGGTGGAGCCTTATGATGATAATGGACATGGTACCCATTGTGCGGGTGATGCAGTTGGCAATGGGATGGCTTCTGGAGGAAAATATAAGGCACCTGCACATAAAGCAAATGTGGTTGGTGTAAAAGTATTAAATAAACTAGGATCTGGTTCACTCGATACAGTAATGAAGGGTGTTGAGTGGTGTATCCTAAATAATCAGGATCCGAGCAAACCCAAAATCGATATTATCTCTATGTCGCTTGGTGCAACAGCACAGAGGTTAAATAATGAAGATGCTGATCCAATGGTACAAGTCGTAGAAAAAGCATGGGACAGTGGAATCGTCGTATGTGTGGCAGCAGGAAATGAAGGCGATGAACCTAATACAATTGCAAGTCCCGGTATTAGCGATAAAGTTATTACGGTTGGAGCACTTGATGATAAAAATACACTAGATGAGCGAGCAGATGATACAATCGCAGAATTTTCAAGTAGAGGACCGACAATTTATAATGTTCCTAAGCCAGATATTGTAGCTCCAGGTGTAAATATCGTTTCACTACGATCTCCTAACTCATATCTGGATAAGTTCCAAAAAGCAAGTAGGGTTGATGAACATTATATCACCTTATCTGGTACTTCGATGGCTACCCCATTCTGTGCCGGTGTTGTAGCATTAATGATTGAAAACAAGAAAAAACAGAATAAAAGCTTTACTCCTGATGATATAAAAAAGGAACTACTAAAAGGTGCAGATAAATGGAAGGGCATTGATTACAACACGTATGGTGCTGGCTATATTAATGCACAAAACTCAATCAAGTAAATTGATTTGATAAAAACAGGCGCAGGTAGCCTGTTTTTATCATTTTATATAGTACTTGGAGGTGTGGTATTTTGAGCAAATTTGATAAAGAGATTGAACGTTTTGTTGCGGATTACTACAAAGACCATGATGAGGCGAAAGGTAAGTTAGATAAGTGGTCTGCCGAAACAGACAAGGGATTAAATCAGTTAGATAGGCAGGCGGGAGAATTCGAAAAAGAGCTTGAAACAAGAATGGAAAAGCTGGAACAATGGTTTTCTAAAAAGCAACAAGAGTTAGATAAAAAATTAGATAGGTAATGTCTCCTGAATTTCCGCGTATGCCCTGTGTTCATGTCCTCACCAAATCACTAAGTCTAACATATTTTATAATGTACTCTTTTTAAGAGGAGGTGCAAAATATGGGCTACGGATTCGGCGGTTGCGGCTACGGTTATGGCGGTGGCGGATACGGCTATGGTAATACATTTGTATTAATCGTAGTATTATTCATCCTATTAATTATTGTAGGTGCTTCTTTCTATAACTAATCACAACATTCCCCCAAGTAAAGTACGAGTCAATCGGCTCGTACTTTCTACATTTATGAACGGAAATAGTTTTTTCAAGGACCTTGCACATCTTTTAGGCGAGGGTCATACGATATAACACAATGTAAGGAGGCTTCATAATGGACAATAACTTTTTTAAGAATATCGAAAAGAAAACAGGCGTAAATATGCAGGAGGTACTCCAGTTAGCAAACTCTTTGCAAAATGCAAATTTTAAGGATGAAAATACAGTTCGTAATGTAATTAAAAAGGTTTCTAAAATTGCCAATAAGCCAGTAAACAAACAGCTTGAAGATAAAATTGTAAATAGCATTGTAAATGGCGACCAAAAAATGGACTTCAACACTATTTCGAAAATGATTAATAAAAAATAAGCGAGTGGTCTGGCCAAGTTGCCAGGCCTTTTCTAATACTACCCTTACAAATACAGGGGAGGCTTCGAAAATTTTAATAAATAACATAATGTTAATGCTCGATACATAAAACTAATGAAAAAAGGAATGGAGGGCAAAACATGGGATATATATTACCAATCAACAATGAACAATATAATCAATATGTACATCGGACGACAACTTATAAAACAAACCTAATGAGGCTACATCAAGTTAATCCAGTGTCATTGAATAATAACCAGCGTACCTATGATCTACACCAAGTTGAACGGAAAGCAATGACGAAAAAACAAAGCCAATATATTGAAAATATCCGCTCTCAATATACTGGCAAAGGGTTGCTCTACAACGAGTCTATATGAAAAAGAAAAAAGGGAAGGTTAAAATTCCTGAACGTACAAGCCTTCCTCTTCATGCCATTCGGCATAAAGTAAATCCTTATATGTGGCTATCCCCTTACTTTTCAATTCCGAATGTAGCCATGCCTCAGTAAATCCACTTTCCTTCAGATTTTCTTGAATTAAAATGCCATCACTTACTAATGTAATAGGGAGACGAACCTTCTGTTCCGCCATATTATAATCTTGGCGCGTAGGTGGTTCATATTTAGACTTCTTTAGAACACTTATTGAACCATCTGTTTCTAATATCGCATACTCGGCCTCTCTAATTGAAAAAACACCCTTCGAACGAAGGAGATGTTGTAATTGATTGATATCTAGCTTATTTTTCTTTATATGTTCTTTAATTAACTTACCTTTATGGATAATTATTGTTGGCTTTCCCTCAAGAAATGGCCTTGTCCTTCGAATTTTCTGTGTAATAATTTCAATCACATAGATTAAAATTCCCCAAATAGTAATAGCAAAAAGAATTTGGAGTACCCCTATTTTCTGGTCGAAAACAGCATTTCCAACTAATTCGCCAAGTACTAATGCGGAGATAAAATCAAAAGCCGTTATTTGAGTTATTTGAGTTTTTCCTAGTGTTTTTGTAAGTACAAGTAATCCTAAAAGACCAACCACTAAATCAAAAGAAATTCTAAAAAATTCCAAGTTGCTCACCCCTCTATGGTAGAATGAGCAGGTTTACCCTTTTTTATCCATGAAAAAAGGATGTCCTATAAGACATCCTATAATTCTTTGACCATTGTGACATGAGGTATTCCAGCATCCATAAAAAGACCCGATACAGTTTCATAACCTAGCTTTTTGTAGAAGTTTTCTGCATGTGTTTGTGCATTAAGTTTTAATTTTGAAATGCCACGTTCTTTCGCAATGTCCTCTATTCTTTGCATAATTATATTCCCAGCACCTTTCTTTCGGTGTGAAGCGAGAACACAAATACGTTCTACTTTGCCGTATTCGTCAAGCACACGAAAACGTCCAACTCCTACAGGTTCATTGTGATCATAAAGGACAACATGTGTAGCTTCGTCTTCAAATTGATCAATCTCTTCTTCAAGAGGTACATTTTGTTCATCGACGAAGACCACTTTTCTAATCGTATATGCATCGTCTCTTTCTTTGTTGTTCGTTACAATTCTTGCTTCCATGGTGTAATCAATTTTCCTTTCCTAAACGAAATGTTTCATAAACGGTCCAAGAACCATTTTCTAACTGATAGAGGAGGTGGATACGGTCAATTTGCTCTTCGTGATCCATTTTTAACATACGTAATTGACCATACACATCTGAATGCTCATCGCTGGATAGCTTTTGCCCAATTGTAATATGTGGAACAAAGGCATACTCAGGTTCTCCTGCAAAATAACCAGAATGAAGTGCATTATGTAATTTTTGTAATTCTTCATTAGGATCTACTTTTAAATAAATTACATTATTAACAGGAGAAAATGAACTTACCTTTAATACAGTTAATTTAAACGGATCTACCTGTTTTGATACCGAATATAACTCCCTCGTAATATCCACAATCTCATGGTCGGATGCCTCAAATGCATTTTTTACCGTGATATGTGGTGGAATTAATGCATAATGCGGGTCATACCGTTTACGATATGAATTTGCGATGTCTTGAAGATTTTTGGATGGGAAGATAACAATGCCATATTTCATTTTTATTGCCCTCCTATAGATTTAAATTTCAAAACGTGAAGTACCTAATGTCGTATTACGAAAAATAATAACATAATTATAACAAATATTTGAAAATGATAGAATAAAAAAACGGTTATTTGAGCATTTTTGAAAGAGCCCTTGGTAAGTCAGGCTGCCAATATTTCCATGTATGGTTACCATTGAATTCTTCATAAAAATAAGGAAAACCTTTGCTCGCGACAAGCTTGTGTAATTTTCGGTTTGGTGTTAAGAAATCCTCTATAACACCATTTGTTGTTTTTACTTCGGTTTCACCTGTCCCGATTATATGATATAGGTCAAGGAGATGGGGTTCTGCAAAACTTTCAACCTGCAACAAAACATGATCATTTACAAGGGGAGATTGCATGATCACCTTTCCAAAAGTATGAGGGTATTCAAGTGCTGTCAAAAGTGATATCGTCGCTGCAAGTGAATCCCCAATTAATGCACGTCCTTGTCCCATTTGATAGGTGGGGAACTCCTGATCAAGAAATGGTACTAGTTCTTCCCCTAAAAAGCGCTTATACAAATGATGCTGCTCACCATCGGGGTGATATTTCTTACGACGGTCTGCAACGCTTTTATAAGGAACCCCAGCAATTATGGTATTGCTTATTTCACCTGTTTCAAACAGCTTATCAGCGACTCTCGCAACCCTGCCCAGATTAAAATAATCGCGTCCATCCTGAGCAATGAGTACATTATATTTATAGAGAGGGGAGAAGGTAGCTGGCAAATAAACGATAAGCTCTAATTCTTCATTTAAAACCTTACTATGTATAGTCATTTCCCTAACAGTGCCTTTATTAATCGTCATCTTTTTAAACCTCCAAACAATCGATCAAGTATATCCGCATCATTATTATAACGCTTGAAAAATAGGAAAGCGACAGGAAAAACTCCCTGTCGCTTTCGGTACATATTAAGCAGCTGCTTCATCCGTATGTTTCTTTTCAGATTCTGCAACATATACAGCACACGCAGCATCACCTGTGATATTGATGGCTGTACGTGTCATATCAAGTAATCGATCAATACCAATAATTAATCCGATACCTTCTGGTGGTAAACCAACTTGATTCAGTACCATTGCAAGCATAATTAAACCAACACCAGGAACACCAGCGGTACCTACACTTGCAAGCACAGCTGTTAGGATAACAATTATAATTTGAGTGAAAGTTAGTTCAAATCCGTATACCTGTGCAATGAAAATGGTGGCAACACCTTGCATAATCGCTGTACCGTCCATATTAATAGTTGCACCTAATGGCTGAACAAAGCTACTAATTGGTTCAGGAACCTTTAGATTTTTTTGTGCAGTTTCCATAGATATAGGAAGAGTGGCATTACTACTTGACGTACTAAAAGCAACCGTCATCGCAGGAGCAAAACCTTTGAAAAACTCAATGGGGTTTCGTTTTGCCAATAATGCAATCGTACCACCATAAGTTATAACTGCGTGAATAAGTAGAGCGGCAAGTACAATTAAGAAGTAAGCGAGCATTGCTTTAATTGCTGCATACCCTTGGCCACCAATAGCAGTCGCTATTAATCCGAACGTACCATATGGAGCCGTCTTCATTACAAGATTAACAAGATACATTAACACTTCATTTGCTTGTTCAAATAAATTTACAATACCTTTTGTTTTTTCGCCTAACACGGTTAGTGCAAAACCTATAAAAATAGCAAATGCAATAATTTGAAGCATATTTCCATCTGTCATTGACGTGAATGGATTTGTCGGGATAATACCAATTAAGGTTTCCATAAATGGAGGAGCATCAGTTGCCCCTTCATAAGTAGCCCCTTCCGTATCAAAGGCTCCACCAGCGCCAGGCTTGAAAATGGAAGCAAGAGCGATCGCAATTGTAATCGCTATCGTTGTTGTGGCTAAAAAATAAGTTATCGTTTTGGCACCAATTCTTCCAAGCTTCTTTGGATCACCAAGGCCTGTAACTCCTAGAGTAATAGAAACTAAGACAATCGGAACAACAAGCATTTTAATTAAATTCAAGAAAATTTGACCAAGCGGCACGAATATCCAAGTATTCGCAAGTTCAAAAATAGAAGGCGACGTTACGTTTAAGATAAGACCTACAAGTGCACCAAGACCTAAACCTAATAAAATCTTTTTAGTTAATGACATAAAAAACCTCCTCTAAGATGTATTCGAGTGTAAATTTGGGCAGCAAAAGGGTGATGTGTAATGCGGTGAATAGCATTTTTTGGAGACACAAAAAACCACGAGAGTGTGGCTCGTGGCTTATCATAAAAATTTGCGCAACAATGCTCTCTCCAAATGCTTACGAGGTTAGCTGTCGGATTCGGATGAAGAGTATCTCCTACCTTTATAAAAAAGGATTCACCCCGTGTGCCCTTTTGCACGTTTTTGGTTCCCCCGTTTCCCAAAATGGGAATTCAGCGATTATTAAATTGTACTTTGCCTTGATATTATATTTATACAAATAAAATGTATTTATGTCAATATTAACATATTTCTACATTTTTTACGATGTTAATATTTTCATAGCAAAAAAGTGACCATCAATTACCATCAAACCTCATAAAAATAATAACCTTTATAAAATTTACTAGAATATAATTGACAAACCCTCAAAACGAATGTATATTATGAATTATTCATATACTGATTCCGTAGCTCAGCTGGGAGAGCACTACCTTGACAGGGTAGGGGTCGGAGGTTCGAGCCCTCTCGGAATCATCACGAAGCACTTGAGATTACTCAAGTGCTATTTTTTTTACTTTTTTTAATTTTTGGGGGATAGTATTATAATTTTTTCGCTTTTTGGAGAAATTATCCTTGGTAGGTCTAGACTAGGAGGTCAGTTGATTACATGGAGGATAAATCTAAAATTCGTTTAACTGCTGCGGAAATGTCGAGCTTATGGACACAATACATAAACGATACGTTATCTGTGTGTGTAAACTCATATTTTTTAGAAAAAGTCGAGGATGAGGAAGTACGTCCAGTTATTGAATATACATTGGAAGCTTCTAAAGAGAATATTGCAATCGCACGCGATATCTTTGAAAGAGAGGACTTTCCTATCCCGTTAGGATTTACAGATCAGGATGTTAATGTGAAGGCTCCAAGACTTTTTTCTGATACTTTCGTATTAATGTATTTAAGACAAATGTCCATTCTAGGAATGGCTGGTAGTAGTGGAGCGCTTGGCCTTGCGACACGTCCAGATGTGGTTGCTTTTCATAAGCGGATATTAAATTTAGGGGTTGAGTTGCAGGACCAAACACGTGAATTGATGTTAAAACAAGGGACTTATGTAAGACCTCCATATATTTCTATTCCTGACAAGGTTGATTTTGTAGAGAAACAGCACTTTCTAGCTGGATTCGTTGGAAAAAAGAGAGCTCTAACTTCAATCGAAATTAGTCATTTATTTTTAAATATACAAACCAATGCGATTGGCAAGGTACTAATGACAGGATTTGCACAGATCGCAAAAGGTAAGGATGTTAAACAATTTTTAATAAGAGGAAAGAAACTTTCTCAAAAATATATAGAGCTATTTACCGACTTTTTAATCAAAGAGGATCTTCCTGCTCCTATGAGTTGGGATTCAGCTGTTACGGATAGTAATGCAAGTGTTTTCTCTGATAAGCTTATTATGTTTCATGTATCAGCAATGATTGCAGCGGGTATTGGGAATTTTGGAATGGCCATGTCCGCTAGCCCTAGGAGAGATGTAGGATTTAAATATGCCTCATTAATTCCAGAAATCTCATTGTATGCTGAGGATGGGGCCAATATTATGATTAAACATGGGTGGTTGGAGGAGCCTCCACAAACAGATGATAGAGAAAAATTGATAAAAAATAAGGCCGAAAGTTAAAAAGACAAAGGGAAATTTAAGTCCCTTTGTCTTTTTTTAGAGTCCGATATTAAATTTAAGCAGATTTACCTACAACCTTCTTCTTTTCTTTACGCTTCTTAGCGTATTCAGCAGTTGCTGTGAAAAGTACGTCCGATGATGAGTTAAGAGCAGTTTCACAAGAATCTTGTAGGACCCCAATAATGAAACCAACAGCAACGACTTGCATAGCAACATCGTTTGGAATTCCAAATAGGCTCGATGCTAAAGGAATTAATAAAAGTGATCCTCCAGCAACACCTGATGCACCTGCTGCTGAAACAGCTGATAGTACGCTAAGAATAAGTGCTGTTGCAAAATCAACTTCAATGCCGAGTGTATGAACAGCTGCAAGAGTGAGAACAGAAATCGTTACTGCCGCACCTGCCATGTTAACTGTTCCACCTAATGGGATTGAGATTGAATAAGTATCTTTATTTAATTCTAGTTTTTCACAGAGATTCATATTAACCGGAATATTTGCAGCTGAGCTACGAGTAAAGAATGCTGTAATTCCACTTTCTCTTAAACATCTAAAAACAAGTGGATATGGATTTTGACGAATGTAAAAGTAAACGATCAAAGGATTTACAACTAGTGCAATAAAGAACATACAGCCAAGTAGGAGGCCGAGGATTTTTCCATATTCCATCAATGCAGAAAGTCCATTTGTCACAAATGCATCGAACACTAGGCCCATAATACCAATTGGAGCTAGGCTGATCACCCATTTTACGACTGTAGCGATTGCATCACTAACGTTGGAAATTAATGTCTTGGTTGTGTCGTTTGCATTTTTTAATGCAATTCCAAGAACAACTGCCCAAGCAAGAATTCCAATGTAGTTTGCATTCATTAGGGCATTAATCGGATTATCTACAATGTTAAATAGTAATGTTTGAAGAACCTCTAAAACACCACTTGGAGGTGAAAGGTCTTCTGCACCCGATACCAGTGACAACTTTACTGGAAAGATAAAACTTGCTAATACAGCTACGAATCCAGCTAAGAATGTACTAATTGCATATAAGCCGATAATCGATTTGATATTTGTTTGGGTTCCACTTCTGTGTTTAGAGATGGCGTCAATAACTAAGAATAAGACCAATACCGGTGCAACAGCTTTTAGTGCACCTACAAATAATGAACCAAAAATGCTAACCCATTTTGCTCCTTCTGGTACAACTAAAGCTAAAAGGATTCCAACGATAATACCGCCCAATATACGTTTAACCAGGCTAATCTGATTCCATTTGTAAAAGATTTCTTTCATTTTCTTTCCCCCTTTTCATGGTTGTCCACATTATTATTTTATGAAATTAATATTATAAGAATAATATAATATTTGTTAGTTTAACACGAAAATTGTCAATTGTGTATAAAATTTAAAAGCTGGAAATGAATTTATTAGGTGAAAAATTTGGTATTTAAGAAATACAGAACTCTTTTGACAGAAAGGGAATGCTATCGAAGGTATAGGCATTATTTTATCATAGAAACCAAGATTTTGAGAACTGAATGTATTTAAAATGACTATCACTTATTCGCAAGTGTTTCGGTATACTAAAATAATAGTTTAGAGAGGTTTTTTCGTGAAACTAACTGATTGGAAAAAAGAAATAAACGACAAATCCATGATAGGAATTAGTCGTTTTTTCTTTAACATATTTTTTGAATTAAATTTGGTGAGTTATTGCGAGGCGAGTTTACTAATGAAGAAACCTCATATGCCTCCATGTTGTCAGCTGCCAATGGTTTGAGTAGATGTGTAACCTTTGATACATCATTTAGAGAAGGATCAAGCCATGCTTGTTCGTCCTCCTTATTCAAAATAACTGGCATACGGTCGTGAATATCCTTCATTAGTTCATTTGGGGTTGTGGTAATAATTGAACAAGAAAATAAGGTATTCCCTTCCGGGGATTTCCAACGTTCCCAGATTCCCGCCATTGCGAATAGATTTTGCGATTTTAATTTTATTCGTATCGGTGTTTTTGTTTTGTTGGGTCTTTTTTTCCATTCATAAAAGCTATCCGCAATAATCAGACAGCGTCTATGTTTGAAGGCATTTCTGAAGCTTGGTTTTTCAGCCAATGTTTCAGCACGTGCATTGATCATTTTATATCCGACTTTTTCATCCTTTGCCCATGAAGGTACGAAGCCCCAGCGTAAATATCCTAAGCGATTTTGTGTACCGTCATTAATTACTGAAAGGACCGAATGGGAAGGGGCAATGTTATAGCTTGGTAAATATAAATCTTGTTCAATTGCAGCTTCAATATCAAAACGATTAAGAATTTCATCGTACTCTGCAAAAAGAGTAAATCGACCACACATTGTGGATCACCTCATTTTTTATAATGTAGGAGGATTTTTGGATGTTGGTAACTTGATTAGAAAAGAGGTACCTTTCCCAACCGTACTTTCAACATCGATTGACCCTTTTAATTGATCAATGATTTGAAAACAAATGGTAAGCCCTACGCCGGTTCCTTTATCTTTTGTTGAATAAAAAGGTGTACCAATTTTTGAAAGCTGTTCTTTTGTCATACCAGGACCATTGTCGGTGATTTTTACAATAATGTCTTGGTCTTTTGCAAAGGCATTTATTTGCAATAAGCCATCATTTCCAATTGCTTCTATTGCATTTTTAATAATATTTATCAAGACTTGTTTGATTTCATCCTTATTCCCATTAATGTAAAGCGAGTCTTCAATGAAGGTTTCAACCTCAATGCTTTGAATATTTGTATAGGATGTCATAAGTTCAACCGTTTTTGATAGTTCCTCGCTGATGTTTACCAATTGAGTATTACTATTATTTGGCTTAGCGAGTGATAAATAATCATTAATGATCGATTGTGCACGATTTAATTCAGAAAGAGTAATGTCGATATAATTTCGCTGTTTATCAGTAATATTATCATCCCGAATAATTAACTGTAAAAATCCATTTACCGTAGTTAGTGGATTACGAACCTCATGGGCAACGGAGGCTGCTAGTTGGCTTACTACATTCATTTTTTCAGAACGTCTTAGTTCCCGTTGCAAGAGGATTTGTTGCTTTAAGTTTTCAATAATTAGAATTACAAGTAAGAGGGTAATCCACGTAACTATTGAAAAAAGAATCATAACTAGTAGTTGATCAATTTGATTAGACTTTACTATGACGATCGCTCTTGTAATAACGATAAAACTATAAATGATAGAAAGAACTATCAGCTTCTTATTTAATAGAAGGGAATGATATTTTTTAAAAAGAAAATAAAATATGGCTATAATAATGGCATAATTGACAATCGAAAAGATAACCTTAGTATCTCCGAGTAGAAGTAAATAGCCTAGCATAATCAAAATAACAGCAATTCCCTGGAAAAATCCAGTATAAAGAAATGCAACAAAAATAGGGATAATCCTAAAATCATAAGCAAATCCATTCGCGTATGCTACAGGGAAAGTGATGGTTAATAGAAGCATAATGATAATCATTCCAAGCAGTTTATTTCGGTGGGGCTTTGGTGAAGAACGATTATCCTGAATAGTAAGTAAATAATAGATAAGAATAGGAAAAATAACGATAAGTACATGATAAAGAACATGTCCAATATGCTCTAACAACTTTTGTGACACCCCCTCTTGATTTAATTTTTCGAATACTGTCTTTTGTTAGAAATTCGACATATTCACCGATAATCCTTCTATATTACTTGCGTACTCGAACATATTTTGACAAAATGAAATATGCTATTTAACCCAATCATAATTCTTTTTTTCTTAATATGGGTATGATACAACTAAACATATCTTTAATATTGGAGGCTCATTATGTTTAAAAAATTATTTGGAAGTAAAGATAAAAAAACTGAGGAAGTGTTAGTGGCTCCTGCAAATGGAAAAATTCTTGCCCTAGAAGAGGTACCAGATCCTGTCTTTTCTCAAAAAATGATGGGCGATGGCCTTGCGATTGATCCATCTGAAGGGAAAATTGTTTCGCCTGTGAAAGGTGAAATTATTCAGGTCTTCCCAACTAAACACGCAATTGGAATTAAGACTGAAATAGGTTTAGAACTTCTTATACATATAGGCCTTGAAACAGTGAACATGAAGGGAGAGGGCTTCACTACACATGTAAAAGAAGGGGATAAAGTTGAGGTTGGAACCGATCTCGTAACCTTTGATTTAGATTTAATAAGAGAGAAGGCAGCGAGTACAATTACACCAGTTGTCATCACTAATTTTGATGCAGTTGAAACGTTTGAGATAATTGGAAGTGGCCAGGCAACAGCGGGTTCAACAGAACTTGCAAAAGTGAAGAAAAAGTAAGCTTGCGGTCCTATCTGGACCGTTTTTTTTTTATAGTACTTATTGTGTATTTGAACATGTTTTTACATATAAATTAGAACTGAGCATAGGATTTTAATGAATTAAATAAAAGATAGAAAGCCACTCACTGTGGCAACGTCCTTGTGACCTACAAGGTGCGGGTCTGAAAAAATGAGTCTTTTGCCCTATTTATTAAAAGAGGATTTTTACCAATTTTCTAGAAACAATATATAAGTAGTCAATGAGAGGGTATGAAAGATGGAGATAGGAAGCAGAATACGTTTCTTTAGAATTCAAAACAATATGACACAAGAAGAATTGGCACAAGAGATTATCTCAATTTCTTATCTTTCAAAAATTGAAAATAACCAAACCTCTGCAAGCTTAGAGGTACTTGAATTATTATGTGATCGATTAGGAATCAAGTTGATTGAAAGTGAAGAATATGCCCAATTAAAGGAGCTTTATGATTGGTACCACCTAATGGTTTCTCGAAAAAGGGAGCAGGCGGTTTCATTTTATGATTCTTATGAGTGTAAGAATACAAATGATTCACGGGTTGCCATTTTCTTCGTTCTTTTTGAACTTAGGTATCTAATTTTTACAAACCAATTAGACAAGGCTGAACAACATATCAAGAAAATTGACTTATATAAAGATATTTTTGAACTACGCATGAACTATTTTTACGAAAAATTTGTTGGTCAGTTTTATTATTTGAAGAGCCAGTTTTCTGTTGCAATGGAGCATTTTAAAGTTGCAGAAGAGATCTTAACGAGCAGTGTCCACTTTGAAAGCTGGGAAACGGCTGATTTGTATTATTATAAGGGGCTAAATAATAACCGGATGGGGAAATTAGCCTTAAGTATCGTGTATATACAGAAGGCATTGGCAATCTATCAATCTCTTTACGATTTAAAAAGGAGTGCCGAGTGTCAAATTTTATTAGGGATTTGTTATGAAAAAATTAACGAATTCGAAATGGCGGAAGAGAATTATTTGCTAGCAACTAAGGTAGCAGAGGGGATAAAAGACCCGTCATTACTAGGTTTGATTTATCATAACCAAGGTGTCCTTTATTCAAAATTAGGTAAATCCAATAAAGCCATTAAGCAATTTGTAAATAGCCTTGAGCATAAAGAAGAACATATGGTCATCGGGCGTTTACGGTCGATTCACGGTTTAATTGAAGAAAATTATAAAATAGGTGACCATGAAGGTTGCAAAAAATGGCTCGAAGAAGGTTTTGCTTTAGTTGAGAATCACCAGGGGTATCCTGAATTTAAGATTCATTTTATCTATTATGACTATTTGCTGAATAAATCTGATCAATTAATGAGATTTATTGAAAAGGATGCATTGCCTTATTTTGAAGGCATTGAACATCATCTTCACGTAGCCTTTTATGCAGAGGAACTTGGAAAAATCTATCAAGAAAATCATAAATATAAGCTAGCAAGCTATTATTTTTCAAAGGTAATTTCATCTTTGAAAAAACATAGTCATATAAATCAATAAAGGAGATGATGGAAAGATGAAAAAACTAATGCTACTATTCATGCTTGGGCTTGTGACAATCGCAGGTTACCAATTAAATGAAGGTGTTGCATGGGTGGACAATGACTACCCTGATTCACAAGAAGTACAGGTATAATGTAGAAAGCAGCCCGATAAAATTAGGGCTGCTTTCTTTATTTCTATAGAAAATTATGATAATCTGTTTGGTTGTTTTTTACTTCATCGACTTGATTTTGAATGCTACGGGAGTCGGTAGAACGTTTCTTTTTGGAAATAAGGTCTGCGACAAAACCAACAAGGAGTAACCCTCCAAAAAAGACTAACATCCAGCCCCATAATGGCATTTTCTCACCCCCATACAGTAGCGTATGAAAAACGTATAAAAGAGATGAAGGATACACACGAATCGTAATCTGTTTTTAAAATAAAAAAAGCAACGTTCATAAACGTTACTCTTTTGGAACATATTTAAAGATTTCATGTGTTTCAAAGCTATCTACTAACCGGTTAAGCCAAAAATAATATTCTAACGCATTGTTCAACTTTGCAATATCGTTCCCTGCTTCAACTTTAACTTCTTCGCTAATTTGTTCGTCCTCTAAGAGTTCCTTTAGATCAGCTAAAGATTTCTGAATGGCACTTACATTCATGGAAATGCCACTCCTCCATTTTATCGTAAAAAAGTCAATAAAGGTTTGATACCAATCTTCTTCAACCTCATAAAGGTCTTTTCGAATCCCTTTTTTCCATACCTTATCAACCATTTTCAAATCCACTAAGTTACGTACGGAAGTGCTCATACTTGTTTTACTCATTCCTAGCTCTTGTTTCATATCATCCAGCGTCATCGGTTCGTCATGAAAATACATGAGACCCCAAAGTCTTCCAACTGAAGGTGTTACTCCATATAAATTCATATTTTGAGCAATCGCATCAATCACACGTTCTCGGGCTTTTTCTAGCTTGTCTATGCCTTGCAAATAGATTCACATCCTACATCAAAGGTTTGATATATATAGACTACTCATTTGAACTTTGAATGTAAAGGGGAGGTGCTGAAAGGATTATGGAGGATATTGGAGGAATTCTATGTATCTGGAATGTAAAGTACGTACAGTTTTTACTTTACAAACTTTACGGCTTAATATCCCGTTATATCCCTTTTGAGAATTATAATAATTATTTATACAATTAATAGGTCATAGTTACTAATTACTTTCTACATGGTATTTGTTGGTTTGGTCTAGATATTAAATAGGTTGTTAGTATAAATCGGGGTTATTAACACCAAGAAAAAATTGAGGTGACAGAATGGAAAGTGAGAAACAAGCAAAAATAAAGGTTTCTAGTGTAACGAAAATTTTTGGGCGATCGTCTAAAAAAGCTATTCAACTTTTAAAAGAAGGAAAAACAAAGCAAGAAATTTTAAAAAGCACTGGATCAACTGTCGGTGTAAATCAAGCAAGTTTTGAGGTATATCCCGGAGAAATTTTTGTCATTATGGGTTTATCTGGAAGTGGGAAGTCTACCTTAGTTCGTCTTTTAAATAGATTAATAGAACCAACTTCTGGTCAAGTTTTAATTGATGGTAAAGACGTCGTAACCATGAATAAAGAAGAAATTCGAGAAGTTCGTAGGAAAAAAATGAGCATGGTGTTTCAGCGCTTCGCATTATTCCCACACAAAACGGTTCTTCAGAATACGGAATACGGACTAGAAATTCAAGGTGTAGCAAAGCAAGAACGTTCACAAAAAGCGTTCGAAGCACTTAAATTAGTCGGTCTAGAAGGCTATGAAAATCAATTTCCTGACCAACTTAGTGGTGGGATGCAGCAGCGTGTTGGACTTGCAAGAGCGCTCGCTAATGACCCGGATATTTTATTAATGGACGAAGCATTTAGTGCCCTTGACCCATTAATTCGTAAAGATATGCAGGATGAATTGATTGAGTTACAAGGCTCTATGGAAAAAACAATTGTCTTTATTACTCATGACCTTGACGAAGCCTTAAGGATCGGTGACCGTATCGCACTAATGAAGGACGGAAACATCGTTCAAATCGGAACCCCTGAAGAAATACTTATGAATCCATCTAATGAATATGTAGAAAGATTTGTTGAGGATGTTGATTTATCGAAGGTACTTACTGCTGGCCATATTGTCAAACGAGCGGAAACCGTTCAGGTTGATAAAGGAGCTAGACTTGCTCTTAAAATTATGAAGGATAATGGTCTATCGACTGTTTATGTTGTTGACAAGCAGAAAAGACTCGTGGGTGCTGTTAGCGCTGTAGAAGCTTCAAAAGCGGTCGAGCAAAATTTAACATTGGCCGATGTCATGGAAACAAATCTTAAAACGGTTGATACGAGTACATTACTTGTTGATTTATTCGATGATGTTTCTCAAGCTACTATTCCAGTGGCCGTAGTTGATGAACAAAATCGACTTAAGGGAATTGTCATTCGAGGTGCCGTGATAGGCGCACTTGCTGGTAATGACACATATATTAATGACTTTGGGACTGAACAACTCCCTTCAAGTGATGAAAGGGAGGTTTTATAATGGAAGGTTTATTACCAAAGCTGCCAATAGCGGACTGGATTGATATATTTGTAGACTGGTTAGTCTCAAACTTCGAATTTCTATTTGAAGGAATTGCAGTAGGACTTGAAGGATTTGTAGAAGGAATTGTTTTAGGACTTGGATTTATTCCTTCTATTCTATTAGCAATTATTTTAGGTGTAGTAGCTTGGAAGATTTGTAATTGGAAAATCGCTATTTTTACGTTAATAGGGTTGTTGCTTATTGATAATTTAGGTTACTGGGACAATATGCTTCAAACAATTGCCCTTGTATTAACATCTGTTGGGATATCAGTCATTCTTGGAATACCGCTTGGAATATGGGCCTCCCAAAGTAAAACTGTGGGAAGTATCGTAATCCCGATTCTAGACTTCATGCAAACAATGCCTGCATTTGTTTATTTATTACCGGCAATCTTTTTCTTTAATATCGGAGTTGTACCTGGTGTTGTAGCGTCTGTTATCTTTGCAATGCCACCAACGATCCGACTAACGATACTTGGAATTACCCAAGTTCCACAGGACTTAATCGAGGCAACTGAAGCCTTTGGATCTACAACAAAACAAAGATTAGTAAAAGTTCAAATTCCACTAGCTATGCCTACAATTATGGCTGGAATTAACCAAAGTATCATGCTTGCTTTATCCATGGTTGTAATTGCCTCAATGGTAGGTGCACCAGGATTAGGAGCAGATGTATACAGAGCTGTTACACAGCTGCAAACAGGAACTGGTTTTGAAGCTGGTCTAGCGATTGTTATTGTGGCAATCATCTTAGACCGGATTACTCAAAATATAGGAAAAACTAAACAAGGGGGAACTGCTTAATGTTAAAAAAAGTAGTCAAAACATCATTAGCAATTGGATTTACTCTAGGACTTGCTGCATGTGGTGGCGGCAATTCTGATGAGGCAGGAACTACATCTACTTCTACAGCATCTGTAGGAGAAAGTGTAGATTATGAGATTGTTGGAATCGATCCAGGTGCAGGAATCATGAAGGCAACTGCTTCGGCGATTGAAGAATACGGTCTAGAGGATTGGACTTTAGTAGAAGGCTCTGGTGCAGCGATGACAGCATCACTTAAAAAGGCGTATGACAAAGAAGAACCTATTATCATCACTGGTTGGACGCCACACTGGAAATTCTCAGCTTTCGATCTTAAATATCTTGAGGATCCTAAAGGAGTATATGGTGGAGAAGAAAACATCCATACGATTGCACGAAATGGTTTAAAAGAAGATCTACCAGCTGTTCATACGTTATTAGACCAATTCAATTGGACGTCAGATGATATGGGAAGTGTAATGGTAGATATTAAAGAAGGAACAAAGCCTGAAGAGGCCGCTGCAAAATGGATTGAAGAAAATCCAGATAAAGTTGCAGAGTGGACTGAAGGTGTAGAAGAAGGTAATGGCGAAGAGGTAAAATTAGCCTACGTTGCGTGGGATAGTGAAATCGCAAGTACCAATATTGTGGCTAAGGTTTTAACAGATTTAGGCTATAAAGTGAAAATGAGCCAAGTGGAGGCCGGCCCAATGTGGACTGGTGTAGCTGATGGATCTGTTGATGCACACGTTGCTGGATGGTTACCTGTAACTCATGCTGATTATGTAGAGAAATATGATGGTCAGTTTGAAGATTTAGGTTCAAACCTTGAAGGCACAAAAATCGGTTTAGTTGTACCAGCTTACATGGATATTGACTCAATCGAAGACTTAAAAGAATAAGTATCATTAAAGTAAAGATAAGTTAAAAAGAAACTGTACATTCTATAATGGGTGTACAGTTTTTTTCTATTTAATGGGTATAATGTCAATGATGTTGTACTTTTTTCCGAAATGAGGTACTTATATATGAACATAAGCAAATTTTCGATAAAACGACCTATTTTTACGTTGGTGACAATGTTTTTAGTGATTATTCTAGGATTCGTTTCTTTAATGAATATCCCACTTAAATTAATCCCAGAAATCAATCCACCTGTAGGTGTAGTTGTTGCCAATTATTTTGGTGCAAGTCCAAATGAAGTTTCTGAAAAAGTGACAAAACCCCTTGAACAAAGTTTGTCAACCTTGCCCGGTTTAAAAACAATGTCCTCCACTTCTCAGGAGGGGGCTGCTCTAATCTTACTGCAGTTTTCATGGACAACCTCCATTGATGATATTGAAAATGACATTCTAAGTAGGATTAATCAAACACAAATTACCGATGACGCAGAGGCGCCTCGGTTTCTAAAATTCGATCCATCTCAGTTTCCAATTATTCAATTGTCCCTTAGCATGGAAGGGGATGAAAAAGGACTCCAACAGCTTGCAGAAGGTTTAACAACAGAGCTCAATAAAGTTGAAGGTGTTGCAAATGTTAATTTGTCAGGTGTTGTAACAGAAGAAATAAAAGTTGAACTTGATCAAGAACAGTTAGAAGAGTACGCTCTGACCCAGGCTGATATTGTAAACATTCTCAGAGCAAATTCCGTCTCATTACCTGGAAATACAATTGAATCTGAAGGCAGAGAACTTACTACAAGAGTCATTAGTACATTGGAGTCTGTCGAGGACTTAGAGGAGCTTTCTATAACAATTGACCCACTCCTTGGTGAAGAAGTCGTTCTTGGAGACCTTGCTGAAGTTAAAATTGTGCCCGAATCACAGAAAACCATCACTCGAGCCAATATGGAGCCTGCGATGTTAGTCAGCGTCCTCCAAGAATCAGACGCAAATACCGCGCAAGTATCAAAAGCCTTCCAAACAGAACTAGAGAAGAAGCTTTCTCAGGAAAAATATAAAAATGTCCAAGCAGAAGTCCTGTTTGATCAAGGTGATTATGTCAAAATCGCCATTGGAAATATTACAAGTACATTGCTGTTAGGTGGACTGTTCTCGATGATCGTCCTCTTTTTCTTCCTGAGAAGTGTAAAGAGTCCACTCATTATCGGGATTGCGATTCCATATTCCGTCATTGTTACCTTTGTGCTTATGTATTTTTCAGATTTCTCGTTAAATATTCTTACGTTAGGTGGATTAGCGCTCGGTATTGGGATGCTCGTTGATAATTCAATCGTCGTCATCGAAAATATCTATCGTCATTTATCAATGGGGAAAGAACCAAAACAAGCTGCTGCAGACGGAACAAAGGAAATTGGAACGGCGATTATAGCATCGACTTTAACGACGGTAGCTGTCTTTTTACCAGTTGTTTTTATTACCGGTTTAATCGGGGAATTGTTTACTGAATTTGCTGTTACGATTGCGTTTAGTTTATTTGCATCTCTCGTGGTGGCACTAACAGTTGTTCCAATGCTAGCCAGTCGATTTTTGAAGAAACCGAATGAAAACCTTGAGAAAAAACGTCAATCATCATGGGGTATGCGTTTTTTAGAAAATGCTACGAGATGGTCACTAGGACATCGGTTCGTTGTCCTTTTGCTTACGATTGCGTTATTTGCGGCTAGTATATTCGGGTTGTTTAGAGTAGGAACGGAATTCATACCAAAAAGTGATGAAGGTTTTTTTACAATCAATTTAAAGCTTGAAAATGGAACGCCATTAGATGAAACACAAAAAATCGTTGGTGAGATTGAAAATAAATTAGAAAAAGAAGCTGACGTCGATGTATTTGTAAGCCTGATAGGCACTACCCAGGAGAAAAGTTTCAGGGGTGGGGGAAGTTCAAATGAAGCAGAAATTTATGTGAAAATGGTTGGGTTCGAGGAACGTGAGCGCTCAACATTTGAGTTTGTTGACGAGACGAAATCGAAAATTGAGTCTCCAGTTATCGAACTTCATCCAGAGGCAAAAGTAAGATTTAATTTACAATCCTCATCAGGCTCAACTCCAAATACTTTGCAGTTTCATGTAAAAGATACAGATAAAAACAGGCTGAATGAAGCAGTTTCAAGGCTTTCAGAAGCGTTGGTTGATTTGAAAGATGTAACAGAGGTTTCAACAGATGTTTCGAAAACAATTGAGGAACTTCAAATTACGATTGATAAAGAAAAAGCGTTTGAGGAAGGACTTGCGCCTGTACAAATCGCATCGACGGTAAACGATGTTACAAGAGGAACAAGAGCGTTACAGCTAACTGATGAAGAGAATCAAATTTATCCGGTTACTGTAAGCTATGATCGAGATTTTACAAACAATATCGAGGGTTTAGGGAACCTACTTTTAAAAACACAAGCAACTTCTTTTGTGCCTCTAAAGGAAGTGGCAGATATTGAAATTGGCGAGGGGCCGCTAACTGTTCGGAGAATTGATCAGCAACATGCTGTACAATTTACGGTCAAATACGTAACAACAACGAATCTTGGTGCAATTTCGAAAAAAGTGGATGAAGTAGTAACAGACCTTGAACTTTCTGATGAAACAGACATCGTCTACAGTGGTGATAAGGAACTTTTAGATTCCTCTATAGATCAAATGGTCCTAGCATTTGTGCTCGCACTTACATTGATTTATATCGTAATGGCAGCACAGTTTGAATCATTAAAATATCCGTTTGTTATTATGTTTACGGTTCCGTTAATGGTCATTGGGGTTGCAATTGGCCTTTATCTAACTAGCACTCCAATCGGAATCACTGCCATCATCGGAATTATCGTGCTAGCGGGTATTGTGGTAAACAACGCAATTGTGATTGTTGATTATATAAATAAGAAGAAAGAGGAAGGAATGAGTTCACATGAAGCAATTGTTGTCGCTGTAAAAGATCGAACCCGACCCGTTATGATGACAGCAAGCACAACTATTTTGGGGCTATTACCACTGGCATTTGGTATCGGTGAGGGCTCCGAAATCAACCAACCGATGGGAATTACAGTCATTGGTGGTTTGATAAGTAGTACATTGTTAACTTTATTTATCATTCCAATTGTGTATAGCTTGTTTGACAAGGAGACGAGGAAGAGAGCTAGAGGGGAATAGGGGGAGTTGTGGTAAGGATTGGAAGGCAAGGGGGGCTGTGAGTGATATGAAGGGTGTTTTGGGTGATTTTGGATATAGGGATGGCATAAGTGGTGGATATGGTAGGGGGATTGGGTAATGTTGGAAAAAGTGGTTGATTAGGAATGGGTATTGGGTAATGTTGGTAAAAGCCATTGGATAAGTGGTATATAAGATAGTACTTTTGGATAATTAAGGAAAAACAAACATTAAATATGTTTGATGAAGTACATTTCAAGCAAAAATCACGACCCGAATGTACTTCATAAGCCCGATGAAGGACATTTCAAGCAAGAATCACGACTCGAATGTACTTCATAAGCCCAGTGAAGGACACTTCAAGCAAAAATCACAACTCAAATGTCCTTCATCACACAACAAAACAGATGCGCCCCAACCAAATCCAATCCAACCAAATACCCTACCCTAGCTTTGCCTCAAAAACTCCAGCACAGGCTCAAATGGCTGTTTTTCTTTCGCATCAAAATAATGCGCAAAGGGGCAGCCTTTTTCATTAATTCTTTCAATGATAGTCTCCAGCGGAAAATCTTCAATCGACAATTCATCCGTGATCTCTTCCCAATAAAGGGGGGTGGCAACATAGGCCCCGTCATTCCCGCGGACCGAGTAGGGTGCTACAATCGTTTTACCTTCAGCATGTTGCACGTAATCTACATACATGCGGTTTCCCCGATTCTTTTTCAATCTTTCCGTAGTAAATAGATCAGGCTCAAGGTTTATTAAATAATTGGCGATAAACTCTGTAAATTGTCTCGTATCCTCATACGTGAACTTGTTTTCCGGCAGCGGTATATAAATTTGCAAACCCTTATTTCCGGAAGTTTTTACAAATGATGTTAGTTTTAGTCCGTCAAAAACTTCTTTTAATATGGTCGCAGCTTTTTTAGCGAGTGGAAAAGCAGCGCGGGATGGTGGATCCAAATCAAAAACAATCTCAGATGGTCCTTTTGAGTGAATCGTTTGAAACGGGATATGAAACTCGAAACTCAGTTGATTTCCTAACCAAGAAAGGGTCTTTAAATCATTGCACACAATATATTCAATTCCATCTGACATCGAAGTCTGGATAAAATCAGGTGCATACTCCGGGCAGTTTTTTTGATAAAAGGACTCGCCATACATCCCATGTGGATAACGAATCACAGTTAACAAACGGTCCTTTAAAAAAGGGAGCATATGGGGTGAAACATCAACCAAATATTGAATATAATCGAGTTTTGTTATTGATTTATCTTTCCAAAGTGGCTTGTCAGGATGGGTAATCTCAATTTCTTTAGGTAGAAGTGGGGCATTTTTTATGAGCTTTTCCCATGTGCAATCCTGCCATTCTACATCAAACCGGAACTTGGAGAAGCTAGGCTGTCGTAATTGCTCTTTATACAATTCTAGATAAAAAAGTTCCACACAAATGCCAGGGTCTACTTTTATAAAACTAGTTGTTTCTTCGGTGGAATTAGTTTGTATAACCTGAAGGAGTGCTTGTCTTTCATCTGGAGAGAGACCATGTGAAAACAAGCCTGCTTCATAGATTTGTTTATTTCTTATAACTCCGACATGAAAAAAAGCATTCTTTTTATCGTAGCCTAGAATAAAAAAGACACCAGCTTGCCAATTTTTAATTTTGTACCAGTTAGTAGTGCGCTTACCTTCCTCCCAGGTGCTATCTACTTTTTTAGCAATAATCCCTTCAGCTATATGTTCAGTAGCATTCTTCCAAATCGCCTCTAGGTCTTCCTCGTACTTAATTAATTGGATGAGTTGGTCACTATTTGGATTAATGGTGTGGGAGAGTTCGGCTTTACTAAAAAGTTTATAGAGTTCATCTTTCCTTACCTGAAATGAGTTGGTCCTGAGATTATGGCCACCAAGCTCTAACAAATCAAATACCAAATAATGAGCAGGCTTAGAAGCAGATGCTTGTGCTATTTTATCAGTACTCCTTAATCTGCCACGTTGCTGAATATATTCAAAACTAGCTTTATAAGGTGATTCTAAAATACATAGTTCTCCATCAAAAATGAGTGGCAGGTAGGGAATCATTGCATCCGAAAGATACTCACATTGCTTAATAATCTCCGGAAACTGTTCATTTAGGAGGTTTCCGTTCCTACTGATTAGCTGGATGCGATCTTTTTCCCAATGTAGCATCGCTCGGAAACCATCATATTTAATTTCATATACCCAGTTTTGGCCAGTAGGGGCTTCGAAAATAAGGGTTGGAAGCATTGGTTTCAGCATCATACCACTCCTTTATTTAAGGGGAGAGCTCCTTACTAGGAGCTCTTATCAGGTACCAACTTTTTTACGAGTTGTTCTCGTTTTTGGTTTGACTGATGTCGTTTTATCCGTGCCTGTTGGTGCTTCAGGTGTTGCTTTTGGCTTTGCAGTTCCGGTTGCCTTTGCTGTTCCTTTTGGAGCTGCTGCTTTTTTGGGTGTGGCTGTTTCCTTCGACTTTGTTCGTTCGATACTAGCTTGTAAGGCACTCATTAAGTCTACAACATTTGTCCTTGGTGCTTCTTTAGAGGTTGTCCCCTCATTATTATTAATTTTCGATTCGATGAGTTCCATGAGAGCAGTGCGGTATTCATCCTTATACTTTTCAGGATTAAACTCTGTTGTTAATTGGTCAATCAGCATGATGGCAGTATCAAGTTCTTTTTCATTTAAATCCACATTTTCTGGGACACCTGGAACCTCGCCTACATTCCGAACTTCGTCAGGATAGTGAATCGTTTCCATTACTAGGCTGTTTTTATAAACTCGGATGATGGCCATTTGTTGTTTGGAACGTATTGTAATTTCAGCGATTCCGATTTTGCCTGATTTTTGGAGAGCCTCACGAAGCAGTGCATAGGCTTTGCTTCCATTTTCGCCAGGGCCCATAAAGTAAGAACGGCTAAAATAGATTGGATCAATTTCTTCAAGCTTCACAAAATCAATGATTTCTACACTTTTATCCTCGTGCTCGTCCTTTAGTTCTTTCAGTTCTTCATCGTTCAAGATGACGAATTTCCCTTTTACATATTCGTAGCCTTTAACAATGTCATCATTTCCAATGTCTTTTTCACAATTTGGGCAGGTTTTTTCATATTGAATGGGGCTATTGCATTCTTTATGAAGATTTCTTAACTTGATATCCTTGTCCTCAGTTGCCGAGAAAAGCTTTATTGGAATATTGACGAGACCAAAGCTAATCGAGCCCTTCCACATCGTATGCATATGATTTCCTACTTTCCTTTTTTACTACTATTGTTTCCTTTAAATGGGGTAGGAATGATGGTAATAATAACCTAACAATATCTGTTGAAATAAATTTCATAAAAAAGTATTATTTACCCCCTCAAAAATAATACCGAGGACGTAAACTGTAAATGAGTCAAACATTACAAAAATAGAAGCGGATGTAACGGAAAAGAAATATATGTTACAGAGCTTGTCACCATTTCAATAAAAGATTAGTCTTTCGTATTAGTTCTTTTGTAATATTTTCTGTTGGGGCATTCCAATGTGAAAAATTGTTATTGAATCTCGCTTCAAACTCTTGCTACTATTAACAGATAGTAAAGAGAATTGAGGTGAAACAGGTGCTTAGTCTTTTATTTAAAATTGGAAAACGAAAAAGCACTCTGGAAGAAACCGTTATAGAGATTCAAAATGGAAATCAACAACTACAAAATAAACTAATTGATGACTATAAACCCTTTATTGCAAAAAATGTTTCTGCTGTTTGTAAACGATATATAAATGAATCAGATGATGAATTTAGTATCGGCCTTATTGCATTTAATGAGGCCATTGAAAAATACTCGAAAGAAAAGGGAAGCTCCTTTTTATCATTTAGTGAACTCCTCATTAAACGACGAGTGATTGACTACATTCGTAAAGAAGCACGAGTACGCAATATTAATTTTATCTCTAATGGTGAAACCGATGAGGAAGGAGCACAATCAAAGCTCGAGGCTCATCTGTCTGTTGACGATTATCAAAGGAAAGTGGAGCAAGAACAGAGAAAAGAGGAAATTCTCCATTTTCATAAGGTATTGCAGGAATTTGGATTGTCGTTTCAAGAGCTCCTTGAAATTTCGCCAAAACATGCAGATGCTAGACAAAATGCTATTATGGTATCAAAGGCCGTTGTAGAAAATGAAGAGCTGATGGAGACGCTGTTTGAAAAGAAACACCTTCCAATTAAGCAGCTTGAATCGAAGGTCTCAGTTAGTCGTAAAACGATAGAGAGAAATCGAAAATACATTATTGCAATGGCGATCATTTTATCTAGCGAATATGTCTATTTAAAAGATTATTTAAAAGGGGTGCTCGAGAGTTGAAAAAGGGGATCGTTATGGATGTGAACGATGATTATGTTACGATGCTAACCCCTGATGGTGAGTTCGTAAAAGCCAAACATACAAAAACGAGCTATGAAATAGGCGAAGAAATAACCTGTTTTTCGGTTGACGAACGGGTAAGGAATTCTTCAAAGTCTCGGTTTTTTCAGGTAAGAAAATGGCGTTATGCATTAGCAAGTTCTTTAGTTGCAATTTTATTTTTATCTTTATTTATACCTTTTTCATCGCGTGATGAAGTGTATGCATACATGTCCATTGATATCAATCCAAGCTTTGAAGTTGGATTAGATGAAAACCTACAAGTCATAAGCTTAGAAGCTCTTAATGACGAGGCGAAAAAACTGCTTGAATCCATTCCAGATTGGAAAAATAGTACGTTAGATTCGATCACAGAAGAAATCATCGAACATAGTAAAGAAAGCGGCTATCTAAAGGACGGTAAGCAAGTTTTAATTACCACCGTTGTGACGGACTCACATAATACAGATGTAGACCGTGAACTAGAGCAAGGTATAGAAGAAATAAAAGAAGAATATAAAAGGGAAAAGATTGCGGTTACGTCAATAACAAGTACGGTTGAAACAAGGAAGGCGGCTCAAGATAAGGGGATTTCAACGGGCAAGCTGTTAATTGAAGAAGATAAGGTTCCAAAACCAGTAGAAGAACAGAAGGCTCCGCCTGCTCGCCAAGAGAAAAAGAATCAGCAGGAAAAGGCCGTTGAGCAGAAAGAGATAAACGAATTTAGGAACAATCAAAAACAAAAGGCTGAAGATGTTCAGGAAGAACTTAAAGAGAAAAAAGAACAGATAAAAGAAAAAGTCAAAAATAATATTGAAAACTCCAATATGCCACCCCACTTAAAAGAAAAAAAAATAGAGAAAATTGAAGAGAAGTGGGAAAAGAAACAGCAGAAGCAGGAAGAAAAGGAACGGAAAAAAGAAGAAAGAGAACAAAGGAAAGAAAACAATAATCGTGGAAAAGACAGAAATCACGATGATGACGATAACGATGATTAAAAGCCGAGGCATACACGCCTCGGCTTTCGTCCATTTTATGAAGTTTTTTATTCTCCGCCTCTTAATTGGTGTTGCGCTTGGGAAACAAGGCGTTTTGTAATTTCTCCACCTACAGAACCATTTGATCGTGAAGCTGTATCTGAACCAAGCTTAACACCGAATTCTTGGGCAATCTCAAACTTTATTTGATCTAAAGCCTGTTCAATTCCAGGAACAAGCAATTTATTACTACTTCTAGCCATTTAACTCACTCCTTATTCAATATGAACAACGTTTAATTCGTTGTATGTTTAGTATGAGAATATAATTAATTTCAATACTGGAAATGCATACTAATCATCATAACGAAAAACGATCAAGACAAAGCATTTAAAAGAAGACCGTTCGTTTACACAAAAAAGACTTTTAATATGGTAAATAATTCTTTAATATAGAGGAATAGATTTCGCAATTAGGTTAGGGTGAAAGAAAAAATGTGGAAAAAGTTAAATTTGTATTTCAATGGTCTCTCTCCAGCTCAATTAATTTTTGCATTCTATCTTTTGGCTGTTACGATTTCCGTTATATTACTTAGTCTTCCTTTTGCTATCAAGGAAGGAGTAGAGGTGGCCTTCATTGATACGTTATTTACAGCTGCAAGTGCAGTAAGTGTAACAGGATTAAGTGTAATTTCAGTCAAAGATACATATACCGTTTCTGGTATTTTCATTTTGATTTTCGTTCTACAGGTTGGCGGAATTGGAATTATGACAATGGGAACCTTCATTTGGTTATTATTTCGTAGGAAAATTGGTCTTCGTGAAAGACGGTTAATTATGGTTGATCAGAATCAATCACAGCTATCAGGTTTAGTAAATCTGCTTAAACAAATTATTATTATAATGGTTATTATTGAGTTCTTTGGCAGTTTAATCTTAGGTCTTTATTTTATGCAGTTTTTTGATACTTGGCAGGAAGCTTTCATTCATGGTATTTTTGCCGCTGTTAGTGCGACCACGAATGCAGGGTTTGATATTACAGGAACCTCTTTAGTACCGTATGCGAACGATTATTTCGTCCAATTTGTTACGATTATATTAATCATTTTAGGCGCAATTGGTTTCCCGGTATTAGTCGAAATAAAAGATTTTCTTTTTCAGAAAAAAGGAAGATATCGTTTTTCACTATTCACGAAACTTACGACTGTTACTTTTTTATCCTTAGTTGTTTTTGGTACGTTGATGATATTGGTATTGGAATTCAACCATTTCTTTAAGGGGATGGACTGGCATGAAACCTTCTTCTATGCCTTATTTCAATCGACAACAACAAGAAGTGCTGGTCTTGCAACGATGGATGTAAATCAATTTTCGGAGCCTACATTACTGTTTCTAGGTGCTATGATGTTTATCGGAGCTTCACCTAGTTCTGTTGGTGGGGGAATTCGTACTACGACATTTGCGATAAATATATTGTTTTTATATCACTTTGCAAGGGGAAACAAAAATATTAAAATCTTCAAACGTGAAATTCATGAAGATGATATTAGAAAGTCACTTATAGTCACGATTTTTGCTTTTTTTACTTGCTTTATCTCTATATTTTTATTAACCATTACCGAGGATTTTACATTTACGGAAATTTTCTTTGAGGTAGCATCTGCTTTCGGTACTTGTGGTCTATCGATGGGAATTACCCCTGATTTAAGTAATTTTGGAAAAATCCTTATTATGTTATTAATGTTTATTGGACGGGTCGGTATCCTAAACTTTATCTTCATTATTGGTAAGAAAGGAAAGGATGCAAATTATCATTACCCGAAAGAAAGACTAATAATTGGATAATTCAGAAGAGCACCCGATTTGGGTGCTCTTTTTCAAATGTCTAGCTTCAGGCGCCATCTGCTCGAGGTCACAAGCCAATCGCTTCTGAAGGCAAAAAGCGCCTTCTGCCAGCGCTTTTCTTGTGCTTGTCGCAGATTTGCGGGCGCCTTATACTTTTCTAATTAGTCGTTTCCGTAGCTAGTGTCTTGCGAGGGGTGCATGAACGGAACACCTTTAGGTTGTTTTTTATTTTCAAGTAATTCACGATTCTCGGCTGTATTCCAGCCGATATCGTTTGTTGGATGCACCCATTGGTCACCAGCCATTATTTCTGGATCCACTTCATCGCTCCAATTATTCAATGGTGAATTTGGGGAGTCATATAGGCTATCGCCTATAACCACTCCATGTTCGTTGACAAATGGTTCCTCCATTTTAATTCCGGTACCTTTAAAAGATGGTGCAGAAATTTGATGGGGCATCGTTTCATCTAAAATGGGTGATTCAATCTCTTCTGATTGTTTTTTCTTTTTTGTCAATCTTATACACCTCACATATTCATTTTCTATAGTGTTTGCAACAACCAGAAATTTATAAAGTGGAGAGTTTATCAAGAGGTGTATTTTACCATTTATGCAGATAACATTCATGGTGAAAACTACAGAAGAAAAGGGGGTAAAAAATATGAAACGTAAAGTGAAGTTTGACGCAGCGAGAAAGAGTAATTTTACACCAAAAGAAAGTATGCCTGATACAGAATTTTCAGCAGAAGCAGATTATGAAAACCCAATGAAGGGTGCAAATCGTAATTCCAAAAAAGGAAACAGTACTGGCGAATAAACCCCAAAGGCGAAAACGCCTTGAAAAAGGAGCATCGACTAACTTCTGCCACGTCCTGTGGCAAACGTCGATGTCAACACGTCCTGTGTAAGTCCGACAAGCACAAGACGAGCTGGCTAGAAGGTTGCTCTTTGACCTTCTTGACGGATTGGCTTGTGACCTCGAGGGGCTAGGCGTTGGAGCTGGACGTAAGAAAAAGAGTCAGCCGCGCTGACTCTTTTCTTTACGAAACTTTTCGGGAATATACTTTTGCTTGTCTTTCAATTGGATCAAAATAAACGAGCAAATACGTATCTTGTAATTTAATTTCACCCGTTTGTTTATAAGCCTCAAGATTAAATGGAATTTTTTCTACAACTGTATGCTTGTACAAATCTTTTTCCTGGAGCTTCAGTTTGCTATATTCCTCACCCAAAGCATTCGGGTCTTCTACAATCTCTTGATAGAAGGTTGCCCGATCTTGCTTGCTTACAAAGTCCTCCCACCATGGTTTCCGTGGCTTGTATTTTTGATTTCTTAAATAATCATATTTCATGATAGCTTCGATAACATGAAGCTGATGTTGGTTTGTCGCTTGTAAAAATTCATACAGACGCTTGAATAAATCCTCTAACTGGTGACCAATTCGAGACCATCCACGCTCATCCCAATACGTGCCAAAGTCTTGGAAGAAATCAAATGGTGTCTCAAAACTATGAGTAACCAAAAACTCTACCGTCTCGTTCATTCGATGGTCATTCCAATACTTTTCGAGAACATCCTCTACCTGTTTAATTCTTGTTATATCCTCAAAACTCAAAACATTATTTCCTAGAATCTCATAAGGCGAGTGATCCATATAGATATAATCATGCTGTGCAGCAGTGATTCGGACTCCTGTTCCACGAAGCATTTTTAAAAAGCCAAGCTGAAGCTCCTCAGGACGCATTTCAAACACATCATTAAATGTTTTTCGGAAGGATTGGTAATCTTCCTCAGGTAGACCCGCAATCAAATCTAAATGCTGATCGATTTTTCCGCCTTCTTTTACCATCATTACAGTCCGCTGCAGCTTTGCGAAGTTTTGCTTACGTTTAACCAATTCATTTGTTAGGTCATTTGTAGATTGAACCCCAATTTCAAATCGGAACAGCCCTGCAGGTGCATTTTTATTTAAAAAGTCAATGACTTCAGGTCTCATGATGTCTGCTGTAATTTCGAACTGGAAAACAGTACCTGGACGGTGTTCATCAATTAAGAACTGGAACATTTCCATCGCATAACTTCTGCTAATATTAAACGTGCGGTCAACAAATTTAATGGTTTTAGCACCATGGTCCATTAAGAAACGAATGTCGTCTTTGACTTTTTCACGATCAAAATAGCGCACTCCAACATCAATGGAGGAAAGGCAAAATTGGCAATTAAATGGACAACCACGACTTGTCTCAATGTATGTCACGCGTTTTGATAAATGTTCGAGGTCCTCTTCAAACCGAAATGGTGAAGGTAAATCCTTAAGATTGAGCTTATTTCGTTGTGGATTGATTTTCAATCGATCTTCTTTACGGAAAGCGACACCACTGATATCATCTTTACTTTCATTATCACGAATTGCAGTGAGTAGATCCTTAAAGGTTTCTTCACCTTCACCCACGACAATGTAATCAACCTCTGGAATGCGCTCAAGCCATTCGTGAACGTCATAGGTCACCTCAGGACCGCCAAGGATGATGACTAGCTCCGGATTTATTTTCTTTAGCATTTTAATGACTTTAATGGTTTCTTCAATGTTCCAAATGTAACAGCTAAAGCCGATAATATCCGGCTTTTTTCGATACAAGTCAGTAACGATGTTCATTGCTGGATCCTTAATTGTATATTCAGCAAGTGTAACATCAAATTCAGGTGCTGCAAAAGCCTTTAAATACCTAATGGAAAGGCTTGTATGGATATACTTTGCATTTAACGTACTAACAACAATATTCATTCTCTTGCTCCTTATTTAAAAACACTATGATTAACTTATTTATTTTACCACAGGAGGCTACTTGGACCAAATACAAGTGAATATTCCTTTGTTTAATTCTCAGAATTCATTCCAAAGTCCGACAATTTCTACTATAATAAAGAATAGTGAAACAGAGATTTTGTCGAAATATCTAAAATAGAGAAACGCAGTAAGCAGGGGGTAAGCAGTTGAAGGGGTCAAAAAGAGAAAAACGGGAAAAAAACGTACATAAAAAGTCACCTACAAAACTAGCCGCAGGGTGGCATAATTTAAAGATTGGCTATAAATATGGAGTGGCATTCACGATTACCATCCTTTTATTTTGTTTATCGGCCTTCATCATTTTTGTACAGCTGTATCAAGTAAACAATGAAATGAAAGAAGTGAAAAAAAGCGGAGAGCAGTCCATAATGATTACCGAAATTGCTAGCGTTTTCAACCAGCTTGGCAGCGAGATTAGTATTTACATACAAGATAGTAATGGAAAACATGTTACAGCATTTCAAGACTTAAGTAAACGATATGACGAATTATCTGATGAACTTGAACCATCTCTAACACCAATAGAGCTTCAGCATTATAACAAGGTTGGAGAAAATAAACAAAAGCTCACCACTTTATTTGATGAGAAAGTTTTTCCAGCGGTTGTTTCGGCAAACAAGCTAAGTTCAATAGAAGCGAGCCGGGAAGCTGAACAAATAATTAAGGATACTGTCAGACAATTGGACCAGTTGCGAGCTGAGATGAAAGTAAAAAGTGAACGTGCCATTACAGTAGCAGATTCGAATGTAACTGGAACGGCTATTGTTTTACTCGTTTCAATTGTGATATCAACGATAATTGCTATTTTGAGCCTTGTGATAATCGGTCGAAATATCGGAAAGCAGCTTAATAAATTGATTGGAATTTCGAATCGAATTGCGGAGGGGAACCTAAATGTCGATGTCATTCAAGTGAAAGGACATGATGAAATAGGGTTGCTCAGCAATTCATTAAATGTAATGAATGAAAGCCTTCGGTCGATGATTCGCGAAATTACAACAGTTTCCGAACAAGTAACAACAAAGAGTTCCGAATTAATGATCTCGTCAAGTGAAGTGAAAGCAGCGAGCCAGCAAATTGCCTCTACCGTCCAAGAGTTGTCGACAGGAGCTGAAGAGCAGGCAAACTCGTCTACGCAATTAGCTAAAATGATGGATGATTATGCTGAAAAAATTCAAACAGCAAATCAAAGTGGAATCCAAATTAATGAGTCGTCTCAAAGCGTATTGGAAATGACGAAAAAGGGCCATGAATATATGAGTGCCTCAACGAAGCAAATGAATAAAATAAACAGCATCATGCAGTTTTCTGTTGAAAAGGTCAAGGGACTTGACGAACAAACGAAGCAAATTTCAACCCTTGTTAAGGTCATCCGAGATATCGCAGATCAAACGAATCTGTTAGCACTTAATGCAGCAATAGAAGCAGCACGTGCGGGAGAACATGGAAGGGGATTTGCAGTTGTTGCAGATGAAGTTCGGAAACTAGCTGAACAAGTATCTCATTCAGTAAAAGACATAACTGAAATTGTTAATAGTATTCAAAAGGAATCAAACTCAGTTGCTCAGGGTTTATTAAATGGATACAGCCAGGTAGATGAAGGGTCCAAACAAATTCAAATAACGGGTCAAACATTCAAGGATATTTATGATGCCGTTACGGTCATGGTTGAACGGATTCAATCGATTTCTGAAAACCTCGATACAATCGCAAGCAATACGGTGGAAATGAATGTATCGATTGATAATATCGCTGCCGTTTCCGAGCAATCAGCAGCAGGAGTTGAGCAAACCTCAGCCTCTGTTCAACAGACAACGAGTACGATGGAAACAATTTCTGACCATTCAGAGCTATTATCACAATTAGCAAATAGACTGAACACTATGATTACTAGATTCAAACTATAAGGCGGGGAAATGCCAGTGCCAATTCAAAGCACTAGCTTACTATTTGTAAATATAGGATTTCCAAAATGTTTCAGGGTTTTGTAAAATAAAAGAAGAGAAGGGAGTACTGCGTGATGTATAAATATAGTGAAATGAAAACCGGTATATTTGGAACCATATATATTCTTGCCTATGAAATGGAGTTAGTTGACATCTCACTCTCTGAGGACGATTGGGAGGTGGCTAATAAAAAATATGAGGCTTCCTATGCTCCGGAGGATGCTACTCTCGTTGAAATTAAAAATCAGCTCGAGGAATATTTTAGAGGGGAACGGAAGACATTCAGCTTCCCAATAAAATTTCGCGGTACAGTGTTTCAAGAACAGGTGTGGAATGAACTTTTGAATATTCCTTACGGTGAAACTCGCTGTTATGCGGATATTGCGAATGCCATTGATAATCCAAAAGCCGTTCGTGCGGTTGGACAAGCCAACAGGAAAAATCCAATTCCGATTGTTGTTCCATGCCACCGTGTAATAGGAAAGGACAAGTCATTGACTGGATACTCTGGTACACGAACAGATTTAAAAGAAAAACTGTTGGAATTGGAAGGCGTGTTATAAAGAGCTTTTAACTCATAAAAAATCCAGTGTGATTTCACACTGGATTTTCTTTTATTTTTCAAACACCTGCTGGATTTCCGCTTTGAGATCACCTTGTAAAATCCCTTTTTCGGTAATAATGGCTGTAATCAGTTCATTTGGCGTAACATCAAACGCTGGATTGTACACTTTTACGCCTTCTGGAGCGACGCGTACACCACCCAAATGAGTCACTTCTTCTGGATTTCGTTCCTCAATTGGAATTTCTTTACCACTTTCTAATGTCACATCAAAAGTAGAAAGTGGTGCCGCGACATAAAAAGGAATACCGAATGTTTTTGCTAATACCGCCAAATTGAAGGTACCGATTTTATTGGCAGTATCCCCATTTGCTGTAATTCGATCAGCACCTACGATGATGGCATCAATCCCTTTTTCCAAAATCGTATGGGCGGCCATATTGTCCGTAATGAGTGTTACATCCACACCTGACTGAAGTAGCTCCCAAGTTGTTAGTCGAGCTCCTTGTAATACTGGCCTTGTTTCTGATGCATAGACTGATAGATTAATTCCTTGTTGTGCCGCAAGATGGAACGGTGCTAATGCTGTCCCATAGCGAGCTGTTGCGATTGAACCCGCATTGCAAATTGTCAACACTTTAAATCCATCCTTGAATAGAGTAAGTGCATTTTCCCCAATTTGGCGGCAGACCCCTTCATCTTCTGCTTGAATTCGAATTGCCTCGTGGACAAGTGTTGTTTTTGCTTCGTTCACAGACTTTGAAGCTTCGATGCTTGCAACTAGACGGTTTAACGCCCAAATCAGATTTACAGCAGTAGGGCGTGAGCTTGCTAAGTATTCTTTATCTTTTAGTAGGTTTTCCTTAAATTCTTCTAAGGATGTTTCCTCATAGCCTTGAGCAGACAATGCTAATCCAAAAGCAGCTGTAATTCCTATCGCTGGAGCTCCACGGACTTTTAAAGTGGTAATACTGTCCCAAACATCCTGAATTGTTAAAAGGTTGATAAACACAGTCTCTAACGGAAGTTTTGTTTGATCTAATAGTTTAATATGTGTTTCACTCCACTGAACGGATTGGGGAACTGTTTTGATGTAGGTCATGTTGTCACTCCTTAGCTGTTTTTTCTACATAGTTTCGTAGAGTTCCAAGTTCCTTGATTGACTTGCGTTCTTGTATTAATTCTTTACCTAAACGGAGTGCATGCTGTTTAGTTGCAATTCTTTGTTCATAGTTTTCAATGCCGTCTAAGTCGGCAACATGAGCAAGTCCGATTGTTCTACGTATCACTTCACAGCCTGCAAAACCAATCGCATCTTCAAAAGTTTGCTCAAGAACATATTCCAAATAGCCTTCCGTATCACGATAAAGTTCTACAGCTTCATTCTTCCAGAGGTCTGAGAAAGTAGTAGAAAACACATCCCATGTTTTATCGATATGTTCATATAATGGCTCACGATACTGAGAATCTCTTGAGATCGCATTTAATAATAGATTTGCAATAAATTGGCCGATATCAAAACCTAGTGGGCCAAAATAAGCAAATTCAGGATCGATAACTTTAGTCTCTGTTTCGCTTGCGAAAATACTTCCTGTATGCAAATCGCCATGCAATAGGGCGTCTGCTTGAGTTAAGAACTTCTGCTTAAGTTTTGCAACTTCAAGCTTTAGAGGTTGGTCAGCCCAGATTTGTTCAACATCTTTTTGTAATTCCTTTTCGAAGTTATTTGTATCGATATCGAAAAATGGATCTGTGAAAACAAGGTCCTCCGTAATTTTACATAGATCAGGATTAATAAATTTTTGCACCAATATTTTCTTCTTTGTTGGCTCTAGTCCAAAATCTGAAGTGTGAAATAAAGTTTTAGCTAAAAATGTTCCAATGTGCTCAGACAAAAGTGGGAAGTTTTTACCTTCAATGAGACCGGCTCTTGAGATTTGCAAGTGGGAGAGGTCTTCCATTACCGTAATAGCTAGAATCTCATCAGAATAATAAACCTTTGGTACAAGAGTTGGAACATAATCAGCTGCTGCTAATAATGCATTTGCTTCAATAGTTGCTCGCTTTATAGATAATGGCCAGCTTTCACCAACCACCTTTGCATATGGTAAAGCCTGCTTTATGATGATGCCATTTCCTTCTTCTTCGGTGATATGAAAAACTAGATTTAAATTTCCATCCCCAATTTCTCTGCATTTTAAAAATGTTCCTTCTTCAAACAAACCTAAACGTATGGCTAATGCCACCGCAGTGCTTTCTGTTAAAGGTTCGTAAATCGATTGATATGAGATTGACATATTTATATTCCTCCAGAAGTATTATTTAGTAGTTTGGAGGCTTTTCTAAAAGCAGAAAAGCCTCTTTCATTGAAAGAGGCTTGAAGACACGGCTTCGCACCTCTTATCTGCCAAGAAGATCAAATGAGCCTTCAGCGAATTTGCGCACAGATTTTTTCGAGCATGCTCGAAAATTTACCTTTGAAAATCTGTTGCATCCGCCGGAGGCTATAACTTTATTCAGTCTGGTTTTAAGCATGACTGAATAAAGTTATTCACTTCCTGCTGGAATTAGCACCGTGCCTTGTGGGTTTCCCCAGCGCTAAAAGATAGCGCCCCACCTTGCGATGGAATTACGGTCGGTTGCTGGGCTTCATCGGGCCAAGTCCCTCTGCCTACTCTTGATAAGAGATCAAATTAATTGATATTCTATTATATGTTGATACTGAAAAGAATGATATCAACGAATGTACATAATTGTCAATATATTTTTATTTCTATGAATGATAAAAATTTGGACGACGATCCTGGAAGATAGGAATTTGTTTTCTCACATCTTCTACCTTGCTAAGGTCGATTTCTCCAACTAGTGTTGTGCTTTCAGTACCTGCTTCAACAATAATGTTTCCCCAAGGGTCGATGACCATCGAATGACCTCCGAATTCATTATTAGGATTACTTCCAACACAATTACATGCAACAACATAGCACTGATTTTCAATCGCTCGACTAAGGAGTAATGTTCGCCAATGCTCAATGCGGGGTAGTGGCCATTCTGCTACCACGAATAAAACTTCGGCGCCACTTGTTGTATGTGCACGAATCCATTCAGGGAAGCGAATGTCGTAACAAATCACACCAGCTGCTGGTACATTTTCAATTATGAAATCGCCTTTTGCTTCACCGGCCTTTAAATATAAATGTTCATCCATTAGCTTGAATAAATGTAGTTTGCTGTATTCACTTAGCAATTCTCCGTCTCGATTAAAGACAAACATCGTATTTGTCACACCTTGCTCTGTCTTTTTGGCTACAGAGCCTGCTACAATATTTACAGAGTATTGTTTTGCTAAGGTTTTTATAAACGTTTTTGTTTCATCGCCATTTTCATCTGCAATTTCATCTAATCTAGTTAAATCATATCCAGTCGTCCAAAGCTCTGGAAGGATGATTATATCAGGTTTGTCCTGATTCATTGTCTTTTCGATTTCTTTAGCAATATAGGCAAAATTCTCTTGCGGTTTACCGAATTGAATATCATACTGTATACAAGCAATTTTAAGATTCATTTGGTATCCTCCCAGTGAAAATAATACTTTACAAGTTAACTCTAACAATATATTATTTTGGGTTAGTATTTCAAGTATTTTGAAGAAGGTGTATATATGAAAAATTTCCAACAATCTGAAATTCTACAAAAATTACCGAAACAATTTTTTGCTTCACTTGTAGCTAAGGTGAACAATGTAATTGCCCAAGGGCATGATGTAATAAATTTAGGTCAGGGGAATCCGGATCAACCTACGCCTCAGCATATCGTTGAAGCATTGAAAAATGCCGCCGACCAGCCTAAATTTCATAAATATTCTCCGTTTCGAGGCCATACATTCTTAAAGAAGGCAGCAGCAGAATTTTATCAACGTGAATATGGTGTTGAACTTGACCCCGAAACAGAAATCGCGATTTTATTTGGTGGAAAGGCTGGATTGGTAGAGATTCCACAATGTCTATTAAATCCTGGGGATGTTGCATTAGTACCTGACCCTGGTTATCCAGACTATTGGTCTGGTGTTGAACTTGCACGAGCTGAAATGGCCTATATGCCTCTGAAAGAAGAGAATGAGTTTCTACCAGATTACACAGAAATTGATTCAAAAAAGCTTGAAAAAGCAAAGGTAATGTTCTTAAATTACCCGAATAACCCAACAGGGGCTATTGCAACGAAAGAATTTTTTGAAGAAACAATTTCTTTTGCGAAAGAACATAATATTTGTGTGGTACATGATTTTGCATATGGTGCGATTGGATATGAGGGGAAAAAGCCAATCAGCTTTCTGGAAGTGGAAGGTGCCAAAGATATCGGTATTGAAATATATACACTTTCAAAGACCTATAATATGGCAGGCTGGAGAGTTGGTTTTGCTGTAGGAAATCCGAGCGTAATCGAAGCAATAAATTTAATTCAAGACCATATGTACGTTAGTTTGTTTAGTCCAGTTCAAGCAGCAGCTGCAGTCGCACTGACAGAGTCACAGGACTGTGTAAAAGAATTAGTCGACAAATATGAATCAAGACGTAACGCATTTTTCGGTGCATTACATACACTAGGGTGGAAGGTAAAAGCACCTGCAGGCTCATTTTTCGCGTGGCTACCTGTTCCTGAAGGTTATACATCGGTTAGCTTTGCAGATCTATTACTAGAAAAAGCCCATGTTGCTGTTGCACCAGGAATCGGTTTTGGCGAATATGGTGATCGATATGTACGTGTCGGGCTTTTAACTGACGAGGATAGACTTGTTGAAGCTGCTAATCGTATTAAAGAACTAAACCTGTTTAAATAACCATTAATATTCAAAAATTAAAAAACGTTTGACAAGAAAAATAATTCCTGTCATAATCCTAGTTAAATTCCAAATTCGTAAAAGTTAAATAAACGTTGAGCTTGTTTAAAACAAGGCTCAACATAATAAATAGAATCTATTTTCTTATTAAGAGCAGGCGGAGGGACTGGCCCAGTGAAGCCCGGCAACCGACTTACAAATTGTAAGCACGGTGCTAATTCTTGCAGCGTTAAGCTGAGAGATAAGAAGATGTTAGTTTGCTAACCTCTTCTTATGAAGAGGTTTTTTTCGTCTTATGGCAGATTTTTGAAATGGGGGTTGAAAAATGAGTGAAGTGATTGCTACGTATTTGGTGCATGACACCGGGGACGACTTAGTGAAAAAAGCTGAAAGTATCGCACTCGGCTTAACGATTGGATCTTGGACAAATTTACCAAAAATAGAACAAAACCAGCTTATAAAGCATAAAGGTATAGTAATAAGTGTCAAGCAATTAGATACAGACAGCCGAGCAAGTCAATATTTAGGAAAGCAAGTAAAAAAGGGAATTATTAAAATAGCATACCCAAGCGCTAATTTTAGTGCAGACCTACCAGCTGTTTTAACAACTACGTTTGGTAAGCTTTCTTTGGACGGGGAAGTGAAACTACTAGACTTGGAATTTTCAAGTGAGTTAAAATCCACATTACCAGGTCCGAAATTTGGAATTAATGGCATTCGAGATAAACTAGGAGTATATAATAGACCGCTCGTGATGAGCATTTTTAAAGGAGTTATTGGAAGGGATATGGAGTACCTCAAGGATCAGCTACGTGAGCAGGCCTTAGGCGGTGTGAATATCATCAAGGATGATGAAATCCTCTTTGAGAATACATTAACACCTTTTGAAACAAGAATTATAGAGGGAAGAAAAATACTAGAAGATGTTTACAAAGAAACCGGCCATCGAGCACTTTACGCTGTAAACTTGACCGGAAGAACATTCGAACTAAGGGAAAAAGCTAGGAAGGCAGTAGAGTTAGGTGCAGACCTTCTATTGTTTAATGTTTTTGCTTACGGAATTGATGTGCTTCAAAGCTTAGCAGAAGACCCGCAAATTTCAATACCAATTATGGCTCATCCAGCTGTGAGTGGGACACTTACTCCCTCTGAGTTTTACGGATTTTCTAATAGGCTATTACTAGGAAAATTACTTAGATATGCTGGGGCAGATCTTGTCTTGTTCCCTTCACCATATGGTAGTGTTGCGCTTGAAAGAGAACAGACATTAGCAATTGCAGAAGAGTTAACAAAAAATGATGAGGCATTTAAACCAACATTTCCTGTTCCTTCAGCGGGAATCCATCCAGGCCTAGTGCCACTACTAATCAATGATTTTGGAAAAGATAGTGTCATCAATGCCGGTGGCGGTGTTCACGGACATCCTGATGGTGCAATTGGGGGCGGAAAAGCCTTTAATGCTGCGGTTGATGCAGTACTAGGTGGAAAGACACTTATTGAATTTGCAAAAAATAGCCCAGAGCTTAAAAAGGCAATTGAATTATGGGGATATAAAGAGGTATAAAAATGAATAAACCAATTATCTTCTGTGATTTTGATGGCACAATCACGAATACAGATAACATTATAGCCATCATGAAAAGATTTGCACCGCCTGGTTGGGAAGAGATTAAGGATCAGGTTCTCACTCAAACAATCCCGATTCGAGAGGGTGTAAGTAATATGTTTTCTCTTCTACCATCAGCTTGGCGAGAAGAAATTACAGAATATATTCTGAACCACGCTGAAATTCGTGATGGCTTTAAGGAATTTGTCGCGTTTACAAAAGATGAGGGAATTCCGCTATACATTGTCAGCGGTGGGATTGATTTTTTTGTAGAGCCATTACTCGAAGGACTTGTTCCAAAGGAGCAAATTTACTGTAACAAATCTGATTTTTCAAATGAAAGAATTAATATTGTATGGCCATACACTTGTGATGATGAGTGTACAAACGAGTGTGGCTGTTGTAAGCCAACATTAATTCGAAAGCTTGCAAATGAGGCTGATTTTAAGATTGTCATTGGTGATTCCATTACCGATCTTCAGGCTGCTAAACTTGGAGACAAGGTCATTGCTAGAGATTTTCTTGGGCAAAAGTGTGAAGAACTCGGAATCGAACATTCTTCCTTCCATTCCTTTTTTGATGTTATTGAGGTTCTAAAAAAGGAGGTTGTGACAAATGCTTCGAATTAAACAATGGACTGAGCTTGCGGATATTAAAGATGAGCTTGCAGCCCGTGATTGGTTTATGGGAACAAGTGGAAATCTTGCTATAAAAGTATCCGACAATCCCATCACATTTCTCGTTACAGCAAGTGGTAAGGATAAAAAGAAACGAACGGATGAGGACTTTTTACTAGTGGACGGTGCAGGTTATCCAGTTACTCCTACTCACTTGAAGCCCTCAGCAGAAACACTTCTGCATGTTGAGATCTATAACAAAACAAATGCAGGCTGTAGCCTTCATGTCCATACAGTTGATAACAATGTCATTTCTGAACTATATGCTGACAGGGGTGAGGTTGTATTCAAGGGACAGGAAATTATTAAAGCACTTGGTTTATGGGATGAGGATGCAGAAATCAGAATACCAATCATCCATAATGATGCTGATATCCCGACACTTGCTAGAAATTTTGGCAAGTATGTCACTGGGGACTTTGGCGCTGTTCTGATCCGAAACCATGGAATCACTGTCTGGGCCAAGAATGCATTTGATGCAAAAAAACATTTAGAAGCATATGAGTTTCTTTTTAGCTATCATTTAAAACTATTAGCATTAGCCCCCTTAAGGGTATAAAAATTTTACGAGGTGAAGAAAAATGGCAAATATTAAATTACGTAATACAGGTGAAAGACTAGAGGGTCAAGAAAAGGTAGCAGCATTTTTACAAGAACAAGGTGTTCTTTATGAGCACTGGGACACTAGTAAACTACCAGTGGAATTAAGAGGAAATTGCAGAATTAATGATGAGCAAAAAGAACAAATCCTATCCATTTATGAAAAAGAAATCAAATCACTTGGTGAGCGCAATGGATACCAAAATTGGGATGTCATCGCATTATCCGATGCAACCCCAAACCTTGATGAACTTCTTAAGAAATTCGAACAAGTACATGTTCATACCGAAGATGAAGTACGCGCAATTGTAGCAGGACATGGGATTTTTATTATTAAAGGAAGTGGAGATACTGGCTACTTTGACGTTGAACTAGAAGCAGGGGATGTTATTTCTGTACCTGTTGACACACCACACTTTTTCACACTAATGGATGATCGTGAAGTCGTTGCAGTGCGATTATTTATTGATGCAGCTGGTTGGGTAGCTCACCCATTCCAAGACCCAGATTTTACGGGTGCAAAATAGGAATAGCTAGGGCATATGGTGTTTTACCATAGGCTCTTTTTTATATCTAAATGTTTAGAATATTCTTTACATATGAATATAAATATGTTACATTTTTGTTCATTGGAAAAGAAATATTTTGTTGCATATACTATAGGTAGTTGGGAATTCTTTCTACTGTATGAGGAGTGGAGATTATGAAGATTCGCTATAATTTTGTCGAGAAATCAGATGTGAAATATTGTCACGACGATTTTAACGTTCAGCAAGCCCTTCAATTTTTAAATGAAACAGGCTATCGGTCAGTCCCGGTATTATCAAAAAATGGAACAACATTTGAAGGTTTAATTTATAAAGTCGACATTTTAGAGTACCTTTATGAAAAAAGTGGAGATGCAAATGCAAGTATTCTTACCGTTGTCGAGAGCAAGGATGCTTTTGTTTACGATGAGGATTCCTTCTTTAAGACATTTTTAACGATTCGCCGTTTGCCATTTATTGCCGTGCTTAACTCCGAGAATGAATTTCTTGGAATTATTACACATTCAAATGTAATGGATGTCCTTGAGGATTCATTTGGAATGCGAACAGGCGGATATACACTAACAATAGCTACGATTGAACATAAAGGTGCGATAAAAGATCTTGTATCTCTAATCCGTGACGTTAACATTGATGGCATGTTAACACTTGATAATGGTGAAAAATACCTCCGCCGCATCATCCTAAATCTACCAGGATCACTTGAAGAGGAAAAGATTCAGGCTATCAAAAGGAAGCTTGAAGCGAAAGAATTCCGTGTTACACATATCGATCGAATTAAATAAGAGAATGTTTAGACCTATGGGAGTATACCTATAGGTTTTTTTTATTGAGATTTATGTCGTTTCTTGTATTATTTCGGATGTCGAAAAAAGTTGAAAGACGGGTTGGAAGCGATTTCGTACACAAATTTGTAAAAATTTTTAAGAAAAAAATGTCTATTTTTGCGAATCTATTTACATAAATAGTAGATTTTGTAATAATTCATAGAGTAATAGCAACTCAGCATGCACCAAAGGTAGTATTGGTTGGCATACGATAGTTGTATGCGGCGTTAGAATCTTCTAACGTGTGAATAAAGGAGTGGAAGTTTTGGAAACTAGACGTATAGATTACAAACAGATACTATTAGAGGAAATTAATAGAAAAAGAGAAGAAATGATCACTATTGCTAATAGTACGGGGTTTACAAGTAATGAAACAATTGAATGTAGTCAAGAACTTGATGAACTTATAAATATCTATCAACGAGCAGAATCAGCAGAACGAAACCATTCACTTTTTCGTCAGTTTTTAAAGAGAGTCATGTTATTTTTTGCACTTCAAAAAGTCAGCTATAAATCACAATCATAATATAATTTACTTAACAATTCATGAAAATGGATTGTTTATTTTTTTGCAAAGAAAGTGTGTGTTGAATGGGGTGGGGGTTAGAGGAGAAAAAACGTAAGCGGGGTAATCAGTATATTGAAGAGCCGAGAAACGATAAATGGTATACCGCAAATGAGGTAATCGATATAGCATCATGTCATAAAACAATAAATGCTATACCGCAAACGAGGTAATCGGTATATCATCAAATCGCAAAACAATAAATGCTATACCGCAAACGTCCTAATCGGTATAGCATCATGTCGAAAAACGATAAATGGTATACCGCAACCGAGGAAATCGATATATCACCAAATCGTAAAACGATAAATGCTATACCGCAAATGAAGTAATCGATATATCACCAAACCGTAAAACGATAAATGGTATACCGCAAATGAGGTAATCGGTATATCATCATGTCGTAAAACGATAAATGGTATACCGCAACCGAGGTAATCGGTATATCATCAAGCCGTAAAACGATAAATGGTATACCGCATGCTCCCAAAGCCCCAAGCAACAAAAAAGGACGCCAGAAGCGTCCCTAAAAATGTGTTATCCTGCACTATTCCATTCATTTAACTTTTGATCAGTTGGTAATAAGAAGGCCAACAATCCCAACAATGGAAGGAAGCCCATCATGATGATGGTTGGTGTTAAACCGATTGCGTCGATGATGGCACCAATTCCAACACCACCGATAGCACCCATACCGAAGGCGAGGCCAACAATTAACCCGGACATCATTCCGATTTTACCAGGCACCAATTCCTGCGCATATACAACAGTTACGGAGAAGCTGGATAAAAGCATAAACCCGATAACCGTTACGAGTACGATTGCCACATGTGGTCCAACAAACGGAAGAACCAGTGCTAATGGTGCTGTACCTAAAAGGGAAACAATGATGACATTCCGTTTTCCGAATTTATCAGCCAATGGTCCACCAAAGAATGTTCCTAATGCCCCTGTAGCTAGGAATAAGAAAATAAAAATTTGAGCTTGTGAAATGCTGTAACCATATTTTTCAATTACATAAAATGAGTAAAAATTTGTGATGCTTGACATGTACCATGTGCGAGCAAATACAAATAGCACGATAACAACTAATGCGAATTTTACAGCTTTCATGTTTCGCGGAACAGTTGAAACGGCCTTTTTTACTTTCTTTTGAAGCTCAACTGTTTTTAACGTTTTAGAATACCATTTTGCAATATAGATTAGTAGTCCGACTGCAAGTGCTGCAACTAACGAAAACCAAATGGCCCCAAATTGTCCTAATGGAACTAGGATTAAAGCGGTAATGACGGGTGCAAGGGCTTGCCCTGAATTCCCTCCAACTTGATAAATCGATTGTGCCAATCCGCGTCTGTTCCCAGCGCTCATGTAGGCTACACGTGACCCCTCAGGGTGAAAAATAGCTGAACCTATTCCAATAAACAATACAGAAAGAATGATCGTTAAAAAGTTTGGTGCAAATGCGAGTCCAATAACTCCAAAAAAAGTAGAGGTTAGTCCAATTGGCAAAGCAAATGGCATTGGTTTTTTGTCTGTATACCAACCGACAACAGGTTGAGCAACTGAAGATACAATTTGTAACGCGAAGGATATTAATCCGAGCTGCGTAAACGTTAATCCCATCGATCGTTCTAAAATTGGAAACATCGCTGGAATAATCGCCTGTATTGAGTCATTGAGCATGTGGACAAATCCAATGATAAATAAAATCCCATAAAGTGTTTTATTCGCGTCATTTTCAGTAGGTGTAGCTTGTGTTTTTGCTGCGAGCATTTTATTTATTTCCCCTTTGTTACTTACCGATGAAGTAATTTTAATCATTATAATCCTTTACTCTATGAAAAACCTTTTTTCCAATTTTGTAAAGTGAAAATTCAAAATAAATATAGGTAAATCAAGACAAAAGTCAACATTTTATTCATTGAACAATTGCTTTACCTTGTTTGAAATTTCTGATAAATTTAATAGTAAGATAATATTCGCTTGAAGGAGGAGGCATGACATGAAATACAGAAGATTAGGACGTTCTGGTCTTAAAGTTAGTGAAATTAGTTTGGGTAGTTGGCTAACTTTTGGAAAAACAGTAGATGTATCAATGGCGACGAAAACCGTTCATAAAGCATATGAACTTGGAATAAATTTTTTTGATTCGGCAAATGTGTATGAGCGAGGGGAAGCAGAGCGAATCGTAGCAAGTGCGTTAAAAGAATACCCGCGTGAATCTTATGTTATCGCAACAAAAGCATATGGTCCGATGGGTGATGGTCCAAACGATAGGGGCTTATCAAGGAAACACGTAATCGAACAAGTTAATGCGAGTTTAAAACGCATGGAACTAGACTATGTGGATGTGTTTTACTGTCACCGCTATGATGAAGATACTCCTCTGGATGAGACACTACGAGCAATTGACGATTTAATTAGGCAAGGAAAAATTCTTTATGTGGGTGTAAGTGAATGGAGTGCAGCTCAAATCCAGGAAGCTGTAGCCATTGCAGATAAGTATTTATTAGATCGGATTATTGTGAATCAACCTCAATACAATATGCTCCATCGTGACATCGAGGATGAGATTATACCAGTTTGTGAGAAAAATGGAATTTCTCAGGTTGTATATTCACCGCTTGCCCAAGGGGTATTAACAGGCAAGTATAGAGGAGGTACGATTCCAACTGGTAGCAGAGGAGCAAACTCTCAGGTAAATACATGGGTGAAAAATATTATTAATGGAATTGTTTCAACTAAATTAGATCGTCTCGAAGAATTTGCAACAGAACTAGGTGTTACCCTGCCAGAATTAGCTCTGTCTTGGATTTTAAGACAACACAATATTGCGAGTACACTTGTCGGGGCGACAAATCCTGAGCAGATTGAAGCAAATGCCAAAGCTTCTGACCTTGTGCTTGGATTTGAAGAGATTAAGAGAATCGAATCGATTTTGACTGTATAGTCCCATAAGCATCAACAAACCCACTTTCGAAAAAGTGGGTTTGTTTTTAATCTTCGTGTAGAGGTAAGTATACTTGAACTGTTGTACCTTTACCTTCCACACTCTCAATGTTAATAGTTCCATTATACATATTGACAATTCTTTTACAAATCACGAGACCAAGCCCAGTTCCAGTATCCTTATTGGTGAAAAATGGAGTATACACTTTTGAAAGGATATGTTTTGGGATGCCGACACCTGTATCAGTGATTGACAATAGACAAGACTGTCCCTCTTTTTGGATCGAAATTGTCAGTTTGCCACCATCTGCTTGCATTGATTCAATTGCATTTTTGGATAGATTTAAAACAACCTGTTTAATATTATCATTTGAGCACATGATGTACAGTGGCGTTTCAGAAAACTGTAAATCAAATTCCACATTATATAGGTTTGTTTCAGATTGTATAATGGGTTGGACTTCTTTCACAATATCATTCATATCATAGCTTTTTCGTTTATCAGCAGTAGGTTTTCCAAGAATCAAGAACTCATTGACAATATCATTGATTCTTGTAATCTCTTGCTGAATCACCGAAAAATAAAATTGATCGTTCGGATCCTTATGTTTTTCACTTAATAATTGAATGAGTCCTTTTACCCCAGTTAAAGGGTTTTTAATTTCGTGGGCGCTACTAGCGGCTAATGTCCCGACTAATTCTAATTTCTGTAACTCATTTTCCTCTCGTTCACGAATGGTTTGGCGTCTGAGAAGAAGATATTTTCCAAGAAGAAATAGAATATGAGTAAGGATTAATAAAATACCACTAAAAATAACTGAGTTTAAAATAAATATTTTTTTATTGGTTAATGTTGTTCGAGGCCATGCTTCAACTGTCCAGTTCACATTAGTAAGCTCTGTACGAATGATATCGCTATCAAGTGAATGTGAATTTAAATTAGTGGTAATTAATTCCTGACCAGTTGGGTCTACGACTCTTAAAATTTCATCCGGTGCAAGAACCTTCAATACGTTTTCTAAATAATCTAAGCGTAAGCTAAAGAGTACAACACCTTTAACTTCATTAGATTTTAAAACGGGTGTGGCAATTGTAACAACAAATCTCCCTGTTATAACTCCTTTATGGGCTGGTGAGATGACGGTCCTTTTTGTTTGAAGGGCCTGTTGGAAATATTCGCGATAGGAAATGTTCACTTTTTTATCTAAGTCGAGAGTAGACACAAGTATATCACCGTTTGGGTTTACCCAATATAGTCCAGAAAAGCGATCATCCTTTTTATGAATTGAATGTAACATGTTCTTAATCTCTTCATTACTATTCTTGTTTTCAAAGACAATTCCAAGCGTTTCGGTGCTGGCTATTGCTTCTCCAATAAATCGATCAATATAGCTAGATTGAAAGTTTACCATCTCTTTTGTTTCGGCAGTTTGATTAATTATAGCCGTATTATAATGATAATTCGCAAATAAAATACTACCAATTGTGGTAGGTAAGATTACAATTATTAGATATACAAGAATATTTTTTAGAACATTCGATTTTATTCTCAAACACATTCTCCTTGCCATTTTCCTGTAAAAATATTATATCAAAATGACAAAGAGAAACATATAAAATTTCGACAAAAACAATCAATTTCGGTCTATTGTTACATTATTTAGGAGTGAATGGAAAAACTCTAATGTTAAAAGAATATAATTCTTAACCCCGAAATTGGTAAAATTATGTATACTAAAATTGACCCTATACAAAAGAGGTAACAAAAAATGAGATCGATATCAATTACAATTCTTGAAACGAGTGATGTACACGGCAATATTTTTCCAATTAACTATGGGAACAATGAGCCTGTTGGACTTGGACTTACAAAGATTGCGACTGTTATTAAAGAAGAGAGAAGTCGTAATAAGAATACCATCGTTATTGATAATGGAGATTTAATCCAAGGAACACCTTTATCTTATCATTATGTACGTTCAAGTCGTCATAAACAAAATCCAGTGATTAAAATATTGAATGATTTAAAATATGATGCAGCTGTAGTTGGGAATCATGAATTCAATTATGGAATCGATGTTTTACAGCAGGCAATAAAAGAATCAACTTTTCCATGGCTTTCTGCAAATATAGTAAATGAAAAAGGAGAGCCATTTGTTGGAAAGCCATATATCATGGTTGAGCTTGAGGAAGGAATAAAGGCTGTGATTCTGGGTGTAACCACTCACTACATTCCGAATTGGGAGAATCCGGAGCACATTAAAGGTTTAACTTTTAATGATGCATTCGAAACAACGAAAAATTGGGTGGAGAAAATTCGTAAAGATGAAAAGCCAGATCTGATGATTGTTTCCTACCACGGTGGCTTTGAAGCAGATTTGGAAACCGGTGAACCAACCGAAAAGCAAACTGGAGAAAATCAGGGGTACCGAATTTGTAAAGAGATTGAGGGGATTGACGTTTTATTAACTGGCCATCAACATCGTTCTCTTGCCAGGAAAGTAAATGGCATACCGATTGTTCAGCCAAGCTTTAATGGACAGGCAATTGGTAAAGTCACTCTAACTCTTACAAAAAAAGAGGATAAGTGGACCATTTCAGAATCTAAGCCTGAACTTATTTTAGTAGAAGATAAAAAAGAAGACGAAGGTTCAATTGAACTAGTAAACGAATATGAGGCTGCGACACAAGAATGGTTGGATAAACCAATTGGCCGGGTTATCGGAAATATGACAATTGATGATCCATTAAAAGCACGCTTAAAGGATAATGCGCTTGTTGAATTTATTAATAAGGTGCAAATGGATGTTGCCAAGGTATCGATTTCCAATACAGCTCTTTTTAATAATATAACGAAAGGTTTTCCATCAAATATAACGATGAGAGATGTGGTATCTAATTATATTTACCCAAACACATTAACGGTCATTCGGATAACAGGGGAGGACATGAAGGCGGCACTAGAAAGAAGTGCAAGTTATTTTATCCTTGATAATGGGAAGGCAGCAGTCAATCCGACCTTCACAACACCAAAGCCACAGCATTACAATTATGATATGTGGGAGGGTATTGAATATATAATCGATATTTCAAAGCCGATTGGAGAGCGAGTCGTACAGTTAATCTTTAAGGGTGAACCCATTCAGCCAGAAGCTGAGTATGATGTGGTCATGAACAACTACCGTGCAGGTGGTGGCGGAGAATATGTGATGTTTAAGGATAAGCCAGTTATTAAAGATATTCCACTCGATATGTCCGAGCTAATCGCAGATTATATCCTTAAAAGAGGGACAATTGAAGCCACTGTTGATGAAAATTGGAAGGTAATATGGTAATAAAAAATCCCACGGATGTGCTCCGCGGGATTTCTTTATTCTTGCTCAACTCCATTTGGCAGGATTAGTATTTCTACTCGTCGGTTAAGACTACGACCTTCTGGTGTGTCATTTGTCGCAACAGGTTCATATTCACCAAGGCCGCGAGCGCTGAAACGGCTTGGATTAAGTTTTTCGTTCTCTAATAAAATACTCATAAAATTAACGGAACGCATGACACTTAAATGCCAGTTGCTTTTAAACTCATGATTATTAATAGGGACAGTATCTGTATGTCCACTTACAATGATATTGCGAGGAGAATCCATAACCAACAGCTCAGAAATTTCTCTTGCAATTTTAATATCCTCTGGTCGAACCTTTGCACTTGCCGGATTAAAGAAGGCACCATCCTGAATGGTAACTAGCAAACCTTCTTCCGTTAAGCGCGTTTTAAGACTTAAATCTAAACCACTCTCGGCGATATAGCCATTAATCTTCTTTTGCAATTCCTTCAGTTCTTCTTGCTCTTGTTTTTCTCTCTCTTTTTCTTTGTCTTTATCATTTTGGATTGCAACTGTATCAATTTCAACTGGTGTCGGACTCTCGTATTCTAAAACAGAGGTTCCACCTGTGAAAACATTATTAAAAGAGCTTCGGAGCGCATTAAATTTCTGAGCATCTACATTGCTTGCTGCAAACAAAACAATAAACAAGGCCAGTAATAACGTTAAAATATCCGCATAGGGCACCAGCCATGATTCATCCATATGCTCATCGTGCTTTCGTTTTCGTCTTTTTCTAGCCATCTATCATTTCACCTTCAGTCAAAACCTTTTCACGGTCTTTGTTTGATAGGTACATTGAAAGTTTTTGTTCGATTGCTCGAGGGGATTGACCTTCAAGGACAGACAAAACGCCTTCAATCATGACTTCTTTAATTTTTATTTCCTGCTTTGATTTCTGTTTTAATTTATTTGCGAAAGGATGCCACAGTACATAACCTGTGAAAATCCCTAATAGAGTTGCAACAAACGCAGCTGCAATAGCTTCCCCAAGTGCATTTGTATCGTCCATATGGCCCAATGCTGCAATCAGACCTACAACTGCCCCCAATACCCCAAGTGTTGGGGCATATGTTCCTGCTTGGGAGAAAATCGAAGCGCCAGATAAATGGCGGTCTTCCATTGCTTCTAATTCTTCCGTCATCACATCACGAATAAATTCCGCACTTTGTCCATCAACCGCCATGCTTAAACCATTTTTTAAGAAGGGATCATCCACTTCAGCAACCTTGACTTCAAGTGCTAATAGGCCTTCCTTACGAGCAATCGTTGCCCAGCTTGAGAACATTGGAATTAATTCTTCAACACCTAACAACTTTTTTTCTTTGAAAAGGACCCCAAATAATTGTGGCACCCTTTTTAATTCACTGGTAGGAAAAGCAATTGTTACTGCTGCAATCGTTCCTAAAATAATAATTAAAAAGGCAGCGGGGTTTATCAAAGCTGTTACTGAAACCCCTTTTAAAATCATACCTATAAAGACGGCAATTAAACCAAGTATTACACCAATTAATGACGATTTATCCAATTAATATCACCTATACTTTCATACGTAACAACTAAAGTTGTTTCTAATAGTTTATCTAACATTCTACTATTTTTATCGACAAAATTACTAGATTATTTAGCGAAACTTATCATTTTATCGCGAATATTTCGGAGTGGAAAATATATGTAGGAGTGGTTTACAATGTAAGAGTATACATATACGAATCTCTTAAGCGAAAAGGGGAACTTTCTATGAATTTTAATGATTTTACGTATGTCCGCCCGAACATGGACGAAGTAGAGCAAACATTTAATGTAGCGCTTGAAAAGTTTAAAAATGCGGCAAATCCAGTCCGACAAGATGAAGCGATGAAAGAAATCATTGCCATTCAACGAACAGTTGATACAGCTTTTAACATTTGCTATATCAGGCATACGGTTGATACAAATGATGAATTCTATAAAAATGAGCAAGATTATCTTGATGAAATACAGCCATTAGTTCAAGGCTTAACAACGAAATACTATGATGCTCTTGTTAATTCTAAATTCCGTACCGAATTAGAAAACAAATGGGGCAAACAGCTATTTGATTTTGCTGAAACACAAATCAAAACATTCTCTGCAGAAGTTGTGGAGGATCTTCAATTAGAAAATAAGCTTTCTTCAGAGTATACAAAGCTTGTGGCGTCTGCAAAAATTATGTTTGAGGGAGAAGAACGTACGTTAGCGCAGTTACAGCCATTTATGGAATCGAAAGACAGAGGTATGCGTAAAAAAGCGAATGAAGTACGATTTGCATTTTACCAAGAGCACCAAGAGAAGTTCGATGAAATATATGATCAGCTTGTAAAGGTACGCACACGTATTGCACATAAGCTAGGATTTAAAAACTTTGTAGAGTTAGCTTACGTAAGATTATCCAGAACAGATTATAATGCAGAAATGGTAGCTAACTTCAGAAAACAAGTAAAGGATCATATCGTTCCATTGGCAGTAAAGCTTCGTGAGCGTCAAGCAGAGCGTATTGGAATTGATAGCCTAAAATATTATGATGAGTCATTCAGCTTTAAAACCGGTAATGCTGTACCAAAGGGTGACCCTGAGTGGATTATTGAAAATGGAAAGAAAATGTATGAGGAGCTTTCTGAGGAGACAAAAGAATTCTTCAATTATATGATTGATACGAATTTAATGGATCTTGTTGCCAAGAAAGGGAAAGCTAGTGGCGGTTACTGTACGTACATTAGCGATTATCAAGCACCATTTATTTTCTCAAACTTCAATGGAACTTCAGGAGATATTGATGTTCTGACACATGAGGCAGGTCACGCATTCCAAGTTTACTCAAGTAGACATTACGAAGTTCCTGAATACAACTGGCCAACATATGAGGCTGCAGAGATTCATTCAATGAGCATGGAATTCTTCACATGGCCATGGATGGAGTTATTCTTCAAAGAAGATACAGATAAATACAAGTTTTCTCATTTAAGTGAAGCGTTATTATTCTTACCATATGGGGTTGCAGTAGATGAATTCCAACATTTTGTATATGAAAATCCAGAAATAACACCATCTGAACGCAATAAAGCTTGGAGAGATATTGAGAAAAAGTATATGCCATTACGCGATTATGATGGTAATGAATATCTAGAAAAAGGTGGCTTCTGGCAGCGTCAAGGCCATATTTACACAACTGCCTTTTATTATATTGATTATACATTAGCTCAAATTTGTGCATTCCAATTTTGGAAAAAATCTAGAGAAAACCATGAAGCAGCATGGGCTGATTATCTTCACTTATGTAAACAAGGTGGAAGCAAGCCTTTCACCGAATTAGTGGAGGTTGCAAATCTACTATCTCCATTTGAAGAGGGAACTGTAGAATCTGTTATTGGTGAAATCGAAGCATGGCTAAATAGCGTTGACGACAAAACATTATAAGAAACATAAGGACTGTGGAGGAATCCGCGGTCTTTTAACTTTATTCATGAATAAAGTTAAAGCCTCCGGCGGATGCCACGATTTTTCAAAGGAAATTTTTCGAGCAATAAGTTCAAAGACTAAGAACGCCACTTCCTGTGGCAACGTCTTTTTGACCCACTTCCTGTGGGCCTAAAAATCGGGCGCAAATGCAAAAGCGCATTTGATGTGCTTTTTTTTCAAATTTTCCAAATTAAGTTGTATGTTATGCAAAAGGTATTAATTAAGGATATAATAAGAACATCAAACTGAAATTGAGGGTGTTTTCATGATTCATTTAAAAACAAAAAGAGAAATTGAATTAATGCGTGAAGCGGGCCAAATTTTAGCTGCTTGTCATAAGGAAATTGCTAAAATGATTCAGCCTGGAATCACAAGTCTTGAGATCGACAGCTTTGCTGAGGATTTTATAAAGAAAAATGGTGCCACGCCTGAACAAAAAGGCTACAAGGGCTATAAATTTGCAACATGCGCATCAATTAATGATGAAATTTGTCATGGGTTTCCTAGAAAGAAACCACTGATGAATGGTGATATTGTCACAATTGATATGGTCGTAAACCTTGGGGGCGCACTCGCAGATTCTGCATGGTCTTATGGGGTCGGTGAAATTTCAACAAAGGCAGCTAAGCTTCTCGATGTTACAAAGACGGCAATGTACAAAGGAATTGAACAAGCGGTAATCGGCAACCGACTTGGAGACATCGGTCACGCTATCCAGTCTTACACAGAAGGTGAAGGATTCTCAGTTGTTCGTGATTTTATCGGACATGGAATCGGACCAACAATGCATGAGGAGCCACAAGTGTTACACTATGGTCTTCCAAACAAAGGATTGCGCTTAAAAGAAGGTATGGTTTTCACAATCGAACCAATGGTCAACGTCGGAAAATATCAAACAACCATGGATAAAAATGGCTGGACTGCGCGCACAATCGATGGCAGCCTTTCCGCACAATATGAACATACACTTGCAATTACACAAGATGGTCCACTAATCTTAACCGATCAAGATGCATAATAATCAAAAAAAGTGTCACATCCATTGTGGCACTTTTTTTGTTAAAGAAAGGTATCGATTAATACTGGGAAGATGGAGTCCGCAACCCAGTGAAAATAGAGCGGGAAAACTATAACAAGCAGGTTCCCATATAAACAATATCTACAATAAAACCTCTTCGTCGTCGATCCAGGTTCTTCAGCAATCGACGCAAAAACTGCCCCCACTAGACACGTAAAGATAAAAAAGCCATATCCAAACAAAGAATTAAACCTTTCAGTAAACAAAATAAATCCTAATGCTGAACCATTTAAAAATAATAGGGCAAATGACATGATTAAGAATATTTTTGGAATAATGGACATGTTTTCCACCTCATTAATGTATATGAGGGGGAAAAGAGGGAGATGACACACTTCCAAAAATTACTTGTAGCCCATCCAAAAATATGGTTAAATAAATCAACTAAATTACTTTTTAGGAAGAGGCGATAAAATCATGATCACGATAAAGCGGTTGTCCCAATGTACACTTGAAGATGCAGTAGTTGCTTGGAATAAAGGATTTGAAGGTTACTATTTTGATATGACAACTACTGTCGATTTTTTTACAAGACGATTAATTTTGGAAGGGCTTTCTCCAACCCTCTCCGTGATTGCTTATGACGAGGAGCGACCAGTAGGAATTATATTAAACGGCATTCGCCTTATTAATGGTAAGAAGGTTTCTTGGAATGGTGGAACAGGTGTTGACCCTGACTACCGCGGGAAGGGCGTTGGCAAAAAGCTGATTGATGCTGTTCTAGCAATCTATGAAGAGGAAGGTGTAGAAGTTGCCACGCTTGAGGCTGTGAAAGAAAATGCGAAAGCTATCTCTTTATACGAGAAGTTCGGTTATAAAATTGTAGATGAGTTAGTTCACCTCCAACATACAGGTCAATTATCAAAGGATGCATTTTCATCAGAAAATAACCGTTATACATATAAAAAAGGGATTCCAATTGACGCGTTGCAGGCACCATTTTATAAAGCACTTGTTCCGTGGCAAACGCAGTGGAACAATGCGCGTGATGGAGAATCGATTCTAGCCTTAGATGAGAACGGCAATGTGGTCGGTTATGCAATCTATAAAAGGTTGTTTAATGAGGAAGCTACACTTCAATCTATTATTCTATTTCAATGTGAGGCCGAGCCTTCGCAGCTAATAAAAGAGGACATTGTAAGAAATCTACTATGTATGGTTTATAAACCAACTAGTCTACAAGTGGCAAGGACAGCAGCCAATATTTCAATGTCGAATAATATTTTACGGGATATATTAGAAAAAGAAGGATTTAATGTGAAAGCAGAGCAAGTCTTTATGATAAAATAAATTATTAGAATATTCCTACCAATCGGTTACCAAACCAATTGTAAAGTGGGGGAGGGTAATTGAAAAAAATCATTTTACGTGATGTCACGATGGAAAATTTACTGGATGTCATTCGATTAAAATCAGAGGACAAAGAGTTTGCTTTATTTGAAAAATGGGTTGCTTCAAATGTTTTTTCACTTGCCCAGGCAAAAGTCCAACCAGATTGGGTAACAAAGGCAATTTACGATGGGACGCAATTAATTGGATTTACGATGTTCGGCCTAGATAATGAACGAAATCGGTTTGAACTATGCAGGATTATGATTGATTATAAATTTCAAGGTAAAGGCTATGGTACAGCGGCAGTAAAGGAAATTATTGCAGAAATGATAAGGACTTTACCCTATTGTGAAGAGATTTACTTGTCGGTTATTCCAACGAACAAAGCTGCAATCCATATTTATACAAAAGCGGGATTTACGAAAACAGGTGAAATCATTAAAGGCTTTGTGGACGAAGATGTATATTGTTTTAAGGTGTAGGAAGGAGTAAATGAATGAAAGCAATACTCATTGGAATTGTTTCATCTTTATTTTTTGCAGTTACTTTTATTCTAAATCGTTCGATGGAGCTTTCAGGTGGTAGTTGGCTTTGGAGCTCTTCATTGCGGTATTTTTTTATGGTGCCATTTTTGATTGGCATTGTTCTCATCAGAGGGAATATGCGGGAACTGTTACATGAGTTAAAAACAAATCCCGTTACATGGATATTATGGAGTACGATTGGGTTTGGATTGTTTTATGCACCCCTTACATTTGCAGCAGCATCAGGTCCCGGTTGGTTGGTTGCGGGAACGTGGCAATTTGTGATTATTGCTGGATTACTAGTTGTTCCGTTTTTCTATAAGACAATAGAAACAAAGAATGGAATGCAAAGGGTTCGAGAAAAAATCCCTGTTAAAGGTCTTATTTTTTCTAGTCTAATTTTTATTGGGATTATCTTGATTCAACTTCAAGCAGCAGATGAAGGTATTGGAATGGAGATGTTACTTGTAGGGATTCTTCCAGTTGTGGTGGCAGCTTTTGCGTATCCATTAGGTAACAGGAAAATGATGCAGCATTGTAATAATAACTTTGATACGTTTCAACGTGTGCTTGGAATGACACTTGCATCGACTCCATTTTGGCTAATCATTGCTGGAATTGGAGGTGCTACGGTTGGACTTCCAAGTAAGGATCAGGTGTTTCAGTCCTTTATTGTAGGGATTTCCTCTGGGATTATCGCAACCGTGCTTTTCTTTTTTGCAACAGAGCTTGTTAAACATGATCAAAGTAAACTTGCTGCTGTAGAAGCAACCCAAGCTACTCAGATTATTTTTGTCATATTCGGTGAGGTCCTTTTATTAAGTGCACCAATGCCAACGATGTATTCCTTTATTGGACTCTTTATGATTGCTGGTGGCATGGTGCTACACAGCCTGTTCTCGAATCGAAAGACACCGATTAAAGTGACTGACCTGGAGACTAAGTCAATATAAAAAAATGCAGAGCTTTTTGGGCTCTGCATTTTTAGTGGGAAGATTATTTTACTACAATTTTATTTTCTTCAACTGTTACATTCAAACTTGTTTGATCTTCATTTTCTAGAAGAATATCTGTGATTTGGTCTTCAAGCTGTTCTTGGATGACACGGCGTAGTGGACGTGCACCAAAGGCCGGGTGGTAACCAAGCTCAGCTAATTTTTGTTTCGCTTCATCGTCAACAGTGATGGTTACTTCTTGTTCTTTAAGAGTTGCTTTTAGATCATGTAACATTAAGTCGACAATTTGTAGCAGATGTTCTTTTTCAAGCTGTTTGAATTCGATGATGGCATCAAATCTGTTTAAGAACTCAGGCTTGAAGAAGGAACCAAGTGATTCAAGGATAGATGATTCCTTGTAGGCATCAGTTTCAGCCTTTTCAAAGCCGACCGTAATTTTCTTAGGAGCACCAACTCCGGCATTACTTGTCATGATAATGACTGTTTCTTTGAAGCTTACTGTACGTCCTTGGCTGTCTGTTAAACGACCATCTTCTAAAATTTGTAGGAACATATGTTGAACGTCCGGATGTGCCTTTTCAATTTCGTCTAAAAGAATGATACTATAAGGATTACGACGGACTTTTTCAGTAAGTTGACCAGCTTCCTCATGGCCGACATAGCCAGGAGGTGAACCGATGATTTTAGAGACTGAGTGTTTCTCCATATACTCACTCATGTCGAGTCTAATCATGGCATCCTTCGAGCCGAATAGTTCCTCTGCAAGGGTTTTCGTTAACTCTGTTTTACCTACACCAGTTGGTCCAACGAAGAGGAAGGAACCGATTGGGCGGTTTTTAGTCTTTAAACCAGCACGGCTACGACGAACTGCTTTCGCAACCTTTGTTACTGCTTCATCTTGACCAATTACTTTTTTGGCAAGATTTTCTGCAAGTTGCTTCATTTTTTGTTGTTCATTTTCTTGGAGCTTACCAACAGGAATACCCGTTTTCTTTTCAATAATTTGTTGAATGTTTTCGACATCAATCACATGCTCTACGTTGTTTTCTGGATTATTTAATTGTTTTTCAAGTAGAATTTCTTGATGTCTTAATTTTGCTGCTAATTCATAATTTTCTTCACCAGCAGCTTTTTCTTTTTCTGCTGCAATTTTTGAAAGCTCTTCTTCAATATTCTTTGGATTTGTTCCACCAGATACTAGGTTCATTTTTGAACCAGCTTCATCAAGCAAGTCAATGGCTTTGTCTGGTAAAAAGCGATCCTGAATGTAGCGATGTGATAATGTAACACAGGCGCGTATCGCTTCATCTGAATATTTTACGCCATGGAAGTCTTCATATTTCCCTTTAATTCCTTCAAGAATCTGAATCGCTTCATCAATCGATGGTTCTTCCACAATAACAGGTTGGAAGCGGCGCTCAAGTGCAGCGTCTTTTTCAATTTCTCGATATTCTTTTAAGGTTGTTGCACCGACCACTTGAAGCTCACCACGAGCAAGAGCTGGTTTTAATATATTACCTGCATCCATTGACCCTTCTGCAGAACCTGCACCAACTAATAGGTGAATTTCATCGATAAATAAAATAATATTTTTACGTTTTTGAAGCTCCGCAATTAATTGTTTCATACGCTCTTCAAATTGACCACGAATACCCGTGTTTGCAACTAATGATGCAACATCTAGTAAATAAACCTGTTTATTTGAAAGCTTGTTAGGTGCTTTTCCTTCAGCGATAAGTAGGGCTAATCCTTCTGCGATTGCAGTTTTACCTACACCCGGTTCCCCAATTAGAACGGGGTTATTTTTATTACGGCGGTTTAATATTTCAATGACACGTTGGATTTCCTCATCACGGCCAATCACTGGGTCAATTAGTCCAGCTTTTGCCATTTGAGTAAGGTTCCGTCCAAATTGATCGAGAAGACCTCCGCCATTTCCACCGTGTTTTGTTTGTGTTTGTTGTTGATTGATTCCCATTTGTTGACCGAAGGCATTGCCTTTAAATAGGTCATCAAATGTGAAATTAGGGAAACCGTTCAATCCTGAAGGTATTTTCATGTTGTTCTTCTCCTTCGCATAACACTCACTGCAAAGTTGAATTTGTCGCTTTTCATGGTTAAGTTGAAGATGTAATTGAACAGTAGCTTCATTTTGATTACATGCTTGACAAATCATAAACAAATACCTCCTTGAATTTTTGACTATCTTTGACCAATAAGATAAATGAAATAGGTCATTTATGATGATACATAGCGTTTGACCATCTTTGACCTTATGACTACATTATACTTTGACCAATTTTGACTTTCAAGTGAAAAGTCCTAGCAATTTTTTCCGCATGTTTCCGAAATAATAGCTCGTCTTATTTATAGAACTTGTACATATATATCAAGTAATACAGTTAAACAATGAGGTGGCTATTTGTGCGAGGGAATTGGGGAGCAGCATTCCAGATTGGTGCTGTATATGTAGGAACAATCGTAGGAGCAGGCTTTGCAACAGGTAGAGAAATTGTTGAATTTTTTACCCAGCACGGTGTATATGGCATGATTGGAATCTGCATCAGCGGTTTCCTATTTATATGGTTAGGAACAAGAATTATGATTATTGCAAACCGAATTCAAGCAGATTCATATAAAGAATTTAATGAATATTTATTCGGAAAGAAAATAGGGTTTGTTGTGAATGCACTTATGCTCCTTGTACTAATAGGAGTAACTTCCGTAATGCTTTCTGGTGCAGGTGCAGTTTTTCATGAACAATTGGGGATATCCTATCAGCTCGGAATCTTATTAACGGGTGGGCTTTCCGTTTTTGTTTTAACATATGGAGTTAAGGGTTTATTTGGTGTAAATATGTTTGTTGTTCCAATTATGATATTCTTTAGTGTTGTTTTAGCAATAGAGGTAATAGCAACGGATGCAACGGGTCTTTTGAGTCGGCCAGAAATTGAGTCGCAAAGCGCTAAATGGTTGATTTCACCGTTTTTATATTCGGCTTTTAATTTGACAATGGCGATGCCCGTATTAGTTCCGCTTGCAAAGGAAATTGACCATGAAAAAACATTAAGATGGGGCGGTTTTATCGGTGGTGGCGCGTTATGTCTCATTTTATTTACGAGCCATATATCATTATCCGCACTACCAAATGTAGAAGGTTTTGAAATCCCGATGGCTGAAGTGATGAAAAACTTCATGGCTGCGTTTTACTGGTTGTACATCCTTGTGATTTATGGGGAAATCTTTACGTCTGTAATCGGAAACCTATTTGGCCTTGAGCGCCAACTGAAAAATGTCCTCAAACTACCATCCATTTTAATTGTGTTTGGTATACTATCGATTGCGTATGTGATAAGTCAATTAGGTTATGGCTCATTGATCTCATTCTTATATCCGTTGTTTGGGTATATGAGTTTGATTTTATTAGTCCTGTTGGCAAGACCGATGAAACGCTAACCGAGGGAATAATCAAAACCTGGATAAATAAAACTATACAAGAGGAAAAATAAAGAGGTATTTTCAACCTCTTTATTTACTTTTTATGGTGATTAACGTAACTACTTAAATAACTAATGTACATCCTTAGAATAAGCGAATGTTTCTTTAAGATGACAGGCAAGTTGTATTTCAAGAAAGTCTTTAGGGTCATTAAAACTCAAATTTAGCATGTCCTCAATTTTTTTAAGACGCTGATATAGTGTATTAATATGAACGTGAAGTTTTTTCGCAGTTTCACTAATAGACTTATTTAACTTTACATATGTTAGCAATGTTTGTTCTAAATCATTTTTCTTTGATTTTGCTGTACTTAAAGGCTGGAAAAAGTTATTTATGAATTCCTGAATCTCATTTGTATCCTGATTAATAAACAAGCGATTAACCCCAATGCTTTCATATGCAATCATACCAGATTCTTTTTTATTAACTAGATAGGCAACTGCCTTCTTTGCTTCCTCATAACTCTTTCCTATGTGATATACTCCCTGTTTTTCAGAACCAATACCCACACACACAAACGAATCATTATTAGTTTTCCAGTTAGTAATAATTGTTTTTAATCCCCTTATCGTGTTGTCAGATACTGAATTGTGTGCAAATGAAACAAGTAATATGATTTTATTATGAAATCCGTAGATGAGTTGCACGACTTGGATGTTTTTTTTTATCAATGAGATAATACTATGAATATCAGCACCAAGCTTATATAAATCTTTATAATTAACAAGTTCAATTAAGACCACATAAAACACATGAGAAGGATTTAAGTTAAACTCTTTTCTTTTCTCAAGTAAGACTTCTGGCTCTTTGCTTTGAATCAATTCATTAAAAAATTCATGAGATTTCTTATAATAGATTTCCTCTAGTGTGTGTTTCTTTACAAGTTCAAGTGCGAGTAGGGAGCCACCTTGTTCGATAATTATTCGATCAATGATTGATAATGTATTAGAGTAGGGGTAAATAAAACATCCAAGAAAAATAGTACCATTGAGTATTGGGTAAAGATAAAATTTTCCCTCATCAGGCTTACGCAATTCCACGAAAACAGCATTTCTTCTATGTTTAAAAATAGTAGTAATTTCATCCACGCTAAAATAAATTTTTTCTTTCTCTTGATTATGGTACCAATCGTTTTCTAAATAGTCGTAGAAGGAAAACGGATCATTTATCATTTTACCTATTTCTCTGATAATTGACTTTAAACCTTTGTTTTGTATAGAAATCTTAATAAGTCTGTCGTGGACTTCGTTTCTTTTTGCGAGCTCATTTAATTGTTGCTTTACCTCTGTATAAAGACGTGCATTTTGAATCGCAATTGCAGCCTGGGATGCAAATCCTTGTAAAAGTCGCACGTCATCATCCGTAAATTTCCCTACTTTATTAAATTGGTGAATCGTCATGACTCCAATACGCTTCTCCCCAATAGATATAGGTACACTAACAATTGCTTGAATTTCTTTTCCTTTGTACGAAGACTTGATAATATTTAGATTTCTCTCGGAAATAGAATTCTCACTCATTACTTTATAAATCTGTTCTTTAGAATGATAAATCAACGGTTTTCCTTCCTTAAAAACCATACCCGTAATCGATTCTCCGACCTTCATTTTAAGCTTTCTGATGTTCGGTTCAAATCCTACACTTGTTTTTGTAATGATTTTTTCTTGATCATAGTCATAGAGTTGTAGATAACCTGCATTTGCAACTGGTATTACTGATAATGCATTTTTTGTAATCTTCTCTAATAGATCATCAAGGACAAGAGAGGAAGAAACAGAACGTATCCCCTCGATTAGCATCTCTAATTCTGCACCTTTAGCCTCGATTTGACTTTTAGCATCTAAAAGTTCGAAGCACACATATAAATAATCCAAATCTCTTTCATCAAAAGGACAAGATTCACAGTTAGAGCGAAGAAGCACTAAATGCTCGTTTACGTAAGAAAATGAAATATATAAGTACCCCTTTTTTGTCATGATTTTGTATTTGCTCTCTCCATTACATGTTAGTAAACTAATATTCTCTTTTCTTAGAGTTCCTTTTTTATACATAAGGTTGAACGAAGTATCATGTGCTTTTTGTACCAAGATTTCATAGGAAGCGCCTTTAAACATCTTATCTAGAAAAGATAAAATTTGCTGATTTATTTTCATTACTAACCTCCAAGACTAGAAAATGTAGAAAGTTCTATCTCATCCGTATCATTTATGTAATTTATTACATTGTAATCGGTAATTCAATAAATTACTATAAGAATTAGAAAATATAGAATTTTCAACCATTAAGTTTTGAATGCACTTTCTTTAGGAGTTAGAGGTTGTAATTAAAAGTAATTAAAAAAAGGAGGAAGATTATTTTGGAAAAAGTATTACAAACGGCAAATAGCTTACCACTCTGGATTTTGGCCTCACTGGTAGTAGGTATCGTAATCTTTCAAGCTATCGTCTTTATTCGGCTTGCATCAAAAACAAGCCAATCCGTCGGTATGACTTCCACAGATGTAAAGTCTGCGATAAGGGCGGGTGCGATTAGTTCGCTTGGACCATCTTTAGCAATCATCGTTGTCGCTATTTCAATGATTTCTTTAATTGGAAGCCCAGTTACATTAATGCGAATCTCTATTATTGGATCAGCAGCAATAGAAACAGTTGGTGCAAGTATAGGGTCTAAAGCAGCTGGGGTAGATTTAGGTTCTCAAGGTTATACGTTACAAGCCTTTACAAATGCAGTATGGGTGATGTGTCTTGGTGGAATGGGCTGGTTATTATTCGTTGCTCTATTTACTAAATCTCTAGGGAAAATACAGAAAAAAGCAGAAGCTAATCCCAAAAATGTAACGATGTTAAGTACAGTATCAGTTGCTGCAATGATTGGGGCTTTTAGCTACCTTGGTGGGGGAGAAATGGTAAAAGGTATTAGTGAATTCGTCGTATTTATTGTTGCCTTTATTGTTATGCCCATCATTATATGGATCGGAGATAAAACCCAGTTGAGGTGGATAAAAGAATGGTCATTAGGTCTGGTTATTATTGTGGGTATGTTTGCTGGTTACTTGATATCTTAAAAAAGAAAGTAGGAGAGCTATATGCCAGTTACTAGAGAGGAAAATAATCTATCTATAAACGAATCAGTGCCAGTGTCTGCATCATCAATGGACTTTGAAACCTTTCAATTAAAGTCTCATTTTTGGGGACGCTTAACAATTTGGGGAATCATTGCATTAACATTAATTGTGCCTCTATATCTATCATATGTTCTTGGTTACCATCCAGGCTGGTCAACTATAATTTCAGGTTTTACTGCTTATGCAGCTATTATCATGTTTGTTTGGGTGCTGGAGCCGATTAGCTATTATCCTGTTTTGGGGGTTTCTGGTACATATCTTGCATTTCTTACAGGTAATATCGGAAACATGTGTCTTCCATGTGCTTCGGTTGCTCAACGTGTTGTTGATGCAGAACCAGGAACTAAAAAGGGAGAAATCACTGCCTCATTGGCAATTGCGACTGCTTCGATCGTGAATGCTATCATTCTTATTTTAGCAATACTAAGTGGTTCATACATTTTAACAATCTTGCCTGAATCAGTCTTAAATAGCCTAAACTTTGTCCTTCCGGCTATTTTTGGAGGAGTCATTGCTCAGTTTGCTATAAAAAAACCATTATTTGGTGTAGTTGGGATAGCTTTTGGTTTATTTGTTAATTTAGATCCTGTTCCCCGTGCATTCCAAACATTTGTCTGCATACTCGGAACAGTTGTAGTTTGTTTACTTTTAGAGAAAATCAAAAAACAAGAGAAAAATAAATAAATTCTTGGTGTCGACCTTGTATGTAATGAATTTTTGGAAGGGGTGAAAATCCATTAAGTAGATGGATTAAAAGATGAGTAAACAGAATATTTTACAGTGGATTAAAAACAACCAATCAGATTTTACTGAAATGGCAAAAAAAATATGGGAACATCCGCAAATTGCATATGAGGAAAACTATGCAAGTGATCTACAAGCGTCTAAATTAAAAGAAGAAGGATTTCGAATTCATTCCCCGATAGGAGGAATTTCTACTGCGTTTGTTGCTGAATATGGCTCAGGTAAACCAATAATAGGGATATTAGGGGAATACGACGCTTTGCCTGGCCTTTCTCAAACGGTTAATACAGTTCAGGAACCAGTTGAATTAGATGGCCCAGGTCACGGCTGCGGTCACAATTTACTCGGAACAGCAGGGGTTGAAGCAGTAATCGCATTAAAAGAAGTAATGGATGAGTGTGATATCAATGGGACTATTCGTTATTATGGCTGTCCAGCTGAAGAAGTATTGTCTGGAAAAACGTTCATGGCGAGAGAAGGCGTCTTTGACGATTTAGATTGTGCGTTAACTTGGCATCCATGGACAACTACCATGACATTAAATATGAGCATGCAAGCAATTGTATCCATTAGGTTTCACTTTAAAGGCATCCCAGCCCATGCGGCCGCCTCACCACATGCTGGAAGAAGTGCACTAGATGCAGTTGAATTGATGAATGTCGGTACAAACTTTTTAAGAGAGCACGTGGTGGACGGTTCGCGAATACATTATGTCATTACAAATGGGGGACTTGCTCCTAATATTGTTCCTGAACATGCTAGTGTTTGGTATTATTTACGGGCATCTACAAAAGAACAAGTTGAAGATATCCTTAGAAGGGTAGAGAAAATTGCTCAAGGAGCAGCACTTATGACAGAAACTGAGGTCTATTCAGAAATTGATGCTTTTGCTTATGACACACTTCCAAATGAAGCCTTAAATGACCTCATGTTTGAAAATATGAAACTAGCAGAACCATTAGCATATACTGTTGAAGAAGCGAAATTTGCTCAGGAATTACTTAAGACAGTAGATTCTAACATCGTAAAAATGACCCATAATGCTACAAATGAAAACCTGGCGTCAGACTTACAAAATGATAAATTGACAAAGGGCAAAGTTTTAACTGGTTCAACAGATGTTGGTGATGTTAGTTGGATTACACCTGTAGGTTCAATAATGGCAACTTGTGCTCCTATCGGTATACAGTTACATACCTGGCAGGCCACAGCCTCATTTGGTTCATCCATTGGTATCAAGGGAATGCACTTTGCCGCGCAAACAATGGCATTATCAGCATATGATTTGTTACTAAATAATAATCATATACTTGAAAGAGCAAAAGAGGAGTTTAATCTAAGCACAAAAGATAAGTCATATGTTGCAGGTATTCCTGAAAATGTTAAACCGAAAACGACAAATTTAGCTTAATTAAAGAAATCAAATATATTCCTAAAGAGACCTCTAATTAGGTAAAAAATGATACGAAATGGGAAAATAATAATCTCAGGCAAAGCAAATAAAATATCACCTAGGAGATCGGAGAAGGTATACTTACCATCCTTCGCTCTCCTTTTTCTGCGTTTCTTCATGTAGTCATGCCCCCTTATTTAAAAATAGTGGGAAAAGTACTAGCAAAAATAAATTGAAGACAAGATGGGAAAGGATTGTTAGAAAAATATTTCGTTTCCACATATATAATGTTCCCCAAACAACCCCACCTGCAAATGTCGCAAGCAAAAAAAGTGGATTAAACGTATAAAGATTGGCAGACGTATAAAGAAGAGAGGATATGACGATTGCGACTAGCTTGTTGTCGAATTTTGCCTCGATATTCTTCTGTATATAGCCTCTCCAAAAGAGCTCTTCACCCGGAATGATGATGAGAAAGAGTACTACAAAATGCCAGGAAAGCTGTGGCTGAATCTTCATATATAAATCCGCCACTTCATCTAGCATGTTCGGAAAGAGGAAAGCGGAACCCATTTTTCCAATCGAGAAAAGGCCATACATCATAATGCCAGAGAAGATAGCGATAGCTAGGTTGGATGCTGATATAGATTTCTTATCAAAATTGGCGAAACGGATTGCTGCTGCTGTTAAAAGGAAAAAGGATATGGTGAATATGACCCAAAAAGGGATGGTGGACAGGAAACTCGTCGCCAATAAAATATGTACCAATAGTAATAGTAGATAAAAGTTTCTATGCATATTGTCGTTCCTCTTTACTTAGATTATGTCGTAGTCATTTTAACATGAACGACATTTTTTTAGAATAAATAACCGACGGTGACTCATCCTAATGGTGATGATCTGAAAGAAGGAGAGATTCTACATGACACAATCAAAACGTCAACAAGAACGCCAGTGGACAGTTAGAAAACAATCACAAAACCCACATGGAAAAGTCAAATCCTTTGAACAGCTGGCTGAAGAAGCTGGCAAGGATACAAAAGAATAGGTAAATGCGGCGCACACACTCTGTTTTGAAAACACAACTATAATTAGGGATAGA
>NZ_NSEA01000013.1:37600-172515 GCF_002734285.1 Fredinandcohnia onubensis | reverse complement strand
CTTATAAAAGTTTTGACAATACGAATAATAGAAGGGGGAGAGTTTTATGAAAAAAATTTTAAAAGGAATAAAGTTTATTGCTGTATTAATACTTTTGATTAGTTTGTTAACGCCATTACAAACTGTTTCTGCTTCTTCACTAGAAAAAACTATTTTACCAACTGTAATGGAAAAAGATTATAAGGAAATGATGAGTGTAATTAGAAAAAATGTAATCAATGGAGAATCTGAAGAAAGTATTGCTAAATTGCCAGAAGTTGAACAATTTAAAAAGAAATACTCAGAAGAACAGATTAATTTATATTTAACTAGTAAAGTTGAAGGATTTAAAACGAAAGAATTTAATGGTAAAATAAATACATCAGATGAAGAAAAAATTGAAATTGGAGCAAACGGAAGTGCAGTTATTGATTATCCGGATGGAAGTTTTGCAGTAGTCAAAAGTACCACAGAATTAGATAATGATAATTTAATTACTCCAATGGCTTCATATAATGGTGCACCAGGTTCTTCTTGGACATCTACATACGAAAAGGAATTCTGGGGTGTTTATTTAGCTGCTAGAGCAGTTCTTGTAACAAAATATACAGTTTATCAAAGCAGTATTAATATTACCGACACAGCGGATTCTGGCAGCAAGGGAGTATTTCCAACTTCCCTTACTTTAAGAGGAACTAGTATTGTAACCGACAATGCTACAACTGTTCAATCCAAAGGGAGTTACCAAAAAGTAAACGGTGTAGTTATTGGAGGACAACCAATTGGATACTCACACGCCTTTACATTAAGAACAACAATTAAAAGAACTGCTTATACAAGTTCAAAAGTCTACTTCTCTGTTACAAACACTTATGAGGGGTAATGTAATAAAAAGGAGGTAATTATAATTTTTGATTTAGAATCTTTTATTGCCCAAATAATTTTTATTGCTTTTATCTTAGTAACAGGATTCGTAATATATAAAATAGTTAAGAGAAAAAAAACTATTAAATAAGCATCTAAAAGCCTAAAATTCGAGAAAATTTTAGGCTTTTAATCTTTTCCATAGCGGGTTCCTCGAATTCAGGAAGACTCTATATAATGGATTGCTAACAAGTTAGTTAAAACGTTATTAGATTGAGATTCACGTAAATTAAAATTGGAATGGAAGAATCATATTTATAGGCCAATCCCACTTGCTGCGTTATCATCAAATAAATTCGCCTTTTTAATATACCTCTGCAACGAATCACTTCGTTTATGCCTGGTTTGCTTCATAATCTGATGTTCCGCTTTGCCAGCCTTCGCAGCTGTACTACAAAAACCACTCCTCAAACTATGGGCCCCGTACCGATTTGGATCTAAGCCCACCTTTTCACAACAATCCTTCACAATCAACCTTACTGATTGAGGAGTCAACCTTCCAAGGATGTTCCCGTGCCGATCCATTCGACGAAAAACCGGTCCTTCAGAAATGCCAGATACCGCCAACCAATCTTCTAAACTACGAACGGGACATGTTAATGGATTGCTTCCGTAAGGAAGCGCAACATCCTGTCCTTCTCCCTTTTGGTCCGTTTTACTTCGGTTTAAATGTAGAATTAATCCGTCGCGAGTGATGGAGATATCTTCGACATTTAACTGGACCAATTCGCTTCTTCGTAAAGCCCCGGCCCAGCCAATCACTAACATGGCGCGATTCCGTACACCGATTCCTTTATTCTGAGGAATCGCCTGGATGACTTTCCGAAGATCCTCCAGCCAAAGGGCATCTTTTCCTTCTTCTTTGATCCCGATCTTTCGCTGAATCCCGTCCCATACCCCTTTTACCAGGGCTGTTTTCGTGGGACTTGGATAACCAGCTGTTTCATGGCGCTGCGAGATGGCGGTCATTTTTCGCTTGATGGAGGAAGCCTTCAGCGTTTTTCCTAAAAACGTAATGTAATAGACAAGCGTTTCCGGGTCAGCAGGCAGTTCCAGAAACCCGTTCTTTTCGCACCACTCGGAAAATTGGGTCCAATCGTTTCGATAGGCTCGTTTCGTATTTTTCGCCTTCGAATTGGCTAAGTGATTTTTTGCTTCTTCCTGCAGCTCCAAAATCTCAGTGGAAAGGGATGTTTCTTCCTGAATTTTTAATTCCAAACTCATGGATTTTTCTTCCTTTCTAGGTATTGATAACGTGGGTTATCAATAGTTAGATTGATAGTTTCATTATACCTTATCAAGAAGGTCTGCGTCCTTTTAAATTATAAAAAGTCTAAAACTGCTTCAGATAAACAAATCTCAAGTTCAAACAATTATTTTGTATTTTTTTCAAAAAATGTATTTTATTGTTTTTTTTTGTATTTTAATAGATTAGTATAGCAATTGTATATTATAACCATTTTTTGGGAGGGGTTTTATGTTAAAGAAACTAGGTTTTGTATTCGTATTGTTATTAACTTGTATTTTGGGGTTTAGCAGTGAAGATAGTGTAAGTGCTGCTGGATGTGGGACAGTCTATATTGACAATGATGATCCTAATCATAGTAACTCACATTACGGGGGATGGTCTCATAAATATGACAGTACTGCGGTGAATTCTTATAGAGGTGATCATCGTATCTTAAGGACTGGTATTTACGGTTTATTATAATTGGGTTAGTAATGTAACTTGTACCGATGACTTTTATGTAGATGTCTATTTATATAATATTAATTTTAACAATCCGAGAGCGCTTTACACTGCACTTGACAGGGACTTCGTAGTCAACCAAAATAATGCTCCAGCAGGTTGGAGTAGAATAGGTTTTGCAACTAGCCCAGCCCACCTTTCTCCGACTTTTGTAAAACTAGATACATATGGTACTAGTCAAACCGCTTATACATATACTGGGGCAGATGGGATAAGATTAATTCAACCAAACTTTACACAATCATTAGCTAGTAGCTCCCTGAGTGTACTTTCGGAAACTGATGAGTCAAAAGAACAAATACATTCAAAAATGTTAAATTCTATTGATAACTTTGAAAATGTCAAAGGAAGTTTTAAAAATTGGAGTAAGCCAGCAGGATACGAATATTCAGTAGAATATATAGTGAAATCAGGAAACAATCCATCTTCAAAAGTCAAAATTATAGAAAATGGAGAAAATGTTATAGAATCTTCATATGATGGCGAAACAAATGTAATTTTATTGAATGATAAAAAAGAGTACATGAAAAAAAATAATAAATCAAATAATGATTTTAGAGAAAAAGAAAAGAAGCAACTTGGAGTATTACCTAAAAACAGATATCTTTTAGGCAATAACAAAGAAAAGATATATCTGTACAAAAATGATTATACTAATATGAACGTTGCGAAGGATTCATTATTCCCGCAAGAAATAGCGTTAGGATACTTAGAAGATTATTCAAAATGGGAAATTATCGATGATTCGGCCAAGTTTGCAGGAGAAGAAGCAGTTCTTATAGAGGGAACGTTTAACGATTACTATGCAGCTAAACACCAAGCAGTTATGTTTAAACTATGGGTTCACAAAGATACAGGAGTATTACTAAATCTTGAGGAATACAACAGTGATATGGAGTTAGTTTCGGGTTTGACTACACAGGATATAAAGTTTAATGATAAGTTTAATAATGCAAACTTCCATATAGAAACTCCTCCAGGCTTTAAGGAGAGAGCCCAGTAATTTAAAGTAAGTATTTCATTAACTCTAAGAGGTAGCGGTCTGCTACCTCTTTCTATTTCCTTAAATGTCATGGTCATTTAGCTGTTTCATCTGCTTGATTTTCCGTTTCCGACTTCTGATACCCTTCTATATTGGGTGTAAGCAACTTCGTATCTATTGGAACATTTATTTGCAACTCTTTCGGATTCAAGAAATTCACTATTTCTTCTTTATCATTATATGTTTCATATTTCACTAAGATTCCAGTATCTTTATCAACCCAGAAACGAAATGTTTTTGAACTGTGTTTATCTGTAGCATACTCGTTTAAAAGTCCCTTTATTACAATTGTATTGTGATTAAGGATCTCTTCATTCTGTTTTTCAATTTCCCAGTTATCTAAGTCTTTTAAGTAATTTATTGTAATATCGCGTGGGAACAGTGAGCTTTGGGCAATTGGAGGTTGTGAACTGTTTCTATATCTTCTCTCCGAATAGGTTTTAGTTACGCTATCTAGTGTCCAAAGATTATCTTCCTTATAATACGTAATAGTGTTCTCCACACTATCACCTTGATTATACGTTTCAGTGCTGTAACCACCCTTTATTGGACTTAAGCTAAGTGCATATTTAACATTTGATATCATTTTTGTGCCATCATGGATTACAGTTTGAATTTCATATTCACCTTGAACAGTTTCAAACTTATCAGCTTCTAAAAGTTTCTTGTATACTTCCTCTTTAGTCATATCATTATAATTTTCTTCTTGATAAACGGTATTAACATCCTTATTTGGTGGATTATTTTCTTGCTTTGTGACTAGCTCATCCTTACTATTAGTGTCTTCTCTAGCCTGTCTACCTTCACTATTAGAAAACAGGTCATTAACACCAGCAATATAGTATGTACCTACTAATAATACGCCCGTTAGAACTACACTAGCAAAAAGGTGTATGCCATTATAAACTTTTTTTGTCCTATTACGAGTAGTATTGTTTTTAATTGCTTGTAGGACAGAATTTTTGTGTTTTTCATTAAATCTCAGTTCTTTGTCTTTAAAAATAGTTTCATCTAAGATACTCTTTAAATTTTTAAGTTTATCTTCCATCCTATATTTCTCCTTTTAACGTTTTCTCAAGTATGTTCCTTGCTCTATGTAATCTTGTCTTTACAGTGCTTATGTTGCTATTTAACATTTCTGCAATTTCTGCAGTTTTAAGATCTTGATAGTAATACAATATAATAACTTCTCTCAATTTAACTGGAAGAGCCATCACTTGTTTTGCGATAAGCAACTTTTCTTCATTGTGAATACTTTCCGATTCTGCTGAATGAATAAGCTTTTTAGATCTAATATAGTCTGTAAATATTAGATATTTGTAAGAAGAGCTTCTTAGAACATCCTTGCATTTATTTATAGTAATTCTATAAAGCCACGTCTTATAGGAAGACTCATGCCTGAATGAATCTAATTTCTCATAGCACTTAATAAATACCTCTTGGGCAATATCCTCTGCTAATTGCTTTTGATTAACGTATGTATAAGCAAGCATAATAACATTTTGACCATACTCATCCATTAACCATTTAATTTTTTCTTCATTATCCATATATTTAATGTCTACCATTTCAGGTTCTCTTTCCTTTTCAATCATTTATTCTCTTCCCTTAGTTTTTTATAATTAGACGTAACTAAACAAGTTTAGGTTCTATTAATATAACAGGTATTTTAGAATAATGGATTTTAACTAATCACGATATTTCCGTTCAATGTAACAAGTGGGTGAAATGAGGAAGTATTTGGGGTAAGGAATTCTAATTTAATATCCATAATGAAAAGGTTGCTCTGGGATTCTTTTTTATTAGGAAAATTAGAAATTTGTTCAAATAAGTGATAGCATTAGGTTAACCATAGTAAACATAGTTAATCTAATGCTATTAATAGTAAATATAGTTAACCAATTACTTTAGAGGGGGATGACGATGGCTGATAAAACTTTTGGTGTAAAAGTTAGCGAAGAACTGTATGAAAAAGTCAAGGGGATGATTGAAAACAGTGGTGATTCAGCGAAAGAGTGGTTCGAAAAAGCAGTCGCTATTTCTGAATTACAATCTATCAAACAAGGTGCAACAGATTACAACCAGGACTTGAATGAATTAGAAATCCATACTGGCCGAATTTATGAACTTGTTTCTAATATGGTTCAACGCTCCATCTATATTAAAGACCATGCGGTGAAAGAAATCTCTGATAAGCTGGAACAAAAAGAAGCAATTATTGGTGAATACCAAGATAAAGCTAAAGAGGCAGTAGAAGAATCGAAACAGACCAAGGATGCATTGAAAGCAATAGAACAGGAAAAAGAGGAGGCATTAAAGCAGTTAGATGACCTACGTTCTACTAATGAAAACAATCAGCTTCTAATTAATGAATATAAAGAGAAGAATGATACGTTAAGTGGTTTAGTTGCTAAGTACAAAGAATATGCGGATGAAAATGAGAAACTGAAAGAGCAATTCTTTCATGAACGTGAACGTCTACATTCCCAAGTGAAAGAAATTAGTGTTCAAAATGATGAGCTGCAAGACGAAGTCAAGGACTTGACACAACAAATTGGGTTACTGAAGAATAGCCATGCTGTTGAAGTAGAACGTATTAATGAGAAAAAAGACTACGAAAAAAAAGCGTTACTGGAGATTGAAAGAGAGTATCAGAAGAAGTTACTGAAGTCTAATGAAGAATATAACGAAAAGATAAAACAAATGTATGAAGAAATAAACTCTCTGCGTAAGGAGTATGAAGAGAAAATCGAGCAATTGAAGCGAGAGAAAAGTGAAGGAGATAATAAATAAAGGTAAATCCGGTTATTATCATTAGTCGGAGAAATAAAGTATTATTTATTTGGATGCTACAACTAGGAATTGAATTCTTATATGATGGTTAACCATAAAAACCACCTTTTTAGATGGTTAACTTGGTTATAGTAGTTAACTTAATTAGTAAATATAGATCCCCTTGATAAGAGGAAAACATTAAGTTTCCTTTTTTTGCGGTTACTTACTTTGGGGGAGGGTTCAAATTTTGAATCCCCCAGTTGTTTAATGAGCATATTTTTATGCTTTTAAATCCATATATCAAAATTTGATATATGACTGAAATAAATAAGGTGTTTGAAGTATAAGGAGTATTTAGTAATGATCCTGCTATAATTGACGATCAGCTAATTGTACAATTAATGGTGGATTATTGTCAGTGAATAAGTTTTTTACCGTGCTTAATTTATAAAAAGGTGATGAAAAGAGGTGCTTTTTTATGGATGCCGTTACTAAGTTTCATGTAGTTAAATTAAAACAAAAATTATTGGATATTGTCGTCTCACTTCAACAAGAAAGTGCATACGAGAAAGACCGAGTAATTGAAGAACTACAAGATATCATTATAGAACTTGATAGTCTAGATGTAGAGCTGAACAGAGCAAAAAGTATATCACTAGAAGAAAGTTTGACAGAAGATGAAAAAGTAAAATTGAATGAAATCAAACAAAACATGTTAGAGGCTACATCAGCGATGGAAGTAAAATATTACGAAAAACAGATTCATGATTTTATTGATAAAGTACTAAGAGATAGAATTTTATTGGTTTAATTAAAGGTATATTGAGGTATAATTGTGATTGATCTACTGAGAGAAGAGCAGTGGTCCTAAGCGAGAAATAACTCACCATCTAACTGGACATTATTAGGCAGGGTGGGTTATTTTTTTGCCGAAATTCCCTCTAATTGAACTACGATGTTTCAAAAAATGCCTGCCGTTTCTTCCTTTAGTTTCATAAAGGCCACAATATAGTTTTATTTAGAAAAGAAGATTTTAACAATTAGCTTGGAAATCAATTTTTATTTTTGATATAATTTAATTAGATATTTTAACTTTTCTTTTTGTTTTGCAGTTCTTAAAAGGAGCTAGCAGGTGTTCTAACAAACGATTGTGGTCTTTGGGCCGAGGAATTTTACAAAAGGGCAAGTTTGCCTTCGTGGGTATCTTTAATAAATATCTTTTTGCATTAAGTAATTAGGTAAGAGTAATTTTTATTAATCTATAAAATGAGTGGTTTTCCGACGATTCTATTGTATGAATGGTCGTTTTTATTTGCTTTTTATGAGGAATTTAATATACAGAGCCCATGGCTTTGAGAGTAGTTTGTACAAGAAGTATCCTTGTACCTCTCTTAGCTATGGGCTTTTTTATATAGATTAAGAAATTAGGTTGAAGGAGGAGTGATAGATAAGATAGCTTATTACATTATCTAACTAAAAAGTGACAACCAGAATGTAGACATGGATATCAACGAAATATCGATATCATGGACTGTAGCTCATGAAGTATCGAGTCATTAAAAATTAAAGCAATAAGTTCATGCTCACGAAAGACGAACAGAACAAACTGGTCTAAGAAGTAACCGGGTCAGTTCACTAATCAAAAAAGGATATCAATGAAATATCGATATCCTGACTGCAGCTTATGAATTACCGAGCCAGTATAAATTAAAGCCGATAAGTTCATGTTCACGAAAGATGAACAGAACAACTGATCCAAGGAGTAGCTGGATCCGTTTATTAACAAAAAGGATATCCAATGAAATATCGATATCCTGGACTGTAACTCCATGAAGTACCGAGTCAGTATAAATTAAGCGGCAAATTCATGTTCATGAAAGCCGAACAGAACAAACCGATCCAGAAGTAACCGGATTTGGTCCATGAATCATCAAAAAAGGGATAACAACTGAAATATCGGTACCCTACTGTAGCTCATGAAATATCGAGCTAATATAAATTCAAGAAATAAGTTCTGTTCATGAAAGTCAACAGAACAAACTGCTCTTATGGAAGTCAGGAACAGTATAAATGATTTAATTCGAGGCTAAAATTGCTCGCCTCGTTAAAGAATGAGCGGACTTCATTGTAAGTTTGAATGAATTTTTAAATACCACACCTTATGGGACTAAACAAAATTTACTTGATGGTAATTGGGAAATAATTTTAAATTTTTATCTTTTGAAAGGAGGTGTAGCAATGGCAAGAAAGCGTCGTAGTAGTATCGTGCATCAAGTATCTCAAGCTATTAATGCTATTAATCGGATAGGTGAATCGAAGCGTGAGGCAAAGCATAAAGGGGGATCTGGTATCCATTCTATTAAACAAGTAAAAGAAACCCTATCGGCTGCACAAAATTTTGTCAAATGGATTCGTGGAAATTATGGAATAAAAAGTATCTATGATTTGAAAGAAGAACACTACATAACATATTTAGAACACTTAACGGCATTAGAACGCTCTCCTGGCCATAAACAAAATGTTGAAACTGCACTAAGGCACTTGCAGAAGGGAATGGAAATTCGAAGCCTAGATCGAGGGTTAAAACCTATTATCTTCGTTCCTGAAAAAAGGATTACTAATTGGCGTGAGTTGAAAAAAGCGGAAAATCGCAGTTATTCATCCGAAGAATTTGAATCAATGCTTCCTTTTTTATCTGTCAATGTTCAGGATTCAGTAAACCTTATGAGATATATGGGATTAAGAGTGCGTGAATCATGCAAAATCAAGGTTAAACATTTCAAGGAATCTTCGGGGGTATGGGTACTCAATATTTCATCTGAAGAAGCCACTGGAATCACAAAAGGAGGACGTCATAGGAAAACACCTGTACCTCCAAAATTTCAGGAAAAATTAATCCTAATACTAAAAGATAAAGAGCCAGACAGTACGGTTGTATCTGTTAAGGTTGCTACTGTAAGAAGTGCTGTAAATGCAGCTTGTAAAAAAGTAGGTATAGACCAAAATGGCCGGGGAACCCATGGGTTTAGGCACTTGTATTGTCGTGATAGGTTGCGAGAATTATTAAGAGAAAAAGGAATCACCAATGAGGGAGAAGTGATGTTAGAACGTATTATGAAAAACAGGGACCAAGGGAGAAAAGCTGATTATAGCATTTTAACCGAACAAGATATCAAAGTTTACAATCTATTAAAAGGTGCGATTGACCAGGTACACGAAGAGATTGGCCATGGTGAGGACAGATGGGATCTCGCAGAACGATACATGCGATAAAAGGAGAGGTTTTTAGTGATTAAAGAAAAAACAATGGAAGAACAATTACAGGAAGAGATTAAACGACAAAAGGCACATATAAAAAAACTCCAGGGAGACGTAGGGAAATGGAAGCGAATGGCGCGAGAACAAAAACCTAAGCCGGAGTTTATTAGGGAGCAGCATGATGAGCGAGGTCGACACATTATTGAAATGCATCTAAAAGGCATTCCTGGTGATGTTGACTATATAGAGGCACTTGAACATCTAAAATACGAAGTGTTGCCGTATTATTACCCATATTATTATGTAGCGTGTTATCAGTCAAAAAAAACACGATGGATGGGTTGCGAGAATAGCGAAGGAGGATATTGTTGATATGAGTTATATTCCAGTAAATCAGGATACTAATTCGAAAGAAATTTTAAACAAATTTTATTGGGATCTATATAATCAATTAAAACGGTATAACCACTATTTCTCTTCTGTTGAGAATGTATCTAATGAAGATATGCCCAAAGTGGAGGTGCTAGTCTTTTTAATTAACAGAATGATGGAAAAAACGTTGGAGATAGAATTTTAAGAGTGGTTAAATTTTAAATTCTTAGTTGCTAGGGGTTTCCATAAGGAACTTCCATTTAAAATACTTATCTAGTATTTTTTTTACTATTTTTACTATATTTTCTTGAAACATCAAAAAGCTAGTATTAAACTTATTTTTGGTACCAGCTTTAATTAAAATTTATATTTTAGTGGGGGCTTTTTGTGAAATCTAGAATTACATCTATTATTCTTTTGGCAGCACTTTTATTTACTGTAATCGTGGTTCCGGCTTATGCTGCAAGTGGTTATGACTATGTAATGATTTATCGAGTGGATGGAAAAGCGCAAGGTCAATTTCATTCATTAAGTAAAGGAACTGTTGATATCTCTGGTTTTTCTTTTTATACAGGGGCTGCTGAAAGTTGGGCGGTATCAAGTACAAAAGGTGAGACTGTTAGTTATTATTTATACAAAGATGATTCCTTTGCAGATTCATATTATGGGTCAGTAAGCCAATATGTACCAAGTTCTGCGAATACTTACAATGTTGCTAGATTTTCAGATTCATTTTCAAAATCGGCTGACGTTGAAAGTGGTAACTATTATCTAGTTATAGTTAAAGAAGATAATGGATGGAAAATGAAAGGCGAAGGTACACTAAACTAATACTAAAAATGAAAAAGGAGGGACTTTCCTCCTTTTCTTTATTGAGGTGGTTCCAATTAGAATTTATATGGAAGGTCCATTCCTTTTTTTATTTATTATTTTATGGATTGGGTTGGGGTTAATCCTACGGTTAAGATATAAAAAAAATTATTCATATCTTGTATTTTATACATTGTATTTTGTATATATTTTCCAGTTGATAAAATATACACAATTTCCGATTACATACGTTCCTGACTTAAAAGATATTTCATTAGTTTGGGATTCAATAAACTATGTACCTTTTTACAGGTTATCATATTCAATTATGATCCCTCCTGGGTAATGGGAAAGTTAGAGCATGAATTTTATGGCCATTCTATCCCAGAGCCTAACATCCTTATTTTTAGCGGCCAAGGTATGGTACTTATTTGGTTAATTGAACCGGTACCTTATAAGGCTTTGCCACTTTGGCAAGCTGTACAGAATCACTTTTTGAAACAACTCTCTGAATTAGGCGGAGATCCGAAAGCTGCAGATGCTGCTCGAGTATTTCGCATTGCTGGAAGTATTAATTCAAAGAACGGAAATGAAGTTCGCGCAGAATATAGGCATGACTATCGATATGCATTGAGAGAAATTCAAAACGATTATCTTCCAGACTTAAGCGAGGTATTTTCTAAAAAAGTTGGAAAAGGTAAAAAAGGTCGTAAAAAGAAAGTAGTTCAACTTTTTAATACATACAAACTTCATTATGCTAGATTACTTGATTTGGTGAAGTTGGTGGAACTGCGCAATTATAATGTGTATGGCTACCGTGAAACAATTTGTTTTTTTATATAGATATTGGCTATGCTGCTATACAAACGACCCGTCAGAATCGTTAAATCAAACTCAGACGTTTAATTTACAATTTGTAGACCCTTTACCATTACGAGAGGTAGAAAAGGCCACAAGAAGTGCAGAGAAGGCCTGGTATGCACGTAATAATGAGGAAGCAAACCGAATTGCGATGGAAAAAGGGTATCCAGGTGCAGGATACAATATTAGCAACAAAAAGCTAATCTCATGGTTAGATATCACACCTGAAGAAATGACGCATTTAAAGACGATTATAGATGTTTCTGAGAAGAACCGTAGGAAACGTCTAAGCTTTAATGAAGCAACTAAAGCCTAATTTTTCACTTATAACACCGAGAAATTAGACTTTTTATATTTTGATATCCTTAACGTTGTAAATCCGCATTTTCCTGACGCTACCCATATGTATAAAATTTATTTCCAGACAGATCCTCGAATAACTAGGCCATACATCGGGGGACTTTTATTTATTTCTGTATAAGATGCAACAGAGGATTAGTTTATTGGATAAATAGTTTTAAAAAAATCTAAAACAAAGAAAAGCGTCCTAAAGCTTGAAGGTTAATATAGGTTTCCCTATTATTGTGACCTATTGAATGTTTTAAAATTAAAACACATTTTTCCAAACTGAAATTAAGCCCTATCTTCGTTCGAGATAGGGCTTAATATATGTTAGCTTATCTTATTCCGTTGATTTGCGTAAAACTCTCTCCTTCCTCAATATTTTTAACACTTATAAAAAAACTGGAATAACAAGTAATAAAAATGCCCCGATTAAAAGTGTTGTGGTATTTGTCTTTTTTAACTTACTCTTAGGACCATCAACAAAACTATAAAACTGGAACCAGTTTTTATACAATAAAAATATAAAAATTAAAATAGCTGATACCACAAACCAACCACCTGGAGCCTCAGATATTTTCACTTCAAAAATTTTATAAATAAAATTCACTATAGCTCCGATTGCACTTCCAACAACTAAAAAAAATACAAGAGTTCTTATCAATTCTAATATTACCTTTATCACGCTTTCACCTTCCACGTTAAAATTATAAAACTATATATATTAAAAATAATACAAGATATTTACAAATAATACAAAAATATGAAAAAAATGGCAGACAATTAAACTATAATTCTATATTATAAAAATTGTAAAAAAATAACTTTTGGAGGTTTTCCATTTGAAAAAAATATTTTTTGTACTTACACTAGCAACACTTCTTTTTACCCCTATATATGGGATTTCTGGAGCTTCAGCAGCAACAAAAACCATTAGTCCTGTTGAAAAACCAATAAGCAAAGATTTAGATAAGTTGGTTGTGGAAGAACTTCAATATGATATTAATAAAAATCTTTCTCAAGAAGAGATTTCTGCTAGATTCCAAGAAATTAATAGTTCTTATGACATTGGCGTTCCTTTTTCGCCAGAGGACACCGAATTTGTTAAATATTACGCAGATTTAAAGTTATCAGATACACAAAAATCAAATGACTCAATTATCCAACCTGCACAGGTATACAATCCTGGGGGGACTATCACTGCATCCTTTGGTGAATCAAAGTATCAGTATGGTGTAGGAATTTCTATAAGTGGAAGTGTTAGAACTACGATGGGTAATTTAAATCATACCTATGGTGGAACTTTCACCTCTTATATTCAAGTAGGGAGAACAAATGCTAGTAAAGTACAGAATTTTGTGACTCATAGTGCATACGGGTTCGTTGGTACAAGTGGCACTTACATTGGTCTTGTTCATAGTAGCAGTATTTCTTCTACCAGTGGTAAGAATCCTTCAACATGGTCTATAGATGAAGATAAAGGATATGCTGCTATTGGAGTTGTATATACTTATACAAATGCATATGCAAGAGTAACTACTCCTTCAGGTACATTTACATTATATGGTTTCTAAGTATTATACCAAAATGATTTTATAATATAAAATGTTCCCTATCAAACATACAAAAACTCAGTAATAGTATACTAATAAAATAGTCCCTTTATAAGTAGGGGCTATTTAACTAAAGTGTTGAATAGTAATGGAGGACTCGCTTTTCTGTTGGCCTTCTGATTACGTCTCCCAATAAGAGTCTAGTCCTTTCCTCTCAATTCAACAAAATTAGAAAAGGTATCCATTTTCTCAATATTTGAGAGTATGATACCTTTTTTAGCATCTAAAATAAGAGATTTGGACAACATCATGTTTATCCATCACACAACAAAAAAAAGACCAGTAGAAGTGCACGCCCTCGAAAATCATTACTTAAAGCCAGTCTCCTCCCTGTTTTCAAGAAAACTACAAACGTTTTCAATTAATAGGTATAATAAAACTAGCAATCTAACTATCGATAAACCATACTAACACAAGAAAGGAAGAATCTTATATTAGATTCTTCCTTTCTTTATGCGTGTGGCAGCACGCCTCACGTATAGGAGAAGTATAAGTTCTGATTAGCACGGTTATATTTGAAAGCGATTTTCTCCCATCTAGCTTGGGGGTGTTACCTATTTATTCTGGTTATTAACGTAAAAACGGACTTATACTTTGGATTGAAAACGAAACTTTCATATACTAATTCATTTTCTTTGGCATCGGATTAAGGAAATAAATATAGATAATAACAATGTATTGTGAAGGATATGACTTAAACTAAAAAAATTTTGCTTCTTTGAGGTTGATACTGTGATAACAATATTAACAGCAGCACGAGATTATTAGAATACTGTGTGTTAACTATAACTAAAATTAATAATATTAATTAGCAATTGACTTATTGTGTTTCTTGTATATAATTAAATTGGAAATAAAATACAGAAAAGTAAGAATTATTTAAATAATTCTTCCAAGTTTGCGACTTTGTCTTTATTTACTATTTCTATACCTAGTATTTCATTTTTCCCATCTGGCGATTTATTTATAAGTATCCAACTATCTTTACTTTTTATGACAGTGTATTCACTTATTTGATAAGGTGTATTACTATCTAAAGCATGTTTTATTTCATTAAACTCATCTTTTGAAAACCTATCTTTATACTCATCAGTTAGTAAATCTGAAAAATCGTTATAATCACTATTCGATACTTTTTGATATAAAGATATTGACCCTCCTGGACTCAACCACAGATTAATCAATAACATTCCTAGAAGCAAAATAGTAAAAAAAACGATAAATAACAACCATCTTTGTTTGAAAACCTTCATATTCTTCATCCTTTCTTTTTGGTAGTAACTAAATTTAATATAATAGGAGTGATCAAAGTGAAACGTAGTATTTTTTTAGTGTTTTTAGCTGTAATACTCTTCTTTACAGCCGTATTTGAACCAGCAAAGTCTTCGGCAGAAGGTGTTTCAGACTCACTTTCAAACAGTATAAAAAATGGGCACACAGAGACATTTTATGATGAATTTGGCAATACCACTGAATTAGAGTATTTAATAAATGATGATGAATTCAGAGTTAATACCTTTGTTAACGGTAAACTTGTTGACTACTCAACTAGAGAAGTAAAGGACGACGGAACTTACTCCGACGAAATAACCTATAACCAATTATTATCAGTAGAAGAACCATCTTTAAATAACAAAGTAACCAATAGTAAAGTTGGGGTATCTACAATAAAAGAAGTAACATTTAAAGAAGTCAACGAAGTAAAAAAATACAATGTTAATGAATTTATTAAAGTCGGTGAGACAGAACCAGCTCAAGAAGTACTAATCAAGCCTTCAGAAGATTTAATTGCACCTACAGAAAAACCAATTACACTTTCTAGTAGCTATACACTTCCTAGACCTTATAGTTTTATATGGTCTAGATGTAATTGGACATTAAACCAATGTGGAAGCTTGTATGGAAAGAGTGACTCAACACAAATTAAATATTTTATGTTTGATTTTAAAAGGGATATTGCTATCTCTGTCGTTGCTGCCGCAATTACAGTTGTTTTTTCTACGGTAATTGTTGCAATTGGAGTGTTATTAGTTTCGCTTGGTGTATCTTATTCTTTAACTAGATTAACAGAGTCCCTAAATGGATATTATGATGCAACACGTAAACGTTACTCTTATTATGTTGTGGTTAAACAAAGAGAAACTTTCAAACATAATCAAGCCCAGTACGATGTTTATTATTATAACCAAAGAAATGGGAAAAAAAGCACAAGGGTTAAGAGAACAGGTAGTTGGATGTCAGAAAGCGCTATACTTGATGTTGGGATAATTAGCTATTAAAAGTAAGTAATAAATAAAGGCTATTTTTGTAAACTTGTTGCTCATTAAAAAGGGTTGGTTGATTTCCACTCCAAGATACTAGATTTCCATGGGAGGGACGTGAGCATCCCTCTCGCACCTTCTGGTTTAATCAACTCTTTTCCTACATTTTTCGCCATAAGAATATACCCATAATAACAACATCTTTTGAAAACAGTCTAAATAAAAGAGGAGCATAAGAATTGCTCTTTTTTTATTTGTAAGATTATTTAATTTATACTTTGTTATTAAAAAACTATGATTGAACAAACTTAAATTTTATTAACACTCCTTTAAATGAAAGTATAAACCTACATTAATGGATTTAATATACATATTTAGGACTATTTTGTAGTTCATCCACTAAATCTTCTTTGATAAAGCGTGGGGATATATGTAGTGTGACCAAGTAAGTGTGTATCATCTTTCCTAATCCTAAGAATGTGGTAAAACGAAAAAAGGATTAAAGTTCCAGCTACAGCGAAGATATAAATTAGGTAGAACGAGATATTTATAAATATGGAACATTATAGCGTGTTAAACGATCCTGCATTACAATTTCTTGTTGTCGTAAATGAGGTTTTTATATTTTTCGAATGTATGAATTTGTCTAAAAACATACATTCATTTTACTGTATTTGCTGTATTTGTGTTGTTTCGGAGTTATAATAGGTTTTGTTTGAAAAAAACGTACATTCAAAACGTCGATTTTACTATCATGAAAAATGAAGGGGGAAACACCATGAACCAAATCAAAGATGTACAACCTATCCGAGATAAACAAAAATTAGAGGATATGAAGTGGGCATTAAAGCGTTATTGCGGAGAACGTGACTATATCCTGTTCTTAATAGGAATAAATACTGGATTGCGTGTAGGTGACTTACTAAAGCTAAAAGTCGCTGAAGTTAAACGAAAGAAACGAATTGTGATTCAAGAAGGCAAAACAAAAAAACCGAGAACGATCAATCTTGCGAATATTTACGAAGAAGTCCATGCTTACATAAAGAATGTTGATTCGGATTGGATGTTTCCGAGTAGAAAAGGTGATAAGGCAATTACTCCAACCCAGGCATACCGACAATTAAAAAATGCAGCTGAAATGGCGGAAATTGATAGTATCGGTACGCACACCATGCGGAAAACCTTTGGTTATTGGTTTTATAAGCAAACAAAGGACGTTGCAAAGCTACAAGCTATTTTAAATCATACGAAGCCAGAGATCACCTTGCGTTATATCGGAATTACTGACGAAGAAAAAGAGGCGCTAAAACGGGCGGGTTATAATACGTTTTTAATTGATTCTCAGGATGTCTATATTGACCTTCTAACAGATAGCGGGACGAGTGCAATGAGTGACAGGCAATGGAGTGCTCTTATGGTTGGCGACGAAGCCTATGCAGGGAGTAAAAGCTGGAAGAAACTCAAGCAGGCTGTTAGAGAGATTTATGGATATAAGTATGTGTTGCCAACTCACCAGGGACGTGGTGCAGAAAACATTTTATCTCAGCTAAAAATAAAACAAGGTGATGTCGTACCGGGGAATATGTATTTTACAACAACACGTGCCCATCAGGAGCTAAATGGGGCACGATTTGTTGATATCATCATTGATGAAGCACATGATTCATCGAAAGAGCATCCATTTAAAGGGAATGTGGATCTTACTAAATTAAAGTCGCTCATTCAAGAGGTTGGAGCAGAACGGATTCCTTATGTTTGCGTGGCGGTAACCGTGAATATGGCTGGTGGACAGCCGGTTAGCATGGAGAACATGAGAGAGGTTTATAACCTATGTAAGAGCTATGGAATAGATGTGATGTTTGATGCTACACGATGCGTAGAGAATGCCTATTTTATAAAGGAAAGAGAAGCGGGATATGAAAGTCATCGGATTAAGGATATTTTAAAGGAGATGTTTTCGTATTCAGATGGTTGTACGATGAGTGGTAAAAAAGATTGTTTAGTGAATATTGGTGGCTTTTTGGCAATGAATGATGAGGAGTTATATGCAAGGTCGCGTGAGTTGGTGGTCGTTTATGAAGGGATGCCATCTTATGGCGGCATGGCGGGACGCGATATGGAAGCGATGGCACAAGGAATCTATGAATCTGTCGATGACCATTATATCCATCACCGGATAGGGCAGGTCCGTTATCTTGGTCAGCAGTTAATTGAAGCAGGAGTACCTGTTGTTCAACCAATTGGAGGCCATGCTGTTTATTTGGATGCAAGAAAATTTTTATCTCATTTAAACCAAGAAGAGTTTCCTGCACAAGCATTGGCAGCAGCACTTTATTTAGATTCAGGTGTTAGGGCGATGGAGAGAGGGATTGTCTCAGCGGGTCGAAATAAGGAAACGGGGGAACACAACAAACCGAAGCTAGAGCTCGTTCGTTTAACGATACCAAGAAGAGTCTATACGAATAATCACATGGATGTTGTCGCTGATTCCGTGATTGCTCTCTTTGAAAAGAGACATCAGATAAGTGGTTTGCGAATGGATTATGAACCTCCTACGTTACGATTCTTTAATGCGAGGTTTTCACCACTTTCAAAGAACTTAGAATTGATGCCAGAATAATAAAGTGAAAGCCAGCCCTATTTAGATGTGGGGCTGGCAATTTTTATTTTCCTTTTACTAGGTAAGGACGGGAATTTTCCCATTTAACCTGAACAGGAAGATTAAAATAATCTGATAGAATTTCACTTGTAATGATTTGATCGGTTTGCCCTGAAGTAAATACTTCACCACTTTTTAAAAGCAAAGTTTTCGTGAATACAGGAAGGATTTCTTCCACATGGTGGGTGACATAAATAATCGTTGGTGCATCTTCTTTGATGGCTAGTCTTTCAATGGATTCTAATAATTGCTCTCTGGCGATAAAATCTAACCCATTTGTAGGTTCGTCCAAAATAAGGATAGATGGATTTGCCATTAATGCGCGTGCAATTAATACTCGTTGTTTTTCACCTTGGGAGAGGGTCGAATATTCACGGTTTGCATAGGCAAGACATCCAAGTTCCTCAAGAAGTCCCTTTGCCTTTTCTCTCATGTCGTCCGTAGGGGTATCATACAAGCCAATGGATGCAAAAGCTCCACTTAAAACAACCTCAAACGCGTTATCAGTAGGGTAGAACTTTTCCTGTAAGGAAGCAGATACAAAGCCAATTTTTTTCCTGAGCTCCTCACCTAAATAAACCTTCCCGAACTTAAACCCAAGTACAGTCGCATTTCCGCTAGTAGGGAAATTATAGGCGTTGATTAAATCCAATAATGCAGTCTTTCCAGAACCATTTAACCCATAAAGCACCCAGTGCTCGCCTTGTTCAATCTGCCAATTAATATTCTGTAGGATGAGCGAATCATCACACTTTAGTGTAACATTTATCAAATCTAAAACCACCATAATCCCTCCTTGTTTAATAAATTAATAATATCAAATAATTCAGATAAAAGTGTACAAGAAATTAAAAAGAAGCAAAACAAAAGATATGGTTTTAGAACCATATAGAGCGGTACTAGATGCTTGAGTTAGCCTGTAAATGAACCATTTACACAATCTTTACAATGGCTTTACATAGTTAGCAAGCGCTGAAGAAATGTTAGCTTTTAGTGAAAGTCAAATTCAACAAATGGAAAATACAAACGGGGTAGGGAAAAGACTGCATACTCTGTCCAAATCACTTTTAGACATAACCCAACGCTTTCACGTCAAATAAGGTAAGTCAATCCCCAGGTCACTTTACAAAAATAAATTGTAGAGTGGCCATTTTTGTGATGGCTAAACTTTTTGGGGTATACTTTATGATGGAGATAATCGACAGGGGGAGTTCAAATATGACATATAACAAGGTTCGGTGGGGGATTATTGGTTGTGGGAATGTGACGGAAGTAAAGAGTGGTCCAGCATTCCAAAAAATCACGAATTCCGAGTTGGTTGCAGTCATGAGAAGAACAGGGGAGTTAGCGGAAGATTATGCAAAAAGGCATAATGTATCGAAATGGTATGATAATGCGGACGAGCTTATCAATGATCCAGAGGTGGATGTAATCTATATCGCAACTCCCCCAGGATCTCATAAAGAATATACACTGAAAGCAGCACAGGCTGGAAAGCCAGTATATGTTGAGAAGCCTATGGCTCGTACTTACGCAGAATGTCTAGAAATGATTGAGGCTTGTAAAGAAGCAAATGTTCCTTTGTATGTCGCTTATTATCGTAGAGCACAAGAGCGGTTTTTGAAAATCAAAGAACTACTGGACAACGGTGCAGTGGGGGATATCCGCTTTGTGTCAACTACACAATATCGCAAAGCATCAGAAGATCCGAACAACCTTCCATGGCGAGTTCATCCAGAGTTATCAGGTGGTGGCCTATTCTTTGATTTAGCAAGCCATACTCTTGATATATTAGATTTCTTGGTGGGACCGATTAAAGAGGTTCATGGTTTTGCGTCCAATCATGGTGGCCTATATCTAGCAGAAGATATTGTAACGGGTACTTATGTATTTGAATCTGGCGTACATGGTGTTGGCAATTGGTGTTTTACAGCATTTCAAAATGAAGACGTGAATGAGATTGTGGGTAGCAAAGGAAAAATTACGTTCTCTACTTTCGGAAATGAGCCTGTCGTCTTAACAACAACTAATGGAACGGAGGAGTGGAGCTTTAAACGTCCTCAGCACGTACACCAACCACTAGTGGAAAACATTGTAGCTGAATTGACCGGTAAGGGCGTCATCTGCCCAAGCACTGGCGAATCAGGAGCTCGAACAAACTGGGTAATGGGAGAAATGGTTAAAGGGTATTATTCCAATCAGTGAAAGTCTAGCCCACGGGAAGTACGTATTGCTTCTTCGGGGGCTTATTTTTTGTGGATTTTTGTAATTAACTTTAAATGGAAACAAAAATATAAAAGATTGCTATACTTTAATACACTTTTTTTAGCAATATTGTGATAAAATAGTTGATATTATTATCAGAATAATATAAGATTTCGATTAATAAAAACTTAAAAGATTTAAATTAAATGAAAGCTGGGATTAACATGACGACAGATTTTACAATTGATATCACCCTAACAACTAAGAAGAAGGAAATTCCTCCATTCGACCAGTTGGTGTTTGGAACAAGCTTCACTGACCATATGTTTATGTGGGATTATACGGAAGGAAAAGGTTGGCATGATGCTCGAATTGTACCTTATCAATCGATTCCTTTAGATCCTGCAGCCACTATTTTTCATTATGGTCAATCTGTATTTGAAGGATTAAAAGCCTATCGTACAAAGGACGAGGAAATTTTATTGTTCAGACCGGATCAAAACATGAAAAGATTCAATAAGTCTAACCAGCGTTTGGTCATGCCGCAGTTCGACGAAGAATTTGCCATTCATGCTTTGAAGAAGCTAATTGAAATCGATAGAGACTGGGTGCCAAATCTTCCGGGTACTTCGTTATACATCAGACCATTTATGATTGCTACGGAAGCACATCTTGGCGTTAATCCGGCTAAAAACTATAAATTAATGATTATATTATCCCCAGTGGGTTCTTATTATAAAGAAGGTATCAATCCTGTCAAAATTGCTGTAGAAAATAAATATGTTCGTGCAGTTGCAGGTGGTACAGGTGATGCAAAAACAGCAGGAAACTATGCTGCAAGTTTATTAGCATCAGAAATTGCAAGTGAAAATGGTTATTCGCAAGTATTATGGCTTGATGGTAGAGAGAAACAATACATCGAAGAAGTTGGCAGTATGAACATCTTCTTTAAAATCAATGGAGAAGTTGTCACACCAGCATTAAACGGTAGTATTTTAGATGGGATCACTCGTAAATCTATTATTGAACTCTTAAAATACTGGAATGTTCCTGTAACTGAACGAAAAATTTCTATTCAAGAGGTTCAACAAGCTTATAACGATGGCATGCTTGAAGAAGTATTTGGAACAGGCACAGCTGCTGTTATTTCACCAGTTGGAGAGCTTTTCTACAATAATGAAAAATCTATTATAAACAATGGTGAAACAGGAGAGTTATCAAAAAAACTATACGAAACTATTACTGGAATCCAAAACGGTACAGTAGAAGATCCGTTTGGCTGGACTGTAAAATTATAAGGAATAAAAAAGTGCTTACCGAATCGGTAAGCACTTTTTTGCGGCGTGGACAAGTTCCTTGTCCCAGAAGCACAATGCTATTTTAAAAGATAACGAGCCAATAAATATAAGAGGCTACTAACAGGCCAGTGTATGCCCACGATAGCTTACGTTGCCATGTGGCTGGTTGAAAAGTTGTAAAAAGGAATGTGATAGGTACTAGTGTCCAAGGGAGTAAAAGTAATAGACTTAGGAAAATCAAACCGAGGGAAATACCAATAGATCCGACTCCTATTGAAACTTTGGCTAAGTAAGCTGACGCTCCTAATCCAAAAGGAGAGACTAGAAGCAGGAAATAACTTTTAAGACGGAAGGCTAAGAAAAACGTACTTAGAGATTCTGTTTCGAAAATTCCGAAATTAAAATGTGAGAGTGGTTCACGAATTTTTTCAGGAACTAATTGCATGTTCATCACTCCTAATAGAATGGTATATGAAGTATGTAAAAAATCCTATATATATAGTATACGAAATAAACAGTAAAAAGTTTTACAATTATCCAATAATATTCCATTTTTTTAGGTTCTATGATAAGTATGAGTGAGAACATCAGTATTTTCTTATAAATTTAAGGGCATCCGGGGGAGGGAGGCCCTTATACTACTATTTTAAGTCCAGCTCAACTTCTAAATCCGAAAAAACTTCGTAAGTTGCATCATACATAAAAAACTGTGAGGATTTCGAATCCTTTACTTTCGGATATGTTACTTCCAGGAGTTTATCTTGTTTTTTATAAGAAATTGCTTGGTATTCTATTTCATTACGTCGATCTATTATTTTTGGGAAAATCGGTAATTCTGATTTCATTTCATAGTAAACAATTGTCTCCCCAGGATTATCTTTAATCCCAACAACCTTAATCTTAGAATTGGTTTCTATCATTACACCTTTATTAAATGGTGCAGTAATTTCATCCCATGTATATCCGTTGTCATCCACCTTTTCACCCTTATGAGTTGCAATATATGGAACGATATTATACAAATAGGCATTCATTTTTCTTGGAATATCCACCTTTTCATTTACTGTTATCTCTGGACCTTTAAGTAGATATGAATCATTACTACTTCTTCCAGTGTAATCTTCTAGATATACGACTCCATCTGGTCCGATAGCCGTAACTGACAATTCAAAATGACTCAAATCAGTATATGAATTATCTAACATTAGGGTTGTTCTTGTGTTTAGTTGTAAATGAGAAGGGGTAAGGTGAGCTTGATTGACAGTAAAGTGGTTGCCTTTCTTGTCTCCCTTTTCGGCTACACTAGATTTTTTGATAAATTCTTCTTCCTTTTGTAAATCAAATATGAAAGACCATTTTCCCTCGATATTATTGATGGATGTAATTCGTATTTCAATCTCTGGATGTTCTGGAAACCCTTCTGATGTTTCAAATTGAAAAATATCACCAGTATCGAAAAGTTGGTTTGTATGCAATCCACCAATACCGTGGGAACCTTTGTATTTTCCGTTAACATAAAGGTCTAATGAAATGGAAGTTTCTTTAACGGATTCCATTGAACCCGTTAAATCTAGACGATAGGAAATAGCCATTCTCTGGCTGTCAAGATACCCTTCTTCAAGAATTACTTTTAATCCTTGATCCTCTGACTCTAGTGAAAGGTTCATCGTATTTCCTTCCATCGCCATTCTTTTAAGACCAGCATCACCAACCTGATAAAAAATACTATCAGTATATGTGATACTTTCGGCTAGTTCTTTACCGCTAAAATGTGTATCATTTTCAGTTGATCCAAGGTAATAAGAAGTAAACAATATTCCCCCAATTGCTAAAATGAATAGGGAAGCAATACTAGCCATAACGTTTGGCATCTGAAATAGAGAGCCTATCTGTTGCTTCTTCCCAGATAATAGGGCTGTTTGGACAGTTTCATTAAGTTTTTCAGTAGGTACGGAAACATGATCTACCATACTTTTAATTTCTTGATGAAGCTTTTCCATATGTATCTCCTCCATTTTCAAGTTTTTCCTTTACAAACTGAAGAGTCCGATGTAATTGGGACTTAATAGTACCCTCGGGTTTACAGAGGATTTCAGAGATTTCTTTGATGGAATAGCCATAATAAAAACGTAATAGAAGTAATGTTTTTTGCTGCGGCTTTAGCTTTTCAAAGACCAGCTCAATATCCATAGTCATAATTGAATTATTTTCTTCACTGCGCCCGGGATCAAACCAGTCGGTTTCAAGTGTAATAACGTTTTTGGATTTGCGGATATGATCAATGGCGGTATTTATTAGAATACGAGTAATCCATGTTGAAAAATATTCAATCTCTTTTAATCTATCAAAGGATTTGAAGCCCTTTATGATTGCATCTTGTACTATGTCCAAAGCGTCTGGCTCATTTTTTACATAAGAATAGGCGACCTTATATAGTTTTTCTTGCTCTTTTTTGATGAGTGTTTCAAAAGAGTATTCAGCTGAATTTGACTTCTTATAAAATGATTTAAAAATAGACATTTATACAGGACTCCCCCCCTCTATTTGAGTTCATTTTACTATGATTTTATGTGATAAGACATAATTGCTTAGTCCGGATTCTAAACGATTGTCTACTTATTAGACTTTGTAACGATGTCATTCGTTCCATATTTTTTTAGTGCTCTTAAGTACGATTACAATGTGTACGTACATCTCTCAATCGGCTATAAGCAGTTCAAGGTATGATTTCCATTTGTCCCCAACCCAAAGTCTAAAAAATTTGCTTCAAAACCAACATTGTTAAATAATAGAAGTAGATTAGCAAAAAGATAAATCAAACAATAATAGGGGGTACAGACATTGGAAATAGGAATCAGTACTTTTGTTGAGACAACGCCGGATCCTCGGACAGGTGAGGTCATTAGCCATGCAGAGCGAATTCGTGAAGTGGTAGAGGAAATTGTTTTAGCCGACCAAGTAGGTCTAGATGTATTCGGTGTTGGGGAGCATCACCGTGAGGATTATGCTGCTTCAGCACCTGCTATTATACTAGCAGCGGCTGCATCGCAAACAAAGAAAATTCGCCTAACTAGCGCGGTTACCGTACTTTCGTCGGCCGATCCTGTTCGTGTTTTCCAGGATTTTTCAACCCTTGATGCCATTTCGAATGGACGAGCTGAAGTTATGGCAGGAAGAGGATCTTTCATCGAATCATTCCCTCTATTCGGCTATGATTTAAAGGACTATGATGAGCTTTTTGAAGAAAAATTAGATCTGCTGCTACACATTCAAAGGTCGGAGAAAGTGACCTGGCAAGGGAAGCACCGACCAGCCATTAACAATAGAGGCATCTATCCAAGACCTGTTCAAGATCCATTACCAATCTGGATTGGAAGTGGAGGAAACCAAGAATCAGTGGTACGTGCGGGTCTATTAGGATTACCACTCGTTCTTGCAATAATCGGAGGAAGACCCGTTCAATTTGCGCCACTTGCTGAGCTATACAAGAGAGCTGTTGCGCATGCAGGACATGATTTTTCAAAATTAGCGATTGCCTCCCATTCACACGGATTTGTTGGTGAAAGCATGGAAGAAGCTGCGGAAAAATTCTTCCCATCAACAGCGCAGTCGATGAGTAAATTAGGAAAAGAGCGTGGATGGGGTCCATATACCCGGGATACCTTTGAACATGCCCGAAGCTTTGAAGGTGCGTTATATGTAGGTGACCCTGAATATGTGGCCAATAAAATCATACATTTACGTAAAAACGTTGGGGTTACTCGTTTTATGCTTCATTGCCCTGTTGGAACAATGCCGCATGAGGATGTCATGCGCTCCATTGAACTACTTGGGAAAGAAGTAGCACCACGTGTCAGGGAAGAAGTGGCGAAATGGGAAGCAGAGAACGAAGCGAAATAAGAAAATAGAGGAGAAAGTAATGGGGAATCTATCTCATAAACAGTTAGCAACAGAATGCTTTAACAAAGTGTGGGATTTACTAGAAAATACAAATCGTACGGAATTTGAAACAGAGGAAATGATGCATCTATGTCATGCTTCGTTTTGGCATTGGACGCAAGTAACAGATCATACCGAACAAAATCTATCAATTGGATATTGGCAACTTTCACGGGTTTATGCTGTATTGGAAAATGGAGCTCAGGCCTTATACTTTGCAAAGCGATGCGTAGAAATCAGTAAGAAGGCAGAGCTAGCTCCATTTTATATTGCTTACGCATACGAAGCGTTGGCGAGGTCTTATATCGTTCTAGATGAAATAAGCCAAGCTGAAGAAACCATTATTCAAGTTAAAAAGTACACAGAACTTGTTAAAGTTGAAGAAAGTAAGAAGCTCTTATTGGTAGATTTAGCAGACCTAATGAATAAAATTTCATGACCGGCATGCATAACTTATGTTAAAAATTGGGATATTACTACTTGAGGTGAATAATTATGAAAAAAATAGTAATATCCCTGCTTACCCTTGTCGTCTTGTTCCCATTCCAAGTCGGTGCACAAGCAAGAGTGGAATGCCCAAGTGTAAGTCTGTTAGAGGATACATCAATAACTAATAAAGATGAACTCATACAGGCATTAGAAACAATCATTCCTCGTACATTTGGTGAAAGTGATTATGGAAATCATTTTTCTGATTGGGAAGTCGTAACAGCGCAACCTTTAGATGAAAAAGTTGCGAAAGAATACCAAATGTCTACCAAATATTGTGGACAAGAAGTTGCAGACAAGTCGTGGTTAGTTACATTGCATTTTCCAAGATGGGAAGGAAAAAGTGGCATTGCAGCGGATGGCCAAATCTTTGTATCAAAAAGTAAAGATAATGGTTGGTTCGTCTGGTACAGAAATCAATGAAATAACCGAACAAACGCTTGGAAAAAATCCAAGCGTTTCGTTTGTTTATAAGTGGAAATTAGATTAGTGCATAAAGTGGATTTATTTTTTTGTAGCTCTTGCCCCAGCAGTTTGTTTGTATAGTTGATGACCGAAAACTGCAACCCCAGCTGCAATTACTCCGTTATATACAGCCTCTGCAGTAAATCCGTAGAAAAATGTGCCACCTGCTAGAGAAACCCCTAATAGAATCCATGTAATAGACCAATTCGGAATATTAGGCGTTGTTTTTAGGAAATACCCAATCACCCAAAGAGCAGGTACCAACATATAGTAATTTTCATTTAAAAATTCAAGCAAGTCCATGGTTGTCACCTCCTTAGTTCATCGTATGAAAGGTAAGGAAGATGTGCTTGTTCGGATATCCCTATAATAAAAATTTTTAGTGAGTGAATACTCATTTTTTTATTGACGTCATCCAAAAAAAGAACGATAATAAATGTGAGTAATCACTCATTTTTTTGTAGAGGAGGCAGTTTGATGGCCGATACGGTAATAATTAATAAAGTAAGTAAAAGCTTTGGGAAAAACGTGGTGCTAAATGAAATTGACCTATCTATTGAGAAAGGAACGATTTACGGTTTTATTGGACCCTCAGGTGCGGGTAAAACCACATTAGTCAAAATGATTGTAGGAATGGACTCGCCAGATCAAGGCTCTATCCAAGTGTTAGGAGAGAAAATGCCTAATCTTGAGCTTTTGCAGGATATTGGCTATATGGCTCAATCCGATGCATTGTATACAGAGCTAACAGGTAAGGAAAATCTTGCTTTTTTTGCTTCACTTTATAAGTTAAATCGTGCCCAAACGAAAGAACGAATTGCATATACCTCAAACCTAGTCAATCTGACGGATGACTTAAATAAAAAAGTATCTACGTACTCCGGTGGGATGAAACGACGTTTGTCTCTTTCCATTGCGTTGATACAAAACCCGAAAATATTGATTCTTGATGAACCAACTGTTGGCATTGACCCTGAGTTGAGACTCTCTATTTGGAATGAACTAATCCGCTTAAAAAAGGAAGAAGGTAAGACGATTATCGTCACAACTCATGTCATGGAAGAGGCGGAACGCTGCGATTATATTGCAATGGTCCGAGATGGTCGAATAATAACGAGAGGTACGCCAAGTGATCTGAAAAAAGCATATGGTGCCAGCAATTTTGATGAAGTATTTTTACAAGCAGGGAGGGTGAGGCAATGAGAATCGTCGCACTCATAAAAAGAATTTTTCAGCAGTTGCTTCGTGATAAGCGGACATTAGCCTTACTATTTGTAGCCCCATTGCTCATTTTGTCTCTCATGAACGTATTGTTTGATGGACCTTCCGTTAATCCTACTATAGGAGTTGTAAATATTGAGGAGAAACTTGTTGAAACCATAAAAGAAGCAGATATTCAAATAGAAGAATATAACGAAGCGACAAACCCTGAACAAATGATCCTAGACCATGAACTTGATGGATTGCTAGTGATGGAGAATAATCAGGTAGTATTAACGTTAACAAACAGCGATCCATCATCCGCAAAGACGTTGCAGATGAAGGTCAACCAGGCATTTGCCTCACAGGCACAGGAAAATCTAGTCAATCAAATACCTACACTCAAGGATTTACCTACAACCGATTTAGAAATAAACTATGTTTACGGTAATAGTGATACTGAATTTTTTGATGTGCTAAGTCCGATTTTGATCGGTTATTTCGTATTCTTTTTTGTATTTCTGATTTCAGGAATTGGATTGTTAAAAGAAAGGACAACAGGTACGCTAGAGAGATTAATGTCAACTCCTATCCGTAGGGGAGAAATTGTGACTGCATATTTAGTTGGCTTTGGAATATTTGCTATCATTCAAACAGTTATCGTTGTGTTTTTTACCATTAATGTGTTGGATGTCGTGCTAGTAGGCTCAATATGGAATGTTATTCTTATTAATTTAGTGCTTGCGTTAGTTGCTTTATCATTAGGTATTCTGTTATCGGCGTTTGCAGCATCTGAATTTCAAATGATTCAATTTATACCGATTGTCATAATTCCACAAATATTTTTCTCTGGAATTATTCCACTTGAGGGAATGGCAGAGTGGCTGCAGGTCATTGCAAAAATAATGCCTATCTATTACGCTGCGCATGCATTAAAGGGAGTCATGTATCAAGGTTTGGGATTAGCTGATATCGGCTTTGATTTATTTGTGTTAATCATGTTCGCAGCCATTTTTATTATCCTAAATGTTTTCGCGCTGAAAAAGTATCGCGCATTATAGTAAGGAAGTGAAGGGAATTTGTCTAAAGAAAATCTATTAGATGCCATAATTGAAAAAACTAATTTGTCCAAGAAACCAACTGAAAAACAACAGAAAATAATTGAAACAGCTATAAAAATGTTTGCAGAAAAGGGATATGCCAATACATCTACAAGTGAAATCGCAAAAGCAGCAGGAGTTGCAGAGGGAACTATTTTCCGTCATTATGGTACGAAAGATAACTTATTGCTTTCGGTTATGATTCCGTTCTTAAAAGAAGCTTTACCAGGAATGGCTGAAAAAGTATTTAAAGAAGTACTAACTGAGGATACACTGTATTTTGAAGATTTTTTAAGGCGGATCCTCAAAAATAGAATTGAATTTATTAATGAAAATCAGGAAATTTTTCAAATCATCGTCAAGGAAATATTATATAGTGAAGCATTGAGAAAGGAATTTGTTCCGTATTTCTCTTCCAATGTAATGAATCGCGTTGCACATGCAATCGAATTATTCAAGAGCCGTGGAGAAATAAAGGATCTTCCTACAGATACCCTGTTAAAAATACTAATGACGACATTCGGTGGTTTTCTCGTAACTCATTTTGTGCTTAAGCCATCCCAAGAAAAAATGGATATCGACCAAGAAGCGGAAAACTTAGTCCGTTTTGTGATGGATGGTATCAGAAAATAAATAGAGCCTTGCCCGATAAAACATGCCGAGCAAGGCTTCATTTTTACATCGATATCGGTAATGTTTCATTTTTTCGACCTGCAGCTTCTTTCTTCCCATGCATAAAGAAGTAAAGAATAATACTCGCTAGAGCAACAATTCCTAGAATAGAATATAGCTTGCTGTATCCTGTAATTGGAACAAGAAAGCCTAATAGATAAGGGCCAAACCCAAGACCTGCGTCTAAGAAGATATAGAAAGTTGAGGTCGCAAGCCCCATACGATGTGCTGGCGTTAACTTGATCGCAACAGCTTGAGTGCATGACTGCATATTCCCGAATCCTAGCCCGATAAGCGCACCAGAAAGTAGGAGAGTTATGCTGTTATGAGCAATACTTAACAGAAACATACCAATTGCTAATACGATAAAGGCTGGATACATGACGTAATTTGCACCTTTTATATCCATTAACCGTCCAGTGAAAGGACGAGAAAGCAGAATCGCAATGGAGTACACAAGGAAGAAGAAGCTTGCTGCAGTTACTAATTCAATTTCAATTGCGTAGAAATTGATAAACGAAAGAACACTTGCGTAACAAAGCGAAATTGCAAAAGTAACAATCGCAATCGGAAGTGCTTTCGGTTCCACATAATTCGCAATTGAAAAGCCTTTTTTCTCTTGAGTTTGATTTGATTGTAATTCGATTGGTGGCACAGAAAGGATGAGTGAAGTGAGAAGAGTGATGACACCAATCACAAGACATAGACCGAAGATAACCTGGTAGGTCGTATGCTGAGACATAAATAATCCGATAAATGGTCCGATAGCCGTTGCTAATGTAGCACTCATACTAAAATAGCCAATTCCTTCACCTCTACGTTTAGGCGGGATGATTTGAGCAACGATTGTACCTGTTGCCGTACTGGCGATACCAAGTGTGACTCCGTGAATGAAACGATTGATTAGGAGAAACGTGATTCCGGCATGTACGAAGTATAAGAAGGTGGTGATTGTAAAAAGAATCAACCCAATAAATAATGTTTTTTTACGACCAATCATATCGATATAACGGCCAATAAAAAGTCGGCCAATTAATGTTCCGACAATAAAGATACCTGTGACAAGCCCTGCTTGGCTCGTAGAAGCACCATATTCATCAACCGCATACACGGCAATGATGACAACCAATAGGTAAAAGATAAAGGTTAAGAAAAAGTTGATGGAGGACACAATGATAAAATCTTTCGTCCACAGTTTTTGATTATCCAAGTTGAAAATCCCCTCACTTTATTAAATTGTTCCGTATGGTTTTCATAATCTGAATGGCTTGGAGCAGTTCCTTTTCGGATACTCCCTCTGTTATTTCCTTTTCAAATTCATCAACGGTTTCCCTGACTTCTAAGTACACTTTCTTACCAAGGTCAGTAAGCTGCATTCTTTTTTCTCGCTTGTCTTTCCCAGGAATGTTTTCTACATACCCGAGTTCTTCTAAACGATTTATGGTTCTTGTAACAGTTGGCTTTTCGACTCCCAGGTAATTGGAAATTTCCACGAGTGTAGGTGAGCCAAAGTTTACAATGTAGTACAGAATGGACCATTGTGCTCTATAAAGTTGGTGTTTACCAAGTTCAACATTCAGCTTACTCTCAAATGGTCGATATAATTGAGTTAATTGTTGAAAAAACAATTGGAAATTTTCGATTGGATTTCACCTCTTTTAGGAATAGTTACTCAAGGTAATAGTTAACAAAGGTAACCATTTGATTATAATATCAGACATCATTGTAATAGTCTATGAAATAAACAAATAAAAATGAAAAAAGCGTGATAAAACTGTTTCCAGTTTACACGCCCTTTATGATCATTGCTTGAGGATTCGCTATGAGCCAAGCACCGCGCTTTCCTGCTCTTTTACCCTGGTGATAAAAAACAATGCAAGAACCAAGCTCCCTGATGCAGCAAGAAATAACACACTGAACCCAAACAGGTCAATTAAGTATCCAAGGGTCGGGGGTGAGGTGATTGCTGCCAATGAGGAAACTAAATAATAAAGCCCCGTTCTCGTTCCGAAACTTTTTTCACTTCCCGTCGAAACAATAAATGGGTATGCGTTAATGTTAACAAATGCCCAAAAGATGCCTCCCAAAAATAAAATCGACCTCAGAAGAATAACCGAATCAACCCAGTTTAAAAGTAAAAACGAAACAATTAAGCCAATGACACCAATGACAATTACTTTTTTCTTGCCAATCTTTGCACCTAGGAGGCCGCTTGGAATGGCTGAAATCACAAAGCTTAATGAAAAAAAAGTAAGTGAAAAAGCAGAAGCGCTTCTGGAGAGACCTAATTCATTTACACCATATAGTGTAAACAAAGCCTCCATTCCTTGTATGGCAATAAACCAAAAAAAGATAGCTGCTAAAAGGTACATCGTGGAGGCATTCAATTCTTCCTTATAATTAATCCTCGGTATAACTGTTTCTGTATAGGAAAGGGCATCACGTTGTTCTTTTATCTGTTTAAATACAATCCAAAGGGTGAGTAGAAATACAACGGAAACGGCAAGAAATGGGAGAGTCTCATCGACGCTGAATAAGAATGAGCCGATACTAAATGCTAAAATAGCACCGCAGCCCCCCATAAAATTGATGATACCGTTTGCTTTTGTACGGTCTTGTTCAGGGGTGATATCGGGCATCAAAGCTATCGTAGGAGAACGGAAAATCGCCATCGATAAGTTCATACATAACATAAAAATAAGTAAGGATATTAGCCCTGTGTGGAAGGGAATGAGGGTGTAAAATAGGGCTGCAAGCGGCACACCAACAAGTATATAAGGCATCCTGCGTCCGAAGCGAGTTCGAGTTCGGTCACTTAATTGTCCAATATACGGCTGTAAAAAGAGAGCAATATAATTATCGATGGTCATAAGAAACCCAATCAAAGCAGTACTTGTAATGAAATTATCCAGAAAAAAAGGAACAAATCCGTTATACAAAGACCATCCTAGACTAATGCTAAAAAAGCCAAACCCTAATAACCAAGTTTTTTTCATGCTCGCTCTCCTTGATGTAGATCAAATGCGCCTTGGCGAATTTGTGCCCATTGGGACTTCTACTGAATATGTCAAACATACTTCTAATTTATGCCAGATCATAGTACTTTTTGCCTGTTTTCATATGTATTCTTTCAGAATTGTTTCATTTGTTTAAAGCGCGAAAATAATGTATCGTAGACAATATGTGATTGAGCAAAAGTGAGATAGAAAGTGGGAAGATGAAATGAAAGAACGTAGCCTAATTTTTTTTGACATAGATGGAACACTCTTGAACCATGATAAAAAACTTCCATCTTCAACGAAGGAAGCCATCTTTAAACTAAAGGAACTCGGACATGAAGTTGCGATTGCTACTGGTCGTGCTCCTTTTATGTTTGAAGACCTTCGCGAAGAGCTAGGAATCGGTACATATGTTAGCTACAATGGGCAGTATGTTGTGTTAAACGGTGAAGAAATTTATACAAACCCATTAAATGAAGAAGCCCTGATTCAATTAACTGAAGAGGCACTTGCCAACAATCATCCGATTGTTTACATGGACCACGAGGACATGAAAGCAAATGTGCCTGAACATGAGTTTATTACGGAAAGCATTGCAACATTAAAAATCAAAAGTTTCCCAACCTATGATCCAAAGTATTATGAAGGTCGTAAATTGTTCCAATCGCTATTATTTGTCCAAGAAGGCGAAGAGGGGCAGTATGAAAAAGAATACAAGGACTTTGATTTTGTTCGCTGGCATCCGGTTTCCGTAGACGTCATCCCAAGTGGGGGTTCAAAAGCGAACGGAATAGAGAAACTTGTTGAAAAAATAGGGATTCCTTCAGAACGCATTTATGCCTTTGGCGATGGGTTGAATGATATGGAAATGCTCACCACTGTTCAAAATAGTGTAGCCATGGGGAACGGACTTGACGAAGTAAAAGAAGTAGCGAAGTACGTAACCAAATCAGTTGAGGATGACGGAATTCTACACGGACTAAAAATGGTAGGGTTGTTATAGAAATGAGAGAAGATCGAGATTACTTGATCTTCTTTTCTATATGGATTTTTAAGAAAATTGGGAACTTCATTTAAATTTTTGCTTGTTTATTTTATAATAAAGATATATTATTTCGTTTTGCGAAATATTGAGAGGGGAAATTCAAATGGCTTTATTACGTTCAGAAGTACCTGTTGAACAAACATGGAACCTGCAAGACTTATTTGAAACAGATGAAGCTTGGGAGAGAGAGCTTTCGTCTGTTGAAATTGACATCCAAACCGTAACTCAATTTAAGGGGACTGTTGGGAAGAGTGCTAAGAACTTGCTTGATTGCTTATTGGCAAAAGACGCACTTCAGGAAAGAGTTATGCGTGTAGTGAGTTATGCAGATTTACATATGTCGGTAGACGGTACGAATTCCGTTTATCAAACAAATGCTGCCCGGGCTGCATCCTTAGTCTCCAGTGTAAGTGCGAGTATGTCATTTATAAAATCAGAGCTACTTGCATTAGATTCAGAAACCATCCAAACTTACATAAAAGAGGAACAAGGATTACAAGAGTTCATAAAAACGTTATCAGATATCTTAGAGGCCAAGGAATATACACTATCCTCTGATGCCGAGGAGGTTTTAGCTGCGTTTGGTGAGGTGATGGATTCTCCATATATGATTTATCAAAGAAGCAAAACATCAGATATGCAGTTTTCAGCATTTAAGACGGATGATGGCATCGAACATCCACTTACTTTTAACTCATTCCCAAAATATGAGGACTCTCCGGATACGGAATTGCGTCGTAAGGCTTCTGCAGCTTTTGCTAAAACACTGGATAAATATAAAAATACCTATGCAGCCACGTTTGCTACAGAGGTAAAAAAGCAAGTCATTGAAGCGCGCTTACGTGGGTATGAGTCTGTAACAGATATGCTACTTGATGAACAACAGGTTACAAAGGAAATGTACCATAATCAGTTACATACCATTCAAACTGAGTTAGCGCCACATATGCGACGCCTCGCTAAATTAAAGCAGCGCGTACTAGGGCTTGAAAAAATGTACTATAGTGATTTAAAGGCTCCGCTTGATCCAGACTTTGACCCAGAGATAACGTATGAGGAGGCTTCAAAGTATGTTCTTGATGCCATCCAGGTTATGGGACCGGAATATAGTAAGATTATGGAGGAAGGCATTCATAATCGGTGGGTCGATTTAGCTGATAATGTTGGGAAACGATCGGGTGCATTTTGTTCGAGCCCATATGGCTCCCACCCATATATTTTAATGACATGGAATAATTCTATGCGAAATACGTTTACTCTTGCACATGAACTGGGTCATGCTGGTCACTTTGTGTTAGCGGGACGTAATCAACGGATCTCAAACACTCGTCCTTCACGTTATTTTATCGAGGCTCCATCAACAATGAATGAGATGTTGTTGAGTAGACATATTCTTTCGCAATCTAATGATGAACGGATGAAGCGCTGGGTGATTCTACAATCGTTAGGCACCTACTACCATAATTTCGTCACACATATATTAGAAGGTGAATTACAACGTCGTGTCTACGAGTTGGCTGATAAAGGAACCCCAATTACAGCCAAACTTTTATGTGAACAAAAAACAGAGTTACTGTCGACATTCTGGGGCGATGATGTCGTAATGGATGAGCTAGCTGCATTAACATGGATGCGTCAGCCACATTATTACATGGGTCTATATCCATATACGTATTCTGCAGGTCTAACTGCTTCAACAGCTGCCTCCCAGATGATTCAAGAGGAAGGCCAGCCCGCAGTCGATCGCTGGTTATCTGCATTAAAAGCAGGTGGAACTCTGAAACCACTCGAGTTGATGAAGCTTGCAGGCGTGGATATGTCAACTCCAGAACCAATTAAGAAAGCAGTTGCCTATGTTGGTTCATTGGTAGATGAGCTTGAAAGAAGTTTTTGATCAAAAGATTCAACCTAGTCATTTTGGCTAGGTTTTTTTGTGTAAAAATGGATTTGAGGCATAATAAGGAAAGTGTAATTTTAAAGCTTGTACAATGATTCATTTATTCGCCTATGTAGTACAATAGTAGTAAAAGATTCAGATAACTTAAAATGGGGGATTCACATGGATGAAATGGAAAAGCATTATTCAGACGATAAATTTTGGGAAAAACTTAAAAAGTTTGCGTTAAGAGCGGGTCATTCAGTCGTATATACGGCACTATTACTGTACTATGTCCTTCAAAAACCAGATTTGCCTGCAAAAGCAAGGGTGACGATCTTGGCTGCGTTGGGGTATTTTATTTTTCCAGTGGACCTCATTCCAGACCTTGCGGTAGGTATCGGTTTTACAGATGACTTAGGTGCCTTAGGTGTTGCCCTTTTCCAAGTTGCCATCCATATTGATGACAATGTCAAAGCAAAGGCAAAAGCAAAGTTAGTTGACTGGTTTGGAGATGATGTCGATACCTCAGAGGTGGATGAAAAACTATAACTTTATTCAGCAGAGGTCCTCTACTTATGTAAGCAAGAGTTGTTTGATTATGGTTCAAATCCAGACTGAATAAAGTTAATGCCTCCGGCGGATGCCACAGATTTTCAGAGGTAATTTTTCGAGCAAGCACGAAAAAACCTGGGCGCAAATACGTCAAGGCGTATTTGATTAAGTTTAACAAGAACTACCCTTATTTTGCCTGGGGTAGTTCTTTTTTTAGAGTGATGGATCGTGGTGTTCTGGGTTCATAATGCAGGGCTCCTTTTTCTTTAAGGCGATCTAGATATGCTTTGATTGTGCTTGTTGAACTCACCGAAGTACAGAGTCTAGAAAGTTCACGCATCGTCGGAGCTTTGTGGAATTTCTTGATATATTTTTCGATTTGTTCAAGTAATTCCTGTTCGGTGTCCTCCATACGCTTTTGTAGTGTTCTAATTTGCAAACTTAACAACTCCTTTTTTCCTTGGTTTATCAGCAGATAAGATGCTATCTATTTTAAAGGTTCTCTTTTTATGACGAAGCAAACAATAGGCTTTTATGGTATGTTCATTGATTTCGTAAACGTTGATTAGGCGTTGTGTAAGTATGCCATTTTGAGACATATAGATGATTTCGATAGGTGTGTGCTGAGCCAGGGCTCGTTGTAAAATCCCGCGCATGTAATCATCTCCTTTTTTATATTATATACGAACGTACATTCTATTATCAACATAAATAGGAACGTTTATTCGTGTTTTGGGAGATGTTTAAATAAATTAAGGATGTATGAAAACAGGTGTGCCAATTGAAATGGTTCGTGCCAGTTCCTCGACATCTCGGTTATGCATTCGAATACAGCCTCTTGAAACGAATTTACCGATAGAGCTTGGATCATTGGTTCCATGGATTCCATAGTGTTCTTTCGATAAACTCATCCACATCGTGCCAAACGGTCCGCCTGGATTTGGTGCTTTATTAATGATAATAAAGTTCCCAATAGGTGTGGCATGTAGCATGCGGCCAACAGCGATTGGATATTGTTTTTGTAAGACTCCATTTTTCAATAATCGTAATGTACGGTTATTAATAGAGACCTCAATTTTAAAGGGAAGGGTTGAAGGGTCTGGGAAACCGGGGATCACGATGGATTGTCCTGGATAAATCAGATTAGGATTAATGGAAGGATTAGCTCGAATAATTTCAAAAAGTGGTTTTCGATAATCTTGGGCAATTTGACTCAATGTTTCACCAGGTTTTACAGTATGAATCAATAGGAGTACCTCCTTATTTATACGGATATATTTATCTTATTAATTAACCAATGAAAAGAGCCTGTACCTGTGGCTTGACAAGCCAACCTATGTTAAGGGGAATAAAAAAACACCAGGCTACAAGACCTGGTGAATTATGATTTGGATGAAATGGTTGAATTTGATTGTTGCGTTGGGTCTGGAATTCTTTTTCCGGGAATGCCGTTTGTCTCCAGCAATTCGATGATCTTATCAAGATGTTCTTCATTTTCAACAACAACGAAATTGAAGAATGGGAAAATACTTTTTACCTTAATCGTTAACTTATAGCCGAAATTAATACGGTCATTTATGCCATACAAATCATGCCAGCGGACAATTCGCTCGACTTCATATTCCTTGACTCGGCTATAGGAAAAATATCGGCCCTGAAGGATAATACCTTTTGGTAATAAAAAGAGGTTTCCACGGTGGCGAACTGCACTAATGAGTGCAAAAAAGAAATAGGCCATAGAAAAAAAGGAAGACCCTAAATAATCTGTTGTAAGAATAACAATTAATAGTCCTATGAGAGCTACGATTACAGCCGCCGTTCCCCATTTGACAATTTTATAAGATCTCGTTGATTTAGATAGTGGCTCCATTTCCTTATACTCATTTGGGATGAGGAGGCCACGGAACTCCGCTTCCGTTTGCGGGAAAAGGGCTTCTTTTGAAAGATCGACTGCCTTTTTAATACTGATTCTGTATTGAAACAAATAATACACACCAAGTATGAAAACAATTGAAAAAAAGATATCTACAAACAAATAATCACCGACCTTGGTTTTTACATTATTTTCTATATATCTATTTTTTCATATTTTTAGCTTTTTGAAAAGGAAAAAGACCACATTGCTGTGGCCTTCCTCTTACGCTTGTTTTGCATCTTCAACGATATGGTATAGCAGGTGAGCGAGGTGATGGATGGGTCCATACTCTTGCTCTTCGTCTTCTGTTTCTTCATCTGAGAACTCAAGGTCATTAAGGTACAATGCCATAAATTCATAAAAATCCTTAAGCTCAAATGAGAAACAGTATGTAGGTTCTTCACTATCTTCTTCATATTGAAGGGCAAGATAATGGATATTCCCTTCGGCATCCGCGCCATCGAAAAAGACAAAAAAACCAATATTTGTATCAAGTTCAAATAAGTGTCGCGTACCACCTTCAGTCACACGATTAAAATCGTCTTCTTCAAGAATACCGACCTTCATTGCTTCAACAGCATCTTCTTTATGAAACGAAACAGTAATTGATTTCAAAAATCACACCTCCTTAGGCTCATCTTTAGATTGTACTAAAAATATAAAAAGTAAAACAGCTAAAAGAAAATTAATCGATTTTTAAGATTACTAGATTTTTAGGTATAGATCATAAAAACCCTGGCTATCCTTGTTAAAGAGGTGAGGGACAAAATGAAAATGACAATTGCATTAATCCTATCGTTCGGAATTTTAGCAGGATTTTATAATAATCAGGAAGAAATTATTAAAAAAAATGATCTAGTGGATATAAAAGAAATGGCAGATAAAAATGAAGTTGAAATTTCATCTTGGATGGCCTTATCTCGTGGTAAGGTTGGACAAGCAAATAATGTACATGAAATGAAACAACAAATTGAAACATTCATGAGCGATCATGGTTCATATAGTTGGAAAAGCATTCTTAAAGAAGAAAACAGCCATTATGTTTGGCAAGGATTAAAAGAAAATGATAATGGAATTACGGAGTCAATTAAGCTAAAAGCCTATAAATCGGGTGATCAGTACGAAATCGCCATCACGAATGAAGCAAAAGGGAATCAGCTTACTGCAGACCATGTTGAGTGGGTAGGTGAAACTTTTATGGAAAGTAATACTTTTTATACAGTCTCTGGAGTAATGAAATCCAAAGCAAACCAATTAGATGAGGTTGCTGCAAAGATGGTTGGAGATGTTAATGCAATAATGGTGGAACAGCTACAAGAAAAGAGTTTTGTGTCGGTTTCAGCTTATTCGAAAGTTTTTGAATCTGAATTGAAAACAGTAAATCAGGATAAAATTAATCTTCAACTAGGTTTACGAGCAGATGCAGATAAAAATGTAATCGACGTAACGATTGGAACGCCAATTATTACAACTGAATATTAGAATTAAGTAGCTTGGGCTAGTTTCCAAGCTATTTTTAAATTGAAGAGCATATTTTGTGATTTTTTTAAATTGTATGCTAAATTAATAGAATAAACTTCGAAGAAAGGATGAATATTATGTCACTTGAGAGTGTAAAAGAGCATTTCAAAAAATGGAACCGTGAAAAAGATGTGATGGAGTTTGATTCAGTAAGTGCAACCGTTGATCAGGCTACTGATACAATCGGCGTGGCTCCTGAACGGATTGCAAAGACCCTTTCCTTTCGAGGAAAAGAGGATGCTGCTATTTTAGTTGTAGCAGCGGGGGATGCAAAAATTGATAATAAAAAATTCCGTAATACATTTGGATTTAAGGCAAGAATGCTGTCTGCACAAGAAGTGATCGAACAAACTGGACATGTCATAGGTGGTGTTTGCCCGTTTGGCCTGGCGAACAATCTTGACGTTTACTTGGACGAATCACTAAAGCGTTTCACCACCGTATTTCCAGCATGCGGCAGCATCAATTCTGCTATTGAACTAACTTGTGATGAACTATTCCAATACTCTGAAGCAAAACAATGGATCGACGTATGCAAAGGCTGGAAACCCGAGGAAACAGCAGAAAAAGAAGCAGTCCAAAACATATAAGTGGGATAGCTCCCTCGTCCACCGTATTTTTACAGGGATAATAAAATCGTTTGGGTAGTTACAAATACAGGGGAATCCTCTTCATTGAGGTTATGAAGGGGAAAACGAGTAGGGGGATCCCGAGAAATCCTCTTCATCGAGGTTATGAAGAGGAAATCGAGTTGGTGGATCCAGAGAAATCCTCTTCATCGGGGTTATGAAGAGGAAATCAAGTTGGTAGATCCATAGAAATCCCCTTCATCGGGGTTATGAAGAGGAAAACGAGTTCGTAGCTCCATAGAAATCCTCTTCATCGAGTTTATGAAGAGGAAATCAAGTCGGTAGATACAGAGGAATCCCCTTCATCATGCTCAATCTGCCTCTCGTCCAAATTAATTTCCCCGACGAGAGCTTTATTTAAATCTTGTAAAATACCAAGGCACATTTAATCGGAACCAATCAAACAATCTAACATAATCTGTTATGAAGGCCCAAAAATCCATACTAAAAAATAAGCAACAGGAGGGTTACAGATGTTTTATGCACGGTTGGTTCAATATACACTAGGAAATGGGCAGAGGTTAACTGCAGAGAAGCTAACAAAAGAGTTTGATTGAGTTAGTAGAGGGCTAATGGGATTTAGAGGAAATGTCTATTTTTTTGATGATTCTTCTGGTGAATATAGGGCAGTAAACTATTGGGATACCAAACAAGATGCCGAGTCTGCACATAAGGTAATCTCTCCAAAATTAGAAGAAGCGCTACAACAATACACAAATGAAAAGCCTACTTATCGCTTCTTTGAAGTATTGATGCCATTGATGATGGGGAGATTATCTCATCACATACCATAACTAAATGAAAAAAAGAGCTTGTTAACTCAAGCTCCCTTTATGTGCCAACAAGTTGAGGATTGCACCATTACACCATATTTTTACAGGGACAATGAACCTGTGTCCCATTATTTTTTCTTGTTGTATCCACGGTCTTCGTAGGGTTGGAGGTGTTCTAACCATTTGTTTTCGAGTTCTTGTAAGGCTTCTTTTTCATTGAAGTAGGGATCGTTTTTCTTTTTGAGTGTTTCTAGTATCTCAAAATTGAATGCACTTGCACCGTAATGATTCCAATCTTCTTGGAGCGCTTTGTTCGTAGGTGAGGCTGTGCCTGCTTCTAAACTGAATTTTAACCCGTTTAACGTTTTAAAGTTTCTCGTGCTTCCAATGAAAAGCTTCCCATTCTGATTGTTCTTTATCTGGTAAACACCTGCTTCAATTGGCATTTCTTTATATTGTTGTTTCAGTTCTTTTTTTCGATCCATAGTGGACACTCACTTTCTTCTTATTGTTTCAGCCAATATTGACTGCCATCATTCTTTCTTTCTAAAAATCCATAACTGATTAAATATCTTCGTATCAATACAAAATCTTCATACAATCCTTTTAATATCTGATTGATTTCTCTTTCGCTGTATGTGATGTTACTCTCAAAACGTTTTGTTATTTCACGCAATACAATCAGTCTTTGTTTTTCTTTTGGTGGGAATTTTAATAAACGACCATCGATCCCTTCTGGTAAAAACTTATCAATGATTTCTTGTTGCTCCTGCTCTGTAACAGCATATCGATCATCAACCATTGTCGCTGTTTTATGAGGGGTGACAAAGGCTGGTGCGTATTGATCTTTTTCTTTTAGCAACTCCATGATGGCTAAGAAGGTCTTAGCTTGGCGTTCTTTTTCTTTTAATGCAAAACGATGATGTCTAATTGTCGAGGTACTGCCAATCCCCATGTCTGCTTGAACTTCTTTATCGCTTTTTCCTTGGTAGAAAAGACGAAGTAGCTGATTTTGGTGATCCGTAAGCCCAGTTAGTTTTTTATCAAGTTCGATTAAATAATCAAACACAGATTGATGGGTAGATTCGATATGAATACGCATATACCTCTCCGCTTCATAAAGAACCTTTTCATGGGGATAAATGACCCCTTTTTCTATTTTCTCGCCGCATAAAAGGCAGACATATGAATCTGACTCTTGGATATACCCCTTTTTAAGTTCATCTAGTGAGGCGTTCCAAAAATTTTCCGAGACATCCATTGTATAAACACATCCGTTCAAAGTTTGATTAATAACAAACACTTTTGTAAAATGTTTATCTTTTAACCAAAATTTTATAGTTACTTTAGCTGAAAGTCAAACATTTTATCTAATTGTTTGTATAAAAGTAAACGTTTTGTCTAAAAGTTTAATTACCGTACGAAAAAAGACTAGGACCTATTTATCCTAGTCTTTCATTCATTCAACCAGCCCCAGCTGTTTTAATCCGTTGTATACCCCAGAGTGCTCAACGTCCGTTGTTTTATAATTTGCATAGGAAAATAAATCAGGATTGGCATTTCCCATGGCAAATCCAGAGCCGACTGCTGACAGCATTTCTTTGTCATTCATGCCATCTCCAAAAGCAGCGGCTTGTTCTGGTGAAAAGTGAAGGGAAGCTAACACAGCTTTTACGGCAACCCCTTTGTTTACCTTATCACGAATGACATCGTGACATGTTCTCATACCGTCCACATTAACGGAGGAGAGATGAATCCCATCGATATGTTCGAAATATGTTTCTGAATGTTCCTCCGTCGTAATTATCGTGGAACCTAAAATTTTCTCTTTTTTCGTTTCATCGTAAATCGCATTTTTTCGTAGATGGAAGGTTTTGATAAACTCTTTTACAATTTTAGATTCCATGCTATTGAAGATATTTTTGTTTTGAGAATATAGAACAATATCGTAATTGTTTTCCTTGATCGTATGTAAAAGGTTGTCAACTAAGCTAGCTGGAAGTGGTTCATTAAACAGTGTTACACCACGATGAATGGCAAAAGCACCATTATATGCGATATAGGATGAAATTGACAGTTCGTCTCCAATATCCGTTATTTCATGAAGCGGTCTACCAGTTGCGAGAAATACTTCAATTCCACTTTGCTGAAGGTGGGCAACCGCTTTTTTGGTGGATTCTTCAATGGTATCGTCCGGTCGTAAAATCGTTCCGTCTATGTCAAGAAACACAATTTTTATATCAGGCATTTATTTTCTCCTTTTTGAAATAGTATACCACGTTAGTTTGAAACCATATGAGGTGTTTATTCGTATGAATAAGTATGAAGGAGGGGACGGGTATGCGTAAGAAAATTGGTGGCATTATTTTATTACTAGTATTCCTTTTGTTTTTTCCCATGCAAGGTTTTGCGGTTGATTTTTGGATCAATGATGTAAATATGGATGCGCATTTGCAGGATGACGGTACTGTTCACGTGACGGAAACTCATACATACGATTTTGACGGTGAGTTTAACGGGATAACACGGACTGTCATCCCGAAAGAAGGAAGTGCGATTAAGGACTTTTCCGCTACTGAAAATGGAGCGGAGTTACGAGTAGAAAAGGAAGATGATCTTTATAAAATTCATCGTAAGGGTGAGGATGAGACAATAACTGTCACACTCTCCTATACGATTGAAAAGGGTTTGGAAATTTATCAGGATGTAGCTCAATTTTATTGGCCATTTTTTGATAATCGAAATGAGGCGACCTATGAAAATCTCGTCATCACCGTTCATCCGCCTCAATCAACAAGCAAAGTGATTGCATTCGGGTATGATGAGGCATTTCAAAAGGAAACTGTGAAATCGGACGGCTCTGTTGTCTATCAGTTCGGAGAAGTTCCGAGTGAATCAAATGGAGATATCCGGATTGCTTATGATGTTAGTCTTTTTTCTGGAGCAAGCTATGTAACCTCTGATAAACCGATGAAAGCAGAAATTATGAATGCAAAAAATGAACTGCTTGCGAAAGCGCAGGAATGGACTGAGACACAAGACACTCTTTCTAAGGTAGCGATTGTATTAGTACCGCTTTTAGCATTAGTGTTTATTCTCATAATGATTCGAAATCGGATGGAAGGTCGAGCAAAGTTAGTGTTGGTAAGAAGCGAAATGACAAATCCGGGTGTACTTCCAAAACAGGACCTTAGCTTGCCTGCAACTATCCTTTTTACTAACCACAATTATCTTCCACAAGGGCAGTTGTTGGCAGCTACGTTATTGGACTTGGTGAGGAAGAAGATGGTTAGACAGGTTCCGGATGAAAAGTTTCAGCTTGTGAACCAAACTGGGGCACTACCCCATGAGAGCCTATTAATTGAGTGGTTATTTGAAAAGATTGGTCAAAATGGCGAGTTTAGTTTTACAGACCTAGAAGACTATTCAAAAAACAAGAAGAACTCCGATAAATACTCTAGCTTCCAAATGAAGTGGGGCGAGGCTGTTCGAAACGAAATTAAGGAACGCCAACTTTATGAGGACAAATCAAAGTTCAAATTGATTCTTGGGCTATTATGCATTATACTGGTTCCGTTTTTAATCTTGTTTCCAATGTATGAGTTATTTTCTTGGTTTGTTTTAGATTTGATTTTGTTTGGAGGAATCATCATCTATTTGATTGCCTATCGACCGAAAAATATCGAAGGTTTGCGAATTTACCATAAATGGCTCCTGTTTAAAGAGAGTTATAAAACATTGTCAACGGATGAATGGAAAAAATGGTCCGAGGATGACCAGATGCGTGCCTATATATATGGACTTGGTATGGGAGACAAGGAATTGAAAAAGCAGAATGAGGATTTAATATCCGCAATTACTAAGCCTTATTACAATAATAGCGCTGGTTTTTATCCTTATTCGGTAGCCTCATTTGGTTATGTTGGACCTAACGCAACAGCCCACTTTGAATCTGCAAATGAATCCATTGGAAGTGGAAGCAGCAGCTCGAGCAGCACAGGTGGAGGAGGAACCGGAGGCGGCGGAGGCGGATCTGGCGCATTTTAGGGACACAGGGACAGGTCCCGCGTCCCACCATATTTTTACAGGGACAATGTACCTGTCCCTCTGACCCACAAATTAAAGCGGGAGCCCACTGGCTTCCGCTTTACCTATTGTCAGTATAATTTTCCTTGTCGATATAGGACTGTTGATAGTCTAGTGACGGCATGAATATAACAGTTTTGGCGCAGTGTGAAGGAGTCTACGAAGAACGTCGGTAAGATCGCATCCAATGTTGCCTTCATTTTCTGCAATAGCTGACTAAACACTTCTTCCTCGGAATAAAATTGAGTTTCGCGACCCTGCAGCCACTCTAAGTAAGAGACGATAACACCGCCTGCGTTTGCGAGAATGTCCGGTACAATCAGGACACCTTTTTTACTTAAGAAATCATCTGCGTCCTTGGTTATAGGGGCATTCGCACCCTCGACAATAATAGGTGCTTTAATTTTCTCCATATTATCCTTATGGATTTGATCCTCTAAGGCAGCAAGAATAAGGGTGTCTACATCTAAATAAAGGATAGCCTCTCGGTCAAGGACTTCAGCCTTAACGCCTGCTGCGACTAACTCCTCATCGGAAATAGGGAGATCCCCTTTGTTGCTCTTCGTGAATTTCACGAGGGATGGGACGTTTAAACCATCCTCATTAAATAAAGTAACATTCCGATCACTAACAGCTACAACTTTATTTTGCAAATTAGAACATTGATAAGCCTCTAGAGCAGCGATAGAACCGACATTACCAAAGCCTTGTACTGCGAGCTTCATTGACTGGTTTTCAAATTTGACCACTGTCTTTGCAAACACATTATCGGTTTTCGTAAGTAGGCCCCTTTGATTTTGAAGAAAATCATGAAACAGGTATCGGAACGTAAAATAGACACCTTTCCCGGTAGCTTCACGTCGTCCTAATGAACCACCATTGACCACGCTTTTGCCGGTAAAACTCCCGCGATATGGTGTGCCTGGTCGGATGCTTTTATATTCTGCCATCATCCAATCCATCTCGCGCTCGCCTGAACCAACATCTGGTGCTGGGATATCTTTATCAGGACCGAGACTATCTGAAAAGTAACGAACATATTTTTTGCAAATTAGATGAAGTTCTTTTTCAGAAAGTGTTCTAGGATTGATAACGAGTCCGCCTTTTCCGCCACCAAAAGGAACGTCATGAAGGGCATTCTTTAATGTCATCAGAGATGCAAGATTAATTACTTCATCTTCATTGACTGTTTCGTGAAAACGGATCCCACCCTTATAAGGACCTAAAGCATTATTATGCTGGACGCGATAGGCTGGAATACGAACCACCTGACCATTTTCTAACGGGATTCTTAAAAAAGACTTATGAACATGATTCGGGGTTGATAGTATTGAGGCTAGTGAGGTAAAAGCTTGCTCACGGGTTTCCCCAGATAACTCTGGAATAAACGTATCATCCTTCATTAATGCATCTAATGAATTTTGGACAATCAGCTTTGTTTTATTCAATTCCATTCCTCCTTGTTGAAAGCGTTGTTACACCTACAATTGTAACATATTGACGGTGTAAATGTGGGTTCAGGACACTGGACCTGTCCCCTTTTCCCAAGGATTAAGCTCGTTTCACTACATAAACTGGCAAATGGAAGGAAAATACTAGAATGGAGGGATTTTGATGAAATTTATTATTATTGGTGGCGATGCAGCGGGAATGAGTGCTGCTATGCAAATTGTACGGAATAGCTCAGGAAATTCGATTACCGTGTTTGAGAAGGGCGGCATCTATTCATATGGTCAATGTGGGTTGCCTTATGTGATAGGTGGGAAGATTGAGTCTACAGACAAAGTGATTGCAAGAACACAACATGAATTCAAAGAAAAGTATGATATTGATGCAAGGGTCTTTCATGAGGTAAAGAGCATTGATGCGGAACAAAAGGTTGTACGGGGAATTAATCTTTCCACGGGAGAAGACTTTGAACAATCATATGACCGTTTGCTAATTGCAACGGGTGCCAGTCCAGTTGTCCCAAATTGGGAAGGGGGTTCACTTCAAGGCATCTTTACGCTAAAAACAATACCAGATACTGAAGAAATTTTAGATTATGTGTACAAGGGCTTCCGAGATGTCAAAGACGTAACAATCATCGGTGGTGGTTATATAGGTCTTGAAATGGCAGAAAGCTTTGCGGAAATAGGAAAAAACGTCACCATCATTGAGAGAAATGATCAGCTTGCTGGCATTTTCGATCGAGATCTTGCTGATCTCATTCATGATGAGGCGAAGAAGCATCATCTAACACTAAGACTTGGGGAATCAGTAGAAGGTTTTATAGGAAAAAGCTTTGTTGAATCTGTAAAAACGGATAAAGGTGAAATTAAATCGGATTTGGTTTTAATTGCCGTAGGAGTGAAACCAAATACAGAGTTTATTAATGGTACGGGAATTGTAACAGGAATAAAGGGAGCAATCCAAGTAAATTCGTCTATGCAAACAAATGTGGAGGATATTTTTGCAGCGGGTGACTGTGCAATACAGTATCACCGAATCAAGGAGCGGGATGATTATATTCCCCTTGGGACTCATGCCAACAAACAGGGGCAGATCGCTGGATTGAATATGGTCAATTTACATAGAACCTTTAAGGGTGTAGTTGGAACATCGATTATTAAGTTTTTTGATTTATCACTTGGTCGAACTGGGCTTTCAGAAAAAGAAGCGGAGAGGTTGAATATACCCACTGATTCTGTCACAATCCGTGCGCGAGACATTGCGGGCTATTATCCAGATGCAAAGAAGATGACCGTGAAATTAATCTACCATAAAGTCTCCCGCAAGCTTCTTGGTGGACAAATCATTGGCGAAAGTGGTGTAGACAAACGGATTGACGTCCTATCCACCGCCCTATTTCACAACATGTATATAGACGAATTATTGGATTTAGATTTAGCATATGCCCCACCTTACAATGGCGTTTGGGATCCTATTCAGCAGGCTGCAAGAAAAGCGAAATGAGGACACAGGTTTTGTGTCCTACCAAAAATTGGTGGGACAAGGGACCTGTCCCTGTGACCCACCATGCTTGACGTTTTTGGTGGGGTCTTATATTATATGGGAAGATACTTGGTTTAATCGAGAGAGGTTCATAGCTCATAACCCTCTATAAAAAACTATGGATACATGACTATGATGCCATGTCCATATTGGACGTGGCTTTTTATATGTTTGTTCAATTTAGTTTGAAAAGAATACTAGAACAGGGAGGTTTTTTCATGTCAGGAAGAAGTCATGAAGAAGGATTGAATGATTTAACTTTACTTGGAAATCAAAATACAAAATATAGTTTTGAGTACGCACCAGAGGTTTTGGAGTCTGTTGATAATTTACATCCAGACCGGGATTATTTTGTGAAGTTCAATTGCCCGGAGTTTACGAGTCTTTGCCCACTGACACATCAGCCGGATTTTGCAACGATGTACATTTCGTATGTTCCAGATAAGAAAATCGTTGAAAGCAAGTCTTTAAAACTATATTTATTTAGTTTCCGTAACCATGGTGATTTTCACGAAGATTGCGTGAACATCATTATGAATGACCTTATTAAACTATTGGATCCACGTTATATCGAGGTATGGGGCAAGTTTACTCCACGCGGAGGCATTTCAATCGATCCTTGGTGTAATTATGGTAAACCGGGTACGAAATATGAGGAAATGGCACAGTTTCGCATGATGAACCATGACCTCTATCCTGAAAAAGTAGATAACCGATAAGGGATTGTTTTCTATATATGAATGCACACGTGTCCATAACGTGTGCATTTTTTTACGCTCTAAAAAATTGGTAAATAATGCTTATTGCAAATGTAATCACTTTTACTTGACATGGACTCAATAAAATAGTTAAATCGTATATGTTTAGTAGGAATTAATTTTTCGATAAATCTCTCTTATAAGATAAATAAAATAAAAGCTTAAAAGAGTAGTAGTTAACAGGACTAAACGTATAAGATTACATATCATCGGGGGGTAGTGACATTGAAAAAACGAACAAAACTCATTTCATTATTATTACTAAGTGCACTTCTTTTGCTTGCAGCATGTGGTAATAATGAAGATTCGAAATCAGGCTCTGAGTCAAAAGAAGCGACGATTAATAAGGATGCTGAATTAAATATCGCATATCCTACAAACCTACAAACATTAGATCCACATTTAACAACAAATCAATCAACAAGAGACGTAGCAAGACAAATATTTGAACAGCTTTTAACACTTAATGAGAACTATGAAGTAGTTCCGATGCTGGCTGAATCTTATGACGTAAGTACTGATGGTCTTACGTATACGTTCAAACTAAGACAAGGCGTAAAGTTTCATAATGGAGAAGAAATGCAGGCAGATGATGTTGTAGCTTCTATGGAAAAGTGGATGAAAACATCGACTCAAGGTAAAGCAAACTTAAGTGGTGCACAATTTGTTGAGGTCGACCCATACACTGTAGAATTGCATGTTGATAAGCCATCTTTAATTGTTCCTTTTGTACTGGCTGATGCAGCTCCGTTCCCAGCAATTGTTCCAAAAGAATCAGTTGAAGGTGCTAGTGATACTGGATTAACAGAATATATTGGTACAGGTCCATTTAAGCTTGAAGAATGGAAAGTTGATCAACATATTCACTTAACACGATTTGACGAATACGCAGCAAGAGAAGACGAAAGCAGTGGCCTTGGCGGAAAGAAAGAAGCGCTTGTAAAAGATGTTTACTTCCACATTGTCACAGATGAATCTACAAGGGTATCAGGTGTTACAACCGGCCAATATGATATTGCATTTGAAGTTCCGTTTGACAGTGCAGATCAAATTGAATCAACTGATGCTGTAACGAATGTATTTGATGAAGGTGGAATTGCCACTTATGTGTTTAACAAAAAATCAGGTCCGTTTTCTGATTTAAAATTAAGAGAAGCGTTTAATACTGCTCTTAATGCAGAAGAAGCAATGATTGCTGCTTATAGTGATGATCGATTCTTTACATTGGATTCTGGTCTTGCATTACCAAACCAAATTAACTGGCATAGCGATGCAGCAAAGGAAAAGTATAATATAGGTGACATTGAAAAAGCGAAAAAGTTAGTAGAGGAATCAAGTTATAACGGTGAGGAAGTTGTTATATTAGCAACGAAAGACTACACCGATCAGTACAATTTAGCTGTTGTTGCTCAACAAGTACTTGAAAGCATTGGAATAAAAGCAAAACTAGACGTATATGACTGGCCAACAGTTCAAGAAAGACGTGTAGATCCAAATAACTTTGATATGTTTGCCATGACATTTGCTGTTAGACCAACGATTCACCAAAATCCATTCCTGGACTCTAAAGCAGAGTATCCTGGTTGGACTAACAGTGGAAAAATTGACCAATTACTTGTAGATATTAAATCAGCTTCATCATTTGAGGATGCAAAACCATTAATTGATGAGCTTCAAACAGAGGTTTGGAATTACTTACCAGTCTCTAAGGTTGGGAATATCCAAGACTTAGTAGCTGTAAGTGATGATGTAAAGGGTTATAAAAATCTCATTGGCCCAATCTTATGGAATGTAAGTAAGAGTGAATAAGGTGAAGCTCCAGCGATGAAGGCGGCCGATTAGATCGCCTTCATTCAGAAGTAAAGGATGATGATAAATTGCTAAAGTATATTGTACAACGATTATTTTCATTACTTCCCATATTGCTGGTAGTTGCCATAGTTGTCTTTTTCTTGGCCCATCTGACACCAGGTGATCCCGTTACCGTTCTTCTTGGAGATGAAGCTTCAGAAGAGACCAAAGCCGAGTTGCGAAAGGAACTCGGCTTTGATTTGCCTCTTTATACTCAGTTCTTCCTGTGGTTCAAAGGGGTCATCATAGGTGATTTAGGAGATTCCTATTTTCTGAAAATGCCAGTAACACAAGCATTTTTCGAATACTTAGGACCGACTTTATCATTGGCGATCATCTCGCAAATTATTGCGATTATTGTGGCCCTTGTTCTTGGTGTCTTTGCAGCGAAAAAGAGAGGCACCTTCATGGATCAGGCAGTTATGGGAATATCTCTATTTGGTATTTCAGTACCTAGCTTTCTAGTAGGTTTATTTTTAATCTTAATTTTTTCCGTTCAATTGCAATGGCTTCCTGTTGCAGGCTATCGCCCTTTAAGTGATGGGTTCTGGGAACATCTCCGTTACCTTATCCTACCTGCAATTGCCCTTGGCATGATGCAAGCTGCGTTAATTGCAAGAATGACGCGGTCTTCAATGCTAGATGTAATGAAGACGAATTATATAAAAACGGCTAAATCCAAGGGGTTACATCCAAACAAAATCACCTTCAAGCATGCTCTCCGTAGTGCATTTATTCCAATCCTAACCGTCATCGGAGAAAGCTTTGGAACGTTAATTACAGGAGCAGCTGTAGTTGAAACTGTTTTTAATATTCCTGGAATTGGACAGTTAATTGTTAACTCAATCGAGAGAAGAGATTTTCCTGTTATTCAAGGAACAGTTTTAATGATCACTGTAACCTACGTTTTATTAAATTTAGTGATTGATTTGCTTTACGGCGTGGTTGACCCGCGAGTTCGCTTAAATCAGAGAAAATGAGGAGATTACATGAAGAGTGAAATACAAGTAAGTAAGCCATCGACTCTTTTCGTAAAAAAACAACGTAATTGGACGCGGCTCCTATCTAATAATATGCTCCTTACTGGTTTAATCATCATTTCGATATTAACCATCATTGCTTTATTAGCACCTGTTTTAGCACCATTTAGTCCTTATGAAATTAATCCACAGAACCGACTTCAGCCACCAAGTGGAGAGCACTGGTTTGGTACAGATAACTTTGGTAGAGATTTATTTACAAGGGTCCTTTATGGAATACGGGTATCAATTATAGTTGGGCTTTCAGTCGCAATTATTACGGGTATCATTGGTTTAATCATTGGCCTTTTATCCGCTTATTTTACTGTGCTTGACCATATTTTAATGAGAATAGTCGATGGTCTGTATGCTTTCCCTTCTATTCTTCTAGCAATGGCTATTGTGGCTGTCAGAGGACCCAATACAGTAAACGTGATGATTGCTCTTGTGATTGTCTATATTCCTTCCATTGCAAGGGTAGTTCGATCTGCAGCATTAGTTGTAAAGGAGCAAACATATATTGAAGCACTAAAGGCACAAGGGGCAAGTACATGGAGGATACTAGTTATTCACACCATTCCCAACGTACTTTCACCGGTTATTATTCAAACCACCTTTATATTCGCTGTTTCTATTTTAACGGAGGCTTCCTTAAGCTTCTTAGGCGCAGGGATTCCAGCGCCAGAACCTAGCTTAGGAAATATATTGTTTGATGGGAAAAGCGTGATATATAAGGCCTGGTGGATGACTGTATTTCCGGGTAGTTTCATCGTCCTCCTTGTTCTTGGATTAAACCTTGCGGGTGATGGCCTTAGAGATGTAATGGATCCAAAAATTGTCCACGCAAAGCGAAAAAAGAGTCTTGTAAAAAAATAAAATTGTAGAATTTGTACCATTAGGAGGGGATAGCATGAACAGCGACTATTTACTACAGATTGATAAATTACGAGTTTCTTTCTGGACAGAGAAAGGGCGATTAACGGCTGTTGAAGATGCTTCCTTTTATATAAAACAGGGTGAAACACTGGGGGTTGTTGGTGAGTCAGGTTGTGGTAAGAGTGTAACTGCGGAGTCTATCCTGAAATTACATGATGACCAATTGACCGATTACGAGGGAACAATATCCTATCATAACCAGAACCTCTTAACAGAATCAGAAAAATCCCTTAGAAAAATACGGGGGAATGAAATCTCAATGATTTTTCAAGACCCAATGAGTTCACTAAACCCCGTCTATACAATTGGTGACCAAATTGTTGAATCGTTGAGATTACACAAAAAGCTGTCAAAGAAAGACGCCTATCAAAAAGCGATTGAGGTACTGCGATTAACAGGAATTCCTTCTCCTGAACAAAGAATTCATGATTACCCTCATCAACTTTCAGGCGGAATGCGGCAAAGGGTTATGATTGCTCTTGCGATTTGCTGCGAGCCAACCCTGTTAATTGCGGATGAGCCAACAACCGCATTAGATGTTACGATTCAAGCGCAAATCTTGGATGTGATGAAAGACCTTCAAAAGAAAACAAGTATGGGAATTATGATGATTACCCATGATTTAGCGGTTGTAGCAGAGACATGCGATCGAGTAGTCGTTATGTATCTCGGTCAGGTGATCGAGGAAACAGATGTGAAGGATTTATTCAATAATCCTCTTCATCCATATACAATCGGTCTTTTTAAATCAATGCCAAACATGGATAGTGATCGAACAAAGGAACTCCATGAAATCGATGGTTCTGTACCATCTCTTCATCAAATTCCACAAGGGTGTCGATTTGCGGGCAGATGTGAATTTGCTACGGACAAATGTAGAAATGAAGCTCCAATGCTTGAGGAAGTAACAGACTCACATAAGGTAAGATGCTGGCATCATCAAGAAATTTCCTTGAAGAGGGGGACTTCAAATGGCAATTCTTAAAGAAAAAGAACCAATCATAAAAGTGAAAAATTTAAAGAAGTCCTTCACAACTGCATCATCATCCTTTTTTAAGAAAAATGTAGTCAGGGCAGTAAATGATGTTTCCTTTGAAATCTATGAAGGTGAGACATTTGGAATTGTTGGAGAATCGGGCTGTGGTAAAAGTACGACCGGTCGAACAATCCTTAGACTGACAGAGCCATCTGGGGGAGAGGTATTTTATAATAACCAAAATATCTTTGACATGAAAGAGAAGCAATTTAGGACGATTCGTCAGGATTTACAAATGATATTTCAAGACCCCTATGCATCGCTTGATCCTAAAAAAAGAATTGGATATAGCCTTGAAGAATCGATGATCATCCAAAAAATCGGTACGAAAGCAGAGCGAAAGGAAAGAGTGCTTGACCTTCTTGAACAGGTTGGATTCAGTAAAGAGCACTATGATAAGTTTCCACATGAATTCTCTGGTGGCCAAAGACAACGAATTGGAATTGCTCGTGCGCTCGTATTAAACCCTAAGTTTATCGTTTGCGACGAACCTGTTTCTGCACTTGATGTTTCAATTCAGTCACAAATTCTTAACTTGTTAAGAAAGCTTCAAACCGATCTAAAGCTATCTTATTTATTTATCGGTCATGACTTGAGTGTGGTTCGGTATATTGCGGACCGAATCGGAGTGATGTATCTCGGTGAAATGGTTGAAAAGGCACCAACTGATGAACTATTTAAAAATCCATTACACCCGTATACTCAATCTTTATTGTCAGCAGTTCCGATTCCTTACCCAGAAAGTAGAAGGGAACGGATTATTTTAAAAGGGGACGTTCCATCACCACTTTCCGTTCCGAGTGGGTGTGTGTTTCATACACGTTGTCCATATGCTACAGAACGATGCAGATTAGAAAAGCCAGTTAAAGTTCAAGTGGATGGTAATCATGAAGTACAATGCCATCTATATGATGAATAATTGATCTAAGGAAGTGTCTAAAAGTGAAGGATAACATTATTGGTAATGAGGATAAGATGCTTGAGTTAATTGAAACTCTTGTCAATATTGACAGTGGTACATACGTCAAGCACGGTGTTGACAAGGTTGGAAAGGTTCTTCTTGAAGAATATAAATCTATCGGGTTTCAAGTGGAAATCGATGAACAAGAAATTGTCGGAAATAATCTTTTAATACGCCATCCAGAAGCTATTAGTCCCCAAATTGTGATTATTGCTCATATGGATACTGTGTTTAAAGAAGGGACCGTTGCGGAAAGACCTTTCAGAAGAGAAGGAGATTACGCATATGGACCTGGTGTGATTGATATGAAGTCAAGCCAAGTTACGACCCTATTTGCTCTTAAGGCATTAATCGAAGGTGGTAGCAACGCCTATAAGAATGTAGAAATCATCCTAAATACGGATGAGGAAATTGGTTCTATCTATTCTAGAGAACTTATTGAAAGAACAGCTAAAGATAAAAAATATGCCCTTATCCTTGAACCTGCGCAAAATGGTAATCTGGTAAGCGAACGTAAAGGTGGAGGCAAGTACTTACTAAAAATCACAGGGAAGTCTTCACATGCGGGAATAGCACCTGAAAATGGAGTAAGTGCAATTGAGGAACTAGGGAATAAAATCATAAAGTTGCACAAGTTAACAAACCGGGATGAAGGAATTAATGTAAATGTCGGGATTGTAAAAGGTGGAACATCCGTCAATACGATAGCACCTTATGCTGAAGCTTTTATTGACGTAAGAATTAATACCGCTGAGCAGGGAGACGCCATTGATAAGGCGATCAAAGAAATTTGTAGCAAGTCGGATGTTCCAGGTACAACGCTTGAATTATCAGGAAAGATTACGAGACCGGCATGGGTATTAACTGAGGAGTCTCAGAAGCTTATTGATATAATAGCAGATGAAGGGAAAAAGCTTGGCCTTGAACTTTCTCATGAAAAAAGTGGTGGAGGTTCAGACGGGAATTTAACTGGATATATGGGTATTCCATCCATAGATGGGCTTGGTCCTGAGGGTGGAAATGCACATGAGGAATCAGAGTTTCTTCATATTCCTTCACTTACAGTAAGAACAAACTTACTAGCAAACGTGATTCAGAGACTAAGTGATCAATAGGACCAATAGGTAATACGAAGGGAGACGTTCTATATGTCTAAAAAAATATATATTATCCATGAAAATGATGATTGGACTTCACATTTAACAAAACGATTGGATGAGTTAAATTTACCATATGAGGCATGGCATCTTGATAAAGGGGTCATTGATTTAACTGCAGAACCACCTGAGGGTGTTTTTTATAACCGCATGAGTGCTTCTTCGCACACAAGGGATCACCGATTTGCTCCTGAATTAACAGGCGGGATTTTAGATTGGCTCGAATTCCATAATCGCACTGTTTTAAATGGTAGTAATGCCCTTCGTCTTGAGTTGAGTAAAATCAAGCAATACACGGCGCTTGAAAAAAATGGGGTACGCACTCCGAAAACAATTGGTGCAGTGGGCCGTGAGCAAATTATTGAAGCTGCTGAAAAGCTAGGAACAGTACCTTTTATTACAAAACATAATCGTGCAGGTAAAGGACTTGGTGTACAATTATTCCAAACTGTTGAGTCCTTGAAGGCATACGTAAATAGCCCTGCATTCGAAGAGCCAGTCGACGGGATTACACTCATCCAAGAGTATATCCAATCACCAGAATCCTATATTACAAGAGCTGAATTTGTTGGTGGTAAGTATGTATATTCTGTACGAGTTGATACGTCAGAAGGATTTGAGCTTTGCCCTGCAGATGCATGTCAAATTGGCGATTTGTTTTGCCCAGTTGGGGAAGAGGTTGAAGTACGTCCTAAGTTTGAAATTATCGACGATGTTGACCCAGAACAGATTGCGCGTTACGAAGCATTTTTGAAAGATGTAAACATTGATGTAGCAGGTATTGAGTTTGTGAAAAATGCAGATGGTGAAGTCTTCACCTATGATGTTAACACAAACACCAACTACAACTCCGATGCAGAAGCGAAAGCAGAAAAATACGGAATGCTTGAGCTTGCAAAATTTCTTGGCGAGGCACTAAATAGAATATAAGTTGGACAGGGACCATAGGGACGGTTCTATTGGTTCTTTCCAATTTAATGATAAAGTGAAAACAAAGGGTAGCATGATTGCTACCCTTTGTTCGTTTGTGCCGTATGCATTTTCTTCGTTTTTGCTGTATACATTCTAAACAGTATGAAAGCGACAGCGGATAGGAATATACCTGATATATAGGGTAATCCCATTGAAATTGTATAAAGCAGACCACCTAAAATAGGTCCAAGAATTCGTCCAAGCGAATCGAAGGAGGACAATAACCCAGTGACGCTTCCATGTCCCGTCTTAGATCGCTTCGTTAGTAATGCCGAAACTGCAGGACGAATGATGCCATTTCCTACTCCAAATATGGTTAAATAAATCGCGGCTGTCACGAAATCCTTTGTAAATAAAATAAGGAAAAAACCTACGGCTGACAAGAATATTCCAATTTGGATGACAAAACCTTCACCAAACCGTTTCGTTAGCCTTCCCACTAATCCACCTTGTACAATCGCTCCAGCGAGTCCCATAATCATAAAAATATAACCGAGCTCAGTCGTCCCCAATCCAGCTTTTTCCGCCGCAAAATAAGCAAACGTAGCTTCAAGCCCTGATAGGGATAAAGTGATAAAAAGAGAAAGGAAAAACAGAACACTTTCAGGACCGTTAAGTGCTTTTAACAGACCCGTTCTTTTTCGGTCTTTCGGATGCCTCTGCTCTTTTGATAGAGATTCTTTAAGGATGAACATGACAAGGAAGAAGGTAAGTAAAGACAAGGTTCCAGCTATGTAAAATGGCATTTGTAAGTCCGTCTTTGAGAAAATACCACCAATTGCTGGTCCAAAGATAAATCCTAGCCCAATAGATGCACCAATGATGCCCATTCCTTTACCACGGTCTTCCTCGGAGGTAATATCGGCAGCATATGCCATTACGGTTGGCATATTTGCGGCTGAAAGAAAGCCACCAATGATTCTTGCTGCAAACAACATCCATAATTCTGTCGATAACGCCATGAGAAAGAATGAAACCGCAAGTCCAAAGATACCAATCATAATAACTGGCTTACGTCCAATACGGTCGGAAATTCTTCCCCACATCGGTGCAAACAAGAATTGCATTAATGAATAAACAGCCATGAGTAATCCTAATTCAGTAGGTGAAGCACCAAGATCTTCTGCATAAAAGGGTATGACAGGAATAATGATCCCGAACCCGACATAAACCAAAAACATAACTGCAAATAATATAGGTAATGCTTTTTTTGTATCCAACGTATGTCACTCCAGTATGATAGCTTACTTTCCTATCATAAATTAAATGAAAACAATTTGAAAGTAATCGGGGGGAGAGTCAAAGAAATTTTTTGTGAGGGACAATATCTTCCCATTTTCTTCACAAAAAAAGCACCTTCAAAGATGAAGATGCTTTAGTCTTGGGCTCGTCCATTACATAACTCGTCTTACGTGCCCTTTAAAATGGTTTTTCCAATAGCCGCTTGTCATATCAGCAATACCAACACCGGTAGAGCTTTGTGAGCCGATAAATTTACCGCCACCCATATAAATTCCAACATGTCCATCTTTTTTATAGGTGTCAAAGAATACTAAATCGCCAGGTTTCATGTTACTAACTGATACAGCGGTACCTTGATTTCTTAATACACTAGTACTGGAACCAACACTTACACCAGCTTGTGCGAATGCCCAGTGTACAAATCCAGAGCAATCGAATCGGCCATTTGCAATATCATAAGCACTTCTTCCGCCACCAAATACATAGACGGAGTTTCCTATGTATTTATATCCTGCATTTATTACTGTGCTGATTGAACCCGTAACCTTTGGTGTAGAGGTAGGGACTGAAGCAGTAGCAGTAGTATTAGATGTTGTTGGAGCTGAACTAGATGAAACAGTAGTGCTAACTGCAGGTGTTGCAGTAATCATACTAGCACGAAGGTCTTCAATGTCCGCTAAAGTTTTTTGTTCTTTTGATTGTAATGCAGCCTTTAATGCATCATTTTGAGCTTTTTGGTCTTCAATTTGACCTTGCATGGCTACCAATTCTTCTTTTTCGTTTGTTAATGCAGTTAGAGTCTCCTGAATCTTAGCTTGCTTTTCTTCAACCAGATTGATTGCTTTCGCTTGTTCATCAATTATTTCTTGGTCAGCTTGCATAATGGTAGAGACTGCACTCACACGGTTAATAAAATCAGAAAAGCTTTGTGCACCGAAAATAACATCTAGGTAACTAATCGTTCCACCAGATTGTTGCATCATGCGGGCACGTTCTTTTAAAATTTCATTACGAGCTTCAATTTCTTTTTCAAGTTGTTCAATCTCAGCTTCAAGAGTTTTAACTTGTTCTTCTGTTTTCTTAATTTCTGCTTCTGTTTGAGCGATCATTTTACGGTTATCTTCAATCGCTTGGTCAACCTTTGCAATTTGAGCATTTAATTCTGCTAATGCTTTTTTTGTATCAGAAAGCTCAGTTTGAAGTGAACTCATTGTTTCTGCACTAGTTGATATTACATATGGAGAAAAGGCACTTATCATTAAAGTGGCACTTAAGGTTACGAGTGTCTTTTTCAAGATAATTCCTACTTTCTTACTAATCTACTTAGTCTGTATCCGAGTCTTTTACTCTACCATATTATCATAAGTTTCTATAAAATTCTCCATTTGTCGCGAAATTGTTACATATTGTTAATATTGTAATGTTTCAAAACCTATTAGAATCAAGGTTTCGTAAAAGAGCAAATATGTCAATGTCGAAATATATTTGTAATATAAGCGGAATATTATTCCTACTAAAGTAGGATTTGAAAGGGCCTCGTGCCTATGAGGAGATTATAGGGAGTCGTAACGTGATTGAAGTATTTCATTGCTTTTTCAAACAATCGTTTGATTGAATGTGGAAACCTCTTAAAAAAAGGAGAGACAGGCGCTAAACAAACATTTGATTGAAAAATAAGGTGTCGACTAGCGCCTTCATTTTATGCTATAAAGCTTCTAATTCCTGTATTCTATGTTTAATGTCATCAGGTATAGGTGTAGATGATTTTGTAATATTGTTGTAATTTACTTGAATGGTTTCGGCTTCAACTAAGATTTCGTTATCTCGTGTTATGATACTCTCAAGGGTGAGGCTGGAAGTACCCAATTTTTTTACTCGAACATAAATAGTGATGAGATCATCTAATAATGCAGGTTTTTTGTACTCAACGGTACTTTTCACAAGAACTGGTTCAAATTGGGAAGAGTGTTGATTCGTAAGCCAATCAGGCCCAAGTATTTCACGCATGTATTCAGTGAAGCCGATATCTATATATGTAAGATAATGCGCGTTAAAAACAATTTTTTGACCATCGATTTCAGAATACCTCACACGGATCGTATGTGAAAAATGAAAGTTTTCCAAGCTGTTCCCTCCTTTTTACAAAGTATATTCTGCAAAGAGGGAATTTTTCCTGCATATTATAATAGAAGAATGATAAAGGAGAAAGGTCGTATATATATGAAATTTTCACAGCAGAAAGGCTTAATAGAGTCCTATATTATAGCAGGCGCGGGGGGGATGGTGTTCTATTTATTACACTTTCCGATTCCGTGGATACTTGGACCGATGACATTCATGATTTTATACAAAGCCATTACACATCGAACAATGGTTGTGTCGGCACGCTTGTACAATATTGGACTCGCAACACTAGGAATCTACTTCGGATTGTCGTTTACTAAAGAAACCTTTATTACGGTCTATCCCTATATTATCCCGTTTTTAATAATGACGATATTACTTTTGACGGTTAGCGTAGTAAACAGTATTTTTGTAACCCGGTTTATTAAAATTGATCCGATGACAAGTGTGTTCGGCTCGATTCCTGGGGGACTATCCGAAATGGTTGCCGCGAGTCATTCGTTAAAAGCAAATTCTGCAATGGTAACGATTTTTCAAACGGTTCGCTTGTTAACGGTTGTGTTCATGGTTCCGTTTATTGTGACACATTGGTTCATAGCAAGTGTTGGAAATCCATATGAGGTCACGAAAAATCTAAGCAGTGTACCTGCTTATGCATATTTATGGTTCAGTGTAGCGTTCTTAGCGGGGTGGCTCCTTCGAAATAAGCTCCCAGCGGCGTATGTAATTGGTCCACTTGCAGTTACGGTTTTACTTGGTGTAGTGGGAGTAGGGTTACCACCTATTCCATCATGGTTATTAATTCTTGCCCAAATCACGGTTGGGATGAGAATGGGAAATAATATCAATCTAAGAGATTTAAAGATTGGTGGAAAATATTGTGGAGTTTACTTTATTCTCACGTTGTTATTACTCGTATTCTCATTTGGCTTTGGCTATCTATTTGCCATAATTTCAGATTTAGATGTACCAACTGCTTTACTGAGCTTTTCACCAGGTGGTTTGGTTGAAATGGTATTAACTGCGACCGCAATCGGTGCAGATCCAGCAGTAGTGAGTTCATTACAACTAATTCGACTTTTGTTCATAATTTTAATCGTACCGAGCTTTTTAAAATGGATGTTTACGAGAAGGGAAAAAGTAGCCGCATAACAAAAAGAAGAATTCAAACAAACATTTGATTGAAGACGGAAACCCTTGTGTGCCAAGGGATGTAAGTTAAACGAGCGTTTGAGGGGAGCATTTGTAGTTTCTGGAAATTCTGTAAGCAAAAATTCAAACAAACGTTTGATTGAAAATGAACCCCCATGTGCCCCAAAGGATAGACCGCTAAACAAACGTTTGTTTGAAAAAGATTATGTCAACTAGAGTGGGGTTTTACGCTTGTTAGAGGAATATCGGAGAAGCGGTGCATTTCAAAGAGGCTAGAGTACAGTCAATATCCTAGAAATTGGTAAGTGATGTTGCTCTGAGAGGCTTAGAGTACTATCAACATCCTAGGAACTGGAAATTGATGTCACTCCAAAAGGTTTAGAGTACCACCAACAGCCTAGAAACTGGTAAGTGGTGTTGCTCTGAGAGGCTTAGATTACCATCAAAATCCTAGAAACTGGAACTTGATATCACTCCAAAAGGTTTAGAGTGTCATCAACATCCTAATAACTGGAATGTGTTATCACTCTAAGATGCTTAGAACACCAAAAGCATCCTGAAACCTGGACCCTGATCACCCTAAACTCACTTAGTACGAATCAACCAGAGCAGATCAATTCTAAAAAGCCACTAGGGTACCCTAGTGGCCAAACTTATGTTTAAATTATGCGCCCCACTCTTCCTTAGATGGACCGTAAACTCCAGGGACTTTTAATCCAGCTTGACGCATTAGGATTGTCATTTGTCCGCGATGATGAATTTGGTGGGTATTCGTCATGCCAAGTATAACGGCAACAGGCATTGGTTGACCAAACATTTCTTTTATTTCCTTCAATGTTGCATCGTTCCATTGTTCTTTAATCGCAGAGACTAAGTTTTCACTTGTTATACGGTAGCTATCGGCCATTTCCTTGGCTGATGCTGGGACTGCTTCACCAGCCGCACCTTCAAACTGGAGTCCAGTTTGTGAAATAATTTGATGAACGGAAGTCACAACATGCCATGCAAGTTCACCTAATGTACGGTGACCAGCTGCAACGGACTGTGATAATGACTCATCTGTTAAAGCGTCTAGGATTTTTTGAGTGGCACTACCTTCATAATTCCAATCTTGTAAAAATTCTTCAAGTGTATGGTACATATGTATTCCTCCTAAAACGTGATTACCAACATTATACTTCATACACAACTAAAAGCCATTTTAAACGCACATGATGATTTTTTGTGAAGGATGATGTTTTATCTATGAATTACTTGTAAAATAGAAGAGGATACTAGATTTCTACAACAAAGGATGTTGACGTGTGAAGGATATAACAATTGGCTCACTCTTAGATGTGATTGGGGAATTGTTCTCCGACGAGATATCAATTGCTGTCTCAAATACAAAAGAATACCTTTATTATCGACCAAGTAAACGAATTGATTTAAAAATTAAACCAGGTGATGAAGTAAAAGAGGGTACCATCGCGTATAAAGCCATTACGTCAAGACAAAAGGCTTCTGAATTTATTAATCGTGACGTATTCGGCATTCCTTATCATGGCATGGCCGTACCTTTTTTTCATGAGGACCAATTGGAAGGTTGCGTAACGGCAATCTACCCAGCATTAACAGATGGAAAATCGGTGGTAACCGTAAAGTCTCCAGATGGCTGGATTCCCATCCCGTTCTCAGATGTGCTATACCTTGAGGCAAAGGATAAAAAAACACATGTGTACACAAAAGGTTTTTCGGGGACACATAAATATTCACTTCAGGAATTTGAATACACGTTGCCAAAGGACTCTTTTATTCGCTGCCACCGTTCATTTATCGTGAATGTGAATCAAATCAAGGAAATCCATCCTGATACTCATTCCACATTTGTCTTAGAAATGAAAAACGGTGCCCGTGTCCCAGTTAGTCAAAACTATTCAAGTTATTTTCGGAAACTGCTAGGCTTCTAATTCGCTAGAAAAAGAACAAATCTTCTGTTTCGGGGGTTTGTTCTTCTTTTTTATCGAATTTTTATGTTCTTTACTCCAGAAATACCTTTTCATGTGGAGAATATAGGTAAAATTATCTTAATATTCAATTTCATAAAGGGGATGGGAGAATATGACTAATAAACTTGATCGCATTAAGGACACCCGTCTACATGACCGTGTTGTAACACCGGAAGAAGCAGCGGAGTGGATTCAGGACGGTATGACATTAGGCCTTAGTGGCTTTACACGTGCCGGTGATGTGAAAGCGGTACCATTCGCGCTTGTCAAACGTGCTGAAACGGAAAGCCTAAAAGTAAACGTATATACAGGGGCATCATTAGGCTCTGATGTTGATAAATTATTCGCTGAAGCAGGAATTTTAGGTAAGCGTTTACCATTCCAAGCTGATCCAACAATGAGAAAAGGTATTAACAATGGGGACTTCTTATTTGTGGATCAGCATTTATCTCATACATCCGAATTAATTCGTTCAAATGTGATGGATGTCGATGTTGCAATTTTGGAAGCGATATCAATTGATGGTGATGGGTTAATCATTCCTACAACTTCAATCGGGAACTCTTTAACTTTTGCACAGCATGCTAAATCAATCATTGTTGAAATCAACCTTGCACAAACAACAGAGCTTAAAGGAGTTCATGATTTATATGCACCAGGAAAGCAAGGCGAAAGAGAACCTATTCCGTTAACAAAGTCAGATGATCGAATTGGCTTGCCTGGAATCAAAGTAGATGTTGAAAAAATCAAGGGAATTGTGTTTACAGACCAAACTGATTCTCCGTCAACAATCGTACCACCAGATGAAGAAACAGAAATAATGGCACAGCATCTTTTAACCTTTTTACGAAAAGAAGTTGAAGCTGGCCGTTTAACAGAGAAGCTTGCACCACTACAATCTGGGATTGGATCTGTGGCAAATGCGGTATTGCACGGTATGCTTGATTCTGATTTCACAGATTTAGAGGTTTATTCTGAAGTATTACAGGATGCGGTATTTGACTTAATGGATGCTGGCAAAGTAAGCTTTGCTTCCTGCTGTTCGATAACTTTATCAGAAGAAAAGATGAAAAAAGTGTTTGGGAACTTTGACAAGTATCGTGATCGTTTAATTATGCGACCACAGGAGATTTCAAATCATCCTGAAATTATCCGTCGTCTCGGACTTATTTCTATAAACACAGCACTTGAACTTGATATATACGGAAACGTCAATTCAACCCATGTGCTAGGTACAAAGATGATGAACGGAATCGGTGGTTCTGGTGACTTTGCTCGAAACGCACGCCTAGCGATTTTCGTTACAAAATCAATTGCAAAAGGTGGCGACATTTCAAGTATCGTTCCATTTGTCTCACATGTGGACCACACAGAGCATGATGTTGATGTCATCGTAACAGAGCAAGGATACGCTGACTTACGAGGACTTGCACCAAGAGAACGTGTAGAGTTACTTATTGAAAACTGTGCACACCCTATGTATAAGCAACAGCTTCGTGATTACTACCAAGAAGCACTAACAAGAGGTGGCCAAACACCACATGTATTAGAAAAAGCATTCTCATGGCATACAAACTTTGCACAAAAAGGAACCATGCTAGAAAAAGAATTAGTAGAAGCATAAACATTAGAGCCGTATAAAGAAGAAATTCTTTATGCGGCATTTTTTTGTGAGAAACCCTGTATCGAACATAGGTAAAAAGTAATATGTCCTACCAACTGTAATCATGGTACGATTAACCAAAAGTGAAATAGAGAAGAGGGGTAGAATGAAACAAGTTAAGGCATTTGTGGGGTGCTTTTTCATCGCGGTTTCTGCTTTTTTGTATGCCACAAAACATGTTACGGCTGCAATCATATCATCAAATATGAACCGTCCAGACGTGAATTATTACGAGGGGGCATTCAAAGTCGTTGGATTTGGCATTAACTTTTGGATAATCGCATCCTTACTTGTTGGGGTTGTTCTATTAATAAGCCTGATTACACAAGGAGCCACATTCCCATTCAAAAAGAAACAAACTCTCGAAGAAAATCCCCACCAATGAATGATGGGGATTTTGTAAAATATATCATTAAAAAGGCTTTAAAATCATTAATGCAATGATGATCAAAAAGAGTGTATTCTCGATATGTTCTACTCGAAAAAGAGCTTTTGCCAAAGGATAGTATTCGGCAGGAATGTCTTCACCTTGATGTGATTCTAATAGAGCTTTTACTGGCTTTGATTTAGGTGTCAGGGCGAAGGGACCCATCGCTAGCGCAACAAGAAATAGCAATAAGCTTGTCACGTACCAGCCCATTGTAAAGAGATAAGGATTGATAGCGCCCATCAAAAGTCCAGAAACGAGCAGGAGTATACCACCAACCATAACAAATATGTGTAGCCTATGTCTAATTGCATAGGAATGTCTAAGTTCTGTCATCGTATCTCCCGACTTCACAACCGTTGTTAAAATAAAGCCAGGTCCCATTCCAAGGATGGCTGAAAAAATATGTATGAAAACAAGTGCTTGATAAACAACATCCATTTTATGGTCCCCCATTTACAACATATTCCACTATTATGATAGCACTATAATAAAAAAGGTAAGTGATGTACCTCACAACTCCCTATTCATAATCTTACTATTTTGTGACAGTTGTTTTCCAGTAAAAGATACGTGGTATAATAGGAAAGAAGTCCTTATAGTCATAGAAAGGGGACAATATGGTGAAGAGTATCACGAAATTTTTATATATTGTTTTAGGTTTTATCTTCTTTGGCCTTGGGGTAGTAGGAATCGTATTGCCCATCATCCCAACTACGCCCCTGTTACTACTAGCCTCATTCTTTTTTGTAAAAGGTTCGGAAAAATTTGATCGGTGGTTTAAAGGGACTAGTATCTATAAAAAGCATTTAGAAGGTTTTGTGAAGCGGCGTGAAATGACGTTAAAACAAAAGTTGACCATTTTGTTAACCGCAGATGCAATGATCGCAGTTCCATTTTTTATTTTAGACAGCATCGGGTTAAAGTTATTTTTGGTCGCAGTTGTTATTTATAAATACTATTATTTCATCACGAAAATAAAAACGGTAGCACCTGAAGATTATGCGTTACAGCAGCAGGCGCTCTTTGAAAAAACAAGTCATAAATAGAGAAAACCCTTGTCCACCTTATTAATGACAAGGGTTTTCTTATTTTAGTCGACCTTACTAAACTCATGAACCCAAACTTTCATATGAGGGAGCCAAGGCATGCCAGGGTGGTAGGAAAGAATTGATTCTTTGTATTCGTCAACGGTATCAAAGCCTTCCCTTTTCGCATCCGCATCTGTCAACTCACCTAGGGATTGTTCATATACACGGTCAATTTTATATTGTTGACCCTCAAGAGTCATGATTTCTCCAACATCTGCATATCGACCATTTCTGCGTGTAGCTGTTTTTTTACCTTCTAATACTTTTTTTACATCTGAATCCATTGTCACAAGACGCTCAATGGTACATGTTTTAGCTGGTAATTCATTATTTGGTGTAGTCATTAACAAGCTCCTTTCAACTTACAGTTTTCAATAATATTTCCCATCATAACTATACACTTTAACAAGGAATATTGACAACTTAGGTTGTTTTTCGATCAAAATACCTTCTCAAGCCTTCCCCTAGAATGGTAAAAGTAAACATGGTAAAGGAGATTGCGACACAAGTCCAAAATGGAATCCAAATCGAGCTAATCATGTCTTTTCTAGCTTGTCCAAGTAACGTTGGCCAGTTAAGACTAGTATTAATCATTTCTCCTACACCATAATTGGTTTGAACAAACACTTGTGAAAGAAACACACCAAAAATACCTAACTGTGCGATTAAAAGACAGGTTCTTCCGATATCAATAAAAAAATTTACCATAATTGCAGGATATGTATTGGGTAAAATGTTTCCTAACGCTAGTCGAAGTGGGGAAATGCCGACTGTAATTCCAGCCTCTATATACGGTTTCCTTACGATTCTTTGGGTTTCCTCACGGATGATATGACTTACCTTTCCAACCTCAATTAATGCTAAAAGTAAAACCGACCACCACAAGCGATTTTCATTCATAACAAGGGCTGGAATTGCCAATAAGAGCAGTGCCGAAAAAATAATCGGAATACTAGAAAAGACATTGTTCCAAGTTGTAACAATCCAGGAGAACGGATTATTTTTACGTGTTGCTAGTAACCCAAGAGGGATGGCTAAACAATAGCGAATAACTACTATTCCTAAGATGATTTTTAGTGTATCTTTCGCACCAACGATGATCACACTTAATAAATCTCTACCCTCGTGGTCAGAGCCAAATGGAGGTTGTTGCCCTGGTGAAAAAGGTGCTTTAAGCAATCCTTTGCCACCGTCTAAAAAACGAATTCTGCCCTCTTCAATTCCTTCTTTAACATACGGTATATGTGGACCCACAAAGGTTATGAGAAGAAGGATACTTAACATAAATATGCCAGTGATTAAAAACCAATTTCGATTTAACATAAAACACCCCTATTTTGGATCTAATCTCATTTTGAGTACTTGGCTTATCATATGAGCCACCATTACAAGTATTAGAAAGCTAATACAAATTCCAATGATTAGACCACGTTCATCGGCACCGCCACCTGGTGGGATAAAGTTGGTATAGCCAATTGCCGAAAATAACCGATAGGCAGCTCCTTGGTAACCTAGTAAATATTCGACAACCAATAAGTTTGATAGAACAAATACCATTATTGATTGTAAATGGCTGGAAACCGTAATTAAGCACGATCTCATCATATGATTGAGCAACACTTTATTTTTTGTGAATCCCTTAGCAAATGCCACTTGAATGTAGGGTTCGCGGTCTTGAGTAAGAAGTGAAACCGACGTAATTCTTGCTACATAAAGCATTGGCGCAATCGATACCAGAATACTAGGTGCGATGAACTTCCACCAGGCTTCCGTTCCCATGATGCTAAAATCCGGTACATATAATAGTAGAAAATAGCTTAAACAAATGATAATAAAAAAGTCAGGAACTCCTGAGAGGAACCAGGTGGCACCACTTCCTAAAAAGCTCTTTTTCGAATTTGTCCATCGATAGTCAAGGATTCCTTTTACTATTCCGAATACGACACTAAGAATGAACCCAATCAAAATGATTTTAAGACTTCTCGGAAAAAACTTCGCAATTTCATCTTCGGCTGAGAGGGAGGCAAATTTAGTTCCTCCAAGACTTTTATTCTCATAAACATCTTTTAAAAATGCGCCTACACTAGTTGCATATTCTTTCAAATTAAAATGATAGGAATACTCAACAGTCATTGCCTTACCGGAAAAATCAATACTAGGTTCGCGAGGGAAAAGTACAAATAATATCACACATAGAAATACACATAAATAAATGGCTAAAATCTTTCCGAATTCTTTCACAACCCCCACAAATACACCTTCCTTTTCGAAAATAGCTACTATTCTAAATATATTCGAAATTCCAGTTCCTGTCACCACCCGATTTGTCGTTTAGTTAGTTCTATAGTTCTATATATGGTTCATAAAATGTAACGATAGGCATTCATCAAAGGGGGAAAATCAATTCTATATTTCTTTTAGACTATCATTGTGATATTATAGGAAAAAAGTTAACTATTTTAAATTTTATAAAAAGTGAAAGGGGTTACATACGTGAAGAAAATAACGGTTTTTTCAATCATGCTTGTATTTCTCTTCTTGGCAGCCTGTGGAACTAGCGATACGAGTGGGACAGGCGGAGAAAAAGAGGGAGAAGAATCAGGGAAAAAGACACTTAAGGTTATGACAGATGCGGCATATGCACCATTCGAGTTTATGGAAGGTGACAAAATTGTTGGTTTCGAAATTGATGTTCTTAATGCTGTAGCTGAGGAGGCAGGCTACGAACTAGATATTAAACATACGGGTTGGGATCCAATTTTTGTTGAATTAAATAAAGGGTCTTATGATATGGCGATATCGTCGATTTCGATTACCGAAGACCGTGAGAAGGAGTATCTATTTACGATTCCATTTTTCCTATCAACTAATAAAATTATGATCCCTGAAGATAGCGATATTCAAACTGCTGATGATTTGAAAGGAAAAAAGGTAGCGGTTCAAGCATCGACCACTGGACATTTCGCGGTCGAAAAAGTACTTGGTGAAAAGCATCCTGATATTAAAGCATTTGAAAATAATAACTTAGCCATTCTGGAGCTTGAAAGCGGTGGAGCGGATGCGGTTGTAGCGGATAATGGTGTTATTGAATACTACGCAGCACAAAATCCAGACAAAAAGCTAAAGGTTGTTGGAGACAAAGACACATTTGATGCTGAGTTCTACGGCATGATGTTCCCTAAAGGTAGTGACGACTTAAAAGCTGATTTGGATAAAGCAATTGAAGCCATAATTGAAAGCGGAAAATACACAGAAATTTATAAAGAATGGTTTGGAGCAGAGCCAGATTTAGAAGCATTAAAGGCAGAACAAGAAGCTTCGAAATAAACGAACGAAAAATTGCGTAACGACTTCAATGTGTTACGCAATTTTTGGCTTATAAAAAGGGGGACACACCATGGATTTTAGGTTTGATATAATCATAGATTATCTTCCCTATTTTGGGAAAGGAGCCTTATTAACCATCGGCTTATCGATCGCCGGAATCTTACTTGGGACAATCCTAGGTCTATTTATTGGCCTTGGAAAAATGATTCGTAATAAATGGATTGCTCTTCCATTTATGTTTTACGTAACTTTCTTCCGCGGGACACCACTACTCGTCCAAATCTTTTTAGTTCACTTTGGGGTTGTTCCTCTATTTTTAGGTGGAACAAACGGAATTGTTGCAGGTGTTATTGCACTTACATTAAATGCATCAGCCTACATAGCAGAGATTTTTAGAGCAGGTATCCAATCCCTTGACCGTGGGCAAATGGAAGCCGCTCGCTCGTTGGGAATGACTCATGCTCAAGCAATGAGATACGTCATTATCCCTCAAGCATTTAAACGAATGATCCCTCCATTAGGAAATGAATTTGTTATTCTAATAAAAGATTCGTCCCTTCTTTCGGTAGTGGCAACACCTGAATTAATGCACTGGGGCCGCATGATGACAGGCCAATATGCGCGTGTGTGGGAACCATATTTAACTGCCGCCTTCATTTATTTGATTTTAACACTTTCATTGACAATCCTACTAAACTATCTTGAAAAGAGGTTGAAAACAGAATGATCAAAGTAGACAATATAAAAAAATCCTTTGGGAAGAATGAAGTGTTAAAAGGAATCTCAGTTGATATTCAGCCCCAGGAGGTTGTGGTAGTCATTGGCCCGTCGGGTTCGGGGAAATCAACCTTCTTACGTTGCATTAATTTATTAGAGACCATAGATGAAGGGCATGTTTTTATAGAGGGTGTCGATATTACTGATAAGAAAACAAATATCAATTCAATTAGAACAGATGTCGGGATGGTATTCCAGCAGTTTAACTTATTTCCTCACAAAACCGTCATGGAGAATATTATGCTTTCCCCATTGAAAGTAAAGAAGGTTTCGAATGAAAAAGCGTATAATAAAGGGATGGAGTTATTGAAAAAGGTTGGTCTTGAAGAGAAAGCAGACGCTTATCCGGATTCATTGTCTGGTGGTCAAAAACAGCGTGTTGCGATTGCGAGAGCACTAGCCATGGAACCTAGAATCATGCTTTTTGATGAACCAACTTCTGCGCTTGACCCTGAAATGGTTGGAGAAGTGTTAGAGGTTATGAAGCAACTGGCACGAGAAGGAATGACAATGGTGGTCGTGACCCATGAAATGGGCTTCGCTCGTGAAGTTGGTGACCGGGTTCTTTTCATGGATAGTGGCTATATTGTTGAGGAGAATAAACCAAAGGAATTATTTGAAAATCCACAACATGACCGTACGAAAGCATTTTTGAGTAAAGTACTGTAATTGAGGATACCTGGCATCATTTTGTGTCAGGTTATTTTAACTTTATTCCGATGAATAAAGTTAAAGCCTCCGGCGGATGCCACGATTTTTCAAAGGTAATTTTTCGAGCAGTAAGTTCAAAGACTAAGAACGCCACGTCCTGTGGCAACGTCTTTATGACCCACTTCCTGTGGGCCTAAAAATCGGGCGCAAATACGCCAAGGCGCATTTGATAGGAGGAGATCAACACCATGGACATGATTGAGAAAGCAATTATTGTTGCGAGTAAAGCACATGACGGGCAGTATCGTAAACTAACGAATATTCCATATATTACGCATCCACTTGGGGTAGGCCTTATTTTAATGAAGATTAATGCACGCACGGAACTAGTAGCTGCAGGAATATTACACGATACAGTGGAGGATACCGAGTTAACTCTAACGGATATTAGAGATGGCTTTGGTGATGAGGTAGCAGAACTTGTTGACGGTTGTTCAGAACCGGATAAATCTCTGCCGTGGGAAGCAAGGAAAGAACATACGATTTCGTTTCTAAGGGCGGCCTCAGAAGATAACCGAACAGTCGTATGTGCAGATAAGTTGCATAATATCAGGTCAATCATCCGAGATTATGAGGAGCAAGGTGATCAAGTTTGGCGCAGATTTAGCCGTGGCAAGGAAAAACAAGAGTGGTATTACCGGAATGTAGCCGAAAGCCTAGGCCATACCTCAACTTTTCCATTATTAGAAGAGCTTAAAAAGGAAATCGATATATTGTTTGGTTAGGAATCTCTATGTCTCAAAGATAGTCTTTGGGGCATTTTTTTTGATATTTTCATTATTAATCGCTGAAATTTACAAACTTAACAATGATAAGGGTATATTGCAAGATATAATAGAAATATACATACGACACAGATTATGGGAGGTCTAGAAAAATGAATGTCATTGAAATTCAAAACCTAACAAAGATGTATGGAAAGGCGCGGGGGATTGAAGATATTAGCTTTCATGTGGAAGAAGGGGAGATCTTCGGATTTATTGGGCCGAATGGTGCTGGAAAGTCCACAACAATTCGAACCATGCTGTCACTCATCTACCCGACAAGTGGAAGTGCAAAAATCTTCGGGAAAGATACTGTTCAATTCTCGTCTGAAGTTAAAAAGGAAATCGGTTATCTACCATCAGAAGTCTTTTATTATGACAATATGAAAGTGAAAGACCTGCTTAAGTATTCGGCAAGCTTTTATAAAAAAGATTGCTCCAAGAGAATCAAAGAGTTGGCTGATATTATGGAGCTCGACCTTAATCGTAAAATTGATGATTTATCGCTTGGAAACAAGAAAAAGGTAGGCATTGTCCAGGGACTTCTCCATGAACCAAAGCTTGTGATACTTGATGAGCCAACGAGTGGGCTCGATCCATTAATGCAGCAGCGCTTTTTTGATTTGCTAGAGGAAGAAAATAAAAAAGGTGTGACGATTCTTTTCTCTTCCCACATTTTAAGCGAGGTTCAACGCCTGTGTGATAGGGTTGCTATTATCAAGGAAGGTAAAATCGTAACCGTAGAAAAGATTAGTACTTTAAAAGATAACAATTTTAAAAGATTTATCGTTGAACCATTAACTCCAATTGAAAAAAGCTATTTTTCAATTCTAGGGGTAAATGATTTAGAGGTTTCAGATAAGAAAATTAGCTTCCTGTTTAAAGGTAATATCAATACTGTAATGGAAAAAATCGCTGGAATTGAGATTACCAATCTGTCCGTAACAGAGCCAGACCTTGAGGAGATTTTCATGCATTATTACGAGAAGGAGGCCTAAAATGATATGAACGTCTTTCTTCATGAATGTAGGGCCTATCGAAAAACCACGCTCATTTGGACATTATCGCTCGTTGGAATCATGGTCTTGTTTATGTCGATGTTTCCAACGATTGCAAAGGATATTGAAGATTATAAAAAGGTGTTGGATGGTTTTCCAGATGCAATGAAACAAGCATTAGGACTACAGGTTGATACCTTTGGTTCCGTTCTCGGATTTTACTCCTACGTGTTTGTGTACATTAGCCTTTGTGGGGCGATCCAGGCAATGAATTTTGGCACAGCGATTGTGTCAAAGGAAGTAAGAGAAAAGACAGCGGACTTTTTACTAACAAAACCAATCACAAGAAAAACCATTTTAACGGCAAAAGTTTTAGCTGCATTTACATCCATTCTGTTTACAAGCATTGTATATTTAGTTGCCTCGTGGCTAATGGTAGCTGCAGTGGCAACGGATGAATACAGTACAAAAGCGTTTTTACTAATTTCGATTTCGTTGTTTTTATTGCAAGTCATCTTTCTTGCGATAGGGATATTCCTTTCCGTTTACTTGCCAAAAATAAAATCGGTACTCTCCGTTTCTCTAGGAACTGTTTTTGCTTTTTTCATTATAGGGATGCTTAGTTCAAATGGTGACGAGTATAAACGGTATCTGTCCCCTTTCAAATACTTTGATTCGTACTATATGATTGAACACACAAGTTATGAGGGAGCATTTTTATTAGTTGGATTAGGGATTGTAGCTGTTGCAATTATCGCGAGCTATATCTACTATACGAAAAAAGATATTCATTCTGTGTAAGAAAGGAGGTCTTTGTATGAATGTATTTTTAAGAGAAATGAAGGCATACCGTAAGTCTCTCATCATTTGGAGCATCGGACTTGTCCTCTTAATATTCATGGGAAACACCGAATACTCGAGCCTTTCTTCATCTGGGCAATCCTTGAATGAACTTGTTGAGTCGATGCCAAAAGCACTTCAAGCTTTAATGGGGACGGGTACGTTAGATTTATCGACACCGATTGGGTATTTCGCGATTCTGTATTTATATTTGCTTTTGATGGCGACAATACATGCCTCAATGATGGGGGCTTCCATCATTGCCAAGGAAGAGCGGGATAAGACCTTTGAATTCTTATTTGTAAAACCCATTACCCGTACAAAGGTCATTACGATGAAGCTAGTAGCTGCATGTATTAATCTTGTCGTTTTTAATGCTGTTACAACGTTTGCGACGGTTTTGATTTTTGAAATGGATAATGGGATTGAGGACCTACTTATGTTAATGGGCGGAATGTTTATTTTACAAATCCTTTTTTTAGTGCTTGGTTCTGCACTTGCAGCAGTTATCCGGAATCCGAAAAGAGCGGCCCCAATTGCTACAGGAATTCTGCTACTAACATTTATTTTATCGATTGTCATTGATTTAAGTGAAAAACTTGAAGTCCTTAAATATGTTGTCCCATTTAAGTATTTTACAGCGGAAAATATGCTGACAGGGGATGGCTTTGAACCAGTGTTCGTGGTTATATCCGTTTGCTTGATCGTCATTCTAATAGCACTAACCTATGTTTTTTATAAAAAAAGAGATCTGAACGTGTAAAAAGGAGCAGGTTACTGCTCCTTAGAAGGTTATTCATTTTTTATAGGTTAAATTTAAAATGGGTACGCCTAAAAAGCGTTTGATTGCAAAGGCACATGCACCCATTCGAACGGTTCTTTTGCCTAAAGTTGAAACTGATAATTCACGATAGTGACTGATAGAAGAGGATAAATGCTCTTCTATTTTTTTTATAGAATCGGGATAGAGACGTAAGATTTCTCCATCAAGTATAATGGTATCCGGATTATACATGTTAATCATATTATTTAAACCAATAGATAGGTAATAAATAAAGTGTTCGAGACGCTCAAGGATATCTTGGTCGCTTTCCGCAATTAGTTCTTTCAAGTCATCATATGTAAAAGAGGAAAGACCTTTTTCCACTCTTATATTTTCTAAAAAGACGGACTCTGAAGCATATTGTTCCCAGCACCCTTCATTGCCACAAGAACATGACCTCCCGTGTGGAACGACGACCATATGACCAACTTCACCAGCGAACCCATCATTACCGCGAAAGAAATGATTGTCCATAATGATGCCAAGCCCGATTCCAGAATAAATCGTGGTACATAGTAGGCTGTTCGTTTCATGGTGAAGAAAGACCCTTTCAGCAAATGCGGACATATTTGCATTGTTTTCAATATGAATCTCGAGTTCGCATACTTTTTCAAGGTCTTCCTTTAAATTAACTGAGCGCCACAAGAATCGAGGTACAAAATGAATTTTTTCATCTTTTCCAACTAGTCCGTGAATCGCAATTACGACACCGATAATGCCATAACGGTTGTCACTGTATTCCTCATCAAGTAAATTGATTTGTTCAATTAGTATCTGAAGAATGTCCTCGTAGGCTCGGCTTTTACATTCGATCGACTTTTCAAAAACAAGCTTCCCGAGCAAGTCCGATATCGTGAATGAGATTTGGTTGTAATCCACATCTATTCCCAGCGCATATCCGGCCCTAGCGTTTAATGAAAGCATAATTGGCTTTCGCCCAACACTATTATGCTCTAGCTGAGTTTCAATGATTAAGTCTTCATCTAATAAATCAGCAACCTGTGCAGAAACGGTGGCCCTTGTAAGTGCTGTTGCTTTGGAAATGTCAGCCCTCGAGATCATACCTTCTTGAACTATTTTTTCTAAAATAAGCGAGCGATTTATTTTTTTTATATATGCTGCATCTCCAGTAATCATACAAATCCTCCATCTGGTAGTTGGTACAACTAAATTTTAAAAAGAAGATTTCATCAATAAGTTATACATAATTAATAGCAATATGTGAAATTTTTCTATGATGACGCTTTCAAAAAATTAAATTTGCATTTGACATTATTGTTTGTATTTAGATAATTGACGAATAAAGGTTAGGGTGGTACATTATAAATGGTTATAATTTGTTTAGTGAACGAATTAATTATACAACTTATTTTTAAGATTGAAAAGATTGGATTTTTTAGGTAGGGTATAACAATAGGATTACTATCTTTAATTTAATAGATTAGGAGTGTGGTTACATGAAAACAGCTTTAAATAACAAAGAATTAGATTTGTTAGCAATTAATACGATTCGAACTCTATCAATTGATGGTGTAGAGAAAGCAAATTCTGGACACCCAGGAATGCCAATGGGTGCAGCTCCAATGGCTTACACTCTTTGGGCAAAAGAAATGAATCATAACCCTGCAAATCCAAACTGGTTCAACCGCGACCGCTTTGTATTATCAGCTGGACATGGTTCCATGCTTTTATATAGCTTACTACATTTATTTGGTTACGATGTAACAATGGACGATTTAAAAGGTTTCCGTCAATGGGGAAGTAGAACTCCAGGACATCCTGAGTTTGGTCATACTCCAGGTGTTGAAGCAACTACAGGTCCACTTGGCCAAGGTGTTGCAATGTCTGTTGGTATGGCAATGGCAGAAAGACATTTAGCTGAAACATATAACAAAGACAATTATGAATTAGTTAACCACTTTACATATGCAATTTGTGGTGACGGAGACTTAATGGAAGGTGTTTCCGCAGAAGCAGCTTCATTAGCAGGTCACTTAAAATTAGGTCGTCTTATCGTGATGTACGATTCAAACGATATTTCATTAGATGGTGATTTAAACCTTTCTTTCTCTGAAAGTGTTGAAGATCGTTTTAAAGCATACGGCTGGCAAGTTATCCGCGTTGAAAATGGTAATGATACAGAAGAAATTCAAAAAGCATTACAAGAAGCAAAAGCGGATTTAAACCGTCCAACATTAATTGAAGTTAAAACAACAATCGGCTTCGGTTCTCCAAACAAAGGTGGAAAATCTGCTTCACACGGTGCTCCACTTGGTAAAGATGAAGTGACTTTAACAAAAGAATCATACGGCTGGACTTATGAAGAGCCATTCTTCGTACCAGAAGAAGTTAAAGAACACTACAGCCAATTTGTTGAAGCTGGCAAGCAAAAAGAAAGTGTATGGAATGAATTATTTGCAGAATATAAAAAAGCATACCCTGAATTAGCAAATCAATTTGAAATGGCATTAAATGGCGAGCTACCTGAAAACTGGGAAGCTTCTCTTCCAAGCTTTGAAGCTGGATCTTCAGTTGCAACTCGTGATGCTTCAGGTAAAGCATTAAATGCTGCTGCTACTGCAATCCCACAATTAATCGGTGGTTCAGCAGACTTAGCAGGATCAAATAAAACACTTATCACTTCTGAAAAGAACTATGCAATCGACAGCTTTGCTGCTCGTAACATCTGGTTTGGTGTTAGAGAATTTGCAATGGGTGCGGCTATCAACGGTATGGCACTTCACGGTGGTGTAAAAGTATTCGGAGCAACTTTCTTCGTATTCTCTGATTACCTACGTCCAGCAATTCGTCTAGCAGCTTTAATGAAGTTACCTGTAACATATGTGTTTACACATGATTCAATTGCAGTAGGAGAAGACGGCCCAACTCATGAGCCTGTTGAACAATTAGCTGCATTACGTGCAATGCCAGGTCTTTCTATTCTACGTCCAGCTGACGCAAAAGAAACAGCTGCAGCATGGCGCTTAGCAATTGAAAGTACTGACACACCAACAGCACTTGTATTAACTCGTCAAGGTTTACCTACTTTAGAGCTTGATCAAGAAGTTGTATATGAAGGTGTTAAAAAAGGTGCTTACGTTGTTTCTGAAGCAAAAGGAGAAGTTGCGGGTCTATTACTTGCAACAGGTTCTGAAGTTTCATTAGCAATTGAAGCTCAAAAAGAGCTTGAAAAAGAAGGCATTTTCGTATCAGTAGTAAGTATGCCAAGCTGGGATCGCTTCGAAAAGCAATCTGCTGAATACAAAGAAACAGTTCTTCCGAAAGCTGTTAAGGCTCGTCTTGGAATCGAAATGGCTTCTCCACTAGGTTGGAAAGAATTCGTTGGTGACGAAGGTAAAGTTCTTGCTGTTAACACTTTTGGAGCATCTGCACCAGCTGGTAAACTTCTACAAGAATACGGCTTTACAGTTGAGAATGTTGTAAAGAACTTTAAAGAAGTACTGTAAGTTTTTACTAAGTCATTTGACCCACCAATAAGTATAGGTGAGTCAAATGTTTCTAACAATATGGAAGATAAGATACTGGAGGGAAAAAGAAATGAAATTTTTTATCGATACAGCTAACTTAGATGATATTAAAAAAGCGTATAAAATGGGCGTACTATCTGGTGTTACAACAAACCCATCACTTGTTGTAAAAGAAGGCGTTAAATTCGAAGACCGCATTGCTGAAATTCTTCAAACTGTACCAGAAGTAGAAAGTGTATCTGCTGAAGTATCTCCAGATGCGGAAACTGCTGAACAAATGATCGCAGAAGCTGAAGAGCTTCTAAAAATCAACGGTGGCGACAAAAACATCACTATCAAAGTTCCAATGACAGTAGCTGGATTAGAAGCAACTCGTTACTTATCTAAAAAAGGCGTTAAAACTAACGTTACTTTAATTTTCACTATGAACCAAGCTCTTTTAGCAGCTCGCGCTGGTGCAACTTATGTATCTCCATTCTTAGGTCGTCTAGACGACATCTCTGAAGATGGCGTACAGCTTGTAGCAAAAATTGCTGAGCTATTCCGTGTTCACAACTTAGACTCTCAAATCATCGCTGCATCTGTAAGACACCCAGACCACGTTACTCGCGTAGCTCTAGCTGGTGCGCATATTGCAACAATTCCATACTCTGTAATTGAGCAACTTACTAAGCACCCACTTACAGACCAAGGACTTGAAAAATTCGCAGCTGACTGGGTTAAAGCAGTAAAATAATCGAAAATTAGTTTTTATATGGGGAACCCCGATTCGCAAGTGTTGTTGATGCGGATTGGGGTTTTTTGTTTTGGGGATAATTAGTGTGAAGGGGTGAAGATCGATTTGGTGTGTTGGAGTAGCGGATTTGGTCTGAGCTCGATCAGTATTTTTGTTGATGAAGTCCCACGCGGAGCTAGAGAAACCGCGTAAAGTCCTTCATAGAGTGGATGAAGTCCCGCACGAGGCCAGAGCAGCCGCGTAAAGTCCTTCATAGAGCAGATGAAGGCCCGGACGAGGCCAGAGCAGTCGCGTAAAGTCCTTCATAGAGTGAATGAAGTCCTGCACGAGGCCAGAGCAGTCGCGTAAAGCCCTTCATAGAGCAGATGAAGTCCCGCACGAGGCCAGAGCAGTCGCGTAAAGTCCTTCATAGAGCTGATGAAGTCCCGCACGGAGCTAGAGCAGCCGTGTAAAGTCCTTCATAGAGTGGATGAAGTCCCGGACGAGGCCAGAGCAGCCGCGTAAAGTCCTTCATAGAGTGGATGAAGTCTCGGACGAAGCGAGAGCAGCCGCGTAAAGTCCTTCATAGAGTGGATGAAGTTCCGCCCGGAGCTGGAGCAGTCGCGTAAAGTCCTTCATAGAGTGGATGAAGTCCCGCGCGGAGCTAGAGCAGCCGCGTAAAGTCCTTCATAGAGCAGATGAAGTCCCGCACGAGGCCAGAGCAGCCGCGTAAAGTCCTTCATAAAGCTGATGAAGTCCCGCACGCAGCTAGAGCAGCCGCGTAAAGTCCTTCATAGAGCTGATGAAGTCCCGCACGACGCGTAAAGTCCTTCATAGAGTGGATGAAGTCCCGCACGATGCCAGAGCAGTCGCGTAAAGTCCTTCATAGAGTGGATGAAGTCCCGCACGCAGCCAGCGCCCCCGCGCAAAGTCCTTCATAGAGCAGATGAAGTCCCGCACGAGGCCAGAGCAGCCGCGTAAAGTCCTTCATAGAGCAGATGAAGTCCCGGACGGAGCTAGAGCAGCCGCGTAAAGTCCTTCATAGAGCAGATGAAGTCCCGCACGAGGCCAGAGCAGTCGCGTAAAGTCCTTCATAGAGTGGATGAAGTTCCGCCCGGAGCTGGAGCACGCTCATAAAGTCCTTCATAGAGTGGATGAAGTCTCGGACGAAGCATGAGAGCATAAGAAAAGCCCTTCATCAATTGGATGAAGGACTAATTAAGCACCCGACTAATTAGTATCGATATTTTTATTCAAAGTATGCCCACTGGTGAACGCCAACTAAATTGTAATTTTTCTTTAATATTTGCCGAATCCACTTCTTTGTAGGAACTACTTGACACCAATCATAAATAAGATTGGTCGTTATTTTTTCCTCGGGGAACAGTATCTGATACTCTTTAACAGATCTTAATACAGCGTTTGTCACCGATTCTTTATGCTCGCATTCTTTACATTTGCATTTTTTACCTTCAACCACTACAGAAAACGAATCACATTTCTCACAAGTAATCCCTTTGCGAAATTGCTGGTAAGTATAATTTGGAACCTTAGTAAATGGCGATTTGGTGATATGCAATGACATTAATAAATCCGCTATTCTTTTCTGTTTTTCGTTTATTTTTACAGGGGTCGCGTCCAATGTCTTCATGTATTTATTGATTTGAGTTGGTAATATCGCCGGTAGATTTAGGGGTGCTTGGTAAAGAGTGAATGAGGGATTGATAAAAACAACAGAAGCATGAATTGGGAGGTGACATCCATGGTTGCGAAGCAATTGATTTAACAAAGTTTCGCTTCTACTTAATTGAAGTAGGGGGTTGCTCACTTCTTGTTTGGGTTTCTTGAATAATTTATTTGCCTCATAATAGTAGTTACCTTCAAAAGTTTTAATCTCGTAATAGTGAATTTTCCCGTCGATCAAAATAAGGGTGTCAATTTGAAAGATAGTGTTATTCACTTCCAATAACAAATCATTTAAGATTAAGCATTCGCATTGAAGTTGTTCCGTCAAGATATCGAATTGTAATTCGCCCTCGTAACCTTTTTTTAGATTAGATAAGTACTGCATATCTTTGCTAGACAATTCGCTTCTCTTGTCTAATAACTCGAGAACAATTAGTTCATCCGGTTTTGTTCGGTGTTTTAAGATCATAGCATACATCCTTTCTAGTAATTACCTACATTATATTTGAAAATTTAGTAGATTCAAAGGAGAATCAGAAATGTGGCATTAAAAAATGGCCTGCATCAGAGCAGGCCAACCGTTATTTTGGTACCACTAACACTAACGAAGTACCTTTACCAACCTCGGATTCCAAGGTAATGGTACCACTAATTCCTCGAGCTCGCTCTTCCATACTGAAGAGGCCAACACCGTTTCCTTTTTCATCAACTGTAAAGCCTTGGCCTTTGTCGATTATTTCAACGGTAACGTCCGAATCGCCTTCATGAATCTTAACAACCGCTTCTGCTACATTGGCGTATTTGGCGATATTGGTTAACGCTTCCTGGACAACGCGATAAATGGTTGTTTCCTTATGGATATCAAGGCGTGTCATTAATGTACATTCGAACTCCACATCAATTCCGTAGTGCTGGGAGTAGTGTTCAATATATTTTCGAAGTGCTGGAACCACACCGAGGTCGTCCAACACTGAAGGGCGAAGCTCCCAGGCAAGACTGCGGATGTCTTCCATCATAAAGGAAACATCCTGACGCAAACGGCCAAGGCGCTCATCTGGCTTTTCACTAAGCAATTGATCGAGTTGGATCAATAATGAAAACATACTCTGACCAATGCCATCATGAAGTTCGCGTGAAAAACGTTTACGTTCTTCTTCTTGGATGCTGATGACGCGGGTCATCATGCTTTTTAGCTCTTCCTGTGTTTCTTTTAAGGCGGTCACCTCATGTCGTACGGCTAAATACTGATTGGGGCGTCCATTTTCAGATAAAATGGGAACAATCGTTGTATCGACCCAATAAAATGAGCCGTCCTTCGCTTTGTTCTTAATTTCACCTTTCCAGACATGACCGGACCCAATCGTACGCCACATTTCCTTCCAGAATTCCTTGTCATGATGGCCGGAATTAATGATTCGGTGGTCCTGCCCCATTAATTCTTTCCTTGAAAACTTTGAGATTTCGCAGAATTTATTATTGATATATTGAATTTTTCCTTGTCGATCTGTAATGGCAACAATCGAGGATTCATCAAGTGCAAAGGTTAAATCGGCAAGATGACGTAATGATTTCTCCACATCTTCGCGAAAAGCAGGGTCCTCAATGTGTTTATCTAGATCGGCCAATAGCTTCATGACATTTGGGCCGCCAATTTCAGATTGGTATTTGAGTCGGTCAATTTTATTCAAAATGCAATAATCCTTTCTTCATTGCGTATTTCACAAGCTCTGGTCGAGATTTCAAACCTAGTTTCTCCATTAAATTGCTTTTATGTGATTCAACGGTTTTTACACTAATCACTAATCGTTCAGCGATTTCTTTATTTGAATAACCCTTTGCAATCCATTCGAGCACTTCTTTCTCCCGTTCTGATAGCAAAGCGAATGTGTCCGCATTATCTCCCTTTTTGACGCGGTCCAAATATCCACTCATCAAAACCTTTGTTGCAGAGGGTGTTAAATAGGCATTGCCTGTTGAAACGGATTGTATTGCTCCCAGCAAATCCTCGTGTGGAGCATTTTTTAAAATATAGCCTGAAGCTCCAGATTGGATCGCTCTAAATAAGTATTCCTCATCATCGTGCATGGTTAAAATGAGGATTGCGATGTCTGGCATGAGCTCGTGAAGTTCCTGAGTTGCAGTTAATCCATCTTTTCCATGAGGCATGCTTAAATCCATTAATACGACATCAGGGTTTAATTCCTTTGCTTTTTTAATCGCTTCGTCACCTTCAGATGCTTCCCCAATTACTTCTATATTATTTTTCCCGTTCAATAGCATCATCAGTCCCGAACGGACAACGGCATGGTCGTCCACAATCAATAATTTAACCACGATATTCCTCCCCCTAAAACGAATCAGACGTTTTCCATTTACAATAGTTCCATTATAGCATGTTCAGGCAGTTTTTTTTAAAATCAATCGTTCAAGGAATTGTTACAAATAAGGGGTTTTTCTTCCAAAGATAGGGGGGTTCCCTGATATGTTTTAAATCACACTTCTTCTACAATAGGTTTATGTTAATTGATTTGAGGAGGAGTTCGTATGCAGGCAAAAGCTGCAGCAATCCAAAAAAAGCAAACATCGACTTATAATAACGCGTTTGCATCAAAGTTTGCCAAGTCCATGTTTTTATCTGTGCTAGGGCTGGCGGTTTTATCATTTATTGGAACGAGAATGTTTACACATGTTGACTTAAATCTATATGGCTATATGGTAGGAACCATTGTTTTCATTGGAGGTTTCTTTTACCGCTTCATTGCTTGGGGGGAAAGACCGCCAACGAAGATCATTATTAAAAAAGGTATAAAACTTTTATTTCGAAAATCAACCCCAAAAACATCTGTTGAGCATTTAGCTACCTACAATTTCATTTGGAATAGGGGAATTTACCGATGGACCCAACATATTTTAATCGGTTGGGGTTGCATCCTTTCTTGTTTTGTTACATTTCCCCTAGTCTTCGGTTGGATGTATTTTACGATGGACGAGAATGGCTATTACAACATCATTGCGATGGGGATACAAGTCATGACGGTACCTGCAGATGGTATCATCGCGAATCTATCTTATAATGCCTTAAATATTACCGCAGTAATGGTAATTGCAGGGGTTTGTATGGCATTGTACCGCCGTATGAAAAATCTACAGGCTAGAGCTGAACAAAAATTTATGTATGACTTGCTGCCACTTTATATGCTGTTATTAGTCAGCATTACCGGTTTACTTTTAACCTTCATGAACATTTTCTTACATGGTGCAGGTCAACCAGTGATGTCACTTATCCACCAATGGTCAGTGATTATCACATTGATTTACTTGCCATTTGGAAAGCTTGCTCATATTCCATTCCGCCCGATGAGTGTGTTGGCAAGAAACTATCGTGAGCATTATGCAGAAAAAGAAACGAAGAAATGTAAGGTTTGCGGTGAAGGGTTTGTATCAACTGAACAGTCACAAGATGTCATCAATGTACTTGATGTAAACGATATATATTTTAAAACAAGAGAAGGCCATCATTTAGCAGAAATGTGTCTTCCATGTCGCAGAAAATACCGGATTGCACAATTTTCCGGCTTCCCAACCCACGAGGTTAAAGTCAAGGAGGCAAATCAGAATGCAAAGGGATAAGTTTTTTAAAGAAGTTAAAAATGTCATTCATCCGAACGAAAAATTAATTAAAACACATTGTAGCTATTGCGGAATGCAATGTGGAATGAATTTACGCGTCAATACAACCACAAACAAAATTGTAGGGGTCGAGCCGCGCTATGATTGGCCGGTAACCGTCGGAAAAATGTGTCCGAAAGGGGTAACGGCATACCAGCAAACGAACCATAAAGACCGAATCTTAAAACCACTTATTCGTGATGATGCTTCCTTAAAAGGAACGAAAGAAGGCTTTCGGGAAGCAAGTTGGGATGAAGCATATGATTTAATTGCTAAAAAGTTCAAGGGCTTGCAAGCGGAATATGGGAAGGATTCATTATCTGTCTTCAGTGGAGTATCGATGACAAATGAAAAATGCTATTTAACAGGAAAATTTGCTCGAGTCGCATTAGGTACTCGCTACATTGATTACAATGGACGTTTCTGTATGTCTAGTGCTGCTGGTGGATTCCTTCGCTCCTTTGGAGTTGACCGTGGATCGACATTACCATGGACGGATATCCATGAAACAGATTGTTTATTTATCGCAGGAAGCAACACAGCGGAGTGTCATCCAACTTCCATGTTCCGTATTTGGAATGTACAGGAGCGAGGAGGCTACATCATTGTCGTGGATCCGCGCGAAACACCGATAGCAAGAAGAGCGGATGTGCACCTTGATTTAAAACCAGGTACAGATTTAGCCCTAGCAAACGGGATTTTACATTTGCTTATTGAAAATGGCTACACAGATGAAGAATTTATTGCCAATCACACAAATGGCTTTGAAGAGACGAAGGAACTTGTGAAGGAATTCACACCTGAATACACAAGCGAGCTAACAGGTATCGCGCCAGAAAGGATTATCCGCGCTGCTGAGATTTATGGTAAGGCACCGAATGCGGTTGTGATGTTTGCACGTGGTATTGAGCAACAACATAAAGGCGTTGATAATGTATCTGGATATACAAATATGGCCCTTATTACAGGAAAAATTGGCCGTCCAAAATCAGGCGTAGCCACTTTTACAGGTCAAGGAAATGGGCAAGGTGGCCGCGAACATGGTCAAAAATCAGACCTGTTGCCAGGCTATCGTAAACTGACGAATCCAGAGCATGTTAAAGAAGTTTGCAGTGTTTGGGGGATTACTCCTGAAGAAATGCCAAAGCCAGGTGTTTCTGCATATGAAATGTTTGAACTAATGGAGCAAAAGACAATTCGTGGACTTTATCTCCTTTGCTCAAATCCAGCAGTATCTGCGCCAAACTTAAACTTCGTCAGAAAGGCACTTAAATCACTAGACTTCATGGTGTGTGCAGACTTTTACCTATCAGAGTCAGCAGAGTTTGCAGATGTCGTTCTTCCGTCTGTGACATGGTCAGAAGATGAAGGAACGGTTACAAATATTGAAGGACGTATTATTAAAATCAATAAAGCGCAAGAACCAATTGGTGAATCTAAGCCGGACTGGCAAATGCAGGTTGAACTTGCAGAGCGTCTAGGTAGAGGGGAATATTTTTCACACTTAAAAACAGCTAGAGATGTTGCCGACGAGTTCCGACTCGCAAGTAAAGGTGGATATGCCGATTATTACGGGGCGACATGGGATAAAATCGAAAAACAAGATGGCGTATTCTGGCCGTGCCGTGATGAGGAAGACAAGGGAACACCACATATGTTCCTTGATAAGAAATTTTATCATCCAGATGGAAAAGCAAAAATTTGTGCATTGCCATATCGTCCACCAGCAGAAGAACCGGATGAAAACTATCCACTTCGCTTAACAACAGGACGTGTCGTGTACCACTACTTATCTGGAAACCAAACAAGACGTATTTCGTTTCTCCATGATATGTGCCCAGAACCATATGTCGAGGTCCATCCAGAATTGGCGGCAAAATATGATATTCAGCATGAAGAACGTGTTCGCCTTTTTACAAGAAGGGGCGAAAGTATTTATAAAGTGAAAATCACGGAAGCGATCCGAAAAGATACAGTGTTTGTTCCATATCATTTCGGTCATGAGGAATCTATTAATCTACTGACAATTGCAGCGCTTGATCCAATTTCAAAAATGCCAGAGTTCAAGGCATGTGCTGCACAGATTGAAAAATTAGTTGCAAAGAAGGTGCAGTAAATGCAAAAACGGCTCTACTTAGAACTTGAGAACTGTATCGGTTGCCGCTCGTGTCTCGCGGCATGTACACAATGCGGTGGGCATGAACAACGAAACCGAAACTACGTATATGATGTGAATCCGCTAGTGAACAGGCAGACCATGCCACTTATGTGCCTTCACTGTGTAAACCCTGCCTGTGCTAGAAGCTGTCCGGCACAGGCGATTCAAATCCATGAGTCAGGTGCCGTGTTATCTGCACTCGTGGAAAAATGCATTGGCTGCCAAAACTGTACGATTGCGTGCCCATATGGAATTCCGAAATTCGATGAAGAGCAAAACTTAATGTACAAATGTGACCTCTGTATTGATCGCTCAAAAGATGGCATTCCACCAATGTGTGCAAGTGTTTGTCCGTCTAACACCATCCAGTGGTTAACAGATGAAGAAATCGAAAATAAGAAGAAGCACCATAATCTTGATAATGGAAAATGGGTTACAAGCATGCCGCTTGAAGGAGAAACGAACGTAAAGATAAGTTTACCTGGTATTTTACAGGGTATTCAGAAGTTATTTTAGAAAGTTGTTCAAAAAGGAAGCATCCGCTAAGGAGTGATGGGAATGCCGTCTGATAAAAATAATAAAATCCCTTTTAGTGAGGATAATTACACGCATAATATTAACCGAAAAAATGAAAGAAGCCTTGACCGCCGTGGCTTCATGAAGACTTTAGTTGGAGCAGCTGGAGTGTTTGCAATTTCATCCCTGCCATGGGGGGCTGTTGCTGCTAAGGAATTAATGGGACTTGGAGAAAAAGAATATTCCCATAAAAAAATCACCGATGTGAGTAAATTGGCTGTGGGTGATTCTATTGATTTTACTTTTCCTGGTGACCATGATGATGCCATTTTAATTAGACTTTCCGAAAACAAATATGTGGCGTATCAAAATGCATGTACCCATCTACGTTGCCCTGTTTTTTGGGTGAAGGAGGAGGGACAAATGGTTTGTCCTTGCCACCACGGATTCTTTGATGTAGAAACGGGTGCACCAACTGCAGGTCCACCACGCCGTCCATTGCCGGAAATTCAAGTCAAGGTGGAAAATGGTGCAGTTTATGCGGTGAGGGTGAAACGATATGAAGCGTAGTTACCAAGGTGTGCTCCTTCTATCTGTCATCTTGTTATTTAATATCATTTTTACACAAAAAATGGTGCATCAATACTTTTATGAAAACTATGTAAATACGCTGATCTATTGCGGCTTAAACATGGTGTTATTTCCAGTCGCATGGGTTGTATATAAAAAGTTGAAAAAGGCGTGACGTACATGAATAGTGAAACCTATCTTGATTTTTGTTTTATTAGAGAGGCAACCGGTAATTTTACAGAAGAAATTAATGAGCTCTTAACAAAGCTGTTTAAGGGCATACGATTGAGTTGGTACTTGGAGGAAAAGACGGAGGAAGGCATTGAAATCGTGATTGCTGAGGTCAAAGGAATGAGTAGATGGCAATCTGAGGATGAAACCATCGATTACATCGAAACACATGCAGACGATGCCTTTTGGTCCTACCTTCAAGGGTATAAAATGTTCATCTATCCTGTTAAGAGAGGGTGTGGCAGCTGTGGAGTTAACTGAAATTAGTAGCTTGGAATCTTTTATTTTGGGAAATGTGGAAGTATCCATTTTGGATGAAGATGGGGATGATAAAGCCCCATTCGTCAAAAAGGAAATTATTAAAACAGAGCTTTGTCCGGATCGGACCCACCTCCGCATTTACTTTGACCGATTGCAGTTCTTTGCGGTCCCTTTAACTGCAGAGGTAGCGATAAGTGATGATATTTGGTCGGCTTTTGACGAGCAAGCGGGATTAACCTATGTCGTAAAAAAGGTGAGTGGACAGGATGGTTAGGAAAATTCAACTTCCCCTTCAAACATTAAACCTTGTTGTTGGTTTTATGGTCTGGGTGCTAATTTCATCCCTCTTACCTTTTATGAAAGAGGATATTCATATTCCAGCAAATCAACTAGCATTGGTAACTGCAATACCCGTTGTCCTTGGTTCCATTTTGCGAATTCCACTTGGATATTACGCAAATCAAATTGGGGCACGAATCATCTTTTTACTAAGTTTCATTTTATTGTTGTTCCCAGTTTACTATATTAGTATAGCTGACACAGTAACTGACCTATTGATTGGCGGGCTGTTTCTGGGTATTGGTGGAGCTGTTTTCTCAGTAGGGGTTACTTCATTGCCTAAATACTACCCAAAAGAGAAACACGGGTTTGTTAACGGAATCTATGGTGCGGGGAATCTTGGAACTGCGATTTCAACCTTTGCAGCACCAGTGATTGCTACAAAAATCGGTTGGTCTTTAACCGTTCAATTATATTTAATTGTCCTAGCGATTTTTATCGTAGCAAACTTTTTATTGGGTGATAAAAAAGAAGTAAAGGTTCAAACTCCATTAATGGAGCAAATTAGAGGAGTCTATAAAAACGAAAAACTATGGCTTCTAAGCTTATTCTACTTTATTACGTTTGGGTCTTTCGTTGCTTTTACAGTCTATTTACCGAACTTTTTAGTGGAGAATTTCGGTTTAGATAAGATCGATGCGGGAATCAGAACGGCAGGCTTTATTGTTCTTGCAACCTTGATGCGACCAATAGGTGGTTGGCTAGCGGACCGTTTCCATTCTCTAAAACTATTGATGTTTGTGTTCGGGTGCTATACGGTGTCTGCCATGATCCTATCATTTGCGCCTTCAATCGGTTGGTATACAATCGGATGCTTAACAATTGCTTTCTGCGCGGGAATGGGAAATGGGGTTGTTTTTAAATTAGTGCCAATGTATTTCCAAAAGCAAGCGGGGATTGTGAATGGTATTGTATCAGCAATCGGCGGACTAGGAGGATTTTTCCCACCTATTCTTCTTGGGATCCTATATCATGTCAACGGCCATTACGCAATCGGATTTATGGCCTTATCTGAGGTGGCATTAGCAAGCTTAATTCTTGTGGTGTGGATGTACTATAATGGAAGAATGGAACTTGCGAAACAGGTCATAGACCATACTGCAGAAGGAATCATGGTTACAGATTTACATGGAAAAATCATTTCTGTGAATCCAGCTTTTACGACGGTTACAGGTTTTACAGAGGAAGAAATTATTGGGAAGACACCAAGTGTTCTCAAATCTGGTAAACAGCCAAAAGAATTTTATGAGGACCTCTGGCAAAAAATCGAAACAGAAGGCTTCTGGCAAGGACAAATCTGGAACAAGCGTAAGGACGGATCGAACTACTTACAATGGCTCACGATCAGTGCCATTAAAAATGATTCTGGAGATATCGTACAATACGCGGGTATGCTAAGTGATATGACCGGAAAACAAGTTAAACAAGGTTAAAACAAAAAAATGAATCCTATTTATGGGATTCATTTTTTTATTTCAGCAAATTCACTTGCTGTCTTTTTTAATAGCTCTATTTGTTCGGTTGTGTATTTTACTTCAGTGCGTGAGCCGATTAGAAGGACCCCAGCAACCTTACCATTCACATGGACCGGGACTGCAACAGCTGAAACTAGTTTTTCTGCTAGCATGATTGGGTATTGGAGTCGTGTTTGCTGTCGGTTTGGTGTATCAATGTCTAGGATCATGGTTATACCAAAACGGACGACTGAGCCGGATAACCCTTTGCCTGGACGAATGACCATATTCTTAAAACGGTTATTTGTAAAACCGTAGGCATATTCCCAGCGGATTGTATGAGTTTCTTGATCGACATTCGCATATGCAGAGAAATCACTTGAGGTATTTGTACACAAATCATGAAGTTTTTGTTCAATTTCCACTTGTATTGCTTCCATGAGTAATCTCTCCTCGATATTGTTCGTGATTTCTTCTTTATATAGACGTAATAAGAATTTTATATCTTCCTATCTATTGTAAATCTTTTTAACAAGATTGTATGTCAGGGAATTCCCTTATCTTTATGGTCATTAAAGATGAATTTTATGTTCGTCATAGGGAGAGTTCTTAGAGGATGTACTTGTCTAGGGGAAAATCACAGAAAATTAAATAGGGGAATTCGGAGCAAAAGTTCAGGAGTTCCCCTGATACCGGTTTTTCACTATTGGCCGTATGATTATAGTATAAAGTCATGGCGGGGGGAACCAAAAATGGCAATGAGTATACAGGAACTAAATAGCGAGATTCCTCATATAGAGTCAATTAATGAAAGCATTGATCAATTCTTATCTGAAGAAAATTTAAATAAATTACAAAGTATTATGCGTATTAGAAAAGTAGGAGCGGGAACTCACCTCTTTTGGGATGGTGAGGAAGCGAAAGAAATGTACTATATCAAATCTGGCAGAGTGAAACTCCGTGCATCCTCAGAAGGAGGAAAAGATTTCTTATTATCTATTAAAGAAAAAGGAAGTCTAATTGGAGAATTTGGCGGCTTCACTGAAAGCCTATACTACAATTACCGTGCTGATGTGGAAGAAGCGGCTGAGATTGGCATCATCCACATTAATGATTTAAAAAAGTTGTTATATCAATTTGGAAATTTTGCAGTTGAGTTTATGAGTTGGATTGGCTGGACACAGCGAATCATGCAGAACAAATTATACGATTTCCTGTTTTTTGACAAACAAGGGGCACTGGCATCTACATTAATTAAACTTACCACAACACATGGTGTGAAGTGTAAGGATGGGATCCTAATTGCGATTGAACTAACAAACAAAGATTTAGGTGATTTCATCGGCACTACTCGCGAAAGTGTCAACCGTATTTTAAACAGCTGGAAAAGAGAAGGAATAGTTGAAATGTACGACCATAAAGTTGTAATCAACCGAATCAATTGCCTATATGAAATTTGCGACTACTCGGGTGGAGTACATTAGGGACACAGGGACAGGTACCTTGTCCCACCCAATTTTTCCTGGGACAGTGGACCTGTCCCTCTGACCCAATATAGAAAAAGGTGACCTATTTTTGTAGGTCACCTTTTTTGTTTTATATAGAGAACGTCATGTGGGGTGGATCAAACAACAATCTAGCGAACGACGGGGCGACCTTTTTAGAGAACAAGCTGATCGCCGATTTGTAGATTGTATTTTTTTATAGTCCCCGTTGGGAGCTCTAATGTAGAGAAAGCTCTTCTTTTAGGAATCGCAATTCTCCACGGCTGGAGATTATAGCGTACATCTACTATTCTATTTTCCTTATCTAAGAAAACAATATCCAGCGGAAATCTCATAAAGAACATATGTATAGATTCACACGGTGTTAAATGAAGCCCTTTATTTACGTATGGTTTTCTTTCAAACATCAAGCCCTTGAATCGCTTCATAAATGTATCAGCCTTACTAATTGGTAGATTTAGGTCTAAAGAACGTTGCATAATCCATTCCTCCTATTAGTTTGTTCGTTATTGTTCATTATATAGTATATTTTGTTCTAAATAAAAAACAAAATAGTAAGAAAAAGAGAGAAAAAGAGAGGTTAATAGAGAAAGATGGTCATTATATAGAACAAATGGCCTATTTTGACTGTTTTCAATATAGAACGTTCGATATATACTAAAATCAAGTTCAATATAAAGAACAAACAAAAACAAAAAAATTTAGGAGGAAACAAAAATGATGAAAAACTTAGTAGGAAGATTAGTTAAGGAAGAAGAAGGACAAGCAATGACGGAATATGGGTTATTAGTCGGGCTAATTGCGCTAGTAGTCGTGGGCGTAGTTGTAACATTAGGAACCGAATTACAAACTGCATTTTCAAATATTGTTAGAGCACTTAGAAACCCAACAGCAACACCAGTTAATTAACTCAATCTCGTAATAGATATAGTTACTAGCCCTGCTACGGCAGGGCTATCATTTTAACAAAATGGAGGAATACAAATGGAAAACCTAATCATCTGCCTCATCCTAATCATCTCCGTATTAACAGATCTTCGAAATCGAAAAATCCTAAATATTGTCACCTTCCCAGCCATCCTAGGCGGCCTCATTTATTTTACTCTTTTCTTAGGGTTTGATGGTTTTTTATTTAGTGGAAAAGGGTTTTTAGTGGGACTCGGATTACTATTTATTCCATTTGCAATGGGAGGTATAGGAGCCGGAGACGTTAAACTTTTAGCCGCAATTGGTTCCTGGAAGGGAGCAATGTTCGTTTTTTATACGGGTATTTATGCAGCGATAATCGGAGGAGTAATTGCCTTTGTCATTCTGATTAAACAGAGGAAACTAGGCTTCACATTTAAAAGTATGTTATTTTCTCTTATGTTTTTCAGAGGAACTCAAGGTTCACTAGAGATCAACCCTGGTAATCAAGGAACGGTATCCATTCCATACGCAATCCCAATAGCGATAGGAGGCCTCCTAACGTATATAGTGGAGTATTACATATGAAATCACAAAAAGGTCAATCATTAGTCGAGACAGCACTAATTCTACCTATCATATTAATGATTTTATTTGGGATTACAGATTTTGGCCGTATCTTTCATGCGTATTTAACACTTGATCATGCAGGGCGGGAAGCTGCTAGGGTTGCAACAGTTGGTTCCACTTTAGGAACAATCCAAACTAAAATTACGAATGCTACAGACACATTAGAAAGTAATACTCCCGGTGATCCCAAAAAGGTCGGACAAACCATATATTTTGGTACTTCGGTGGTAACTGAGAGTACAACCACGCCTACAAGTGGTGATGAAGTGAAAATAGAGCTAACCTACAAAGTTGACTTTTTAACGCCGATTATAAGCCAAATAGTAGGAGAGTTCGATTTAAAAGATATAACGGTTATGAGGGTGGAGTAAATGAAAAGAACCTTTCAATTTATTAAACGTTTTTACAACGACCAAAGTGGTGTATCAATGGTTCTAGTTGCTCTCCTAATGGTAGTGTTACTTGGTTTTTCAGCAATCGTAGTGGATGCTGGTGCTTTATATATGAAGAAAAGTCAGCTTCAAAATGCATTGGATGCAGCTGTACTTGCCGGAGCCCAAGAACTAAGAGGAGTAGTCTTTGATGGAACAATAGAAGCAAAAGCAAAACAGTCTGCAATAGATATTGCGCAAGAAAATGGCCTTACAATCGTAGATGCTGGTACAGAGGATAACAAAATAGTAGTTACACAAGACTCTGTAGAAGTTACGCAAACTGTTAAAGAAAACCTCTATTTTGCAAGAATATTATCACCAGACCTAACCGATACAGATGTAAAAGCACATGCTAAGGCTGAAATACAATCATTAATTAATCCAGATGGGGCGATACCAGTAGCTTTTAAACGCCAGCTACTTCAGGATGGGAGCTTTGGTCAAGAATTTCGTTTGAAAGCAGATTCATCCGAAACCGGGAATTATGGATTTCTAGCGATCGGCGGGCAAGGGGCAGATGTTCTTGCAAAAGGGATTAAAGAGGGTGTCACAGTTAATATTGGGGATAAGCCTGATACCGAGCCAGGAAGTATATCAAGTGTTACCGATGTATTTGATGACAGAATTAAAGAGGATAACAATGACCCAAATAAAAAGGAAAAGTGTAATGAACCGACTACTGTGGACAATACATGTCGACGGCTAGTAACTATCCCACTGGTTGACGTTGAGACATATCCAAACGGGCGAAAAGAAATTGAAATTGTGGGTTTAGCAGCATTTTTATTAACAGAAGCAAGTGGGAATGGAAATAGCACGGTAATAACAGGGAAATTCATTGAATACAAGCTAAAAAACAGTTACACCCCTAACCAGGGTTTTCCTGAAACAATTAGAAAAGTCAAACTCATTAACTAGTAAAAAAATATCAAAAAGCAGGTGACGTATGAACACGAAGAAAATCTGGATAGCTGCAATGGTTTTTGGTCTAGTTGCATCTGGGCTATTATACATACTTTTAAATGCTGAACAGCCAACGAAAGCACAAACTGCTAGCAAAGAGGTTGTACAGGAAGATAAGGATGAAGAAAAAGAGGAAACTCTACAGCCGGAAGAAACAGAAGTGGCTTCCGCTGAATCTTCAGGAATAGAGATTACAAAAGGAAACCGTGCGATGACATTCGGTGTGACTGATGTTCAAGGGGTAGCTGGACTTGTTAAACCTGGTTCATTTGTCGACGTTGTGGCAGTAATGACGGTGCCAGAAGAATATAAAGCTGAAGGGCAGCACGACTCAGCAACACTCCTTTTACAAAATGTGAAAGTATTAGAGATTGGTCATGCAGCGGATAATCCTGAAACAGAGAAGAAACGCTACCAAATGGTAACTGTTGAAGTAACACCAAAGCAAGGTTTAGCATTAGGATTTGCTTCAAGATATGAATTGTATTTAATGCTTAGAGAAGAAGGGGACCACGATGTGGAACCAACACATACGCATGTTCATGAGGACCAACTTCACGAAGGAGTGTTTAAGTGATGATTAAACTAATTTCTATTTTTGAAAATGAAGAAACGAAGTCTATGCTTGATGCTTTAGCGAAAAAAGTAGATAGAAAAATAGAGTGGACTACTCATGAGGAACTTTTCGAGAAATTGCTTCCAACTGAACAGTCACTTGTATTACTCCAACAATCTACTTCATATGACATGTACAATCTATGTTCAAAGATTAAAAAGGAGAACCGGAATGCAAAGGTATTGCTAGTTTTCGAATATGAGACAGAACTAGATTCCAAACAGGCAATTCGTGCAGGAGCAACAGATGTAATTTTCCTATCGTCAAGCCCAACAAAAATTCGTGACGATATTCAAAATGCGATACAAGAAACGAAAAATCAGATCATCTATCAAATGGACCAACCTAAAAAGAACGGAAAAGTCATTACGGTTGGAAGTACAAAAGGTGGAGTTGGCAAAACAAGTATCTCTGTAAACCTAGCTGCATCTTATGGAAAGAGATTAGCAAAGGTTGCGATTCTTGATTTGGACCTTCAGTTTGGTGATGTATCCATGTTCTATGATGTGAAGCCGAAAAGAACGATTTACGACTGGGTAAAAGAAGATCGTACTGGAGCGCAAATTGAAAACTTTATGACGCCATTCAAAAATGGAATTTCCATTTTAGCAGCACCACAGCGCCCTGAATTTGCAGAGGTAATAACAGGGGACGATGTGAAAAGGGCCATAAAAGCGTTAAAGGAAAACTATGATATTGTCGTCGTCGACACAGCTCCACATTTGGATGAAAATTCAATTGTTGCTTTGGAAAAATCGGATGAAATTCTTCTCGTCACACATCAGGACCTACCAACCTTAAAAAATACGAAATTATTAATTGAAACATTAGAAACCTTACAGCTTCTTGAAAAGGTAAAAATGGTATTAAACCGCCATGCTAAGGTAAAAGGGCTAACCATTGAAACGGTCGAAAAGATCATTGGACAGAAGGTTGCCTTCACATTACCAGCAATGGAAAAAGTCATGGTTACTTCAGTCAATGAAGGTAAGCCACTCGTCTATTCCTATCCTAGGTCACAGGTGGCGAAGAAAATTTTTCAAATGGCCGATACCATTGTTGCTCCAGTTGGTACATCCGGCCGCAAAAAGCTTAAGTCAAAACGAGTGATCCATGCAGGGGGTATGGTCTGATGTCGTTATTAGCGAGGCTTGGTGGTGAGACTCCGGTTAAGGAGCTAAAGAAGGACCCTCCAAAAATAAAGACAGCAAGCGTTAAATCAAGTGAACTAGGAGTTCGCCTACATAATTACCTTGTTGAGGAACTGAAAAAGCCAATCTATCAAGATCGAAACCTAGAGGAAATAATTGATAAGCTTTCGGAAAGCTTTCTAGAAGCAGAGGGTGAACAGCTCGCTTACGAAGAAAAGAAGCAGCTAAAATATGATATGTCCTACGAGCTAACGGGTTTTGGACCAATATCTCCATTACTTGCTGACCCTGAAATTTCTGAAGTCATGGTTAATGGTCCAAAGGATATATATATTGAATCGAGGGGGAAAATCGAAAAAACAGATGTACAATTTCGCGATGATTTGCATGTTTTACGGATAATCGAAAAAATTGTTGCTCCCTTAGGACGAAGAATTGATGAGAGTTCCCCATTAGTAGATGCAAGACTACCGGACGGATCGCGTGTAAATGCAATTATTCCGCCACTTGCTTTAAATGGGCCAACTATTACAATTCGTAAATTCTCTGCAACTCCTTTTACGATCTATGATTTGTTGCGTATGGGAACCTTAAGTGAACAAATGGCCGATTTTTTAAAGGCTGCCGTAGAATCAAAGCTAAATATTTTTATTAGTGGGGGAACAGGATCAGGGAAAACGAGCACATTGAATGTGTTGTCATCCTTCATTCCGAGAAATGAACGCATCGTTACAATCGAGGACGCCGCCGAGCTCAGGTTATCACAAGACCATGTGGTGTCACTGGAGTCACGTCCACGAAATATCGAGGGGCAAGGTGAAATAACTATTCGTGATCTTGTTCGAAATTCACTTCGGATGCGCCCAGATCGAATTATTGTCGGAGAAGTCCGTGGTGCGGAAGCACTTGATATGCTTCAAGCGATGAATACTGGACATGATGGCAGCTTAGGAACGGGACACGCGAACACCCCTCGAGATCTTTTGGCAAGGCTAGAGACAATGGTGTTAATGGCAGGATTCGATCTTCCTGTTAGAGCTATTCGTGAACAAATTGCGGGTGCCCTTAATTTAATTGTCCAACAATCCCGAATGAAAGACGGTACCAGAAAAATCACGAAAATTACCGAAGTTTTAGGACTTGAAGGAGATACGATTGTCCTGCAGGATCTTTTCGTTTATCAGGAGGGTAAAAAACAAGAGTTTGCCTCTACTGGAATTCTTCCGGATTGTGCTGAAAAGCTTGAGTATGCGGGTTTTGATGTGCGATCGATGATTAGGGAGGAGTGGATATGAGCACTTCCGTTTTAATTGCTGTATCTGCGTTTTTGGTAGTTACCTTTTTTACCGGAATTGTACTTACAATGATTACGGAAAAAGGAAAGTACGAAAAACGAGTCAGTAAATATTTACCTATAAAAAAAGAGGAAGAAAAGAAAAAGAAGAACCGAGAAGGTGTTTTCGTAAAAAAAATCAGCGAAAGCATGGAGCGGGCGATTCATTTTTCAAAATACGAAACAATTCTTACGCAATCAGGGTTAAAAATGACTCAAGGTGAATTGTTTATTTGGAGAGTCATTGGTGCGTGTGTAGTTGTTGGAATTGGATACTTATATGAGTTCCATTTCCTTTTATTGATATTATGTGGAATCATCGGATTCTATCTTCCGATTTTGTATATCAAACGAAAACGAAAACTTCGCTTGAAAAAATGCTCTGAACAGCTAGGGAATGCATTAGGGACAATGGCGAATGCATTACGGGCTGGATTTAGTTTCATGCAGGCCATGAAAATGGTAGCCGAAGAAATCGAAGATCCATTAGGACCGGAATTTTTGAATACACTGAAGGAAATCAATTATGGTGTTAAGATTGAGGATGCCTTTGATAATCTACTAAAAAGATTGCCAGATCGAGAGCTCGAAATGGTTTTAACTACGTTGTTAATCCAACGCTCAAGTGGAGGGAATCTAGCATATTTACTCGAAACGATGCAGGAAACAATTATTGACCGCTCAAGGGTGCAAGATGAGGTAAAGACATTGACCGCACAAGGTAAAATGTCATCAGTTATCATTACTTTATTACCGCCAGCGCTGGCATTGTATTTAACCTTAGTAAACCCAGAATATTTTAATATGCTCTTTTCACATCCATTAGGTTGGGGGATGCTTATCGTGGGTGGAATTAATATGATTTTAGGATGGTTATTTATTAATAAAATTGTACACATTGAGGTGTAGGTTCCAATGATACAAATCTTTTTTGTTGTCGCTAGTTTTCTTTGTTTTATGTTGGTCATTGGTGGGCTGCTAAGTCTAATTTATAAAAAGGATATTGCGATTGAGGTACGGACCAAGCATTATTTTGGTCCAGACATAGAAAGAGAAATACCGGTGAAGAAACAAAAATTACAGTTGCATGTGATGAAGAATTATAGCGACAGGCTCAAAGGTGTCGTCGATAAAAAAATGGCGAGTTCGAAAAAAAGAGAACTCGAGAGAAGGCTACGTGAAGCGGGATACCCGTTGAAAATGTCAGCCATCGACTTTCGTTTTTTACAGCTGTTAATTGGGGGTGTCCTGTTTCTATCGGTATTTTTGTTATTAGGTAGTACTGCCATTTTTTTAAGGATTCTACTAGCGAGTGTGGTTGCGGCATTTGGGATTTATTATCCTTCTTTTTATTTAAGTACAATTATTAAAAAGCGGAGACATCAGATTCAAAAGAATATGTCTGACTTTTTTGATATGGTCAATTTATCAATTGAGGCTGGAATGGGGTTGGATGCCTCAATTCAAAAGGTCTGCAAACAAATGAAAGGGCCATTGTCAGAGGAATTCGTGCAAACAATGGAGGACATGAAGCTAGGAAAGTCTAGGAGAGAAGCATTTGCAGATCTTCGCGCCAGGGTTCCAATCCCACAGTTCCAAAGTATCATAACTTCACTGATCCAAGCGGACATGTTGGGTGTCGGTATGGCAAAGGTTCTCCACCAACTAACGCAACGAATTAGGGAACAACGGACTCAGTTTGCTCGTGAACAGGCCATGAAGGCACCAGTCAAAATGATTTTTCCAATGATGCTATTTATCTTCCCGTCCATCTTTATCGTATTAATGGGACCATTAATTATTTATCTAATCGAAAATGTAATGTAGGAAAGTGGACCTTGTCCCAACATAGAAAAAGGTGACCTGAATTTGGTCACCTTTTTTTGAGCAGTCACTGTCCCATCAAATCATCGCTTTGACTTGCGGTTTTGTTTTTGAATTTCTTTGCCACATGATTGTGATGAATAATGTGACAATGAGAAGGATTAGCCCTAGGATGAATGGATAGATAATATTAACATCATATAATAATCCACCAAGTGTTGGGCCTAATATGTTTCCGATACTCATATATGCGTTATTCATTCCCATCGCAAATCCTTGTTCGTTGCCTGCAAGCTTAGATATTAGTGTGTTAAGCACAGGTCGTAGGATGGAAGTTGCAAGGAAAACAAGTAGTGAAATAGCGAAAAACATTGCGAAACTGTTAGCAACTAATGAAAGAAGGAAGCCTAATGCAGCTACAGAAATAAAAATGTTTAAAATTTTTCCTTCTCCAAAACGTGTTACCATACGATCTACAACGAATAATTGAACAATAACACTTACAAGTCCAGTTGATGTTACCATGATTGCAATATCCTGAGGTGTGGCTTGGTATTGGTTATCAACGAAAAGTCCGATAACTGATTCAAATGCCATTAAACCAAAGCTCATCACCAGTGTTATAATCAATGGAATGAAAAATGGCATTCGAACAGAACGTACTAGCTTTTTTGCCATTGTTTCATCATCAACAGGCGTGAATCCATCTTCTTTTTGTTGACTTTCCTTTAGGACCGCAAACGAGAATATAACCGATACAAGCGAAACCAATGCGGAAATTAAAAAGGGAAATTTTAATCCGAAGTCAGCTAAAAATCCTCCAATACCAGGTCCCACTACAATTCCAAGAGACATAGCCGCTGATACATAACTATTCCCTTTTGCACGTTGTTCCATCGTTGTGATATCCGCAACATAGGCAAAAATAGCTGGAATAAGAAGTGCTGCACCGATTCCACCAACAACGCGGGATGCATAGAGTAGCCAAATTGAATCTACAAAATAAAAAATAAACATGGACAACGTTAAACCGGATAGTCCATAGATAATCATTTTTCTACGACCATATTGGTCCGTCCATTTACCTGCGATCGGTGAGAAAATAAATTGCGCACCAGCAAATATAGCAATCATGAGGCCAGCTGCCTTTCCACCCTCATTGATTGATTCTAAATAAGCAGGCAAAATGGGAATAATAATCCCAAAACTCCCAATTGCGATAAACATATTGATCATCAAAATGATCATTTTTTTACGTTGGTCTGCTGACATCAATACACCTCTTTTTTTCATGAATATTTATATAAAAACTTTAATTCTATTTCTCATTAGCTATACTAAGTTAATACATCCCTATCCAGTTGTCAACGAAAAAAAACTGGGATAAGTTCCGCGCTGGGTCACAGGGACAGGTCCCACGTCCCACCATATTTTTCCTGGGACAATGGACCTGTCCCTCTGTCCCATAATAAATATAGATGAGGTAATTATATGAATGGTTTTGAAAGATTTAATTTAAGTGATGAAATTGTGAAGGCACTTTCGGGTTTGCGTTATCAAATTCCAACAGAAATTCAAGCGAAGGTGATACCTGTTGCGATGCAGAAAAATGACATTGTTGGAAAATCGCAAACTGGTAGTGGTAAGACTGCAGCATTTGCGATTCCAATTTGTGAATTGGTTGATTGGGTTGAAAATAAGCCACAAGCCTTGATTTTAACGCCAACGAGAGAACTGGCCGCACAGGTGAAGGAAGATGTTATTCATATTGGTCGATTTAAACGGATTAAGGCAACTGCTATTTTTGGAAAGCAATCCTATGAACGACAAAAGTTAGAGCTAAAGCAAAAGACACATGTAGTTGTGGGAACACCAGGAAGGGTACTGGACCATATTCAAAAGGGAACTCTTTTTGTGGATCATATAAAATTTCTAGTAATTGATGAAGCTGACGAGATGTTGAATATGGGCTTCATTGAACAAGTGGAGTTGATCATCCAAGCCCTTCCGACTGAGCGGGTTACGATGCTGTTTTCAGCAACATTACCTGAAGATGTTGAAGCTCTATCGGCCAAGTATATGAAAAAGCCAGAATATATTGAGGTTAAAAATCCAATTGTTGCAAAAGGAAAAATTGAGCATTCTTTAATGAGTGTTGAAGAAGAAGATAAACTCTCACTTTTAAAGAACATTACGAGTGTTGAAAATCCAGATAGCTGTATTATTTTTTGCGGAACACAGCAGGGTGTAGACGATTTGCATCGAAAACTGTCAAAATCCAATTATTCCTGTGGAAAAATTCACGGTGGTATGGTTCAAGAAGAGCGTTTTGCTGCGATGGATGATTTTAAGAAGGGCAAGTTTCGATACTTAGTAGCGACAGATGTTGCGGCAAGAGGGATAGATGTTGAGGATATTTCGCTTGTGATCAGTTATGATGTGCCTCAGGATAAAGAGCGGTATGTTCATCGAATTGGAAGAACGGGTCGCGCAGGTAAAACTGGAAAAGCAATTACTCTCGCAACACCCCAAGAAGAAAATCTAGTAAAAGAAATTGAAGAATACATCGGTGAGGAAATTCGGAACATCGACTCTCCAAGTAAGGAAGAAGTTGCTCGTGCAAAAGCAGCCTTTGTAGAAAAAATGAACGCCAAGCCACAACTTAAACAGGATAAAGCAAAGCAAGTTAACAAGGATATTTTAAAGCTTTATTTTAATGGTGGAAAGAAAAAGAAGCTCCGGGTGGTCGATTTTGTCGGAACAATTGCTAAAATCCCCGGAGTATCTGCAGATGATATTGGAATCATCACCATCCAAGAAAACGCCACCTATGTGGATATATTAAACGGGAAAGGCCAGCATGTTCTAACAGCAATGAAACAAATAACCATCAAAGGAAAACAACTAAAAGTACATATTGCAAAATAGGAAAGGGTCAGAGGACAGGTTTCTCGTTATACCATTTTTTTCCTGGGACAAGGGACCTGTCCCTGTGACCCAACCGGTTCGACTTCCAGCTCGCGTGTGACCCAAATCGATGAATCATAGAAAAGGAATTTTGAGGAAGTTGAGAGAATAGAGTATTATATATTATTTTTGTTTTCTGAGAGGTTGGTTGGTTTGGGGATATTTTTGCGTAAGCCTGATTTTGAGATTTCTTCAAGTGGGATACAGTCGGTTGAAGGAGTTACTCTTGGTGGTATAAAGCAATCGATTTTAATTCAAGCGGATGATGTAACAAAGCCGGTTCTACTTTTTATTCATGGTGGTCCTTCTATGCCGTTGCTAGGTATTTCTTCGAAGGGAAGGGATTATACGATTATCACGAATACGAAGGAACTAGTGAAAAAATTTGTAGTTGTCTTCTGGGATCAGCGTGGAACGGGTAAATCATATCATCAGGAAATTCCACAGGATTCTATGACAATTGAACAATTTATTTCGGATGCGAATGAACTGGTGGACTATTTGCGGGACCGCTTTAAGCAGGAAAAGATTTTCCTTGCTGCACATTCATGGGGAAGTACAATTGGATTAAACCTAGCGTCAAGGTATCCTGAAAAGTTTAATTCATATGTAGGAATTTCTCAGATTATTAGTTGGACAGAGAATGATCGATTGGCTCTTAGATGGCTAAAGGAAGAAGCGAAAAGACGTGGAAATAAGAAAGCAATCACAGAACTTGAAAATGTAGGAGAACCACCTTATATTGAAAGTTTCAAACAGTGGAGTGTCATTCGAAAATGGCAGCGTATCTTTAATACATTAGTCTATCAAACTGAAAATGCACCTGGGCTATTTGCACTCACAATGGATATGGTAAGGTCTGAGGAGTACTCATTGAAGGATGTATATCATACATATTATAAAGGATTCAAGCTTATCTATTCACAGAGATTTATAGAAGAACTGGCTACAAATAACTTTATGGAGTCATTGCCCGAACTTCCTATACGTGTTACGTTTATTCACGGACGACATGATTTTCATGTGAATGGTAGCTTAGTAGAATCGTATTTTAATCAGATGGTTGCACCAAAAGGAAAACGGATGATTTGGGCGGAGAAATCTGCGCATGCTTTTCATCCAAGTGATACAAAACGAATAGAGCAACATTTAATAGAAGAGTTAAGTAACTTGAAATAGTAAGAGGCAGAAGGGAGTTCCTATGGATTTTGTTGAGATCGCGATACTAGTCTTAATATGGGGAATATTTGGGGTTAATATTGTCAAAGTTTATAAAAAAGGGAAAAAAGAAAAACGCAATCAAATTTTTGACTATAAAAATTTCGAGTTCTGGGAAGAAAGCATGCGGCTCATAGGGATACTCCTATTTATTTCAGGGCTAATTGCTGATATTTCCTTAGTAAAACATATTGGTGCCTTTTTACTAGCAGGCGGTTGGCTATTATCAGGCATTTTATTATTGCAGGAAAATAGGAAAAGAGGCATCCTCATTATGATGGTGGCGGTCCTTTTTGGGGTAATCTATTATCTAATATGGTTTTAAGTAATGGAGCATCGGTGAATGCTCCATTTTATATTGTGTATATTTCCTATGAACATAGACGTGCCGCACAGAATACTCATAAAAGGAGCAAGATATTGTTATAATTGGAAATACTAAAGGCGAGCGAAAAGGGGAGGACGATATGACGAAGCAGAATGTAGATGACTATCTTCAACAGGGGATACATGGGACGAAGGAAATAAAACCAGAAGAACGCAAACAATTTCTTGGAACTATTAGGGAACGTGTATTATTGGCGTTAACTCAATCACAGGTTAGAGAAAACAAGGTATTCCAAGAAGTCCAGAATGCTTGTAAAAAAAACACCGGGGTACATATGTACTTAAATGGTCATATGAATTATCGCTTTTTATCCAAATATGTAAAGCTGGCGAGTACAAACAATATGGAGTACACACTTGTCACAAACAAGGACTACAATTCGGACCTCGGGCTAGTACTTGCATTCGATCATGCCATCGATAAAGAGGATATTTATATAACGGAAAAAGGAAAACCAATATTACCACAAGAGAATAAATCCGAAAAAAAAGGACTCCTCTCACTTTTTAAAAAAACCTTTAAAAAGTAGGGAAGACTCCCTTTTTTTATGGGACACAGGGACAGGTCCCGCGTCCCACCATTTTTTTCCTGGGACAAGGGACCTGTCCCTCTGACCCAAATTTAGATCCAACTTTTTTCTTTTGCGACGGTAACAGCTTCGGTACGGTTTTTTACGCCTAGTTTGTTAATGATTTCGGACATATAATTTCGGACAGTTCCAGCTGATAAAAATAATTGTGATGAAATTTCTTTTGAGGTTTTTCCCTCTGAGGCCAATCGAAGTACGGCCTGTTCACGTTCTGTTAAGGGATTGTCATCTTTCATGCTGCCGAAAATCAGTTCAGGAGCAAATTCACGTTTTCCTTTCATCACACTTCGAATGGATTCCGCAAGCTCATCAACTGACCCGTCTTTTAGCATATACCCGTGTACGCCAATTTTTACTGCTTGCTCAAAATAACCTGGACGGGCAAAAGTGGTCAAAATAATGATTTTACATGTAGAAAAATGATTTTTAGCCTCCTCGGCTACTTTAAGTCCGCTCATATAGGGCATTTCAATATCCATTAAACAAACATCGGGCTTAAGGGATAGAATCAGCTTCAATGCCTCTTTTCCATTGGATGCTTCCCCAACGATTTCAATGTCTTCCTCAAAATCGAGTAAAGAGCCTAAAGCTCCTCTAAGCATACCTTGATCCTCGGCAATCATTACTCTAATCAAGAACCAACACCAGCCTTTTTCTCCTTTGCAATTATAGGTACAGTGATAATTAATTTAGTTCCATTTTGAGAAATTGCTTCTCCGAAACCGTCGATTAAATGTAATCGCTCCTTTATTCCTTTTAACCCATTACCGTCAGCCGTCTTTTCATCTAGACCTTTACCATTATCAGAGATGGAAAGTTCGATTTCGCCCGGTTTTTTCAATAAATGTACAGTACAACTATTCGCAGCACTATGTTTAACAACGTTTGTAATCCCTTCTTTTAGACACAAACTCAGGATATTCTGAGTAAGCAGTGGGACATTTTCTAGTTTTGAATCGCCATCAAACTCAAAAGAAATGCCTGCAGCTTTTAAAATGTTCTCGGTTTCAATTAGTTCTTCTGCAATAGTGACGGCTCTCATATCAGATACTAATTCTCTTACTTGTGTCAAAGCAGTGCGAGAGGTTCTTTCAATCTCTTTTGTCTCAAGCTTAGCTTTTTCAATGTCCTTACTTATCAATTTGTGAACGAGCTGACTTTTTAGGGTAATCATTGAAAGTGTGTGTCCTAACGTATCATGAAGGTCTCTGGCAATCCTTAACCGTTCTTCACGTTTCACTAACTCCTCAATTTGTTCATTTGCTTCCTCAAGTTTTTTTTCTAGCTCCATACGGCTATTCATTGAACGGATACCGAATGGAGAAACAATCATAATGATAATAAAAATTCCATAAAAGTACATGGACTCTAGAATCAACGAATTCCAATGAATGAGAAGTGGAATGATAATTGAAAGTGTAAAGAACCCTAATGCGCGATAAAAGTAAACCTTTTTGCTATACCAGCCAATAAAATGAGCTGGAAAGAACCCTAAGAATAAATTATAGAGATTATAAGAGATTGCAAGGATCATAACCAAAATAATTTGGACAACTAACCAATATGCATAGGTCATTTTATCGGAAGAGTTATAGAGTTGTCGATAGGTTACGAGAAACAATAGTAGCAGGCCAATCCCTGCAACTTGTTTCCAGCCCTGCTCCAATAAAACATAGTAGGCAGGCATGACAAGATAGATTAAAAAGATATAGGGGAAGAACCCATACCTAGCAGGAAAGATCCGAAACTCTTTTATTTTTTGTAGCATTCAGCTTACACCGCCACTTCTTGTTTTCTCCTTGTATAACCTGATATTACCATGAACAGAAGGAGATACCCAACCAATAGTGTAAAATTAATCCAGTCTGGTTGGCCGCCGCGGACAATTTCCCATGCACCACTGCCAAAGTGATAGGAAGGGAGCCATTTTCCGATTGATTGAACGAAATTAGGCATTATCTCCATCGGCATCCACATACCACCACACAGTGCAAGAACCATATAAATCATATTCGAGATTCCAGAGGCTGTATCCACCCTTTTCATCGTTCCCACAAGTGTCCCTATAGCAAGAAAAGGCAACGAGCCGAATAGTAACCACATTCCACATATTAGCCACTCAAGAAGGGTGAGGGAGATTCCATTAATAAGTGCGCCTGAAGTAAATATAATCACAATCGAAAAAATATGAATGACTGTTTGCCCAATCATTTTTGCGGCGAAATAAGCTTGGTCAGATAATGGGGTAATTCTCATAAACATTGACCAGCCTTGTTTTCTCTCCTCAACCAACCGGATTCCAAGTGTCATAATAGCAGATCCCATTACACTAAATGCAGCCATTGACATTAAATAATGAGCTTGCCATAATTGTTGATCGTCCATTCCTGAATTAAAAATTCTCGTAAAAACGATGTAAAAAACGATTGGCATGAACAAAGACCAAAATACATAGTAGGGATTACGGAAAATTCTCAGAACCTCGAACTTACATTGCATTATAAAACCGTTCATATTAGATAACCTCCCTTTTTTCAACTAACTGTTCAAACGCATCCTCGAGACGCCCGCGTTCAATTTCGATATTTTGAACGGAAAGTTTCTGAGCAAAAATGGAGGCTAGGACTCCATCTGTATGATCTGTTAATAAAAATATCCGACCATTCTTTTCATATACATCTGTTACATATGGAAGGTTTTTTAATTCTTCATGGCTAATTGCTGAAATTGGAGTAAATGAAACAGACTGTTTTAATAACCTGGCTTTTATACTTTTTGGGGTTCCGTCCCCAATGATGTTTCCTTCATGAAAGAGAATGACTCTTTCAGCAATATCATCGGCCTCTTGTAAATAATGGGTAGTAAATAGAATCGTTTTCCCACGATCTCTCAAATCACGAACGGTTCTCCAAAATAGTTTTCTTGAGGTTACATCCATACCAACAGTAGGTTCATCAAAAAATAACACATCAGGATTACCTGCCATCGCAAGCGCAAAACCAAGGCGTCGTTTTTGACCACCTGAAAGCTTATTGGCACGTTTTTGTAACTCATCCTTTGTAAATCCAGTAAAAGCAACCAGTTCCTCATATGATAAAGGCTGTGGATAATAACTTCTAAAAAGTTGGATAACCTCTCGTACCTTTAGTGCATCAATCACACTTACCTCTTGCAACAAAGCTCCGATTTTTTCACGTACAGCTTTTGCCTTTGGATGACTCCCGAAAAGTTGAACACTTCCATCAGTTGGCTCCAACAGCCCAAGCATCATCATCATAGTTGTCGTTTTTCCAGCCCCATTTGGACCGAGAATAGCAACAACTTCACCCTTTTGAATCGATAAAGATACTTGATTAACTGCCATCTTGTTTTTAAACAACTTACTAACTTGGTTTAATTCAATAATAGGTTCCATAAAAACACCTCCACCATCATTGTAAAACCGATCGACCACCAAAATTAGTGGATAATGTCATCAACCTCAATGACATTTGTCATCTGGGACACAGGTCCCGCGTCCACCCATTTTTTTCTGGGACAACGGACCTGTCCCTCTGCCCACCTAAACCTACGAGAAAAAAGTATGTTTGATTTTCTTGAAATTCCGTAAACTAGGAAGAATACATACAGATTGTTTGGAGGAGGAGTACCAAAGTATGAAGACGCAAAAGTTGCAGTTGCCACTTCAAACCTCGAGCTTGGTTGTAGGTTTTATGGTGTGGGTGATTCTATCTTCCCTAATGTCGAGCATTAAGCAGGATATACCTTTAACCGATAACCAAACCGCAATGGTTACAGCCGTTCCTGTCATCTTGGGCTCACTGTTGCGAATACTATTAGGATATTGGACAAATAAATTTGGGGCTAGATGGTTGTTTTTCCTTGGATTTGTCATCCTGGTTCTTCCTATTTTCTATATCAGTATCGCTGATTCCATGTTTGATTTGATTCTAGGCGGACTTCTTCTAGGTATTGGGGGAGCCCTGTTTTCGATTGGGGTTACATCCTTACCGAAGTACTATCCGAAGGAACGTCATGGATTCGTAAACGGGATTTATGGTGCAGGAAATATTGGTACTGCAATCACTTCATTTGCAGCACCAGCGCTTGCAATAAGCATTGGGTGGCAAAGTACGGTTCGCCTGTTTTTAATACCAGTCATTTTATTTGCACTTTTAAACTTTTTGCTTGGTGACCGTCATGAACCTAAAGTAAATAAACCATTGAGTGAACAGATAAAGAGCGTTTATAAAAATGAAAAGCTTTGGTTCATCAGCTTATTTTATTTTGTAACGTTTGGATCTTTTGTTGCGTTTACTGTGTATTTACCGAACTTTTTAGTCACTCATTTTGGGTTAACTTCGGTTGACGCGGGATTGCGAACAGCTGGGTTTATTACACTAGCAACCCTTTTAAGACCAGTAGGTGGGTGGCTAGGTGATAAATTTAATCCGTATCTCATTTTGTTTATTGTTTTTAATGTGATCACGTTTGCAGGTGTGCTCTTGGCGTTTACACCGGATATTGTTTTATATACGATTGGCTGTTTACTTATCTCTATTTTTGCAGGAATCGGCAATGGAACAATCTTCAAGCTCGTCCCGTATTATTTTTCAAAGCAAGCTGGGATTGTCAACGGAATCGTATCAGCAATGGGGGGGTTAGGTGGTTTCTTCCCGCCAATCGTTCTTTCAATCGTGTTTGGTATGACGGGACACTATGCGATTGGGTTTATGTCGCTCGCAATGTTTGCACTATTAAGCTCTGTTTTCGTTGTGTGGATGTTCTATACTGAAAAAATCCAACTGGAAGCAAAGCTTATCGAGAATGTTGCTCAAGGAATGATGGTTACGAATCCAAAGGGTATTATTCAAAAAGTTAACCATGCATTCACAACTGTTACTGGATTCGAACCGAATGAAGCAATCGGAAAATCTCCAAGTATTCTCCGTTCAGGAAAGCATGATACAACGTTTTATGAACAAATGTGGGATTCAATTCGATCGAAGGGATTTTGGCAGGGAGAAATTTGGAATCGACGAAAAAACAAAGAGCTTTATCGTGAATGGCTGACCATTAGTGAAGTGAAAAATGAAGCCGGCGAAGTTAAATATTATGTTGGACTCTTTAATGACCTGACTGAAAAACAGGACACATAGGTAGGGAAGAGCTGGGGTGCAAACCTCGGCTCTTTTTATGGTGGTGGAAACCACTTTATAGCGCAAATATCAAAAATAAAACGCAATTCCACGTATTAAGAAATTAACCCCGATTCGAAAACACCCATTTTATGACATTTTTCGCAAAATGTAAGCTAGTAAGTTTAACGCGACCTAAGATGGAAAGGATTATGAAGGAAGAAGAAATTAAACTTTTGTAAATGATGAAAGGATGATATTGATGTCAACAGGACCAAGTTTACGAAAAACAGATTCTCATTCAGCGATTCACGAGGCTGCATTACATGAGGCGAAGGAGCTTCGAAATTTATTTAGAAAATGTATTGACCAAGGAGATAAGGAAAAGGCATTACAGGTGGCGGAGATTGCAATTGATCATTGGGAATCGAGAACACTCAAGCATGCGGATTCAGAAGAGCAAGGTTTGTACAAAGAAATAATTGAACAAAACCCAAAACTTGAAAAACTAGTTAATCAATTAACCCGTGACCACGATTTAATGCGTCGCATCGTTGCAACGATGAAGAAAAGCCTTGAGACACAAGAAGCGGATCACCGGATGATACCACTACTTGATAGCCTAATTATAATAGATGAAATCCATAATGATGATGAAATGAATAAACTGCTAGCAACTAACGAATAATAAAATGAAAAATTAGGAAATAGAGGAAAGGGGATGTAAATGGGTAAAAAAGAGGTAATTGAGGAAAAAATGCTGCGATTTGCGGCTCCAAACTTATATCAGAAGATGGTTGAAACATTTTTAGCATATAACATTCATTCCTATGACATCTATGCCACTGTCGTGAAGCAGGAAAAAGGGTTTGAGCTTACTTTGCGATTCTCAGAATCATTTTCACAAGCTGTCACGGGCTTTGTAACCTTTGAACAAGCAGAGAATCCGGATGAAGAGGTTACGAACTTTTTTAAAGAAACTGCAGAAAAATGTAAGAATCAGTTGATTTCCGACTATTACAAGATGATTAAACTATAAAAATGTCGTACTTAGTTTTTCATGTCTAGTTCCAAGCGCCATCGGCTCGAGGTCATAAGCCAATCGCTTCGGAAGGCAAAAAGCGCCTTCTGTCAGCGCTCGTCTTATGCTTGTCGCCGATAAGCAGGCGCTTTGCACTTTTCTAAGGAAGGGGTTGATTTGTTGTTTTCAATGGAGAATGACGCAATGTTGATTGATGATCGGGAAGATTTAATTGCTGTTCTAAGAATGAGATTTGGTGACATACCTGGAAAAATGATTGAGGAAATCTATCAAATTCAGGATATGAGCACGCTACAGCGACTAATTCTTGCCGCAGCAAATGCATCAAGCTGGAAAGTCTTCCTCGAAGAATTCCAAGCAGGAACGCAAAGCTTCAGGTTAGTGGGTGAAGATTTTAATCCATTGGCAAATATTCTAAAGGGAAGGGATGGAGACATTGGCAAAGCAGAATAGTCTCTTCCACTCGCTAAAGCATTTAGTGCGTGGAGAGCGTATAAACGATGGTTGGACAGAAGAAAATCCACGCCCGCGTGACTGGGAATCAATTTATCGCAATCGCTGGGCCCATGATAAGGTCGTCCGTTCCACACATGGGGTGAACTGTACAGGTTCGTGTAGCTGGAAGATTCATGTGAAGGACGGAATCATTGCCTATGAAACTCAGCAAACAGACTATCCGTCTACTGGTGACGATTTCCCAGATTACGAGCCCCGCGGATGCCCACGTGGTGCGAGCTTTTCTTGGTATACATACAGCCCTACTCGGGTGAAATATCCATATGTACGAGGTGACCTTCTCGCTCTTTGGAAGGATGAGCTTGCGAAAGCGGACAACCCTGTACAAGCTTGGGAAAATATTGTCACCAATCCGGAAAAACGTCAATCATACGTATCCGCACGCGGTAGAGGTGGTTTCGTAAGAGGAAACTGGAAAGATATATGCCAAATGATTGCGGCATCGACGATCTATACAATTAAAAAATATGGTCCAGACCGGGTAGTAGGATTCAGCCCGATTCCGGCAATGTCGATGGTGAGTTATGCAGGTGGAACAAGATTCTTATCTCTAATTGGCGGAACCATTCTTAGTTTCTATGATTGGTATGCAGATTTGCCGCCAGCGTCTCCGCAGGTTTGGGGCGATCAAACTGACGTGCCAGAAAGCGGTGACTGGTACAATACAAAATATTTCATTATTTGGGGTACTAATATTCCGCAAACAAGAACCCCTGACGCGCATTTTATGGTTGAAGCGCGCTATAACGGAACGAAAGTAGTTGGAGTAAGTCCGGACTATGCGGAGTATGATAAGTTCGCTGATATCTGGTTGCCTGCAAAAGCAGGGACAGATGGGGCACTTGCAATGGCTATGACTCATGTCATTTTAAAAGAATTTTATGTGGATAAAGAAACACCTTATTTCCGTGATTATGCAAAGCAATACACAGATTTACCGTTCCTGATCACCCTTTCTAAAAAGGGAGAGAACTACCGTTCAGACCGGTTCCTGCGTGCATCTGATTTTTCGACTGATCACGAGCTTGGTGAATGGAAGACTGTGGTTTGGGACGAGACCTCGAATCAAATCGCCGTACCAAATGGAAGTCAAGGTTTCAGATGGGACAGCAGCACGAAATGGAATCTCGATATGACGACAGAAGACGGCACAAGTATTAATCCAAAGCTAAGCTTTATTAATGATTCTGATGAAGTAGCGATGGTAGAGTTTCCGTATTTTGCAGAAAAAGAGGGCGGGAAAATTGAGCGCGGTGTTCCAATCAAACGCATGAAAGACCAATCTGGTAATGAGATGATTGTTACAACTGTTTATGACTTGATGCTCGCACATACCGGCATTAACCGCGGATTAAATGGAGACTATCCGACTGACTACAATGATGCGGCAAGACCTTACACACCTGCATGGCAAGAAAGTATTACTGGTGTGAAAAAGGAACATGTCATCCAAGTTGCGCGTGAATTTGCTGAAAATGCGGCATTAACACAAGGTAAGTCGATGATTGCAATGGGTGGAGGAACAAACCACTGGTTCCACAGTGATCAAATCTATCGCTCCATTTTAAATCTGGTTCTACTTACAGGCTCACAAGGTGTGAATGGTGGCGGATGGGCTCACTATGTTGGACAGGAAAAGGTCCGTCCGTTAGAAGGCTTCTCACAAATTGCCTTTGCCAATGACTGGGTAAAAGCGCCAAAATTTATGAACGGGACATCATTTTTCTATTTTGCAACTGAGCAGTTCCGTTATGAATATGATTTTGATGAAAGAGAAACGGATTGGGGCAGTCAGTATTCAAATATGCATCCGGCTGATTTTAATGCGCTGTCTGCACGCTTGGGGTGGTTACCTAGCTTCCCATCCTTGTCACAAAACACACTGGATGTCATGAAGGATGCTCGCGCAAAACATAGTGATGACAAAGCTGTTACTGATTATATTGCGCAGCAGTTAGTCGATGGAAACTTAGAGTTTGCCATGGAAAATCCGAACGATCCACGGAATTTTCCAAGAGTCTTCTTTAATTGGCGATCCAACTTATTAGGGGACAGCGGAAAAGGCCATGAGTATTTTGTAAAGCACTTGATTGGTTCAAAGGATACGGTTTTATCGGACCCTGAACAATCGTGGCAGCCAAAGGATGTTAAGATTTCCGAAAAACCACCTGAAGGAAAAACAGATCTTTTCGTTAGTATGGATTTCCGGATGACAAGCTCAGGATTGTTCTCTGACATCATCCTGCCTGCTGCGACTTGGTATGAAAAACAGGATATCAGTACCACGGATTTACATCCATTCGTACATCCATTTAACGCGGCGATTAGTCCACCTTGGGATACAAGAAGTGACTGGGATGCCTTCCGGGAAATTGCAAAGGCTTTTTCTGAACTTGCAAAAGACCATTTGCCGGCCCAAGAGGACCTTGTCATTTCACCACTTGCCCATGACACGATTAATGAAATTGCTCAGCCTTTTGGTAAAGTCAAGGATTGGCGTAAGGGTGAAGTAGAAGGAATTCCAGGAAAAACAATGCCGAACTTTAATTATGTACAACGTGATTATCCAAATGTGTATGACATGTGGATAACAGTCGGACCGAATATTAAAAATGGTTATGGAACGAAAGGTGTAAAAATACCTGGGGATAAAGTATACAAATCATTACTTGATCGCCTAGGACCATCCAAACATGAAGGAGTCGGAAAAGGTTATCCATCCTTGTACACAGATGTTCAAGCAATTAATGCGATTCTTCTCATGTCAGGAGCAACGAATGGTAAGCGTGCTGTTGAAGGCTGGAAATCAATGGAGCAAAAGACAGGGAAGAAGCTTGAACATATTGCTAAAGAGCGTGAGGAAGAGGACTTTACATTAGATGCCCTTACGATTCAGCCTAGACAAACCCTTTCAACACCGGTTTGGAGTGGCCTTGAAAGTGATGGTCGTCGTTATTCACCGTTTACGGTAAACAAAGAGTACCACATTCCGTGGCACACACTTACTGGACGACAAAGCTTTTATTTAGATCATGAGGTGATGCTCGATTACGGTGAAGGTCTTCCACTATATATTCCACCGATTAACAAAGGTCCTTTTATAAAGGGAGAAAAAGAGGTTGAGAATAGTGGAAAGTCGATAACGCTTCGTTATATGACACCTCACCAAAAATGGGGTATCCACACGATGTTCACAGATACCCGAAACATGGTTCAGCTATTTAGAGGCTGGCAGGTTGTCTGGTTGAATGAAGAGGATGCTGCAGAAATCGGCATAAAAGATAATGACTGGATTGAATTATACAATCGTAATGGGGCTGTAGTGGCAAGAGCTGTTTTAACATACAGAATGCCGCGCGGTGCTGTCTATATGCACCATGCTCAGGATCGTACAATGGGCGTACCAGGAAATACAATTAATAAAAATCGTGGTGGAACACATAACAGCGTGACAAGAATTTATCCAAAGGCAACACATATGATTGGTGGTTATTCACAGCTTAGCTATGGATTCAATTATTATGGACCAACAGGTAGCCAAAGAGATACGTTGACAATTGTTCGCCCATTAAAGGAGGTCGACTGGCTTGAGAATTAAAGCACAAGTGGCAATGGTCATGCACTTAGATAAGTGTATCGGCTGTCATACTTGTTCTGTCACATGTAAAAATGTATGGACGAATCGACCGGGTATGGAGTACGTCTGGTACAACAACGTTGAAACACGTCCAGGACCAGGGTATCCGAAAGAATGGGAAAACACGGATCGCTATAAAGGTGGTTGGACATTACGAAATGGAAAACTACACCTACGAGCCGGTGGTCCAATTTCCAAACTTGCAAACATTTTTTACAATCCAAACATGGCAGGGCTTGATGATTTTTATGAACCATGGACATACGATTTTGAACATCTGCATAATGCGAAAAAGGGAGAAAACATCCCTGTAGCACGACCAAAATCAATGATTACTGGAAAATACATTGATAAGCCGGAATGGGGGCCGAACTGGGATGATGACCTTGCTGGCGGTAGTGAGGTCGTCCCGATGGACCCTAATGTGCAAAAGCTTCAGGAGCATATTGCCATGGAATATGAAAAAACATTCATGATGTATTTGCCGCGGATTTGTGAGCACTGTTTGAATCCATCCTGTGTTGCGTCCTGTCCATCAGGTGCGCTGTATAAAAGGGATGAAGATGGGATTGTTCTTGTTGACCAAGATGCTTGCCGTGGCTGGCGTTTTTGTATGAATGGTTGTCCTTATCATAAGGTGTACTATAACTGGAACACACATAAAGCGGAGAAGTGTAATTTCTGTTACCCACGAACAGAAGCTGGACTACCAACGATTTGTTCAGAAACATGCGTTGGCCGTATCCGTTATATTGGGGTCGTTTTATATGATGCTGACCGTGTAAAGGAAGCAGCATCCGTTGAAGACCCAAAAGACTTATATGAATCACAGCTCTCTGTCTTTTTAGATCCATTTGATCCAGAAGTAATTGAAAAAGCACAAGAGCAAGGCATTAATGCTAGCTGGATTAGAAGTGCCCAGGAATCACCGGTATATAAAATGGCAATGAAGTGGAAAATTGCGTTACCGTTGCATCCTGAATATCGCACAATGCCTATGGTGTGGTATGTTCCACCACTTAGTCCAATCATGAATCATATCACAAATGAGAATGGATTAAGTGCAGATGGATATATTCCAGCAGTTGATGATATGAGAATTCCGATGGAGTACTTGGCGTCGATTTTATCTGCAGACGATACCGATGTCATTCGCCGAGTGTTACTCAAAATGGCAGCAATGCGTGTTCATATGCGTGCCAAAACCGTTGGAGGGATTGACGAAGTGGAGAAGTCTAAGCTCTTAAAAGAAGCAAATACAACAGTTGAAGAGCTTGAAGAAATGCAACGTTTATTAGGTGTAGCAAAATACAATGAACGCTTCGTTATTCCAACAGGTCGTCGTGAAATGGATGAAGACCTCCATTACAAGCAAGGCGCATGTAGTATTGAGGATTTAGCACCACCCGAAGGAATGGTGACTTATCCATTTGAAAGAAGTGGAAATCAATGACCAATGAAGCAAAAGCTATATTAATGATTATGTCACGAATTCTCGATTATCCGGACAAGACCCTTTATGAAGGGTTTCCGGAAATTGAGGAATATGTGAACACAGAAGTTGGCTCGGTAAAAATGAGAAACGAAATCTTAGAAAGAATTGCACCACTTTTTAAGATGCCGTTATTAGAATTACAGGAGCTTTATGTAGAAACCTTTGATTATAAGGATAAAACAGGGCTTTATTTAACAGCCCATGAATTAGGCGACAGTAGAAAACGTGGGGCTGCATTAATTAAGCTCCAAAAGTTAATCGTCGAAGGTGGGTTTGAATATCATGGACAGGAAATTGTGGATTACATCCCGATGTTATTCGAGCTATTAGCTCATGCACCAGAGGGAGAGAATTTTGAACGATTATACCGCCGTTTAGCGTTTGCGGTTGATCGAGTCCACAAGAACCTATTCGATTCGAATCCATACCACCGAATTGTGGATTTGTTAATGATGTTTGTCTTTGAAGCACCAGAAGCAGAAGAAATTACATTGCTGGAAAATCAGCGTGAGGAAGCGGATTTAGAAGAGCTTCCTTATCCAATGCTTTATCAATAAAGTGAAACTTCATTCAGTGGGGGTTTATTTCATCCCTCACTGAATGTTAGTTGAACCAATCGGGCTTTTACTGGCAGTTGACCACCCCCTTTCACTTCTTGCACTTCAATTACGTCATAAAGGTAGGAGTCTTACTGCCAGTTAAAGCGGGGAAAATGTTCATAACTTGTGGATAATGTGGATAAGTATGTTGCTTTTCTGTGGATAACGTGGATATTGTGGAAAAAGAAAAATGTGAAACGCTCATCACTATCCACAAAAGGATCCACAGGTTGTGGAAAACAAATGTTCTTATGTGGATAAGTTTATATCAAAATATTTTGAAAGGGGGCTATTAGATGGAATTACACTTCTGGTGGACGGCCTATCCTTATATATGCATCGCGATCCTTGTAGTAGGAACATTTTATCGATTCGTGTTTCGAGGGAAGAGCTGGACAGCACCATCAACGGAAATTTTTGAGAAAAAGTGGCTACGTTACGCTTCCATTATCTTTCACTACGGAATCATCTTTGCCTTTTTCGGTCATGTGATGGGGATGTTGATTCCGCTTGAGTTCTACAACGCAATTGGAGTGGACGACCACACATACCACTTATTTGCAATAGTAGGCGGTGGGTTTGCTGGATTGATGGTTGTCCTCGGATTGATCTTATTTTTGATTCGAAAGTTTGTCATTGAACGAGTCCAAGTTCATACTTCAGCTGGTAGTTATTTCACAATCATTTTATTGCTACTTATAGCCGGTTTAGGTACATATATGACGGTTATCTACAACACGACAGTAGCAGCATATGAATACAGAATTTCAATCGGGCCGTGGTTTCGCAGTTTATTCACATTAAATCCACAGCCTGAATTAATGCTTGGAGTTCCTTCACTATTTAAATTGCATGTGATTTTGTCTTTTCTTTTATTTGCATCGATACCATTTACGAAGCTTGTGCATATGTTTAGTTTCCCGTTGCGCTATCCAACAAGGGCACCACAGCAATACCGTGCACGTGATGGATATTCAAAAAATACACGACAAAATTAAGGGGAGGGGGAACCTCCTCTTTTTCTTGTTTTGGAATTCCATTCATAGAGACAAATTTGAAGTTTTATTAATAAATCGAGTCGCAATGAGCTGGTGATTGTGACACACTCATTAATTACTAGGCACTTTGAGTCAGAATGTAGCCTTGATTCTGACAGAGAATCTGTTATTAGATTGAGCGGTGTCGCTAATAGCTGGTGATTATGACCTACCCCGTGATTACTGAGTACTTTGAGTCAGAAAGTAGCCTTGATTCTGACAGAGAATCTGTTATTAGATTGAGCGGTGTCGCAAAAAGCCGCTGATTGTGACCCAATCCGTAATTTAAGAGCACCTTGAGTCAGAAAGTGGCCTTGATTCTGACAGAGAATCTATTATTTCATTGAACCAAGTCGGAAAAAACCACTGATTCTGACACACCCCAAAAATTATGAGCACCTTGAGTCAGAAAGTGGCCTCGATTCTGACAGAGAATCTATTAATTGGGGTGAGCCGAGTAACAAAGAGTCAACAATTCTGACACATTCCCTAATTTATCAGCACCTTAAGTAAAAATCATCCTCCCCTTAAAAATCAATTCCCAAAACATCCCCATTTTTGACCCACGTCAAAGTTTCTCGTCTTTCCTCCGCTTACAATAAAGATGTAAACAAAAGGAGGAAAAAAAGATGAAAACAGCTACTTATCAAATGGAAGAACTTAGTTGCCCAAGTTGCATTAAGAAAATCGAAAAAGCTTTAACAAAACAAGAAGGAGTTGAAGACGTTAAGGTTTTATTTAACTCAGGAAAAGTAAAGGTTTCTTACCAGGAAGATGCGGGAAACCCAAAAGCATATGAAGAACTACTTACCAGACTCGGCTATCCTGTTTTATCTACCAAAATTCAGTAACAAAGGTGGGGGGTTAACATGAATAGGTTTCGCAAAAAACAAGTCGTTATTCTCACGGGATTCCTGTTGGTAGCCGGCTTAATTTTAGGGTGGATGGATGTAGGAGTAGCAAGAGATGTCTTCCTATTACTCGCTACATTAGTTGCCGGCATACCAATCATGACGAAGGCGATTCAATCCCTTCGTCTAAAAATGATTAGCATCGAGCTCCTTGTCACAATTGCCGTAATAGGAGCAGTCATTATCGGTGAATATATTGAATCAGCTGCAGTGACATTTCTATTTTTACTAGGTGCTTACCTTGAATCTCGCACACTTGAAAAAACAAGATCTTCTCTAAAAACGTTGTTGGACCTTGCGCCATTGCAAGCTAGAATCCTAAAAAAAGGTGAAAAGGTCATGGTTGCTGCTGAGGAAGTAGAAAAAGAGAATATCGTCTTTGTGCATCCAGGTGAAAAAATTCCAGTAGACGGCAAAGTCCTAAGTGGGAATGCAAGTGTGAATGAGGCAACCATTACAGGTGAGGCGGTCCCTGTTTCAAAGAAAAGGGACGATACCGTATACAGTGGTACGATTCTTGATTCCGGTTACCTCGAGCTTGAAGCAACACGAACCGGTGATGACACCACTTTCGCGAAAATTATCCAACTCGTGGAGGAAGCCCAGGAAACAAAAGCAAAAACGCAAAAATACCTAGAGAAGTTTGCAGGGTACTATACACCACTCATTATTGTGCTCGCCATCCTCGTGTATCTTTTTACAAAGGATATCGAACTTACTTTAACCTTCCTTGTCATTTCTTGTCCTGGCGCACTTGTTATCTCCGCTCCCGTTTCAATCGTGGCAGGTGTTGGAAACGGAGCGAAAAACGGCATCCTTATAAAAGGTGGAGAAATCATGGAGCAGCTTGCGAAGGTTGATATCGTCGCGTTTGATAAAACTGGTACCTTAACAGTTGGGACACCTGAAGTAACCGCAATAAAAGGCTTCGGGATAGAAGATCTCAACTTACTGGAACTTACCGCAACTGCAGAGCAATATTCAGAACATCATTTAGGAAAAGCTATTTTAAAAGAAGCCAAAAAAAGAAAACTAGCGATAACTTCGGTTCCACAGGATTTTGAAATTTTTAAAGGAAAAGGGCTACAGGCAAAAGTGAATGGCAAACTCGTTCTGATCGGAAACCGAAAACTAATGCTAGATCATCAAATTACTCTATCAAAAGAGATCCTTGCATACGCTGAAGCAGAAGAGAAAAAAGGCCGCACAGCCGTGTTAATTGCGCAACAACAAGAAGTAATAGGTGTTATCTCAATCGCAGATAAGGTTCGCCCAGATGCTGTCAAGGCCATTCAAAACTTGAAGCGCTCCGGAATCAAGAAGGTTGTTATGTTAACCGGAGATAATAAAGCCACAGCAGAAAAAGTTGCTGAGGAATTGCAGTTAGACGGCTTTTACGCGGAGTTACTTCCTGAACAAAAGGTGTCAATTTTGAAAGAGCTTAAGGAAAATGGACACCGTGTTGCGATGGTCGGTGATGGAATTAATGATGCCCCAGCAATCGCTGCTGCGCATGTGGGAATTGCGATGGGTGGAGCGGGAACAGATGCGGCGATGGAAACGGCTGATGTCGTCTTAATGTCTGACAGACTTGATCGCCTCCCATTAGCAACAGGTCTCGCTAAAGCAACCGTTAAAAACATGAAGCAAAATATGTATTTCGCAGTAGCAATTGTGACAATATTATTAATCGGTGTTTTAACAAAGACAGTCTTCCTAGCATCTGGTATGTTTATTCATGAGGCAAGTGTCTTGCTAGTCATTCTGAATGCACTCAGACTTGTCCATTACAAAGAAAAACAACCAAAAAACAGTAGCCACGGTTATCAACAGAAGGTGGTGGCTGAACTATAGACAAAGGAGAGAAGATGAATGTCTTGTCAGTCTTGTAACCACATGAAAACATCATGTATTTCGAGGGTTCCGATTTTTAACCATTTAAACGAAAATGAAATGGCTGAAATTTCACAAGTCGCGGTAAGAAAACGCCTGAAAAAAGGGGAGCTCTTATTCCATTCAGATGAGCTCTCTGAGCATCTTTTCATTGTTCATAAAGGCTTGGTAAAAATGTACCGAATCACTGAAAATGGGAAAGAGCAAATTATCCGATTTGTAGAAGAAGGTGACTTCATTGGTGAGCTTTCGCTATTTTCAAAGTCTACGACCACAAGCTTTGCGGAGGCAATGGAAGATACTGAGGTTTGTACCATCCACCAAAAGGACATTCATCAATTACTCTTAAGCTATCCTACAATATCATTGAAGATTCTGGAGGAAATCACTAGTAGACTTCATGAATCAGAATCACATATTGAAAAATTGAACTCACAGGATGTAGAAAAACGTGTTGCAAGCTACTTAGTTGAGTTGATAGAAGGTCAGGATGGAGAATCAATGACGATTCAATTGCCGATTCGCAAAGCCGACGTTGCATCCTATCTTGGAACCTCACAGGAAACACTTAGTCGAAGGCTATCAGCCTTTCAAAACCAAGGCTTAATTGAACTTAAGGGTCAAAGGAAAATCATCATTAAACAGCTAGAAAAGCTTAGAAAAAAGGCAAACAACTAATGAAAAGGTGATAACGTTGAATAATGCCATTCTTGTATACGCAAGTATGTCTGGAAATACAGAGTTAATGGCAACGTATATTGCAGAAGGTATGAAGGAAAAAGGAATCCAGTTGGACGTGAAGGAATGCTTTGAAATAGACCCGGAGGAACTCGTCCAATACGATGGGATTATCTTTGGAAGCTATACTTGGGGAGATGGAGAGCTCCCTGATGAATTTTTAGACTTTTATGACGAGCTGGATCATCTGGATTTTCATTGTAAAAAGAGCGCAGTGTTCGGTTCAGGAAGTAAACTTTACTCAAATTATGGTGGTGCGGTTGATTTGCTTGCGGAAAAATTAAAAGAACGTGGAGCTGAACTCATCTGTTCACCGTTAAAAGTCGAGCTCACTCCAAACGAAAAAGACGAATTAATCTGCAAAGAATTTGGTAGACAATTTGCACTAAAGCTACTTGCTTCCTAAAATCTTTTTTCTAACTTGGCCTTCCGGTTAATGAACCTGAAGGCTTTTATATATAGCTCAAAACTGAGTTATGTCCGATAAATTGTTGGTTATGTCCGATATAATTACATTCGGTCCGATAAATTTTAAGCTATGTCCGATATTTCGTCGCCTTTGTCCGAAATATACAAAAGTTTGTCCGATATCCGAAACAATTAGAATTGACAACACCCCCTTATTTTTTATAAAATTATCTTAAATTCAAGATAAATAATTTTAAGATAATCACATCGAATATTCTTTCATATTTTGTTGGAAAATAGGTTAGATAAATAGTAAAGGAGAATAATTACTATGAAAACAGCAGGCATTCATCATATTACAGCTATTGTTGGACATCCCCAAGAGAATGTTGACTTTTATGCAGGTCTATTAGGGCTTCGCCTTATAAAACAAACGGTCAATTTTGATGACCCAGGTACTTATCATTTTTATTTTGGCGATGATGTTGGAAATCCAGGGAGTATTATTACATTTTTCCCGTGGGCAAATGCGTATCAAGGAAAAATTGGTGATGGCCAAGTTGGGGTAACAACGTACGTAGTTCCAAAGGGAGCACTGCCTTTTTGGGAAGCAAGATTATCAAAATTTGAAATTTCCTATCAGAGCACAGAACGTTTCGGAGAACAATTTCTACAATTCAAAGACATCCACGGATTGCAGCTTGAAATTGTAGAACGAGAAGATGGAGCAAATAATAAGTGGGAATTTGGCGAAATAACCTCCGATTTAGCAATTAAAGGCTTTGGTGGTGCTATATTATTTTCCTCACAGCCTGAAGAAACAGAAAAGCTTTTAACATTTATGGGTCTTAAGCGTATTGGTTCTGAAGGAGACTTTATACGATTTAAATCTGAAGGGGACATTGGGAATATCATCGATATAAAACGCACACCTGGTGAGAAAGGTAAAATGGGTGTTGGAACCGTCCACCATATTGCATGGCGAGCAAAGGATGATGAGGACCAACTAGAGTGGCAGGAATTCATTACCGATCATGGTTACCGCATTACAGACGTGCGTGATCGAAATTATTTTAATGCGATTTATTTTAGAGAACACGGAGAACTTCTCTTTGAAATTGCAACAGATCCGCCAGGCTTTGGGATCGATGAAGAGTATAAGGAGATGGGTTCGGAGCTAAAGTTGCCTCCACAATATGAACCCCACCGTCAGAAGATAGAAAATGTATTACTACCGTTTGAAGTAAGAAGTCTTGATTAAAGGAGAGATAAAAAATTGATTTCAATTGATCCGAGTAATGCTTCTGAAAGGGATAATTATAAGCTGTTAATTGGAAGTATCATCCCGAGGCCAATCGCATTTGTGACGTCAATTTCAAAGGAAGGAACGCTAAATGGTGCACCTTTTAGTTATTTTAATATAGTGTCTTCAAATCCGCCCCTGATTTCAATATCGGTCCAAAGAAAAGACGGGGAAATGAAGGACACGGCTAGAAATATTATTGAAGGAAAAGAGTTTGTTGTTCATATTGTGGACGAAAGTAATGTAGAAAAAATCAATAAGACGGCAGCAAGTCTTCCGCCGAATGAAAGTGAAATTGAACGTGCCGGGCTAACTCCAATAGAAAGTAAGAATATAAAAGTACCGGGGATTAGGGAATCAAAAATTCGTTTTGAATGTATTTTAGAGCACTCAATTGAATTAGGTGGCAAGGAGGATATGTCTGGTTGTGATTTACTAATCGGAAAAGTGGTCCAGTTTCATGTCAATGAGGACCTATATAGTAAAGGAAGAATCAATCAAGAAAAACTAGGGGCGGTAAGCCGCTTGGCAGGAAATTATTATGCGAAAATTGGAGACGTTTTTGAAATTGAGAGACCAAAGTAATCATGTTTGGTCTCTTTTTTTCTTTTTCCTTTGTTTTTGACTATAGTTCATGTTTTGACTTTGACTATGATTCATGTTTTGGCTTTGATCTTGGTTCATGTTTTGACTTTGACTATGGTTCATGTTTTTTTGACGTTGACTAATGTTCATGTTTCGACTTTGACTAAGGTTTATGTTTTGAGTTTGACTATAGTTCATATTTAGGCTTTGATTTTGGTTCGTGTTTTGACTTTGATTTTTTTTAATGATTTCTTCAAGCTGTTTCACTTTTTCCTGAAGACTATCAATATCCTCCTGCATCTTATTCTTCTCTTGATCTGATTGAAAACTTTCTACTTGAGATTGAAAGTCCGCAGCCGTATCTGTATTTAGCTGAATGATTGCCCCGATAGTTGCTAAGGCGTCACCGGCAATCGTTAATACGCCCCCCATTATGCCTAAGATGGTTCCGCTGTTATTAGGAGGTTTATATTGAAAGTTACCTTGAGTTGAGTTTGAAATATTTCCACTGTCTTGGGATGCAGCAGCAGCAATAACGGTAGCCCTTTTATCCCTTTCCATGAGCTCCCCCCTTACCTAAAATCAGATATTGCAGGTTCGCGGTGCATCTATAAAATCATCTCGTATCTTATTTTAAGCCCATTTCCAATATATTCACCCAGACTGATAAAGGTGTAGAATTAGTTTTTTATAATCAATATCTATTCCGTTTTTGTTTTAGGTACAATCTTACGAGGGGTAAAATTGATATCCTCAGATGAATAAACGGTTACGATAAGTGTTCCTCCATAAACCTTTGCACGAATTAAAATTGGCTGATTGTATGTATTTTTAAAAAGAAAGTCAGGTCCATACCAACTCACAGTTGCATCGCGCCCAGGTGGTACATAGCCGACACGTTTGCTATGGGAGTAGCGCTTAACAATTTCAACACCAGCACGATCAACGGCATTGAAGAGGGTGGAGGAAGTCTGGCATATGCCACCCCCGATTCCTTCAATTAGTTCACCTCGAATGATTTCAGGCGCAGGCTGATATCCTCTGGCAGCGGTTCGTTTTCCAACAACTTTATTAAAAGAGAAGGTTTCATTTTGAAAAAGAACATAGCTATCGATTGCGGCTGCTGAAAGAGCAATATTCGTGGATCGCTCTTTATTGGAAGAGTTAAAATGCGTGACATACTGTCCAATCTGCCTTACCCGAATCGTTGATAATAGTTCGCTATCTACACGCGGATAAATTCGCTGAATCGGTACTTCAAGGTAATCTGCCTTACCAAAAAAACTAGAATAGAATAACTTTGAGAATTTATCTTTATTTAATTTCACTCCCACTTGTTCTTTAATAATTTCATTCGACTTGCCAATTTTTGCATCTTTTGGCTCTTCGTAAACTTGTTCCTCTAAATAGGTAAGAAATTCCGTATATTTTTTGAAATTCAAGGTGGGAACTCCAATCAATGGTACTGAGTATTCAGCTCGATTTACAGTAGCAATCGGTTCTCCTTTATAGGTTATGTAAAGATTATCCTGAGGATGGAATTGTTGTATAGAAAGGAAAAGCATTAGTGCCCACAATATTTTCAGTGTCCCCACCACCTTTTTGAAACTCTTTTTTTATAGTATGGATGGTTCCTTCAAATTCCATTAAAAATAGGAGAACTTTTTTCGTTTTTAAATTTGTAACAAATTGTTCAAATTCAAAAAAAGTGCTGTGATTTGCATCACATCAAGGTTTGAGGCGTTTATGTTAAGATAATTTCTTTTTACAAATTCTTCCTTCTCTTTTCTGTAACAACTTTTTGATACCTCGCGTGTTATCATCATTTACACAGTGATAAGCTTTAAAAAATAATTTTGCGAAATAAAATTTAGCTTCAAATTTTTCAAGATATTACGAAAAAAACAAGTAGCTAAAAATTTTTTGACAACTTTGTGAAGTTGTACACAAATTCGTCACAAGCCACATAGTTGTGAATAAAGAGCATCCATTCGGAAAGGAGTACACTTATGAAAATCAAATGGTTTTTCTTATCGATGGTTATTACTATTGCCACAGTGCTTGCAGGTTGTGAACCAGTAATGGTTCTTGATCCAAAGGGTCCACAAGCCGAGAGGCAAGCCCATGATATCTTACTTTCCATTGGAATCATGGCAGTTGTAGTTATTGTCGTTTTCGTATTGTTAGTTTATATGCTTGTTAAATATCGAGCTTCAAAAATGCCAGAGGATTACGAGCCACCACATATAGAAGGAAATCCTTGGGTTGAAGCGATTTGTATCGGAATTCCAATTTTAATTGTGGGCTATCTTTCAGTTGTTTCGGTTCAAAGTAACTACATTGTCGAGTCAGCTCCCGAAGGCTATGAAGAGCAAGAACCATTGGTTATCTATGCTTCATCCTCCGATTGGAAATGGCATTTTAGCTACCCTGAAGAGGATATTGAAACAGTCAATTATCTATACATCCCAACCGATCGTCCACTTGAATTCAGACTTTATTCATACGGTCCAATCACAAGCTTTTGGATTCCACAGCTTGGTGGACAAAAGTATGCAATGGCCGACATGATTACGACTTTGCATCTTGCAGCCGATGAGACGGGTGAACTAATGGGGCGAAACGCAAACTTTAGTGGTAAAGGATTTGCGGAAAATGCGTTTAGTGTAAATGCCGTATCTCCAAAGGATTTTGAAGAATGGGTAGATGAGGTTAAAGAAACTGCGAAACCTCTCACTGAAGAAAAGTTTGGTGAGATTTTAGAACCAGGGCATCTTGGACAAATGACGTTCACCGGAACGCACTTAGAATTCGCTCCACCTCCAGAGCATGACCATGGATCAGATGATGCTGAAGAAGGTCATGAGGTTCATGAAGATGAACATACAGAGCATGAAGGTCAAACAGAACATAACAATCATTAATCAACAAATATAACTTGAACGCCGAAATCATACTTCATTTGAAAGGAGTAACAACGGATGGAATTCTTCGAACGTTTTGCCATACCACATCCAAGTCCCGCCATCTATGCAGCGATGGTTGCAATTGGACTTACGGTAATTGGAATTATCGCCGGCTTAACCTATTTTAAAAAATGGGGTTATCTCTGGCGTGAATGGTTAACAACTGTTGACCACAAACGAATTGGTATTATGTATTTAATCTCCGCATTAATCATGCTGTTCCGCGGTGGGGTAGATGCGATTATGATGCGTGCACAGCTAGCTTCACCTGAAGCAAAGCTATTAGATGCGCAGCACTATAATGAAATTTTTACAACACATGGTGTTGTCATGATCATGTTCATGGCGATGCCGTTTATCATAGGATTCATGAACTATGTTGTACCACTGCAAATTGGTGCGCGCGACGTAGCATTTCCACGCTTAAATGCGATTAGCTTCTGGCTCTTCTTTATGGGGGCAATGCTATTTAATATCTCCTTTGTAATTGGGGGATCACCTGATGCAGGTTGGACATCATACTTCCCACTTGCTGGTAATGAGTTCAGTAAATCAGTTGGAACGAACTATTATATGCTCTCGTTACAGATTTCGGGTCTGGGTACATTGATGACTGGTATCAATATGATTACCACGATTCTTAAAATGAGAGCACCTGGTATGACGTTAATGAAAATGCCAATGTTCACATGGTCTACTTTAATTGCTAACTTAATTATCGTAACAGTTTTCCCTGTATTAACAGTTGCATTAGCAATGGGTACAATGGATCGTCTCTTTGGAACACATTTCTTTGCAAGTACAAACGGTGGAATGGATATGCTTTGGGCAAACCTATTCTGGGTATGGGGACACCCTGAAGTGTATATATTAATCCTACCTGCGTTTGGTATTTACAGTGAGATCATTTCAACCTTCTCAGGAAGAAACCTATATGGTTACAAATCAATGGTTGGTTCAATGGTCATTATCTCAGTTCTTTCATGTCTAGTTTGGGCGCACCATTTCTTTACAATGGGGCAAGGGGCAGCATCAAACAGCTTCTTCTCGATTACAACAATGATGATTGCAGTACCAACAGGTGTGAAAATCTTTAACTGGCTGTTTACCTTATGGAAAGGTAAAATCCGTATGACAGTACCGATGCTTTACTCAATTGGATTTATCCCACTATTCACAATCGGTGGGGTAACCGGGGTAATGCTTGCGATGTCAGCAGCCGACTATCAGTATCACAATACAATGTTCTTAGTGGCACATTTCCATAACACAATTATTCCTGGTGTAGTATTCGCAATGCTTGCTGCACTCACATATTATTGGCCAAAAATGTTTGGCTTTATGTTAAATGAACGTATCGGAAAGTGGGCATTCTGGTCACTATCAATCGGATTTGTCCTAGCGTTCTTCCCGATGTATATTACTGGGTTAGACGGTCAGGCTCGTCGTATGTACACATACTCTGAATCGACTGGTTTTGGTGCATTGAACATGCTTTCATTCATTGGTGCTGGAATCATGGCGATTGCCTTCATTTTAATTGTGTATAACATTTATTACAGCATTCGTTATTCACCAAGAGATATTGGAAGCGACCCATGGGATGCACGTACTTTAGAGTGGGCAACACACACACCTGTTCCTGAGTACAACTTTGCACTAACACCAAGTGTGAACTCAAGTGAGCCATTCTGGGATGATAAGAAGAAAAAGCACAAGCTCTTCCCAGGTAAAGTTGAAAAGATTCACATGCCGAACAATAGTGGTGTTCCATTTATCATGAGTAGTATCTTCTTTGTATGGGGCTTCTCATTCGTATTTGCGATGTGGCCACTGTTGATTATTTCAACAATTGGTATCTTTGTTTGTATGGCATACCGTTCATTTGAACAAGATCATGGACGATATATTTCTGTTGAAGAAGTAAAAGAAACAGAAGAAAAATTAGGAGGTGCTAAGTTATGAAACTAGATCACTCGCAACCTCTTGAATATAGTACGCACGAAAATGAGTTAAATATTTTTGGTTTCTGGATTTTCCTTGGTGCCGAAATCATGCTTTTCGCAACCTTGTTTACATCATATTTTACATTAGAGAACCGCGTTGGCAGTGGTCCATCAGGGGCAGAGATTTTTGAAATTACACCTGTGTTAATCGAAACACTTCTACTTTTAACGAGTAGTTTTACAATCGGTCTTGCGGTTCATGCGATGCGCCTTGGCAGACAAAAAGCGATGTTAGGTTTCTTCGTAGTAACATTGCTTCTAGGTTTAACCTTCCTAGGTGTTGAAATCTATGAATTTGTTCACTATGTCCATGTCGGAGCTGGACTACAAACAAGCGCGTTTACAGCGATGTTGTTAACAACATTGGGAACACATGGACTTCACGTTACATTTGGTTTGTTTTGGGGAACGATGATTGTTCTCCAAATAAGAAAACGAGGCTTAACTGCTCAAACCGCTGGTAAATCGTTTATCTTTTCATTGTATTGGCACTTCCTAGATGTAGTCTGGATCTTCATCTTCAGCTTCATCTATTTGAAAGGAATGATGTAATATGAGAGAACTATTTCCAGCAAAACAAGTCATGGGCTTCGTATTTTCATTAGTTCTTACGGTTATTGCTCTTTCGGTGTACTTCCTAGATTTAACCTTTACGGCAGGACTAACAATTCTGATTGTAACAGCATTTGTGCAAGCATTGTTGCAACTAATTGTATTCATGCATGCTGGTGAATCAAAGGATAAATGGGCAATTTACGGAAATGTATACTTCATGATTTTTATCGCGTTAATTACAATATTCGGTACATTATTCCTGCTTGTCTGGGATATGTAACAAAACTAAGAGTGTCTTTTATAGGCACTCTTTTTTGTTGTATTTAGACATAATTCGGAAACAAAATAAAAAGCTTAGCCAAATGAATGGCTAAGCCTATAAATAGTTAATTGTTTATTTTATCTTGTTTGCGCCTTGTGCCTTAAGTAACATTTCTTCAGATGCGATTAAAAATAACCCCATCAAAAAGACAAAAATTGCTCCCATGACCGTTCCGATTCCAATTGGTGTTAATATGCTGGAACCGTTTCCGAAAAATCCAAGACAAAAAATAATGATACCGGCAATAAGCACTGTTCCCCCAAAATACTTAACAGCCTCAAGCATAGTAGATTTCATTTTTCCTCATCCTCCTACTATATATTATTAATCTTGTTCACAAAATTGTCAAATATAATTCACTAAATGTTCAAAAGTTGTATTTTGGGCGGGGAGGACGGAGAAATAGTGAATATTAAAACATAGGAAGTGACTCATTATTAAAAGTTAAGTACTTCATCGAGACTATTTAGTGTTTAGGTCGTGACAAGAGCATTTAACGAAAGTATATGTTACCATGGTGAAAAATAATCTATATGAGGTGTAAAAATGAAAATTGAGGTTTGGTCAGATTATGTATGTCCATTCTGTTATATAGGAAAGCGACGCTTGGAACAGGCGCTTGAGCAATTTCCAAATCGTGAACAAGTCGAAGTGGAATTCAAAAGCTTCGAGCTAGATCCGAATGCAAAACCGTATTCAGGTCAAAGTATTCATGAATTACTTGCTTCAAAATATGGTATGCCAGTGGCACAAGCTAAGGAAATGAACGAAAATCTTGGTCAGCAAGCCTCTGAACTCGGTTTAAATTATAATTTTGATGAAATGAAAAACACAAATACCTTTGACGCCCACCGTCTTGCAAAGTATGCAGCGACCGTCGGCAAAGAAAAAGAACTCACTGAGCTTCTTCTTCAATCGTATTTCGTAGAAGGTAAACTCATTAGTGATAATGATGTACTAGCGGATCTTGCGGAATCTGTGGGAATTGAGCGACAGGAAGCGTTAGATGTGTTAAAGGACGAAAAGAAATATGCGAATGATGTACGAATTGATGAGGCGATTGCACAACAAATCGGTGTTACCGGCGTTCCATTTTTCGTAATCAATCAAAAATATTCGATTTCTGGTGCACAGCCGACTTCTACATTCCTTGGTGCACTCCAACAGGTTTGGGAAGAAGAACATCCAGCACCAAAACTCCAAGACCTCTCAGGTGACCAAGGTGCAGTTTGCCCAGATGAAGGCTGTTAAATTCCTACAGATAAATAATAAAAATGTGCAAAGCCTTCTTGGTTTTGCACATTTTCTTTTACCTAAAAAGGGAATGCAATGTAGCATTACGAATATATAAGAGGATATAAAGAATTAGGGGTGGTAACAATTACGTTTCAGTTAGATTTTGAAATTGGCCTCGTTTCGGTTTTTACGTTATTAATCGGATGGGGCATGATTGGTTTTTTAGCCTTTAGGATTTTTAGGAAACAAGAAGTAAAACCAACTTTATGGAAGATTATTCTTGTTTTAATTATTGGGCTTTTTTCTTTTTCCTTTAATATGAATTTGTTTGATACATTGATTAAGATTCCCATTTTACCGTTAGGTTTATGGATTCTTTATTCTTTTCTAAAATCAAAGGAAGGCCGTTGGGATAGGTTTCGGAAGTATGCATGGCTCGGCTTTTTCGCAAACTTTTTATTTTTAGTCTTATCCTTGGCCTCGATAGGTCTGCAGCATGTTATTTATTCGCCTAGTAACCTATCAACCTATATATCTAATCTGGAAAATGCAACAATTATCAACACTCACCCATCCGCAGAGAATGTAACATTACAAAAAGATCGATTAAAAAAGCTACTTCCAGCTATGAAAGAAACTGAGTTTTTTAGTGATAAATGGTATGAGGAAACGTATATGAGCGGGGATACGAATACTCGAAAAGAACGGTTTCCATATCAAGCGGTGGGTGTAAAGGAAAAATGGGGAAGCGGGGTTGTCACAACCATATTTATTGAAGAAGATAGAAAAGGTTTATTAATCGCAACACCTAAAAAACAATATTATTTTCGCTCCGCAGAAGTCTTTTTAGAAGGGGTGGAAAGTAAATGAAGCGAAGAAAGATCCTAAGTTTGATCGGTTTAGCTGCTCTTCTTTTCGTCATTTATTATTTTTACCTAGCTAAACCTACAGACTTTGCTAAAACTGATACTTATAAAAGGTATTCAGAAGTATATGAGGTTCTTGACATTATTGAGTTGGATGAACGGCGTATTTTTGTACCAGTGGTCACAGAAGAAAATAAATATGGCATGAGCCTGTGGGTGTGGAAGAATCATAAGTGGCATATGGAGTTTGAAAGCACATCTGGTGGGCCAAGGGTTATCAAGCTAAAAAATAATGACCCGGGTTCCTATAAGGTTTTTTGGAATATTCACCCTGATGACCAAGTAAGTTATGGCGAATTTTATTTACTGAGAAAACGTAACTATCATATTACAGAAGGAATAGATCATTATTACCCACAATTGCAAATGAAAACGATACTTGATTTTAAAGAGGCACCATATGGGATGACAGACCTTCCGAAAGAATGGCAAAAAGCGATGGAAGCTTCGATAAAACTGGAAGAGGCAAAGCGACCTGAGCCTATTTTTGAAAACATGTTTCCTGTGATGCAGGATGTGTACTTCGGTTGGATCCCCTATAATCACGAACATGTAAGGCAACATGCTCGTGCTACTCATGTAGGTGGAGCTTCGTGGGGGGGTGGCGTTGATATCCAGCACGTGGGGGATATACATGAAGAGGAGCTTGAGTATTTTAAAATAGAAGAGTAGAGGGAAGAATCTCATAAAAGGTACAAGGAGAGGAGGTTCGACTTTTGTATATTGCTATTCTCTGTCTAATATGGGGATTTAATTTTGTTATCATGAAATTAGGGAATGGCGTTTTCCCTCCTGGCGAGTTTGCTGCTTTGCGATTTTTAACAGGTTCCATCGCACTGCTAAGCCTGTGTTTTATAAGAAAAATCCCACTACCGAATAAATCAGATTTCAAGTGGTTTGTTCTTTGTGGGTTGCTCCAAACAACATATTTTAATATTGCTATTCAAATATCGCTAAACTACATAAGTGCTGGTCTTACTTCTGTTCTGACCTACAGTATGCCGCTTTTTCTTTCAATCATGGCACATAGGTGGATACCTGGTGAAAAGTTGACGGCAAGGAAGACAATTGGAATTGTGATAGGCATAATAGGTTTATTCCTTTCTTTGAATATCCATTTTGGAGGATCGATTTGGATTTTATTATTGGCACTAAGCTCCGCTATTTCTTGGGCTACAGCTAGTTTGCTTTTTAAACTAAAATTAAAACATTGTGATACCGTCCAGTTTACAACCTGGCAAATGACGATTGGAGCGGCGGGGTTATTGATTTATACTCTTTCATTTGAAAATGGAGAATCACACTGGGGCTTTATGCCGGTTGTTTATATTCTGTTTTCTGGAGTTATTGCCTCTGCCTTAGCTTTTGTAATGTGGAATCATATATTGAGGCGGACAGAAGCTAGCAAAGCATCTGTTTCTTTATTATTTGTACCCATCGTGGGTGTTATTTCTGGTTACATATTTTTGGATGAAAGCTTAAGTATCCTAACAATGGTGGGAATTCTCCTTGTACTGGTAGGGATCTGGTTTGTAAATAGTAAAAGTACTCAAGAACACCGCACGAATGTTTCTAATAATCTTAAAAAAGCACTATAGGGCTTTGAACAATCTCGAAAATAGATTAATTTCATACAAAAATAATATTAGATAGATTAATTGGGAAGTAATACAATATTTCTAGGGGGAAATGAGTCATATATAGGTCTAAATTCGATCTGCCCCTAGATATATTATACGAAGGAACCTTACGTGTGAGGAAGGTGAGCGGCATGCTGAGCATTAATCCTGAGCAATTTATCTTGAAACCATCTCTTGCGACAATTACCTGTGAACCAAACTGGCAATGGAAGCGAAAAGAGCCTATTCCGAACTATGATTTGTTTTATGTTTGGAGTGGAGAAGGAAATTTGATTTTAAACGGTCAAGATTATTCAATAAAACGCGGAAGTTGCTTTTTATTCCTTCCGGGTGATTGGACGACTGCCACCCAGAATCCTCAGAATCCACTTACAATCACCTACATTCATTTTGACTTAGAGAATGAACCAAGCCTAATCCCAAATTCTTATCGCACCATACAAGACGCAATTCCTTTTGAATCTCTCTTAACACGATATGTTCGATTATTTTTAATCAAAACATTTGGGGCAGAAACGGAGGCCAAACTAATCCTTAAACAATTGATGATTCAGCTTTTACGAGAGGAGCATCAGGTTGAAGAACGAAACGACCAAGCTCAAACATCTCTCTTGTCAGCGATTAGGGAAGTGGCAAATTACGTACAGCAACATCCTAGCGAAGGCCATACGCTTGAAAGCTTGGCTGCTCGTGCGAACTTTTCTCCAAGGTATTTTTCGCTGAAGTTTAAGGAGATTATTGGTAAGTCAGTGCGCTCCTATATTGTGGAAGCTCGTATTAAAAGGGCGGAGCATCTCCTGCATTATACAGGAATGACGGTAACTGAAGTGGCTCAAGCGTTGGGCTATGATAATCTGCATTTTTTTAGTCGACAGTTTAAAAAATACACAGGGAAAAGCCCTTCTGAAGTTCGTTAAATATAGCAATAACTAGCACCTAACCATTGTGGTTTAGGTGCTTTTTTTATATTTGAGCTGTGTTAAACAATCTGCTCGAATTCTGCACTGAACTGACTCTGAGACCCATGTTTTCATGCCTGCAGTCAGAATCCCGAACCTATTCTGACTCAGAGACCCCTGATTTCAAGCTTTCAGTCAGAATCCCCCACCTATTCTGACTGCAAGAGCCGTTTGATCATAAAGCTAGTCGCAATCCCTGCCTTATTCTGACTCTGAGCCCCATGTTTACATGCTTTAGTCAGAATCCCCCACCTATTCTGACTGCGGGAACCGTTTGATTATAATGCTAGTCGCAATCCCAGGCTTATTCTGACTCAGAGATCTATGTTTTCAAGCTTTCAGTCAGAATCCCGAACCTATTCTGACTG
>NZ_NSEA01000013.1:0-37396 GCF_002734285.1 Fredinandcohnia onubensis | reverse complement strand
TTGATCATAAAGCTAGTCGCAATCCCAGCCTTATTCTGACTCAGAGACCCATGTTTTCATGCTTTCAGTCAGAATCCCGAACCTATTCTGACTGCGAGCACCGTTTGATCATAAAGCTAGTCGCAATCCCAGCCTTATTCTGACTCAGAGATCTATGTTTTCAAGCTTGCAGTCAGAATTTCGAACCTATTTTGACTGCGGGCACCGTTTGATCACAAAGCTAGTCGCAATCCCAGCCTTATTCTGACTCAGAGACCCATGTTTTGAAGCTTGCAGTCAGAATCCCCCACCTATTCTGACTGCGGGCACCGTTTGATCATAAAGCTAGTCGCAATCCCAGCCTTATTCTGACTCAGAGACCCATGTTTTCATGCTTTCAGTCAGAATCCCGATCCTATTCTGACTGCGAGCACCATTTAATCGTGCTATTTGTCCCTTTAACAGAGCAATTATTCAAAAAGGAAAAATTATGTAAAAAAGTGCAAACTTTACACAGAATAGTCTAAATATTTTCAGGAAAGAGGATGATACGATTAAAATGACAGATCAATATACATGTTTGGCTTTTACTGAATAGAAGGAAGCCAGAAAATTTCTTAAGAAAGAGTGATCTCAATGTGTGGAATTACAGGATGGATTGATTGGCAACAGGATTTGAAACACCAAGAACAAATCGTCGGTAAGATGGCGCAGACATTAGCAAAGCGTGGTCCAGATGCTTCTAATGTTTTAAGTGATCATCATGCTGCACTGGGTCATACAAGATTAATTGTTGTGGATCCTTCCGGAGGAACACAGCCAATGACAAGGAGATCAAAAAGCGGGCATGCTTTTTCAATGGTTTATAATGGAGAACTTTATAATACAGAGGATTTACGTAAGGAATTGCTAAGACGTGGGTATACATTTCAATCCCACTCCGATACGGAAGTACTTCTTACTTCTTATATTGAGTGGCGAGAAGAATGTGTTGAGCGGTTAAATGGTATTTTTGCTTTTGCAATTTGGGACCATCAGGAAGAAAAACTTTTTATTGCAAGAGATCGACTTGGGGTCAAACCGTTATTTTTCAAACATACAGATAGCACCCTTTTGTTTGGGTCAGAACTTAAAGCTATTTTGGCACATCCAAATGTGAAGGCGGAAGTAGATCGCGAAGGTCTTCAAGAAGTCTTTGGATTAGGACCATCCCGTACACCAGGGCATGGTATTTATAGAGGGATACAAGAATTAAGGCCGGCACATATCCTTATGTTTGATCGGAATGGACTAAAAATGAAACGTTATTGGAACGTCGAAAGCCGCAAACATTCTGATTCATTAGATGATACGGTGGAAGAAGTGCGATTTCTTGTGAAAGATGCCGTTGAAAGACAACTAGTTGCAGATGTTCCTGTTTGTACATTTTTATCAGGTGGGTTAGATTCTAGTGCAATAAGTGCGATTGCCTCGAACTACTTTAACCAGCAGGGAAGAGGAAAGCTTCATACGTATTCGATTGATTATGAGCGGAATAGCGAGTTTTTCAAATCAAGCTTATTTCAAGTGGATGAAGACAAACCATGGATTGATAAGATGACGCAATATTTAGGTGTCGATCATCATTCGAAAATTATTACTCAGGAACAACTTGCTCAGTCGTTAGAAGACGCAGTAAAAGGAAGAGACTTGCCGGGAATGGCGGATATTGACTCTTCTCTCCTTTGGTTTTCGGAGGAGATTAAACAAGACTTTACGGTTGCCTTATCTGGAGAATGTGCGGATGAAATTTTCGGTGGTTACCCTTGGTTTTATAAGAAAGAGTTACTGCAAGATAACCATTTTCCATGGATGAAGTCTGAAGAAGAAAGACATAAGCTTCTATTACCTCATTGGCAAAACAAACTTAATCTAAAAGACTATGTACAAGAACGATACCATGAAACATTACGGGAAGTTCCACGATTAGATGGAGAAAGTCCAGAAGAGGGACGACGCAGGGAAATATTTTATTTGAATATGATTTGGTTTATGTCTACTCTGCTAGAACGAAAGGATCGCATGAGCATGGCGGCTAGTCTAGAAGTACGCGTTCCATTTGCGGACCACCGACTCATTGAATATGTGTGGAATATCCCATGGGAGATGAAGATGTTAGAAGGAAGGGAAAAAGGAATCTTAAGGAAAGCATTAGAGGGAACATTACCTAATTCCATTTTGTATAGAAAGAAAAATCCTTATCCGAAAACTCATAATCCAGAGTATTTGAATCTCGTAAAAAATATGCTTACTAGCGTAATCGAAAAGAAGAACTCTCCTATTCTAGAATTAGTTTCGAAACAAAAGGTAAGAGATATCATTGATTCAGATGGTGCATCATTCAAAGTTCCTTGGTTTGGGCAACTAATGACAGGACCTCAGCTCATCGCACATTTAGTGCAAATTAATGTGTGGCTTGATTCTTATAATGTGAACATTGTTGATTAAACTTGAGCTCCGAAAGGCTAACAGGTAGAAAAGTTTCCTATCGTGAAGGTAAAACAAGTTGTGTCATTCAGTGTAAATTTTATAGCGAATAGTTTAAATATCTTTGAAAATAACGGTGCTACTATTAACTTAACAACGAAACAGATAAGGAACAGGGGTGATACAAATGCATCGATTAAAAAGACATGGTTTATATGATCCTCAGTTTGAACATGACGCTTGTGGTATCGCCTTGCTTGCAAATATTAAAGGTAGTAAAACACACACCTTAGTAAGTCAGGCACTAACAGCTCTTGAACGATTAAATCATCGTGGGGGTCAGACTGGTAGTGAAAAATTAGGAGACGGCTCTGGAATCCTAACTGAGCTCCCACACGATTTATTTGTAAATGAATGGAAGTTAAAAGCAAAACAACTTCCATTCATGGGTGCATACGGAGTTGGGATGCTATTTTTACCTCAAGAGTTAGACAAAGTGACGGATTATAAATTGAGAATAGAAGAAATCGTGCAGAATGAGGGTCTAGAGATTTTTGGATGGAGAAATGTACCAACGAATGATGAAGAGTTGGGAAGCACGGCTAAACAGTCACAACCATCTGTCCATCAATTATTCGTTACTTCCGCCAATAAGGAACTAGACAGTGATCAATTTGAGCGATTGTTATATATGGCACGTCGAAAAGTAGAGAAAGAATTCAATGATACAGAAGTAAATCAGGAAGATTGCTATATTGTTAGTTTTTCATCAAGAACCATCGTATATAAAGGTCTTCTCATACCGAGCCAGTTAAGAAGCTATTATAAAGATTTAAAGCGAGATGATTACCAATCTGCGATGGCCATGGTGCATAACCGATTTAGTACTAACACCTTTCCTAGCTGGAGAAGAGCGCAGCCAAACCGAACATTAATGCATAATGGGGAGATTAATACGATAACAGGGAATGTAAACTGGATGCTTGCACGGGAACCAGTTCTTCGTTCCGATCTACTAGAAGATAGTGAAGCTCTCCACCCAGTGATTGACCTTGATGGCAGTGACACTGCAATGTTTGATAACGCGCTAGAATATCTAGTGATGTCCGGATGGCCACTCGCTAAAGCAATGATGTTGATGATCCCACAACCTTGGCAGAATAACAAACTTCTATCTGACAAGAAAAGGGCATTCTATCAGTTTCATAGTTGCCTCATGGAGGCCTGGGATGGTCCAGCAGCAATGGGTTTTACAAATGGAAAACAGATTGGAGCTTGCCTAGATAGAAATGGGTTAAGGCCAGCACGTTTTATCCTTACAGATGATGATTTCCTATGTTTATCTTCGGAAGTGGGAGTAGTAGACATTCCAGAAGAAAAAATTATTTTAAAGGATCGCCTAAAGCCAGGACAAATGCTTTTAGTAGATTTTGAGAAGAAGAAGCTTCTACTGGATGAAGAGGTAAAACAACAATTTATAAACGAAAATCCATATGAAGATTGGGTAGCTGAGACCATTACTCCAATTGAAAATCTACCTACAACAAAGAAGAAAGAGGCAACAGAAAGCAGAGAGGAACTATTACGTATTCAAAAAGCGTTCGGCTACACCTATGAAGAGTGGGATAAAATCATTAAGCCAATGGCGCAAGAAGGAAATGAACCGATTGGTTCTATGGGATACGATGCTCCGCTAGCCATTCTATCATCAAAACCTCAATTACTATTTAATTATTTCAAACAGCGATTTGCCCAGGTAACCAATCCTCCAATTGATGCGATCCGCGAAGCATATGTCACATCAATGGAAGTTTTACTAGGAGCAGAGGGGAATTTATTGCAACCGAAGACTGAAGATTACAAAAAAATACGGTTAAGCTCCCCAATCCTGTCTGAAGTAGAAATGAGAACAATCCAAAGTTTGGATAGCGAAGACTGGAAAGTATCGACTATGTCGATTCTCTTACCTGTACAAGGAATGGCAATTCAGGACCGTCTTCAAGAAATTCTCTCAACTGCTGAAAAAGCAGTAAGGAATGGAAGCAATCTAGTCGTGTTAAGCGATCAGGGAATCGATCAAAATCAATGTGCAGTTCCTTCCCTACTAGCTGTATCTGCTCTCCACCACCATTTGATACGACAAGGACTTAGAAGCAAGGTCAGCATCATTATAGCATCGGGAGAGCCTAGGGAAGTTCACCATTTTGCAGTGCTTCTCGGATATGGCGCAAATGCCATCTTTCCATATCTAGTATACAAATCGCTTTCGCAACTACCAGGCGAAAAATTATTCGCAAATTTTAAAAAGGCAGTTACAAAAGGAATCTTGAAGATCATGTCAAAAATGGGGATTTCGACAGTTCAGAGTTATATCGGTGCTCAAATTTTTGAGGCTGTTGGGATTAGTGAAGAGGTAATCAAACAGTATTTTCCGCGCACATCGTCTCGAATCGGCGGTCTTCAACTCGAAGATATTGCAAAAGAAACCATTAGTCGTCACAAAAAAGCGTGGCTTAATGAAGATTCTACTTTAGATGAAGGTGATGACCTGCAATGGCGTGTAAACGGAGAGTCACATTTGTACCGACCAGAGACCATCCACACCTTACAACATGCCTGTCGTACCGGTAACTATGAGGTTTATAAAAAATACAGTCACATGATGGGTGAAGATACCGAAAAGAGCATTACGCTCAGAGGTATGTTCCGGTTAAAGAGTAACAGGAAGCCTATTTCAATTGACGAAGTTGAACCAATTGAGTCTATCTTAAAACGCTTCAAAACAGGAGCAATGTCATACGGATCCATTAGTAAAGAGGCTCATGAAGCAATTGCTGTAGCCATGAATCGAATTGGAGGAAAAAGCAATTCTGGTGAAGGTGGAGAGGATCCACAACGTTTTATACCGCTCGCTAATGGGGATTCAAAATTAAGCAGAATGAAGCAAGTGGCATCGGGACGATTTGGAGTGACAAGTCATTACCTTGTAAATAGTGATGAAATCCAAATAAAAATGGCCCAAGGAGCAAAGCCGGGTGAAGGAGGTCAACTTGCTGGCCATAAGGTCACCATCTCAGTAGCAAAAACAAGGGGATCGACACCTGGTATCGAGTTAATTTCACCTCCTCCACACCATGATATCTATTCGATTGAGGACTTAGAACAGCTTATATATGATCTAAAGAATGCGAATCCAAGTGCAGATATTAATGTAAAGCTTGTTTCAGGTACAGGTGTAGGAACAATTGCTGCGGGCGTTGCCAAAGCAAAAGCCGATGTTATTTTAGTGAGTGGCTATGATGGTGGAACAGGTGCGGCAGCAAAGACGAGTATTAAGCATGCTGGTCTGCCGTGGGAGCTAGGATTAGCAGAAGCCCATCAAACCCTCATGCTAAACGGCCTTAGAAATAGTGTAAGGCTTGAAGCTGATGGAAAGTTGATGAATGGCCGAGATGTTGTCATTGCAGCATTGTTAGGTGCAGAAGAATATGGTTTTGCAACTCTTCCACTTGTTTCACTCGGTTGTATCATGATGAGAGTTTGCCACATGGACACTTGTCCAGTTGGAATTGCGACTCAAAACCCAGAACTTCGAAAGAAAATGATGGGAACAGCGGAACATATTGTTCATCTAATGACCTTTATTGCGCAAGAAGTTCGAGAATATATGGCTCAATTTGGTTTCAGAACGATGGATGAGATGATTGGATGCACAGACGTAATCCAGATAGATAATCCTAAAGCGTGGAAACTGCAAAATCTTGATTTGTCTCCACTTTTAGTCAGACATGAAGGTGAGAGAGTTTCATCTAAAAAGCAAGACCATCAACTGGAACAAACACTCGATTATCGAGAACTACTTCCAATCAGCAGCCAAGCGTGGGTTAACCACCAGACTGCAAGGGATGTTTTCCAAATTTCAAACACAGATCGATCTGTGGGAACATTGACCGGAAGTGAGATATCAAAGCAATTTGGAGCAGTTGGCTTACCTGAGGATACGCTTCACTATCTATTCAAAGGATCAGCTGGTCAAAGCTTTGGGGCATTTATCCCAAGTGGACTCACCTTAGAAGTAGAAGGTGATAGTAATGACTATGTTGGAAAAGGTCTATCCGGGGGTAAGATTATTGTCCGCCCATCTAGTTTATCTCCACTCGTTGCCGAAGAGAATGTGATTATAGGAAATGCGGCGTTTTATGGAGCCACAAGCGGGAAGGCATTTATTCGCGGAAAAGCAGGGGAAAGATTCTGTGTTCGAAATAGTGGTGCAACTGTTGTTGTAGAAGGAGTCGGCGAACATGGCTGTGAATACATGACAGGAGGCAGGGCATTAATCCTAGGGGAAGTTGGAAAAAATTTCGCTGCAGGTATGTCCGGAGGCATCGCTTATATATATGAACCGGCTAATCAACATTTCCAACAAGAATATAATTCAGAACTAGTTCTACTAGAATCCATAGAAGATCTTGAGGAAAAGAATATGGTTTACAGCCTCTTGAAAGAACATTATGAATACACAAATAGTCCTTTGGCTTATCGCTTAATTCAACAATGGAAAAAAGAAGCGGCACAGTTTATTAAAGTAATCCCTCGGAATTATAAATTAATTCTTGAAACGCAAGATCTAGTTGTTTAACTACTACTTAACGCTAGTTTCCTAAGAAAAGAGGTGTCAATTTGGGAAAACATACAGGATTTTTAGAATATAAGCGGCAGCCCGCAAATTATCGTGAACCACTGCAACGATTGAAGGATTGGAAGGAAATCTCTGTTCTGCCTCCTTCAAGAGATCTAGTTAACCAAGCGGCACGATGTATGGATTGTGGGGTCCCCTTCTGTCAGAACGGAAGTGTTCTTGGGGGGATGACTACCGGATGCCCTTTATATAATCTAATTCCAGAATGGAATGAACTGGTTTATCGGGGAAATTGGAAAGAGGCTTATGAGAGATTGAGTAAGACAAATCCGTTTCCGGAGTTTACTGGAAGAGCATGCCCGGCTCCTTGTGAGGCAGGGTGTGTAGCCTCACTCTATGAAAGTTCGGTCACGATAAAAAATATCGAATGGGCGATTATCGATAAAGCCTTTGAGGAAGGTTGGGTAACTCCACAGATTCCTAAGAATAGGACAGGAAAGAAAGTTGCGATTATCGGTTCAGGACCTGCAGGATTAGCAAGTGCATCGGAACTGAATCAACAAGGGCATTCCGTAACAGTGTTTGAAAGGTCCGACCGAGTTGGAGGATTGCTAACGTATGGAATTCCTAAAATGAAAATTGAACAACATGTCGTGGATCGTCGGATTAATCTTTTAAGAGAATCAGGAGTCACGTTTGTGACAAATACAGAGATTGGTAAAGATTATCCTTTGGAAAAACTAGATTCAGAGTTTGATAGTGTGATTATCTGTACCGGGGCAACAAAACCACGGAATGTGGTGGCGGAAGGAAGAAATCTAAAAGGTATCCATTTTGCAATGGATTACTTGCATAGCAATACAAAAAGCATGCTGGATTCTAACTTCGCGGATGGGAACTTTATCTCTGCAGAAGGGAAAGACGTCATTGTGATTGGTGGGGGAGACACAGCAACAGACTGTGTGTCAACGGCCCTCCGACATCATTGTAAAAGTTTAGTGCAGTTTGACATTTATCCTGAGCGGTCAACCAGTCGTACTGAGGAGAATCCTTGGCCGCAATATCCAATCATTCACAAGCTTGATCATGGACATGAGGAGGCATTAGCAAGGTTCGGAAGTGACCCCCGTGCATATGCGACATCAGCTATTGAATTTATAGGAGATGAGAATGGGCACTTAATAGGTGTTAAGAGTATTGAAGTTAGGACGATTGTGAATGAGAACGGGGAGAAAATCAGAGAGAGAATCCCAGGTTCAGAAAGAGTATGGCCTGCCCAGCTTGTTTTATTAGCCGTCGGATTTGAAGGGATGGATCAAGATCTTTTAGAAAAATTCAACCAAGAAAAAACCACAACGAGAGCCGACAAATCAGAAGATCCTTACCAGACAATTAAGGAGGGAACCTTCATAGCTGGTGATGCCCGCCGCGGTTCAAGTTTAATAGTATGGGCTATTCAAGAAGGAAAAGAAGCTGCGGAAGCTTGTCACAACTACCTGATGAGTACCTAAAGATATGGAGGAGTACCAATGACTTTAACAGACTATACCCAACAACTCTTTGCTGATCGAATCGGTGGATCGTCGTTCGGACTCAAAGATGAGATCTTTAAATTTGAAAAAATAAAAAGGGCTAAAAAAGCTGCCTTAAAAGAGAATCCTCATATTGAATTGATTGATTTAGGGGTTGGTGAACCAGATGCAATGGCTGATGAAGCTGTTGTAGAAAAGCTCTCATTGGAGGCCGCAAAACCAGAAAATCGATTCTACTCTGATAACGGAATTTCTGAATTTAAGGAAGCGGCTGCTCGCTACATGGAAGAGGTATTTGGAGTAAGCGACCTTGATCCAGAAACAGAAATCAATCACGTAATTGGCTCAAAATCGGCACTAGCGATGATACCAGCAGCATTTATTAACCCAGGTGACATCACATTAATGCCAACACCAAGCTACCCTGTACTAGCTACTTATACGAAATATTATGGGGGGGAAATCGTACAGCTTCCCCTATTAGAAAAGAATGGATTCTTACCGGATCTTAGTCAAATTGATCGCGATACATTGAAAAAGGCCAAATTGCTTTACTTAAATTACCCGAATAACCCTACTGGTGCTGCGGCAACTAGAGAATTTTTTGAGGAAGTAGTTGCATTTGCAAATCAGAATAACTTAATCGTTGTCCATGACGCAGCCTATGCAGCACTGGTATTTGACGGTGAGAAACCACTAAGTTTTCTATCAATCCCTGGAGCAAAAGAAGTGGGTGTAGAGCTTCATTCTTTATCCAAATCCTTCAATATGACCGGATGGAGAATTGGTTTTATCGCCGGACATCCGAACCTAGTTAAGGCATTTGCGACGATTAAGGACAATAGTGACTCAGGTCAATTTATACCCATCCAAAAAGCAGCAGCATATGCCCTAGCACATCCTGAAATCACAGTAAAAACAGCTGAAAAATATTCACGCCGCCATGAATTACTTGTTAACGCACTTCGTGATTGCGGATTTAAGGCGGAAAAACCGAAGGGCTCCTTCTTCCTTTACGTGGAAATACCTGTTGGAGTTGTCGGAGGTCCGACTTTTACAAGTGCAGAAGAGTTTGGACAGTACCTAATTCGTGAGCACCTAATTTCAAGTGTGCCATGGGACGATGTGGGTAACTATATTCGATTTTCAGTGACTTTCCAAGCGGATAGAGAAGAAGAAACACAAGTCATCGATGAGATCAAATCACGGTTATGTAGAGTCCAATTTATATTTTAGAGAAGGAAGGTGAGTGTAAGTGCTTTTTACAAAAATGCATGGTTTGGGTAACAATTATATCATTTTCAATCTCTTAGAATCCTCCTTGAGGGAACAGGACCTTACTAATCTTGCCAAATCGGTATCGGATGTGAATTTTGGAATTGGTTCTGATGGGATGATTCTTATCTGTCCATCAAGTGTAGCGGATTTTAGAATGAGAATATTTAATGAGGATGGATCAGAAGGAAAAAATTGTGGAAATGGACTCCGCTGTGTTGCAAAATATCTGGTCGATCATTTGTATGCTGAATCTAACACATTTTCGATAGAAACCCTTGGTGGAATTGTGTATGTGACGGTTACAACTGGACACAAAAATGTAGTCGAGTCAATCACAGTTGATATGGGAGAGCCTAAATTACTAAAAGGAATGGTTCCTATGGCGGGTGACCCTTATTCAACAACAATCAATGAAACTGTGAGTATTGGTGATAATCAATATCAACTGACTTGTCTTTCAATGGGAAACCCACATGCAATCCTTTTTGTTGATGATGTTCATGAAGTACCACTAGAGAAACTAGGTCCATCCATAGAGCACTCATATCACTTTCCTGAAAGAGTAAATGTGGGAATCGTCCAAATCAGAAATAGTAATGAAATTGACTATAGAGTGTGGGAGAGAGGATCCGGGATTACAATGGCTTGCGGAACAGGGGCATGTGCTGCTGTAGTTGCAGCCACGTTAACTGGGAAAATAGCAAAACACATACCTGTAACAGTTCACCTTCCGGGAGGTGATTTGGAAATCAGGTGGGATGAGAACAACCATATTTGGAAAAAAGGGGCGGCTGAGTACATTTGTCACGGTGAGATCGATGTACAGGCATCCTTGGCAAGGCATATTACAAAAATTAATTAGGATTAGTTAGTTTTCGCCCGTATCTGGACAGTGATATCTGATGCCTTGATGAGTAAAAAGCAACGATGTGAGCGGTAGCGATACTAATTACAAATATAAGGAGGAAAATTTTATGGGAAGAACTTATACGAAGGAAGAAATATTACAAAACGCAAAAGAAGAGAATGTACGCTATATTCGCTTACAGTTCACAGACTTATTCGGCATTATCAAAAATGTAGAAATTCCGGTTAGTCAATTGAAAAAGGCATTGGATAATCAAATGATGTTTGATGGATCTTCAATTGAAGGTTTTGTGAGAATAGAAGAGTCTGATATGTATTTATACCCAGACTTAAATACGTGGCTTATCTTTCCATGGAGTGCAGAAGAAAGCAAAATTGCCCGTCTAATCTGTGATGTATATTTACCTGATGGGAACCCGTTCCCTGGCGATCCTCGCGGAGTGTTGAAAAGAGTATTGAGTGAAGCGAACTCCTTAGGGTTTACAGCGATGAATGTTGGTCCAGAACCAGAATTCTTCTTATTTAAAACCGATGAAAAAGGCAACCCAACTATGGAATTAAATGATAATGGAGGCTATTTCGATTTAGCTCCGATTGACCTTGGCGAAAACTGCCGACGTGATATAGTTCTCACATTAGAGGATATGGGATTTGAAATAGAGGCATCCCATCACGAAGTAGCTCCTGGACAGCATGAAATTGATTTCAAATATTCTGATGCAGTTGATGCCGCTGACCAAATCCAAACATTTAAGCTTGTTGTAAAAAATATTGCGAGAAAACATGGTCTACATGCAACCTTTATGCCTAAGCCGCTCTTTGGAGTAAATGGTTCAGGGATGCACTGTCACCAATCACTTTTCCGAGGGAACGAAAATGCTTTCTACGATGAAAGTGATGAATTAGGTCTAAGTGAAACAGCGAAACAATATTTAGCTGGAATCCTAAAGCATGCTCATAGTTTTGCTGCAATTACAAATCCAACGGTTAACTCCTACAAGCGTTTGGTACCTGGATATGAAGCGCCAAGCTATATTGCATGGTCAGCGAAAAACCGTAGTCCACTTGTACGTGTTCCAGCAAGTCGAGGCTTAAGCACGCGTATTGAGTTGAGAAATCCAGACCCATCTGCTAACCCATACCTTGCTTTAGCAGCTATGCTTGCTGCAGGGTTGGATGGGATTAAAAATAATCTTCAATTAGCGGATCCTGTGAATCTAAACATCTATCATATGTCAGATGACGAAATGGCGGCGTTAGGAATTCAAAGTCTTCCAGAAAATCTTAAGGAAGCTGTTACAGCATTTTCAAAGAATGAGCTGCTCATCAGTGCACTAGGTGAACACATTAGCACCCATTTTATTGAAGCAAAACGAATCGAATGGGATCAATTCCGTACTCAAGTTGACACATGGGAAAGAGACCAATATATGACTCTTTATTAATCTTTTAGACTTTTTGAATCTAAATTTGTGTAATACGATGATAGTAGCCCCGTACACAAAAAAAGTGACGGGGTTTTTACATATTTTAGAATGAAGAAAAAAATCCCAATATAGCCTGTCAATCACATATTTTGTTAATGAGAAGTTTGATGTATAATATAAAATGATTCAAAAGTTGAAAGCGAGTGTTCTAGATGGGACGTAAATGGAACAATATTAAGGAAAAGAAAGCGTCTAAGGATGCAAACACAAGTAGAATCTATGCAAAATTCGGACGTGAAATTTATGTAGCAGCAAGACAGGGCGAGCCTGATCCTGAGTTAAACCAAAACTTAAAGGTCGTTCTTGAACGTGCAAAAACATATAATGTACCAAGAGCAATCATTGACCGTGCGATTGAAAAAGCAAAAGGCGGCGCAGAAGAAAATTACGATGAGCTTCGCTATGAGGGCTTTGGACCAAACGGATCAATGGTTATTGTTGATGCATTAACGAATAACGTGAACCGTACTGCATCTGAAGTGCGTGCAGCATTTGGTAAAAACGGTGGAAACATGGGTGTCAGCGGTTCAGTAGCCTATATGTTTGATGCAACAGCTGTATTTGGTATCGAAGGAAAAACAGCCGATGAAGTACTAGAATTGTTAATGGAAGCTGATCTAGATGTACGTGATATCTTAGAAGAAGAAGAATCTGTCATCGTCTACGCTGAGCCAGAACAATTCCATGCTGTCCAAGAAGCATTTAAAAGTGCTGGTATTACAGAGTTTACAGTAGCAGAGCTAACTATGCTTGCTCAAAACGATGTAACCCTTCCAGAAGATGCACAAGCAAAATTCGAAAAAATGATCGATGCACTAGAAGACTTAGAAGACGTGCGCCAAGTCTACCACAACGTCGACCTAGGCGAATAAACAACAACCAGACCTTTTGGGACAGGTCAACTGTCCCAAACCAAGGGTCTTTTTTTATGCGGAAAATTTTTGGGTCGAAGGGACAGGTCTCTTGTCCCACTTTATTTACGATAAAAATTTTTCGAACACTGAAACTTTATAATCCTTTTTTGCGTATGGATACTACAGAAGTTTTTTGAGGGGGAAGATGATGTATCCTGGAGATATGATGTTCAATGCCGTCCCAATTTTTATGATGATTGTGTTCGTTGCTGTGATCGTACTCGTTATTTTTAATCTAGGAAAAGGGATTAATCAGTGGAAGAAGAACGAGGATTCTCCTAGACTAAGTGTTTCGGCAATTGTCAAAACAAAGCGCACACATGTTAGCAGACACACCCACCATCAAACAGAGCCACACCACCATAATCATGTAACATCATCTACTAGTTACTATGTTACCTTTGAGTTTGAGAGTGGAGATCGATCTGAGTTTACGGTTTCTGGTGGTGAATATGGTCAGCTTGCTGAAGGGGATATGGGAAAGTTAACATTTCAAGGAACGCGATACTTAGGGTTTGAAAGATTGAGAGCTTAGAGGAATTTGTCGATTTTTCTAGAATTATAGACATGAGGAGGGGTTTTATAATGTCAATTGAGCAATTTTTAGAGGATCAAAATAAAGCAATTCGCGAATTACATATTACTAGTGCAGAAGGTTCATGGATGGCAGCTACTACTGGGGACGAGGAGTGGAATGCAAAATCAGCAGAAGCGGATACTGCATACAGTGTTTATTTTTCAGATAAAGAGCGCTTTGATCAGGTGAAAAAATACCTCGAACAAACAGAGGAACCTGTTCAAAAACGCCAGCTAAAACTACTATATTCACAAATGCTTGAAAACCAACTCCCGGAAGACAAATTAAAGGAAATGGTTCAATTATCAACAGAATTAGTAGGTGTTTTTAATACATTCCGTGCGACTTTAAACGGAAAGCAAGTTTCGGAAAACGATGTGCGCCAAATTTTAATAAAAAGCAATGATCTTAAACTAAGAGAAGAAGCATGGCATGCAAGTAAGCAAATTGCAAAAGAAGTAGAAGAAAAATTATTGATACTTGTGAAAAAGCGCAATGAGGCGGCCCGTTCACTAGGTTTTGAAAACTTTCATCAAATGAGTTTTGAATCACAGGAACTTGACCGTGAAGAGATTTTTTCAATTTTTACAGAGCTTAAGCAACTTTCGGATGAACCATTCCGCGAACTAAAGCAGGAAATGGATGAAGAGCTTGCGGAGCGCTTTGGTATCATGGTTGAGGACCTGCGTCCATGGCATTATGCAGACCCATTCTTCCAAGAGGCACCACCATCCAAGGAATTAGATTTAGATCCGTTTTATGATGGGAAGAATCTTGAAGAATTATCAACTCAGACTTTCGCAAAAATGGGTATGGATATTACGGATATGCTGCAAAAAAGTGATCTGTATCCAAGAGAGAAGAAAAACCAGCACGCATTCTGTACCGATATTGACCGCGAGGGTGATGTTCGTGTCTTAAGTAACAATGTGCCTTCCGATTACTGGTTAACCACGATGCTACATGAATATGGGCATGCGGTTTATTTTAAATATATTGACCGTGATCTGCCATTCCTATTGCGCAGTCCAGCACATACGCTAACAACAGAGGCAATAGCGATGCTATATGGTCGTTTCGGAAAGAATCCAGAATGGCTCCAGCAGTTTTTAAGATTAGACCAAGCGCAAGTTGAAGAGTTGAAGCCACACATTGAAAAATCATTGCGTCGCCAAATGCTGATTGCGGGCCGTTGGATAATGACATTTGTGTTTTTTGAACGTGAGCTTTATGAAAATCCGGATCAGGATTTGAATCGTTTATGGTGGAAGATTGTCAGCGAGGTTCAATTGTTAACGCCGCCAGAAAATCAGGATTATCCACATTGGGCTGCGAAAATTCATTTTACGTTGGTGCCGGTGTATTATCAAAACTATTTACTTGGTGAGTTAACAACTTCCCAGCTTCAGCGCTATATTGAGAAGAATATATCAACTGATCTTTTCTCTGAAAAAGTGGGAGAATTTTTGTTGAACGATTTCTTTAAGCCTGGTGCGTTATACAATTGGAATGAAAAAATTGAAAGAGCCACTGGTGAAAGACTAAATCCACAGCATTTTGTTGATCAGTTTGTCGCGGTAAAATAAAATGAGAGAGCATATCTCTCATTTTTTTCTTCAAAAGGAGGGTAAAAATGTTCTCTTTTTTTGGTGGTGCGAAATGTGCGATTTGTAAAAGAAAAATTAAGCCTTTGCGAAAGTATGTCGATGATAAAGGGAATACAATAAAGGTGTGCATTCCATGCTCGGAATACGCAGAACGTCGGGCTTATAAAATTCGAAGATAAAGAAGGATGAAGTACGTTGTATTTAACAGTTAAAGAAACAGCAGAATATTTATCAATACCAGAAGAGCTTGTGAAAAAGCTTATCCTAGAAAAAAAGGTACGTGCACTTTTCGATGGGGAGCAATACTTATTAAATAAAGAACAATTCAACGCTACCCTCGAACAGCTTGAAAAATACAAAAAACTCTACGTAGAATGGCTAAACGAACCCATCCCAGAAGATATTGATGTGAAGGATGAAGATTAAGGTGGGACAGAGGTCCCACCATTTTTTTACAGGGGCAGTGTGCCTTGTCCTTAATACCCCTTCTTATAGTCCACGACATTCTTCGGTAGAACTCCGCCTTGAGCGTAGCTTTTTAGATTCGGGATAAAGATATCTTCAATGACACGCTTGGTGTAATGTTCAGTTGAACCAGACGTATGCGGTGTCACAATCACATTTTCAAATTCCCACAGCGGGCTAGTTTCTTCAAGTGGTTCTTTCGTGAATACATCCAAACCAGCCCCAGCGATTTCACCTGAACGAAGTGCTTCAATCAAATCATCTTCCACGACAATCTCGCCGCGTCCGATATTAATGAAAAATGCAGAAGACTTCATTTTTTTAAACTCGTCAGCCCCAAATAAATGATGTGTTTCATTCGTCAATGGCAAAGTAACCACGACATAATCACAACGAGCCAGAACATCAGATAACTGGGCGGTTGTATACATCTCATCCACAAATTCCTCATCTCGGTCAGAGTGGCGAACTCCAAGTACCTTCATACCAAAGGCCTTAGCAATCTTTGCCGTTTCCTTCCCAATATGACCGACACCAATAATCCCAATCGTCTTTTCATGAATTTCAAGATTCATATCAGCATGATGCCATTTTTTCACCTGCTGATTACGGACATATGTATGTATTTTTCTCGTTAACCCGAGCATTAAGGCAAAAATAGTTTCTGAAATCGGATAGGCGTGAACTCCATTTGCGCTTGTCAGAACAATATCTTTCTTCTCCATTTCCTCAAGTGGCATACTATTGACTCCAGCACTCCAGCTTTGTAACCAACGAAGGTTTGAATCGGCATAAATAGAATGCTCCGCAATTTCCTTTTTCCAGCCAACAATAACCTCAGCATCTTGTAAATGATCTATCCAAACAGACGAATCTCGCCCCGCAACAATCTCCCAGTCAGGAACAATTTCTTTAATCTGATCTAAATGAAATTCTTCAATGTTTTGCGTAATAACTAGTTTTGCCATGTCAGTCCCACACCCCATGTTTATTTATTTTAATTTAATTTTATAATAGTATAGACGAAAGGGACAAGAGACAGGTACACTTTCCTACCAAATTTTTACTGGGACAAGGGACCTGTCCCTCCGTCCCATAGTGAGGGGTGGCAGCATGAATACTTCAGGGTTGATGGGTGGGTTGTACCAGTTTTGTGTGTGGGTAACCCGGCTCGTTTATATTAATTTATTATGGGTTGTTTTTACGCTACTTGGGTTGGGGGTTCTAGGAATTTTTCCGGCGACAGTAGCATTGTTTTCTGTAATAAGAAGGTGGGTCCTCCAGGAAGATGAAGAAATTAAGGTTTTTCCTACATTTTGGGATGCTTACAAAAGTAGTTTTAAAGATAGTCAGTTCATAGGATACATTCTTACCGCGATTGGTGCACTTCTTTATTTTGATTATCATTTTTTCACCGCGCATGAAGGGCCGATATTTTTCGCTATCAAGATCGTAACATTAGGAGCCATCTTTATTTTTATAATGATTACATTATACATTTTCCCACTCTACGCACATTTTCAGTTAAAGCTGTTTACTTATTTTAAAAATGCCTTTTTTATAGGTTTGTCACAGCTTCTCATCAGTATATTGATGGTGATTAGTACAGTTATCTTGCTTTATGCTTTACTGAGATTTTCGGGTTTCTTGTTTATTTTTGGAATTACATTACCAGCGTTTTGGGTAACTTGGTTGTCGCATCTTGCATTCCGTCGTGTGGAAAAAATAAAGCCATTAAACCAAGAGTAGGGGTTTTATGATAAAAAAGAGTCTGCATAAAAAATTATTGGTAATTATGCTAGTTGCAGTTATTGTTCCATATGTTGTGTCTAATATTATGACCTATCATTCTTCTACCGAAGCGATTGAGGACCAACTTATAGAAAATAACCGTTCATTAATTGAATCGGGAATTCTTAATATTTCTGCCTATTTGGAAAAACTTGATCAGCTTTCACTGACATGGCTATATGACGAAACCCTTTTACAAAGTCTTAACACGACTAATTTCAGTATTCCGCAAAGGAATCAGGTGGAGTACGAAATGAAAAATCTGTTATATATGAATCCGGATGTCATGAGAATTGAATACCATTCTAATACAGCCGGTGAGACCTTTTATACTGAAAGATTACGTTTTTCATCGGAAACGAATTCTACAACTCCGATTGAGGACCGCTTAAAAGACACCTATCGCGTGATGGAAGTTAAAGAATATGAGGGAGTATCGACCCTTATCATTCATCGAAAAATCGTGGAACCTCCAAATCCCGAACCATTAGGTTATTTAACCATTTATATATCAACAAGAGAACTGGACTTACTTTTAAAGCGACTTAGCACAGATGAAGAAGAAATTATGCTTTTTTTAGAAAGTAAATCTGTTTCATCTTATTCGAATACTTTGGAGGATACCAACCAACTTCAATCCATTTATAAAACAGAGGAATTACAGCAATTCCAATCATTTACATTAGGTGATGAAAAAGGAGCTTTATTCAGTGAAACAGGTAATATTGGAGATGTATCGTTGACGCTTCTGAAATTTATCCCAAGTTCAATGATTACGGGGAAAGCAACCGAGTCAATTCGAAATATTACATTCATACAGGTGATTATGTTAGTATTGCTGGCAATCATGCTTTATTTTGTTTCGTTATCCATCATTCAACCAATAAAAAGATTAATTAAAAATATTGCCTCCATTGAACAGGGAGACTTCCATATTGCACAAGTGGTTGAACCTCAGCGCGAGGATGAATTAGGACAGCTTGAAAAAAGATTTGTAGAAATGACAAATCGTCTAAATCAGTTGATTACAAAGGAGCTGCGTCTCCAAATTGAAATGAAGACAGCTCAATTAAAAATGTTGCAGGCTCAGATCAACCCGCATTTTTTATACAACACACTTCAATCAATTGGCACAATTGCATTAAAGCAAAATGCGCCTGACGTTTATGAGAGATTACTATCATTAAGCTCTATTTTCAGGTATAGCATGGATTTAAAAACACGAACTGTTCCACTTAAGAATGAAATCCAGCATACAAAAGAATATCTTTATCTACAGACAGGGAGATTCAAGGAAAGACTACATTATGAAGTGAATTGTACGGAAGAAAGCCTTAAGGTCGATGTTCCTAAAATGATTCTTCAACCAATAGTCGAAAACAGCATCATCCATGGTGTTGAAAAGGGCAACCGTTCAGTACTTGTAAAAATTGAGGGTTATACTTCGGAGGAGAGCTTAATTTTAAGAATCGTGGATAATGGACAAGGTTTTTCACAGGTGAAAATTGAAGGAATTCGCGAACAGTATGCGAATGGACAAATGCAAGCAAATTCGTCAAGTGGAATCGGTTTATTAAATGTCCTTTTTCGCCTCCATTTTGAATATGGAGAATCATTCAAATGGGAGATACAAAGCATTCCTTTAAAAGAAACGACAATTCAATTCGTTATTCCAAAATAGGTTCATCAGAACAAGAACATGGTCCCAGCGTACCATAAAAGGGGAGAGATTATGGTGAAGGTGTTAATAGTTGATGATGAAGAACATGTTCGGGAAGCGATAGAGTACTTGGTAGATTGGGAAAAATTTAAGATTAAGGAACGCTTTTTTGCAGGCAGTGTGGATGAGGCAGAAGAAATCATTAAGGCACATAAACCAGAAATTCTTTTATGTGATATGAAAATGCCCGAAAAAAGTGGTGTTGACCTTATCGAAAGTGTGAAACTAGCTCACCGCGATATGCAAATTATTGTAATCAGTGGTCATGATGATTTTGAGTATATGCGAGCGGTCATACAAGCGAAGGCAGTGGACTACATATTAAAACCAATCCGCAAACAGGAGCTTGAAGCTGCCATAGAATCAGCGGTGAAAAACTGGAAGGAGTTATCACTTTCCAAGGAATGGCTTGAACTAGTAGATCGGGAAAAGCCTGAAACGAAAAAAACAGACGTCATACAGGAGATCAAGACCTACATCGATCATCATTTTAAAGAGAAGATTACGCTTGATATATTAGCGAAAACCTTCTATGTGACACCTCCATATATTTCAGGTCGGTTTAAAGAGATGTTTGGCATGACTGTGATTGATTATGTGACGTCCTTAAAAATTAAAAATGCAAAATACCTTTTACTTGAGACTAATATGCCAGTCATTGAAATTGCCTATGAACTCGGATTCAGTAATGAGAATTATTTTAGTAAGGTGTTTAAAAAATACGAAGGCCTATCCCCGAAAAATTTTAGAGAAAAAAAATGAAAGTGAGTACAATGTGACTCACTTTTTATTGTATAAAATATTACCTGTTCACATGAAAATATGACATGTAAGCGCGTGCAAAATAGGAGTAAGATTGACTTGTAACCTAATCAAAGGAGGAACAATTGCAATGAAAAAGAAAGCGTTAGCACTTATGATGATACTTGTTATGCTTGTAGCCGCAGCTTGCGGAACTGGCAAAGATAATACAGAGAAAGAAAGTACAGGAGGAGAAAAAGAAGGACAAGTAACCCTTAACCTCCTACAATTCAAAACTGAAATCGTTGATCAAGTAAAACAAATGGCTGAGGATTACACAAAAGAAAATCCAAACGTCAAAATCAATGCACAAGTTGTAGATGATTACTCAACATTGCGTAAAGCACGTTTTGCATCTGGACAAGGTCCTGATATCTTCTTCGTTCGTGGATACACTGACATGGAAGACTGGCAAGAATATTTAACAGACCTTTCAAACGAACCTTGGATTGAACAAGTTTCAGAAGCAGCAAAACCAGGTATGACAATCGATGGAAAAATGTATGGCTTCCCAGTTGGTTTAGAGGGATACGGCTTTATCTATAATAAAGATTTATTTGAACAAGCGGGAATTACAGAAGTTCCAACAACACTTACTCAGTTAAAAGAAGTAAACGAAAAATTAAAAGCAGCTGGAATCAAATCCTTCAGCGAAGGCTATAAAGAAGATTGGGTATTAGGATTACACTTATTTAACCTACCATTCTCTTCTGTAGAAGATCCAGGAGCATTTGCTTCACAGTTAAAATCAGGTGAAACAACTTTAAGTGAAAATCCATATATGGACAGCTTCTTTGATGTATTAGATACGACAGTAGATTACGGAGAAGGTGTAAATTCAATCGGTATTGACTACACTCGCCAATTATCAAGCTTCACATCAGGTAAATCTGCAATGATGCAACAAGGTGTTTGGACATATGCTTCAATCATGGAAGCAAACCCTGACTTCGACTTCGGTATGTTTGCCATTCCGATGAGCGAAGACCCAACAGAAACAAGATTACCAGTTGACGTGCCAGCTTACTACGGCATAAATAAGGACAGCAAGCATGTAGACGAAGCAAAGAAATTCTTAACATGGTTACATGAAAATGGAGAAAAATATCTAGTTGATTCATTCAACTTTATCCCAGCATTTGACGATGTTGAAGCACCAGAATCATTAGGGCCATTAGCTGCTGACTTATTGAAGTATTCAAAAGACAATCAAACAATGCCATGGGCAATGAATTATTGGCCATCAGGTCTTGATACAGAATTTGCGGCTGCTCTTCAAGCGTATGTTGCAGATCAAGCAACAAAAGAAGAAACAATTGAAGCATTACAAAAAATTGTTGATGAGCGTATGAAAGCCAAGTAAGTAATCAAATAAATCACCTTCTATTCCCGATACTCAAGATTAGAAGGTGATTTCTTATTAGAATGAGGGGGGGTTGTAACAGTGAGTTATTCATTAACAAATGAAAGAGTAGAAGTTGAAGCTACTGTTAAACCAAAAAAGAACAAGTGGAAAAAGACATTAACCTATATCGCGTTTGTCCTTCCTGCTTTATTGTTTTTTACATTAGTAATTGTGATCCCGTTTTCTCAAGCGTTTGTGTATTCATTCCAGGATTGGAACGGAATCAGCTCTGAAACAAAATGGGTAGGTTTACAAAACTATATAAATCTATTTTCAGATGCAGGATTTATTTCATCGTTAGTTGTAACCATAAAATTCGTACTAGCGATTGTCATTGTTACAAATATTATTGGTTTTTCTTTAGCACTAGTTTTAAATAAAGCGTTAAAATCAAGAAATATCTTGCGTACCTTTTTCTTTTTACCGAATGTAATCGGTTCTCTAATTATCGGATTCATTTGGCAATTTATTTTTACAGAAGTGTTTGCTCAAGTTTTTGAAAAAACAGGGGTTGAAATCTTTGGAATTAACTGGCTTACACTACCAAACTATGCATTTTATGCATTAGTGCTCGTATTCTCTTGGTCCTTCTCAGGATATTTAATGATCATTTATCTAGCAGCTTTACAAGGTGTACCAAAGGAACTTATTGAATCATCTTATATAGATGGAGCAGGTCCATGGGCTAGATTACGCTACGTTGTTGCACCGCTAATCATGCCTGCCATTACAATCTCAACATTCTTATCAGCTTCAGAGGCTTTTAAAATGTTTGATATGAACCTATCGTTAACAAATGGTGGACCTTTTAACACAACTGAAATGCTAGCTCTACAAATCTATCAAGAAGCATTTGTAAATAACCAATATGGATATGGCTCAGCACAGGCTGTTGCATTCTTCGTAATCGTTGCGGGAATAACCCTTGCACAAGTTGCCGTCCTTAAACGAAAAGAGGTTGATTTTTAATGAAGGAGAAATATGGCATAAAGAAATTTGTTGCAGAAATTATCATGATTGCCTTGGCACTTCTTTTTATAAGTCCATTATATCTTGTCATTGTCAACGCGTTTAAGGGTTATGATGAGGTATTAACGTCTACAGCTGCTTTACCTAAAGCATTTAATTTTGATAATTTCGTTACCGTTTGGGAGCAACTCAATTTCCCAGTTGTCTTTATGAACACAGCAATTATCACAGTTGTTAGTGTGGCTGGTATTCTATTAATAAGTTCAATGGCGGCACATCGACTTGTACGTTCACCAGGTAAAGTAAGTAATATTATCTTCTTTCTAATTGTGTCTGCAATGATTATTCCATTCCAGACAATGATGATTCCACTAGTAAAAGTGGCAAGCAATTTTAACATGATTGATAGTATTCCAGGACTTATCATGATGTATTTTGGATTTGGAGTACCACTAGCAGTCTTCTTATACCATGGCTTTATTAAAGGAATCCCAGTGGAACTTGAGGAAGCGGCAGCTATTGATGGAGCTGGACCATTCCGTACATTCTTCCGAATCGTGTTTCCTTTATTAACACCAATTACTGTAACAATCGGTATTCTGCACACATTATGGATTTGGAACGACTTTTTACTTCCATACTTGATGTTAGGATCACCTGATAAACAAACAATTTCACTAGCCTCATATATTTACTTTGGTCAGTATATGACGCAATGGAACTACGCATTAGCAGCATTAACATTAGCAATCATTCCGGTAATTATCTTGTATCTATTCCTGCAACGATTCATTATCGAAGGAATTGCAGCAGGTGCGGTAAAAGGTTAAAGCCAACAGCTCATTTGCCTCTTTAGCAGATGAGCTTCTATTTCAAAAAAAGTGGGCTTAAAGGGGAGTAATAAAATGGAACGGAAATGGTGGAAGGAATCAGTCGTTTATCAGGTTTATCCACGAAGCTTTAAAGATAGTAATGGGGACGGTATCGGTGATTTACAGGGGATGATTTCAAAATTAGATTATTTGAAAGAACTGGGGATTGATGTAATTTGGTTATCTCCGGTCTATAAATCACCAAATGATGATAATGGCTATGACATTAGCGACTATCAGGATATTATGGACGAGTTCGGAAATATGGCAGATTGGGAACAACTGATCACTGAAATGCACAATCGCGGTATGAAGCTAGTTATGGACCTTGTGGTTAACCATACTTCTGATGAACACCCATGGTTTGTGGAAGCACGAAGCTCCAAGGACAACCCATATCGCGATTATTATGTATGGAAAAACGGCAAAGACGGTCAGGAGCCAAATAACTGGGTATCCTTTTTTAGCGGGTCAGCTTGGGAGTATGATGAAAAATCAGATGAGTACTTCTTGCACTTATTTTCAAGAAAACAACCAGATTTGAATTGGGAAAATCCGAAAATGCGTCAAGATATCTATAAAATGATGACTTGGTGGCTTGAAAAAGGTGTTGATGGATTCCGAATGGATGTCATCAACCTCCTTTCAAAAACAGAGGGATTACCCGATGCAAAAGTAACGACAAATAGCCGCTACCAATGGGGTGGCGAACACTTTGCAAACGGTCCGAAAATCATGGACTATCTAACTGAAATGAGACAAGAGGTTTTTGAAAAATATGATATTATGACCGTTGGTGAAACACAGTTTGTTTCAACTGACGACGCGATTCGTTATACAAATGAGGAAACGGGCGTAATGAGCATGCTGTTCCAATTTGAGCACATGGGAATCGATAAGTCAAAAACGGGTGGAAACTTAGGGAAATGGAAGATCAATCGTGACTGGAAGCTAACAGAATTAAAGCAAATCATGTCAAGATGGCAAAAAGACTTAGAAGGTAAGGGATGGAATTCTCTATATCTTGAAAACCATGACCAGCCAAGATCTGTTTCACGCTTTGGAGATACAAAGGAATATCACAAAGAAAGTGCGAAAATGCTTGCGACTTGGCTCCATATGATGCAAGGGACTCCATTTGTCTACCAAGGCCAGGAATTAGGAATGACAAACGTATCCTTCGACTCAATTGATGACTATAAAGATATTGAAATCCAAAATTTTTATAAGGATCAAATAGATCAAGATAACTTTACGAAAGAAGAAATCATGGATGCAATTCACTTCCGTGGGCGTGATAATGCAAGAACCCCAATGCAATGGGATGATTCTGAAAATGCAGGCTTCACAACAGGCACTCCGTGGATAAAAGTAAATCCAAATTTTAAAGACATCAATGTTCAGACAGAAATTGCAGATCCAGATTCCATTTATCATTATTATAAGAAACTCATTGGTCTTCGTAAAAACAATCCAATTATGGTGTACGGTTCATACGATTTAATTTTAGAGGAAAATGAACAAATTTACGCATATACACGTACATTAGGAAATGAAACATTACTTGTGATTACAAACTTTACAAAAGAAACACCAATATTTACCCTGCCAAAAACAATTCAATACAAATCCAAAGAACTCCTAATCAGCAACTACCCAAGAGAATCTGAGGATGAAATCGAAACAATCGAACTAAAACCATATGAAGCAATCGTATACAAACTAACATAAAAAACGAGTCACTCCGGTGGCTCTTTTTTTTATGAAGAAAGTGTCCCTCATCCCGTCTGGGTCCCTCCGTCCCTTTTACCGGTGCTCCAGCGGCATTGGAGTGTCATCACAATCCAGATATTAGGAGGATGATGTTACTCCAGCTGAATTGGAGTAACAACACAATCCAGGTATTAGGAGTTTGGTGGTACTCCAGACGCATTGGAGTACCATCACAATCCAGTTATTAGGAGGATGGTGTTATTCCAGACGCATTGGAGTAACATCGCAATCCAGATATTAGGAGGATGGTGATACTCCAGAAGCATTGGAGTACCATCACAATCCAGATATTAGGAGTTTGATGGTATTCCAGCGGCATTGGAGTGTCATCACTAACCAGATAATAGGAGTCTAGTGATACTCCAGCAACTTGGAGTGTCACCACCTACCTAATCATACGAGATTAATGGCACACAAGCTGGTTAGTTTCGCTCCGACCAAATAATTTTGACCAAATTTTGATGAAAATATGGCTAAAATGGTAACTCTGTTAATTTGTGAAATATTTCACATGACACAAGACTAATCCCGTTGTATGATTGACTTGTAAGAAAGTTTGTTCAGTACTGAGCAAACTAAGTCTTAATCACAAACATATATTTAACAACCTTTTAATGGAGGTCATTGATGATGAAAGCATGGGCTGGTTTTAAAGAAGGAAAATGGCAAAAGGACATTGATGTACGTGACTTCATAATAGAGAATTTTACACCATATAGCGGTGACGATGAATTTTTAGTGGGACCGACGGAAGCAACAAATACGCTGTGGAAGCAGGTAATGGAGCTAACAAAACAGGAGCGAGAAAATGGTGGAGTGCTTGATATGGATACGAAAATTGTATCTACGATTACTTCACATGGCCCTGGTTACTTAGATCAGGAAAAAGAGAAAGTGGTTGGTTTCCAAACAGATAAACCGTTTAAGCGTTCACTTCAACCATTTGGTGGAATTAGAATGGCGGTTGATTCTGCAAAATCCTATGGGTTTGAAATAGACCAGGAGATTGTAAAGATTTTTACTGACTATCGAAAAACACATAACCAAGGTGTATTTGATGCTTATACACCAGAAATGAAACTTGCGAGAAAAGCGGGTATCATTACAGGACTACCTGATGCATATGGTCGTGGAAGGATCATTGGGGATTACCGCAGAGTGGCCCTTTATGGTGTAGACCGACTCATCGAAGACAAGCAGAAAGACCTTCTTGAAACCGGAAATGGAACCATGACTGATGACATCATTCGTGACAGAGAAGAGCTTTCTGAACAAATTCGTGCACTACAGGAATTAAAGGAGCTAACTGTCTCCTATGGCTATGACATTTCAAAACCAGCTACAAATGCAAGAGAAGCATTTCAATGGCTATACTTCGCATATTTAGCAGCGATAAAAGAACAAAATGGGGCTGCAATGAGTTTAGGACGTGTGTCCACATTCCTAGATATCTATATTGAAAGGGATTTAGAAACCGGCCTATTAACTGAGCAAGAAGCACAGGAAATTGTTGACCATTTTGTTATGAAACTACGACTTGTTAAGTTTTCAAGAACACCGGATTACAATGAGCTATTCAGCGGTGATCCCACTTGGGTAACAGAATCTCTTGCAGGTGTTGCACTTGATGGACGTCCACTGGTTACAAAAAACTCATACCGTTTCTTGCATACTCTAGACAATCTTGGACCAGCACCTGAACCAAACCTAACTGTACTTTGGTCAGTGAAGTTACCTGAAAACTATAAGAAATACTGTGCAAAAATGTCTATCAAAACAAGCTCCATTCAATATGAAAATGACGACATTATGCGTGAAACGTATGGGGACGACTATGGCATCGCGTGCTGTGTATCGGCGATGACAATCGGAAAGCAAATGCAATTCTTCGGAGCAAGAGCGAACCTAGCGAAAGCTTTAATCTATGCAATCAATGGTGGTATTGATGAAAAGCTGAAGATCCAAGTTGGTCCGACATACTCACCGATTACTTCAGAGTATCTGGATTATGAGGAAGTTCTTGAAAAATATGATTTAATGCTCGAATGGCTTGCAGGACTTTATGTGAACACATTAAATATCATTCACTACATGCATGATAAATACAGCTATGAGCGATTAGAAATGGCACTGCATGACCGTGAGATTTTACGCACGATGGCATGCGGAATAGCCGGTCTATCTGTGGTCGCCGATTCACTCAGTGCAATCAAACATGCTAAGGTGAAAACGATTCGTGATGAAAATGGAATTGTTGTAGATTACGAGATTAAAGGAGACTTCCCGAAATACGGAAACAATGATGATCGTGTCGATGACATCGCAGTTGAGCTTGTGAAGCGTTTTATGAATAAGATTAAAAAGCATAAAACATACCGTGACTCTGTTCACACACAATCCATTTTAACGATCACATCTAATGTCGTGTATGGGAAAAAGACAGGCAACACCCCTGATGGCCGTAAAGCTGGGGAACCATTTGCACCTGGTGCAAACCCACTCCATGGTCGTGACACAAAGGGTACACTTGCTTCATTGAGCTCTGTTGCGAAGCTTCCATATGAATATGCTTTAGATGGAATCTCAAATACGTTCTCAATCGTACCGAAGGCTTTAGGAAGAGAGGAAGAAGCGAGAATTAGTAACCTAGCAGGTTTACTTGATGGATACGTGATGAAAAAAGGCCACCATTTAAATGTGAACGTCTTTGACAGAGAAACATTAATGGATGCAATGGAACATCCTGAGTTATATCCACAATTAACCATTCGTGTATCAGGATATGCCGTGAACTTTATCAAACTAACAAGAGAACAACAAATTGATGTTATAAACCGAACATTCCACGAAACCATGTAAGGATGTTAGAAAAGAGGAGGACGTTAAGCATGAACGGACGCATTCATTCCATTGAAACCTGTGGGACGGTAGACGGACCAGGACTACGTTATGTTATTTTCACTCAGGGGTGTTTGCTCCGTTGCCAGTTCTGTCATAACCCAGATACTTGGAAATTAAATATGGGGAAGGAAATGAGTGTTACAGAGATCATCGATGATATCAAAACCTATCTTCCCTTTTTCCAAGCGTCGGGCGGTGGTGTTACCGTAAGTGGCGGTGAGCCTTTGCTTCAACTTGATTTTCTAATCGAGTTGTTTAAAGAATGCAAGAAGCTTGGGATTCACACCACGATTGATAGTTCTGGTGGATGCTTTACACGTGCTCCTCATTTTATAGAGAAATTAGAGGAGTTACTTCCACTAACTGACTTAATTTTACTAGACATCAAGGAAATCGACCCATTGAAGCATAAGGAATTGACGGGCCTAAGTAATGAACATATTCTAGACTTTGCTCAATATCTATCAGATAAGGATGTTCCAGTTTGGGTTCGACACGTACTTGTTCCAACGATAAGCGACAATGATGAGGATCTTACGAAGCTATCAGAGTTTATAAAAACACTAACAAATGTGAAAAAAATTGAAGTCCTCCCATACCACAAGCTTGGTATCTACAAATGGGAAAGCCTAGGTCTGGAATACAAACTCAAAGGAGTCGAACCCCCAACCGAACAACGCGTCAAAAACGCAGAAAGAATCCTAGGTTCTTAAATCGTTGGGTCACAGGGACAGGTCCCGCGTCCCACCATATTTTTACAGTTGTCTTAACCCAGAAGCAGCAAAAGGAAGCATAACATCTTCCTCTTGCTGCTTTTTTTGTTGGGAAAGTGAACCGATTCCCAAAAGCAGGAGATGTGGTACTGATAACGAATTGTAGTTGAGGATAAATTTTTTTAATAAAGTTGAAACAAATTCGGAGTTGAAACGACTTATTACTGATTGGGGGCGAGGCATTGGAGAATATGTCGTTCGATATAGAAACTATTTATGATACGTATTACCGGGATGTTTATCATTTTGCACTCTTTTATACGAATAACCGTCAGGAAGCAGAAGATATCACACAAGAAACTTTTATTAAAATCATGAAAAACATAGGAAGTCTACAAAATACAGAAAGATTGAAAACATGGATTTTCTCGATCACAAAGCATACGGCAATTGACCTGAAACGAAAACAAAAGTTTATTCAACTCTTACCAGACTGGATTTATGAAAAAGAATCGGAAGAGGCTACACCTGAAAAGAAAGCCATCCAAAAGAAGGAATGGGAAGAACTACAAGAAGCTCTTATAAAATTAAAGCCCGCCTATCGGTCGATTATCATTTTGCGAGGACTAAAAGAGATGTCTGTTAAAGAAACCGCTGAAATCATGGGATGCAGTGAAAGGAAAGTACGCGTCGATTACCACAGAGCGATTCAACAAATGAAAAAGCATATTCGAGTAGATGAGGAAGGGTGGGGACTCAATGAACAATCGAAATGATGAGAAATGGTTACAGCCTTTAAAAAAACGTCCTGACCTTGATCCCAATCCCATTTTTGCAAAACAGCTTAAAGAATCACTAAAGGAAAAACAGATAATAAAAAGAAGAAATTTTTCAGGGCTAAAAATGTGGATCCCTCTAACAGCGGCAGTTATGCTGTTCTCTATCATATCTATGTCCTATGTGACGAATAATCAAGAACAAGGGCAGCAGCCAGTCGAAACCGAAACCAAGGAAACTACCAGTGTAGTGAATCCGGACTTTGATGCACTGTTAGCTGAGAATCCTGCGTATCAACAAATGTATGAATCAGTCTTAAAGGTAACCACAATAGAAAAAGCTAGTAAGCTAGTTGTTAATTTTTTTGAGGCACTTCATGTTGAAGATAGGGAATTCCTTAAGGAAAATGTATTCTTTGTTGCGAATTCGGAAAAGGAAGTTGACGTGTTACTTGATTTTTACAAGGGGATTGATGTAAATTCCATAGCTGTTAACTCGTTTAACGAAAGTCAGGGAGAACCTAGTGTAGAAATTGTCTTTTCATACAAACAAAATAATGAGGAAAAACTCCATCATATTCATGTCAATTACTGGGACGAAGCAACAGTGGAAATTTATGCTCCTCTTGATGAGTATGTACCAGAGGTAAAAAATGATCTCGATCTTAACGAGGACGAAAGAGTGGCTTATGAGGAATTCAAGCTTGATCATGACCCTGAGCCAATAAGAACGCTAGAGCCAATCAGTGTTGCGAAATTATATCTCCAAGCAAATGCGGACGGTGATCAAGAAACTTCATATGCCCTGTACACAACAAGAGAAGAGTTTGTGATGTGGTCTAAAGAGGAAGATAAGAAGTACTGGGAAGAGGAAACAAGGGACCCCGAAAGCTACAAGAAACCATTTTATGGTTTAGGTTCAGGAACGTTTCATCAAACGAACGAGTATCAAGGATATATTTCCTTTCGTAATCAAAATGGAGACATGGGCTTCCAAATGGTAAAAGACGAAAACGGCGTTTGGAAAGTAGCCTTCATGCCCATTCAATAGTGAAATTTAAAAAATCCAACCTCATTTAATTGGGAGGTTGGATTTTGATTATTGAAGTCTAAAGCCCTCTTCATATAAATAGTCTTCCGCTTCATCATAGGAGCCAAAGGCTTCTTCTAGGTTTAGGCCGGAATATACATTCCACCATTCATCTTCGAATACAAGTAGCAGTGTTTGTCCCTCATCATTAACCCAACGTTCTTCTTGTCCTTCACCAATGATGGCATTTTCTCTCCCTAAAGGGGAATTCGCGGAGAGGGATTGGATCGATTCCTTCACGATTCGTCGCAAATCAGCTTCGGAGAAATCCCGTATATTAATAAATCCCTTAGCATCTACATCGTAGTTTTGAAGGTTTCCGGCGTATACAAAACCATTACCATTTGGGTGTAGATGCTGTACAACAATCTTCTTTTCAAAGATGCTGTCGTTATAGTGAAAGTTTACTCTTCCTAACGATACATTTTTTCGTTCCAATTCCGGGAATGATTCGATGACCTTAAGTTTTTCCTCGAAAGATAGCATATGTATGTCCTCATTTCTGATGTTAAAATAATTTATTGAATGATTTCCTTCACTCGCCCAACTTGTCCATCCTCTAATCGAACCTTAATCCCATGAGGATGAAAACTAGACTTCGTTAAAATATCTTTCACAATTCCTTTTGTTAGTATACCAGTTCGCTGGTCCTTCTTTAACACAATTTGAACCTCAATTCCCGGAACTATATCAGCACGATTCTGTCCATTCATCACAAAAACCCTTCCATCAATTATTTTGTCTATCTAGTTTACCCTACATTCCCGTTTGGGACAAAGGGACAGGTCCCGCGTCCCACCATTTTTTTCCTGGGACACGGGACCTGTCCCCCTGACCCACGAGCAACCCAGGCCTAAGTCCACCCATGACCGAACCCGACCTCCTTTACCAGAAAAAAAGATGACCTGGTGGGCCATCTTTAATATAGCTGTATCGGGTGCATCGTTGATTCTAATGCTTTGAACTCGTAGCCTTGCTCTTTTAGATAGTCTAGTAGTTTTGGTAAATGTTCGAGTGTTTCGGGTCTTTCGTGCAGTAGAATGACAATTGGCTGATTCACACGATTCAATTTAGTTAGCTGTTCAATTACACTATCCACATACCGGTTATCTCGGAATTGCCAATCACGGCTATCAATATTCCAGTCCCACATCTTGTAGCCAGCAGCATCTACTGCGTCCTTATAAGCATCTGTCATATGTGGCGCACTGCCAAATGGAGTTCGAATGAGGTCTGTTTCAATTCCTGTCAATTCGAAAAGCGTCTGTTGGGTTTGGTCCATTTCGCCAACAACGGATTTCGAAGATTGATAGAATTTATTTTTATCATGTGTGACACCATGAAGACCGACACTGTGTCCTTTACTCGCCATTTCCTTGACCGCATCAGGATAATTTTTCATGTTGTTGTCTAACATAAAAAAAGTTGCTTTCGCATCATATTGGTCGAGTAAAGCAAGGATATCCTTTGAAACCTTATGAGGACCATCGTCAAAAGTGAGATAAACAGCTCTTGAAGGTGGGGCAGGTGTTTCCTTTGGTGCGTCCTGTTTTTGATCTTCTTCCTGTTCCTCATCTATTTCGGGAGTGGTTGGTTGCACTAAATCTGGAGCTGTTTCTTTTGTTGGTTCAGTTGTAGGTGCGGATTCTTCTTCAGCGGGTTTTTCCTCTTCAATATTCCCTTTTGGTTGGTCATCAACTCTAAAATCATCATCTATTGGTTCATTTTTTTCAGTAGGTTCGGCGGGTGCAACAACCTCAACTACCGGTTCAGATGCATCTGCTTCTAGAAAAAATTTAGTTTTAAGTAGAAAGAAAGAATACAAGAGTAACAACACAATAAAGCCAAACAACGCAATAATCTTGACAATGTTGCCCTTTTTCATTTTTCTCGCATTCGACATTAAGCATACCTTCTTTGCTGTGATATTCTTCAATATATAAGACGCTTATATTGCAGAAATGTTTCGCTTTTATTACGACATTTTTACAAAACTTGTACAGACAAGCCTTATAGTAACATAAGGAAAGGCTTTGAGGAAGAAGAAATTATGGAAAAAAAAGGTTTTTGAGAATTGAATGCTCATAGTCTAATATAATATTGGACAATTTACTTGTTTCAACGATAAAAATAGTTAATAATCCACTTATAACATACTTTTAATGAAGGGGGATTCTCGATTTGAAAATGAGGGTTTCAGCCGTTCAATATCATCTTCACACAATCAGTTCCTTTGATGAATTTGCGGCTCAATGTGAGCATTATATAAAAACCGCAATGGAATTTGACGCAGAATTTATTCTGTTTCCAGAATTCTTCACTACACAGCTTTTATCAATCGGTAGGGAGGACGGTTCAAGTCTGACTATTGATGATCTGCCTAGCTTTACTGAAAGCTACCGTGAGCTTTTTTCAAACCTTGCAAAACAATACAATGTCCACATTATTGGTGGAACACATGTCATCCGAAAGGGAGACCACCTCAACAATGTGGCTCATTTATTCTATCCAGATGGTCGAGTGGGGGAGCAGGCTAAGCTGCATATTACCCCAACGGAAGTGAATGAATGGAATATGACGCCCGGAGACGATTTCCAAGTGTTCGATACAGAAAAAGGACGCATTGCGATGTTAACTTGCTATGATATCGAGTTCCCTGAAATTGTACGAATGGCAAAGGCAAAGGGCGCCGATGTGATTTTTTGCCCATCTTGTACAGATGACCGCCACGGATTCCACCGTGTACGTTATACAAGCCATGCAAGAGCTGTGGAAAACCAAGTCTATGTTGTTGGAACAGGCACGGTTGGTACTCTGCCAACGGTTGATTTTATGCGTGCAAACTTTGGTCAGGCAGCGGTTATTACACCAAATGATATTCCATTCCCACCAAAAGGAATTTTAGTGGAAGGCGAAGTAAACAACGACATGATCGTGACGGCAGACCTCGATTTGGATCTTCTCTATGAAGTGCGTGAACGCGGCTCGGTTACAACATGGCGTGACCGAAGAACGGACCTATATCCTGATTGGAAATAATCGAAAGAGAGTGAATGAGATGGATTATAAAAGAATAACAAGCATCAACGACCCGTTATTTTTTAAAATGCATGAATTAATGAAAAGTGTGTTTCCTAAAGAGGAAGTTCTAGATTTTGAACTTTGGAAGGAGCCGCTTGAGGACCCAAGTATTCGTGTCTTCGTTGCGGTACATGACGATGAGGTCGTAGGGACAACGGAATATCGTTATTATCCAGACTGGAATATTGCGATGACTGATTTTACGATCATCGGTCAACCAGGATTGAGTATCGGTCGCTTTCTAGCACAAAACCGCAGTAAGGATTTACAGGAGTTAGCTGCTGCAAACGGGAAAGAGTTATTCGGGATGTTTGCTGAAATCTACGATCCGTATCAAGTTGCGCACTATGAATTTGGAACAGTTAAGCCAATGGATCCATTCGTGCGCCGTGAGGTTCTATCTCATCTTGGCTATAAGCGTATAGAGCTCGACTATGTTCATCCATCTTGGAACAATGACGGGGAAGCAGTGAAAGGATTAGATCTATGCTTCATGCCTAGTGATGACCAAGTATCTGAATTACCTAGCCAATTGGTTGTTGATTTCTTAACAACGTATTATACCGTTCTTCCAAACAAACCAGCAGAATGGCTTGAAATGGTGAACAGCTTAACGGAAAAAGAGAAGGTAAATTTACTTCCGTTATAAAAATAGAATCCATATTTAAATCTTAATGGTTTAAATATGGATTTTTTTTGTCTGAAAAATGTCTGAAAAACGACATGTGATATAAATCATATTCCAGCAGGGACATAAGGATTTACAATGAAAGTAGAAGAGTATGTTTAGAAGAGTTTTGGCGTGGAGAAGTCAAAAGCGCAGGATTGTGACCTTCTGAGCAACCAATATCCGTAAAGCTGGTGATATTGTGATTAGTCAAATTTTAGATGGTTTTAGTTTTCACTCCCAATGGAATGGGGGTATCATCTTTTTTACCTTGATTTTAATAGTCTTATATATGTTCCTTTTACCAACACCAAAAGATCATCCGAAGTATAAATCAATAGCGTTTGCCGGAAGTATGGTACTGATTTTATTAGCTGTGGGAAGTCCAATGAACCTATTAGGACGCATGCTGTTTCGTGCTCACATCATTCAGATTGTTGTTGTCCTTCTTATTGCGGCACCGTTGATTGTAATTGGGTTAAAGACAAATCTGCTTGAAAAAATGCTCCAAAAAAATGGTGTGAAAAAGGTATATCGTGTCTTAACTCATCCCGTGTTTACAATTATTCTCTTCCACGGTTTGTTAATTGAATATCACGTGCCTGTAATGTTTGACTGGATCCGTACAGGATACTTTACAAACTATTTCTTTTTAATTGGCTTGATATTAGCGGCCGTCTTGCTGTGGTGGCCAATCATTGGACCAATCAAAGAGCATGACCAGATGACTTTTAAGAAAAGGCTAGTTTATATAGTGGTTAACATTGTATTGTTTTTACCAGTGACCCTGTTTTTATGGCTCGCAGATGATGCATTGTATTCTGTATATAGTGACACAAGTCAAATGTTGGCCGCACTGGCATTATGTATGCCTCTCGGTGAAGAGATTCCGCCAGATTTATTAGAAACACTACTCCCATATCCACCAGTTGGAGAACAAAAAAATGGAGCCATCATCTTATTTATCACACAAGCACTCATCTTCGGCTTGAGTGCAACATGGTTGTTTATGAAAAAAGGCAGGAAGTGAATTCCTGCCTTTGCTGTTTAATTTAGTTTTCCGATGTAGGCTAATTCTGAGACATCATTTGAGTCGGTAGAGCCATCAAGAATTTTGCGGATATCGAGTAAAGTATCCTGTAAACTAATCGATTCACCTTTTTTACCAGTAAAGGCTTCTGCTACATAAAATGGTTGAGTTAAATATGCTTCAAGACGTTCACCGCGTTTGTAGGTTTGAACCTCAGTTTCTGGTAGCTTTTCAAGCCCATGCACTGTAACGAGTGAACGAAGCTCGCGGTATCTTCGTAATAGTTTTTTGGCACGCTGTTGAATTGTGAAATGTGTTTGGTCTAGGTGTGCCCCTTCAAGAACAGAAGAGGTTGAGTATACTGGATTAATGGCAGGATATTGATGTCTTGCAGTGAGGTCAGCGTCAAATTGCCATAATGTTTCAAGTGGTCCAAATGGGACATCCTCATCTACAACTTCACCTTTTAAGTCCACAAGAACCGTAGTGACAGAGTCAATTCCAATTGAATGTAATTTTTCTTGCAGGGTTTGGATTTCCCCCGTAATCACATGTGATCGGTCTGCTGCAAAAACAATTTCCTTCGTTATCCCAATCTTTGCGATTTCATCGTAGGCTTCTTTAATTGTTTTGACTTGGATTTGAACTTCATCTAAAACATCATTAACCCCTAGATGATCTCCATCCGGTAAAAGTAATACTGTCGTGAAATCATTGTTACGTAAGCGATGGAATAATTCTGCTAGAACTACAAGTTGCCCCATTCCTGGGCGAGCGACAAGACCAACTGTACCTCCTTTTGCTAACGGAGCAAAGACATCAAGCGTTTTAATCCCAGTTTCAATCATTTCCATTTTCTCCCCTCGAATTAATAATTCATCCAAACTACATTCAGCTAAATCAGCAAGCGCCACAAGTGTGCGTACCTCTGCTCGACCTACAGGGATTTTTCCAGTACACAGATTAGAGACAGTGGCCGGACGTAATCCTACTGAACGAGCAGCAGTCGTTAAATTGGGTACTCTTCTACGAAGTAAAGAAACATTGAGTCGAATATCTTCCAAAATTTTCACCTCCTGTTACTTTTTAGAGTAATCTAAATTTCGTTTCGATGCAATAGTTATTTTCGTTGTAGCGTAATTTTTTTTACGGTGGCTATTTATTCTACAACCTATACAAGAATACATCCATCAACCCAATCCCATACTAAACCTAAAAACTGAAACGAATAAGGAGCTGCCATGACGGAAATCCTGCCTGAATCATTTTTTCATCAACCTACATTAGAACTTGCCAAAGCTCTCCTCGGATGTAAGCTAATAAAAGAAACCGAACAAGGCGTGGCATCAGGTTACATCGTAGAAACTGAAGCCTACAAAGGCCCACTTGATCGTGCGGCGCATTCTTTTAACAATCGAAGGACGAAGCGAACAGAGGTGATATTCGGCAACCCTGGTTATGTCTATACATATCAGATGCACACTCATTGTCTCGTGAATGTAGTTAGTAACGAAATTGATATCCCAGAAGCGATTCTAATCAGAGCGGTTGAGCCTGACCAAGGAATTAGCCTTATGTATGAACGCCGCGGCCAAATGCCCGCCAAAAATCTAACAAACGGCCCAGGAAAACTAACGAAAGCATTAGGGATAACAATGGAGGACTATGGACGCCCATTTTTTGAACCACCCATTTACATCACAAAAGGCTATATACCTGAAGACATTTCAATCGGACCACGAATTGGAATTGAAAATACAGGAGAGGCAAAGGATTATCCGTGGCGATTTTGGATCACCGACAATCCGTTTGTTTCCCGCAAAAGATAAGGGTTTGCTCGTACCTGAGCAGACCCTTTTTTTCATAAAAACTTACGTCTTCTAAGCCTCAGGTCCTAGTGAAAAATATAACTGGGGCTCATTATAGCAAATTGAAAATCAGGATAAGATTGAATCATGAAAGGAGGAAGTAAGTCTGAAAAACTTCGTTTGACCAC
>NZ_NSEA01000012.1 GCF_002734285.1 Fredinandcohnia onubensis | reverse complement strand
TTTTTTTAGTCTTGATTTACTATCGGAGGGTTAGACTTCTATTATGAACGGTACAATCATCGGCTTTCGTTTCGTTTGTGTAAATAAATATTGACCCACTGCCTTTTTTATTTCTCTTTTCATCGCATTCCACTGATACTTGTTTTCACTTTGAAGATCAAGAATCGACTTTTTCACAAGTCGGTTGGTCTCTCTTAGAAGCTCTTCAGAGTCTCGATTGAACACAAAACCGCGCGTAATTGTATCCGGACCCGATATGATTTTTTGATCTCGTTTACTGAGTGTAACAACGATGACAACCATGCCATCCTCAGACAGCTGCTTACGGTCGCGTAAAATAATATCGCCAACGTCACCGACACCAATTCCATCCACATACGTGTCTCCTGAAGGGATTTTCCGAGTTTGACGGGCCTCCGAATTTGTAACATCAACCACATCACCATTTTGAATAATAAAGGTATTCTCTGGATCCACTCCAACGGATGCTGCAAGCAACTTGTGCTGATGAAGCATTCGATATTCACCGTGAATCGGAATAAAATATCTCGGCTTCATTAAGGTCAACATGAGCTTCAATTCCTCCTGATACCCGTGACCAGAAACATGCATTCCAGTGGCACTGCCACCGTATAAAACGACAGCTCCAAGCTGGAACAAATTATCAATAATGCGTGATACATTTTTTTCATTACCAGGAATCGGCCCCGCCGCTAGGATTACCGTGTCCTCAGGAAGGATTTGGACATCTCGGTAGCTTGCATTCGAAAGACGGGCGAGCGCAGCCATCGGTTCCCCCTGACTTCCGGTACATAAAATACAAACCTTCTCCGGCGCAAGATTGTTCACTTCTTTGGCATCAATCAGCATCCCATCCGGTAGGTTAAGATACCCGCGCTCGACTGCAACATCCACCACATTCACCATACTTCGCCCAAGTAGCGCAAGCTTTCGGTTCGTCTTCATTGCTGCATCGACAACTTGCTGCACCCGACTAATGTTCGAAGCAAATGTTGAAACAAACACCTTTCTTTTCGCTTTAAAAAAGGCTTCCTCAATACTGTTTCCAACCTTTAACTCAGTCGGTGTCGAGCCAGGGCGCTCTGCATTCGTACTTTCAGATAGTAAAACGAGCACACCTTCACGCCCAATTTCGGCCATCCGATGAATGTCCGAATGTTGATCATTCACAGGTGTCAAATCAAATTTGAAGTCCCCAGTATGTACGACCCTACCCTCAGGAGTGTCAAACACGATTCCGAGACAATCCGGTATACTATGATTTACTTTGAAAAAGGAAACCGAAACTTCACCGAACTCAAGCTTTGAATCAGCATCAATTGTTTTTAGCTCAGAGTCCGCAATAAGTCGATGCTCTGTTAGCTTTAATTCAATTAACCCAAGTGTAAAACGAGTCGCATAAATTGGTACATTGAGCTTTTTTAGAAAGTATGGAATCCCGCCAATGTGATCCTCATGCCCATGCGTAACGAGGAGTCCACGAATTTTTTCGCGATTTTCTTCTAAGTAAGTAAGGTCCGGAATAATTAAGTCGATGCCAAGCAGGCTCTCATCCGGAAACTTTCCCCCGCAGTCAATCACCAAAATATCATCATCATACTGGACCACATACATATTTTTCCCAATCTCATTAATCCCGCCAAGTGCAAAAATCGATAATCCGTTACTCAATACACACGCCTCCTACATCTTAAATCGTGTTCTTAGTTTGACCAGAGTTTATTGGATTTATTTATAAGGTGTTCCAAAATATGTTAGTATTGGTTTGTGAGGGGGTATTGAACGTGAAACGATTACCATTTGAACGACCAAACGTACACTATCATGAAAAACTTTTTGAAATAGATGAGCAAATTTGTGCTCTTTTAGAGAAGAGAAAGAACATCTCAAATGACAATCCAGGAATACCAAAGGAAGAAATGATTTCCAGGTGGGCGAAAAAATATGGATTCTACGAGGAATATTTGAATGCTGTTTTCGAATCATTCCGATCTGAAAAATACTTTAAACCTAGGGTAGAGCCCAAAGGTTTTAAAAAGCACCTACCGGTTTTAAAAGCGGTAGAAGTGAAAAATGTATTATATACTGTCAATTTTATTCGACAGTACTCGAACGCAAGTGTCATCAATTTAAATATTGATTGGGATGCATCAGAAGAAATCGAAGAAACGTGGGTACACACATTTTGGGAATTAGAAATGGGAGACAAGTACGATTGTAGAACAGAAGGTGGTAGTGGATCAGGAGGTCATGTTTCTTATAAGTTTGTTGTGTCACCACCACTACCAGACGAACCAAAAGGGCTAGTCCTACAATTCAAAGGTTATAAAACACCACATCGTGAAGCTCCAACTGGAGTAGAATTTGAAATTGAATTATGAAATATTTTATGAAACTAAATGTAATGGGTATCCTCTATGCCCTTTAATTTACTACGTGCATTCATGTACTATAAATATGAACCCGAAACGAAGCACCATATCCTTTTTCTCTATGAATTAGTGATGTTAGTGGTAGTTTGGGCTGTGGCGTATTGGTGGATTTTTGTGTAATTACGGCTAATGGCCATAAAATAAAAATAACGGCCATAAAACATATTTATTGGCCGTATTATTGTGCTAACGGCTATAAAAGTTTAATAAAAGCCATAAACTGTCCTACGTTGAAAAATTAAAAAGGATTTGTAGGGATTTTGTCGAAAAAAGTATTATCAAATCTTAAAGGAGTTAGATTGAATGAGAAAAAAAGAGTTAGAAATCCCTTTACGCATTAGAAAACTTGAAGCTGAACTTAAAAGATTGCCGGAATCGCACCCAAAATATCAAGAAATTAGCGATGAATATGGCCGAAGAATGTCGGGCTACCGCGGTGAACAATCCTTAAAGTACTATTTGTCCTTTTTAAAAGAAAAAAATTACTCCATCTTCCACAACCTCCGTCTTCCTGACGTCTCCGGTGAGCACTTTTTTGAAATAGATCTACTTCTAATTAGCCCTAATTTCCAACTAATCATTGATGCTAAAAATTATCGCGGAGAATTATATTTTGACGGTAAATTTGACCAACTGATCCAAACTTACAAAGAAACGAAGAAACCGTACCACTGCCCAGTTGCCCAAATTAACAGGCACCAACTACAGCTAAAAAGACTCCTCGAAACTTTCAAATTACCCAGCCTCCCAATTGAAACCCTAGTTATCTTCACAAATCCCAATGCTATTATTGATGCAAGCAAAGACTTTAAACATTCTCATAAAGTCATAAAAAGCCCTAGCTTTCTTCCAAAAATAGAATTGTTTGAGAAGAGGAATAGGCAAGAAGTATTGGATAAAAAGCAACTTCAAAAAGTGTTCAAACTGCTTTTAAAGAATCATACCCCACATAATCATGATATACTCGCACAATTCGGGATAAAAGCGCATGAACTCATTAAGGGCGTGCGTTGTCCTAAATGCGATTTTCTCCCAATGACTCGAAATGTTAGATCATGGTTCTGCACTTCTTGCCACTATTCTTCTTCCAAACCTTATTACAATTCTTTAAACGAGTATATTCTGCTCTTCGGCAACACGATTACGAATCGCCAATTACGTGATTTTCTTGATATACAATCCATTTCTACAGCAAAACACATCTTAACCTCTTTAAACCTACCCTATAGTGGTAGCTATAAAGATAGAACTTACACAATTACAGAGAAAGATTTACAATTAATGAATCATAATGAACAATAATAGGGTTTGTCCTGATTAATACTGTCACTAACCCGAAAATACTGTCATTATTCCAGATTTACTGTCACTATCTGAAATTTACTGTCACTATTTCTAAAATACTGTCACTAGCACTTTCATAGCTCCAAAAAGCAGGATTCCCCGCCCCACGTCTCGAATGAATAAAAAATGTCAATCCTACTTACTATCAAGGAGGCCAAAACTAAACCATGTACGAATTAAAAACAAAAGAAAATGATGCGAGTGTCATCGAATTTATTGAAAGTGTCGAGAGTCCGAAGAAGAAAGAGGATGCATACAAACTATTAGATATTTTCACGGAAACGTCAGGGTATCCGGCAAAAATGTGGGGGACGAGCATTATAGGCTTTGGTTCCTATCATTACAAATATGCTTCCGGTCATGAGGGAGATGCACCACTTGTTGGATTTTCACCGCGCAAAGCGAAAATTAGTCTATATTTTGCAACTGGCGATACAAAGCGTGAGGAGCTTCTCGAAAGGTTCGGCAAGCATACAACTGGAAAAGCGTGCGTCTACATCAATAAAATTGCGGATATCGATGTTGACGTACTCAAAGAGCTAATTACCCAATCGATCACATTTTTACAAGAAATGTATCCAGAAAAATAAGATAAACTTATACAAATACATAAAATTTATCAAATTTTGTTATCCCCCGATATGAAGTACGATAGAAGTAACACATATAAAGAGGGGATAAAAATGACTTATACCATTAAGGCAATTGACCATATTCAGCTTGCTGCGCCAAAAGGCAGTGAGGATCAGGCACGCCACTTCTACTCAACCATTTTAGGCTGCAAAGAAGTCGAAAAGCCAGGGGCTCTTCGTAAAAACGGCGGTGTTTGGTTTGCATACGGAACTGTACAAATTCACATCGGTATTGAGGAGCCTTTTGCACCCGCCAAGAAGGCACATCCGGCTTTCGAAATTGAAAACCTTTATGCCTTAAAGCAGCACCTCCAAACCAACAATGTGGGGATAATTAATGACAACAATCTCCCAGGTGCAGACCGATTTTACACGCATGATCCGTTTGGCAATAGACTAGAATTTCTTGAGTGGAAATAGAGGTGAAACTATGAAAATCCTGGTTCGAAGCCACAGCAAATCATTCGCTCGCAGCATGAATGAACCACAAACTGATTGCCCACACTATGGCTAATGTAGAATTTTCCAAGATGGAGGTGGTCAGTTTGCCTAAGGATACGAAAGATGAGAGCATTGAACTTTTTTCAAATGATGCACTTCGCGGGAAGCCATATCTGGATATCGATCGCACCATTGTCGAGGGTGTTTCAGCATATGTTAATAAAGAAACGAAAACAAAGGGTGTATAGGGGCTTGTAGCCTCTTTTTTGTTTTTAACATAGGAGGAGAAAATGGGTAAAATTCAAAAAATCACAACGAACCTTTGGTTCAATGACCAGGCTGAAGAGGCAGCGAAATTCTATACGTCCATCTTTAAGAACTCTACGATTAATCGAATCACTCGCTATGGAAAAGAACGGCACGACAGTATGTCTGAAGGCAAGGTAATGACCATTGAATTCGAATTAGAAGGTCAAAAGTTTGTGGCCTTAAACGGTGGACCGAGATATACATTTACAGAGGCAATTTCACTAATTGTAAATTGTGAGTCACAGGAGGAAATAGACTATTTTTGGGATAGGCTGTCTGAAGGTGGCGACCCAAAGGCGCAAGTTTGTGGATGGTTGAAGGATAAATTCGGTGTTTCGTGGCAAGTTGTGCCCGAAACATTGAACGACATGATTACCGATGTCGATCCTGAAAAATCAGAAAGGGTCATGAAAACGCTGCTCCAGATGAAGACGAAAATTGATATGGAGCAATTAAAAATAGCATACGAAGGATAGTAAAAAGGGATGTCCCACGGACATCCTTTTCGATTTAGCGTCCCAGATAGGAATCGAACCTACGACCTACAGCTTAGGAGGCTGTCGCTCTATCCTACTGAGCTACTGGGACATGATTTAAAAAATATACTACAGAAATTAATTATAAAATTAATTGCAGAAAAAGGTCAAGACATTAAAACGACAAATAAAAAATCCACTCTCCTATCGGAAAATGGATTAGCATGAAATTGGAAAAGCCACAATTGCCGTAATACGCTAAGAAAGTTTAAAACCACCACTCCTCAAAGTGGGTGTTTGCAGAAACATTCCTGTATGTCCTTCAAGTCGCCATGGACGAAGGCCTGCCATTCCAGCTTCAATGTTAAACTCCCTATTTCAGTTCAAAGGTTAAACTTTATTATGATTACGTACAATGTAGCTTGTATATGTATACTACATGATTGAAACCATGAAATCAAATGTAAAAAAAATCCAAAGTGTTGAATTTTGTCGTAGAATTATTCGGTTATAATCAAATGTTGGATCCAATAGTAGTAAAACCAACAACATCTTTAGTAACTAGAAAGAATTTTTGTCGAAAAAAATTTTAAGAGTCTGTTATTTTTGAATACATTTGCTCGGCTTGAAAATACTATATAAAAAAAGTGATGAGGAGTTATGCAATGAATCCAACTAATGAGCAACTTACTTCGGCAGAAATGGGTAAGCTGTGGGCGGTGTATATGGGGAACTCAATGGCCATTTGTGTATTAACTTATTATCAAAAACATTGCCAGGACCCTGATATTATGAACATTCTTAAAAAAGCAAAAAGCCTCAGTGAAAAAATCATTGCTGCCATTACAAAGATATTCAAAAAAGATAATTTCCCATTACCTATCGGATTTGACGTTAAAAAGGATGTTAACTTAGAGGCCCCCAGATTATTTGCAGATGAATTTTACCTTCATTATTTAAAATATACTGCGAAAGCAGGGCTAAGCCTTTACTCTACTGCGATTCCTATGATGATACGGAAAGATGTTAGAGAACTTATTCGTAATATTGATCAGGATACAATTCAATTTTTAGTAGATCTAAATGAAACTTTAGAGAAAAAAGGATTTTTAACAAAACCACCAGCCATCCCAATCCCTAAGGAGGTAAGTTTTGTCGAAAAACAAAACTATCTAGCTGGATTCCTTGGTGACGTAAGACCACTACATGCTTTAGAGGTTGCACACCTACAAGATAATCTCGAAAACAATGTTGCGAGTAAAGGGCTATTGATTGGATTTAGCCAAGTAGCTGTTCATAAAAAGGTAAGAGAGTTTATGCAACACGGAGTGGAAATTACGAACGACCATATTAAAGATGCTACTGCAAAATTGAATGAGAATAATCTTCCGGGGCATCCATTACTTGATGACTTGGTAGAACCATCCTCCATTCCTCCTTTTTCAGACAAGTTGATGGTCTTCCACAAGATTGATATGTTCTCAATGAAGATTAGATCTTATGCTAATGCTATGTCCACGAACGGTAGACGTGACCTTGGGATGATGTATGGCAAGTTCATTATAGATGTAGGGAAATTCGCAGAAGATGGTGCAAACATTATGATCGAAGAACACTGGTTTGAAAAACCACCACATGCTATTGATAGGAAAGCTCTTGTAGATGATCGATAAAAGGTAAAAAAGTCAGGCAACCAAGACCTGACTTTTTTATTTAAGGTAATGTAATTTTAAATGTTTCAAAAACGATAGGTGAAGGTATTTTTAAAGCCTTAAATTCTACATCACTATCTTTTGCTGCTTTAAATTCCTGTTTAAATAAGTTTCCGTTAATTCGTACAGCTAAAGGATTTTCTGGGAAGGATAAATCCTTACCATCCTTTGATTCTAACCATGTACGATTCATCGTTAAATTATCGTCAAACGGAAAATCACTTTCCAATTCAAAGTAAACAACCGTTTTATCTTCAAGAAATTCTACATCTGTTACTGTAATTTTCCCTGCTTCGCCTTGATCAATTTCCAGTGGAAGTGTTTTGTTTAATGAAACAGATAGCTCCTCAACAGCTCCCGATTGATTTGGAATTTTATAAGGAAGAATTGTCAGGCTTTTTGCATCTTCTTTCATTGGCGTATAAAGATATCGGTGATTTGCTACCTCAATTCCGTCAATGGTATCTCCATACCCACTACCAGTAAGCGTTCGTAACACCCTGCCCTGATCATCAATCATAGCAAATTTTAAATCCATATAAGGGTCAATTTTGGTATTATTCGGATCCGATTGTATTTGAATGGCCAAGTCTGTTCCGGCTGGCCCAAGCTTAACGGACTCTACAGTCACTTTCGCATCATAAATGACGTTTGTTATGTTTGGTCGAATAACAGTTACTTCATTTGATTGCTTCACAGGAAACTCAAATTCCCAATTACCCGGCATTAGCCCTACGGCATCAATGATGATCTTCATATCAAATTCTTCCGGTAATTCTTCAGTTGGCGTAATATTCATGATCGCTTCATATTTTGCCGGGGTAATATACTTTCCAGAGCTGCCCGAGCTAAAATTAATCTCTTTTCCGTTAACCAAAATAGTCGGGCGCTCGATATCACCAATTGCAAGGAGAGATTCATGTGTAAGGCCAAATGTTAAACGAGTGCCATCATAAAAAATTTCATTCATGGTTAGTGTCACACCATTGTCCTTAGATTTTTGATTTATTACTTGAGTGAGACCACTTTTTCCGGCAATTTGCAGCCCCTCATCACCTGATTCATTGAAAAAAGTTCCCACTAATGGAATTTCAGAAGCAACTTTAGCTAAAGTAGGTGATAAAGTAGCCGATCCTAAAAATAGAATAAAGGCTGCAGCAACCGATCCGATTGTTGTTAGTACCATTTTTTTGCGTCTTGGTTTTTGTTTTCGATTTTCATTAATTGTCTGCTGAATAATAGTATCAAGCTTGTCAACGGGCACATGAATGTTTTCAAGTTCTTTATTAAATTCAGGGAAATGTTTACTCATTCACAATGACCTCCTTTAATTGATCACGCAAGAGGGCGATCCCACGATGGATATTCGTTTTTACTGTTCCTTCTGGACAATCAAGAAATTCAGCGATTTGCTTGATTGTAAAATCCTTGTAAAACCTCAAAATTAAAACGGTTTTATATTTTTCATCCAAACTTTTAATTGCGTCTAATAAATCCGACTCAATTTCCCGATTCATGTACGAGGGAGCCTTACTCTCAAGTATGTCTCGTTCCATTGGAATGACTCTTTTTTTCTTGCGAAGCTGGTCAATCGCGGTATTAATCAAAATTCGAGTAATCCACGTTGAAAAATATGTATCATTTCGCAAATCTTTCAGAGAGGTAAGAGCCTTATAAACCGTTTCCTGAAACACCTCAAGTGCATCGTCCTCATTTTTCATATATAAATAGGCCATTTTATAAAGCTTCGTTTTTTCAGTATCAATTAATTCCTGAAAAGCACGATTATTACCCTTTTTTGCTTTCGCAACCAGTTTGCTAGTATTCAAATCCCTTCCTCCTTTCTTCTAATAGTTAGAGAAATTAGACATCCAAAACGTTTCAAATATATTAAAAGGATTTTAGTAGTTATTATCGAAATACATATAAATCTTATCATTTTTAAAAAGGGCGGAAGCGAAAAATGTCAGAAACACATGGCAACATTTTTAAGATTAGACAAGCGGTCGGAGCAATCGTTTATAAAGATGAACACTATTTGCTTGTACATAAAACTAAAATTAATACTCAAACAGGTACAGAAAAAATAGATGGCGAATGGGATTTTGTTAAAGGAGGAATCGAAGATAGTGATGAATCGCCAAGACATGCTATCCTCCGCGAACTGCAAGAAGAAACGGGCTCGACCGATTTTTTTATCATTAAGCAGTTTGATGAAAAAATTCACTTCGAGTTCCCTGAAAAAATGAAAAAGAAAACTGGTTATGAGCGCCAGGAAACTACGATGTTTTTAGTGGTATTCACAGGTTCTAAATTTGACTTAGCTCCAGTAGATGAAGAAATTGCAGACCTTCAATTTATTCCTGAAAATGAGGTAGCCGGCAAACTCACTCATGAAGATACAAGAAGCTTTTTTATGAAAAAACTGTCTCAACAAAGCACAAAATGACAGGATGGAAAAACGTGTGACAGATAGAATGAAGGTAAGGAGTGAGGGGAATGAGTTGGCTAGAATCATTACAGAATGCAATTGATTATATGGAGGACCACCTGCTTGTGGATGTCTCAATTGAGGAGATAGCGAGTCGCGCAAATGCATCACCGTTTCATTTTCAACGGACATTTTCGATTCTAACAGATATCACAGTGGGTGAATACCTTCGCCGACGCAGGTTAACGCTAGCAGCTGAAGAGCTATCGAGAACAGACACAAAGATTATTGATCTAGCCTACAAATATGGCTACGACACTCCCGAGGCTTTCACAAAAGCCTTTCGGAAACAACACGGTGTAACGCCAAGCGACGTTCGGAAGGGGATTGGAAAGCTGCAATCATATAGCCGCCTGGTCATCCAGGTGAGTCTGAAAGGAGCAGATCCAGTGAAGTATCGAATAGTTGAGAAGGAAGGATTTAAAGCAGTTGGGGTGAAACGAAAGTTTTCATGTGTGAATGATGAGCATCTGAGTCAGATACCGAAATTATGGGATGAAGTGAATTCCGATGGTACCTGCGATTCATTGATTCCACTAATGAATGGTGAAACAAACGGGATATTAGGAATTTGTGTTAGTGAGCCAAATGCCAGAGCAATCGATTATTGGGTTGCGGTAGAGAACACCGATGGCGCATCTGGAAAGTATGACATTTTAGACATACCAGCTTCAAAATGGGCCGTATTCGAAGTTCATGGCGCGATGCCACACGCGATGCAGGACGCATGGAAAAAAATCTACTCAGAATGGTTTCCATCAAGCGGGTATGCGTATGCAGGGACTGCTGAGTTCGAACTTTACCCAGGCGGAAACGCATCAGACCCCAATTACTACTCAGAAATTTGGATACCAGTGAAGTAAAGAGAGAGCCCCAAGGAGATTCCTTGGGGCTTTGATGTGGGGGCGGGTTCGCTAGTGACAGTATTTTTTGGATAGTGACAGTATTTCTGGAATAGTGACAGTAAATTAGCGAATAGTGACAGTAAGTTGGCGATTAGTGACAGTAACAAGTACTATATGGGCGATTTAGACGAGTGGTTACCAGGAAAAAAATGTCATCGCAGCGATTTATGGCTGATAATCCCAAAATACGGCTAATAAATTAAATTTATGGCCAATAAAAAAGTTTTATGGCCAATAATTCGAACTTATGGCCGATAGCTAAAATTGCTCTCACACTTTGCGCACTCAAACAGAAGAGGCAACCCCAAATTGTCTATTCCCATAGCCGAAACTTAAGTCTTAGCACACACAAATAAATTAGACAGAAATTTTCGAAAAACATATAATGGAAATATCTAAATACATATTATGAGTTAACATTTAATAAAGGAGGGACTAGATGAACTTAACACATATTCGTCTGTTAGTAGATAACTATAAAGAATGCTTCTTATTTTACAGAGACACACTAGGTTTTGAGGTTTCATGGGGGGATGAAGATTCCAATTATGCTGATTTTACTGGGATCGGAGGAGCAAAACTTGGGCTTTTTGAAAGAAAACAAATGGCGGCAGCGATTGGAGCTGAATGTGCCCCACTTGTTGATAATCAGGACAAATCAACATTGATTTTTAAAGTGGACAGTGTCGAGGATACATACGAAAAAATGAAAGATAAACTTGAGTTCATCACGAAGCCGCACGAACAAGCTGCTTGGATGCTGAAGGTTGCTCATTTTCGAGACCCAGCCGGAACCCTAATTGAAATTTATGAGAACCTTTAAAACCCCATTGTAAAAACAAGAAGGAGTGCTGACCATGCATTATGGCTGGGTTGTGGTTTGGATTACATTCGTTGCGGTATTGATTGCAGCTGGGATCCGCTCTATTACCGGAGTTATTTTAATTCCGCTTGAACAAGAGTTTGAGTGGAGCCGTTCATCGATTTCATTTGCATTTGCTATTAATCTCATACTCTATGGAATTTCAGGACCGTTCATTGCTGCGGGGCTTGAGAGATTAGGCGTTCGAAAAATCATGGCTTATTCAATGGTCCTGTTGGTTATTGGGTTAATTACAAGTCTTTATATGACACATATTTGGCATCTCCATCTCATTTGGGGAGTCATAATTGGGATAGGTTCAGGCGTATTCCTGTCCGTTCTTTCTGCAAATATCGCAACGATTTGGTTTGAAGAAAAACGCGGAATGGTCTTGGGTCTACTCATGGCTGCGACTGCAGCGGGGCAAATGATCTTTTTACCGTTATTGTCGTTCTTAACAGAGGAATTCTCCTGGAGAATGGGGATGACTGTATTCATTGGACTCGGCCTTCTAATAACCCCGATCATCTTCATCTGGATGAAGGATCATCCTCGTGATAAGGGGCTTCTTCCCTACGGAGCGACCGAGGAAGAAGTGAAAAATGAAACAAAAAAGAATCCAATCACATCCGCCTTTGAAGTGCTATGGATTGGAATGCGCTCCGTACCATTTTGGTTACTATCAGGTAGTTTCTTCATTTGTGGTTTGTCGACTGCTGGACTTTTAGGTACACATTTTATCCCAGCCTCAACCCACCATGGAATTCCTGAGGTTCACGCAGCGAGCATTTTCGCGTTCATGGGAGTTTTTAATATAATCGGAACGATGATTGCGGGCTGGTTATCTGATCGATTCGACAACCGCTGGCTCTTATTTTGGTTTTATGGTCTTCGAGGACTGTCGTTGCTTGTGTTGCCGTACGCCCTGCAGATGCAGTCGTATGTGATGCTTATCGCCTTTGCCGTGTTTTATGGATTGGACTGGATTGCTACGGTTCCGCCAACGGTCCGACTGGCGGCTGACTTTTTTGGAAAAGTAAATGGGCCAATTGTTTATGGATGGGTATTTGCAGCCCATCAGATTGGTTCAGGCGTAGCCGCATATTTAGGAGGATACTTTTATGAGGTCTTCCATAGCTACACGATCACATTTCTTTCAGCAGGAGTCCTGTGTATCGTCGCGACCCTGTTCGTTTTAATCATTAAAAAGCAATCCTCAAGCGTCTCGCAAGACCCTAGTGTGACGGTTGGTAATTAATCGGAAAGGGATAAATTTGTTTTTTACTACTAAAAAAGAAGGTGTTCTAGAATGAATAAAGGTAATCCATTTCTACAGAAAGTTGAAACAGAAGAAGAATTACGCTCCATGATGGGTACTCCAAGTGAGTTGGTCAAAAGAAAAGCTATTTCTTATCTTGATCAAAATTGTGTGGAATTCATTTCTAACTCACCATTTCTTGTCATATCTACTTCCGACGAATCTGGCTTTTGTGACGTTTCTCCAAGGGGGGATCATGCAGGTTTTGTTCAGGTGTTAAGCAAAAAATATTTACTCATACCCGAGAGACCTGGGAATAAGAGAATGGACTCACTTCGAAATATTTTAACGAACCCTAGGATAGGTCTTCTTTTTATGATTCCAGGATTAGGTGAAACATTGAGAGTGAATGGAAAAGCAATGTTGGTTAAGGACGAGGAACTCTTAGGGGAAATGGCCGTTAATGGAAGGAAGCCGCTCATAGGCATAGGAGTAGAGGTAGAAGAGTGTTTTATCCATTGTGCCAAAGCTTTTATCCGATCAGGATTATGGAAGCCAGATTCTTGGCCGGATCGAACAAAATTACCATCCCCAGCAAAAATGTTACTTGAACATACGAAACTTCCACATGAAACTAAAGAATCGATTCAGGATAGCCTTGAAGAAAGCTATACGAAAAGACTTTATTAGGGTAGGTCGGATTACGATGAACGTATGTAGGCGCGTTGTTCTACGAAGGGTTAACGCGCCTTTTTGATTTTGAAAGTTAATCCATTAAACCGCAGTATTATTGAATTAGACTAGTATTTAGCCCCGTTGTTTTTCATTCTCCACAACCGATTGTTTAATCAACGCTTTGCAACACATCACAATACCAGAGAGAAATGCCGTAATGGTGTAGCCAAAGGGTAAGTAAAAAAAGCAAAACAATGTTGAGACAAACAACCAAATGAGCCAAAAGAGTAATTCTTTATTCATTCGTTGCATTCACTTTCTCGGCATCGATGATATGTTCACTGATTACTTTTGCGAGCGCCTCAACAGTGTTTTTAATTTCTTTCATATCATTATCAACTCCGCCGACCTCGATGAGAATGGAGTTTTCCGCTAAATCTTGATTATACACTCCGTTCCCTTGGTCCAGTCCCTTTCCAACCACACCCCTGCTGATTCCCGGAAACTGTGCTTCAATCGACTTATCTAGAGACTCGGCTAAGGCTAAGCTACGTTCAAAATGACGACTCGCTTTTCCGACCACAAAAAATACTCTCGCATATGGTTTATTGTTGATGGTAACAGTCGTCACATCTTTTCGTACACTATCACGATGAATATCGATTAAAAAGTCAATGTCGGAGTCACTCGCCATTGCCGATTGGACGATCTCACGTGAGACTGCATAAGATTTAGTAGTGCTCCACCCTTTTTTCTTCAATTCTTGCCCAATATTTGTTTTATCAACAACTGCCCCAACTCCGTATTTTTCTAACTCCTTCCCAAGAAGTTCGCCAACAACTGTGATGTTTGTTTTAGAATCAACCGCTTTATTCATATCTGGGTCATTAGTAAGTCCAAGGAGAGGTAAGTAAGATTCATAACTGTGAGAGTGGTAGATCAATACTTTTTTATCGGTGGCTAGATTAGCTGGTGGTGTTTTCGGATCTTCCTTGTTAAACTCCTCCAATTCCTTTTGAGCCATTTCTCTTTCTTGTAATAAGACATCTAAAGGTGGGGCCGATTCGTATGGGAGATTGGTGAAATCTGTTCCCTCCCCAGATACTAGGATTTCGGTATGATACAAAGATAATCCGGGTAGTTCATGACCGAAAAAGCTTCGTAAGTCACCGTAGTTAAATTGAAGGGTGGATTCTACTAAGGTTTTTGTGAAAGATTCCTGTTTCACGGTTAAAGATTGTCCGAAATAGGCATTTTCAGATTCAAGTAATTTCACAAAAAACTCAGTTGGAAAGGTTCGAATGTTAACATCGATTTCCCGAAAATTAATCAAATCTCTTTTAATAGAGGATATGCTTGATGCAGCAGCAAAACAAATGAGTACGGTTAAGATAAACAAAAGGGCGATTCTTGAAAGAAACATTTGCCCATACCCTGAATTTTTCATGATATCCGTCCTTTATTGCTTTTGGACATATATATATGAAAAGTAGTATAAAAATAGAATGTTTATTTTCCTATGATAGATTTTGTTCAAATGAAAAAAGCATGGCGGACCATGCTTTGTATGTAAAACTCTCTCTTATTTATCTTCTCGTAATAAATACTCATTTCCATCTTGATCGTAGAAGGTGAACATAGAGCCATACGGCATTTTTTGTAATTCACCAACTTTGACGCCGTTTGATTTCATTTTTTCATATGCAGATTCAATATCAGTTGTGCTGAAAAGAATTGATGGATGAGAAACCTTTGATGGGTCATGCTGCTCCATAGCTGCCTTCGCATAGAGTACCAGCGTCGTAAACTCGTTCTCACTTGGACCAACCTCAATCCATGAGAATTCAGGTCCCATCGGTTGTTCAAACTTTAAAACGAAACCAAGTTTGTTCACCCAGAAATCCTTTGCTTGTTCTTGATCTTCCACATATACAGTTACTTTACCAATTTTATTAATCATCATTATCACCTATTTCTATAGTGTCATCATAAATTTTAACAAATCTACAAGTGAAAACGAAATTCTTGTATAACGAAAAAATACAGAGGCCACCCTAGCCTCTGCATTTACTATTTAATGTCCGCTACCGTTTCCAAAATTACTACCCGTCACATCGGCTATATTTTCAATCGCAATCAATGCACTTGGGTCCATTTCATGTGAAATTTCCTTTAGTGTGGAAAGCTCAATCCGGCTTACAATTGTATAAATAATTTTCCTTGGTTCATTTGTGTAGGCCCCTTCGCCATGAATAAAGGTAATCCCACGACCCAAAACCTTGTTCAATTCATTAGCTAGCTCATCAGGCATATCAGAAATTATGGTTACTGATTTTAGTTCTTCCAAACCTTCAACCACAATATCAATCATCTTAAAAGCAATGTAATATGTAATAATAGAATACATGGCCGTCTCCCAGCTGAACACGAGTAAGGCAGCAAGGATAAAAATAAACACGTTCATGATCATTACAAATTGTCCAACAGATACTGGTCTTTTTTTACTTACGATGATGGCTAAAATCTCCGTACCATCCAAGGCTCCACCAGTTCGGATGACCAATCCAACACCCGTTCCCAAAATAACCGCGCCAATAATCGTTGCTAAAAATAGATCATTTGTTACAGGTTCAAAATGATGTAAATAAGCAGTAAAGGCGGATAAAACGACAACGCCATATAACGTATGTAAAGTAAATTTCATTCCCATTTTTCGATACCCAAGAAAAAGGAAGGGGATATTAAAAACAATCAGGAAGATACTCATTGGAACTCCAAATATCTTGGACGCAATAATGGAAAGACCGATAACCCCACCATCCAAAATATCATTTGGCACTAAAAAAAGTTCCAACCCAAAGCCCGCGATTAGAGCCCCAATGGTAATCATGATAAGTTGTTTAATTTCTGTTAATACCCGTTTTTTCTTTGTTTTTCCCACAAAAACCAAGCCTTTCACTTTCAAAATAGAATTTACTTATTAATATTACCACAATTGACGGACATGCTTATAATTTTAGAAGGAAATTAATACCTTTATGTGGAAATCAATAATAAGTAATCTTGATTAGTTAATTAAAGGAGAACAAATGAACCAATTCGATAATTTTGAGGAATACAAAGATCCGGTCCTTTATGACCGAGAAAATGACCCTTTCCAGGATGATGTTGAATTTATAAAAAAATGGGCTAGAAAAGTTAACGGGCCAATCATTGATTTGGCTTGTGGAACAGGTCGAGCAACAATTTCCTTAGCAGAAGCGGGATATTCCCTTATTGGGGTAGATATACATAATGGCATGCTTACTCAAGCAAAAAAGAAAACAGAACATACGGACCTAAACATTGAGTGGATTGAGCAAGATTGCACGAATCTCCAATTAGGTGTAAAAAGTCCACTCATTTTTATCGTAGGAAACTCTTTTCAGCATTTTCATACGAATGAAGAGCAGGATCAGCTTCTAACTTCCGTGCACAACCACCTTGTAAAAGAGGGGATTTTCATCTTCGGCACGAGGTTCCCAAGTCCGGATGAATTGCTTCAACCACCTATTGAGGAATATTGGCGAAGCTATAAGGATGAAACAGGGAAAACGGTAGATGTCTACACGATAAGTAACTATGACACGCTTCAGCAGGTGCAACACTATATAACCATTAGACGATTAAAGGATGACAGTGGTAAAACAGTTGAGGAACAGAAAACCAATATCAAATTGCGCTATGTGTTCCCGCAAGAGATGAATCGTTTACTCAAACAAAACGGATTTGAGATTTTAGGAGTTTACAAGGATTGGGATGAGTCGACGTTAACGCAAGATAGCCATCAAATGATTTATGTATGCAGAAAGGTTTCTAAATGAATAGAAATGATGAGAGAGCTTGCATTCACATTAGTAGCTTTATTAGCTCATCAAAAAAGGAAGTGGGAATGTGGTAGTAACGAAGCAATTTGCTCAAACCATAGAAACAGCTGAAATACAGGTATTGCAATCTAGACTAGAGGCCATACAAGCAATCGAAGGAAATCCGATGGGCGTAGAAGTGAAACAATTTGGAAGTGCAACAGCCTTTTCTGTTAAGAACATTCCAGGACCATCATTCAACACAGTAAAGGGTATATCTGATGGCGATGAGAAATACATAGAAGAAATCATTCATTTTTACAAACAGAAGGATATTCCTGTTCGATTCGAACTAACGCCGGGACATGTTTCTTCGGATTTCTTAATGTTTTTGAACAACAAAGGTTTTTATCAATCCGATTTTCACACAACTCTTTACTCAGAACATTCTTCACATCAAGATACGGAAACTAATTCTAAGATCATTGTTCGCAAGTTAGAACATAATGAATTTGATTTGTTTGCTGAAATTTACACTAAGGGCTTTGGTATGCCGGCATTTTTAAAAGATGGGGTCGCACAGAATAACGAAATACTTTACGACAATGAACATTGGACATTTTATCTTGCAAATATTGAAAATGAACCAGTGGGTATAGGAGTTTTATATACTCAGAATAGTATTGGAACTCTTGCTGCCGCAACGACCCTGCCCGAATTTCGTAATCTTGGTATACAAACAGCATTAATTAAGAAGCGGATGCAAAAAGCACTGGAACAAGAGTGTAGAATCATTGTAGGTCAGGCGAAATTTGGCTCAGTCAGTCAAAACAACATGGAACGAGCAGGTATGAGAATAGGGTATACAAAGGCTATTTGGATGATGAAATTAAGGAGAGATGACGATGGCACGTATAGTAGGTTTTGAAATCAGCAGCCAAGACCCTGAAAAAGCGGTAAAATTCTATTCAGCTGTTTTCGGTTGGGAATTTGAGGAACCAAATTGGGGATTTTATCCTGTTAAAAGCACCGGTCAAGTAGACATTCAAGGTGGGATAAGCAAAGGACCGCATGATTATCCGCATGGAACCAGAATCCAGATTGAAGTTGAATCAATTGACGATACAATTGTAAAAGCTGTAGACAATGGCGCGATGAGTGTTCGTGAAAAAATGGAGTTTGATGAGTTTTATTTAGCTTATTTGGTTGACCCAACAGGGCTGGGGTTTGGTCTTGTTGAAAGAAAGTAATCTTGCATTGTAATTTTACTATTGTTAGCCGCAATATATAGAATATGGTCTTTTAATATTGCGGCTTATTTTAACCTCTTTATAATTTATTTTTATCGCTTTTAGGTCTGTCAACGATATCCATGTCCATGTAGTAGTCTTTCTTTGGAGTACTTGTGCGCTTATGCAACTTCCATAAGAGAACGAGAAACATGATTTCCATGATCAGACCTAAAGGGATCGTAAAGAAAAGGTAACCTGCTATAATGTCTCTGGAAAGGTTCATCGCAAATGTGTGTGTGAGCGTGATCAGCAGCATGATAGTCATATATATTTTAAAAGTTTGCGCACTTCTACTTACTAAAAATTCATCCCCTAGAGTAGAGACAACTGTCATGATTAACTGAAAAACAAGGAATACAATGACCAACTTTAAAATTTCTAGAAAAAAGGTATAGGTATCCCAAATCGGTATGCCGACAAAAGATCCTAATTCATTCCCATTCACATTTTGTTGGATAAACACAGTTGGAATACTAATGAGTATAAGCACGATCAAAAGCCTTTTTAATAGATTGCCGATTCGGCTTTCTGAAGGAACTCCTACTAGGCTTGCGAGAATGAGATAATACCCGATTGGCTCTGGCAAAATATCAACGTAAATCAAATGGATCTCTAAAAGAATAAAAACGAAGCCCCAGAACATTTGCTTAAAATTAATTTTCATTCGCGCTCACCAGCCTCTTTTTCCTCGATGATTTCATTGATCACTTTTTGGTCTAAATCAGGGTGATCTATGATTGGTAACTCTCTCACAAACTCTTCACCAGCCTCTGTTTTTCCGTTGAGTTTGATGCTGAATTGAAAGTAACTATGCCTTGTCGGATTGAATTGCATTAAGAAGCGAACCCATTCATTTTGTTCCAAACTAAATGGAAGTATATCATCACGAACGGTGACACCAGGTAAGTCATTCCAATCCTTTTCGCGGTCTTCATCGAACCATTTTGGAGGATTTGCACCAGTCTTGAGTTTTTCGAGTTCGCTCAATTTACTCTGTTCAAGGTCAACCTTAATGAAAATGTCATCTGACAATTCCTCTTTAAAAGGAATCTCAATTTCCTCTATGGTGATCGGTTCTAAAGCAAGCATCGTTTTCTCTTCCCGATGCTGATTACTACTTGAACTTATTTGTGTCTCTAACACATTGAGGTATTCTGTATCTTTATGAAGAATGACTTCTCCAATATCAGCCAAAAGGGTTTTCCCATTGGAGAGATGGACCTCCATTTCTGAAAACGAAAAAGGACCTTCACCTTCGAAATCCGCAGCAAACGTAACATAAAGTGCTTTTAAATAATGATGTGTATACTCTTGTTCAAACTGAGGTTCCTGCGACTCCCACATAAAGTCCATATTCGAGCTCGCATAAGCCTCAATTCCATCAATTTGTACATGGTTAATTGAGGAAGAGTCCGACTTATTGGTTACGTAATAAAATGTGAGCATTGTCTCATCTTCATCGTTCAAAGTGAGTTCATAATAATGCTCCAAAAATAGTGGAGCATCCAGCTGTTTAGATTGGAAATACAAATAATTGCCGATATAGCTTAGAATAATCACCAATATACTGAACCAGAATATTTTCTCCTTCAAACAATAACCCCCAATTCTATAAATCTCTAAAGTTATTTTATCATCTAGTTATGGTAATATTTTTATTTATTTCAATTTTCTTGAAATAATGCAATAATGGAGATAACAGATATCTAATAGGAACGGAAGGAGGAGTTACGATTGTATTATGATAGTATCTTTGATTTCATCTATGTAGCATTATTCTGGTGGGTGATTTTTCTAGTTTTTCAACGTATCAACAACCGTTATCCAAAGAGTAATCCGTGGAAAAAGGATATCATTTTAACGTTTATTCAAGCATTAGTCGTCACGTTTATATTTCCATTAATCATGATGCTCATTATATAGAATAAAACGATCGTCACCTGTTGTATAAAAGGCATCGGAGGATATCCAATTGCCTTTTATAACTCCCATGAAAACCATTTTCCATGCCCTTCTGTTTGACCAACAACATGTTTATACTCTTTCCCATCAAGAGAATAATCTAGATGAAGGTCGCGGTCTTGTATATTGTTATATAGATGGAAAATCTCACGTTCGGATCCGATCTGCTTAACCTTCTCTAGCAATCTATTCCTCACTCCTGTAGGCATTTGGTTAGCCACATGGGTGTGAAACACACAAATAGCATATTCGCTTGAAACTTCTTTAGAAAGTTCATCAAGCATTTCAACACCATTCCCTTTAATCAACCGCATTTCGTTCGCTTTAACAATTTCCGCAGCATTTTCAAATAACTCATGTCTTTCATGATGTTCCGGCCAAATGAGGGCTTTTAGCCAGAGGACATTTTCATCATCCCTTAAATCAATAGGATGGAGGTCGATTCCAATACGTTCAGATACTGGTGGAATAAAGTCTTGTAGATTAGGAGTATTGTCTCCTTTTATTTCAGCTGTTATACGCAAAGTTGATTCTCTGTTTCCGAAAACTGCACCCGTTCCATACGAGTAACTATACTGATCCCATAGCAACTGAAGGCCGGCACTGGTCCCAATTTCAATCAAAGCTAGCGGCTTTTTTACGATATTATAAATAAATTGAAAGGCTGGAAAAAGATAGGAACATCGTCTTACTTCATTTGTCTGAACCAATTTTTCCTGTAAAAGCGGGATGATTTCAGTAGAATATTGACTGCAAAACTCTTTAAAAGGTAAAAAGGATTCCTCTACTTTCCGAGGATTCTTCGTCATACTTGGATAAAAATCTCGAAGCCGGTGGTTCTTTCCTTTTAGTAAAAGATAATGAACAGCACCAAACAACAAATTAGATGAAGGTTGGCCACTAGGTGCGTGAGAAGCCAACTCAAGTAGTTCATCATCGTCGGCAATCTGTAATGAAAGAAATTCATACAAGCTACTTGAGCCCTTACACTCGGTGTTGGCGAAGTTTCGAAACTTAATAGACTGAGTGTTATTCATATTTCTCTCCTCCTGAAATTTTTCTCGAACTTGACCCTCAAACCAAGATAAGCCTAAGCGAATAATATACTGAAAGGTTTGGTGGATTACATGAAGGAACAAACAGTTAAGTTTACGTATAATGAAATCGACTTGCTTATAGAAGCAATGGATAAGGATATATGGAAAGATATTAAATGGAAGTTTGTAACTGAAGAAGAAATTGAATCTTTATTAAAGACCTCTTAAGGGATCCCTTAGGGGGTTATTTATTTTTTATTATTCCTCAACCCACTCCAATTGCTCGTTTTCAATTAGGTTTAATAGCTTGTTTTCACCCTCGATTTCATAGCTTTTGTCTTCGATTCGCAACTCACTTTCGGTAACAACTAAACTGTAGACATCTTCATCAATATAGACTGTCACGAAATAGCCCAAACCAGGTCCAAATCTTGTCCTCATAAGGTCCATATCTGAAGGTTCAAAAATGAGTCTTTGTATCATTGATTGATCAGTGATTGTTGAATAACTGTGAATGTATCCCTTTGCTTCATCTAATGTAATCCATGTTAATTCAATTTTGTCGATTTTCTCTGTTTCCCCAATGTATTTACTAACTTCCTCACCAAAAGTAGTATTAGTGATTTTCTCATAAGTAAAAAAGATTCCAAAAGTAGCAATAACAGAAACGACCATTAAAACAAGAGACAATTTGTACTTTTTTCCCTCAACATATTTCCATTCCATGAATGACTGAAATCCCCAAATAGAAATCATAAAAAAGATAAGGAGCCATTTTACTTGGTTCATATTATCAATATCAAAAAACACATAAGCACTTCCCAAAAATAAGATGACGATAAGGATGCCACCTACCCGGAATTTTACACGGCCGTCTGATTCGGCCACATTATACCCTGGTTCTAATCGTTTTCCTAATAAACTATCGATTATAGAAAGAAGCAAAAACATCAATAATATGATGAGACCCATCAAAACCCCCCAATCTTACTTTAATTATACTGACTACTGGAAAAATATACTAGGTGAAGTCTAAATCCAAAGCGTAATTTTTGTGCAAATACACCTAACATGTCAAAATGAAATGGAAATAGGAAAGAATACAAGTATGGACAAGCAAGGAGTGAACGAAATGAGTTCCCTTTTTAAACGAGATCTAAAAAAGCATTGGTATATAAAATACAACAATAATGGGTATCCCCATGTTCAACAAGGCTTTGTGCTACCACCAAATCGGTTCGAGGAATTTGACCCATTTTTAATTATGGCAGAGGACTGGTATCAGCGTGGTGCATTTCCGGATCACCCACACAGAGGGTTTCAAACGATTACCTATGTAATCGATGGACGATTGGAGCATATTGATAACCATGGTGGAAACTCAATTTTAGAGGCCGGTGATATCCAGTATATGAATGCTGGAAGTGGTGCAAGACATGCTGAGGAGCCAGTTGATCAAGATATTGCTCATACGCTTCAGCTATGGTTGAACTTACCGAGTTCCCTAAAAAATACACAAACCTCCTACCAAAATGTGTACATAGAGGATGTACCTCGTGTGAAGATTGAAGGTGGGGAATTAAAGGTCTACTCCGGAGAAATAGCGGGAGTTAAAGGGCCGATGAATAGCTTGGTTCACATTACAATGACCGAGATTTCACTTGCGAAAGGCATGACATACAAACACATACTTCCTGAAAACCACAATGCGTTTGTATACGTACTTTCCGGTGAAGTAGAGCTTGGTGAAAGTAAAACACTTCTGAAAAAAACAGGGGCAGGTACCCTTACCTTTAATGAAAATGGTAAAAATGAAAGTGAGTTTCAAATAACAGCAAATAGTCGCTCAAAATTACTTATTTACTCAGGGGTCCCACTACGCGAAGAAATTGTCGCTTATGGCCCATTTGTAATGAATTCGATGGAAGAAGTCCAACAAGCATACCGTGATTTTCACGCAGGAAAATTTGGCCCACCGGCAGAATAAGGAGTATGGCTACAATGAATAAAGAAGTAATTGTCTATACAACAAATGACTGTGTCGAATGTACTTTTGTCAAAAAGGTTCTCACTGAAAATGGCATTACATTTGACCTCCGAAATATTGCAGAAAACGAGGTCTACCAAAAAGAAGTGGAACGCTTCGGTTTTCTAGGTGTCCCTGTAACAGTTGTAGGAGACCGCGCTGTTAAAGGATTTACCCCTGAACTTATTGAACTATTAGAGCCGTTGAAAAAGTCTTAATCTCCTAGCAGTGGTTAAAAGTGGTAAAGGTAGGAAATCCTAAAGGTATACACACCTAATAAAGTTGGGAATAAAATAAGGAAACAAAATCAATAGGTGAACTTATGGAGAAAATCAAAAGTTGGGCAAAACGTTTAAAAAAACAAATATTCGTCTTGTATTTTGCATATAAGGATGCGAGGGTTCCATGGTATGCTAAGCTTTTTACTGCTGGAGTGGTAGCTTACACATTCAGCCCTATCGACTTAATCCCAGATTTTATACCAATCCTCGGATACCTTGATGAGGTCATCCTTGTCCCAATTGGAATCATGTTTGCATTGAAAATGATTCCAAGTGCGGTCATAGCAGATTGCGAAGTTAAAGCAGAAGAAATGATGAAAAACGGCAAACCAAAGAACTGGGTTGCAGGATCACTTATCCTGATTCTATGGGCCTTGATTTTTATCTGGATGATTTTCAAAGCGTCTCAATATATGCTCTAAACCTGTATTTCAAAACGAAATACAGGTTTTCTTTTGATTGTAACTAATCTTCAAAAAAATTTGTTCACATGCACAGAACAGACTAATTGTGATGAAATAGCATTATTCGCGACGGAACAAAAATAAGGGAGATAAGGCAGTATATATTGAGTTATAACCATGCGTGAATGCTTAGAAAAGCGCTGTCACTTGTCGAATTATTATGATTTATTTTGCATGAAATTTGATGTTTATGCTTTTTTTCATGTTATAATAACAAAAGATGGAATGAAGAATAAGAGTTTATTAGTACTACATTCATTCTTCTGAAGATGCAAGGCTATATTGTCGGAGCCACGAAACATCTAAATAAACATCATACTTTTAACTGGCTTTTAAATAGCCTATAATTATCATATAATAATGAAATATTAATCTATGAAAAATTGCCATCCAAAATGGCCTTAATTGAGACGAGAAAGAGATTGTCTGACAATGGTGAGCCCGATTTTGTGACCGCCTTCATCTTTTTTGTCCAAATTTTAAAAGAAAAGGTTGATAAATATGAGCAACATAGAAACCAAAACAGATGTCATTTTAATCGGTGCTGGTATCATGAGTGCGACACTAGGGACACTCTTGAAGGAACTAGTGCCTGAATGGAACATTACCGTTTTTGAAAAGCTCGATAAGCCAGGAGAGGAAAGCTCTCACGAATTGAATAACGCTGGTACAGGTCATGCTGCACTTTGTGAACTTAACTATACCGTTGAAAAACCAGACGGAACATTAGATATTAAGAAAGCAATTAATGTCAACGAACAGTTCCAAGTTTCTAAGCAGTTTTGGGCACATCTTGTGAAAAATAATTTAATCCAAAACCCACAAGATTTCATCATGCCATTACCACATATGAGTATGGTCCAAGGGGAAAAGGATGTCGAATTTTTAAAGAAACGATTTGAAGCGCTGTCAAAAAATCCGTTGTTCCAAGGAATGGAATATACTGAAGATCCGGAAAAACTAATGGAGTGGATTCCGCTCATTATGAAGGATCGCCCATCAAATGAACCAATTGCAGCTACAAAAGTAGACGCTGGTACAGATGTGAACTTCGGTAATTTAACACGCATGTTGTTTGACCATTTGAAGAATAAAAATGTCAAAATTAATTACAACCACAGTGTAAAAGATGTGAAACGTACAAGTGATGGTCTATGGGACTTGAAGGTAAAAGATCTAAACAGTGGTTCTGTTGAACATCATAAAGCAAAATTCGTCTTTATTGGAGGCGGTGGAGGAAGCCTACATCTACTCCAAAAGTCCGGTATTCCTGAAGGAAGACATATTGGTGGATTCCCAGTAAGCGGAATTTTCATGGTATGTAATAATCCGGAAGTGATTGAAAACCATCATGCCAAAGTATACGGAAAGGCAAAGGTTGGTGCGCCACCAATGTCTGTTCCACATCTTGATACAAGATATATTAACAACAAAAAGTCATTACTATTTGGACCATTTGCGGGATTCTCTCCAAAGTTCCTAAAAACAGGTTCAAATATGGATTTAATTACGTCAATCAAACATGATAACTTGTTAACGATGTTAGCAGCTGGGGTAAAAGAAATTCCGCTAACAAAATACTTGATTCAACAAGTCATGTTATCAAAAGAACAACGAATGGAAGAACTCCGTGAATTTATCCCAAATGCAAAAAGCGAAGATTGGGATTTAATTGTAGCTGGCCAACGCGTTCAAGTCATTAAGGACACTGAAGCAGGCGGAAAAGGAACCCTTCAATTTGGTACTGAAGTGATTACCGCAGCTGACGGTTCAATTGCAGCGTTGCTAGGTGCATCACCAGGTGCTTCAACTGCTGTTCATGTTATGCTTGAAATCATCAAAAAGTGCTTCCCACAACATATGTTAGAATGGGAGCCAAAAATCAAAGACATGATTCCTTCATATGGGTTATCTCTTATGGAACACCCAGATCTTCTGGCGAAAATCAATGCTTCAACTGGAGAAGCACTTGGCTTAATCGAAAAACAAGAGAAGATAGAAAAAAAACAAAAGGAACTTGTCCTAAGTTAACCACTTACGATTCATAAATAAAAAGAACCTTCAATCTCGATTGGGATTGGAGGTTTTTTGTCGAAAGAAAAACTTCCTGTTGTCCGCTATTCTGTGAAGGAAGAACTCTACATTTGTTGAATTTATAGGATGGTTAATTATTTTCAACTAAAAAGGAGAACTTCCATGAACATTAAATTAGTTGATGTAACAGAGGATAATTTCTATGATGTGATCAATTTAAAGTCTGATGAAAACCAAGAAAAGTATATCCAAATCTATGAAAGATGGGTAGGATCAAATACGTATTTTCTTGCACTATGCCAAACATTTGGTTTTACTCCAAAAGCAATCTATGACGGTGATACACTAATTGGTTTTGCTTCCCATGGATTTCAAAAAGAAACAAATCGGTATGAATTGATCAGTATGATGTTAGGGCATAAGTATCAAGGAAAAGGATATGGAACCCCAGTTTTAAATGCAATTATTGAGGATATGGTAAATACCTATCAATGCGAGGAAATCTATCTATCTGTTATCTATAATAATGAGCGAGCAATACGAACCTATGAAAAAGCGGGTTTTATCCCAACCGGAGAGGTAGAAGAGGGTCATCATCCTGAGCCGATTTATTGTTTGAAAGTAAAATAATGAAAGGGGTGTTCAAAGGTCGAAACTTCCGACCCTTGGACCCCCTTTTTGTCATTGCAAAGTAATAAAGGGATAAGATAGTTATAGGAGAATAAAATATAAATGGAAGTAAGTAAGAAGGGGGTTGTAAATAGTGGATAATCAGTTAAAACAACATTTAAAAGAATTAGAGGAAATGCATATAAACGTAGAAGTTCGAAAAAGTCGTGAGGAACTAGCTAAGCTTCTAGCAGATGACTTCTTTGAGATTGGTAGTTCCGGTTATATGTTTAATAAAAAGGAATGTCTTGAATCTAGAATTGATCTTACGGTCATGTCTCTCCATAACTACGAGATTTGTCCTTTGGCACCAGATGTCGTTTTAGCAACCTATTTCATTGTCAATGAGACGAGGAAAAGGAATACCCTGCGAAGTTCCATATGGAAGCATATTGAAGGAAGATGGCAATTGTACTTTCATCAAGGGACAATCACACCAATGAAGTTGAATGAAGTACTTATTCAACGAAATAAATAAGTGATTGCCAAGCCGTATTTCAATCCTTTTAAATAAACATACCAAGTTGCTATAATCGATATGTACCGCAATTTACTTATATTGGACGTGATTTATATTTTACATGCAATTTTCTTTTTTATCATAGCGGGAATCGCTGAAATCGGGGGAGGTTATTTGATTTGGCTTTGGTTAAGAGAAGGAAAGCCATATTATTGGGGAATCGGTGGCGGAATCGCATTGGCCCTATATGGTGTGATTGCCACTTTTCAAACCTTTCCTTCTTTCGGTAGAGTTTATGCCGCCTATGGCGGGGTCTTTATCGTTCTTTCTGTCCTCTGGGGGTGGGGAATTGATAAGAAAACACCCGATCTATACGATTGGGTAGGTGCAGGAATCTGTATTATAGGTGTTTCGGTCATGTTATTTGCACCGCGACAATAAGAAAAGGCGATGATCTAAGAAAGGATCAACGCCTTTTTTCTTTTTGGGGATTTCTGTTTAGTCTTTTTAGAGACGGTCTTAATGAAAAATACACCTGCAATTAGGGCCAGTAAATTGAGAGAATCACCGAAATTCACCGTGAAATTTATATGGTTATTCACTCTAATTTTGTTATAGTTTCTATTATCGGTCTTCGCCTGTGGTTCTTTTTCAATGTTATCCAAAATAAATCCCTCCATTTTGAGTGGTTGTCCTAAACCCAATATATGAAAGAATAAAATAAGTATTCGAACCAATGTCTTCACAACGAAAATATTTTGGTTTGTCCGATAAAATGTGTTTTGTGTCCGATAAATTGGCAAGCATTGTCCGTTAAAATCAAAATATTGTCCGATATCCTGGCATCTATGTCCGATAACTTCAATACTTTGTCCGATATCCAAGATTATTAAAAACCAAGAATATCTCGCAATTATAGGAGTTCAAAAAAACAAGAACATATCGCTGGTATATGTTCTTGTTTTTGTGTGATGTTTTTGAAGGCTAGCTTTTACTTAGCACTTTGGAAAATAACAAGCACCGATAATGATTAATAAGATAAACAACACAACGACTAATACAAAGGTATTATCGTGACAAGGTTCAGGACAAGCATATCCATAACTAGGGGTAAAATCATAGCTTGGGGCTGTATATGTTGGTTGTGGTGCCATGTAAGGGGTCTGAAAAGATGCCGCATTTACGTTAGATACATTTAGCTCCATGTTCTTACTTCCTTTCTCTGTGTAGATTCCCTACAGTATACTCACCTAGTCTCATATTGCCACGTTTTCCTAGGAAAATGGGTGTTTGTCACGAGCCTAAAAGGACTTCTATTTTGAATGTTTTACTAGTTTCATATTTTATGTTTTTTCTAGTGAATTAGTAGTCATTCTGATAAAGACAGAATAATTTGAAACTAAATGGTGGATAAAACCGTATATTTTATAAAAGGATTAAATCTTCACTAGGGGGGACTGGTTTGGCAGAAGTCATTTTGTATTTTACCTTAATGATTCCTTTATATGCATTGTTAATATGGACCTATTTCAACCCCGAGGAAAGTTTGATTTTCGGGCAAAGGTGGATGTATAAGAAAGAACCTGAGTTTTCGGATGATGCCATTCGTTATACGAAATTTGGGGCTCGCGTAGGTATTTTACTTCTAACAATGCCATTTGTACTCTTTATCATTGATCATTTCATGATTCGACTTATCATCATTCTAGGATGTATTTCTTATGTGATAATTGGTGGCTATCAAATACTACAAAAATACTTGGACTCTTAAAATGTCGAAAATTCCGGATGTAAAAAAACGAAAAAAATATCATTTTTTGTAAACGATTTTTGTATAATGGATTTAGGCACTACAGGTATCTGCAGTGCTTCCTTTTTTATAAGAAAAATGGAGGGGAACATTCGATGGAGAATGAGGTTTTGGTTGATAAGGACAAACAAGAAAAACCGAAAATGAAGGTGGAGCGGAAAGAAGGGGAACCAACTGCAGCCTTTAAAGGAGCTTCGTGGGCAGCGTTAGTAGTGGGTGTTTCTGCTTATCTGATCGGTTTATTTAACGCCGCAATGGAACTAAATGAAAAAGGCTATTACTTTGCAATCTTAATTTTTGGTCTGTATGCATCCGTTTCTTTGCAAAAAGCCGTAAGGGATAAGGAAGAGGGAATTCCTGTAACAAGTATCTATTATGGAATTAGTTGGGTTGCACTTATCGTATCTGTATCATTAATGGCGATTGGACTTTACAACGCTGGAAGTATCGTTTTAAGTGAAAAAGGTTTTTACGGAATGTCATTTGTCCTAAGTATTTTTGCTGCAATTACCGTTCAAAAGAACATCCGTGATACACAAAAGGCAAGAGAAAGGGATTAAGTGATATAAAAAGGGACCGTCCATGTCTATAATGGTTGGTCCTTCTTTTCTTTTTGTTTGTTTCGTTTCCATAACAGAAACGGTAGCCAACTTAATAAAATGATTAAAAAGATGGATACGAGCGTTAGGATTACGGTTTCCGTCATTAAGATTGCAGTGTAATCGCTAAAATCCATTTCCTCGGCAAAGACCTGGTAAGGATTATCGACATTATAGATGATTGGCATTTCCTTTTTATATTTGTTATAAGTATGCCATGTGACGCCTTTTACGACAAAAATGGTGTTATGGTTCTTAGGTTTATACATCAAGGAGATGTAGTACTCACTTCTGTTGTACTTTGACGTTCTCCTTTCAAAACCGCGGTCCGTTACAATTGCCATTGTTTCAGCATGATTCTTTCCAAAATATTTCTCATACCCATTTTCAAAAGCAGATTTCGTTTCAGTTGATAGAAAGAGAAGGAGAGCTATTATTAAGCCACCAAATATGAGCACAGGAATCACAAAACCCGCAATTTTATCAAGCAACAAGCGTCTTGATATATTCGAAAACAAATTCCATATCGATTTAATTTTAGAAAGCCAATATAATATATACCCGATTGGATACAGACTAAAGACGGTTAACAAAATATAAAACCATCGTATTTCCTCTTTTAACAGTGTCTCCGTATAAAACTTTCCGTCGACTTCATAACCGGGAATGGTATCTCCTACGTCAATTTTGTCAAATAGATCCTGAGAAATCGTAATCATCGAATCATTATGTTTTGTAGGGATACTACTTTCAGGCAAAGCTCCGATTTGGACGGAAAACCTAGGTCCTTCCAATAGCCCATTCACCACATACTTCCGCCAAACCCTCTCTTCAACTTGATTTGCCTCTACTTTTTCAAGGAACTCCTGGTGCTCCTGAACGTTATCATAGATCGTGTAACATATAATAATAAATGCAGCAAATGCTACTATTTTTGGCCAACTTATTTCCTTCATAACTAAACATCCTTACATATCATTATTCTTTAAGTATATGAAACAATTTTAGAAATAAAAACAAGTCGAAAGTACTACTGAACTTTGAAAAAACGATTTAACCATAATGTAATGGAAGTTTAAAGTGTTGTGTTAAAATGGGGTTAAGTTTTAATGGAAGGATGGGGTTCTGATGAGATGTGGTGCAAAATGTTTTCTTGTCGAAATTGAGGTAGACGGGAAAACACAAGTTCAGTCAGTTAATGCAAGAACACCTGCAGAAGCTCGAAAAAACATCCGAAACGAATTGGGAACCGAAACTCAAATTCTAGCTGTTAAGGAAGAGAAGAAGTAATGAAGCAGGGTGCTTTAAAGTAACATAATTAAGATTCCAATATAAATAAAAGGGAGATCACGGTTGATGAGCCAATTAATTCGAGACCAATATCCACTCAAAGGAAAAAATGTACTTATTACTGGAGTTAGCCGTCGCCAAGGGATTGGGTATGCGATTGCCCGTCAAGTGGCTGCATGGGGAGCATCTGTTATAGTTCATCATTTCCAGCCTCATGATCAAGAACAATCATGGGGTGCGGATGATTTGAGTGAAGTACTTAAAGGGATCAAAGCAGAGCTAATCGAAGATGCATTTCTGTATGACACAAGCGGGGATTTTTTAGACCCTGAAGAACCAAAAAGGGTGATGGAGGAAATCCGTAATAATTGTGGGCATATAGATGCTCTTGTTTGCAATCATGCAATGAGTGGGAGCGATGGCGCACTTGGTGAACTGACTGTAGAAATGTTAGATAAACACTGGGCTGTTAATGCACGTTCATCCATTTTACTGGCACAATATTTTGCAGCTCAACATGATCCTAAATCAGGCAGAGGAAAAATTATTTTCATGACGTCGGGTCAACGATTAGGTCCGATGTTAGGCGAAGTTGCGTACGTTGCTTCGAAGGGAGCGCTAGCTGATCTAACGCTGACACTATCAGATCAATTGGCTGATCAAAACATAACTGTGAATGCCGTGAATCCAGGACCAGTTGATACGGGGTATATGACCGAGGAACTATGGGGAAATCTTAAACCCATGTTCCCATTTGGAAGAATTGGGCAGCCGGAAGACCCAGCGCGTCTTATTGCGTGGTTGTTAACGGAAGAGGCTTCATGGATTACCGGACAAATCATTGATACTGAAGGTGGCTTTGGCAGGTGGCGTCCTCATTCCTAATGGAGGAGTTTGAAAAACAATTCTGTACTCAACAGACCGAAAAACGATTAAAGCTATATCGGAAAGGGAGCAATCTGTATATCCCTGTATCGAAAAACGATAAGTGCTATATCGCAAACAGTGTAATCGGTATAGCACCAGATCGAGAAACGATAAATGCTATATCGCAAACAGTGTAATCGGTATATCCCAGTATCGAAAAACGATAAATGCTATACCGCAAACAGTGTAATCGGTATATCCCAGTATCGAAAAACGATATGTGCTATATCGCAAACAGCGTAATCGGTATATTCCCTTATCGAAAAACGATAAGTGCTATATCGCAAAGAGCGTAATCGGTATAGCACCAGATCGAAAAACGATAATTGCTATACCGCAAAGAGTGTAATCGGTATATCCCAGTATCGAAAAACGATAAATGCTATACCGCAAACAGTGTAATCGGTATAGCACCAGATCGAAAAACGATAAATGCTATATCGCAAAGAACCTAATCGGTATATCCCTGTATCGAAAAACGATAAATGCTATATCGCAAACAGTGTAATCGGTATATCCCCGTATCGAAAAACGATAAGTGCTATACCGTAAAGAGCGAAATCGGTATATCCCTGTATTGAAAAACGATAAGTGCTATATCGAAAAAGAGTGTCGAAAATCAAAACACCTATTTCAAACACAAGGCACCCTTAGTTAAGGGAGTTTTAGGAATATTGTCACGAACTGAAGAATAAACGTTAGTATACAAGCCTTCCTAAATCTTCGTTAAGGTGCTGATTTTTTGAATAGGAATAAGAATATTACTGTAGCAATTCTATTGCTGATTTTGATACTCGTAATCCTGATTGTCCATGTGATCCTTCATGTAAATGTATACGTCGTATACAGCGCAAGTCTTGGTACGATTTTTATGATTGGCCTTATCATTTTTCTCATTATCTTACTCATACTAAAGACGTAACCGTCAAAAGAGGTGTTAATCTAAGCAGGATTAACACTTCTTTTTGTTGAACTTATTCTAGTAATAATACAGTTGTCATTTCTTACAAATTGGAGGTTTCTATGGCATTTCTATTTTGGCCGTTTATGATTGCATCACTTATACTCTCGGTTTTATCAATCTATAAAAATAAACCTTTCTTACTCGTAATAGCTGCAGTTCTTCTAGTACCACTGTCACTCTATCTTGCAGCTACACCACGTTTTGAAATATGGGGACTCATATTTCCGCTTTTTTATATTGGGGCTGCCGTGTCTCAGGCGAAAAAGATAATATGGTTATCGGTCTTACTTATTGTTCCAAATTTTGTTCTTATAGGATGGATCGGATTTTCAGTAATGAATCAGTAAAATTTTAGAGGAGTGTCCCAACATGGAAATTAAATTAGTCAATTTACAAACAGATAGAATGGAAGAGATGAAGAAGTTCTATGTTGACCTTTTCGGATTTCCTTTAATTAAAGAAAATAACAGCAGTTTTCGAATTAGAGTGGGTTCAAGTGAGTTGGAATTTACCACACAAAACGTAAAAGGGAATCCCTATTATCACTTTGCATTTAATATCCCTTCTAACAAGTTTAGAGAAGCAAAGTCATGGGTCAAAGAGAGGGTGGAATTAAGTGTGGAGGATGGGGAGGACGAAGCCTATTTTTCTTTCTTTTCCGCGCATGCTCTCTATTTTTACGATCCAGCTGGGAATATTGTAGAGTTTATTTCAAGGCAGGGTTCTGAAGAAGAAAAAAAGCCATTCTCGATAGACAGTGTGATCAATATTAGTGAAATAGGACTTACGGTAAATGATGCGATTAGTGCTGGCACTAAGTTAATAGAGATTGGTATTAATGAAAGAAACAACAACCCACTAAGCCAAACATCACTAAATTTCATGGGAGATAAATCAAAGGGAATCTTCATCATCTTAAATCAACCTGGAAGAATATGGATCTTTTCCGATAAAATTTCTGCAATATTTCCACTTGAAATTTTAACGACAGATGGCAGTAAAATTGTAGTCAATTCTGAAAATCTTTTTGAAGTGTATGAATTATAATTACGATTTTACTTTTTTTTAACTATTTTGGAAGGTGATTATATATGGAACAGGTTACATTAATTCGGCCATCACTAGACTATCAATCTGAATATCTGTCCTTCTACAATGAATGGAAAGAAAGTCAGGAAGATATGGTACCTTGGGTGATTAGTAAGGACCCATCAAATTTTCAAGAAATGCTTCAAACTCTATTTGATTCTGAAAAAGGAGAAAATCTCCCTGAAAATTGGGTGCCTGACTCAACCTTTTGGTTAGTGGGCGAAAACAAAAATGTAATCGGAGCAGTAAATATCCGCCATCAATTAACCGAACCGTTATTCAATAGTGGCGGTCATATTGGGTATGGAATCCGCCCCTCTGAACGACGTAAAGGGTATGCAACGAAACTATTGGCATTATCTTTAGAAAAAGCGAAAGAACTTGGGATTCAGAAAGCCTTAGTTGTTTGTGATGAGGATAACATCGGGTCATTAAAAACTATAGTAAATAACGGTGGGGTACCTGATACGGATTTTATCGAGGAAGATGGAAATGTCATAAAACGGTTTTGGGTAGAAATTTAGATTTTTTGCTTAGAGTTAAATTAATTAGCATCTCATGCAACAGTATTAATTCTTCTTGAATTAATGCTGTTTTTTTTAATATTTATGGGACAGTTGTATTTTAGATACGTTATGGTTAACAGCTGGTCAAGGAAGCTATGTGGCAGAAGTTCCTGCTGCATCAGATCCGGAAATTTTAGCTGCAGGTGTAAAATACGCATTCTACTTTGTTACTGGAATTTCAGTTGTCACCTTAATTTTATCCTTGTTTGTAAAAAGGGAATCCTCTGTAAAGGAACAAGCAATATCAACAGTAAAAGCAACAGACAGAACCTGTGTCAGTAAGAAATTAATGAACTTTGTATGATTAGTAAATAACCAAAAGAAAAGGCGCTAGATTCCACTTAGCGCTTTTCTCAAGTTTTTTATTTTTTCACCAAGTCATTCATTTTCAGCTCAAACTCTGCATGGTCTCCAAGTGCATGAGGAACTTGAATACTTATGATAACAGCTTCATCAAGAAAGTATGAAAAAACGCCATAAGGGTTTTCTTCAGGATTTGGGTGATCTGCTTTCGTAATGGCCTCAATAAAAGTTTGTGAATCAAAAGTCTTTAAGTATTCAACAATAGCAGCCTGTTTTTCCTGGTTTGGCTCCTTTGGATTTTCCCAATCAATAAAAGGTGCATTTTGCAATTTTTCAATGAAGCCTTCATCTATAATAAACATATCCGCTAGTCTAACTTTTTCTCCATTTTTCCAGTCAATAGTGGTGGTGAAAAAAAGGCTCGTAGGATACATCCCACCATTATAGTCACCGGTATATCGAATACTAAAGGTATCAGAATCTGGTAATACAACCTCATAATTCATTTCAAGTGGAGAGTCCCCACCTTGATATTGCTTTAGAAAGAGTGTTGCGTCTTCTTGAATAAGAGTATTGATTTGCCGCTCTAGTTCCTTATCATGCATTTTATTTAGCTGAGGATAATAAATTATAAGCTCCCCATCCTCATAAGTGGCTGTATCCATTTCGAAAGGCTCTGTATTTTTTTCTTCGCCTTCTACTTGTTTTGGTGGTGTATTATTTTCATCCACCCGTTGTGATAGTCCTGTCTGCTCACTACTACAGCCTGCTAAAAATAGAGCACAAGCAAACACAACCAATAAAAGAATTTTATTCATTCTTCTCGCCCCTTGAAAAATATTCCAAATCATTACATTCTATTTTATTACAATCAATTATGGAAATGAATATCAGTTGACCAAATAAATCTTGGTTGTTATCATTTAATTATCGTTTAGTGAACTTTGTTTCTTATTAGGAAACATTATTGCATCATACGATTATAATAGAAGGTGATAACATGAATTTACAGACAGATGTTTGTATTGTGGGCGGAGGTCCTGCGGGTGCACTACTTGGCTTTTTAATGGCGAAGAAGGGTATATCAACCATCGTCGTTGAGCGTACTTCTGGAAATGAACGTGAATTTAGAGGTGAACACATCAACGCAGAAACCGAAGCTATATTAGAAGAACATCAACTTTTCGATAAAATAGAAGCACTTGGATTATTAAAGATGAAAAAGGTTCAATATATTAATGGTAGTCATATTGTAAAAACAATCACACCAACACTTGAGGATCACGTTGGAATTCATATACCACAGCCGCATTTTTTAACAGCTGTTTCTAACGAAGCAGCACAGTTTCCAAACTTTCAGTTGCTTGTAAACACAACTGTTACGGGGTTAGTTCTGGATGATCAAGGACACTATACTGGTGTAAAAGCGAAACAAAATGGACAAGAAATCAACATTGCGAGTAAAATCGTTGTGGGAACGGATGGCCGTTACTCAACTGTTCGAAAACTTGCGGGTATTGCAGCTTCTGAGGAATCACATGGATATGATGTGCTTTGGGCTAAAATTCCAGCACCTGCTGATTGGGAGCCTTCAACAAAAATGGTTCTTGCCAATGGAAATCAACTAGCATTGTTTACACAAACAGGTGGGATGATTCAAATTGGCTGGAACATTGAAGAAGGTACATTCAATTCGTTACGTAAGCAACCGCTAGAGCCATTTCTGGAGCCACTATTAACCAGTTTTCCAGAATTAGATTCAACGGTAAGGGAACATATTCAAACCTGGAAAAACTTCGTTTGCTTAAAAGTGTTTAGCTCAAATGCAGACACTTGGGTAAAAAATGGCCTCATCATCCTTGGAGATGCAGCACATACCATGACACCAACGGCAGCGATTGGTATTAACTGTGCGATTAAAGATGCCCATGTATTGGCACCCATCCTGGAACAAGCATTAAATGAAGGCGATCTTAGTGAAACAAGATTAAAGGAATTCGAGATGGCAAGACGAGTGGAAATCGAACAACAACAAGAAATGCAATTTGAAAAAGAAGAGTCATTCAAAGACAATTTCTTAGAGGTTGTTGGAAACTAAGCATGCAGTAGCATAACGCTGCATGCTTTTTTGATGCCGAAAAATGGCTTTTAAAAGTACAGTGCTTTTTCCCAGTAACGTTTTAAATAAAAGAAAGGATTTTCTCTGTTTCATAACGAATAAAACATACATATAGGAAATATGTTGGAAATTAACGTTTTAAAGAATATCAGGGGGATCAAGATGAATCTAGTCAAAATAAAAGGAGAAAAAGTCACTTTACGTCCAGTCGAAAAAGAAGATTTACCTATAATTTGGGAATTGCGCTACGGTAACCCTAGTCCAGAATGGAAAAAGTGGGATGCGCCCTATTTTACGCTTAAGTATATAGATAAAGAAACGTATTTAAAAAAGGCGGAACATCAACTCGCCATGCAACACCACCCATTAGATCACATGATTATTGAAGCTGATGGCCAAATTATCGGATCAGTTATTTTCTACTGGGAAAGTGAAGCCACTAGATGGCTAGAGATGGGCATTGTTATCTATCTCCCAGAATATTGGGGAGATGGCTACGGAACCGAGGCAATGAAGCATTGGATTGACTATTTATTTGAAACGATCCCATATATCGAAAGAGTCGGATACACGACATGGTCAGGCAACCAACGTATGATCAAGGTTGGCCAAAAGCTCGGCATGACACTCGAAGCGCGCATGAGAAAATGTCGCTACTATAACGGCTTTTACTACGACTCAATCCGGATGGGTTTGCTTAGAGAAGAATGGGAACAAGAAAAATAAAATCTCGAACCTGCATTCCTAGTGAAATGCAGGTTTTTTAATGGGACACAGGGACAGGTTCATTGTCCCACAAAAATTTTCCAATTTTAATTGACACCTTTCAAATACCAGCTTAATATTATATATGAGCATATGCTCATATACTTTAAATGAAGTAGGGATATTTATGTATGATGTTGTGATAATCGGAGCCAGTCAAGCGGGTTTAGCCATGGGTTATTATTTAAAACAAGCCGTTCAATCATTTCTACTTATAGATAAAGCGAAGGAAATCGGGGAATCATGGAAAAATCGGTATGATTCATTAACCCTTTTTACACCAAGAGCTTATAGTGAGCTTCCTGATTTCAAAATGAACGGTCCAAGGCAAGGTTACCCAACAAAGGATGAGGTTGCCGATTATATAGCTAAATACGCATCATACCATTCGCTTCCAATCCAACTAAATACAACAGTAACCAGCGTTACAGAGGTAGAAGATGGCTTTAAAATTGAAACGACGAAAGAAATAATCCAGGCTAAAAATATAGTGATTGCAACTGGCCCATTTCAAGAACCATCGATCCCAAATTTTGCAAAGAACTTATCCAATCAAGTTTTTCAAATCCATTCATCACAATATAAAAATCCAACGCAACTAAAAGATGGACCAGTATTGGTTGTGGGGGGAGCAAATTCTGGTGCACAAATTGGAGTTGAGTTGGCAAAAGAGCGGACTGTGTATCTCTCGGTTAGCCAAAAATTCAACTTTATCCCGCAGGACTTCGGTGGGAAGAGCATTTTTTGGTGGTTTGATAAATTTGGTATACTCAAAGCCAGTACAACATCCAAATTAGGTACTTTTATAAAAAAACGTCCCGATCCGATTTTTGGATTTGAATTAAAGACAGCCATTAAATCTGGTAAAGTTACGATAAAACCAAGAACCACTACTATAAAAGATGATACATTCATTTTTGAAGATAAAAGCGACCTTAACGTTCATAATGTTGTTTGGGCAACAGGATTCAAACCTAATTATCATTGGCTACAAATCCCGAACGCCTTACAAGAAAACGGTCAGCCTGAGCACATAAAAGGAATCACCAAAATAAAGGGTCTTTATTTTTTAGGATTACCCTGGCAAACGAGAAGAGGCTCAGCCTTACTTCAGGGTGTCGCTGATGATGCAAAGTTCATTGCTCAGCATATCCAGGTAACCTAGCACAATTAAAGAAAGAAGGGTTAAATAGTGGAACAAAAAGATCATTCCTTTTTATCACAAACAACAATTGACGAAGCATCACGCATTTTTAAAGCACTCGCAGATCCAACGCGAATTAAAATTCTCTATTTATTATCACAAGAGGAATGTTCGGTTACCCATATTGCAGAAGTCCTCGAAATGTCACAATCAGCGGTATCCCATCAACTCAGCTTACTACGTAATCTTCGCTTAGTGACATACCGGCGCGAGGGGAATACATTCCTTTATACATATGATGATGAACATGTCATTACTTTGCTTCACCAAGTCATTCATCATATCGAACATGAATAGGAGGGGAAAATGATGGGACATCACCATCATCACCATCATCACGGTCACGACCATCATGGTCACCATCACCATCATCATTTTGATGAAGTGAGGGAAGGTAATAAAAAAGGCTTACTCATTGCTCTAATCATTACAACGGGAATCATGCTGCTGGAATTTTTCGGCGGTCTTATTACAAACAGTTTAGCTTTGTTATCAGATTCAGGACATATGCTTAGTGATGCAAGTTCATTAGCGTTAAGCTTAGTTGCATTTTGGTTTGCTACCCGACCTGCATCTCCGAAGAAGACCTATGGGTTTTACCGATTTGAGATTTTAGCGGCCCTCTTTAATGCAGTTACCCTGTTTGTCATTGCAGGTTTTATCGTTTATGAGGCGTTTCAGCGATTTTTTGAGCCTCCGACTGTAGCAAGTGGGACCATGATGATCATTGCCGGAATTGGTCTTTTGGCGAACATACTAAGTGCTTGGTCATTGATAAGTAAAGGCGATGTAAAAAATAACGTTAACCTTCGGAGCGCATACCTTCATGTTCTTGGGGATGCACTAGGATCAGTAGGTGCCATAATTGCAGGACTCTTGATGCTGATGTTTGAATGGTATATAGCGGATCCAATTATATCTGTAGTTGTCGCAATCCTGATTTTAAAAAGTGCATGGGGTGTGTTAACACATTCAATTCATATTTTAATGGAAGGTACGCCGATTACAATTGATCAAAAAGAAGTGAAAGCCACGCTTGAAGAAATTGAAGGAGTGATTGATGTACATGATCTTCACATTTGGACGATCACATCAGGCATTGATTCGCTCACTTGTCATATTTTAATCAAAGACGACCATGACAGCCAGGAAATTTTACAGCAATCCATTGATAAAATACGTGACAAATTCAAAATCGAACATACCACCATTCAAATTGAAAAATCATCGATTGAGCATGGGGAAATGAGAGTTTAACATTTTGGGGGCTACGTTTTCGTAGTCCTTTTCATAGGTAGTGTCAAAAGTTCTATGAAA
>NZ_NSEA01000011.1:226981-332985 GCF_002734285.1 Fredinandcohnia onubensis | reverse complement strand
TTTTTTTAGTCTTGATTTACTATCGGTGTGTGTTTTTTTGGTGTGGGGTTTCTAGAGGTGATTTGAAATTACGGGAAAATCCTAAAAGGTGCATATAAGTGGTATTTGGGTTGTGTTTTTCCATAGTCTTACAAAAGTGGTGTCATATACGTGAAATAACAGTAGAGTTTTTCCTGAAGTAACCAAAAGTGAAAGTTGAAAAGCTTTGGAGTATCATCGACTTCCTAAAAAATGGAAAATAATGTGTGTCCAGAGGCATTGGAGTAGTACCAATCACCTAAAAGATGGAAAGTGGTGTGAGTCTAGAAGCATTGGATTACCATCAGTTTCCTAAATAGTGGAATTTGATATAAGTCCAGAGCCTTTGGAATACCATCAATCTCCTAAATAGTGGAAAGTGACATAAGTCCAGAAGCATTGGAATACCACCAACGTCCTAAAAAGTGGAAAGTTATATAAGTCCAGTGACATTGGAACACCACCAACAGTGTACTTCAGAAGATTTGTGGACTACTTAAAGTCAGATATCCTCAAAATTCCAATTCATTTTCATTGTGAAATATCGGAAACCGAAATATAATTAACAAATGATAAAAAATGAATTGGAAAGAAGGATCATAATGGGTCAAGATGACATAAGGGAGTATAAAATTGGAATCTTGTATACGGCGATTGCGTATATTGCGTGGGGAGTTCTGCCTCTTTATTGGAAATTAATTGACTATGTCCCAGCAGTCGAGATTTTAGCACATCGGATTGTTTGGTCGCTCGTCTTCGTGCTGATAATCATCCTCATTTCCAAAAAAGCCAACCAGCTGGTAACAACCATCAAAGAGATTGTCAAAAATAAAACCAAACTAATTGGGATTATCGCTTCATCAATCCTTATTACAGTCAACTGGGCGACTTACATTTGGGCTGTTAATACCGATCATATTATTGATGCAAGTCTAGGGTATTACATCAACCCATTGGTTAGTGTTCTATTGGGGATTATTGTTCTTAAGGAACGTTTATTGTTTTGGCAAGGCGTTTCATTTGTGTTAGCCGGTCTTGGGGTTCTCATTTTAACTTTACAGTACGGAAGTTTCCCCTGGGTTGCGATTACGCTCGCATTAAGCTTTGGATTTTATGGATTAACAAAGAAACTTGCAAAACTTGATTCCTTAATTGGACTCGCGATGGAAACAATGGTAGTTGCACCGATTGCCCTTATTTATATAGGAGTTCTTTACAACAGTGGAGTTGATTCTTTCACTGGCGCAAATTTTAACGTGCAACTATTATTAATGGGAGCTGGGGTCGCAACAGCATTGCCATTGTTATGGTTTGCGGCGGGAGCAAATCGAATTCCATTATCTGTGCTAGGAATCTTGCAATATATCGCGCCAACCATAAGCCTTGTATTAGGAGTATTTTTATTCAAAGAGCATTTTACAAAGGCACATTTCGTTACATTTTTATGTATTTGGTCAGCATTACTGATATACTCTTTCTCTAAATCAAAATTCTTAACATCTATTCAACCGAAATTTACGAAAGATAAATCGTTAGGTGCATAACAAAAAGGGAGCCGAACTAAATGGTCAGCTCCCTTTCTATTATATTGCTGTGACAATCTTATAGTTTTTATGATTTACAACAGTACGACTCTCTAAATCTAGATCTCTATAATTGTCCATATATGTTAAGTCCACGATAACTGAGTTTTCATTTACTTTTTCAACGACGCCTTTTAGTCCTTCTTTGAACTCAATGACATCCCCAATTTCTGCAATTTTCATAATGTCACCTCCATGGAATTCTATGAATCTTCAAATAAAAGCGAATCGTGCTTTTATTTACAAAAAATCCATTTTTTTATATTTTGCCTTACTTTTGTAAAATAGTAAAGCGTTTTCAATGATATTTTATTTAAAATTTTTGTAAAAAATGTGACAATCTATAAATTTTTTTTTATATTATTTAATATGCCTGTCTAAAGGGAGAGAGAATAATGAAAGATACAGGATTGGTCTTAGAAGGTGGAGGCATGCGTGGTGTTTACACCGCTGGCATCCTTGAATATTTTATGGAACAAAATATCTATTTCCCATATGTAGTTGGCGTATCTGCTGGGGCGTGTATGGCAGCATCATATTTATCTAGACAAATGGGAAGAAATCGTACGGTTAATATTGACTACGTTAATCACCCAAACTACTTGTCATTCAGGAATTTTGTGAAGCACAAGCAGCTGTTTGGAATGGATTTTATATTTGATGAAATTCCTAATAAACATGTGCCTTATGACTATGAATCTTTTTATCAAGCAAAAGAAGAATTTGTGGTGGGTACAACAGATTGTGAAACAGGGGAACCTATTTATTTTCATAGAGAGGATTATGGGAATGACATGTTAAAGGTCATTCGAGCATCCAGTTCATTACCGTTTGTTGCGCCAATCATTGAATTTAATGGAAAAAAATTATTGGATGGAGGCATCACGGATCCCATTCCAGTGATAAAAGCTCAGCAAGATGGAAATCAGAGAAATGTTGTCATATTGACTCGCAATCGCGGTTATTTGAAAAAGAAATCAAATATGACATGGGTTTTGAGGCGTTCTTATAAACAATATCCTAATTTGGTTAAAGCAATTGAAACACGATATCAGCGTTATAATGAGACAATTGCTTACTTAGAGAAAGAAGAAAAAGCCGGTAGGGTCTTTGTATTTAGCCCGTCAGAGCCACTTGAGGTGGGAAGGGTTGAGAGGGATCCTGTTAAATTAACGAACCTTTACGAGCTTGGGCTTAAGGATGCGGCTGCTCAGTTTGAAAAGTTTCAGGAATGGGTTTTGGCATAAAAGGCTGAACAGAAAAAGGTGCCTCAAAGGAGACACCTATAATGTAAATCTATCTACCAAAACCGCCCATCATCCCAGGGCCACCCATTGGGCCATGCTGCTGTCCACAGGTGCAGCCAGGGCCATGTGGTCCATGAGGCATCATCATATTTGGTGCCATTCCAGGGCCTTGAGGAGACATCATACCAGGATTACCTGGTCCCCCAGGTCCGAATCCCCCCATCTCACCAGGAGCCATTCCAGGTCCTTGAGGGCCAAAACCGCTCATCTGTCCAGCACCAGCTCCCTGAGGGCCAAAACCGCTCATTGGTCCAACACCGGGTCCTTGAGGGCCAAAACCGCTCATTGGTCCAACACCAGGTCCTTGAGGGCCAAAACCGCTCATTGGTCCAACTCCAGGTCCCTGAGGGCCAAAGCCGCCCATCATTCCAGGTCCGCCCATTTGGCCATGCTGCTGTCCACAGGTGCAGCCAGGGCCATGTGGTCCATGTGGAGCCATCATATTTGGTGCCATTCCAGGACCATATGGATTAAATGCTGCTGGCATTACAGCTTGCTCGTCGCCGGGACCAGCACCACATCCACAATCATCATCCATCATGTGTTGTTGGGTAGGTAAAGAGAAGCTGCCTTGAACCTCTTGTGGAAAGCCAGTTCCTGGGTATCCCATTTGTGGAATATTCATTTCCATAAGCATTCCTTGCGGTCCGTAGCCAGCGCCAGCGCCGGGTCCATAGCCTAAGCCTTGTTGATTACTCATATTCGGATTAAAACCATACGGGTTTTGATAATTTTTCATAAAAATCCACCTCTTTATTGAATTCATACAGTTAAAAAGTCAGCAAACACATTATTAAATTTTTTGAGGGCTTTTTAATTTTCTACTTCGTCATAATGCCTACTAGACATTTCCCCATATCTTATGCCTAATGACGTATAGTGTGTAGGATAGAGGTATAAATGGGTATTAGCCTTGTTTCTAATAATTCGAACCACTATAATTTAAAAAGAGGTGTATACATATGAATGAAGAATTTGTAAATGAAATTTTAAATAAGCTCAGGGATGGAGAGTTAAATGAATACCTTGTGAAAAAAGATCAATTCCTTGAGTTCCGAAATACATTGGTTAAACGGGAAGATTTTAAGCATTTTAGAGGAATTGCCCATCATGGTGGGGATGTTCTGTACCGATATACGGAAGTCGCAAGGAGCTAATGGGCACTAAGTCACAGAAACAAACTTGACAGAGAACATGAAAATTTAGTAAAATTATCTTGAATTCGAGATAATGAAAAAGGGTGGATCGTATGGAAGCAAATGAAGCAGTAAATGTTCCTAACCTCTCCTTGAAATTTTTTGTCATACTATCTAGAGCATTTCGATCTGTAAATGAGCGGGTAGAAGAGGATGTAAAAGGATACGGATTAAATCTAACTGAATTTGCCGTGTTAGAACTTCTCTATCATAAAGGGGATCAGCCAATTCAACATATTGGTAAGAAGGTCTTATTATCGAGCGGAAGTATAACATATGTTGTGGATAAATTAGAAAAAAAGAATTATATTTCAAGAAAACCATGTCCGAAGGACCGACGTGTTACATGGGCATCCATTACGGATGAAGGTAAACAATTTATGGATACGATATTTCCAAAGCATGAACAGGCTATTGAAGAAATTGTCGGGGTTCTGTCTGATTCTGAAAAAGAAGAAATGATGGTGTTATTGAAAAAGCTTGGATATCACGCTGATAAACTGTAAATTTTACTAAATGAGGGGCTATTAGATAAAGGATATGAAGTGTATATTTCTTGACCTCCCTTTTTAATAATTCTATACTTTCAAAACATAGAGTAGAAATAAATTTACAAGTGGTAACATTAGAAAGGGAGAATTCTTATGGTTTCAGAAAAGGTGAAAGACCTTCTTTTAAATAAAATGAACATGATTCATAAACAAGGGGAACAGGATATTTGCTTAGTTGGACCTGTAACATTACCCGTACAATTAGATGATCAAGTTGTGACTTTTAAATGGTATACATGGCTAAAGATGGAGAATGGAATGAGTAAAGAGGAAGTTCTAAACTTTCTTCCTACAGCTAATTTAGCAGAAATGCAGCAATCATCTGTACTAGTATATGGTGATTTTGACACAGAACATGATGCGCTAATCAGAATGCATAGTATTTGCCATACCGGTGATATATTCGGAAGCAAGCGTTGTGATTGTGGTTTCCAGTTGCGGGAGTCCATGAGAATGATTGTCTCAAATGGCTCTGGGGCTCTCTTTTATCTTGCAGATCACGAGGGAAGAGGGATTGGCTTATTCTCAAAATCATTAGCGTATATCCTTCAGCAAGAAGGGCTAGACACAGTCGAAGCAAACCTTGCATTAGGCTTTAACGATGATAGCCGCAACTATGAAGATGCGATTCGCGTGCTTTCAGAGCTACGTTCGAAGCCGGTTACCTTAATTACGAACAATCCGAAAAAACTAGCTGCATTACAAGAATACGGACTATTATCAGATACTCATGTCCCACTTTGGGGAGATGTTTCTGAATACAATCAAAAATATTTAGCCACAAAGGTTGAAAAATCAGGTCATATTCGAGTAAAAGAAAAAATTGCAACACTCTAATACGAAATCAAAGGTAAGCCATTAAAAATGTGGGCTTACCTTTTTTCTGCTCTCTATGTAGTATTAACTTGTTTTTTGTTGAAAAATAGTATGTACTATTTATAAATAGTAGGAAATCCTGTTGAAATGGGGGAAACGTAGTGGAAAGCTATGGTGCATTATTAAATAAGCAACGTGAATTTTTTTCTACAGGGAAAACAAAGGAAGTTGCCTATCGGATTGAAGCTCTTAAAAAAATTCGAAATCTAATTAAATCACATCAAAAGGAAATTATGGAAGCATTACATAAAGATTTAAACAAATCTGAGTTTGAATCATATACGACTGAAATTGGCTTTGTATTAGAAGAGCTTAAGTTTACGATGAAGCATCTTGAAAAATGGGCAAAACCAAGAAAAGTAAAAACGAGCCTGACTGGTTTTGGAAGTAAAAATTATATTTATCCTGAACCATACGGGGTGGTCTTAGTCATATCACCTTGGAATTATCCGTTTCAGCTCGCATTTGCACCATTAATTGGGGCAATCGCAGCAGGAAACTGTGCAATCTTAAAGCCTTCTGAGCTAACCCCAAAAACGTCTGAATTACTAACAAAACTGATTCGTGAACATTTTCAAGAGGACTACATTGCAATTGTTGAAGGGGGTGTTGAAACAAGCACGGCCCTTTTAGAGGAAAAGACAGATTATATCTTTTTTACAGGAAGTGTAGCCGTTGGAAAAGTGATTATGGAGGCTGCAGCTAAACAATTAACACCTGTTACCCTTGAACTTGGAGGGAAAAGTCCTTGTATTGTCCACAAGGATGCGAATCTTCGGTATGCGGCAAAGCGAATTGCGTGGGGGAAGTATACGAATGCTGGACAAACCTGTGTCGCACCGGACTATCTGTATGTTCATAATGAAGTTAAAGAAGAATTTTTGAATCTGTTAACAGAAGCGATCCAGGAATTGTATGGGAATGCCTTAAGTAAAGATAGCAAATTTACGAAAATTGTAAGTGAGCGGCATTTCAATCGACTTACTTCCTTTATCGATAATAGTGGCGTTATATACTATGGTGGTGAGTCGGATGACGATAAGCATCTGATTGCGCCTACAGTTTTGACTGATGTTACATGGGAGCACCCGATCATGGAGGATGAAATTTTTGGTCCAATTTTGCCTGTGATGGGGTACGACGATATTTTACAAACCATCGATGAGATCAATAAGCGCCCAAAACCACTTGCATTGTATATTTTTTCAGAAGTGGAACGAGTGCAAAATAAAGTGCTAGAATCAATCTCTTTCGGTGGTGGTTGTGTGAATGATACGGTTTATCATTTTACTTCACCCCATCTACCATTTGGCGGCGTAGGTGATAGTGGGATTGGTGCCTACCATGGAAAAGGAAGCTTTGATGTATTTTCTCATGAAAAAGGGATCATGAAGCAAACAACAAAGTTTGACCTTCCGTTGCGCTACCCAACTACCAAGTATGGGTTGAAGCTAATTAAAATGATTATGAAATAACGGAAATATGATAAAAATGTTGATAACTTGACTGAGATGTTTGTAAAATTCAATCTGCATTTTTCCATCTTGTCCAAGATTTAGGTGGTAAATATAGTAAGGATATTTTTTCCAATAATATCTTGAGACAAAGTGTCTCTAAGTCTCTAGTATCCTACCACTTTTTGGGCAATGAATCGAAATATTACAGCTGTTAACCTTCTAGTAGAGCCAAAAACGACGATTACTAGGAGGAAAAAACATGAAAAACCTTAAAAGAATTGGATTCGCAACAGCATTAACTTTTACACTATTAGCTTCAGGTGTGAGTGCATCGGCAGCAACTCATACTGTAAAATCAGGTGATACATTTTGGAATCTTGGCATGAAGTATGGTGTATCAGTATTAGACCTTAAGGAAACCAATAACCGAACAAGTGATATGATCTATCCAGGTGAAGAGCTTGAAATACCAGAAGTAGTGACGAGTCAAGATAAGGAATTACTTGCGAAACTTGTACATGCTGAAGCGAAAGGCGAGCCATATGCAGGGAAGGTTGCCGTGGCTACTGTTGTGTTAAACCGTGTCGATTCATCTGAGTTCCCCGATACGATTAAAGAAGTAATTTACGAAAAAGTAGAAGGTGGTTCTTATGCATTTAGCCCAGTGGCTGACGGTTCAATCAATCAACAGGCTGATGAAGAATCAAAACGTGCAGTAGACGAGGCCATTACGTTCCGCGGACAAGGAAAAGGGTCATTATTTTTCTTTAATCCAGATAAAAGTTCAAATCCATTTATGATGGCTAGAGAAGTAACAACTGTCATTGGAAATCATCGATTTGCAAAATAATACTTTTCCCAAAACACTCATTTCGTCTCATAGCGAAGTGGGTGTTTTTTTTTACTTCTCAACATATAGTGAATATTATGTGAGTTTAAAAAAAGGGAGCGGTGTTAATGGCAGCTAAGGTATTGTTTTTTGGAGATCCGGGAATTGATGATTCGATCGCAATTATGTATGGATTACTCAATCCTGCTATTGAAATAGTCGGGATTGTTCCGAGTTACGGGAATGTGACACAAGAACAAGCGATTCAAAATGTTGCCTATTTATTATCATTAGCAGGCAAAACGGATATTCCAATCATAGCGGGTGCAAAGGGACCGTTATCTGGAGAAGCGACAGCTTATTACCCTGAAATTCATGGAGAAGAGGGTCTTGGCCCCATTCAACCACCCGATACACTGCCTTCAGCTGAGTTGTTAAATTTTGATGAGATTTTTAAAATAATTGAGAAATATGAAAATGAACTTTATATCGTCGATGTTGGGCGTTCTACATCACTCGCGATCGCCTTCATCCTTGGTGATGAGGTAATGAATAAAGTAAAAGGATTTTATATTATGGGTGGGGCATTTTTTGTTCCTGGAAATGTCACTGCTGAAGCAGAGGCTAATTTTTATGGTGACCCAATTGCCTCAAACCTTATCTGTGAACGTGCACATAACCTGGCTATTCATCCTCTAAATGTAACAATCCAAGCTATCTTAACTTCTGAAGTAGTTGACCAAATTGTAAGACAGGGAACAAATAATCCATATCGAAATTTAATTCGTCCGATTTTTGATTATTATTATGAATTTTACAAGAAGAGCATGCCTGGAATTCAAGGGACACCACTACATGATGTAGTTGCCCTAAGCGCAATAGTAAATCCTTCCATTATGCAATATGCTAGGCGCAGAGTACAGATTGAAATGTCCGGGATATTAAAAGGGGTGAGCGTCGCAGATTTTCGTGCTAATCCAGACAAGGAGCCTGTTGAAACATTAGATCGGATTGCATTGCGTTTCGATTATGAAAAGTTCATAACTGATTTTATTCAAGTAATGACAAACGATAGAGTGGGTAGGTAGTTTTATGCAGTCCTTTAGGGGCTCGAAAAAGTTTTTAGAATGAAAATGGGACATTAGTATCACAAAAGTATTTTTAATTTTCCGAAAATATACCCAAGCTTTCTTATTCACATTTGGTATATAATGTTAATAAGGAAGCTTCCATTTGTTGCCTAAGGTCAAGCATTACTAAATCTGGACTTTAGGGGGTGATGACATGTTGTTGCATCTTGTGCTAGCAATCTTTATTGGTGGCTCTATGGGGTTATTGGGACATGCTAAAAAACAAGGGAAAATTGAGAAACCTCGTGTAACAAAACGCTTCATCTACCTTGGATTCTTAGAAGAAATGCTTATTGGAACCATTGCGGCAGTATTAATCGTAGCTTCGAGTGACACCGAATCGATTTTTCGTGTCATATTCCTTTCGATTTTAGCAGGTTACGGTGGTGAAAAAATTATTCAGGGATTCGGGGCCGTAAGACAACCAGGTCCGCCAAACGAATTGCCGCCAAAAAATCTAGAACAGGAGAGCAATAAGAAGAATGATGCTATTTGAATGTAGAAAATTTAAAAAAGAAAAACGTGGTGTTTTTTAATGACTCTTTTGGCAGGGAAACTTGTGGAAGGGGTCATTTTTATTTTCGGATTAATAAATATGTCACAATGTGGCAACGGCTTGTGACCACAAAACGTGGACCCAAAACTAGTGTTGTTTCTATGAAAATGGTATAATCAGTAGCAATGACATGAAATGGAGGATTTATATTACATGATTACAGTTACAAATGTAGGTTTGCGTTACGGTGACCGCAAGCTTTTTGAAGATGTTAACATAAAATTTACACCGGGAAATTGTTATGGATTAATTGGAGCGAATGGTGCCGGAAAATCTACCTTTTTAAAAATCCTTTCAGGTGAGATTGAGCCACAAACCGGTGACGTGCATATGACACCAGGTGAGCGCCTTGCATTCCTAAAACAAAACCATTTTGAATATGAAGAACATGAAGTACTAAAAGTTGTGATTATGGGACATGCCCGTCTATATGAAGTGATGCAAGAAAAAGACGCAATCTATATGAAGCCTGATTTCTCAGATGAGGACGGAATGAGAGCTGCTGAGCTTGAAGGGGAATTTGCTGAGTTAAATGGTTGGGAAGCTGAATCAGAAGCAGCCATTCTTTTAAAAGGTTTAGGAATCCCAGAAGAGCTTCATACGAAGAAAATGGCAGAATTAACAGGTTCTGAGAAAGTAAAAGTATTATTAGCGCAAGCCTTATTTGGTAAGCCAGATGTGCTTTTACTTGACGAGCCTACCAACAACCTGGATTTAAAAGCAATCCAGTGGCTAGAGGAATTTTTAATTAACTTTGAAAATACTGTAATAGTTGTATCCCATGACCGTCATTTCTTAAATAAGGTATGTACGCACATGGCTGACCTCGATTATGGAAAAATCCAAATCTATGTTGGTAACTATGACTTCTGGTATGAATCAAGCCAGCTTGCTTCAAGAATGGCACAAGATGCAAACCGTAAAAAAGAAGAGAAAATTAAAGAACTTCAAGCTTTTATTGCGCGCTTTAGTGCTAATGCATCAAAATCAAAACAAGCAACTTCTCGTAAAAAGCTTTTAGATAAAATTTCACTTGATGATATCAGGCCGTCTTCTCGTCGTTATCCATTTGTTGGGTTTACGCCAGAACGTGAAATCGGTAATGACTTACTACGTGTTGAAGGTCTTACAAAGACAATTGATGGTGTTAAGGTGCTTGATAATGTGAGTTTTATTATAAATAAAGGCGACAAGCTTGCGTTTGTAGGTAAAAGTGAAATTGCGATCACAACATTATTCAAGATTTTAATGGGTGAAATGGAAGCAGATAGCGGTACGTTCAAATGGGGCGTTACGACATCACAAGCCTATTTCCCTAAGGACAACACGAAGTATTTTGATGGTAATGAGCCAACGTTAGTTGACTGGCTTCGTCAGTTCTCTCCAAATGATCAAAGTGAGAGTTTCCTGCGAGGATTCTTAGGTAGAATGCTATTCTCAGGTGAAGAAGTATTGAAAAAGCCAAGCGTTTTATCTGGAGGAGAAAAAGTACGTTGCATGCTTTCAAAAATGATGCTAAGTGGTGCAAACGTGCTTGTGCTAGATGACCCAACAAACCACTTAGACCTAGAGTCTATTACAGCTTTAAATAATGGATTAATTGCATTCAAAGGATCCGTTTTATTTACATCACATGACCATCAGTTCGTTCAAACAATTGCGAACCGTATTATCGAAATTACACCAAATGGTCTTGTTGATAAGCAAATGACATATGATGAATATCTTGAAAATACTGAGCTTCAAAAACAAGTAGAAGCCATGTATGCATAATATGAAAAACCGTCTTACCTTATAGGTAGACGGTTTTTATGTGTCAGAAATATTTGAGTCGACACCATCCGGGTCAATGGTGTTGGAAGTACTCGTACCATTATTATTTGTAATATTGATACCCGTGTTAAATGATCCCGAACCTGCGATTGTTTTACTGGTTGAAGTAGGAGAGACATAAAAGGAATTACCTGTAGTGATAATACCTTCATTGCTGTTAATTCGTATTGGTCCTAAAAAGATAGAAGCCATATGCTTTGCACCCACCTTCGATTATCTCGGTAGTACTAGCATATGGCAACTTTAGAAATGTGAAAGGTACAAACCCCTAAAAATTCAAAAAGGATAAGCCGTTGTGGCTATCACTTCCCTAATAATGCTAAAATTCCTTTAAAAATTAGCACAAAAGAAAAGACAATAATCGTAATGGCACCCACTAGAGTAAATACGGAATGTAGGCTCGTTAATACGCTATCATATTCTGTTACCTTAATAAGGGCAAAACCTGCTAAAATACATGCCAAAAATAAAATAGACAATCTTTCCATATGATTTTCCCTCCTTTACTTCATCATATGTCCCATTACGGAGAAAGTGAGGAAAACAAAGATGTTTTACTCATTTTTTCATAATCAGGAATAAAAACTCTTTTCGTGAATACAATGGTCATGTCGGAAAAAAGCGGATAAAATTGAAGGTTAGAAAACGATAGGGTGGGAAAGATGGCATTAGTTAAAAATTGTATTATTGTCGTACTGTTTGCGTTGTTAGTGGTGGGAATGATTCTACTTGGGGTAAGGACAATTGAGGCAAAGGGAAATCCAACAGTGATGAAGACAACAGATGAAATATATGTTGAAAAAACCGTTCATTTCTAGGTGAATGACGGTTTTTTTGGTTTTAAAAAAGGAGGCCCAGTATATGGACCCCCTTTTACGTGAATTGTTACTGTTGTGAACCATTTGTAAGTTGCTGCTGCGCCATTGCAACGAGGCGTTTCGTCATCTCGCCTCCAACGGAGCCGTTCGCACGTGCGGTCGTATCTGCACCAAGCTGAACTCCAAACTCATTGGCGATTTCTTCTTTCATTTGATCTAGAGCATTTTCGCTACCAGGAACCAATAGTTTGTTTCTTGCCATGATACATCACTCCCGACAGAAGTTTTTTTGAGTAACCAAACGATTACTCATTCTTAACTTCCCACGATCTGTGATAATCATGCTTGGAAATGTGGCCCAACTATTCAACCTTCAAACTTTCTTCCTCTAGTTTCTCCATTTCTGCCTTCATCCATGTTGGGTCCAATTTTTCACCGATAAATACCAAAGTTGGCTTATAATTCATAAGCTCTTTTAAGTAAATGGGTGTTCCATAGGAGTATTGGAATAAATAAGTGTTGTTCGAATGGGTAAACTTTAAATAGCCCTTAATCCGGTAAATTGTTTCAGGCATCTTTCTGAGCCATTCTTCAAATAAATCGAGATCAAGTGCATTTGAAAATGAATGCACATATGTTTTTAGCTTCAAATCGAGATGTACATGTGCTCGCTCATGTGGTTTTTGTTCGGTTTTTTTAATTGTACGGAGATCATCAAGCTTCACCGATGCATGCTTCGTTAGCAAACTTCGTGCCTCGCTATTAATGGATTGAATTTCAAATAACATCTGACCTTGTTCCATTTCAGACAGCTGGTCGATTTTATTGAGTAGCAGGACATCCGCATGATGAATCTGTTCACGTAAAAGCATTTGTAATTGAGGACTTAAGGAATCCCTTTCTTTCCAACGATACACATCAATTAGTGTTACAATCGACTGAACAAATAATTGATCAGCAAAAAGCGGTGACATACATGCATCTAATACTTCAATTGGATGAGCAACACCTGTTGTTTCAATATAGATGGCATCTAAGTCATAATCCTGTAATAGTCCTTGCAAATGGACCTCAAGCTGTCCTTGAATCGTACAGCAAACACAGCCATTTAACAGTTCTTTAAGTGGGGTGTTATCTGAAACTGCGTTTGAATCAATCGATACTTGACCTAATTCGTTCATAACAACAGCAACTTTTCGATCTAATTGCTTTTCTTGCTTAAGAATATTTTGTAATAGGGTGGTTTTCCCACTTCCTAAAAATCCAGATAAAATAAAAACCTCAACTTTTTCCATAAAAACTCCTCATTCTTAATAGTCCATTTTCTTATTAAAGGTGAATAACCTCTATTATAGCGAAAAATTGCTTTTAAGGAAAAGTAGGAACCTTGTTAGTTGGATTTGACAGAAATTAGGTATCAATAATATACTAAACCTAACAAAATTCGAAAGGAATGGTAAGGGGCAATGGATAACTAATCTTATTTTCGTACCGATTTTTCATTTAGGAAAAACGTGTATCTAGAGAATAGGATTCGTATGCCCATTTCCATGTCCTTTTGTACAATAAAATTGTACGTTTATTTGTGATGGGAAAAATACGTCCTCTTTAGATACATTCTAGGGAGGTTTTTTTATGACGATTTTAAAAATGAGCGGGATCCAAAAAAGTTACGGAGACAAGATGATCCTAAATCATATTGAATGTACGGTTCAAAGAGGAGACCGAATTGGGATTGTTGGAGATAATGGCGCTGGAAAAACAACGTTAGCTAACATCATAACAGGTAAAATTGAAATTGATAAAGGATCAATTGACATGCCTTCAGGACCCATTTCAATTGGATATGTAAAACAGGCTGCTGAAGCAGCATATGACGAACTCGAGAATGTGGCTATTTCCGGGGAGATATTGGAACAAACGAGTCAACTTGGGTTATTGAGGGTACAAACTTGCGACCAAGAAAGAGCAGCACATTTAAGTGGTGGTGAGAAAACAAAGCTATCCTTAGCAAAAGTGTGGTCATCTTCGTCTGACCTTCTAATACTTGATGAACCGACAAACCATCTTGATTTTAAAGGTGTGGAATGGCTGATTGAGGAAATGAAGGCTTATCAGGGAGCTATTCTTGTTATTTCACATGACCGGTATTTTCTTGATAAAACGGTTAGTCAAATTTTGGAGATTGAAAGCGGCAATTCCTTTATTTACCAAGGGAATTATACGAATTACTATGAGGAGAAGGAAAGGTTGTATCAAAGCCAGCTCCATCGCTACGATATTCAGCAAAAGCATAAAGAAAAAATTGAAAACCAAATGAGCAATTTGCAAAATTGGTCAGATAAAGCACATCGCCAATCGACGAAACAGGAAGGTTTTAAGGAATTCTATCGAGTTAAAGCAAAGAAAATGGATAAACAAATGAAGTCCAAAATGAAACGGCTTGAAAAAGAGCTTGAGAAGAATAAAGTTGAAAAGCCGAAGGAAAAGGATGAGTTGCAATTTCACTTCAAACAAAGTAAAAAGAGAGGAAAACGAATCGTTGAAGTGAAAAATGGAGAAATGAAATTTGGAGAAAGGGTCTTGTTTCAAAATAGCCATTTTTATGTAAAGTTTGGGGAAAGAATTGGAATTCTTGGTGAAAATGGCTGTGGGAAGACCACCTTGCTTCGCATAATAATGGGGGAGGAACGGCTTTCAAGAGGGGAATTATGGAAAAGTAATTCCTTGAAAATCGGTTATCTGTCACAAGATGTGACAGACTTAGATGAAGCAAAGACAATTCTAGAATATCTTGATGTTACCGCTAGAGATGAGATAAGTGAAACAAGAACGATATTTGCAAACATCGGGTTTAATGCAGATAAAATCAAACAGCCCATCTCCACTTTAAGCTTTGGGGAACGGACGAGAATTAAGCTTGTTAAACTTTTGTTAGATGAAGTTGATGTCCTGATATTAGATGAACCAACCAATCATCTTGACCTCACAAGTCGGGAATCACTAGAAAAAATGTTACAGTCCTTTGAAGGTACAATTTTAACGGTTTCCCATGATCACTATTTTCTTAAAAAAATGTGTGATCAACTACTTGTTTTTGACAATCATGTCATTAAAAGAGTGGAAATGAGACTAGAAGAGTATCAGCAAAAAAAACATCAAGAACCTAAGGCAATACAAAACAAGGAAGAAGAAAAGTTACTAATTGAAAATGAGATAAGTGCAACAATCGGCCAACTGTCTACACTGTCAAAGGATGACCCTAAATACGAGGAGCTAGACAAAAGACTTTTAGCATTAATGAAAAAGAAAAGAGAGCTATGAGGAGAAAAAAAGTTCAGTGTCCTCAACACTGAACTTTTCTTATTTTAAGCCCCTTTTTCGAGTGGCATGTATTGGATTTGGCGCTTTTTTTGAAGTGTAAACACTACTATAAATAAAATAATGCCTATACCGCTGAATATAACATGAGGATAAATGAGCAATAGTCCGCTTGTGATTAATAGCATTCGATCAACTATTGTCGTACCCTGTTTAAGCCAGCCAATGACACCTGCGCTTAGTGCAAGAACACCTATAACCGCGGTAGAGAATGAAACAAGAATTTCAATAGGTGAACCATCGAGCAGAAGTGCAGGTTCTAAAACAAACATAAATGGAACGATGAAGCCCACTAAACCAAGTCGAACCGCTTCTAGCCCAACTTGGTTTGGGTTGCTATCGGCAATACCAGCAGCGGCATAAGCTGCGACTGCAACAGGTGGTGTAATTGCTGAAAAAATAGAGAAATAAACAATAAACAAGTGGGCGGCCATTAATGAAACACCTAATTCCATTAGAGCTGGAGCAGCTAACATCGCCGTCAAAATATAGGCAGCAGCTACCGGCATCCCCATTCCTAAAATAATGCAAATGAGCATGACTAGAATCAAGGTAGGAAGGAGCATACCTTCAGTTAGCCCGAGGACAACACTCGTTAATTTACCACCAAGTCCCGTTGACATGATACCTGAAATGACTAACCCAGCAGCTGCACAGGCTGTTGTTACGGGGATTGATGATCTTGCACCATCAACCATCGCTTCAAAAATTTGCTTAACACCCATTCGAGTTTTTTTACGAAACCAGCTTACTACGATGATGGCTAATACACCGTAAAAACCAGTCCTAGATGCACTATAGCCATTTAAAAGAAAGAAGAGTAAGATAACCAATGGTATAAAATAGTACCAGCCTTCTTTTAACACGTTTGAAACGTTAGGAATGTCCTCTTTATTTGCCTTTGGTAAATCTAATCTTATTGCCTCAAAATGAACCATCGCAAGCAATGAAATGTAGTAGAGTATTCCAGGAATAATCGCAGCAATAACAATCGATATATACGGAATCTGAGTAATTGCTGCCATTAAAAAGGCAGAGGACCCCATAATCGGTGGTAAGATACTACCACCAGTCGATGCAGCTGCCTCAACTGCTGCAGCAAATGTTGGTTTGTATCCAGAGCGCCTACTCACAGGAATCGTAAATGAGCCTGTTGTTACAACATTCGCTGTTGGGCTTCCAGAAATCATGCCAAAAAACGCACTCGCAATGACGGCCACCTTGGCTGCTCCACCACGTGTTCTTCCAGCTAAAGCGGTTGACAATTGGAAGAAGAACTCACCCGCACCTGCCTTTTGTAAAAACGCCCCAAACAGTAAAAACATATAGACGAATGATGCTGCGACCGCAATTGGTGAACCCCAAAGGCCGTTAAAACTATAAGCTAAATCTTCAACTACTTCAGAAAATGAAAATTCCCGATGCCAAATGAGTCCGCCTAAATGATGGCCCCACAGTGCATAACTGATTCCAATTAATACGATGATGACGATTGGCATTCCAATTGTGCGGCGAGCTGCTTCGATACTTAATATGATAAATATGAAGCCTACAAAAATATCCAAAGAGGACAATGGGTCGACAATGGGTATCCGTTCCGAAATCCGTACTGCGTGGATGTTAAAATAGAATCCTGCACCTAAAGCTAAGCATGAACAAATATAGTCAGGGACTGTTGGCGTAGCGCTTGTTCCGCTTTGTTTTGAAAAACTATAATACAAAAAGGTCAAGATTAGAATGAGAGATAGATGAGTTGCCAACAGTTGGATCGGATCTAATTTTCCCCAAACAACAGACACAATTTGGAATAATGATAAGATCAATGCGAAACTTATAAACAATTTAAAAGAGGGACCTGTCAAGTCACGCTTTTTACCTTCAGAAAAGGCTCTAGTTATATAATTTGTAAAGCCCATTATCTTGGGAACTCCCTTCTAAATTTAATGAATTAGTCCTTTTTCTTTGAAAAATTTCTTTGCACCAGGATGAAGAGGGACCTTCCCAACTTTGCTAAAGTTTTCGTCTGATAGCTTCTTAAATTCTTTATGGACCGTGCCTAAATATTCAATATTTTCATAGATAGCCTTTGTAACGCGATACACTTCTTCCTCAGGAACATCCTTGTGAACAATTAAAATAGCAGGAGTATATAGGGTGTGTATATCTTTGTTTAAAAAATCATAACTCCCTGCCTCAATTGTACCTATCTCCATTCCTAGCTTATCTGCCACATCTTGAAGTATTTCTTGGTCCATCGAAATAAATTTCATTTCATTTGTGATGGCCGCTTCTAAAATGTCACTGGATGGAACGGATACTGCATCTCCGGTAGTATCAATTCGATTATCTCCCATTAATTCAAACGTCTTTGAACCACTTAAATGATCAACAGAACCACCCCAAGAGGCAATGTCTTTATAGGTTACATCGTATTCTTGTAAAATCGTCCGTGTAATGATTTCACCTGCTGAACCTCTTTGGTCAACAGCTAGCCGCATCGGTGCTTTTTTTTCAATCACCTCGGCTAATGAATCGAATTCTACGTCAGCTCGTGCGATTAATTGATAATAGTTAGCAGGAATTACCACACTAATCGCCCGTATATCTGGATAGGCTTCTTTATAAGGTTCTGTCCCACTGAATGCTGCATAAGCTGTCATGGCGTAAGAGATTCCATAAGGGACCGTGTTTGTTCCAACACTAGCAGGATTCTCAACAATCCCGCCAGGCTCAACCGTAATAAGTGAACCTTTATTTTCACGACGAATCGACTCGGCGATACCTTCTGTAAAAACAGACCATGCGCCTCCTGTCCGTCCGCCAATAATGGTCGTTCGAATATCGTCCGTATCTGCGACAGACACCGCTCCAACTTTATTCATGCAACCTGCTAGAAGAATACTGCTAATTAAAAGTAAGAAAAAATAAGTCCAATTTTTTTTAGACATCCACATTTACCCCCAAAGGTTATGCTACCCGAGTTGCACCTATTTTTAACAAGCCAAGTGTACTCAGGTTGCATACCATCATTCATTGAAAGAAGTTTTCTTGTTTCCTTCTTTTACCTGCAAGCTAATATCAAGGGCTTTTACAGAATGAGTTAAAAATCCTAATGATATATAATGGACACCTGTACCAGAATAGGTGGCTAAATTATTTAAGGTTATTCCGCCAGATGCTTCAGTGATGATTCCCTTTGGTACTAACTTTGAGAATTCATTCACTTCTTCAGGGCTACGATTATCAAACATAATTACATCTGCTCCAGCTTCTACAGCTTCCAAAACTTCTTCTTTGCTTTCCGTTTCCACTTCAATCTTTACCATATGGCCAATTTTTTCGCGTACAGCTTCAACAGCTTTTGTAATTGAACCGCTATAAGCGATATGGTTATCCTTAATCATGACTCCATCATAGAGCCCAAAACGGTGATTCTTGCCACCACCAGATACAACAGCATATTTATCAAGCATCCTTAGTCCTGGGATGGTTTTTCTAGTATCACAAATCCGAATGGAAGGATCGTTTAAAGCTTCTACACATTTGTTTGTAACAGTTGCAATTCCACTCATTCGTTGGATGAGATTCAGTATCACTCTCTCACCAGTGAGTAGGTGGGATGTCGGACCACTTACAGTCGCGATGGTATCGCCTGCAGATACACGGTCTCCATCAGAAAAACGAAGCTCGACTACAATGGTTGAATCTAACAGTTGATAGGCTTCTTTAATAATGGCCAATCCAGAAATAATTCCGTCTTCTTTTGCAATAAACACGCCTTGACTTGTTTGTTCAATTGGGAATATCGAGTGACTAGTTACGTCCAGTTCTCCAATATCTTCGAGTAAAAACTCCTGTAACATTTTTCGCAATTTTAATAGATTCATAGTTTGCCTCCTAGGATAAATAAGTTTGATAATAATTTCACAAACTTAGGTAGAGTAGTTTTTGGATATAAAGAAGTTTAAGTGACGCGACTGAAAATACAAGTGTCTTGTCATCTATATTTACACATTAACAGCTGAATTTCAATAGTCTCAATAAAATAATTTTTTGAGCTAAGGATATGCAAAATGGGGGAGTTTAAGAGGGAAAAAGGCTCCATTGAGAGAGAAACATACTCCCCAATGGTGCCTTTTTTATCTTGTTCCAGTAGTCTGGTACTATATTAGAATGCCCAGTTCCCTTTACGGAAGACGGGTTCGATGGTGCCATCAGCCGTGATGCCATCTATGTCCATTTCACCTGAGCCGACCATAAAGTCAACATGTGTGATACTTGAGTTTGCCCCTTTTTTCACTAGCTCTTCACGTGACATCGTTTTACCACCTTCAATACAGAAGGCATATGCGTTACCGATTGCAAAGTGATTGGATGCATTTTCATCAAAAAGAGTATTGTAAAAAAGAATTTTTGATTGTGAAATAGGTGAACTATGTGGAACTAATGCAACTTCACCTAAATAGTGACTGCCTTCGTCAGTTTCCACAAGGCGTTTGAGTGTATCTTCACCTGTTTCAGCCTTTATATCCACGATTCGCCCATTTTCAAAGGTTAACGTAAAGTCATCAATTAAGCTTCCTCCGTAATTAAGGGGCTTCGTACTGCTAATATAACCATTCACACCTTCTTTTGCAGGAACGGTGAAGACCTCTTCAGTTGGCATATTGGCCACGAATTGAATATTTTGTTCGTTTTCACCACCACCGCCAATCCAAACGTGACCCTCAGGCAGTTCCACCATTAAGTCAGTTCCAGGTGCTGTATAATGCAATTTTTTATATTTTTTCTTGTTTAAGTATTCAACCTTTGCATGCAAAGTTGCATTGTGATCCTTCCATGCTTGTACAGGATTTTCAGTATCCACACGAGTTGCTTGGAAAATCGCTTCCCATAACTTTTCAACTTGTTCTTCAGATGAGAGGTTTGGGAATACTTTTTCCGCCCAGCTTTCTGATGGCACAGCAATAACGGACCAGCTTACTTTATCTGCTTGTGAATAATTTCGGTATTTTTCCAGCGCTTTACCAGCCGTTTTATTTGCATTGGCAATACGCTCGGGATTGACCCCTTTTAGTAAATCCGGATTGGATGAAATGATGGACAAAAAGGCAGCTCCGTTTTCTGCGAGTTCTTCCATTCCTTTTGCCTTCCACATAGGGTAATCCAAAAATGCTTCATCTGGTGCAAGATCGAAGCGGGTACGTGTAATTTCATCATCATTCCACTCCACATATACATTTCTTGCTCCAGCCTCATAAGCTTTTTTTACAACTTTTCTAACATATTCTACAGCTGAAATAGGTGCATTAATAAGTAGGTTTTGTCCTTGCTGTACATTAACCCCAACGCTTACGGCTAAGTCAGCATATTTTTCTAGCATTTGTTCGAACGTACTCATGTGTATTCTCCTTTGTAACGTGCTAGTAACCTAACACGAATGTAGGTATTGCTTTTTTAGTGTAACAGATACAATATCAACCACGAAATACATTTTTTACAAAATTAGGTGAATGTATATTGACAGAATAGTAGATGTTATTTAATGTATTAAGTGTACTACATGATGTAATACACCTAAAACACGAGTGGCATAGATCAACTGAAAGGGGTGTTTTGCTTGTATTTTCATTTGGATGAACGAAGTAATACACCAATTTGGGAACAAATTGTACACCAAGTCAAGGAACTCATTTTAAAAGGAGTCTTGCAACCGAATGATAAATTATTTAGTGTTCGCGAGCTTTCCTCAAATCTCCTTGTAAACCCAAACACCGTTAGCAAAGCTTACCAGGAGCTTGAGCGCCAGGGAATCATTGAAACGAGAAGGGGAAAGGGTACATTTGTTTCAGAACAGCTTCCTATGAAGGTGGATGATGAAAAAGTGGAGGAAATTAAACAATCATTAAAGCTTTTACTCGTAGAAGCTTCTTATCTTGGGATAAATAAAGACACATTTGTTGAGTGGATTGAGAAGTATGTCGATGAGTTAGGGGGGAAGGACAGCAATGCTCAAAGTTAATAATCTTTCAAAAAGCATTGAAGGAAAAAAAGTGATAAAAAATATCTCTTTTTCAATAAGTGAAGGATCGATTGTCGGATTAGTTGGTCGAAATGGAGTTGGAAAAACAACATTACTCCGAAGCCTTGTTGGCATATTAGATGCAGAACAAGGTGAGGTTGTATTTCAAGGGAAAAACATTGTTACTCACCCGGAAGTAAAAGGGGAAATGGTATTTGTTCCTGATTCGAATTCGATTTTTAATGGATATAGTATCAAAGAGTTAGTAACTTTATATGAAGCGATATACGTGAATTTTGATAAAGAGTATTTCTATCAGCTACTGCAGCGTTTCGACCTTCCAGAAAAACGAAAAATTAGAACCTTCTCACGAGGGATGAAAGCCTTATTATTTATCATTTTATCCATTTCAACAAGAGCAAAGCTAATCATACTGGATGAGCCAACGAATGGACTAGACGCGATAGTAAAAAGAAAGATTCTTCAGTTCCTACTAGAGGAAGTCTCGGAATCAAGGATTTCACTTTTTATCTCAAGCCATCATTTAGAGGAGTTAGAGAAAATCGCGGACACAATTATTATGTTAAAGGACGGGGAAGTCGAATCAATCATCAAGATGGAGGATGCTAAGCTACAGTACAAAAAAGTACAGGTCGTCTTTAAGGAAAATGGCCTCCCTGAGGATATTGAGCAACTTCCAAACATCGAAATTCTAAGTCAAATTGGACGTGTGTGCACATTTTTAATTAGAGATAATACAGAAGAAACAGTATCCCGATTAAAAGAGAAAAATCCGTTGCTTTTAGAGGAATTGCCAATGTCACTTGAGGATATATTTGTGTCGGCATTAGGAGGCGATGATATTGTTTAATAAGGCACTTTGGCTCAGGAATTATAAGCAGACAAAGTTTTTTGTTTGGGGACTTTGGCTGGTGTGTCTTTACTTACCATACAAATTAAATAACTTTTTAAAAATTGAAGAGAATTCGATTTTACACTGGGAAGAGTGGGGCAATACAGAGCCTTATACCTTTTATTTTGGCAACTTTTTAGAAGTGGGGTTATTTCAAACAGTAGCCCTTATTCTATTAGCAACAGCATTAATTGGGTTAGAGAGAACAAATCAGAGCTTGGATTTTACATTAGCATTACCCTATAAAAGAACTGAAATCTTTTTCTCAAAATGGATATATGGAGTTGTACATTTAATCGGAGCATTAACCATTAGTGTACTAATATCAATGATTCTTCTTGGAAATTCGTTATTGAATGAATATCTTCCACTATCTGCACTCGGGTACTATTATGTACTTGCTCTCTTTACATTAATTGGCGTATTTACATTTAGTCTTCTTATGGGCTTAATTGGAGCAAGTTTTATCTCGCAATTTGCATTTAGTGTGATTTTTCTATATTTACCATACGGGTTATATAACTTGATTATGGAAGGCTTTATGAATCATTATCATGCAATCACTGGCCATTACTTTATAAAAGAAAACTATGGAATCCAACATTTTGATTCATATGCTCAGAATCTTTCATTTCCATTATTATTGTTGGATTTTGAACGAGATATTAATGAAATTTATGTATGGAAACAGGCTACCTTTTTAGAATCGATTGATGTCATTCTTATCCCAATTATTGTAACGGGTTTCTCGTTACTCTTGATTAGGCGACTAGCTACAAGTATTAAAAGCGAAAATAACGGTAGAATCTTGGCATATGAGAGGTTGTTACCTTATCTAAAAGTGGGAGTGTTCATTTGTTTCTACTTATTTGGCGGAATTGTATTTGGTTCACAAAGATACGATGAACCCCCAAACCTTCTGTCATATCATTTAGGAGGACTTGGATTCAGTATCATTGCCTACTTCATTCTCACAAAAATGGCAGGAATAAGAATGCAACTCGGGAAAAAATAAAAGATTAATAGAAAAAGGGGCGGTTCTCTGCAAAGACCGCACCACGCTTCAAACAGGGGGATGGGATATGAAACTGTCAAAATTAATACCGTTCGTTCTCATCATGATATTACTTACAGGGTGTAATAAGGAAGAATTGAAATGGTATGGAATGGTTGTATTTAAACCAGTTGAAACACCAGAAACTATTAATACATGGACAGCTCAACTACAATACGTCAATTTTAGTGAAATTAAGGAAACACCACCAGATATTCTTAAAATCACTTATAATACAAACGACTCACCGATTCCTGAAGAGGTTACTTTTCAAATTCGCGGTACAAAAATGACAGGGGTCATCGAGCTTAACGATGACGGGATAGGTGAAGCTGTAATTGATCGCCCACAGTTGTTGGAATATCTTGAGTCAATTATTAAAGAGGATGGCACAATAATAGGGTCAATTCCACTTGTCCTAAGCTGGGAAAACCAAACCGAAGAAATAACTTTACCATACTTAACAGCGGTTAAGGACTATGAAGAAACAACCTTGGATAAATTGTTGAAATTATTGTCATAAAATGAAACCCTTACCACTCCATCATCGTATAAAAAAGTATGAGGAAGGAGTGGTTTTTTTTATGTCTAACAAACCAGTGCTAAAACTCAAAAAAACACTATCTGAAAGAATTTTAGAAACGCTATCTATTTTATTTTTAGTGGGTATTTATGTATATATCATCGTAAGTTGGGGTGAGATTCCGGATCGAGTACCTACTCACTTTAATATCGCCGGCGAGCCCGATAGCTGGGGCGGAAAAGGGAGTGTTCTCATCCTCCCAATTGTCGCAACCTTTTTATTCAAGACCATGTTTATCTTGAGTAAGTTTCCGCATATTCATAATTACCCTGTTGAGGTGACACCCGAAAACGCAGAAGGAATATATAGAGCCTCTCGAAAAATGCTGATTGTGATGAATTTCCTTCTGACGTTTTTCCTAGCGATTGGTGCATTGGAAATGATTAGTGTCGCCCAAGGAAGTGAAGGGCTAGGCATGTGGTACATGATTGGTTTTTTTGTGTCTCTTTTTGGGACAATGGGGTATTATATGTACAAGATGTTTAAAATAAAGTGACCAGAGGGACGGTTCTCTTGGTTCCTTAAAAGGGACCAGGAGAACCGTCCCCATGGTTACACGCGGTACCAAATTACATAAAAGGTAGGAAATAAACATGTTAGTTGAAATTATTGTACAAGATGCAGTAGATGCAAGAATGGCCGAAGAGCATGGTGCAAATCGTTTAGAATTAGTAACGGCAATGACGGAAGGGGGATTAACACCTTCCTATGGAATTATAAAGGATGTTGTCCAAGCGGTCTCCATTCCGGTACATGTTATGATTCGTCCCCATGGGTACTCATTTACATATTCCGAGGACGACAAACGAGTGATCTTGGAAGATATAAACGTTTGTAAGGAACTTGGGGCAACAGGAATTGTATTTGGTTCTTTAACGGAAAGCGGGGAGATTGATGAAGCCTTTCTTGAAAAAGTGATTGAGGCAGCGGATGGAATGAAGATTACTTTCCACCGTGCAATTGATGAAGCAAAGGATATCATCGAAGCATATAAAACCCTTCAAAAATACAGCGATTCTATCCAAACGGTATTAACCTCCGGAGGCGCGCCAAAGGCGTTAGAAGGTGTAGAAAATCTTAAGACAATGCTTGCATTAGCTAAAAAACCATCACCGGTCATTATGCCAGGCTCAGGCTTATCACATAACAATATTGTAGAACTTCATGAAAAAGTTCATGCAACCGAATACCATTTCGGATCTGCGGTTCGAATAAATGGGAAGTTTAGCGAACCAATAAATGGGAATACTATTAAAACGATAAAAGAATTACTGAGCTAATACAACAAGGATGTCTGAATGTAGATTTGGACGTCCTTTTATTTTGTCTAAAATCAAATCGATCGAAAAAAATAACGCCGATAGAAACAAAAAAATACGGCTAGTTACTAAAATGGAGAGTGAAAACCTTGGAAGTTCTCATTAAACACCTCGAAACGATATGCAAAGAGCATTTTTTAACGGAAAAAATCTTACTTGTGGATTCATATATGATTGGCGAACAGATACTTAGGCAATTTACCCAAAATAATAATTTTGCCGTGAATATCAAAATCAAAACTGTTAAGGATCTTGCACTTGAATCCAACTCTGCCGAAGAAAAACAACTAATTGATGATGTACTTGGAACGCATTTTATGTATTCGCTAATGTTGGAGCTTAAGCCGGAGCTTCGCTATTTTCATGAGGTTGAAATCACACCGACCTTAAGCCAAAGGATGTACCAAACAGTAAAGCTATTGCGTCAGGCTGGCTACACAAGTAGCTCTCTTTCTAGGGAAGACTTTGTTTCGACTTCAAAAGGCGATGATATGATAACTATTTTAGCATCTTATGAGGAGCTTCTTCAAAAAAATAAAATGATTGATGAAGCAGAGCTTTTCAGGAGTGCTCTAGGAAAATATCACTCTAGAAACCAAGTCTTCATATTTCAAAGCAACTTAAGGTTAGCTTACCTACAGGTAGAATTTTTAAAAAGTATACTTCCAACAAACTACTTCCATTTACCGATGGAAGCAGTTCGAGGTATGGAGATACCTGAAAACTCTCCTTTTTCAAAGGTTGTTTTCGGTGGCGAAACACCATTAAGCTACCTTTTTGATGTGGAACATTGCCAAACAACGGTTCCGACACTTTCCCTTTTTTCAGCGAAAACGGAGGATATGGAGCTTAAGGAAGTACTATTTCGCATGAAGGAAAAAGGGATCCGGTTTGATGAGGCTGCTCTTTTTTACACATCCAGTTCGCAATATATAACCGCTATGTATCATTTAGCAGAACGAATGCAACTGCCTGTGACGTACGGTGAGGGGATCCCGATTGGTTTTACGCGTCCTGGTAAGTTCGCGGCAGGCATCCTGGGTTGGATGAAAGAATTTTATAGTGTGCGAGTCTTCTTGGAACTTCTACAGGAAAATTTAATGGATTTATGGGAAGCAGCACCATCAAAAGCTAGAATCGCAAACTTGCTGCGGGATGCTCACATTGGTTGGGGGAAGGAGCGTTATCTTTCACAAATCCATGCAAAAATTAATCAACAAAACGCTTCAGAAGATCGAATCCAGCATTATCAATGGCTTTTAAAATGGTTTTCGTCTTTGTTCAGACAAACACCTACAAACCAACCTGACGGAACCATCGTCTATCGTGATCTGCTAAAAACGATTAAGTATTTTCTTCAAAACTATTGTAAAGTGTCCTCCGTATTTGACCAACTAGCAAAAGAGACATTACTAGAACGAATCGAAAACCTGTTGCCATATGCAAATGAAGCCTTATTTGATGTTTATCAAAAATTTGAGGATGATTTTCTATCAATTCAAATTGGCCAGTCCCGACCAAAGCCTGGACATTTACATATTTCGTCCTATAAAAAAGGGATCTATGTAAATCGTGAGCATGTATTTATTGTTGGGATGGACAATCAGCGGTTTCCAGGTAATTCAGGGGAGGACCCATTATTGCTTGACATGGAACGTGAGAAATTGGGCAGATTTCTTCCGTTAGAAAAGGAAAAGTCGAAACGCAATCTTTATTTCATGTCACAGCTATTAGCCTCAGCTGCGTACCATGACATTACCGTAAGCTACTGCAGGTTTAACATAAATGAAAACCGTGTTGTATCACCTGCCTATTTGTTTTTACAATGCTACCGAATTCAATCAGGTGATTTTTCGGCAGATTTCACAACTCTACAAAAGAATGTTCCAGGTGTGGATACAAAGCACATTGTAGATAGGGAAGATTGGTGGACCCACCATATCATAGACTCTCAAAATAATCTTAATGCGGAATCCGTTTTAGCTGGGCATTCACATATTGCAAGAGGACTTCATGCTGAAAGAATGAGGCAAGATCCTGCTTTTACCGTGTATGAAGGGAAAATTGAAAGTGATACGACAGGGTTTGATCCTCGTAAAAACCAAGAGATTACGATTTCTGCTGGGAAACTCGAAAAAATTGCGAAATGCCCATATGCCTATTTTTTAGAAAATGTATTGCGGCTAAAAGTAAATGAGGATATTTCCTATGACCCGACCCGATGGTTAGATGCAAAAACGAGGGGAAGCTTGCTACATGAAATTTTTGAGAATTTTTATAAAGAAATCAAGGCTCGAAAAGAAAGACCTTCCTTCGACAAACATATACACCTGCTAACCAAAATAGCAGAAGATGGGTTGGAATATGTAAAAACTCTCATTCCACCACCAAATGTACGAACGGAAAGACTAGAAACAGAAGATATAATCGAGTCATGTGCAACCTTTTTACGAATCGAAGAAGAAAATAATGAGTTAGGAGAACCTTTGTATTTTGAATATTCCTTTGGTGAAGACGCACCAGCAGTGATTGAACTTCCATCAGGAAAGGTTCATGTTAGGGGAATCATTGATCGAGTGGATCAGTTATCAGATGGTTCTTACCATATTATTGATTATAAAACGGGAAGTAGTTGGGGCTATAAGACAAAAGAGTTCTTTAAAGGTGGAAGACAGCTCCAGCATCTCCTCTACACACTTGCAATTGAAGCACATTTAGGAATTGATGATGGATCGGTGAAAAAGAGCTCTTATTTATTTCCAACGCGAAAGGGAGCGGGGAAACGATTTGAACGAGAACAGGAAGAAACCACCCGTACGAATGGAAAGGACATTTTAGACAAGCTTCTTTCGATTGTGGAACATGGGCATTTCACGATGACTGATGATGAGAATGAATGCAAATTCTGTGAGTTTAAACAAATATGCAGACGTTCCACATATGATAAAGAAACATTGAAACAAAAACAACAGGACGAAACAGCTAAAGGACTAAAGAGCTTTAAGGGAGTGCGCGCCTATGACTAAGGTAATTGTCGATCAAGAGGCTAGAGATAAAATTACGACTAAATTGAATCAAAACTTTCTCGTAGAAGCTGGAGCGGGTTCGGGGAAAACGACAAGCTTAGTTGATCGAATGGTCAATCTTATATATACAGGCACGGCGAAAATAAATGAGATTGTCGCAATCACATTTACAAAAAAGGCAGCAGACGAGCTTAAAACACGATTCTTAACCGTCCTCGAAAAAAAGTGTAAAGAAGAATCAGACCCGGACGTAAAATTTCTGCTAGAGGAAGCCTTGCAAAATATTGAACAATCGTTTATCGGTACGGTTCATTCCTTTTGTGCTCGATTACTACGAGAAAGGCCAGTTGAAGCGGGTCTTGATGTTAATTTTAAGGAACTTGAAGATTCAGAAGATGAAAAAATGGCTGAGGCTGCATGGCTTGTTTACATGCATAAACTGGAACAGGATAACCCACAGAAATCGAAAATGATGAAGGCGCTTGCGATTGAGGAACAGGATCTGTCAGACCGCTTTCGACATATGAAAAACTATCCAGATGTTCTGTGGGCAAGTGATGAAGTGGAGAAGCCAAATCTTGATGATGTGTTTCGTCGTTTCGTTTCACTTTTAAAAGAAGCAAGTCGTTGCATACCAAAAGATATTCCTAAGGGACCTGACAAACTCCAGGAAGCTATTGAAGAATCACTACGACAAGTAAGATTCAATAGCAAAACGGACTCTCTAATGATTACTATTTTTCGAATGTTTGATAAAAACTTTAAGGTTACGCAGAACCGATGGACTTCAAAAGAAGATGCTAAGGAGTATGAAGCTCGAATTACCGATTTTTTCAGGACGCAAATCAAGCCATTGCTGATTAGGTGGAGTGAATATTGTCATCCATTTGTCATTGACTTATTTAAAGAAGCTCTAAAAGAATATGAAAAAATAAAACAAGAACGCTCATTGATGAATTTTCAGGATTTATTGATGAAAACTGCAGCGCTTTTAAAGGACAATTCAGAAGTACGCACGTATTTTCAGCAGAAATACAAAAGGTTGCTTGTGGACGAGTTTCAGGATACGGATCCGATTCAAGCGGAAATTATGTTTTATTTAACAGGAGACGATGTCTCGGAAAGAAATTGGACAAAGTGTAAACCACGTCCTGGCTCACTTTTTGTTGTGGGAGACCCTAAGCAAGCAATCTATCGTTTCCGGCGTGCCGATATCGATATTTACAATCTAGTGAAGGAACTGATTGAAGCCCATGGTGGTGAAGTTCTCCAGTTAATCATGAATTTCAGAACGGTTGATACAGTAACAAGCTTACTAAATGGCGTATTTAAGGAGCAATTACCCGAAAAAGAAACAGTCCATCAGGCCGCCTACCGTCCACTGCATTCCTATAAAGTAGAAGGTAGTTCTGATTTAGCAGGGATTAAGAGACTTGTATTATCGGATGATTTTGCAAAAAATAAAACGACGACGCTTGATGAAGATGCAAGGTGTATAACGGGATATATCCAAAAATTAATCAATGATGGTCACGAGCCAGGTGAATTCATGATTTTAACTCGTCAGAAAGAGGGCATTGATGTTTACGCGCGCGTTTTGGAGGGTGTAGGAATTCCTGTGAGTGTCAGCGGGGAGATGGAAATCGGAACAATTCCCGAATTCATGGACCTTCTACGTCTTCTCGATGCTCTTGTTGATACAACTGATCAAATCGCCTTTGTAGCCGCACTTCGAAGTGTCTGGTTTGGTATCAGTGATGAGGAATTATTTCAATGGAGGCAGGCGGGAGGAGCATTTTCGTTATATGCGGAAACTCCAGACAATTTGGATGGAGTAACAAAACAGCATTTTCAGGATGCACTCTCAAAGCTACAGCAATATGCCAAATGGAAAGTCACCTTCTCACCGCTTGTGGCAATTGTAAAAATAGTGGAGGATATCGGCTTATACCCATTATTTGCCGCTAAAACCTATGGTAAGAGGGAAATGACAAATCTCATGCAAATCCTTGAAGCACTAAGGGTTAAAGAGGAAGCCGAGGCGATAACCTTTAGACAAGCTGTTCAATTTGTAAAAACGCAAATCGAGGAAAAAACAGATGTCATCAGTCTTGAGGAAGACGAAAATGCGGTACGAATCATGAATGTTCATAAAGCAAAAGGCTTGGAGGCATCGATTGTTTTCCTAGCGCATCCTGGTAAAAAGCCTGAAATTCGTAATAAAATATGGTCCCATATCAAACGTGAAGACCAAGGCGCAACAGGGTATTTTATGTTCGGAAGAAAGCATGGTCAAAAGACGAAACCTGTTGCACAACCCCTATTTTGGGAGGAGCACCTAGACGAGGAGGAAGCATATTTACTAGCTGAAGAAATCCGCGTTCTGTATGTTGCTGCTACTAGGGCTGAGAAAACCATGATCATTAGTACATTTGAATCTAAAAATACGAAAAATCCGTGGAGTCTTCTTTTAGATGGCCTACCTAGGCTCGAGGATATTGATATTCCAGAAGTGATAACGGATGAAAAAGAAACAATGGAAAAGAACACAATTCGAGATGAATTCAGACTTGAAACACAAGGATTACTTGATTGGCTCGAAGATCGAAAACAACCTTCCTATTCGACATTTAGCCCTTCCGAAGAAAAGCAAGATATCTTCACGCTTGGAATTGAACGTGAGGAGGGTGGCGGAATGGCATGGGGAACCGCCGTTCATGAGGTTTTTGAGGGGGTCGTCAAAGGTCAAGAAACTGAAACCGTTGTTGTATCCACTTTGAAAAAACATGAAATCTCTTTAGGACGAATGGAAGAAGTCGCACAAGCTGTGGAACGTTTTAAACAATCGACGATTTGGGCAGAGCTTCAAATTGCAGATCAAATTCTAACAGAAGTTCCTTTCACTATACAAATCGATTCGGAAGATCCTTTGTATGAGTTTGTAAAAAAAGGAGACGATGCCGAGATTGTTTTTGTAAATGGAATCATTGATCTTGTGTACAAGCTGAACGGTTCATGGAAGATCGTTGATTATAAAACAGACCGACCAAAGGATATTACTCAGCTCCCGGAATTAACAAAATACTATCGAAATCAAATTGACCTGTACCAGCAAATTTGGGAAAGAATCACAGGAGAACAAGTGGCAGACAAACAGCTCTATTTTGTCACACCAAATAAGATAATGACCCTTTAAGCATCTTTTCGGATGTATGTTTTTTCCTATAAAAACAAACTTTAACAAGTAAGACAAGTCTAAAGGGGAGCAATACAATGAAAAAGAAGATTGCCATCATCGGTGGGAATGGCTTGATCGGTTCGATTCTTGAAGCAGGGCTTAGTGACAAGTACGACATCACTATTCTAGATAAAAAGGTAGACGATCTACCAAATCACGTCGAAGTAGATGCGACAAATTTTGAAGAACTGATTCGTAAAATTCCAGCTGACTGTGATGCACTCGTTAACCTGTTGAATGTTAAAACAAAAAACGATTTTAAAGATGTTACTCAATTTCGCAAAAAGACCGAAATTCATTTCCTTGCATCCTTTTATATTTTAAGAGCTGCAATTGACCTTGGTATAGGTAAGGTGGTCTATGCAAGCAGCAATCATGTAACAGATTTTTATGAGAAAGATGGGGTTTCGGCATTTGGCCGTGAAATTACTGTTGATGATTATCCCTACTCAAGGAATTTGTATGGCACACTTAAATTGGCATCTGAAAATATCGGACATATTTTGGCCTATGAGGAGGAAAACAATCTTTCTGTCATTAATTTGCGAATTGGCAGTGTCAGACTTGATGAAGTGAAGGATTTACAAACAAATCCACGGATAAATAAAACATTACTAAGCCACGAGGATGTCATCCAATTATTTGATTTAGCGATTCAATCAACGGTGAAGTTTGGGACATATTATGGGGTGTCAGATAACAAGGACAAACCTTGGTCAACGGTTAACGCAACCCGAGAACTTGGATTTGTCTCAAAGATGAATTCACAGGATGTTTTAGCAAGGGCTGATATCGAAATGGACAGTTTTCTGCCCTTTTACGAAGATCTGGAAAATCAAAATTGGCTTAACTAAAATGAAGCTGAGGAACACCCAGTGTAGGGTTTTACGAATGGTTATATACAAGAATTCATATAAAGCATACGCAAATCTTACTTACGTATGCTTTTATTGAATTTTTTCTTAAAAACGATACACAAATGGATGGATTTTACAATTCTTATCACTTTTTGAATGATTTCTTCCTTTTTTTGGATTTTACGAATGGTTTTATTATGCAAATCCCTAGAAATGCATACGCAAATCTTTTTTACGTATGCTTTAATTGTTTATTTTCATAAAAACGATACGCAAAAGGATGATTTTTACAATTACCATCATTTTTTTAAGGATTTTTACCTTTATTTGGATTTTATGAATGGTTTTATACTGGATTCAACATAAAAGCATACGCAAATCATTTTTACGTATGCTTTTATCACCTTTTAACTCGAAAACGATACACAAGTGGTTAATTATTACATTTCTTATCTCTTTAGAAATTACTTCTACTACTAGAGTCCTTCATTCTCCTTTTGATATAATAATAGAATAACCTTGAAGGGGTTGTTACTAATTTGAAAAAGAGGAAAATGATGTTACTTTTATTAGGAATTTTACTCATTATTGGGGTTGTTTATTTCGGAAGCATTCATTATAAAATATCTCAGTATGTGGATACAGCGCCTCCCAAAAATGCCGATTATTTGATCATTCTTGGAGCCAAGGTGAATGGAGAAATTCCGTCCCTTGCGTTACAATACCGAATTGAAGCGGCGGCCGAATATGCGAAGGAAAATGAGAACACGATTTTAATTGCCTCAGGTGGCATGGGGCCGGGTGAGGATATTACAGAAGCGGAAGCGATGAGAAGAGTGCTTGTGGAAAAAGGGATATCTGAATCAAGAATCTATCTAGAAGACCGCTCAACGAGTACTTATGAAAATATTAAATTCTCAAAAGAATTTATACCTAAGGATGCGAAGCTAGGGATTGTAGTGACAAATGATTATCATCTTTACCGTTCAGTCCAAATTGCCAAAGACGCTAATTTGAAGGTCAACGGACTACCGGCAAAAACTCCAAGAATTACTTTGGTAAAAGCATACGGCCGCGAGTATTTGTCCGTAACAAAATATTATATAGAAAAGTATTTACTAAAATAAATTAATCATGCATGACAAAGGGCGAGGAGACAATCTCGTCTTTTTTTATTCCGTAATTAAATTCCATTGGCTAGCCTAATAATTATCAAAAAAAATCCATAAACTACCCAATAAAGCTTTATGATAGAAGGGGGCACTTTTTTGGGAAGATGTATAGTAATGGTTGTTCTTTTCCTATTTTTAAATCATATCCCTGCACAGGCAACAGAACGCTTTGACTTTGAAAAAACGGGTAAGGCCACCTGGGAAGTGAAGACAGATGAGAAGATGGTAGCCGTCACATTTGACGATGGACCAAGTCCAGTTTACACACCACAAATTTTAGACGTTTTAGCAAAGCATAAAGCAAAAGCCACTTTTTTTGTTGTTGGAAAACATGCAATTAAACACCCTGAAATCATTCGTCGAGAAGTATTGGAGGGGCATGAAATTGCAAACCATACCTTTAATCATTCAAATATTGTACGTGATTCCCAAAAACTTGAAAATGAAATTGAAATAACCACCGACACTCTTAAAGAAATAACCGGATTTAGCCCAACTCTTTTTCGCCCAGTTGGTGGGAGTTACAATGAGGTTATTATTAACACTGTAGCAGAAAATGGATATCATGTTGTTTTATGGTCTTGGCATCAAGACACGAAGGATTGGAAAAATCCAGGGGTTAACAGAATCACGAAAAGGGTTATTTCAGGTGTGAAACCAGGAAACATTATTCTTTTTCATGATTCAGGTGGAAATCGAACGCAAACCGTTCAAGCATTAGACCAAATACTCACAGAACTAGAAGAAGAAGGATATGAATTTGTTACTGTATCAGAAATGCTGTTCCGGACCCAAATAAAACAAAGTAATTAGATATATATGTAAACCAAAGAATCGTCTCTGATACCAAGACGATTCTTGTTTATTTTTAACCTATTTCTCAATGGCTTCAAGTAATAAATCAACAATATGAACGGCTCGCATTTGATCCGACAAGCCTTCCCGTTCGATGCCAAGTTTCATCTGCAGCAAACAACCGGGATTCGCTGTGACAATTGTTTTTGCTTGTGTATCTTTAACGTTTTTCATTTTTGAATCTAATATTTTCATCGACATTTCAGACTCTACAATATTATAGATGCCAGCAGAGCCGCAGCAGCTGTCCGCATTTTTCATTTCCAGATAAGTTGCGCCATTAATAGATTGAAGTAGCTCTCTAGGTTCAGACGCCGTCTTCATTACATTTCGCAAATGGCATGAATCTTGGTAGGTGATAATTTGTGCATCAAGGGAAAGCTCTTTTTTATGAAACTCTAATTCTACCAATACGGATGAGATATCCTTAAGCTTTCTCGAAAATGATTTCGCTCGTTCTGCCCACTGGGGTTCATCTTTTAGAAGGTGATCATAATCAATTAAAAAGGCACCGCAGCCACCCGCATTCGTGATGATATAATCAGCTTCAATCTCTTCAAAGGCCGCTATATTTTGTTTTGCTAGTTCCTTCGCTTTGTTTTTTTCGCCACTATGCCCATGTAAAGCCCCACAACAAGCCTGTGTTTTTGGGATGACAATCTCACAACCTGCCAATTGAAGGAGCTTCATGGTGGCATCATTTGTTTTCATAAACATCGTATCCATTAAACAGCCTGTGAAAAAGGAAACCTTTTTCTTTCGTACACCGATAGGTTCAAGATGGTATGGTCGATTTTTTAGTTCCTTTAAGGATGGCACGTCTGGAAGTACGCGTTCCATAGTAGCAAAGCTATCAGGTAAAAACTTCAAAAGACCACTTTTTTGAACTGCCTTTTGCATGCCAGAGCGCTGGTAGACACCAAGTAAACCGGTTAAAGTTCGCATCCGATTTTGATGGGGGAAGAGACCCTCAAAAACCGTATTTCTTATAGCTTTCACAGGTAGCGAATGCTTTTTATTTTGATGTACGATATCTCTTGCTTCTTCTAAAAGGTGCCCATAATTAACGCCTGAAGGACAAACTGGTTCACAAGCTCGACAGCCTAAGCACATATTTAGTGATTTTTCGAAGTCCTCATCAGGTTCAATAAGCCCGTCCACCACTGCTTTCATTAAAGCAATTCTTCCCCTTGGTGAGTGAGATTCTTGATAACCGGACTCGATATAGGTAGGGCAGGTAGGAAGGCAAAACCCACAACGCATACAGTTTAATAATTCATTTTGATCCATCCGGGATTGGAATTCTTTTTGGATTTTTTGTTGTTCGTTTATCGTTGTCATTTTGAAACCACCACGCGTTTCCTAGAATCCTTTGCAAACATCTTACCTGGATTCATAATGTTGTTAGGATCAAGCCCCGTTTTAATTGCTTGCATCGCGGCAATCCCCGCCGCACCTAGCTTCATTTCAAGATAAGGTGCTTTCATTACGCCAACCCCGTGTTCACCGGTAATCGTACCGCCAAGCTCAATCGCCTTTTCAAAAATTTCTTCAAACGCCTTCTCAACGCGCTCAATTTCTTCACGGTCTCTGACATCTGTTAAACAAGTAGGGTGGAGATTTCCATCTCCGGCGTGTCCAAAGGTACAAATATTCAAGTCGTATTTTTTTGCGATTTCTCCAATTGCATTTACCATGTTTGCAATTTCAGAGCGGGGTACAGTTGCATCCTCCAAAATGGTCGTCGGTTTTAAGCGTGCAAGAGCAGAAAGTGCAGCACGTCTAGCTGTTCGTAAGGCTTCAGCTTCTTCCTCAGATTCCGCAGATTTCACAGAAACCGCATGTTCTTCCTTGCAAATCTCTTTGATTCTAGCAATATCGCGTTTTACAATTTCAGCAGGACCATCCTGTTCAATAAGAAGAACTGCTTTTGCATCAGTTGGTAGTCCGATTTTTGCAAAGGCTTCGACCGCTTCAAGAGTAGGTTGGTCAAGAAATTCTAACGTAATTGGGATGATTTTACTTGCGATAATCTTTGAAACCGATTTAGCAGCTGACTCCAAATCCTGATAAAGGGCAAGAATGGTCTCTTTCGTTTCAGGCATTGGAATGAGCTTAAGTGTGGCTTCGGTAATGATGCCAAGTGTGCCTTCTGAGCCAACAAATAGGCGAGTGAGGTCATATCCAGCAACATCCTTCGCTAGCTTTCCTCCCGTTTTAATGATTTCACCATTCGCCAAGACAGCCTCAAGCCCCATGACGTAATCTCGTGTTACCCCATATTTAAGGCCACGTAAACCACCGGAATTCTCGTTAATATTGCCTCCAATAGTCGATATTTTCATCGAACCAGGATCTGGTGGATAAAATAAACCTTTTGCCTCTACAGCAGTTGTCACCTCCTGAGTGATTACCCCAGGTTGGACTGTTATCGTTAAATTCTCTTCATCAATTTCTAGAATCTTATTTAAATGTTTAAAAAGAAGGACAACTCCACCCTCAGTTGGGCAAGTACCTGCACAGAGATTTGTCCCGGAGCCGCGAGGGACAATCGGAATCTTGTATTCATTACATACCTTGACGATTTCGGATATTTCCTCTTTGTTTCGAGGAGAAATCACTGCATCAGGCATCGACTGGAATTGTGGTGTCGCATCATACGAATACACAAGTCGACCAGTTTTTGAATCATCATAATTTTCAGGCCCGACAATTTTTAAAAATTGCTGCTTAACATTTGAATCAATCATGAGAACGCCTCCAAAATATCTTCTTATCTATAAGCATAAAAAAAAGCGGATAGTTCCGCTATGTAGAAAGCTACAAATCTTTTTGAATTTATCAGGTAAATTTTATAGAATCATCCAAAAATAAAATGCCTAGGTAAAGTGCCACTAAATCCGCGAAGTTTCGAGGGTGTAGACCGGTAACTTCTTCGATTTTGTTAAAACGGTAGGATAATGTATTAACATGAATATGAAGCGAATCCGCCGTTTCTTTGACGGATTGATTTTGTTTAATAAATTCAAGTAAGGTTTTCAATAAATCAGGGTCATTCAGAAGTTTAAAGATTGTACGCGTAACGAATTCCGTTTGCACCTTGCCACTGGTTTCATGAACGAGCATCTCCAATTTTAAGTCATCATCAAATTGGATGGAGTTAGTCCGTTTAGCTACCTGAAGGGCGCGATTGGCTTCATCAAATGATTTCTTGATAAAAAAATCCTCACTTCCCACCCCGAACGATACTTGCACAGAGAAGATAGCTTCTAATTTCCTTTTTATGCTTCGGAGTATTTTATGTATTTGTTCTTTTGTGCGTTCATTTAACAGGAGAAGGAATCGTTCATTGCCCCATCTGACTAGAATTTCTTTTTCATTTAAAAATGAGCTTTGCTGTAGCCGATTACATATATTTCGAAGAGGAATTTCTGTGTTACTTTTAATAGAACCGATGACAACTTGACGTTTAATTTCAGTATCGATACTTAGATGCTCGGCACGCTTCAAAAATTCTTCAGATTCTTCCTTCGTTTGAAGCCAATCAAAAACAAAGGTTTCAAGTGCACGAGACTCTAATTCCATTTGCTCAGCATAGTAGCTCTCTTGAATTAAAAGCTCCGTCATTTTTTTCAAAAGTTCTCCGTAAGCAGATACTTTTTCAGGGTTTCCAGTAATACCAATAACCCCAACAACTTTGTGCTGGTAAAAAACCGGTAAATTGATGCCTGCCTTTACCCCTTTTAAGTGATTTTCCATATCGTTTGTGATGATCATTTTCTTTTGATCCCTACTTGAATGGAGGGCACCTTCGTGAAAACTTCCGATTCGACTTGGATCAGTACTTGCAATAATCGTTCCCGAAACATCTACGATAATAATATCCTCATCAATTAATCTACGTACTTCTTTTATAATTTTTTTTGCAAGGGATGGTATAAGCATAAAGACTCCTCCGACATCAATCATTATATTCATTCTATCATTTCAAAAAATTAATGTAATTGCATCTTTTAAGCTAAAGTAGTTTTTCTGATTTATAATAGGAGAGAGAGAATGTGGAAATAGTGTAGATAGACACTTTGGAAGGGAAGAAAATAGATGTTTCAAGATATATCTGTGGACGAATTACGGGAATTACAGAAGGAGACACCGATCGCCATTGTTGATGTGCGTTCCCCTTCTGAATTTGCTGAATCTAATATACCTGGTAGTGTAAATATCCCCATCTTTACGGATGAAGAACGTGCAGAAATTGGAACCGTTTATAAACAAATTAGTCCAGATGCGGCAAAGGAAAAAGGACTTGAAATTGTTTCTGCCAAACTTCCCAATTTTATAAAAGAGTTTTCGAAACTCCCTGAGGATGAAAAGGTTGTTTATTGTTGGCGCGGAGGGATGCGTAGTAAGACATCAGCAACCCTGATTGATTTAATGGGAATTAATGCAAAACGACTAATTGGAGGAATCCGTGGGTATCGAGAATGGGTTGTTGAGAAATTAGAAGAGCTTGCGACTGATTTTAAACCAATGGCCTTGGTCATTAATGGATACACAGGCTCCGGGAAAACAAAAATTCTAAACGAGCTTGAGAATAAAGGATATCCGGTTCTTGATTTAGAAGGAATGGCAAATCATCGTGGATCGGTTTTTGGGATGATTGGGAAAAAGCCACATAATCAAAAGGTATTTGACTTACTGTTGGTGGAACGTGTGCTTCAGATAAAAGATTCTCCTTATGTCTTATTGGAGGCTGAAAGTAAGCGTGTTGGCCGAGCAACGGTACCGGAATTTGTACTAACATTGAAGGAAGAAGGATACCATATTTTTGTAGACTTGCCGATGGAAGAGCGCGTGTTAAACATTTTAGAAGATTACCGTCCGTGGGAGTTTCCAAACGATTGTATGGCTGCCTTCCAACGAATTAAAAAGAGAATCCATACCCCAATTGCAGCCCAAATTGAAAAAGATCTTGAATCGGGAGACTATCACTCAGCCGTGAAATTACTATTAGAATATTATTATGATCCAAGGTATCACTACACAGCAGAACAAATTGCAGAGGACAGAAGCAAAGTACTGCATGTGAAAAATGTAAAAGAAGCCACCCAATTGATTGAAGAGTTTATTACAGAAAAAATGTTGAAGTCACCAACAAAGTCCTAACAAGTAACTAAGACCTAGTGCCAATCGCACTAGGTCTTTTGGCAATTTTTTAGCATTTCATTAGACTTATGAATCATATATTCTTTTTTTAGTAATAAACGGACATATATCTGTCAGCTTTCGTCGAATGCTTTTATCGTATTTTATAAATAGGGGGAACTCATAAATGTCGAAACGCAATTTCAAAAAGTCTATTGTAAGCGGAACAGTAGCATCAGCACTTATTTTATCATTAGCAACACCAGCCGCTTTTGCAAACGAGGAAGGCACTGAGCAAGATACAGTTGTTACGGAAGAAACAGTTGAACAAATTCCTGTAAACTACGGGACATCTGTAGAAGAAGTTGTAGAAGAAAACGTTGGTGAAGAAGCTACTGAGGAAGTAGTCGAAGGCGAAGAAAAGACAGATGAAGAGGCTACTGAGGAAGTAAGCGAAGGTGAAGAAGTAACAGAGGAAGAAAATACTGAAGAAGTTGAATCAGAAGAGAATGAAGTAATTGCTGAAGATGAGGCAACTGAAGAGGAAGTTCAAGCGGAAGAAGCACCTTCTTTAGTACCTGGAGATTTCTTTTATTTTGTAAAACAAATGATTGAAAAAGTACGTCTTGCAGTAACTGTTGATGATTATAAAGAAGCAAAACTTTTAGCTGATTTTGCGGCAGAGCGTATCGCAGAAGCAAATGCTTTAATAGCTGAAGGTAAAACAGAAGAAGCTGAAGAGTTGCTTCAAAAAGCAATTGAAACTCAAGAAGCTGCAACTGAAACTCTAACAGATTCTGAAGAGGTTGCTAACGAAGAAACAGAAGCAACAGAAGAAGATGCTGTTGAAGAAGCAGCAACAGATGAGGAAGTTGTTAAAGAAGATGCAGTTGTAGAAGAGGACGCTGCTGTTGATTCAGAAGGAACAGAAGTTGAAGTGAAGCTTGCAAATAACATTGACGCATTAGCTGCAGCACTAGCAAATGTGAAAAATCCAACTGCTCAAAAAGCGTTAATGAAAAATATTCAAAAATCATTTGCAAAATTAGACAAGAAGCTTGCAAAACTTGAGAAAAAGGCAGAAAAGTTTGCAGCTAAGCATGCAGAAGAAGCCAAAGAACCAGTTGTTGGGGAAGAAGTAGTAGTTGAAGATGTAGCGGTTGAGCCAGTAGTGGAAGAAACAACTGAAACAGAAGTACAACCAGTGGTTGCTGCTCCTGTAGTAGAAAAGAAACAAGTAAAAGTAAACGAAAAGCGTGATCAAGCTCTAGAAAAGGCACAAGAGAAGAAACAACAAGCACAAGTTAAAAAGACTGAAAAACAACAACAAGCAAAAGAACAAAAGCAAAATAATCATGCAAACAAAAACAATGGCCAAAACAAAGAGAACAACGGTAAAGGTCAAGGCAATGGTAACAGCCAAGGTAAAAACGGAAACGGACAAAACTAATATCTAACGGATAATTTATTCAAGGGAAGAAATCAAATCGATTTCTTCCTTTTTATTTTTGCCACATTCGTCTACATTTCCAAAAATTAACTTTATATGATGAATGTGTTATGATTAAGGAAGTACTTACCTTAGGAGGACGGATAAATGACTACCGTAAAACGTAACGGAGTTAACAAAATTTCATTCGAAAATGAGCGTGCCTACTGTTTGACACAAGTGATTGACAGGACAGATAACAATGTTACCAAGAAGATGGTTGTACGTGATAAAAAAATGGGTATTGATTTTTCCGTTATCATTCCAATCAAGCTGAAAAAAAATGGAGATGTTCATTACTATGCTCCGAAGGAATTTATGGTAAGAGGAAAAAAGGTAGGCAAGAAGAATACGATGGCTAAATATTATGATTCCCTAGGTGAGTGGGAATCGTTTCAGAATGAATTTATAAATGATTATAATTTAAAAGTAAATAAATTGATCTACAAGGATTCAGATTTTAAGTAGGTGTACATTGTAATGAAGACAGAAAAACAAAAAATGGTAGATGGTGAGCTGTATAATGCCGCAGACCCTGAGTTAGTAAAAGAAAGAATTAATGCTAGACGACTAACAAGACTATACAATCAAACGATTGAAACGGACGATGAAGTACGTGAGAGACTCCTAAAGGAGCTTTTTGGTAGCACTGGGAAGAATCTTTATGTTGAGCCTACATTTCGCTGTGATTATGGGTACAACATCCATGTTGGCGAAAACTTTTATGCGAATTTTGATTGTGTGTTTTTAGATGTATGTGAAATTCAGATCGGTGATAGTTGCTTCATCGCACCAGGTGTTCACATTTATACTGCAACTCACCCGTTACATCCAGTTGAAAGAGTCACCGCTGGAGAGTTCGGTAAGCCTGTAACGATTGGGGACAATGTCTGGATTGGTGGAAGAGCCATCATCAATCCTGGAGTGAAGATCGGTCATAATGTTGTCATCGCTTCCGGGGCGGTTGTCACGAAAGATATCCCTGATAATGTTGTTGTTGGAGGGAATCCAGCGAAGATTATCAAAGAGATTCATGTATAAGAGATTAAACAGAGCGGAGGTTAAAAAGCTACTATTCATTGTGGCTTAAATCTCTCGCTCTTTTTTTTTGGTCTTTTACATTATGAGTAGAAAACAGCTTTTATCTTTTAACACTCTGTATAATGCAATCGTACTAGTTAATAAGTAAAATAGACATAAAGTTCATATTTTTCGGACAACTGCTCCTGCTTAGTCATAAAAAAGAGTAGTTAATACTAATATTAATTGAAAACGCTTTCTATTTGTAGGTTTATATAGTTGCAATGTTGTGGCCTTATGATATTGCAACTTCCACTATATAAAGGAGGTAAATCTATGAGTCTTTCAAACACTAGAATTTCATATCAGGATTTAAAAATGAATTTCAATGAAGTGAACCCTGGATTAACTAACCGCGAAGCTATTGAAGAATCGAATCGTTGCCTTTATTGCTATGACGCCCCTTGCATTACTGCCTGCCCTACCGGTATTGACATCCCTACCTTTATCAAAAAAATTGCTTCTGGAAACGTAAAAGGATCAGCAAAAACCATTATGAAATCCAATCCTATCGGAGCTAGCTGTGCTCGGGTTTGCCCAACAGAGGAACTTTGTGAGGGTGCCTGTGTTTTAAATCATTCCACAAAACCTATCATGATTGGTAATTTACAAAGATATGCAACAGACTGGGCCATACGAAATGAACAAGTACTTTTCGAACCAGGTAAGAAAAATGGAAAATCAGTTGCGATTGTTGGGGGTGGGCCTGCTGGACTTTCGGCAGCAAGAGAACTTGGTTTACTCGGCTATGATGTTACTATTTTTGAGGCAGCGGAAAAAGCTGGAGGCTTAAACACTTACGGAATTGTCTCATTTAGACTTCCACAGAATATATCATTCTGGGAGGTTAAGCAGGTAGAAAGCTTAGATGTAAAAATCCGAACCAATACTAGAGTTGGAAAGGATATTTCTGTAGATGAAATTCTTAATAACTTTGATGCTGTCATTCTAGCAATTGGTATGTCAAAGGTGCCTTCTCTTGGTATTGATGGTGAGGAATTGGATGGAGTTTATGACGCAATCGATTTTGTAAAAGAAACAAAAACAAAGCCAATTTCAGACCGCTTCTTAGGTAAGAAGGTTGTAGTGATTGGTGCAGGAAATACAGCAATTGATGGAGCCACATGTTCAGTCCGATTGGGAGCGGAAAATGTAAAAATCCTCTATAGACGAACGATTGAAGAAATGACTGCCTATGATTTTGAATATGAATTTGCCAAACAGGATGGTGTTGAATTTAGATGGCTAACAGCGCCTAAAAAAATTATTGGTGACGAACAAGGACGTGTTAAAGCAATCGAATGCATCAAAATGGAGCTGGGTGAGCCGGATAAAGATGGGCGGAGACGTCCTGTACCAATTGAGGGCTCTGAGTTCATCTTAGAGGTTGATGCGGTCATTAAAGCCATTGGTCAAACAAGATATATAGAGCTTATTGAACAATTTGGTCTTGAGCATGATGGTGGAGTTGTGAAAATTAATCAAGAAACCCTCCAAACATCCAATAATAAGGTTTTTGCATGTGGCGATGTGATTTTTGGAAAGGGTCAAGGAGAAGCAATGGTTGTTTCAGCCGCACAGCAAGGTAAGGATGCGGCATATGCGATTCACAAGGTCATGTTTGGTGCAGTTTCCGAAATCGTGTAAAAAACGAAAAGGTCAAAAGGAGGCATATCTATGGCAGATTTACGAATAAATTTAGCAGGTATAGAATCGCCTAATCCATTTTGGTTGGCTTCTGCTCCTCCAACAAATTCCGGATACCAAGTGCAACGGGCATTTGATGCAGGCTGGGGTGGAGCAGTATGGAAAACATTAGGTGACCCCATTTTAAATGTCACTTCCAGGTTTGGAGCTGTTAGTTTTAATGGGCAACGAGTAGCAGGGTTTAACAATATTGAATTAATTTCAGACCGTCCATTAGAGGTGAATCTAAAAGAAATTAAAGAAACAAAAAAGCTCTTTCCCAATCATACAATCATTGCCTCACTAATGGTTGAACCAAAACAAGAAAAGTGGCATGAAATCGTAAAGAGAGTGGAAGATGTAGGTGTAGATGGACTAGAACTCAATTTTGGATGTCCACATGGTATGGCAGAAAGAGGGATGGGTTCTGCATCCGGTCAGGTACCTTCACTGGTAGAACAACAAACCTATTGGGTAAAAGAAGTTGCACAAACACCGGTTATTGTGAAACTTACTCCAAATATTACAGATATCACAGCTACCGCAGAGGCTGCTACTAGAGGGGGAGCCGATGCCATTAGTATGATTAATACAATTAATAGTTTAGCAGGAGTTGATTTAGACACGTGGAATACGATTCCACATGTCGGGGGTAAAGGTGCGCATGGTGGATATTGTGGTCCAGCTGTAAAGCCGATTGCTCTTAATATGGTTGCTGAATGTGCAAGAAGCCCACATATCAACATTCCAATATCAGGAATCGGTGGAATTTCAACATGGCAGGATGCAGTTGAATATATGTTGATGGGAGCATCAGGGGTTCAGGTGTGTACCGCTGCTATGCATCACGGCTTTAGGATTGTTGAGGACATGATTGAAGGGTTAGATAATTATCTGGATGAAAAAGGGATTGCTTCAGTTATGGATATCGTTGGAAAAACAGTGCCTAGATATTCTGACTGGGGTGACCTTGACCTTAACTATAAAATTGTAGCGAGGATCAATAATGATGTTTGTATCAACTGTAATAAATGTCATATTGCATGTGAAGATACATCACATCAATGTATCGACATGCTTAAGGACGGAAATGGCTACAACATTTTAAAAGTAAGAGAGGAAGACTGTGTCGGTTGTAATTTGTGCTCGATTGTATGTCCTGTTGATGGAGCGATTGATATGGTTGAAGTCCCAAGTGGATTACCTCCAATGACATGGAATGAGCGTCAGGCGGCACTTGGTGCAGTTAGTTGTAAAATTGACTCTGTAAAATAAAAGGGATTTCGTTCTTTGAGGGGGACTTTGGATGAAAAAAGTGATCAAGAATGGAACAATTGTAACAGCAACAGATACTTATCAAGCAGAAATTCTTGTGGAGAACGGTGTCATAAGTCAAATTGGGAAAAATCTTCCGACTGAAGGTGCAGAAGTAGTTGATGCAAATGGATGCTATGTTTTTCCAGGCGGAATTGATCCGCATACTCATCTAGAAATGCCGTTCGGAGGAACAGTCTCTAAAGATGATTTTGAAACCGGAACAATTGCAGCTGCCTTTGGAGGAACAACGACGGTTATAGATTTTTGCTTATCGAATAAAGGAGAACCTCTGAAAGATGCAATTCAAACATGGCATCAGAAGTCAAAAGGGAAAGCAGTTATTGATTACGGCTTTCATCTCTCTATCGGAGAGGTATCGGATGCTGTCTTAAATGAGCTTCCATCCGTGATCGAAAATGAAGGAATCACATCCTTTAAAGTATTTATGGCATACAAAAATGTGCTTCAGGCAGATGATGAAACTTTATTTAAAACATTAGTTGTGGCAAAAGATTTAGGAGCACTGGTCATGGTTCATGCTGAAAATGGTGATGTCATTGACTATCTTGTGAAAAAGGCATTAAGTGAAGGAAAAACAGATCCAATCTATCATGCATTAACAAGACCACAGGAAATCGAAGGGGAGGCTACAGAAAGAGCTGCAACCTTTGCAGGACTTGCAAATTCTCAACTTTATGTTGTTCATGTTACTTGTGCAGATGCTGTAAAAGCAATCACAGCAGCAAGAGAAAAAGGATTTGATGTATGGGGAGAAACATGCCCTCAATATTTAGTCCTTGATCAAACCTATTTAGAAAAGCCAGATTTTGAAGGAGCTAAGTACGTTTGGTCTCCTCCACTACGAGAAAAGTGGAACCAAGAGGTGTTGTGGACTGCATTGAAAACAGGACAACTTCAAACGTTTGGATCAGATCAATGTTCATTTGATTTTAAAGGACAAAAAGAGCTTGGTTTAGGTGACTTCTCTAAAATTCCTAATGGAGGTCCAATGATTGAGGACCGATTAACTGTTTTATTCTCAGAAGGTGTAAAAAAGGGACGAATTTCACTTAATCAATTTGTAGATCTAACATCTACTAGAGTGGCAAAACTGTTTGGGTTGTATCCAAAGAAAGGCACGATAGCAGTCGGTGCAGATGCTGATATTGTCATTTTTGATCCGAATATTGAGCGGACGATTTCGGCCGAGACTCACCATATGGCAGTTGATTACAGCGCATTTGAGGGAATGAAATTTACCGGAGAACCAGTATCCGTTCTTTCTAGAGGAGAATTTGTTGTCCGTGATAAGAAGTTTGTTGGAAAATTAGGAGCAGGTCAATTTATTAAGCGTGCAAAGTACGGAGAAAATTACGAAGTTGTAAAAGATAAAACAGCTACAATTTAATTTATGGGTTAAAGAGGGGGGAGTATAACTCCTTCCTTCATTTGAGATGAGGAAATGAGGTGAATATACGCCAAGATAATTCAGAATATTTAAAATTTAAGCTTTGACAAAAACAAATGAAAAGGGGGATTTGGTATGAGCAGTGAAGATTCGAAGGTTGTTTTGGGGATAAACGAGACACCGCCACCAGGTAAGTTTTTGATTTTAAGCATCCAGCATTTGTTTGCTATGTTTGGTGCAACCATCTTAGTTCCGTATCTTGTTGGCTTGAGTCCAGGTGTAGCCCTTATTTCAAGTGGAATTGGGACGCTCACTTTTCTGATTATAACCAAAGGTCAAGTTCCAGCATATGTTGGTTCGTCATTTGCATTTATTGCCCCGATAATTGCGGCAACAGCAGCAGATGGTCCTGGTGCGGCAATGATTGGAAGTTTTCTAGCCGGTCTAGTCTATGGGATTGTTGCTTTAGTTATTAAAGCTACAGGCCATAAATGGCTAGTTAAATTACTTCCACCAGTAGTTGTTGGTCCAGTTATTATCGTAATTGGACTTAGTCTTGCACCGACAGCAGTTGGTATGGCAATGAATAACTCAAATGGTGAATATAGTCTCCTTCATTTTACAGTTGCATTAGTGACCTTAGCGATTGTTATTTTAAGCTCCATTTTCCTTAAAGGCTTTTTAAATTTAATTCCCGTTTTAATTGGAATAGTTGGAGGTTATATTTATGCTGCCATTGTTGGCTTAGTGGATTTATCTGGTGTTAAGACTGCAAAAATTTTCGAAGTACCTGATTTTCTTTTTCCATTTGTTCATTATTCTCCCACTGTAACTCTAAGTATTATTGCACTCATGGTACCTGTTTCAATTGTCACATTATCTGAACATATTGGACACCAAATGGTATTAAGTAAAGTCGTTCAAAAAGACCTTATTCAAAGGCCAGGTTTACATCGTTCGATAATGGGAGACGGGCTTGCCACGATGCTAGCAGCATTAATGGGCGGTCCTCCGAATACGACGTACGGAGAAAATATTGGAGTATTGGCCATCACGAGAGTATTTAGTGTCTTTGTTATCGGCGGGGCAGCTGTGTTTGCGATACTATTTGGGTTCATCGGTAAAATTACAGCTCTCATCAGCTCAATTCCCACAGCTGTAATGGGTGGCATATCTCTCCTTTTATTTGGGATTATCGCTGCATCTGGATTACGGATGCTTGTTGATAGTAAAGTAGATTTGGGTGATAAGCGTAACCTCATTATTTCATCCGTTATTTTAGTTGTGGGGATCGGTGGAGCCATTATGAAGTTTTCAGCAAACTTTGAAATACATGGTATGGCACTTTCAGCTATTTTGGGAGTGTTATTAAATTGGGCTCTACCTGGAGGCACTGTCGAGGAAGACGCCAATATTTATGAGGCTGATATCGACCGAGAAACGACTGCATAGTACCTGAAACATTAAACAAAGGAGTGTCAGTACATGTCAGAGTATCAAGTATTTTTGCAAGAGAGAGACAAAGTGGATTATTTCCTTCAAAAAGGCTATAAAATCACTAATGTAATAGAAAACCTAAGTGGAGCGTTCGTAGATTTTGAGAAAAAAGATGAAAAAGAAACCTTACACATTATCACCCCAGAAGGGCGTAAGTACTTTGCGGTAATGCTTATTAAGCAACAAGAAGAAGGTGCATAATGTTTTCTGTTCCAATATAAAAATAGTTAAAAGCCAGTACCCAGTGGTAAAGGGTGCTGGCTTTTTTGCGCCATTTAACAGGAAAGTTTAAAAAAATTGGAAAAACACTCCTTTAATGACAAGTTATCGCGTATAATAGAACTAATCTGAAAATTCAATTTAGGAGAGCTGTAGATTGAAATCATATATTACAGTTGATGATATTTTAAGTCGAAAGCACTTTGAAAGTATTAAAGTTATCGCCGGTAAAGAGGGACTCGGGCGACAAGTAAAATGGGTCCACGTTGTAGAAATCGTAAATATTAGGAATCTCTTAAATGGACATGAATTAATTCTTTCAACCGGTGTTGCTTGGAGGGATAATAAGGAGAAATTTATCTCCGTCATTGAGCAATTAATTGATTCGCAGGCAGCAGGTATTTGTATTGAATTAGGAATATACACCTCATCGATCCCACCAGAAATCATTGAACTCGCAAACAAGTCACAATTTCCAATAATACTTTTTTTAAAGGAAGTACCTTTTGTTGAAATCACCCAAGATATTCACGGGCTACTTATTAACAGCCAATATCAAATGATATCCAATCTTGAAAGTTACTCACAGGCATTAAATAAAAGATTATTAACCATCGATCATTATGTTGAAATTCTAAAATTTATTAGAAGCTATCTCCAAGTCCAAGTAATTATCCTCTTTACGAACAGGGAAACTCAATTTATTCCAGAAGCTACCGAGCAAAAACGTAAGAAACTACTTGAATTACTGCATTCGCAGACTGAAGATTCGACTTATATAGCCAAAATTCCAATCCATCTGTTAGGCGAAAGCTATGCAGAACTTGCGATCATTTCTGAGGATAGAGAGGTAACCGAATTTGACCACCTCATTTTGGATCGAACGGCAACTGCGCTTGCACAACTTTTTCTACGAAATCTATATGTAGAGGAGAAACAAAAAGTAGAAGAAACAGAATGGATCAATGATTGGTTGGACGGTGAACAAAATGAAGAATCGATTAAAGACTATTTAGCTCTTACTTCAACAAGTAAACCAAAGGGAGCTGTTGTATGTATTTGCAAAATAGATTCAATTGAAGATTATTCAACAAGTGATTTAACCTATTTCAAAATGTTTACTCGTGCCGTTTTTGAACAACAGGGATTTTCCCTTTACGTAGCAGATAAAAGAAACACAATTGTTTTTATCCTTCTCAATGAACGAAATCATGGGACGTGGAAAGCGAGAGTCCAAGATGGGATCCAAAGGTTAATGGACTCTGAGTCACAACTAGGTAATGACAAAGTCAAACCGATACTTGGCGTTGGAAAATTTATAGAAGAGCTTACTGATCTACATAAAAGCTATCAAACCGCTATTGAAACAATCCGAATTCAAAACCGTATGTCGATACCAGCCCAAAGCTATTTTTATGATGACTTACATATTTTTAGGCTTATTTCGTTACTTAACAGACATATCGATTTGCAGGAGGTTGTTCTAGAATATTTGGAGCCGGTCATTGCCTATGATAAAAAATATAATGGAAAACTAATGGATACACTTAAAACCTATTTATCATGTAACGGCTCGAAGCAAGAAACGGCAAAGCGTTTATTTGTAGTGAGGCAAACATTATATCACCGCATTCAAAAACTAGAAAAGCTACTAGGCTCAGACTTTATGAATCACGAAAAACGGCTCGCAATTGAATTTATGATTTTATCATATGAGTTTTTAATTTCATCAAAACAATTAAAAGAGAAAAAGGAAGTTTTATAGCCCACTAGAGTTAGTGGGTTTTTTCGTGCAAGGAGTATTCAAAGTGTGGAAAAATAACAAGCAGTTATTTTACAGAATGTCTAATGAAAGCATTTTCATTATGAGGGATAATTTACATATAGGTTAAGGATTAACGAATATTGAAATACGAAAAAGGAGGCTGTACAAAAAATGTCAGTAGTCAAAAATGAAACAGTTGTTCTGAAAAATTATATAAATGGGGAATGGGTGGACGCCCTTGGAACTCAATCACTTGAGGTACCCAATCCGGCAACAAAAGAAACATTAGTACGTGTGCCGCTTTCTTCAAAAGAAGATGTGGACCTGGCTGTAAAGGCGGCTAGAGAAGCATTTAAAACATGGAAAAATACTCCTGTTCCGAAAAGGGCAAGGATCTTATACAAATATCACTATTTATTAACGGAAAATCATGAAAAGCTAGCAAGACTTGTTGTCCAAGAAAACGGTAAAGCATATAAAGAGGCACATGGTGAGGTTCTACGAGGAATTGAATGTGTTGAATTTGCAGCAGGTGCACCTACTTTAATGATGGGTGAGACATTATCAAATATTGCAGAGGATATAGACTCTGAAATGTTCCGATATCCACTAGGAGTTGTAGGCGGAATTACTCCATTTAATTTCCCAATGATGGTCCCAATGTGGATGTTCCCATTGGCAATTGCTTGTGGAAATACGTTTGTTTTAAAGCCGTCAGAGCGGACGCCAATGCTAGCTAATGAGCTTGCTAGATTATTTACAGAAGCGGGTGCACCAAACGGCGTTTTAAATGTTGTCCATGGGGCACATGATGTTGTAAATGGTTTATTAGATCATCCAAATGTCAGTGCAATTTCATTTGTAGGCTCACAGCCAGTTGCGAAATATGTATATGAACGTGCAGCGCAACAGGGGAAACGCGTTCAAGCTTTATCAGGTGCGAAAAACCATCATATCGTGATGCCAGATGCCGATATGGAAAAAGCAGTAGCCAATATCATTAGCTCTACATTTGGTAGTGCAGGGCAGCGCTGTATGGCGTGTAGTGCCGTTGTCGTTGTTGGAGATGGTGAAAAGTTTGTATCTGCGTTAAAGGATGCTGCAGATCGTCTCACAATTGGAAATGGAATGGATGATGAGGTGCTCTTAACACCCGTTATCCGCGAGTCACATCTTAATAAAGTCCTAGGTTATGTAGAAAAAGGGCTTGAAGAAGGTGCGCAACTTATTAGAGACGGAAGAAAAGAAATGGATGAAATGCCAGAAGGTAACTTTTTGGGCCCAACCATTTTTGACCATGTAACCCCAGAAATGACGATTGCTAAAGAAGAAATCTTTGCACCTGTTTTAAGTTTACTACGTGCCAAGGATTTAGACGAAGGCCTTGAATATATTCAAAAGTCCCGATTTGGGAACGGAGCCACCATCTATACAAAGGATGCTAGGGCGGCAAGACAATTCAGAGAAGAAGCAGAAGCGGGAATGCTTGGCATCAATGTGGGTGTACCAGCGACAATGGCCTTTTTCCCATTCTCTGGTTGGAAGGATTCATTCTATGGTGACCTCCATGTGAATGGTAAGGACGGAGTAAATTTCTATACGCGTAAAAAAATGATTACATCCCGTTTTGATTACTAACATTATTCAGTAGGGTTTTAACCCCTACTGAATAATGTTTGCCTCCGGCGGATGCCACAGATTTTCAAAGGAGCTTTTCGAGCAGTAAGTTCAAAGACTAAGAACGCCACATCCTGTGGCAACGTCTTTATGACCCACATCGTGTGGGCCTAAAAATCTGGGCGCAAATACGCCGAGGCGCATTTGATTAAGGATAAGGGGGGAAAGCGGGTATGACAAAGGTTACGCAAGGGGAAGACCTTTTAACAAAGGATAAGGATTATGTATGGCATGCTATGAAACCGTATAATCCAAATTCTACACTAGTCATTACGAAAGCAGAAGGGTCATGGGTCACAGATCATAATGGGAAACGTTATCTTGATGGGATGTCGGGGCTTTGGTGTGTAAATGTAGGATATGGAAGAGAAGAGTTAGCGCATGCTGCTTATGAGCAGCTTAAGCAAATGGCCTATTTTCCATTAACACAAAGTCACGAACCAGCGATTCAACTTGCAGAAAAGCTAAATGAAATGCTTGGGGACGAGTATGTTATTTTCTTCTCTAATAGTGGGTCGGAAGCGAATGAGACAGCTTTTAAATTGGTTAGACAATATCATCAGCAAAAAGGGGAACACTCCCGTTACAAATTTATTTCACGTTATCGTGCTTATCATGGTAATTCCATGGGGTCGCTAGCTGCAACAGGTCAAGCGCAGCGTAAATATAAATACGAACCACTTGCACCAGGCTTCCTCCATGTCTCGCCACCTGACCTATACAGATCTGATGACAAGGTGGATGCAGGAGTGTCGGAATTACAGTCTGTACAGGAAATAGACCGTGTGATGACATGGGAGCTTAGTGAAACAATAGCAGGCGTGATCATGGAACCAATCATTACTGGTGGAGGGGTCATTGTTCCACCTGACAAATACATGGCTGGAGTAAAGGAAGTATGTGAAAAGCATGGTGCCCTACTCATAGCTGATGAGGTTATTTGCGGGTTCGGGCGAACAGGCAAACCATTTGGGTTTATGAACTACGGTGTTAAACCAGATATCATTACAATGGCAAAGGGCATTACAAGTGCATATCTTCCATTATCAGCAACAGCCGTCAAGAAAGAAATATACGAAGCTTTTAAAGGTTCTGCGGAATATGACTATTTCCGTCATGTTAATACATTTGGTGGAAACCCTGCAGCATGTGCATTGGCACTTAAAAACCTAGAAATTATGGAAAAAGAAAATCTATTTGATAGGTCAAAGCAACTTGGTGACAAATTGAAAGATGGCCTTACAGCAGCTTTAGTGGACCATCCTTATGTTGGTGATATTAGAGGAAAAGGTTTATTGATTGGGCTTGAACTAGTCAAGGATAAACAAACAAAGGAACCACTTGAAGTAAGTCAAGTCAATAAAGTGATTGCTGGGTGTCTACAAAGGGGTCTAATTATCGGGAAAAATGGAGCGACAGTAGCGGGGTACAATAATGTTTTAACTCTCGCGCCACCTCTATCGATTTCAGAGGAAGACCTCGAATTTGTCAAAAGAACTCTAATTGAAGAAATTAAATTATTGTAAAAAGGTATGTTTCAACACTCGTAATCTATTTTCACAAAGAAATAGATTGCGGGTGTTTTTACCAAGAAAAAAGAAGGGTGGATGGAGATGAGAATTGGAGTACCGAAGGAGATTAAAAATAATGAAAATCGTGTGGCCTTAACTCCTGCTGGTGTCATGCAGCTGGTTCAATATAACCATAAGGTTTTTGTTGAAAGGGGAGCGGGCATGAATTCAGGTTTTTTTGATGAACTTTATATTGATGCAGGAGCAACGATTGTGCCAACTGCTGCAGATGCATGGGCTTGCGATATGGTGATAAAAGTAAAAGAACCAATCCAAAAGGAATATCAATATTTTTATGACGGATTACTATTATTCACCTATTTGCATCTCGCTGCAGATCGAGAGCTTACAGAGGCCCTAATCCAAAAAAATGTTGTTGCAATTGCATATGAAACAGTGCAGTTAGATGATAGGAGCCTTCCTTTACTCACCCCAATGAGTGAAGTTGCAGGAAGAATGGCCACACAAATTGGAGCCTCATTTCTTGAAAAAACAAAAGGTGGAAAAGGAGTTCTTCTAGGTGGCGTACCTGGAGTAAGTAGAGGGAAAGTCACCGTTATTGGGGGTGGTGTAGTCGGAATGAATGCTGCAAAAATTGCAGTTGGCCTTGGTGCACAAGTATCGATATTAGATGTCAGTGCTACAAGATTGCGAGAGTTAGATGATATATTTGGAAATTCCATCACAACCTTGATGTCAAATCCATTTACGATTGGCCAAGCGGTAGCCGAATCGGATCTTGTGATTGGTGCTGTCCTTATTCCAGGGGCTAAAGCTCCGAAATTGGTGACAGAAGAAATGGTTCGGTTAATGGAGGAAGGATCAGTGATCGTCGATGTTGCGATTGATCAAGGGGGTATATTCGAAACGGCTACCCATGTTACAACACATGCAAATCCTACATATACGAAACATGGAGTCGTCCATTATGCAGTAGGAAATATGCCGGGTGCTGTTCCAAGAACATCTACCATGGCACTCACGAATGTAACGGTGCCATATATTCTACAGGTTGCGAATAAAGGCTATGAACGCGCCTTTGCGGAAAATAGAGCCTTACACAAAGGTTTAAATGTGATTGATGGAAAGGTTGTCTATGAAGGGGTTGCAAGAGCTCATAATCTGCCATATGTAACCAGCATTTGATAAATAGGAGGTTGATTCTATGAATATCCAAACACTAACCATTAACAAGGAACGGCTGGAAGAAAGAATTACAGAGTTATCAAAAATAGGGAAAATCGGCGAAACGGGAGTGTGTCGCCTAACCTTATCAAAGGAAGATCGTCAAGCTGTAGAAATAGTGAAAGGCTGGATGGAGGAAGCAGGATTAACCGCTAGAATTGACCACTTTGGAAATCTAATTGGAAGAATGGAAGGGGGAAATCCAGATGCCCCCATTTTAATGCTAGGATCTCATATTGATTCCCAGCCTTATGGTGGAAGATTTGACGGAACAATTGGTGTATTAGGTGCACTTGAGGTCATTCAAACAATGAAAGAGAATCATATCGTTCCAAACCGCCCAATTGAGGTGGTTGCTTTTTCAGATGAAGAAGGCTGTCGCTTTAATAAAGGCTTATTTGGTGTAAGGGGAATCCTAGGGAAACTTGAAGACGATGAGTTAGAACGTCAGGATAAAGATGGCGTGACAAGAAGAGAGGCTCTCATTGAATTTGGCTGTGATCCTTCAAAATTTAAAGATTCAGAGTACCCAAAAGGAAGCATTGGTTCGTTCCTTGAGATGCATATTGAACAAGGACCGGTTCTAGAAAATATGAATAAACCAGTTGGAATTGTGTCAGGTATATCAGGTCCATTATGGTTAACAGTTGAATTAGAGGGCTTTGCTGGGCATGCCGGTTCCGTTCCAATGCTAATGAGGAAAGATGCACTTGTAGGTGCTGCGAAAATCATCATAGCACTCAATGAGATAGCGAGCCAAGAACCTGGAGCACCAACCGTTGGAACAGTGGGAAGTTTACGGGTTTTTCCGGATTCACGTAACATTATTCCTGAAAAGGTAAGCTTTACGGTTGACTTAAGAGATATTGATTTAAATAGACGTCACAAGCTTGAAGTCCAATTACATGCAAAGATTAAGGAAATTACCGAGGAACACGGGCTACGTTGTAAAATTACCGAGGATACAAATAGCGAACCTCGTTATTGTGCAGAAAGAATCAAAGACATTATGCGTAATGAGATGCAAAGCATAGGCTTGGAACCAATGGAATTAATGAGCGGTCCTTTCCACGACTCATTAGCCATGTCATATGAATGTGAATATGGAATGATATTTGTCCGTTGTAAAGATGGAATCAGTCATAATCCTAAGGAATATTCAACTTTTGAAGATATCTCACTAGGTACTGAGCTTCTGTATCGCACAACGGTAAGAATGGCACAGGAATAATCTAAATAAAAAACGAATGTAGAGCATACTGCTACATTCGTTTTTTTCATCTTATTTATTTGTAAAGTAATCTTTAAAGGCTTGTGTAATCTCGATACCTTGAAAGATGAATAGGCTCGTTACCGTTAAGGAACATAATCCAATCATAATAAATCTAAACCACATAATTTTTCTCCTCCTTGATTTTTAAAATGATAAAAAAATCAAAGAGCTTTTACCACATAATTCGATTGATAAAAAATGGGTGTTATCCATATGGATTTTTGGAAGTAGTGATTTGCTTCGAAGTTCTTAAAAACTGCTCGAAGGACGATAAAACCCGATGTGATTGAAAAAAACATCCAGGAAATTTTAGGTTTACCATCATCATTAGATGAAAAATTGTCGATTGAAACACCGCTAATGGTTACAGTGTTTTCTTGAATATCTGGTGATTTAAACGCATGGGAATGTGCAATTGTAGCTGAAAAAGACATGATCGCAACAAACATGATGATGGCTAGAACTAATCGTTTCCTCATTTTCTACCATCTCCCCATTGTTAATGTTACTATCTTACACCCGATGAATTGAAAAATCCACAAAAATATTACTACAAAAATTGCGAAGTCTTATTTTGTAAATTGAAAAATGTGGTAACTATGTTACCCTAAAGAAGGAGGTGAGGTAGTGAGTAAAAGTAAACGAAATCTCCTCATTGCAATCATTGGGAGTCTTGTGATTGTAACGTTTGGGGTTGTAAGAATTCTAGAAATTAGAGATAACCACAAAATCAAAATGCAGATAGCAGAAGCATGTATGGACGAGAGCGGAACTGTTGTTTTTGAAGCGAAAAATATCTTTAGTCTAGACGAAGTTAGCTGCGAGTAAATATGAGTATTGGTTAAAATAGATTGATTCTTTTCTAAATAGGAGTTGGTAGGCTATGGCAATCGTAAGACTTACTGAAGAACAATTTTTAGATTCTGTGCGTTTATCAGAGTATGCATTTACATATAAGCTTTCAGAACAACAGCTTGATCAGGTACCTAAAAAACTTAACAAGCATCAAATTTACGGAATCTATGAAAATAATAGGTTAGCAGCAAAGTTTCATCTCATACCACTCTCTACATATGTAGGCGATCAATCGTTTAAAATGGGTGGAATAGCGGGTGTTGCGACGTATCCGGAATACCGAAGAAGAGGGTATGTAAAGGAATTGCTTATGCATGCGCTTGAAACGATGAAGACGCAGGGCTTTACCGTTTCGATGTTGCATCCATTTGATGTATATTTTTACCGAAAATATGGCTGGGAACTATTTAGCAATCGCCTTAAAACGATACATAAGCAAGCTGATTTGACTATGTTTGAACCAGCAAATGGTACGATTCAGCGTTATCAATTTGAAAACGCAAATCTAGAAGAGCTTAAACAGATTTATGCGCAGTATGCAACTACATTCTCAGGGATGCTTGATCGGGAAGATTATTGGTGGAAAAGCGTGGTTGATGATCTGAACATTGCTGTTTATTACGATTCAGCTGATAAGCCAACAGGTTATGTCCTTTATGAAATTAAGGACAGTAAGATGACAGTTGAGGAATTTGTCCCTGTTAATGTCGAGGCCAGGAAGGGCTTATGGAATTTTATATGTCAGCATGATTCAATGATTACTGAGCTCGAAATGATTACATTTCAAAAAGAACCATTATTCTTCGCTCTAAAGAAACAAAAGACGGTAAAACGTGAAGTTAGTCCGTATTTTATGGTGCGAATTGTTGATGTAGATTCATTTCTACAAGAATACAAATTTGCTGGAAACGAGACGATAAAGCTTCAAATCAAAGATCCATTTGCACCTTGGAATGAAAAAACATTTCTGATAAAAGATGGCGAGGTTTGTATTACCGACGATACAGATGGAGTGATTACACTTTCGATTAATGCATTATCTACGGCACTCTTCGGTCATCAACGTCCGAGCGAACTTTTCGCAGCTGGTATGATTGCAGGGGCAGAATCCGAAATAGAAGCATTTGAAAAAATGATTCCGAATCGCCCTGCGTATATGTACGATTTCTTTTAAGGGGGAAACCTTTTTGAATATTTTAGAACATGCAAGAAAGCTTGATAGAGAGGATTCGTTAGCTCCGTTCCGTGATGAATTTTATCAAAAACCGGATACCATCTATCTGGATGGGAATTCACTTGGGCTTTTATCAAAGCGGGCAGAACGTTCATTACTTCGCTCATTAGAGGATTGGAAAGAATTTGGGATTGATGGCTGGACACAAGGAAGACAACCTTGGTTTTATATGTCTGAACAGGCAAGTGAACTACTTGCTCCGCTTGTTGGCGCATTACCTGAGGAAGTGATTGTAACGGGCTCAACGACGGTGAATCTCCATCAATTAGTTGCGACCTTTTATAAGCCAAAAGGGAAACGTACAAAGATTGTAGCGGATGAATTAAATTTCCCATCCGATATCTATGCCCTTCAAAGTCAGTTGCAAATTCATGGGCTTAGCCCAGATGAACATCTTGTTAGGGTGAAAAGTCATGAGGGCCGTTACTTAGCTGAAGAAGACATCATTGCGGCAATGACCGATGAGGTGGCTTTGGTGGTTTTGCCAAGCGTATTGTATCGGAGTGGTCAGATTTTAGATATGAAGCGTCTTACCGATGAGGCACATAAGCGCGAAATTTTAATCGGGTTTGATGGCTGTCATTCAATCGGTGCCATTCCACACTCCTTTTCTGAATGGGATGTTGACTTTGCCTTTTGGTGCAATTATAAGCATCTTAATGGTGGCCCTGGAGCGGTTGCAGGATTGTATGTAAATCGAAGGCATTTTGGTGTATTACCGGGCTTAGCGGGTTGGTTTGGTTCAAATAAAGAAAAGCAATTTGATATGGAGCATACGTTTACGCCAGCAGGCAATGCGGGGGCCTTTCAAATCGGGACTCCTCATGTGTTAAGCTTGGCTCCTTTACTCGGTTCACTTGAGATGTTTGCTGAGGCAGGGATTGAATGTATTCGGAGTAAATCTCTTGGATTGACGAACTTTTTAATTGAACTGATTGATACTGAACTATCAGGGCTGGGATTCACGATTGGCTCACCGCGTGATATTTCTGTTAGGGGAGGTCACGTCAGTCTTGAGCATAAGGAAGCAGCACGAATTTGTAAGGCGCTCAAAGAAAATGGAGTGATTCCAGATTTTCGAGCTCCAAATATCATTCGACTTGCACCAGTGCCCCTTTATAATTCATATGAGGATGTTTGGAAAGTTGTTCAAATGTTAAAAACAATAATGGATGAAAAACAATACGAAAAATTTAAAAATGAACGAGATGTAGTAGCTTGAAGGTATACCAATCCGGTATACCTTTTACAACTTAAGGGAGGAATTCATGTGGCAATCATAGCCGGTTCAAAGTTCGAAACATACAAACAAAAAATTTTATCCTTGCCCATGGATTATAAAGAAGAAGAGTTAAAGAGCGAGACATTTTTATTGGACAAGGATGAAAAAAAGCACATCGAGATCTACTATGCTCCTTTTGAATACGTGAATGAATCTGCAAAAGTGATGATTGTCGGAATCACACCAGGACTACATCAAATGAAAAAATCATATTCAACAATCCTTGATCCGAAAAATAAAGACCTTACTGATGAGCAGCTTCTACAAGAGGTGAAAAAGAATTCCAGTTTTGAAGGTCCGATGAGGAAAAATCTGATTGGGATGCTCGATGAACTTGGGTTACACTCATACCTCGAAATTGAGTCTACAAGTGAGCTTTTTACGTCTGCCAGTCATCTTGTTCAAACCGCTTCCGTTATTAGGTATCCAGTATTCTATAAGGGAAAAAACTACAGTGGCTCAACTCCAAAGATGTTAAAAACGGAACTGTTAAAGAATCATATTATGGATAGTTTTACAGAAGAGTTGTTGCATATGCAAAATCCTCTCATCATTCCACTAGGGGTTAATGTGACAGGTGTGTTCAACTATCTTGCAGAAAATGGGTATGTATCACCAGATAGCGTTCTTTATGGATTTCCACATACATCAGGTGGAAATGGTCACCGTCACAGGCAATTTGCTGAGAACAAGGAGCAGATGAAAAAAAAATTAGCCGGTTATTTTGGATGAAAAAACTGCACCTTAATTTAGGTGCAGTTCGGGTTTTCTAGCTTCAGGCGCCAACGGCTTGAAGTCACAAGCGAATCGCTTCTGAATGGAAAAGCGATTTCTATTAGTGCTTTAATGTGCTTGTCTACGGTATGCGGGCGTCTTTCGCTTTTCGTTTTAGTCTTCGATTTTTATTGCGATCTTTCCGAATTGTTCAGCTTCGTCAATACGCTGCATTGCTTTTTTAGTTTCTTCAAGAGGGTATACTTTATCAATTACAGGCTTAATTTTATGTTGATTTACAAATTGCAGCATTTCATTAAATTCTTCTGTACTCGCCATGGTGGAGCCGAGTAATGTATATTGACCGTAAAAGAATTCCCGAAGATTGAAGTCCACCGAATCACCAGCAGAAGCGCCGAATGTTACCATTTTTCCACCTTTTCGAAGCTGTCCAAGTGATTTATGGAAAGTGGCTGCTCCAACTGTTTCAACCACGATATCTACTTTTTCTCCATTTAACGCCTCATTCCAGTCGCCATTGCTATCAATCGCTACATCAGCACCTAATTTAAGAGCTTGTTTTAGCTTCGCTTCAGAGCGAGAAGTAACGATAACACGAGCCCCGATTGCTTTCGCGAAAAGTAAAAGGAACGTAACGGCACCACTTCCGATTCCAGGTAATAAGACAGTATCAGTTGGCTTTATATTTGCACGAGTGAATAATGCGCGATAGGCAGTCATGGCTGCAAGCGATAAGACACCAGCTTCATCCCATGACAAATGTGCGGGCTTTGGACCAACATTATCCGCAGAGAGTGTGATTTTTTCAGCAAAGGTTCCGTGATCGGGTAAGCCTAGAATCTCATGACCTTCAGGTGGCGCATCACTTTTTTCTTTCCAGCCTAAAGATGGATTGAGGATAACTTCATCTCCGACCTGAACACTTTCGACACCAGGACCTACCGCTTCAACAATCCCAGCACCATCCGACCCAATTACTAATGGCGGATCTGTTTCTTTATGTCTATGTAAAACAAATAAATCACGGTGATTGAGCCCAGCGCTTTTTAGCTTAACCTTCACTTCACCTTGTTTTGGTTCAATCTCATCGATCTCCGAATAAGATGTTCCGTCCATTCCAGGAACTTTGTAATGTACAAACGCTTTCATATTTTCCCCTCCCAAATTGTCAAAACGATAGTTTCATTCTAAAGGAACTCCACAGAACATTTCAACTAATTAGATTGGAGGAGAAGGGGATGCGTGCCCGATTATTGGAATGGGAGTGGGGAAAGGGAACGGAAGCGAGTGATACGTACCCGATTGTTGGAGTGGGAGTGGGGAAAGGGAACGGAAGCGAGTGATACGTACCCGATTGATAGTCTAGGAGTGTGGAAAGGGAAAGCAAGCGAGTGATAGTGTCCGATTATTAGAATGGGAGTGTGGAAAGGGAACGCAAGCGTGGGATATGTACCCGATTGATAGAATAGTAGAGGAAAAGAGTAACGCAAAGGCCATATTTGTAGCTAGGTAGCTTACTAAACACTAAAAAGAGGATATTGTTTGGATAAAATTAGGAGAATGCGAACCAACAAAATCGCAAAACACGCCCGCATCTGGATAAAATTAGGGAACAGCGAACCAGCAAAGCCGCGAAAGACGCCTGCATTTGGATAAAATTAGGGAACAGCGAACCAGCAAATCCGCGAAAGACGCCCGCGTCTGGATAAAATTAGTGAACAGTGAACCAGCAAAACCGCGAAACATCACTGTATCTGGATAAAATTAGGATACACCGAACCAGCAACACCGAAAACATAACACTCTGTTCCTAATAAAAAAAAATATCCATACCCACCTATACTCAACCCGCCCATCTAACCTATACTAAAAACAAATACCAATCGGAAAGGGTTACACACAAAATGCAAAAAAGACTAAAAGATTACGGGATAAATATCGGCAGCTTACCAACAGGAACTTTAAATAAAATCACAGATGTAAAAGGCGTGAGAGTCGGCCACTCCACCATATCCAACGGGGACATCCAGACAGGGGTGACAGCTATCATCCCGCATGACACAAATATTTTTAACAATAAAGTGGTTGCTGCTTCATATGCTATGAATGGGTTCGGAAAGACGATGGGAACTCTTCAAATCGATGAACTTGGCACAATTGAAACACCTATTCTGCTCACAAATACGCTAAGCGTGGGGGTTGTCGCCAATCACCTCATCGGCTATATGCTTGAGCAAAATGAGGAAATTGGTGATACAACCGGGACGGTAAATCCTGTCATTGGCGAGTGCAATGATATGTTCTTAAATAATATCCGAAAACAGTCAATTACGGAAAAGAATGTACGGGAAGCCCTAGGAACAGCAACAACCAATTTCGAAGAAGGCAGTATCGGTGCAGGGGCAGGAATGAAATGCTTTGGGCTAAAAGGGGGGATAGGTTCTTCGTCCCGCATCCTTACATATCCTCATGGAAAATACACCTTAGGCATCTTGGTGCTCTCCAATTTTGGGGAGATTGATCAGTTTCGCCTAAACGGAATCCATGTGGGGCCAATCATCAAAGCGAAGCTCCCTACAAAAAACGAAACGGGTGACAAAGGCTCCATCATGATTATTATCGCAACCGATTTGCCGGTGACTTCACGTCAATTAAAGCGAATCATCAAACGTGCATCGGTGGGACTTAGTAGAACAGGTTCTTTTATTGGAAATGGGAGTGGGGATGTTTTCATCGGTTTCTCAACCGCAAACACAATCAGTCATGAAAATAAAGGAGAACTTCAGACTCTAAATTTCATCCACGAAGATGACCTGGATCAAGCCTTTTTAGCGACAGTAGACGCCACGGAGGAAGCAATTTTACAGTCATTACTAACTGCAAAAACGACAACAGGCCGAAATGGAAACACGCTTTATTCTTTGGCTGAAATGACGAGTGAAATAATTTCATAATGAGGGGGAATCAACATGAATAAACCGATTATTGGTGTGACCTCGCATGTTGAGTTGGATTATAAACATACGCTGTCGAATGATTATATTCAAGCTGTGATTGAAGCCGGAGGAATTCCGGTTATTTTACCAATTGGCATCGATGAAGATGTTTCACAGATTGTTAGTAAGATAGATGGGCTTCTTCTAACAGGGGGAGGGGATATCGATCCAACCTTATTTGGGGAGGAGCCACATCCGAAGCTCGGGACGATTTCGCCAGGAAGAGATGATTTTGAGCCTGCTATCATTCAGGAGATGTTAACTGCAAATAAGCCAATCCTTGCGATATGTCGCGGTATCCAGATTTTGAATATTGCACTTGGTGGGGATATGTATCAGGATATTTATGATCAGCATGAAACCGGGCTTCTTCAGCACTCCCAGAAGGCAACAAGGTATCATCTTGCTCATTTTGTGAAAGCGAAGGAAGGAAGTTTGCTAGAATCGATTGCAGGGACTTCTGAATTTAAGGTGAATACGTATCATCATCAGGCTGTTCGCCATGTACCATATCCACTTGAGGTTTCAGGGGTTGCTTCAGACGGAATCATCGAGGCAATCGAAAGCAAGGGACATCCCTTTGTGTTAGGCGTGCAATGGCATCCCGAAGGTTTGGCGGTTAATGGAGACGAGATTGCGAAGCGCATTTTTACAAGATTTGTAGAAAGTTGCTAAGAGAAAAGGAGTTAAGCCTTAAACACAGGCTTAACTCCTTTTCCTTATCTCCAGTACTCTAAATACTCATAATTGTCGGTGGGAACTCTTTTAATTACTTCATTTGCTTCATTGCGATAAATCTCATATTCTCGGTAGATTTCAACTTTATTTCCGTTGACAATCTCAGTGTCAACATACTGCATTTCCAATTCTGGAATCAACTCATCGTCTGAAGTATCCTCTTCTGGGTTTGCCGTTACTTCTTCTTCCACAGACATACCAGATACAGAGATTGCATTTTTGTATTCATAGACATCATCTGATTCAATTACACCGGTCACGAATATAATAGATAGAATCCCGATTGCGATCAAAAATTTATTCAAGGTCACCAAACTCCTTTGTACCATATCTATTACTCATCTATATGCATTCGAGAAAAAGATTAGGACAACTAATCCCTAGGTAGTGGTAAAAGTCAAATTATCGGATACGGGCCTTGCGAAAACCATCGTAGATATTGATTGCTGCAGATACTATGAGAATAATAATTACACCAATAATCATTCTAGAGTTAAAGTGATCTGGGTTCATAGTGAAAAGGTCTTCTGTCATATAGGTGATAAAGCCAGGGTTTATGATATTCGGATACAGGAATATAACGATGAATACAATAGCTCCAATTAGTTCCACGGCTGCATTGGAAATGGCCAAGGCTTTAGTCCATTGTCCCTTGATTAATTTATAAATAGCAAGTGCAATTTCTGCAATGATCACAACTAGAACAATTGGCCAAAAAGAAAGCAATATGTCTTGATTTAAGGCTGGAATCACAAATTCAAGACCATCTTTACCGCCTTCGTATACACCTAAAAGTTGATCTGCTTTAAAGTATAGGGTTGCCCAGATGGCGGTCCACAGTAAACCTCCAAACACTTCAAACTTGGAAATGGCCTTTTTCTTCGGGATATAGGTAATATTTTTTAAATCATCTGGAGTCCATTTCTTTAAACTGGCTGTTAATGGTTGGTCATCTTTTGATTTATCAGTTCGCTCTATGATGGCAAACACAATAGTCAGCCAGAAGAATGTTTGTATCGATACTTCAATCATTCTCCAAATGCCGAAACCGACTATGTCTAGTACCATATTAATGATGGTTTCCTCATCTTGTTGCCCAAGAAAATACTCAGGGATGATGGCGATGAGTGAGATCACAGCTGCTATCGGTATAATCATTTTTAATAAGGTAACATACACATCAAAATAACGTGGGCCAATAAGATGCATGGGCCGGTCGAGATAACCACTCGCCAATTTTGCAGGGCTCCCTAATTTTTCTAGCGCGTTTTTTACATCTTCTTCATTGTAATCGTCAGGCAGCATATCCTCGATGGTCGACTGTAACTCAAGTGCAATGTCCTTCCGATTTTTTTCAGTCAGCCTTCGAGTGACTTCCTGAACGTAGATATCAATCAGATTCATAATCTTCCTCTCCCTCTAATAATCTATATAATTCTTTCGAATTTTGAATCCATTCCTTTTTTAACTGTAAAAAGATCTCAAGACCGAACTCACTTAAGACATAATACTTACGTGGTCTGCTTTCAGATGTATCCCAGCTGCTTGTTACCAACTCCTGTTTTTCCAGACGGCGAAGCAAAGGATATAACGTACTTTGGTCAATGGCGATACCTGAACCCTCTAATAATTGGACTAGGGAGTATCCATATTGGGGAGTTCGTAATTGACTCAAAACAGCTAGTGTCAACGTTCCTCTTCTAAGTTCAGTCATTAATGAGTTAAATAGATCACTCATTCACCCACCTCATTTTTTATACTATATGATGTACAGTATTTAATTTATACTATGTATCGTACACTATTGTGGTGACGAAAGCAATTCTTCTTTTTAAAATTGGGTGTATTCATTAAATTGTTATATTAGGGAAAAAATAAAGCTCAACAAGTTAAAAAGGAGTTTTTTTGATGGATACTTCACAACTTTTACTTAGGATTACAATTGCGTTTGTGGTGTTATTTATACTGGCACGATTAATGGGTAGAAAAGAAATCAGTCAAATGACGTTTTTTAATTTTATTTCGGCAATTGCAATTGGTTCCATTGCGGCGAATCTTGCAGTAAACTCAAATCTTAGTATCTTTAATGGGATACTAGCATTAAGTGGTTGGACTGTTTTTACAATAGCAATGGCATTTATTGATATAAAGTTTAAAAAAGCAAGAAAAGTAACGACTGGGGAACCAATCATCGTGATAAAAGAAGGAAAAGTTATGGAGAATTCACTTCGAGCTACTCAACTTGATATGGACTCCCTTAATTCATTACTTAGACAAAAAGGGTACTTTTCTATAAAAGATGTACATTATGCCATCTTTGAAACTAGTGGACAACTTTCGGTGATGCCCTACGAAAATAAAATGCCTTTCACAAAAGAAGATGCTGGTGTTCGGAGCAACCCCTCTGCGTACCCAATCTCTACCGAGGTCATATCAGACGGTACTATAAACAAAGTGAATCTTTCCCGACTGAACTTAGATACAAACTGGTTAAACCAACAATTAAAAAATGCAGGAGTAATGGATGTAGCTGAGGTCTTTTACGCGGAAGTACAGAAAGATGGTACGCTTTACATAGACAACAAAGACGACAATATGCTGCATTAGGAACCATAGGGACGGTTCCTGTGGTCCCTAATTTTCGAGGGAACCACTAGAACCGTCCCCGTGGTTCTGCTATAATAGAATCAATTGAATAAAAGCAGGGGAGCTCACGCTTGTGGGCTGAGAGTAAGCGAAATGTAGCTTTGACCCTTTACCTGATTTGGATAATGCCAACGTAGGGAATGTGTGTAAGTATGACGATTCATGCGGTATATCTATTTCAGGTATACCGCTTTTTTTATTGAATGGAGGATAACCATGTTTGAGCAAATCATAAAAAACGTTAGGCAAAATACACCGCTTGTCCATAATATTACAAACTATGTGACGGTTAATGATGTTGCAAATATCGTCCTTGCATGTGGAGGTTCACCAATTATGGCGGATGATCCAAAAGAAGTGGAGGATATTACAAGCATCTGCAATGCGCTTGTGATTAATATCGGTACTTTAAATGAGAGAACAATAGAATCTATGATTTTAGCAGGAAAAGCTGCAAATAAATTAGGGCATCACGTTGTTTTAGATCCGGTGGGAGCAGGTGCTTCTAGCTTAAGAACCAATACTGTCTATCGTCTTTTAGACGAGGTACAATTTGCGGTTATCAGAGGAAATTTATCAGAAATAAAAACGGTACATGCAGGAAGTGGAAATACAAAAGGTGTAGATGCAGCTGCAGAAGACGTCATCAACGAAGGTAATCTCGATGAAATGGTTCAGTTTGCAAAGCAGGTAAGTAAACAAACAGGTGCAGTCATTGCAATCACAGGCGCTATTGATATCGTTGCGAATATGGATGAAGCCTTTGCGATCAGAAATGGTCACCCAATGATGTCAAAAATCACAGGAGCCGGCTGTATGCTTACTTCTGTTATAGCAGCTTATTGTGGAGCTAATCCTGGTGACATTTTAAAGAGTACAGCCGCAGCAGTGAGCGCAATGGGATATTGCGGTGAATTGGCTCATCAAAAAGTAAAACAAATGAACGCGGGAACTTCATCATTCCGTACGTACTTGATTGATGCGATGAGTAAACTAGATTTTACACAACTACAAGGTGGTATGAACATTGAAAATCGATAAAAAATTAATGCAACTATATGCAGTAACAGACCATGCCTGGACAGGGAGCCAAACCTTAGTTGAACAAGTGGAAGCAGCACTAAAAGGTGGCATCACATTCCTTCAACTTAGAGAAAAGGATCTAGGGTATGATGAATTTTTACAAGAAGCCATTGAACTTAAAATGTTAACAGCTTTCTATGATGTTCCTTTTGTTATTAACGATAATGTTGAAATTGCGCAAGCTTGCGATGCAGATGGTGTGCATGTTGGGCAAGAGGATATGCCGGTTGAAAAAGTACGTGAAATGATTGGACCAGATAAAATTCTAGGTGTATCGGCTCAAAATGTAGAACAAGCTATAGCTGCTGAAAAAGCGGGTGCAGATTATCTTGGTATTGGTTCAGTATTTCCAACAGGTACAAAACAAGATGCGAAACCGATGACATTCGAAACTGTTCAAGAAATTTGTAAAAGTGTATCGATTCCAATTGTTGCGATTGGCGGGATTAATAAAACGAATATTTTAGAGTTAACTGGAAGTGGGATCGACGGTGTTGCGGTTGTATCGGCAATCTTTGCACAGTCCGATATCCTTGCTGCAACAAAGGAATTACAAGAGCTTTCAGCTAAGATGTTAGGGAGTGAAGGATAATGAAAAAGGTATTGACGATCGCTGGCTCTGATTGTAGTGGGGGAGCGGGGATTCAGGCAGATATTAAAACAATTACAGCCCATAATATGTATGCAATGAGTGCCATTACAGCTCTTACTGCTCAAAATACAACTGGCGTATACGGTGTTCTCGATTCAACTCCTGAATTTGTGGGGCAACAGCTGGATTGCATCATGACTGATATTTTTCCCGATAGTGTGAAAATCGGGATGGTGTCATCACCTGAAATCATTCATAAAATCGTTGAAAAACTAGAAGAATATAAGCCTTCAAATATAGTAGTGGATCCAGTCATGATATCAACAAGTGGGAGTAGACTTTTGAGTGAATCGGCGATAGACGCCTTGATTAGCAAATTAATTCCGCTAGCTACTATTATTACACCAAACATACATGAGGCTGAGGCGCTTGGCGAAATGGAGATTACCACGAAGGAAGACATGCAAGTGGCTGCCCAAAAATTGTCCAAAACATATAAAGGTGCCATTTTAATTAAAGGTGGACATCTTGAAGATACAGCGGATGATCTATTATATAGTAATGGCGAGTTCACATGGTTCCCGGGAGAACGTATTAGTAACCCGAACACGCATGGCACAGGTTGTACGCTTTCATCAGCGATTGCTTGTAATTTAGCAAATGGCCATGATATTAAAACAAGTATACAGGAAGCAAAACACTATATTACGGGAGCATTAGAGGCGGGACTTGACCTTGGAAATGGCAGTGGACCGTTGAACCATTGTTACGCTATAAAGAACTGATTATAGGAGCAGTGTCCGAAGTTGCTGTGTCAACTTCGGACAAGGGAACCGGCGAACAAGTGAGAGAGTGTCTAGAGCAAACAAACTTCAGTCAGGCATCCGCCGAACAAGCAAGCCAGTGTCTGAAGCGGAGGACACTCTTATCATTTTATGTGTTTTACTTCGGAAATGATTGAATCTATTAAGTTTGCAACGCTTTGATGCTTTGCTAATCTTGGGCTTTGCCCGGACCAAAGCGACATGAAGTCCTTATTATTCTGTGAACTTGATGCCTTTCGGATATCCTGGGTCAGTGAATTCTGAACAGGAAACTCCGGGAGGTCATTTTCGTGTTCCTTCATGTTTTCAATAAAGGGATTGACGAGTCCTCGTGCCCATTTACCAGAAAATGAACGGGTTACGACCGTTTCGTCATCAGAAGCATTCAGAATGGCATCTCTATGTACAGGATGTGCCCCACTTTCAATACAGGTCAAAAATGCTGTCCCCATTTGAACCGCCTGTGCGCCTAAGCAAATAGAGGCCATTAAACCTCTGCCATCCATGATTCCACCAGCGGCAATAACAGGTATCTTAACACTGTCGGCCACCTGCGGTATAAGTGATATTAAGCCGATTAAACCCTCGTGCCCGTTATTCATAAATGCTCCACGATGTCCACCAGCTTCACTGCCTTGAACAACAACTAGATCCAATCCTGATTCTTCAACTGCAATGGCTTCTTTAACAGATGTTGCTGTTCCCATTAACACCATTTGATGTTGTTTTAATTTGGTAATCACAGCTTTAGATGGAAGGCCAAATGTAAAAGAACAAATAGGAACTTTTTCCTCGATGATCACTTTGATTTGCTCATTGAATTTTTTTAATGCATCCGTCAATGAAGGAATCTCAACATTTTCTTTTGGAGGTAAGTTCAATTTTTCTCGAATCGGATTAAGTAATTGATTTGCTGATTTCACTTCATTCTCTTTCGCATGAAATTCGGTTGGAACAAATAGATTAACGCCAAAAGAATGGGAGGTTAGTTTTCTGATTTCCTTAATTTGTTCCTTAAGTTGCAAGGGAGTCATATATCCGGCACCTATCATTCCTAAGCCTCCAGCATTTGAGACAGCAGCAACTAATTCTGAAGTTGTAATTCCACCAGCCATCGGAGCTTGGATAATCGGGTGTTCAATCTTTAACAGTTCATTAACTTTATTATTAAACAAACGAGGACCTCCTAAATGAAAAGAAAGTGGAGGAAATCCCCCACTTTTATCCTAGAGTTTTGTAGCCTTTAATACAACTGCTTCCCCTTGGAAGGAGATGATCGTATTATTTTCTATTTGAATACGAAACTTCTGTTTGACCTTATCGGAAGAGTTTAGCATATAGTCGTTCAGTTCGGCCTTTTCGGTGTCTGACACATGCATACGGTTACACCAGCTTTCAAAATCAAAAGGCTTGTCAAAACGATAAAGTTCTTGGATTTCAAAACCTTCATCTTCTAGCATTTGAAGCCATTCTGACTTTTTCCAAGCACGGAAATGACTGTAGTCTCTTCTTTTTTCAACTGTATTATAAAATTCATCAAATTCCTTGTTTTCTGGAACAACATTATCATCTAACAAGAACTGCCCACCTGATTTTAAAACACGTGAAACTTCACTTACGAAGCTAGTAATGTTAGGGAAATGGTGAGGAGCGATACGGCAAGATACAATATCGAATGTTTCATCTGAAAATGGTAGTTTTTCAGCATCGCCTTCAACAAATTCAACGTTTTCATGACCATTCCCTTTAATAAACTTCTCTGCAGCAGCTAACATTTCTGGTGTTAAATCTAATGCTGTAACCTTTCCTACAAGAGGAGCAAGGGCATTGGCAGTATGACCGCCACCCGTAGCAACATCAAGGGCTAGCTCTGTTCCTGTGGCATCGGCTAATGCGACCAATGTTTGTAAATCTCCACCTTTTCGGTGACCTTCACTTGTTACATAAGAGGCAGCACTGCGGCCAAATTGTTTTTTAACGTCTGATTTAATGTCCATTTTTTCTCCTCCATTGTGGTTGTTACTTTTATCATATAGTAATATATGGTATAAGAAAATTATAAATATTTTATAAATTAATATAAGTAAAGGTTATGATAAAGCAAAATAAGCATATTTTCTTCATTCGCTAATACATTAAAATGAATACTTCTGAGGGGGTCAACAATTGGCTGAAGGAAAAAAGATTTTTGTTGGTAATTACAAAGGGGGAGTAGGCAAGACCACGAGTATTTTTCAGATTGCGCTTCACCTAGTAGAAGCAAAAAAGAAAGTGCTGTTAATTGATTTAGATCCACAATGCTCACTGAGTGAAATTTGAAGTTTACGAGGCGATAAAACGCGATATTAGGGCAAAAAAAAGAGGAAAAGCTTTTTTAGAATTTGCATAAAATATCCCCACGTTTCAGACGTGGGGTTCATTTGTGGAAAGGACAGATGGAAATTGGAATGTGAATTCAGTTCCTTCGCCAACAGAACTTGATACTTTGATCGTACCTTTCATTGCTTTTACAATACTATAAACGACCATCATTCCAAGACCTGTTCCTTTTGGCCCTTTAGTAGAGTAATAAGGTTCACCAAGTCGCTCAATTTGTTCTTTTGTCATACCCATTCCTGTATCACGGATGATAATGCTTACATTGAATCGGTCGTAACTGGTTTCAACATATAATCTACCACCACCGGGCATTGCCTCAATCGCATTTTTCATGACGTTGATAAAGCATTGATGGAACTTTTGTCGGTCGCCTTCCATCGAGCCTATCAAAGAAAAATTTGTAATGACTTCTACTGAGTGTTGGTTTGCAGTAGGCTTTAAAATAGATATCACTTGTTGCAATTCGCGTTTGATTTGTAGGGTTTCAACCGTATCTAATGCTGGTTTTGAAAAAGTTAGATATTCTTGAATAACATGTTCAGCAGAAGCCAACTCTTCTTTAATAATCGTCAAATATTCTTTTTGCTTATGTCTTGGTAGAGTATTAGACATCATCAACTGTACAAATCCCATTGCTGCCGTTAAAGGATTTCGTATTTCATGAGAAATCGCCGCTCCCATTTGTTCGACTGCGTGGAGCTTCTCAGATTTTACAATGGTTTGTCGCAATTGGATATTATTGCGAAAAAACTCAGTTAAGTAGGACAAAATTCCTAAGCCAATCGCTGGAATGACTAAATAGGCAAACCAAGCATCGAAAGTATTTATATGCGGTTTCGAAAATTGAAGTGCAGCCGCTGTAAGGATGGATACAATAAAGGTCAAAAGTACGGATATGCACACACGCTTATTGGAACTCTGTTTCCAAAACAACGGGTATAGCTTCCACAAAGCAAAAGCCAATGGAAGATAAAGGACAATTGTCGCGTAAAAACCAAAATTCATGCCGTAGAACCCTCTTATAATAATTACTGTCAGACACAGGATCGGACCAATGCCAAGATAAAGTCCTCCTATTAATACAGGAATAAGACGAAGATCAAAATAGTAAGAAGGGGTAGGTTGATATGAAACGCTAAAGCAAGTCAAAATAAGCACAACCAAACCTATGTACGCTTCCCACTTTGAAAGGGTAAGATTTCGTTTTCGTTCAAACCAAATTAAACCTATAAATGAAAGTATGATTAATAATGCAAGGTTAAACAAAATGTGCTTAGTAATTTCCATGATTCACCTTCAAGTAATAAAAATTTACAATATAGTAAATAGTTAGATAATATTATTAATTCTATTATAATACAGATGAAACTACTTTTGTGTCTAATTGAGTGAAAATTTTGGTAAAATTAGATGAAAAAGAATGAAATATGGTGCTTATTTCCTAATTTTACCATTATTAGCTCTATAAAACTATACTTTTTTCATAAGAAAGTCCTACAACAGATTAGTGGCATGCCAAATGAAATAAAAATGGGTATACTTATGAAAGGAAAATTGCGTTTTTATGTGAAAGGAAGTTGGCAAAGTGGAAGAGAAGACAGCACTTATTGCTGGGGCAACTGGTTTAATTGGGAATGAACTACTAAATAAATTGCTAGAGGGATCTGAATATGTGCAGGTGTATGCTCTAGTTCGAAAACCACTTAAGATGAATCATCCAAAATTAATAGAAGTAATCGTCGATTTCGATCGACTTAATGAGTATAAACAATATTTCGCAGTGAATGATGTGTTCGTATGTTTAGGCACTACCATCAAAAAGGCGAAGGCCCAAGAAGCTATGTACAAAATAGATGTAGATTATCCAGTTGAGATTGGTCGGATTGCGAAAGAGGCTGGCGCAAAACATTATTTAGTGGTTAGTTCAATGAATGCAGACCGTAATGCGAAGCTTTTCTATCCAAGAATGAAGGGAGAGCTTGAAGAGAAGGTTCGTCAACTTAACTTTGAACACCTTTCTATCTTTCGGCCGTCACTTCTACTTGGAAACAGAGGCGAATTTCGTCTTGGAGAAGAAATGGCTGCTATCTTGTTTAAAGACTTAAAGTTTATATTTACTGGCCCCCTCCAAAAATATAGAGCAATCGAAGGAAAAACAGTAGCAAAAGCGATGTACAAAGTGGCTCAGGAAAAAGAACAGGGGAAAGTGGTTTATGCTTCGGAGGAGATTGCGAAAATTGCTCAAAAAGATTAAAAACTGCTCAGATTTGATCTGAGCAGTTTTCTTTACGCCAATTGATGTTCCTTCACATAGCGATTATGTGGGTGGTCTTTGCAGTCCTGGCTACAAGATCTGTAGTGTTCATGTTCGCAGGCCTCACATAGTAGGAGATGCTTGTTGCACTCTGGATTTCCGCATTTTACATAACGTTCCTCTGGTTTCCCACAGTGATGACATTTTCCAACCACTGTTTCCTCACCAGTTCGGTTGACTGGTACAGAAATGCGTTCATCAAATACATAGCATTTTCCATCCCATAGTGCACCTTTTACCTCTGGATCATATCCGTACGTAATGATGCCACCTTCAAGCTGAGATACATCCTTGAAGCCTTCGTTTACAAGGAATCCAGAGAATTTCTCACAACGAATTCCACCTGTACAATAGGTTAAAATTTTCTTATCCTTATGCTCGCTTAAATTTTCTTCGACCCATTTTGGCAGCTCGCGGAAGGTTTCGATATCTGGTCGAATGGCACCTCTAAAGTGACCAAGATCGTACTCATACGTATTCCGTGCATCAAGAATGATGACATCGTCTTGTTGCAACGTTTCAAGGAATTCCTTTGGTGAAAGATGCTTACCAGTAATTTGATTGGGATTTAAGTCCTCCTCAAGACTTAAATTAACAATTTCTGGTTTTATCTTTATTTTGAGCTTTTTAAAAGCATGTTCTTCGCTTTTCTCAATTTTGAAAACCATATCCGAAAAACGGGCATCGTTGCGCATATACTCCATGTATTTTTCTGTCTGTTCCACCGTACCTGAAACAGTACCATTGATACCCTCTGTTGCAACAAGAATTCTGCCTCTCAAACCAAGGGAAGAACAAAATTCAAAATGTTGGTCTCTAAAAGCCTGAGGGTCTTCAATTTCGATGTATTTGTAATAAAGTAAAACTTGATAATCCAATTTATTCACCTGTTTCTATTCATGCTTTTTCCTCTATGTATAATATCAAAAATTCGGGATTAAATAAAAGTACTTTTTATTTCCTGAGGATTTTTACAAAGTAAAAAGACTAGGGGGGAATCCTAGTCTTTGGTTACATAGTTCAATGTGGCTTCAACACAACTTTAATACAATCTTCTGTCTTGGTATCAAAGACTTCATAGCCGTGTTTCGCTTGTTCTAAAGGTAAAACATGAGTAATGATGTCTCTTGGATCAAATTTACCTTCAGAAATGAGGTCATGTAGTTTAGGAATGATGGGAATAACATGTGCTTGTCCCATTTTCAATTGAACGTTTCGTTGAAAAATATCCCCTAAAGGAAAGGCATTATATCTCATGCCGTATACTCCTGTGAGTTGAATCGTACCACATTTTCGGACAGCCTGTGCAGCCGTCACAATCGCACCCATTGAGCCTCCATGGAGTTTCAGACCTGTTGCCAAAAATTCTAGCGGAGACATTTTACCGTCCATACCTACACAGTCAATGACAACATCTGCTCCACCTTGTGTAATTTCTTTAAGGTAGTTTCCGACATTGTCTACACTCTCAAAGTTTACGATTTCAACATTATTTGTCTTCTTTGCATGCTGTAGTCTGTAATCGATATAGTCGACAGCTATAACCCTTTTGGCACCAAACATCCATGCGAATTTTTGCACAAGAAGTCCAACAGGTCCACAGCCAAGTACAATGACGGTATCACCATTTTTGACACCCGCATTTTCAACAGACCAGTAGGCAGTAGAGGAAACATCTGCGAGTAAAACAAGTTGCTCATCTTCTAATTCACTATCCTCCGGGACTTTAAACGGGGTGAAATCACCGTAAGGGACCCGTAAATATTCCGCTTGACCACCAGCAAATCCACCAGTTGTTTCAGAATACCCTAAAAAACCACCCATATCCCCATTTTCATTTGCATTGTCACATTGACTTGAAAAGTCATGTGTACAATACCAACACTTTCCACAAGCCATGTTAAAGGGAACGATCACCCGATCGCCTTTTTTTATCTTGGTCACTTCGGGACCCACTTCTTCTACAATACCCATAGGCTCGTGTCCAATTATATAATTTTCTGGAGTGTTGGGTATCATTCCATGGATTAAGTGCAAATCAGATCCACATATGGCGGAGCTTGTTACCTTTACGATAATATCATCTGCTTTTTGAATTTTAGGATCTTCGACTTCTTTTACAGCAACGTCTTTTATGCCCTGATATGTAACGGCTTTCATATAAGATTTCCTCCTACCCTTTATTTATTCGGTGTTGCAAATGTACCTCGTCTGTCCGTGTCAATTGGGAAAAGCTCCATTCGCGCAATGGCAAGGGCCATATCTGCTGACTTAAGGTCTAATTCAATTTGCTTCTCAACATCATTTGGGTATAACCAGCCTTTACGAATCATTAAATCAGATAGTTCTTCGTGTAAATCTAGCGCTTGTTCCATTTGGCGATAGAATGCTTCGCGTAACTCATGACTAGCCGTCTCTGTTAATGCAACTGAATAGTAGCGAATACCTGTTTTAACTGAAAGCAGAAAGTCCATAGCAAAAGAAGCATCGGCCATCTTAGGCATTCCTTCAGCGTATTTTGGATCTAAATAATCCTGATTCAACATGATCACCTTCTTTAAGAATTTGTACGTGCTTTTTCATAGAGTTCCTTGAGTTCTTCTATGGCTGCCATCGTTTGGTGGACATCCTTTTCCATCAAGGCTTTTAAGTCATTATCAAAGCAAATGCCTTGCATAAGCTTTGAACGTACTAAGCAGATCGTTTTAAAATTGATCATTTCGTGAGTTTCCATTGTCTCGTGGAAACCGAGTGTATTTTGATTCATAAAAAAGTCACTCCTTTTTAACTTTAGGATGACCTATTTTCGGCAAAAATGGGTGGGAAATTGATTTCCAAAATTAGTATGAAGGTAGAGTGGAATAAGAACGTAGGTCCAAGGTAATCTAACAATAGGTGACATTAGAAAGGAGAGCTACAATGACACAATACATGGGGCTTCATGAAACCCTTGAGGTACATGAACTACTGACGTTTAAAAATTTATGTGTGACAAAAGCGTTTACGATGAGTGGACTCGTCCAAGACCCTCAGTTAAAAAGTATCTTAACGAATGATGTTGAATCTGGGAGGAGGTTCATCACCCAACTTCAACAATTAATTACAGATAGGAGTAAAGACAATGAATGATATTTTAAAAAAATTAATGGGAATGGGTGGCATGACCGATCAGGTCATTGCAACTGATTTTCTTATCTCTGCAAAAGCTGGGGTGCGAAACTTAGCCTTTGCAATAACAGAAGCATCTACACCAAAAGTAAGACAAGTATTGCGTGAGCAGCTTCGGCATGCAGTTGAAACTCATGCAAATATCTCAAATTACATGATTGACAAAGGTATGTATTACCCAAGTGATCTAAGTGAACAGCTCCAAACGGATCTTACGATTACGAAAACAGCTTTAGAATTAACAGACTAATATTAAAAAGGTATTTTTCTAACCGACTCGCGGCAAAGAAAAATACCTCTTTTTGTTATCGTTAACTTTCAGAACCAGCCGTTCCTTCTTTTATTTGTTCATATATTTTCAAACTATATTCTTTATAAGGCGAATCGGGTAAGTGGTCAAATAACTCTACTGCCTTCTTTGCTGCAGATATAGCTTCATCAAGCTTACCGAGCTCGACACAGCAGAGTGCTTTGTATGTTTCTTTCAAATAAAATTGTGACAGATCGAAAGGGTGACGATGGTACTCAGGAATCTCAACCTGATCAAAATATTCAATCGCCTCTTCGTAATGCCCAAGTCCACGTAAGGCTTTTCCTTTTTCAAGATAAAACCACTCGTCGAATTGATGATTGAATTCCGGATCTGATACATAGTTGTTTACGATTTCAAGGGCTGTTTTGTAATCATGCTTAACCGAATTAAGTGATTCAATATAAAAAAGCTGTGATGTCATCTTCGACATTTTATCATCAGAAAACTCAGCATACTGCTTTATCTTAGTCAAATAGTATTCATGTAAGTCGTGGTCTTCAGCCATCATGGCATATGCAGCTGCAAGCCTGTATAAATCATCAATTAAATAGAATATTTTATTCTTTTGTGAAAAGGAAATCGCTTCATCCATCACACGCTTGGCTGATTCAATATCCCCAACTGCGAAGTACAGGATTGCTTCTTGATAATCAAGGTCTAACCTAGAAACTGGATCAATAAAGACATGATTCTTTTCAATTTCCTTTCGTTCATGGAGGATGGTCGCTAATGCTTCATCATAATTATAATCCAAGAAATGAACAAGCCCACGAAAAACGCCAATACTCGTTCTTTTTGGGGTAACATTCATTTGGTCGTATAAGTTTGCAGCCTGCTCAAGTGGCTGTTTCCAATCCCCTTGCTTTTCCCAATACAGACTATAACCGTACAATTCCAATAATCTTGCAGCTACATACCCCTGATTAAGTTGAGGAACGACCGGTTCAATAAGTGGAATAAGTTTTTTGTATTTATCAGGATTCTGGCTAGAATCCAGAATGAAAACTTTTTCCGCTTGATCCAATATGTCTTGTAGCTCATCATAATTGAATTCATTTAAAAGCTGTGACAAATCCACTTCCAATCTCTCTGCAATGTAGGTTAAGCTCTCCATTGATGGATTTGCTTTGTTATTTTCAATTAGGCTAAGCATGCCTTTTGTCAGTTTTGTTCCTGCAAGTTCTTCTAATGTTAATTTCTTCTGTTTACGTAATTTACGTATGCGTTCACCTAGCATAAGAAATAGGCACTCTCCCTATTTTTAATATTTTGTTTAATTATATTAAACTTTTTGTTGAAAAGAAAGTAATATGATGATATGATTTGTTTAATCAAATTAAACTTTTCCCAAAATTGGAGGAATTAGCATGAATGAACAACAAAAGCTTAAAAGGGCATCTTATCATTTGTTTACGTTCACAATTAGTAAAATCATTTCCTCATTCGGCGCACAAGTATACGCATTTGCAATCAGCTTTTATATACTTCAACTAACAGGATCAGCAACAAGCTTTGCAACAAATTTAATTTGTAATCTCTTACCGAGGGCACTTGTAGCACCGCTAGCAGGTTATGCGGCAGACAAATATTCTCGGAAAAAAATTGTGATTATCTCACAACTCGTTACGACATTAGCAATTGTTGGATTACTCGCTTTTAGTCTGACTTATGGTTTATCCCTGATTGCGATATACACAACAACTGTCGTATTATCAATCGCAACTTCATTTACTGGTGTAACCTTTACATCTTCGATTACCGGTTTGGTGGATGAAAAACGTATTCAAAAAGCAATGTCACTTAACCAAATTTCAATTTCTTTTGCGGCCATCGGTAGCCCAGCAGTGGGTGGACTGTTATATGGTACAGTATCGATGGAATTATTTTTAGGGATGTACATTGCAGCTTCTGTCATTGCCGTTTTACTTGAATCTACCATGAACTTCAATTTATTCTCAAATCGCAAGGTGAAAGATGAAAATGACCAGAAGGAGACCATGTGGGAAAGCATTAAAGCTGGTATAACCTATTTAAAAACAAAGCAGGTTCTGATGACGATGATCTGGATGGCATTAGTCATCAACTTCCTTTTTGGAGCTTTTGAGGTCGGTTACTCGTTTATATTAATTGAAAAATTAAAGTTGGCTTCAGAACATTTCGGCTTCACGCAAGGGGCCTTTGCCATTGGAATGCTGTTATTCTCGATTTACTTCTCGATTCGAAAAGAAGTGAAGTATCCATTCCTTGTTTCAAAACGTGGAATTATTGGGTTAGGGGTCATTATGGGAGCGATGGCTGTTCCATTAATGATTTCATTATCGTATTGGTCAGTGTTTGTGTATTATTTTGTTGCGATGTTTATTAATGGTTTAATGATAATCGTTGTCAATACACCGCTTCAAGTCATGATGCAAAAAATGATTGATGATGACTTCAAAGGGCGAGTATTCTCGATTTTAGAATCGATGGCAGTGGCTTTAATGCCACTGGGGATGATAATATTTGGCTATTTATACGATGTATTACCAGGCCAATATATTCTCATCACAACAGCAGTCATTTTAATTGGAGTGGTCCTTGTTCTAGCAAGACCAAGTGTCGTAAGAAAAGCTCATCCAGAATTGAATGAACAGAAGCCTGTTGTGGAAAAAACAAGTACTGCTTTGTGACGGTTTAGGCCTTTCTCTAAAATGAGAAAGGCTTTTTCTATGTATGTGAACATAGTGTGACAATGTGTCATAATCAATTGACTTGTGACATGGTGTCATCTAGAATGAAGTTGTGAGGTGACACGATGTCATGATAAAGACAGAACCTAAAAATGAATTGAACCAAATGAAACTACGAAAGCTTGCAAAAAAACTGCAATCGCTTGGTGTCAAAGCTTCGATCATTAAGAGACCAATAGCTTCACATTAAAGGAGACGAATTATGTCTATAGGAATTAGAATGAATCAGTTTAAAGATATGAAAGTAGAACTGATACGATTTATGATGTCATACAAGTTTGCGCTTGAAGAAATGATGACCAAGATCAATATTTTAAAGCAGGAGTTTAAATATATACATGATTACAACCCAATTGAGCATGTATCATCTCGACTGAAATCACCAGAAAGTATTATGAATAAAATCCAACGTAAGGGATATGACTATAGTTTTGAGTCCATCACAGAAAATATCCGGGACATTGCGGGGATTCGGATCACATGCGCTTACATTTCCGATATTTATAAAATCAGTGAAATGCTACAAAAGCAAAAGGACGTTACCTTAATCGAGTGCAAGGATTACATTAAAAATCCAAAACCAAATGGGTATCAAAGTCTACATTTAATTGTGCAAATTCCAATTTTTATGTCAGACCGTGAAGAGCATATTTTTGTTGAAATTCAAATTCGGACAATCGCCATGGATTTCTGGGCAAGCTTAGAGCACAAAATTTACTATAAATACAATAAAGAAATCCCTCAGCATATGAAGGATGAATTAAAGGAAGCAGCTGTAACAGCAGCACAATTAGATAAAAAGATGGAAAAACTTCAAAGAGAAATGAACAAACTAAAGGAATCAACGAAAACGGAAGAGCTTTATACATTGGATGATAAAATCCTTCTTCCTTATGATTTTTTATCCTTCGACAAATAGGGAGAGGTGAAAATGCCGAAGATCACTTTTTTTAATTTACCAGATGATAAAAAACAAACACTGATTGAAGCGGCAAAACAGGAATTTGCTAGTGTTCCGTTATTCGCAGCTTCCATTTCTAATATTATAAAAGCTGCTGGAATTCCACGCGGAAGTTTTTATCAATATTTTGAGGATAAAGAAGATGTCTTTTTCTTTTTATTAAGTGAATACGCGAAAGAAAAGAAAGTAGCGTTTCTATCCATGTTAGAAAAGCATGATGGTGATTTGTTTCAAACGATTAATGATTTTTTTGAACTTTTCTTAGAGGAAGATGAAGAAGAATTAACCTTTTTAAAAAATGCCTTGCTTAACATGACCCATAAGATTGAACGTACGTTTGACAGAATAACGGGAGAAGTGGAAATGAACGAAAACTTTGTGAAATTAAGCTCTCTTATTAATAAAAGCAAGATGAATGTCTCGAATGATGAGGAATTGTTTCATGCGATGCAAATCATTACATCTGTGATGCTGCGCAATTTAATCCATGCCTTTGCTTATGATCTATCATCAGAATCTGCATTAAGAAGCTTTACAATCGAAATGAACCTTTTGAAAAAAGGACTTGTCCGGTAGAAGACACATTTTGTGTTATCTCACCGGACTTTTATTTTTCGAGCCATTTTTTAGCAGATATGGAGTATAATAGAGTGCATTAATGAACTGATGGATCACATCAGAATGGATGGGTGATTGTGCGAAAACTTTATTTATACGGCATTCTGTTATTTGTTATGGTTGCGTGGGGGCTAAATATTGTAGCAATTAAAATATTGGTTGAAAATTTTCCGCCTGTGTCCATTACCGGTCTACGAATTTTGGCAGCGGGCCTTGTAATTTTTGTCTTTTTATATGTGAAAAAGGATCTCCAAAGAATGAATCTGCACGAGTTTGGGTATGTTTCACTTAGTGCTTTAACTGGAATTCTTGGCCACCAAGCATTACTTTCTGTCGGCTTGACGGGCACGAGTGCCACAAATGGTGCATCCATCTTAGCCTTAATACCGCTCGTTACCAATATTTTGGCGGTGCTTTTCTTAAAAGCGAAAATGACAATTCTAAAAATCAGTGGTGTGTTTTTAGGAATCATGGGTATTTATTTTATCTTAATCCTGGGTGGAGGGTCATTTACGAAGCTCGCACTCGGGGATTTTTATGTGTTTTTATCCGTCATTGCGCAGGCGGTAAGTTTTATTTTTATTCGAAAAGCCTCTTATACATTAAATGCAAAAACGATTACCTGTTACGCTTTATTAATGGGGGCAGGCTTCTTGATAATGTTAAGCTTCGCGCTTGAGGGGCAATCGATCGCCTCAACTGGTGCTGTACCTGCCTATGTGTGGGTCGTTTTTGCTGCATCAGCGATTATCTCAACCGGTATCGGAAACCTGTGTTATAATTTTGCCATTTCCAAAATTGGCCCAGGAGAAACGGCCATTTTCTTAAATCTTGCACCATTCTTTTCACTGGTCGGTTCGGTGTTGTTTTTAAATGAAGCTTTCAAATTTATTCAGTTAGTTGGATTCGTTTTAATCGTGTGTGGCGTGTTGTTAGGAACTGGTATTTTCGAACGGAAACCTAAGATTGATAAGCAGGTTGAGGTTTCGGTGTCGAAATAGATAGGAGGGTCAGCTCTTTTTGTGGGAGCTGGCCCTTTTTTTGGCTTAGGGCACAATTATTTTGAGTTAGGGCACAATTATTTGAGTTAGGGCACAATTATCCGGGGTTAGGGAAATTATTGAGTGGTAGGGCACAATGCAATAAAGTTAGGGAACAATTCAACATTCAAAGTACAACACAAAGCGATAAAAATGGGCTAAAATGGAAGAATAAACTCAAATTTAAGGAGTGAATGACATATGGATTTAAATCTAAGCGGGAAAACAGCCATCGTTGCAGCTTCTAGCCAGGGACTTGGAAAAGCAATCGCAACCCAACTCGTAAAAGAAGGCGCCAATGTGATGCTGGCAAGCCGAAGTGAGGGCAAACTAAAGGCAGTTCAGGCCGAACTCTCAGCATTCAACAAGGGGAAAGTCTCTTACCTACCAACGGATATTACCAATAAAGAAGACATCGAGGCTCTCATTAAACATACTGTAGATACGTTTGGCAGCATTGATATTCTCGTGAATAATGCGGGAGGGCCACCAGCAGGATCATTCGAACAATTAGATGATGAAGCTTGGCAGGGGGCATTTGAATTAAATCTATTAAGTTATGTTCGCATGATTCGTGGCGCTCTACCATACTTGAAAGAAAATGGCGGAAAAATTATCAATATTGCATCATCGTCTATCAAAGTGCCTATTCCTGGTCTAATTCTTTCCAATACTTTTCGACTAGGAATTGTCGGATTATCCAAAACATTAGCTGACGAATTAGCGCCTTATAATATCCTCATCAATACAGTCGCACCCGGACGCATAGCAACAGACCGCGTGGCACACTTGGATCAGGTAAGAGCTGAGACCCTAGGAAAGCCAGTTGAGGAAATTGAACAAATGGCCAAAGAAACAATCCCATTACAACGGTATGGTTCGCCTGAAGAATTCGCAAATTTTGTGACATTTTTAGTATCTGACGCTAACACGTATATGACAGGGCAAGCCTACTTGGTTGACGGTGGTATGGTGAAGGCGATTTAACATGAATAAGAGGACTGTCGCCAGTCCTCTTTGTTTTATGCTCGTTGCAGCAACGATGAACCGGAAATCCCTGGTTCTGTCATTTCGTATGGGTTCAAAATTAGATCTAGTTCTTCTTCAGTTAACACATCGTATAACAAGCAAAGTTCACGTACTTGTTTACCATTTAAGATAGCTTCTCTTGCGATTCGAGAGGCGACTTCATATCCAATATGTGGATTTACGGCTGTAATCAGTCCAACGCTTCTTTCTACGTAATCCTTTAAACGCTCTTCATTTGCTTTGATTCCTGATAGACAGTAATCAGTAAATGCTCTGAATGCGTTATTCATAATGCTAAGTGATTGTAATAAATTGAATGCTAAAACTGGTTCCATTACATTCAACTCTAGTTGACCAGCTTCAGTAGCTAAGGAGATTGTATGATCATTTCCTATTACTTGGAACGCAACTTGATTTATCATTTCAGGCATAACAGGGTTTACTTTACCTGGCATAATCGATGAACCAGGTTGTCTTGCTGGTAAGCTGATTTCGCCAAGTCCTGCGCGTGGTCCTGATGCCATTAACCGTAAGTCATTTGCAATCTTTGACATACTCATCATATTTATTTTTAACGCAGCTGAAACTTCGGCGTAGGCATCGATATTTTGAGTAGCATCAACTAGATGCTCAGCACCTACTAAAGGAAGCCCACTAATTTCTGCTAAATATTTGACAACATTTTCGATATAACGTGGTTCAGCATTAAGCCCTGTTCCTACAGCAGTAGCTCCCATGTTGACCTCATACAAATGCTGACGGGATTGTTGTATGCGCTTTATATCGCGTTCTAACACGCGGGCATATGCAGCGAACTCTTGTCCAAGTCGAATCGGTACTGCGTCCTGAAGGTGAGTTCTTCCCATTTTTATGATATGGTCAAATTCTTGTGCTTTTTGTTGTAAAACCTCTTTCATATACTCCATTGTTTTTAATAATTTCTCAATTAAATTTAGTGTTGCAATATGAAGTGCCGTTGGAAATGCATCATTTGTAGATTGAGACATATTCACATGGCTGTTTGGACTTACTTCATTATATTTTCCTTTTTCATGTCCAAGGATCTCGAGTGCACGATTAGCAATAACTTCGTTTGCATTCATATTAATAGACGTACCTGCTCCACCTTGGATAGGGTCTACAATAAATTGGTCGTGCATTTTTCCATTTATGATTTCATCGGCAGCTTGTACAATTGGCTTTCCAATGCCTTCATATAGATGCTTTACATCCATATTTGCTAATGCTGCGGCTTTTTTAACCATTGCTAATCCGATAATTAATTCTTCATGGATACGGTAACCAGTTATCGGAAAATTTTCAACTGCACGTATCGTTTGGACGCCATAATAGGCATCAACTGGAACCTCTTTTTCTCCAAGAAAATCCTTTTCTATTCGAACTTGGCTCATGATGTCCTCTCCCTTTTACATATACATTCTAGTAGTATTAAATTCCCTTTACTACTAGTTTGCAACTGTCATCCACCTCATTATAACATGTATTTTTTACTTACCAACTAAAACCGCTTACAATTTTAATAATCTATTATTTGGTAAAGTCCAGGCCTTGGTTTGTCCGGACTAAATGATGAAAAAGCGGAATAATATATACTAAGTATTCCGAAACTTTTCTCACGCTCATTCGTAATAAACGGTATCAGCAGTTTGAGGAAGGAGGGATGAACAATGGTACGATACATGACATTTGCACTCCTTGTAACTGCCGTAGAGGTAGCCATTCTTTATGGAGTATCCCTCTATTTAGATGCAAATACGTTAACTACCTTGTTTGTTGGCTCTTGTTTCTTTATTATAGTCGCATTCATAATGGGCTCCTCAGGCGATATTTTTACAAAAAACTCAGAGATGGCCGTTTTTAATACATTTCTCGGTAGTTACAGACGAGAGCATGAAAAAGTACGACTCCGAATTAGTCCATTTTTAACAGGATCTATCCTTTGCTTGATTGTGTATTTAGTACTGAATTATTTTATATAGGACAAAATTTACTCAGCATCTATCCATTTTTGGATAGGTGCTTTTCTACGTAATTATCATTTCCCGTTGCAGCCTGCTCATTCTAAATAGATAATCAAAGCAGAAACTTTTTTAGAAGGAATAAATCTTTTTTCAAATCTTTTCGTCTTACATAATTGAGGTGATAAAAATGCCTGAGGATCAAGAACTAATTGAAGAAATCCTGCAAGGTAGTCAAGCGGCGATGGAGGTTTTGACAAGGAAGTATTATAAATCCATTTACGCTTTTGTCTATCGAAAAGTGGGAAACAAGGAAATGGCGTACGATTTAACACAGGAAATTTTCATAAAAATGATGCAGCGGATTAAGTCTTATTCGAATAAAGGTAGTTTTAAAAGCTGGCTCTATACAATAGCCGTCAATCATTGCCGCGATTATTGGAGAAGTGCTGACTATAAGCAGACATCTGCGCAAACGGTACTTCAGGAAACAATCAAAAGTGAAAACAGTAATGTTCCCTACATATTTGAACGGAAGGAAACAAGGGAGCAGGTAAAGTCTGCTATTAATGGTCTACCAGATATCCAACGAGAAGCCGTGATTCTGAAATACTACCATGGCATGAAAATTCAGGAGATAGCCGACATAACAAAAGCGAACGTGTCGACCGTTAAATCAAGATTGAAGCAAGGCCTTGGGAAACTTGCAACAGCATTAGAGAGAGGTGAGGGAAATGAGCAAAGACGACAGACAAGACAATAAATTCGAGATTGATGATGAGATTTTAGCATTGGAACAGGAATTGGGAATGACTTTGGACGAGTTTGATATCGAATTACCAAGTGAATCTGAAATTATGATGACTGTTGATGCGCTGCGTCCTCACGTTCCTAGAAAAGAAAATAAGTGGGAGGCACTTGTTGCCATAATATCAACCGTATTAAGACATTCAACAAGGGAAGTCTTTTATTTTTCACCATTGTTTTGGGGTTTAAATCTATTGTTTTTAATAATCGGAGTAACTTCAACTCTTTTTTACGAATTAGATCCATATCTCATTATGCTGTATGTGGCTCCACTCCCAACATTCATCGGGTTGATTGAGGTGTTTAAGAGTGGGAATACCGAGATGGCTGAACTAGAAATGTCATTTAAATTTAGCCTTCAAGAAATAATTCTATCGAGAATGGTTGTTGTAGGGGCCTTCAATATTACCCTAAATATCTTGTTAACGATTAGTTTTGCAGTCCTCCTACCTGAAGTGATGATTGGAAAATTAGTTCTTTATTGGGCAACACCATTTACCATCATTGCCGCGATTATGTTAGTGGTAGCTTCAAAATTCCGTCGAGCATCCACGTTAACCGGTGGAATAATTGTTTGGACCGTAGTTGCTCTGTTTCTAGCACAACAAGATGTAATGGAAAGAATCGAAACAGTTTCAGCTGTGGTATATATTTTGGTAACTGTAGCTGCAACGATTTTTATCATGATTAAAATGAGCAGAATTTACAAAAGGGGTATTTCATATGAATTTAACCATTGAAAATGTGTCAAAAGTCTTTGACGATAAAAAGGCTTTGGACTCCATAAATTTAGAATTTACAACAGGGGTGTACGGGATCTTAGGAGCAAACGGGTCAGGGAAGACGACATTAATGCGCATTCTTGCTAGTGTTATGAAGCCGAGCTCCGGAAGAGTTTTATTAGATGGTCAAGATATTTCGGTTTTGGATTATCGGTATCGAGATGTCATCGGATATTTGCCTCAGCATGTGGGGCTTTATAAAAATTTTACAGCTGAAAAGTTTTTGCTATATATTGCGACTTTAAAGGGGCTGTCTAAAGAACAGGCAAAGGAAAAGGTCGCGGAGACGCTGGAATTGGTAGGATTAGGTGAGCATGCGAAGAAAAAAGTAGGGAAGTTTTCAGGGGGGATGAAGCGACGTGTTGGAATTGCACAAGCCCTGTTAAACGACCCGAAAATTCTGATCGTGGATGAACCAACGGCTGGCCTTGATCCAAAAGAGAGAATTCGGTTCCGAAATTTGTTATCGAAAATTTCAACAAACCGAATTGTTTTGTTATCCACACATATTGTTTCAGATATTGAATTCATTGCGAAGGAAGTTCTCGTATTGAAGGCAGGAAAACTGATTCAAAAACAGACGCCACAGACGCTATTAAAAGGGATCGAAGACAAGGTTTGGACTGTCACAGTTGATACTGAATCTGAAATTACAAAGTATCAATCTTTATATAAGGTTGGCAACATTGCTCGGGTTGGGCATAAATTCGAGCTTCGAATTTTAAGTGATGTCAAACCTCATCAAAATGCTGTACAAGAACATCCGAATCTAGAGGATTTATATCTTTACTATTTCGATGAGGAGGTGGCATAAATGGAGTTATTGAAATTTGAGTTATATAAAATTTTTAAGCAAAGAATGGTGTATGTTGCGTTCCTTTTGCTGATTGTTTTTTCGACGGGATTTACCTATTATCCTGGTGCTGATCAAGAAAGAGCAATCTATAAGGATTGGGAAGGGAAAGTTACTGAGGAAAAACTTGAAGCTGTTGCCAAGGGCAATGAAGAGTTAATGAAAAAGCAAGACGAAATGATGGAAACCGATCAGTGGTTGTCTGAAGATGAATGGACCTTGATGGGAGTTTACGAAAATCTCGCGTACGGCCATCAGGTGGAATTGAATGCTCAGGAAAAAATCAAAGAGCTAGCTGGGGAAAATAAATATAATACCGACCTTCAAACAGCCATGCTAAAAGAGATTGATACCTCTTATTTCACTTATAACAAAGGTCCGGCAGAAATTATCGACTATGCTAGCGTTTTTTCCGTGTTCATCACTGGAGCCATGCTTTTGGTGGGGCTTTCTAGTATGTACACCCAGGAATATAGCTCGGGGGTGGACAACTATATTCTTAGCTCGAAAAAAGGTAGAGGATCATTACTAGGTGCAAAAATTGGAGCTGCCTTAATATATACCGCTATTGTTGTAGTAGGGTGGGAGATTTTTAACATTGCGTGGAACCTGATTCAATATGGGAATAGTGGCTGGGAAACGTCCATCCAATATACGTTTAAATACTATTTTTCGCCATATAGTTTTACAATGCTAGAGTACCATTTACTTCAAATAGGATTTCACTTGCTAGGAGCATGTAGTTTTGCCATTATGATTGTGCTTATCTCGTCTATTTGTAAAAATGCTTTGGTTTCACTTATTATCAATGGTGCTATCTTTGCGATACCATACTTTTTAGTAGAAACACTTCAACTCCCTAATTGGGTAGAGGATATCTTCCAATTTTCGTTTATATATTACATGAATGTTGAGCCATTTTTTGATGATTTTAGTACAATCAATCTCTTTCGAATTCCTGTCCTTTATTCGATTGTTGCGCTTGTTGTAATGATTGGGGTTATCGTTGTGGTTCCAATTTTAACATCACGCGTTGTGAAAAATAAGGAAGTTACTTCTTGAGTAAGATCACCTGTCCTGTGGGCGGGTGATTTTTTTATATAAAGAGGAATTTGTCAAGTTATGTCGAAGTATAGTGTTGTCATCGCTTATTCCCCCGATTTGAATATCCATTAAAGAAAGGACAGTATTAATGAACGAAATAAAACTTCTTGATCTGAAAGTAGACTATATGTTCAAACAATTATTTGGACAACCAAGTCGAAAACAAATTACAATTGCTTTTTTAAATGACTTATTAGGTAGACCTGAATGTAACCGCATTAATGATGTATCCTTTGAAAATACAGATCTAATAAAGGATACTTCTGAAGGGAAATCCTCTAGACTTGATCTACTTGTATCAACCTCAACAGGTGAAAAAATTAATGTAGAGATTCAACTTGCAAATCCATATAATATGCCACAACGCATGTTGTTTTACTGGGGGAAAATGTACACCGCCTCTCTCCAAGAAAGAGAATCTTATGAAGAACTTCCTGTAACTATAGTAATCTCCATTTTAAATTTCTCTCTTTTCAAACATGAAGCCGAATTATTCCATTCAAAATTCCAAGTGCTTGAAACAACCAACTACTTTCCATTTAGTGATAGACTAGAATTTCATACATTGGATTTGAAGCAATTCATGATACAATGGAAGAAATATCGCAGGGATTGGAAAACGGATACAAAAGCTGTTCCTTGGCTATTATTGTTAACAGCGGCAGACAATCAAAAAGGCACAGTTGATTCTGAAATTCTTAATGAATTGGAGGAATGGGCGATGAATTACGAAGAGGTAAAAACAGCCCTTAAAGAGTGGGAAAAATTAAGCATTAACAAAGAAAATCGAGCTGAATATGAATGGCGTTTAAAAGAACTGCGGGACCAATTAAGTAGGCTAAAGGGAGCTAGAGAAGAAGGCAGGGAGCTAGAACGACATGAAATCTTAAAAAGTATGATATCGGAAGGTTTCCAAGCATCTGTTATTTCAAAATTAACAAAAATACCTGTAGAAGAAGTAATAGAATTTATGAAGAGAATGTAGTAGCAATGTTTCAATTTAAAAAGATTAGAGCTATAACCTAATTAATCTTAGAGGAATAAGCGATAAACTAGGGTAATTAAAACAGTTCTCTAAGTAACAAGGAGAATTTTATATGTATAAAAAGGAAGTAAGAATACGGATTACAGACGAATATCCCACTCCAATTATTGGGGATTTTATCCGATTTTTAGATTACATAGCAAATAACAAAATAAAGTTAACAAAAGCAAATGAGTTCCTTCCTCGAAAGGATTTAATTGCAATTTACGACTTAATGTCTCATCCGAAATTTGATGTTCCTTTAAAAAACAATCAACCGGGATATCCACTTTTGCATTTATTTTTTCTTGCGAGCATCGAGTTAGATCTACTTCGAAAAGAGCCTTTGCATTCACAAAAGACAGTTACATTACAATCAAAAAGATATGAAGAATTTTTGAGACTAACAACTTCTGAGCAATATATTGCATTGTTAGAGGCTTTTTGGATGAAGGTTGATTGGGATTATTTACAAGGCGGCTATTTTGAGAGGGCCCCTCATAGTATTGATATCCTATTTGATAAACTTGAGGATTACCCTGCTAATAAGATAATCTACATTAATAAAAATGATATATTAAGACGATTATTTTTTGATTTTGAGAATTTTCTATATTACTTTCATTATTTTGGGTTCTGGGAAGTTGTGTTTGATGAAGAAAAAACAAAAAAAGTCAGTCCGACTTATCGTGCCGCGAAATCAATTCTGCTAACCCCATTGTTTAAACAATTACAAGAATCATTACTTGATACATGTGATTCTGAGTCAAATGAAGAGTTTGGTTCACGATCATTTCTTGATATATTAGGTCTTAGTTCCATATATCATCAAGGGCGAGATAGTGAAGAACCAGAAAGAATGCAACATGAATCTCTATTTCCTTTATTACAGCCTTTATTTGAAGAAGGTGAGGTCACTCAAAACTTTCTTGAGAGCGAAATAAAGAATAGTTCGGGTACCTATTTATTTAAAGTGACTTTAAACCAGTCATGCTGGCGGAAGTTACAATTTTCAGCTTCACATACTTTATTGGATGTACATCATTTAATCCAAGAGGCTTTTGATTTTGAAGATGATCATCTTTACGCCTTTTTTATGGATGGAAAAAAGTTTAGCAGAAAAAACTTTTATAACTCACCAATTGATTTTGAGGGTCCCTATGCAAATGAGGTGAATTTGGGAGAACTTCAACTTCGAGAGGGAAAAAGTTTTCTATATCTATTCGATTTTGGCGATGAATGGGAATTTTATATAGATGTTCTGAAAATTATAGAAGGAAAAAGTAAAACTAAGGCACGGATAGTTGATAGAAAAGGTGAAGCCCCGGCCCAATATGGGTGGGAAGAGGTTTGATTTCGTAAGTTTATTTTGGGATGTTAGATGAAGTCCCGGAGGCAGCGGAGTTATGTTTGTAAAGTCCTTCATAAGGTGGATGAAGTCCCTTGCCAAGCGGAATTCGATCAGTAGAGTCCTTCATAAGCGATATGAAGAGGAGAACCTCGCGGAAGAGATTGGCGAATCCCCTTCATAAGCGGAATGAAGGGGAAAACTCCGCGGAAGAAATCGGCGAATCCCCTTCATAAGCGAAATGAAGTGGAAAACTCCACGGAAGCAATCAACGAATCCCTTTCATAAGCGATATGAAGGGGAAAACCCTTCGGAAAAGATAGGCGAATCCCCTTCATCAGCAGTATGAAGAGGAAAACCTCACAGAAAAAATCCCAAAATCCCCTTCATCATCAACTAAGCAATTTCAGCACTGTCCCAATTATATTAATCCCCACCCCAATTTCATCACGAACCATGCATGATACCCAAAATACTGGAAAACCTAAACCCAAACTTACTTATTTAGGAAATGAGGGTTTATTGTGGCAAATGAGAAAAAGCTTCCCGAAGCACCCGAGCCTTTATGGAGAGCCGATGTTGACATTCCAGAGTTTCCTCCACTTGAGGAAGACCTTGAGGTAGATGTTGTGATTGTAGGTGGGGGGATTGCAGGTATAACCTCCGCGTATGTCTTAGTGAACGAGGGATTGAAAGTCGCCTTATTAGAGGCGGATCATCTACTCAATGGTACTTCCGGACACACGACTGCAAAAGTTACAGCACAGCATGACCTCATCTATGATGAGTTCATTACAAATTTCGGAAAGAGCACAGCGAGGCTTTATTATGAAGCAAACACAGATGCATTAAATTTTGTCAAAAAAACAGTAGAAGAGCACCAAATTGAATGTGATTTTAAGGAACAGGATGCCTACCTTTACTCCACAACGGATGAGTATGCACAAAAGATTGAGAACGAAGCCCAAGCCTATGAAAAAATTGGAATTGATGGTGGTCTCGTAGACACTATTCCTTTTGACATTGAGATAAAAAACGCAATTGTGATGAAAAATCAGGCACAATTCCATCCAGTCAAATATTTGGCGCACCTTGTCAAAATCATTAAAGAAAAAGGTGGACTCATTTTTGAACACACGGTTGCGGTCGATGTTGAAACAGGGCAAAAATCTACCGTACTTACTCGCAATAATAAACGAGTATCCGGTGGTTTTGTCCTTGCGTGTTCTCATTTCCCATTTTACGAAGGGACAGGGCTTTATTCGGCAAGAATGAAAGCATCGCGTTCATACGCTGTTGCAGTTAAAGCACAGGAGAATTACCCGGGTGGCATGTATTTAAGTGTCGATAAGCCAACCCGTTCGATTCGATCTGTTTCAACGAATGGAGAAGAGTACATTATCCTTGGAGGCGGAAGCCATCAAACGGGTGAAAGAACGGACACAAAGGAAGATTACAATTCCTTACGTATTTTTAGTGAACAGGTTTTTGAATTAGAGGATATTAAATACCACTGGTCAGCACAAGATCTTGAGACACTGGATAAAATTCCATATATCGGGGAGTTAACAAACAGTGAACCAAACATTCTGGTCGCAACTGGTTTCCGTAAGTGGGGTATGACAAACAGTACAGTAGCTGCGTTATTAATTAGGGATATTATATTGAAACGTAATAATCCTTATCGTGATCTGTATTCCCCTGCTCGATTCTATGCACATCCAAGTTTGAAAAATTTCTTCAAGATCAATGCAGATGTTGTAAAGCATTTAGTACAAGGAAAAATGGAAATCCCTCAAAAAAATGTGGATGACATTCAGAATGGGGAAGGTGCCGTAATCTCCATAGATGGACATCGAAAAGGGGCTTACAAAGACGAAAATGGAAAACTATACATCGTCGATACAACCTGTACCCATGTTGGCTGTGAATGTCATTGGAATAATAGTGAAAAATCCTGGGATTGCCCATGTCACGGATCACGTTTCTCTTATACGGGTGAAGTTTTAGAAGGGCCGGCAGAAAAGCCACTACAGCAATACGATTACACAATGCTAGATAACTTAACATCAGAGGATTCTGGTTATTAAAAAATCAGGTGCTTCCTTCGGGAGGTACCTGATTTTTTCTATTACCGCACCAAAGCGGTGAATATATGTGAAAGACTATAATACTAGTAAAATTAGATATTTTGGAAATTATTTTGTAGTAGTAAATAACTGAATATTACAAAAGATATTGACGGTCACAACTGGAAAATTGTAGTGTAATGGAGGCAGAGGACATTTCAATTTTTACAAACGTCAAACGCAATTTACATCTTCTCAACAATTCCTCATCAACCGATTTCACAGAATACATAATCTTGACAGTCAAAAGTGATAAGGTCCGTTAGTCGACTTTTTTTACTTTTTTTCTGTATATACACGATACATAGAAGGGAGTGTGCCACTGACTTATATCATACGAGTTGTTTTTCAAAACTAAAAATGGAGGTATGTAAATGAAGAAATTAGTCAGTTTTGCGATTGTGCTTTTACTCGTTTTAACGATGTTTGCAGGTGTAACTTTTGCCGAACAGCCAGACAATGCGGGGAAAGGGAACCAAGACTTTGTTGAAGGCGAACTAATTGTTTCAGTGGAACCGAAACAAAAAGGCAATTCGGATTCCACAATCCAGAGCGCAGATAGTCTGACGGGCCAGGATGATGCGTTGAAAGCAAAAGGATTCTCAATCATAGACACTCTCCATGTAGAAGATACTTCAGTCAAACCACTCCTAAATAAAAGTTTTAACAAAAAAGTAGTCGAGAAAATGGGCTTAGTCTACTTAGTCAAATACTCTCCGGACCAGTTCAAATCTAGTAATATGGCAATAAAAGAATTACGTAAAGAGTTAATGGGTCTTGGTTTCAAAGTTAGATATATTTCCGAAAACTATAAGATGATGGCGATTGAAGGGACAGCGACCATCCAAGCTGTTCATCAAAATCAAAAATGGCATTACGACATGATTAAGGCTCCGCAAGCATGGACAGTTACGAATGGTTCAAGTGCTGTAAAAATTGCGGTGTTGGATACTGGAATCGACCATAACCATCCTAGTCTAGCCAATTTTGTGAACACGAGTTTAGGAAGAACTTTCGTCGGCGGAACAACGATGGATGTTCAAGGCCATGGAACTCACGTTGCTGGTACGATTGCAAGCTATGGATCAGTATCTGGTGTCATGCAAAATGCGACCCTTATCCCAGTGAAGGTATTAGGTGATGATGGGTCAGGTTCCTTATATGGAATTACACAGGGAATTTTATATGCGGCGAATATTGATGCAGACGTCATCAATATGTCTCTTGGTGGCGGAGGCTATAATCAAAGCATGGATGAGGCGGTACAAACTGCAACTTCACAAGGAACGATTGTTGTAGCAGCTTCTGGTAATGACGGGGCATCGAGTATTTCGTATCCAGCAGCTTATAGCAGTGTAATCGCGGTAGGGTCGGTAACATCGAACCGAACACGCTCAAGCTTTTCAAACTATGGATCAGGTTTAGAGCTTATGGCACCAGGCTCGAATATTTACAGCACCTATCCAAATAGTCGCTATACATCCTTATCAGGTACATCAATGGCGACTCCACATGTGGCTGGGGTAGCGGGATTAATTAGAGCGGCAAATCCGAATATTTCAGTCTCACAAGCAAGGCAAATCTTACGTGATACAGCACAAGAGGCAGGTAGCTCCACGCAATACGGGTATGGAATTGTTGATGCACATGCAGCGGTTGTAGCGGCTTCTGGAGGCGGTGGAACTACACCTCCACCACCATCATCAACTGAAACAGTTACAACGGTATCCACAAACTACAGCTACTATTATCGTGGAGAAACCGTCTATGTCACAAGTACAGTAAAAGATTCAAATGGAGCTGCGCTTACAAATGCATCCGTGAATTTTAAAATCACACGACCAAATGGAACAACGGTAACATCAACTGCAACAACAAATTCATCTGGTGTTGCAACCTGGTCAATTGGCACAAACTATTACACAGCAACTGGAACATACAAATTAGATGCAACTGCTTCAAAGAGTGGTTATTCAAGCAGTACCGGTTCTACAACGTTTAGAGTTTACTAATTAATTGCCTTAGCTAGTCTATTTTTAAGGAGTCTCACCTTTAGAGACTCCTATTTTTATTGTTTATATGTTAACTAAAAATAAAAATAGGTTGACAAATAAACCATTTTCTCATTATTTTAATTATATAGATAAAAGAAGGAGGCAAAGGAATGAAAAGGAAGTTATCAACGATTGATATTAGTCTAGTAGGAATGTTTGTGGCGTTAATGGCAATCGGGGCCAACATTACATCGATTGCGCCCTTTATGGTCGTTGGTGGGGTACCGATCACATTGCAAACCTTTTTCGCCATCTTGGCGGGTGCGATTTTAGGTAGTCGTCTTGGTGCGATTAGCATGTGTGTGTATGCATTTGTAGGCTTAGTAGGGGTTCCTGTGTTTGCTAAGTTTGGCGGAGGATTTACTCATTTATTGAGTCCGACTTTTGGTTTTATTGTTTCATTTATTTTTACGGCATATATAACAGGAATCATGATCGAAAAGAAAAAGGCGCTTCATACATATATCATTGCTTCACTCATTGGGATGTCCATTAATTATCTTTTCGGAACGAACTGGATGTATTTTTCTTATCAATTATGGGCGGCGGCCCCAGAAGGATTTACGTATTCGATGGCATGGTTGTGGATGATTGTCCCGTTACCAAAAGATATCGTCCTCGCGATTGGAGCAGGGTTATTTGCGCATCGCTTTGAACGGACACTTGTTAGTCGGGGTTATTTTGCGAACTTGAAAAAATCGGTTAATTAGAAAAAATGGAGGAGAAAACAGATGAGTAAATGGAAGCAATTAGCGTTAAAAGTGATCGATGGGTATGAATTAAGAAATGATGAGGCGTTAGATATCTTAAACTCTCCAGATGAAGAAATATTAGAGTTGCTTCATGGTGCTTACGTGATTCGTCATCATTATTATGGCAACAAGGTGAAGTTAAATATGATTATTAATACAAAATCTGGGCTATGTCCGGAAAATTGCGGGTATTGCTCACAATCTAGTATTTCAACTGCACCGATTGAAAAATATCGAATGATGGATAAGGAAGAAATTTTGAAAGGGGCTGAAAAAGCTCATCAAATGCAAGTTGGCACATATTGTATCGTAGCAAGTGGACGCGGACCAAGTAACAAGGAAGTGGACCACGTTGTATCTGCTGTAAAGGAAATCAAAGAAAAGTATGATTTGAAAATTTGTGCTTGCCTAGGTATCTTAAAATCGGATCAAGCAAAGAAACTAAAAGACGCGGGTGTTGATCGGTATAATCACAACATTAATACATCTGAAAATCACCATGAATGTATCACAACCTCACATACCTATCAAGATCGGGTGAATACCGTGGAAACCGTTAAAGAGCAGGGAATCTCACCTTGTTCCGGAGTAATCGTGGGAATGAGAGAATCAAAGCAAGATGTTGTCGATGTGGCAAAAAGCTTACGCGTCTTAGATGCCGATTCCATACCGGTCAATTTCTTGCATGCGATTGATGGAACACCTTTAGAGGGGACAAACGAACTGAACCCACGATATTGCCTGAAGGTACTTTGCCTCATGCGCTTTATCAATCCAACAAAGGAAATACGAATTTCAGGAGGAAGAGAAGTAAATCTTCGAAGCCTTCAACCACTTGGCCTCTATGCAGCAAACTCAATCTTTGTAGGAGATTATCTCACAACTGTTGGCCAAGAAGGCTCGGCTGACCATAAAATGCTAAAAGACCTCGGCTTCGAAATCGATTGGGAAGGTACACTGTCCCAAAATAAAGAAAAAATGAAAATTGATTAAGGCGAATTAGGTACTTCCTTTTGAGAAGTACCTTTTTTAGAGTTTGTGATGTAGGAATGACTCAATAATGTGTCGTGAGTGTAAATTTTATTGAGAGTCGTTTTACTTTTACTATGAAAATAAACCTAGTTCCCTCGAATCAACTACAAACAGCACCCCGAAATCCCATCTCTATTTTTTCATAAATCCCAATTATTTTACATTTAATTCCAAAAATAAGAGCCATAATTCCTGTTTTCCGCCATTTACAAAAAACACGATGCACATTAATACTATCTTAAAAATGTACAAGCATAATTGCGTTGTAAATAACTTTTAGAAACAAAATAAAAGGAGCGATTAGTGATGGATCGACGTAAATTTTTAACGTATATGGGTAGTGGAACGGCAGCAGTGGTAGCAGCAACATCAGGACTGGGAATGCTAGCTCCTAAGGCAAATGCAGCAACAGCTAATCATTTAATGGATGGAAAACCGAATGGGAAGGGGAAACCACTTACGGTCCCTTTTAAAGAAATTGATCGTTCATGGGAAAATGAATTACTCCTACCAAAGGGATATAACTATAATATTATCGTTTCTTATGGCGATGTGATTAATTCGAAAGGAGAAAAATTTGGTGACGCAGCTGACCTTACCGTTTATTTTCCGATGGACGCTTTAAAAGGCGGAACAAATTCGGAAGAAGGTTTAATATGGGTTAACCATGAGTTCCCTGAACCAGATAATTATATGAATATATTAGGAATTAATCCGGATACATACAAAAAAGAAAACCTTGCACAATATCCAGCCTTTCTAAAGATGCAGAAAGAATCTGTTGGTGGTTCTGTTATCCATGTGAAGAAGGAAAAAGGAAAATGGGTATTAGTCCAAGATGATACATATAATCGACGTGTGGATGGGACAACTCCTATTCAATTGACTGGACCTGCAGCTGGAAGCTCTGCTGTAAAAGGAGCAAAAGTAGTGGAAGGTTCACTTGGAAACTGTAGTGGTGGACGCACACTTTGGAATACAGCTCTTTCTTGCGAGGAAAACACGGAATATGGTGATGATTATGGCTGGCCAAACTTTATCGATGAGCACTATGGCTGGGTAATGGAGGTTGATCCTTTTAACATTGATGCACCTGTTCGCAAACATACAGCTCTTGGACGCTTCGCACATGAAAATGCTGCAATGGGACAAACAAAAGATGGCAGAGTGGTTGTCTATATGGGTGACGATAGTCGCGGAGAAAGTTTCTATAAATTTGTGAGTAAAAAGAAATTCAATCCAACTAATCGAGAAGCAAACTTTAATATTTTGGAAGAGGGTACATTGTACGTAGCAGACCTTGGCAAACAAACATGGATTGCATTAGATTATGAAACAAATTCTAAACTACAAAACTATGAAAAAGATGGGAAAAAGTTTTTTACAAGTCAAGCGGATGTACTAACATATACGCGCGAAGCAGCTGCAGCTGTAGGGGCAACTAAGTTAGACCGTCCAGAAGATGTAGAAATTCATCCAATTGACGGAAGTGTATTCTTGGCACTAACAAATAACTCGAATCACGGAAATTTCCATGGCCAAATTTACCGTTTTGTCCCTGCGAATGGTGACCATGGTAGTGATAAGTTTACATTTGAAGTATTTATTGCTGGCGGTCAACAAAGCGGAATTACTTGTCCGGATAACCTTCACTTTGATAGTAAAGGAAATCTTTGGGTAGTCGAGGATTTTAGTGCTACCGAGGATAATGTGTATGCAGAATATAAAAACTGTGGTGTCTTTATGGTTCCGACGGATGGGAAAAATTATGGAGATCCATTCCAATTTGCATCAGGTCCAAAAGGATGTGAGGTAACGGGCCCTTGGTTAACTCCGGATGAGCGGACTTTATTCCTGGATGTGCAACATCCTGCTACATGGAACCCATATCCAGGCAAAACATTTGGTCGTTCATGCCTGGTAGCCGTTCAAGGCGGGGCATTTAAATAATCGATTACGTAAGGTAGAGGTGTAAGCGGGAAAGGATCGTTTACACCTTTCTGTAAAAGACGAGAGGAGTATTTTGCATGATTGTCGTGTGTAAACAGCATGTGAATCAAGGCTTAGAAAGGATATTTCTACCACATATCCAACCGATTCCAGACGAAATGAAAATCTCAGGAAGTTTCAAATGTCTAATCTGCGAACAGAAGGCGGATTATAAATTGTTCAATTTTGAAAACCATCGAAAATCATCGATTAAAAAAGCGATGTAAATAGGAGGAACTATTCATGCTACAAAATATAGGAATTCCAGGTCTTATTCTAATCCTCGTGATTGCGTTAGTTATTTTTGGCCCGAAAAAGCTACCCGAAATTGGACGTGCTTTTGGAACGACATTAAAGGAATTTAAAAAATCCACACGTGAATTAGTTGGAGAAGATGAAGAAAAACCAAAAGAAGAACTTCAAAGCTCTGAAAAGAAATCAACAGCCATTTAATGAAATCACTGTAGATGTAAGTAGCTTACTTGCATCTTTTTTTTAGAATAGAGGTGTGTTTATGGATAAGGTAGAAATGAATTTGGTTGATCATTTAACGGAGATGAGGAAACGTATTATTATTATCCTCGGAAGCTTCATGCTTTTATTAGTTCTTGCGTTTGTTTTTGTAAAGGATATTTATGATTGGATTATTCAAGATTCGTCGATTAAATTAGCGATTTTAGGGCCAAGTGACATTATATGGGTTTATTTAACACTATCAGGCATCGTTGCCATTGCTGGTACTATTCCAATTGCTGCTCATCAAATTTGGCTCTTCGTAAAACCAGCATTATCTTCAACTGAGAGGAAGGTTACATTGGCCTACATACCTTCTCTGTTTATTTTATTTATTGCAGGCATAAGTTTCGGCTATTTTGTTATTTTTCCAATCGTATTTGATTTCCTGCTTTCCTTATCAGGGGATTTGTTTATGAACTTTTTTACGGCTGAAAAATATTTTGGATTTATGGTTAATATTGTTCTTCCATTTGGATGTTTGTTTGAATTGCCAGTGATCATCATGTTCTTAACAAGCCTAGGAATCTTAAACCCGTACCGCTTACAAAAAATGAGAAGGTACTCATACTTTGGATTAATTGTCACAGCAGTATTAATAACACCCCCAGATTTTGTGTCTGATGTAATTGTGATCGTGCCATTACTGTTCTTGTATGAATGTAGTGTGCTACTTTCCAAGATCGTATACAGGAGAAAGCAAAAACAGGAATTAGCCTTAACATAGCGAAGGGTGATAAGGGCTTTTGTTGTACATTCGGAGGAGCTTATTTTACAGGCTTCTCTAATGAGTACAAAGACCTGTTAATAATTAATTTCTTAATATGATTTGCTATTTTCTTTTATATCTGTTATTCTAAGGAAGAATTATTTTTGTTCTTATTCAGATTAAAGATTCATTTTGTTTTTCGTCTAAGGTATTTGAACAAGGATAGTAACAAAATGTGTGGCAATCACACTAGGAGGCAATTTACATGGAACAAGGTAAAGTTAAATGGTTTAATTCAGAAAAAGGTTTTGGATTCATCGAGCGTGAAGGCGGAGAAGACGTATTCGTACATTTCTCAGCAATCCAAGGCGAAGGTTTCAAATCATTAGACGAAGGTCAAAGTGTAACTTTTGATGTAGAGCAAGGACAACGTGGTCCACAAGCTTCTAACGTTCGCAAAGCTTAATAAGTGATCTTAATAAGCTAAGGGATATACCGATTTCGGTATATCCCTTTTTTATGTTCTAGAAAACTGTCCCCGCGGTTCGCTTACAAACTCCTTGCTTAATCAATTCTCTTTAAAACCACAGTTTGCGCAGTTGCAGCTATACTTCCGGCGAGAACAGTAAGTTCATATTTGTCACCATCAATGAGCAGCTCCGAGACTTTATTACTCGTTATGTTTTTTATGATTGAAAGAGTCTCAACTTTTTTTCCTTCCTGTGTTAGGTACTCAACAACCGCATCATGAAACTTCTCGGGTTCTTTGTACCATTTGTACCAATCATCTAACTCAAATCGAATCACATTGCCTTTTTCCACAAATGATTTTACAAACTTTTTAAACATATAAAATCTCCTATTCCAAATTATGGTTTCTATTATCCTGTTAATTTTACTATAATTGAAGTTCAAATAAATGAAAAGGATGCAAAATATGAAAAGAAAATTAGTATTTAGTGGAATCGTTATTATCATTATTTTTCTTGCTTTATACGGCAGCTACAAGTTAATGAATTCAAGGTCATTCCAATTATTTGGCGGGCTAACTCAGCAAGTCGAAACAGATCAAAAAGTGGTTGCCTTAACATTTGATGATGGGCCGACTGAAAATGTGAACGAAATCCTACCGCTATTGGAAAAATATGATGTGAAGGCAACTTTCTTTTTAATCGGACAAGATATCGAGAAATATCCAGAGGAAGCAAAGAAAATAGCTGAAGCTGGGCATCAGCTTGGGAATCATACATATTCCCATAACCGCATGATTTTCAAATCCCCATCCTTTATTAAAGAGGAAATTGAGAAAACAGATGAACTAATCCTTAATGCAGGATATGAAGGAGAAATTGACTTTCGTCCTCCAAATAGTAAAAAGCTCGTTGGTTTACCTTATTATCTCTATAAGGAAAAGAAAGACACAATCACCATGAATATTGAACCGGACACTTTTTACACTGAAACCGAGGATAGGATCCAGTATGTCAAAGAACAAACAATCCCTGGTTCAATCATTTTGATGCATCCGATGTATGAGGATAGCGATAAAGTTTTAGCAGAAATTGAGGGAATCATCCAATCGCTTAAGGATGAGGGGTATAGGTTTGTGACGGTTAATGAGTTACAGGGTCTCTAATTCGTCTTGAAATAATTTAAATGCTGAAGAGAACCATTATTTACAATGGTTCTTTTTGCAATAAAAGGAAAACGACAAATTTTGTAGAATTATATTATAATATTAGTAAAAAATGAGGAAACGTTTCCATAAGGATGTGTTGGTGTTGGTAACAATAAAGGATGTCGCGAAAGAAGCTAGAGTTTCAATATCTACTGTTTCGAGAGTACTTAATAAGAGTGGTTATACAAGTGAAAAAACGAGACAAAAGGTTCTTAATGCAGTTAAGAAACTTAATTATCAAGGTAGTCTGGTAGCCGCAGCAATGATTAAGAAACAAACATTAACTCTTGGTTTAATCATACCTGACATAAAAAATATTTTTTATTCAGATTTGACTAGAGCAATAGAAGATCGAGCAAATAGTCATGGGTTTAACATTTTTTTATGTAATACTGATAACAATTTACAAAAAGAAGCAGAGTATATACACCTATTGATTGCTAAGGGAGTCGATGGGATTATTTTTTCATCCCCAGAAGTAGATGATGAAAATATTAAAGAATTGAAGCAAAGGTATCCTGAACTTCCTATTGTTATATTAGGGGGCAAATTTCCGAACTTAATTCTTAATGAAATAGTAGTTGATAATGTTGATGGAGCACTTAAAGCGATGAGACATCTTCTAGAATTAGGACATAAGGATATTGCATTTATAGGTGGGGATTTTGAATCTTATGCGTCAATTGAAAGGCACCAAGGGTACAAATTAGCATTGAATGAAAGTGGAGTTCCTATAAATGACGATTTTGTTATTTTTGACAAATTTTATATTGAAAGCGGGTACAAAAATGCATTGAAATTATTACAAAAAAATAATAGACCTACAGCAATATTTGCAGGAAGCGACAGTATTGCTGTTGGGATCTATAAAGCTGCAAGGAAACTTAATATTAATATTCCCGAACAATTATCAGTTGTTGGTTTTGATGATTCCCAATATGCAGAGATATTGTCTCCTATGCTGACAACCATTCGTACACCTATTAAAGAAATGGGTCAAAGGGCAATAGAAATCATTGTTAAAACAATTAAGGAAAAGCAAATAAATAAAGAAACGATTCTTTTTTATCCAACTCTTATTGTAAGGGAATCAACTATGGAAGTAGAGGTTAGTGAGTGATCGAGTGAAAAAACAAAACAACGACGATTCAGAATAATATTGATAGAATCGGAGATGATTTTATATTAATATAATTTTATAAATTTTCAAAAAAGTATTGAAAGTGGTCTGTTAAGTATGTATAATTTGATTTAAATAAGTGGAAACGTTTCCACCTATTTAAATCATTTTTTTGTTACCGAGATAAAATTTATAATATTTACCCAAATAAACAATTCAATGCATATGTGCAATTAACTATCTGCAGAAGAAACCTCACATGTATAGACACCTTCATGAATCTATAACAAACAGTATTTTATTTTTCCTCAATTATCCAAATCGTAAGCTTCAATAATGAATTGGTTGGAGGTGGGTTTTTATGGAAACGTTTCCAGAAATAGTCCTTTATGACTATTTACATATTCATTTACTGACATAGTTCAATCCTGAAATTTTAGTATTAATCTTTAATAAAAGATAACATTTATTTTTTCATGTAACATTTTTTGATTCAATCTCTTGCTAGTTTTTCAAGGTGTATAACTTTATTACTAAGGAGAAAGGGGATCGTAATGTTCGACTACAACATATTTATTCAAGGATTTCCCGGTAAGTCCTCAACCCATGGGGGGCTTGGGTGGAGTACAGTTACTTTGTTGTCTCACAATGACCAAAACATTATTATTGATGTCGGCAGTTTCGGTGTCAGGCCTCTAATATTAGATAAATTACGTGACAAAGGTTTAGCCCCGGGCGACATATCTATGGTTTTATTGACCCATACGCATTGGGATCATTGTGTAAATTGGACATTGTTTCCTAACGCAACCATTGTAGTGGGGCGAGTGGACATGAATTGGGCATTAAATGAACCACCTGGAGGATGGCATGTACCTGAATTGTATGTTAAGGAATTAAATTCTTCGACACAAATAAGGTTAGTCGACCATCTAGAAGAAATTGTTCCTGGAATTGTTGCGCATCAAACTAAAGGACATTCACCAGGTCATTTGGCATACAGCGTAAACAATGGTGATTATGATTTGATATTTAGTGGGGATGCCGCTAAAAATAGGGCTGAGCTTTTATCAAGGAATGTAGATATGACACTAAATCTCTCTGATAGCCAAAATTCAATTGATTATTTATGGAGTATGTGGAAAGAAAAGAAGAACAGCATTTTAGTACCTGGACACGATATACCTATGAAACTAGTTAATGGCGACCCTAATTATCTCCATAAAAGGGAAGCGGATTTACAATACTGGGTTTCCGAAACATTAGAAGATTATATAACTATAGAATTGGCTGAGGAAACAATGTTAGCTAATCATACAAAATAAGATTACCCTAACTTCTTAAAATTTAAGGGGGTGATTAAGTAAATAGAATGAAAGGGTTTACATATTGGTGGCTTGTAAATTAGTAGTTTAGCGTTTTATTTAAATTCATTAGAAATAGAGATGATTGTGTATCAAGTAAGTCGTTTGTCTGCAGAATTTTACCCAAACGGAATTAATAACTGAAATTAGATGGGGTGTGAAAACAATTGAGTGATAAACAAAAGCAACGTGTAATTGTGACTGGTGGCTCAAAGGGACTCGGCCGAGGAATCGCCCTAGCTTTCGCTGAGATAGGTGCATCGGTAGTTATTGCTGATATTGATGCTGATGCGGGTGAGCGATGTGTGCAGGAAATCAACGAATCTGGAGGCCGAGGTCTATTCGTATATACGGATGTAGCTTCAAGTGATGATGTAAAAAGACTCTTTGAGGAAGCTAACCATTTCCAAGGCGGTATAGATGTGCTTGTTAATAATGCAGGCATTGGTCACGGTCCACTCTCAGAAAGACACTTTCTAAAGACTGACTACGCTATGTGGGAAAATCTAATTAATATACACGTTAATGGTCTTTACCACTGTAGCCAAATGGCAGCAAAAGCCATGGTTCACCAAGGTGAGGGCGGGGTCATTATTAATATGAGTTCTGGTGGAGCTACACGCGCACATCGAAATCGTGTCGCTTACGACGCGACGAAAGGTGCAATAGAGGCGGCTACACGAGCAATGGCACTTGATTTAGCTCCATGGAAAATCCGTGTGAATGCCGTAATGCCAGGTGCTATCTGGGTTGAAAATCGAACAGCAGTTGGGGAAGAGTCCTCTCCTGACAATCTCATTCCGCTTGGTAGACTCGGAATGCCTAAAGACGTTGGTCAAGGTGTTCGCTTCTTAGCATCACCGGAAGCTTCTTACATCACAGGCCATGTCTTAGCTATTGATGGTGGACTTACTTCTCAGCTTCGGGCACCAAGTATGGATGCCAATGTTGCACTTTCTATCGATGAAGTTGAATTCGGTATGGCTTCAACCGGGATCAAAGAATAATTCCGTTGCCATCTGTTTATCTTTGGCAACTAGAAGATTCATAGAAATAAACAATAATTGGATTTCAATGAGTATGACCAGAAGTCAACCATGTTAAATGCATGATAAATATAAGAAAAAAATGAGGAGGAATTATTATGAAAACGTCATTTACAAATATTTTCGGTGTAGAAAAACCAGTCTTAGGTATGGTTCATTTAGGTCCACTACCCGGATCACCGCTGTATGAAGGAAATATCGATCAAGTATTAGAAGCTGCAATCCGCGATGCAAAAAGTCTTGAAAAGGGTGGAGCTAGTTCTGTTATGGTAGAAAACTTTAATGACTACCCATTTTAC
>NZ_NSEA01000011.1:0-226825 GCF_002734285.1 Fredinandcohnia onubensis | reverse complement strand
ATAGATGTCTTGGCTCGTGATACAGCCTATCGTGGAATGGCAGACGCTATCATTCTTGCGGGTGAAGAATCAGCTCAACCACCTTCAATTGAGAATCTAGAGGCAGTTAGGGCTGCGGTTCCTGATGTTCCAATCATTATCGGCAGTGGTATGAAAGTTGAAACTGCTCATTTACTTAAATATGCGGATGGGGCTGTCTTTGGATATGGGGCGAAAATTGACGATATCATGACGAACCCAGTTGACGAGGACAAAACTCGTCGCTTCTGCGAAGGTGTAGAAAGAGTAAGAACATCTTTATTAGTTAAGTAGTAAATAGTTCCTAATTGCTTCGGTCTAAATTATAAATTTACAAATAATAAGGAGGAATTTGTTATGAAAACGTCATTTACAAATATTTTTGGTGTAGAAAAACCAGTATTAGGAATGGTTCATTTAGGTCCACTACCCGGATCACCCCTATATGATGGAAATATTGAGCGAGTATTAGAAGCAGCAATCCGTGATGCAAAAAGTCTTGAAAAGGGCGGAGCTAGCTCTGTAATGGTAGAAAACTTTAATGACTACCCATTTTACCCAGAAACAGAGGAACCTGAAACAGTAGCAGCGATGACTTTGATTGCGCACGAAATTCGCCGCGAAGTGAAACTTCCAATGGGAATTAATATTCTACGAAACTCTTGGAAATCTGCGCTAGCAGTTGCAGGAACTGTTGGAGCAGATTTTATTAGACTCAATGTCCTAACAGATGCGTATGTAACTGACCAAGGTCTTATCAACGGTACAGCGCACTTAGTAGCGAGATATCGGAAATTTCTTGGTTTAGAGAACAAAGTCAAGATTTTTGCTGACATTCAAACAAAACATGCTGCTCCATTAGCGGCTCGACCAATAGATGTCTTGGCTCGTGATACAGCTTATCGTGGAATGGCAGACGCTATCATCCTTGCCGGTGAGGAATCAGCTCAACCTCCTTCAATTGAGAATTTAGAGGCAGTAAGGAATGCAGTCCCTGATGTTCCAATCATTATCGGCAGTGGAATGAAGGTTGAAACTGCCCACCTACTAAAATATGCGGATGGGGCAGTCTTTGGATATGGGGCAAAAATTGATGATATCATGACGAACCCAGTAGATGAGGACAAAACACGTCGCTTCTGCGAAGGCGTAGATAAAGAAAGAAACGCTCAATTGGTTTAGTAGTACACGGTTTTAATAGAATCAGAGTTTGAAGGTTTTGGGGCCACTTTTGGCCCCTTATACAAACCAAAACTTTACTCTAATAAGAGTTTGGTACTAATTCATCCCACTATATTTTTACTATAAATAGAGGGACAAAATTTAAAAATATGTAAGGGGAGAACTAGAAATTATGGTGGAACGAGTAATTATTGACACTGATCCGGGTGTCGACGACCTTGCCGCAATCTATCTTGCGCTCGCGTCCCCGGAGCTACGTGTCGAAGCTTTGACAACAGTATATGGAAATATTGAGGTGGAAACTGCAACGCATAATGCGCTGTCATTACTTGAATTAGCAGGTAGAACTGATATTCCCGTTTACCGTGGAGCTAGCAAACCTCTCATACGTGAACCATACTTTGCCAAGCACATTCACGGCAACAATGGTTTTGGTGGCGTAGAGGCCCCAAGCCCTACTGTATCCGAGGCGAGGGAGTATGCAGCAATGGAGATTGTAAGGCGCTGTAACGAAGCCCCAAATGAAATCACTATTTTAGCGTTGGGGCCAGTAACCAATGTTGCTCTTGCTCTCTCAATAGACCCGAATCTAGCAGAGAAGGTGAAAAGAATCATTGTTATGGGTGGTGCAGTACGTGTTGCTGGAAATTATTCACCTGTGGCGTCTTTTAATCTAGCAAGTGATCCTGAGGCCGCAAAAGTAATGTACCAATCGGGTGCGCCAATCGTTCAGGTAGGTCTCGATGTTTGTACAAAGGTGAGAATTTCACAAGAAAATCTTGAACGCATTAGGGTTACGAATACTCGCCCAGGAGCTTTCCTCTTAGAGGCAGCTGAATTCCGACGTAAAGCATATATTGCGGCCCAGCAATCTTTAGAAACGGAGACAGGCGTATATTTTAATGACGTACCAGCCGTAGCCTATGCGCTTTGGCCAGAACTCTTTGAAGTGCAGCCAGCCTTTGTTTCGATTGAGACGGCGGGGGAACTGACAGCTGGTCAGACTGTTGCTGAGTTTACAGGACAATGGGGTCATTCAGAACATAATACCTCAATCCTTATGGATGTGGACGGGGAGAGCGTTGCAAAAAGTTTTGCTGAGCGTATTTCAACATTAGAAACAAGATATGCTGAGCCTTATAAATAAAGGCAATTGTAGTTCAATTATAGAAAACGAATAGAAATCCCAATTTTTTTGTCATTATTCTTTTATATAGTTATTTAGTACTTAAAGGGGTGACATGATGTCAACTCTCATTAAAAACGCCACAATTATTACGATGGACGATAATGCAAGTATCATCCAGGGCAGTATTTTGGTGGAAGATGGGTTCATAAAGGAAGTTATCCCACACAACTTTGGGAGTGAACCTACGATTCAGGCCTATGAAACAATTGACGGGTCTGAAATGATTGTAATGCCTGGTATGACAAATGCACATTATCACTCCTATTCGAATCTATTGAGAGGGACAACTAGCGATTTTCCATTAGAAATATGGTCCCTTTATACAACGGCATATGGCTATTCGCTTGATGATGAAGATATATACAATGCGGTGCTTTTAGGTTTAATAGACATGATCAAAAGTGGTATTACTAGTTGTATTGACCATTTTCCACATATAAAAAGATCAGAAGCAGCACTTAAAGCATATGAGGCTTCATCAATCAGAGTTGGATTTGCACCAATGATGCATGATGTACCAGATCATCATTTTCTTCCAGTTGAGTTACCAATAGAACTGAAGAGGAAACTTGATGAAACATCACCAATATCAGTCGAAGAAATGAGAGCGTTTTATATATCTCTAATTAACAAGTGGCAAGATAAGAATAATAGAATTCAAATTTTAATAGGTCCAAATGCACCGCAGCGATGTTCGGAGGAAATGCTTGCGTTAAGTAAAGAATTAAGTGATCAACATGGAGCATATGTTCATACTCATCTTTTGGAAACGAAAATTCAAAAGGAAATCGGGGATGCTACGTTTTCGGGTGGAATAGTAGGCAGACTACATGAGCAGCAATTGCTCTCAAAACGACTGTCCACTCCCCATTCTATCTGGCTTGAAGATGATGAGTTAAACATTTTAGCGAGGCATGGTGTTTCTCTTGTTCATAATCCGGTTAGTAATATGATGCTTGGGAGTGGGAGAGCAAAAATCTCATCCTATCTCCAAAAAGGGATTAATGTAGCCTTGGGAACAGATTCCTCCAATTGTGGGATCTCTCATAACCTTTTTGAAGCAATGAGGATAGCTGTTATGCATAGTCGACAAGAACAATCTAACTTCAACGAATGGCTAAAACCAATAGATGTGCTTAAAATGGCTACAACTGGCGGAGCATACTTACTAGGTGAAGAGAAAAAGCGAGGGAAAATTAAACAAGGTTATGAAGCTGATCTAGTGCTGTTAACCAAACAATCACCTGCTTTGGCTATGAATGCAGATCTCATCTCTCAGCTTGTGTATTACGAGAATGGAAGTTCGATTGAGTCGGTAATGGTCAAGGGAGAATGGGTCCTTAAGAATCGTAAAATTACTTCTTTTGATGAAGAGGCGGTCCTGCAATCGGTAAAAGAAAAATATGAATCTCTTGTTGAAAAAAGTAGATCAAGCCTTCAATTGGCGAATGAATATGAACCATACTTCACCAAAATGTATGAAAAAATTCATCATAATTTGGGGGAGAAAAAAGCTAGTAGAAGATTGGATTCTACTAATGAACATGTAATTCTTGAAGAAAATAAAACTCTGTAAAACCCATATAAAAAGGAGGACGAAATATGAAAAGTATAAAAAAAGATTTTACACTTATTGCCATCTTGCTCATTCCCATCGGTGTCGCAGTCAATGTAGTTGCTGGGGAATTGGTTGAATTACTAAAAATCCCTCTCTTCTTAAATCAGATTGGCACGATGATTGTTGCGATGGTAGCTGGTCCTTGGGTTGGTGCAGTAACAGGTGGGGTCTCAAAACTAATATTTGGGATATTCAACCCTACTCAGTTGGCGTTTATGCCGGTTGCCATGGCTTCAGGAATCGTTGTAGGTCTCCTAGCAAAAAAGGGAATGACCAAAAATGTTTGGAAAGTTGCTTTTACAGGTTTTATTGTCGCGATTGTTGCGATATTAATCGCGACTCCGACAACGGTTATTGTATTTGGTGGGGCTTCTGGAACGGGGTCAGATACTATCACTGCCGTACTTTTAGCTTCAGGCAAAGAGATATGGACAGCAGTTATTACTCAAAAGATATTTGTTGAAAGTATTGATAAAATACTTTCGATAATGGTTGCCTATATGATTGTTAGGAAGATGTCAGATCAATATCTCTCTAAACAAAACTATGGTCACTTATATATTAATAACAACAATAATAAACTAGGAGCTTAAAAGAATTTCATAAAAGCATGGGGTGAAACTGTCGATAAATCTGCTGTCACTGCATCACTCACCCCATAAAGTCGTGTTTCTACTATCCTTATATATATTTTAGGTAAATAAGAGGGCTTGAGAGTATTAACCCAATTTTTTGCCATGAATCAGCGAAAAAATGAACCTTAATATGAGAGGGGAGATACACATATGGAAAAACTAAGAAGCTTTATTCTAAATCTTTATCCAACTACTAAATTCTTTGTAGCCGTCTTTTTGATGATTACTCCATTACTGTTACCAGGTTATATATATTCATATTTGGCCCCCGTTTTGTGCTTAATAATTGCGATGGTAGCTGGAAAAACAAAGCTATATGTCGACATCGTCTTTAAGGGATTGGTATCGATTGTTGTCATGATTTTTCTTTTGCAATCATTTTTCTATCCAGGAGATACCATATTATGGTCGTGGAGCATATTCTCCATTAAACAAGAAGGAATTGATTTTAGTTTACAATTAACATCCAAAATATTAGCGGTGGGATCAGCAATTGTTTTATTTTTCCAGATTACAAAAATTAATGATCTATCCCGTTCCTTAGAAATATTAGGAGTTTCGCCAAAAGCTACCTATGTACTTTCATCCGCACTTAATATTATTCCAGAGATGAGGCTGCATTTATTACGAATTATGGATGCACAAAGAACTCGCGGTGTTGAAACTGAAGGAAATCTCAGTATAAGAATGAAAGCATTTATCCCGGCATTAACCCCATTGATATTATCATCATTTTCAAGCACAGATGAGAAAGCTATCACTTTAGAATCTAGGGCTTTTACAGCCCGTACCAAAAAGACCAGTTTACACCAATTGGAAAAGACTAAGAGTGATAGTTTAGTAAGAGTTATATTATTAATTTTATTTGTTTCCATCTTGATCTGGAGGTATTTCTTATGAGTGGAATAGAGATCAGAAATCTATCTTACAAGTACCCTACTGGAAGGGAAAAGGTTTTGCATGATATTAATCTTTCGATAGAAAGCGGAAAGTTTTATGCCTTCATTGGTGTTAATGGCGGGGGAAAGACAACACTTTGTAATGTTATTCGAGGTTTTATTCCACATTTTTTTAAGGGAGATAGAAGTGGAGAAGTGTTGATTGATGGTAAGGATGTTACTGATTGGGATACAAGTGATCTTGCGCAGAAGGTGGGTTTTGTCTTCCAAAATCCTTTTACCCAAATCAGTGGTGTAAAAGAAACTGTTTTTGATGAAATAGCTTTTGGACTGGAGAATCTAGGGGTTGAAGTTAGCGTTATTAAACAGAAAGTTCAAGACATCATTAGCTTGCTTGGGATTGAGTATATCCAACACAAAAACCCGAATGAGCTATCAGGTGGACAAAAACAAAGAGTGGCTTTAGCGTCGATTATCGTAATGGAGCCAGATATTCTTATTTTTGATGAACCAACATCACAATTGGATCCACAAGGTACCGAGGAAATATTTAAAGCAATCGATATTATGAAGAAAAAAGGAAAAACAATTATATTAGTAGAGCATAAAATCGAATTAATTGCTGAATATGCAGATTATGTAGTCGTTCTTCAGGATGGACATATTAAGAGACAAGGAAGAACGGAAGATGTGCTTTCTGAAGAAGATACACAGGACTATGGTGTAGGATTAACCCAGTATACATTATTAGATTTACAAATGAGAAAACACAATATGAATACAGAAAGAATTCCTATTACTGAAAGAGACTCCGTTCAAGTGATGAAACAATGGATGGAATTACAAGGGGTGAAATCATGAGCTTTTTAACTTTAAATGACGTTACCTATTGTTATCCAAATGGTTTTAAAGCTGTTGAAAATGTCAGCATGTCTTTCGAAAAAGGTGAATCGGTAGCCATAATTGGACAAAATGGGGCTGGGAAAACAACAACAGTGAAAATGATGAATGGATTAATAAAGCCAACACAAGGTGATGTTATCATTGATGGCTTGAATACAAAAGATTATACGACAGCTCAGATTTCGAAAAAGGTAGGTTATGTATTTCAAAATCCTGATGATCAAATTTTCCATGAAAATGTAAGAAGTGAAATCAGGTTTGGGCCTAAGAACCTTGGGTTTTCGGAGCAGAAGATTGAAGAAAACGTAATGAAGGCAGCAGAATTGACAGGAATTGTGCCATTCTTAAATATACATCCGTATAACTTACCTTATTCTCTGAAGAAATTTGTCACAATTGCCTCGGTAATTGCGATGGATACAGACACGATTATCTTAGATGAGCCAACAGCTGGTCAAGACTCATTAGCCATTGAAAGATTAGGGTTCATTATTGATTCATTAGTTCGAGAAGGGAAAACTATTATTACCATTACACATGATATGGAATTTGTCGTTAATAACTTTGAACGTGTCATCGTGATGGCAAATAAGAGAGTAGTTGAGGATAATCATAAGCAAGAAATTTTCTGGAATCTTGGTGTCTTGGAAGAAGCGATGTTAAAACAGCCTCATATCAGTCGATTAAGTAATACATTAAATCTTAATGAAAAAGTATTAGATATTAATCAAATGATAGATGTACTAAAAAAAACATCAGGTAAGTTAGAGGTTACTCTATAAAATGTAGCAATATGAAACTCTCTAACTACTAAAAAATAGAGGAGAATCGAAATGAAAATTGGTATTATTCATGCAACTTGTAATGCAGTACCACCTTTAAATGCAGCTTTTAAACAACTAGCACCTGAAGTAACGGTTTTAAACTTTGTTGATGAAAATATTCAGTACCACGCGAATCAAATTAATGGACTCGATGACAAATTATATCGAGATTTTGTCAATATGGCCAATAAAGCACAAGAAGCGGGAGTAGATGCGATTATTGTAGCATGCACCGTACTGACCCCTGTAGTGGATACTGTTAAGCCATTTATCTCAGTACCAATCTTTGCGGTGGATCGTCCGATGTTAGAGAAGGCGGTTTACAATTACAAAAAAATAGGGGTTGTGGCAACAACAGCACCATCTGGACCAGCAACAAAAGCCCAATTAGAGAAACTTGCCAATGAATTGGAAAAAGAGATTGTAGTAGAAACACAAATTACCACTCAGGCTATGACTGAATTGAAAGCTGGTAATGAAGAAGAGCATAATCGTCTTAACCGTATTGCGGCAGCGGAGCTAAAAGAAAAAGGATGCGATGTCATCATTCTTGCACAAATTACACAGGCATGCGCAGAATCTGAAACGAGCACATTAGGACTTCCAGTGTTGACAAGTCCGAAAGAAGCAGTAAATGCAGTTATGGGTGCTTTAGAGCGAGAAGAAGTAAATAGTTAGTGAGTACGAACTTATACAATACCATCCGAGTTTCATCATAGAACTGCAAAAACTTCAAGTAAAAGGAGAGATTTTCAATGAAAGTAAGTTTTATAGGATTAGGCGTAATGGGTACAGGAATGGCATTTAATCTTGCAAAAGGTGAAAAAGAAGGTGAGTATGATTATCTAGTGTGTGATGCAAATCCAAATGCGTTAGAGCAATTCAAGGCTCAAGGGATTAAAACCACAACGAATGTGATGGATACAGCAGATAGTGATTATGTATTTCTCTGTCTACCAGACTTAGAGATTGTAAAAAGTGTTGTATTAGGCGAAAACGGCTTATTAAAATATATGGAACCAGGTCAGAAGATTGTTGACTTTAGCACGATTAGTTATTTAGGCGCCATCGAAATTGCAGAAACCTGTAAAGAGAACGGAATCGAATATATGGATTGTCCTATTTCTGGACATCCGAGAACAACTGTAGATGGAACGCTTAGTATCATGTGTGGTGGGGACGAAGAATTATTTAACACAATAAAACCTATGCTTGATCGTATGGGAAAACAAATTCTCTATATGGGTGAAATCGGGGCAGGACAACTGACGAAGATGATTAATAACTGTGTATTAAATATTTGTTGTGCTAGCTTTAGTGAACTATTACCTGTTGGTGTAAAGCTTGGTTTAGACCCGGAAAAACTTGGTGACGTTTTAATGACAGCAACAGGATCAAGTTTTGCTTCAAAAACATTGATTCCTAAAATATTAGAAGGAAATTTTGAACATAGTTTTTCACTAGAGAGAGCATATAAGGATATGGAAAGTATGAACGAAGTATTAATGAAATACCAAATTCCACTACCAACTTTGAGTGGAACCATGCAAACATATCAACTTGCATTACAAAACGGACACGGTGATTACTACAAGCATGCAATGATTCGTTACTTTGAAGATATGTTGGGCGTGGAAGTACGTAAAAAGAATATTGAAGAGGCACAATTGGTTAAATAACAGTCATGATTAGAAAAATCATCTTGGAATAAATAAAAAGGGGTGAATCTAATGCTGTTTGGAGTTATTGCAGATGATTTTACCGGCGGAAGTGATATTGCTTCCTTTTTTGTAAAAGGTGGACTGAGTACGGTTTTATACAATGGAGTACCAAAAGGGGAGGAGGCTCACCAGGCAGAGGTCTGTGTCTTAGCGTTAAAAACACGTACTCAAGAGCGTAATGAAGCTGTCAAAGATTCACTCGAGGCGATAGGCTGGTTAAAAGAGCGAGGTGCACAACAGTTTTATATAAAATATTGCTCCACATTTGATTCTACAGCTGAGGGTAATATTGGACCTATTTGTGATGCTGTAATGGAAGAGCTAGGAGTTCCTTATACGATTCTTTGTCCTGCACTTCCGGTAAATGGACGTACTGTTAAAAAAGGATGTTTATATGTAAATGGAGTTCCATTGCATAAGAGTCCGATGAAGGATCATCCACTTACACCAATGTGGGATTGTGATCTAGTTCGTTTAATGGAGGCACAAAGCAGATTTCCAAGTGTGAAAATGTCAGATGCTTTATACAAGGAAGAAGTAGATGAACTAATTACAAGAATAACAACACAAAGTACGCATTCACATTTTTATATCGTGCCAGATTACGAGATAGAAGAAGATGCGGAAAAGCTGGTTCAGTTATTTGGAGGACTCAAACTTATAACTGGTGGTAGTGGCCTTGCATACCCATTGGCGAAAATGTATAAGGAAAATGCAAAAGCAGGTGGATTTGAACGATCTAATTCACCAGCGTTACTATTAGCGGGAAGTTGCAGTGAAGCGACTCGAATCCAGATTGTTGAATATCAAAAATCAGGTGGTAAAACCTATTTCTTAGATCCACTTAAATTGATTTCAGGTGAAGAATCAGTCGAGAAGATTTGGAATGTGATTTCTCAAAACAAAGAAGAATCAATCTTAGTATATAGCAGCGACACACCTGAGAATGTGAAACGGATTCAGCAACAAGGTAAAGAAGATGTTGTTGCGAAATTAGAAAAGGCAACTGCAGATTTAGCAGAACTTGCAGTTCAAGCTGGGTTCCATAGAATCATTGTTGCAGGCGGAGAAACGAGTGGAGCTGTAGCAAAAAGGCTTGGGTATAATGGATACCATATAGGAGATAGTATCGCACCTGGAGTACCCATCATGATACCAATAGAAGATAATCAAATTCGAATGGTGTTTAAGAGTGGAAACTTTGGAAAATCTGATTTTTTCCTTCAAGCCTTATCTTTAACATAAGAGAGAAGTGGTAAATATGGATCATACATTAGATAAGAAGATTGAAGATGCTATTTGGGTTGCCAAAAGTCTCTTTCAGCGAGGTAAAGCAAGTGGAAGTGTTGCGAATCTAAGCTTTCTACATGAAGATAAAATTTATGTGACTGCGACCGGAACATGCTTTGGAACTCTGAAACCAGAAGAGTTTGCTGTTATGGACTTGGATGGAATTCAATATGATGAAGTAAAACCAAGCAAGGAATGGCCGTTACATTTGTCCGTATACAAAGCTAAACCAGATACTGGAGCAGTTCTTCATGTGCATAGCACTTATAGTGTGCTTTGGAGTTGTCTACCTGATCTAAATGAATCAGATTGTATGCCGGATCATACTCCATATTTAAAAATGAAATTGGGAACTGTGGGCTTAATTCCATATGAAAAACCCGGTAGTCAAGAATTGTTTAACGTATTTGAAAAACGCGTAAATGCTAGTGATGGCTGGCTGTTGAGCCATCACGGCCCGGTTGTACCAGGTAAAGATATCATGGAAGCATTTTTTGCATTAGAAGAATTAGAGGAAAGTGCGCACATTGCTTGGGAGCTTCGAAAACTAATACAGAGTGACTAAGAAATTTTGTCACACTTTAAAAGAAGGTGAAGAGGGTGAAGATAATGTTGCATATTATATTAGCTGTTTTTGCTGGTTTACTGATTGGCTTTTTATTTGGACTGACTAAACTACCGATTCCAGCACCACCAACTTTATCTGGTATTGGAGGAATTCTAGGTATTTATTTAGGATATAAAATATATTTATCTATCTTACCTGTAATAACAAAGTTATAAGCAAAAAGACCTTGTCGGATGTTCCGCAAGGTCTTTTTCCATTAAATTGCGTGATGATGAAACCCGAACAACTATTGTAAAGAAGAAAATTTGGGTAATGACAGTCACTAATTATGGCATTCTTTTAAATATTGGGACACACGGTTAATACTAAAGGTGTATACATTATTTAAAAGAAGAATAGAGGTGTCATTCTGGGTACTGTTGAGGTGTACGGATTAAGTCAATATTCCAAGGGTGAACTTACATCAATAATCATGTCTCATATCGACGAAACACTTGATGATTTTGATCTCGACATTAAGAAGATAGCCATTATCGGGAGTCGTTTATACGGCAATTTTCATGCTGAAAGCGACTTGGATATTGTCATCGAATATAGTGGAACTGAACGAGAAGATGATGTTTTTCATAATCTTATGGAGGAACCTCTTTATATCGACCATATAAAAGTTGATTTTTTGCCGTATTGGGATTTAAATGGTGAAGGCATTGGGAATCGCAAGCATATTGTTCTTTTTGATGATTCATATCATTATTACTAATATATGACGTTGGAAACACATGGGGCTAGCTAAGAAAAATGAAACCTTTCCCGTTTTGTATCGTATATATGGTATGCTTACAAAACAGGAGGGGATATAGTGAAGAAACGATTTTTAGTATTTTCTTTAATAGGGTTACTATTTCTTGGGGCTTGTTCCGTCCTTGAGGATGTTAATAATACATTAACGTATGTGAATGAGGCAACGGATTATGTAAATGAGGTAAGTACTTTTGTTAACGAGGCTCCCAGCCTAGCCGAACAGGCTGTTACCGATGAGCAAGCAAGAGCAGATCTTGAAACGATGTTAACTGAAATGCAGGAAGACATGAATTCATTTAACGCGCTTCAACCACCAGGAGTCGCAGAGGATCTTCATCAGCAAATCGTCGATTATAACCAACAGGCAGAAGAAGGCGTTAATTTGTATCTTGATAATATCGAGAATGGACAATTCGACCCAGCTCTTCTTGAAAATAGTGAGCTATTTCAAACGTTGCAGAACGTAACTAATACAATAGATCAGATCCAACAGTTGGGCAATTAAACATAAACCAGGCGCAGCTCTTTTTAATAGGGCTAGCGCCTGGTTTATTATTTTCATTATTTTATAAAAAATATACTAAATTTTCTTTACATTTAAAACATTTAGAAATATAATTGTATACAATTATTCAAATATTTTTATATTTTAGGAGGTGAAAAAATGCATGTGAAAAAACCGACGTTGACAAGAGTTTCTGCAAAAGACATTGCTTACTCAGAAATAAAGGAGCGTATTCTTAAATGTTCTTTCAAGCCTGGGGAACAGATCGTTGAAGATGAGTTAGCGAAAGAATTAGAGATTAGTAGAACACCACTAAGAGAGGCGCTTCAACGTTTAGAAATAGAGGAGTTAGTTGAACGACAGTCAAACGGTCGTTTAAAGGTTGCATCTATTTCTGTACAAGAAGTGAAGGAACTATTTCTTGTCCGAAGCTTGTTAGAAGGAATTATTATTGTCGAGGCAATTGATAATATTACTGAAAATGACATTAAGCATCTTGCGTATCATGCTTTTATGATTAAAAATAATTCAAGTGAAAACAACTATGAGGATGTAGATCATTTTGGAGGTCAGTTTCACACAACTCTTTATACTCTTAGCAACAACCAGACAGTTATAAAAATTTTATTTCAATTAAATGATAAAATCTCTAGATATAGGCGTCTAGCACATCAAGTGGATACAAAGAAAACCTCAGATGAGCATGAGACAATCCTGAACTTTATTATTCAGAAGGATAAATTAAATGCAGAAATAGCAATCAAAAAACATATTTTAGATTCTATGGAACAAGCCGTAATGGGGGTGAAACAATATCTAGAATCTTTAAAGTGACAGATCGTTTTATAGGTTACGTTTTAAATTAATAGATGCAAGGAGGAGTTATATGTCTTTTGCGGTTATTGGAGCAGGTAATACAGGTCAAGCTATTGCTGCATACCTCTCTCTACAAGGAAAGAAAGTTAAGCTTTATAGTCGAAGTCCGGTAAAAGCAGAAATTCTATCGTTTCAGGGTCTAGAACTAAAAGGGATCTATTCAGGAAAAGTTCCAATCCAAGCAACACCTCATATTGAAGAGGTAATTGAAGATGCGGAATACATTATTATAACAACTACGGCTTCGGGCCATAAACCTATATTCAAACAGCTAAAGCCACATTTGAGAGAGAATCAAACTATTGCAATATTCCCTGGATATTGGGGAGCAATTGAATGCAGAGAAGTTCTTGGTAACGATATTGAAGAAAAGAATCTTACAATCGCGGAAACAAGCGCAATGCCTTTTATTTCAAAAGCAGAATCCACTGGTACTGTAACAATCAGTAGAATTAAGCAAAATGTACAAATTAGTGTAATACCTACCTCTAAGAATCTTACTATCTCAAAATACTTCCTAGAAACATTCCCACAATTAATTTCAGCAAACAATGTTATTGAAACATCTTTAAACAACTCTAACGTCGTAGTACATACTCCAATTACATTATTTAACGCTAGTAGAATTGACTCTGCAAGTGAATTTAGATTTTACGGTGACGGAACATCACCATTGACTGTATCATACGTTGAAAAACTTGATGAGGAAAGGATCAGACTTGCTGAACATTTTAATATAGAGACACAAAGTATCCTATCTATCTTAAACGAGTTCTATAAAACTGATTTTCCAACTTTACTAGAAGCTTTACCAGGGTTATTCCCAGACGGATTGGCACCAACCACTTTAGACTATAGATATATTACCGAGGATATTCCATTTGGGCTTGTGCCTATATCAGAGTTAAGTAGAAAAATAGGGTTAGAAACTCCATATACAGACTCACTTATTAATACTGCTTCACTGTTAATGGAAAAAGACTTTAGATCGGATGGTGTCAGTTTTGAGGGACATACAGCAGAAGATATTAATCGTTTGAAAGGGCTTACTCAATATATTTAAACAAAAAATAATGAATATGTAGGAGGTTATGTGATGACACAAGTAGAGTTAGGTACAAAGCTTTCAATGGTAAAAAGAAAGGTAACAGCTGTTGATTTAATTACCATCGTAATATTTGCAGTCTTATATCGTGTACTCTGGTATTTCTTCAAATTTGCTGGTGTTGTTTTCCCGTTCAACCATACTTTTGTTTACTTGTTCTGTGCTTTTGCTTTAGTGCTATGTTGGGTAGTTGTAAGAAAGCCTTATGCATCAGTTTATTTTACCGCCGCGTGGTGTGCCATTAACTTCTTTCTACAAGGCGAACTTCCAATCTATTGGATTCTAGTTGTCATTGCACCAATTCTACCTGAATTGTATTTGAATAGCAGAAGTAAAGCTTTTGCAAACCCTAGTGATGTTTATTCTAGTACAAAGGATTTGATTGTAGCAGCCGTACTTTACAATGCGATTTATGAAATTTTTGTTTGGTGGAGTATTGTTTATCCATATCAAATACCAGTACCATTCCATTTAATTGTTATTGTTTTTGCGATTTCTGTTGTTGGAATGATTATTGGAACAGTCATTGCTAAGCCTCTTGGGCTAAAATTAAAAGCTCTTTTAGGATAATGAATATTGATTTGTATGGAGGTGTAAGCTATGGCAGCAAGCGATTTTGTTGTAAATCTAGATAAAGGAACGTGGGTTCATAAGTTGGACCCACGTGCTAAATTACTTTTAATAATCGGATTCGTCGTAACACCATTGTTATTTATGGATCCCCTCTATTTAACGATTATCCTGCTGATGGGTATACCTATTTGGTTATCAGCGAAGATTCATATGAAATCAATTATGCCTTTACTTGGCACAATCGTTATACTTGCCATGTCAGCAGTTATTTTCTCTACTTTTTATAATTATGAACAAGCAAATGCCAATGTCCTATTTTCAATCGGTTCGCTTCAAGCGACAGATATCGGCCTATATTCTGGTTTGGTGCTTGGATACAGAATTGCTATACCATGTTTTATGACAATTGTTATTATAACGACAACTGATCCTGCGTTGTTGGCAAAGGGTTTAATGAAGATGAAGGTTCCTATGAACATCGCCTTTATGTTTTTAGGAACATTAAGGTTCTTCCCATTAGTTTTCGAAGAATTAACAAATATCTCAAATGCGCAAACCATTAGAGGCGTTAATAAAAAAGGGATAAGAGGAAGTTGGAACAGTTTTAAATTAGCGGCGTTTCCTCTACTGATTAATTCGTTAAGAAGAAGTAGAACAATGGGACTTGCTGTGGAAAGTAAAGGATTTAGCAAAATGGCTTGGCGGGAATATTATCAAGATATGAAACTTGAAAACAAAGATTATGTAGTCATCGTTCTAACCATTGTATTCTTTGCCGGTGCGTTGTATGTAAGATATGGTCTCGGATTAGGCGCAGATAATTCATTTATAGCATAAGTACAATGTTACACTAAATCCTTTGCAAAGGAGCGAACTTATGAGCACAGATTCAATTATTCATGTAAAAGATCTTAATTTTTCGTATCCTAATGTCGATAAAAAAACGTTAAAAAATATTAATTTACAAGTAAACAAGGGAGAATTCGTCCTTATATCAGGTACAAGTGGAAGTGGAAAGACAACCTTAGCAAAATGTCTCAATGGAATTATTCCGCATTTATCTGAAGGAAACCTAGAAGGTGACATTGTTATTAATGGAAAAAACACTCAATACGTTCCAATGCATGAACTTTCATCCGAGATAGGAATGGTATTTCAGAACCCAGAAGATCAGATTTTTTCAATACGTGTAGAGGACGAAGTGGCATTCGGAGTAGAATGTCAGGGCTATACACAAGCAGAGATTAAAAAACGCGTTGCGTACGGTCTTCAGAAGTTACGATTAGAAGATATTAAAAAGCATATTACGTTTTCCTTATCAGGTGGACAGAAGCAAAAAGTTTCCATAGCTAGTAACCTAGCGATGTTACCATCTATCCTCATACTTGATGATCCGACCACTGACCTTGATCCGGTTAGTAAGCAGGAAGTAATGGATATTCTTGCCGAGTTAAAGCAAGAACTAGATACTACTTTTCTAATTATTGAGCATGATCTGAATGATTTAATTGAATTTATAGATCGAGTGGTTATCATGCATGAGGGGGAAGTCTTGTATAATGGGTGTCCTGGTGAAATCTTTAATAAACATTTTTATGAACTAAATGAATTAGGGATAAGAATCCCTGATCATATAAGACTTGCAAAATATTTATTTGAAAAAGGTTTTACTTTAGATACTTTTCCTATAACGAAAAAGGAAGTTTTGGAGTGGGCAAAGCAACTCTTAAAATCTAAGAAGTTAACATTTCCAGAACAAAAAAATAAGCCGAAACAGGATTATTCCGAATTGGTTGCAACTTTACGAAAAGTAGATTTTAGTTATAGTAAAGAAAAACAAATACTCCATGATATTAATTTAGACATCCGAAAAGGTGGACTATTAGCAATCGTAGGTCATAATGGGTGTGGGAAGTCTACACTAATGAAGAACTTAATAGGACTGTTAAAACCTACACATGGGGATGTCGAAATCAACTCTAAAAATACGAAAAAGAGCAAGGTTCAAGATATCATTTTAGATATTGGATATGTTTTTCAAAACCCAGATAATCAGTTGTTCTGTAACACTGTTGAAGATGAAATTAAATTTGGGTTAAAAAATAGAGGCTATGCGGAAGACATTATTAATCAACAATTGGAGTTAGCTATTAATACAGTTGGACTTCAAAATAAAAGAAAAGAACATCCTTTCTCTCTGAGTAGAGGAGAACGTCAAAGATTAGCAGTCGCAACCATGTTAGTGTCAAATCCGAAAATTATTCTGTTAGACGAACCAACTACGGGACAGGATGAACAAAACTTAAAGTCGTTATTATCCTTAATGGAAACGTTAATCAAGAATAATCAAGCAACCATTGTTATGATTACTCATGATATGGAAGTGGTAGCTCAGTATGCTAGTAGAGTGGTTGTAATCGACGCAGGAAAAGTTGTGATGGAAGGAGAGCCGAATGACGTATTCTTTAGTAATTATGAAAAGCTACGTTCATTAAAGCTCAAGCCGCCAATTATTTCTCAATTTTCTGCAGAGCTAAGTGAATTTGGATTTCCTCATGTCTCGAATTGGAATAGATTCAGTGAGCAATATATTCAAAAAGATAAAGATCTAATGACGGATTCTGAAAGATCGATTGTTTAGTAACAACTTTTAAAGCACGTAATGCAAAAGCTATGATTAATCTAACTTACGATTAGTCATAGCTTTTTTTGACTGCAGGATAATTTTATCTAGTAAACAAAATAAATCAATATCGAAGTCACAATCCCAATCCACACACTGAGTAGAATACAATAGCCCATAATGTGACGAATATGAAGTCCAACAATACTTAAGATCGGCAAGGCCCAGAATGGTTGGATGAGGTTCGTCCAGGCATCTCCCCAGCCGACTGCCATCGCGATAACGGCAGGATCGGCACCTAGTTCCATTCCTGCAGGCACTTGAAGTGGACCTTGTAGTGCCCACTGTCCACCACCTGATGGTGCTAAGATATTGACAAGTCCAGCTGTCCAATACGTAAACACGCCAAATGAATCTGCACTTGAAATGGAAGTCATACCCCTGATAATGGTATCGGCAAGTCCGGAGCTACCGAGTAGTGCGATAATCCCCGCATAGAAAGGAAATTGTAGAATGATAGGCGAAATAGAACCGGCAGCTTCCTTAAAGGCATTTCCATATTGCGCAAGTGAGCGGTGAAAGAGCAGTCCTAATGATAGAAATAAGATATTAATAAGGTTCAAGTTGAGGTCCACACTTTTAGCAAATTGTAGCAACACATAAACGATACCAACTAAGCCAATTAAAATACCCAAAATAGGTGTGTTCTCTAAACGAATGGCTGGTGAATTATTGTCTTCTTTGGTAACAACTTCTGCTTGTGGTGGTTCCGTTTTTGCTGTATAAGGAATGATATTCTTTTTTGGAGCCATTAATAGAATAAAAATAGGAATTGTAATGAGTAGTGCAAAGAAAATGATGACAGTACCCGGGTGGAAAATGGTTTCAGAGGTTGGGATAACGCCCATTACATTGGCGAGAAAGTGATCTTCTGTTGCGATTGTTAGAAGGATTGAGCTGGAAAGCCCGGCTGTATAGAGCACTGTAGGAGCATAGGCACATGCGACCAAAAGTGGGAAGTGAGCATTTTTATTCCTCTTACCGACCTCACGAGCGACGATGGCACCGACGACAACAGCGAGCCCCCAGTTAATATAATACGCAGCAGCGGAAATCAAGAACGTGAATAAATAGGCCTTTGTTGCCGTATTCGCTTTAGCTGAGATAGCCTCTAAACCTCTCCGGACAAAAGGAACCGAAGCAAGGACCATCCCCGTCATTAGCAAAAGCACCATTTGCATCGTAAACGCTAAATAAGTCCAAAATCCATCTCCATACGACTGAAACAAATTAGCAGGATCAGCAGGAGCTGTAAAAAAGGCTAAGACAAACACAAACAAAGTCATCAACACTGCAATAACAAACGCATCAGGCAAATACCGCTGAATCACACGTGAAAAGCGTTCTGACACTCTGTTTAACATTTTTATCCCTCCTTTTACTACAAAAGGTATGAGGGGAGCGAATTTTGTATGACTTGTTTTCAATAAGTCTCTTGGAGTATCTTTCCTTAACTGAAAAATGAACAAGCAAGACCAAATGGCCTTGCTTGTTGTTATAATTCTTTCTTATTTTAAAGACTGCTCATGATATAACTCAGGGTCTGCTTTCACTTTAGGTCCTTTTTTAGGTTTTGGTCCCATATTGTCAAAACGGGCTTGATCATAAATGGCAGAACCTACGATTTCAGCAACATCTTGGAGTTTTTCCTTACTAATTTTGTCAAGTGAGTCTTCTGGTGTATGATACCAAGGCTCCGATGGGCTATGAATAAATAATGCAGCAGGGATTCCAGCTTCTGCAAATGGAACATGGTCACTTCTACCACCAGCATAAATTGGAGTAGGTTCCCCATTCAATCTTGTACTTGATGCTTGTGCAAGCTCAGTTACTAGATTTGGTTTACCATCAAGTGTCGCCATTGTTAGGTTACCTGCATCACGACTTCCTACCATATCTAAATTAAAGTTTGCGATAATACGATTGAGGTCGTCCTCAGGTAGATTTGCCACATAATGTGCGGAGCCAAGTAGTCCATTTTCTTCAGCACCAAATGTAATGAAGCGAATTTCGGTATCTGTAGGAACGTCTTTAAAGACACGAGCTAGCTCAAGTGTCATAGCGGTACCTGATGCATCGTCATTTGCTCCAGGTGCACCTGCTACGGAATCGTGGTGAGCCCCAACAACAATTACATCATTTGTATCTTTTTTCTTATTTGTTGGCTTTTTTGTTGCAATTACATTATGAGAAATACTTTCACCAGCTCTTGCGCCCTCAACCTGAAGCGAAGTATGAAGTACCTCTCCATTTACAAGTGCTTCATTAAGTGCATCACCTTCTGCTTTCGTTAATGCAACAGCAGGTACATACTTGTCATTCGCTTCTCCAAGAGTTCCATTTATAGCTCCTGAAGTATTGTTGAAAATAATAACTCCTAAAGCTCCTTTTTCAGCAGCATTTAACACTTTCTCCGCAAACGAGATCTCGCCACGCTGAATAAGCGCGATTTTTCCAGTAAGGTCAGTGTCTTGAAGTTCAGCGACTGTCCCAAATCCTGCATAAACTAGTTCCCCTGAGACATTTCCATTCACAGTGTAGGTGAAAGAACTTGGCTGGAGGGTACCATCATAGCCATTAACCGAAAGTTCAATTGAACTTGGAGGTGTATAGCCATAGAAGGTAAATGGTTGAATTTCAGTTTCATATCCATAGGATTCGAATTGTTCTTTTATGTATTGAACAGCGTTGTGTTCTGCTTCAGTCCCTGCAACACGCGGTGTTTCAGAAAGATATGCAATATTGTTATAAATATTGTCTACATTTAGTTGATTAATCACCTTGTGATCAAAGAACTTCTCCTTCTGAGATTGCGTCACTTCGATTGGTTTTGCGAATACTGCAGGTGTTGCAATGGCCCCAAATGCAAGTGTTGTAGTGAGTCCAAACGACATTACTAGTTTTTTCATGAAATGCCTCCTTTTACTAGATTCATAGTACAAGATAAAGTTTATATCATTCGGAAAATTCCAATAAGTGTAGGAATCCTTAGATAAACATAGGCAGAAACTCATATTTACACTATAAAGTCGATAGAAAAGGACTTACTTCCTATGAGGAAAATACTTCCAACTCCGTTTCTTAGGCGGGAATGAGGGGAGGCTGTTAGTACCGAAGTAACAGCCATTACTGTAAATCAAGTGAACTATTTTTCTTTGATGAAGCAATTCTGCTAACGATAGTAAAAGCTGCCAGCGTGGGGCAGGCAGCCTTTTTTATACCTATTTCGTTTTATGATTAATCTTGATATCATGTTTTTTCACATACTCATAGATTTGCTGATTTGTTATATCATCATATTTTTTTACCCATTCTTTATTCGATAGATCAACAATTTCATTCCGTAGGGCGTGGTATTCATCCTTTGCTTTTTCTTTTAAATCAAAGGTGAATTTTGAAGTGAAATATAATACTGCCCCGAAAAATAAATCCCTCACAAGATTTTTATTAGTAAACAGCGTATCTATAATTGTAAAACTGCCAAATACATCTGGAGTGTATAAGACATATTTAATAAATGTGTAGAAGGCATACCCAATTAACGTATACAAGAAAAAGCTATGCATGCTTTTTTTTCTGTTATGTTTTTCATTAAAGTCAAGTAATCGATCCAACGAATCTCCATCAGCCCTTGATATACGAGTACCTTCCTGATGCCAAGGTGCGGCAAAGCCATTATCTGCCATTGTGCTCCCCCTTACATTATACATTCACCATTCTATTCGTATGGTATATATTATTTTTTGATTGAGAGGAATATGACAAGCTATTTGTAAAAAATGCATAATAAGTACTTTTGTTTCCATAAGTGAAAAATGTACAACCTATAAATGTTGTTTTGTCTTACTCCAACCTCGTATCCTGCAAGAACATACGATTAAAATTTACTAGGGTGTCGATTGGACTTAATGCATAGCCATATTAGTTTAAAAGAGAGGCAGGATTTAGCTCTTCAAATATCTAGTAGTCTTTTAATAATAATTTTGAATAAAATAGAAATACGTTAATTATTGTTAAATCAATTGGATAGGAAATATGGACGTTGCAGTTAGTTCAAACATAATTTGCAAACAAAACTAGGGAGGGAAAGAAATGAGTTCAATATCAAGTGTCTATATGCCTAAAGCTATTTTTTATGGATCCGATTCCTTTAAACGATTAGGGGTTGAAACTAGGAAACTAGGAACTAGAGCTCTGATCATTAGTGACAGGGTGATGGAGGATATTGGTTATGTTGCTGAATGTAAAAACATTTTTAATGAAGAAGGAATTGAGCATTCAACCTATTTGGATATAACTTCCGAACCGACTGACATATTCGTAGATGAAGCCTTGAAAGTATTTCAACAAAATAAGTGTGATGTCATTATTGCATTAGGTGGAGGAAGCTGTATTGACACCGCAAAAGCTGTTGCAGTAATTGCCACAAATGGGGGAAGTATTAGTGATTTTATAGGGAATAAAAAAATCGCTGATAAGAAGGCTATTCCTCTAATTGCGATTCCTACCACTGCGGGTACTGGCTCTGAAGCAACAGATGTTACAGTTATTACAAATACAAAAAATGATGTCAAAATGATGATTAAACAACCTGCGTTTTTACCAGAAGTCGCTATAGTTGATCCTTTGCTTACACTTTCTTCTCCAAAGAATATAACCTCAGCAACTGGGGTAGATGCCCTAACCCATGCAATCGAAGCATATATCTCAAGACGCTCACATCCATTCACAGATACCCTTGCTTTATCCGCGATCAAATTGATTTACGATAACATTGAAGAAGTTTATAAGAATGGTAACAATATATTAGCAAGAGAAAAAATGTCATTAGGAGCTTTAAAAGCTGGCATCGCATTTTCAAATGCATCTGTTTGTTTAGTTCATGGAATGTCTAGACCAATAGGAGCCTTATTTCATGTACCACATGGAGTTTCAAATGCAATGTTGCTACCTGCAATTTTGGAATATAGTAAATCAGCTTGCATAGAAAGGTTAGCTAATATTGGACTGTTTATTAAACCAGAGTTAAATGGTTATTCAAATGAAAAAATCGCAAATATCGTTGTCCGAGAAATAAAGCAACTTTGTTTGAATTTGAATATCCCTAATATGAAGGAGTGGGGGATAGACGAACAAGAATTACATAAAGTAGTTAGAAAAATGGCGAAAGATGCTATTGCAAGTGGTAGCCCTGGAAATAATCCAAGAATTCCTACAGAAGAAGAAATTATTGAATTATATAAACTTTGTTTTGATTACAAGATGAATGAAGGTATTAATGAAACAATCTTATAATTCGTTTATATAAAAAAACTAGTCCACTTACTAAAATGTACCCTATAGAAGGGTACACTTTATACTTCTGGACTGTTTTTTTATGTCTAAATTCTCCTAAAACAGTACTTTCTTAGGTAAAAAGAAGGATTTTTTGACATGATAATGGAAACTATTTAACAATAGATAAAATTATCGAGGTGACATGATGTTTAGCAAGGAATATATGAAGAAATTATCTCACAAAAATTCACTTCCAAGATAAAAAATTAGAAATTTTCCATTACCTTAAATAAATCAGAAAAAGATTTCTCAGCATCAACATTGTATGAAGACTATGCAATTAACGATAAGCTATTCCATTGGCAAACACAAAGTAAAGTAGCAGTACACAGACCTACGGCTCAACGCCATATTCATCCCAGAAAACAATTACCAAATCGCTCAATTTATCAGGGAATAAAAACAAGATAACGGCCACACCGCACCATTTGAAATCTTGGGAACAGCTGACTACGTAAAGCATGAAGTACCAATGGGCTTTGTGTGGCAGTTAAAGGAGGAAATGCCTTTTTACTTGGTGTCGAGGGCGAATAAGAATTGTGTTGTGAAAAGACATAAATCTATTCTCTATGGGGTTGGTAATAAGTTAATAGCTTTTTGTGTATTTAAGTGTACCAAATTAAAAAATCAAAAGGAAATTTCTAATAAGTCTAGAATTAGTTCTATTACAAAATTCTTATTAAAGGGGTAATGAAAATGACAGTTCCAGAAACTTTTGTTAATTGGGTATCTGATTGTGTAGAAAAATTTAAAAATGATTATGGAATAAACAGTAATAGACATGCATTTGCTGCATGGGTAGTAGGTTATATTCATGAGCTAAGTGATGATGATGCATTTAACCAAACTGATACATTGACTCAGGGAGATGGCGGTTTGGATGGTAGATTTCACGATGAAGCAGAGCAATTATTCCATATTCACCAAGTAAAATATCCGAATAATCCTTTGGAGACAGTGATTGGCCCTGAACCAATAAGAGATTTATTTTCTGCGCTATCTATAATTGCTGATGAAAGAACAGCCGCAGATAGAAGTGATAAATTAAAGAAAATCAGTTCTGAATTCCAAATTGCAACTGAGAACGGCTCAAAGGTTGTTTTAAACTGTATTGTTTTTGGAGAAATAACTGATCCAGCAAAGTTAGAATTTTTTAATAAATGTGATGCTAATGAATTCAATCCAAGAGGTGAAATATGGGATTTAAAACGGTTATATGACCTTTATGTTACAAGGGAGACAGTTGAAGATCTTACTGGTGAAGATGTTCGCATTCCAATAAAAGACAATTCTTATATTTCAGTTCCTTCTCCTACGTATACATATAATACTGGCATAGGAGATTCAATTGTTATTACTTTTAATGGAAAAGAATTTGCAAGAGAAGCAAATAAGTATAATCCTAAAATTTTTGGTAGTAATGTCAGGTATCACCTTGGTCATCAAAATAGAGTGAATACAAAAATTAAAGATACTCTTTTATCTGAAGATAAGCATGAATACTTTTGGCATTATAATAATGGAATCACAATTCTTGTTAACGATTATAAATTTGAAGAAGGAGAGATAATATTAACAAATCCACAGATTGTCAATGGCTGTCAGACGGTAAGTACCATGATTAATAACCATGCTAGCATACCTGACGGTGTAAAACTTTTAAGTAAGATAATTAAGATAGAAAGAAGTCAAAAAGGAAAAGATGAATTGCTTAGGATTGCAGAAGCTACTAATTCTCAATCTCCAGTCAAATCTTCAGATTTAAAAACAAATGACCCAGTCCAACGGGAAATTCAAGCGAATTTCAAAACATTAAGTCAACCTTGGCATTATGAACGAAAAAGGGGAGAGTGGAACTCACTATCAGCGGCAGAAAAGGCAAGATATAATAATAGGAGACTTAATATGATAGAAGTTGGACAAGTCTGGTTAAGTTATATAGGTCAACCGGCAAAAGCTATTGGTGCAAAAGACGATATTTTTACTGATGGCACAACCTATAGATTAGTTTACAGCAAAGAACGAGACCCTCGGTTATATTTATTAGCCAAGAAACTATTTGACACGTATGATCGATTTTTCTCAGCCAATAATCTTGATGAAATAAAATCTTTAGTAAGAAATTTTGATGAAAAGACCTTAAATCGCTTAGTAAGAGGAAAGAAACTGGTTGTGGGTCATTCTGTAGCATTAATAAAATATATATTTGACATAAGATATGATGAAATTAATGGTGAAAGTGCACAAAGATTGATTGATTATATTGATGACGAAAATAGTAAGGAATTTAAGGAAAGAATTCTTTCAATTATTGCTTTAACGCACAAAAAGTTTGTTGCTAATCAAGAAGAGGATACCGATATTAGACAAAAATACAAAGAATCAGGAACTATTACTATATTGAAAGAGCTTGTTGATGATTATGTTACCTCAATTGAAACAACAGGGAACTCTCTTTCTGATGTCCTCAAAGGTATATAATATACTGTAAATTTGAATATGTTGGAGAGTATCTATCCGAAAGGATAGGTACTCTTTTTAGTCTTGTGTGATACACGATCAATAATAAAATCAAAATTATTAAATGTTAGATAGGTAGGCAACTAATATGTTTTATTTAGCACGTCTTTTCAAAATAAATTAAAAAGCAGGGCTTATACCCTACAATTCTTTAAATATCTCCAAGTCTTCCTTCTCAATGAAACTCGACATTGAAAATCGAATAGTAGACCTCACTTCATCAATGGACAACCCAATTGCGGCCAAAACGTGAGACGGTTTACTCGAGCTACAAGCCGAACCAGTTGATGCTGCTATAACTGGGGCTAGGCTTTTAACCAGTATTTCATTATTTAGCCCCTTAAATTGAACGCTAACTATTCCGGGAATCTTATTTGTCTTATCGTTATTTAATATAATTTGATCGCCAAATTTTTCAACCAAAATTGCTGTAAGATAGGATTCAAGGTCCTCTAGTTTCTTAATGTTTTCATCAAGATTCATATTAGCTATTTCTGCTGCTTTACCAAATCCAACTATATTATGAACAGCTAAAGTACCGCTACGGATTCCTTGTTCCTGTCCACCACCGTGTAATAGGGGGGTTATCTTGGTCAAGATTTCATATCTGTCTTTTCTTATAAATGTTGCACCAATTCCTTTTGGTCCATGGAATTTATGACCTGAACAAGATAAAAATGTTAATCCAGGTAAGTTAGAAAGATCTACTTCAACTTTTCCGATAACTTGTGTGGCATCAGAATGGAGGAAAACATCATTTTCTAAACATATTCTTGAGATTGTTTCAATGTCATTTAATGAGCCTAACTCATTGTTACCCCAAATAACTGAAACAAGAATTGTAGTATCCTTAATGCTACTTTCAAGTTTCTCTATGTTTATTCTACCGTATTTATCTACATCTAAATAAGTAACCTCATATCCTTTAGACTCTAAATACTTACAGGTCTCTATAACGGATGGATGTTCAACCTTCGTTGTAATAATATGGTTACCTTTTGAAATATAATTATCTGCAACCCCTTTTAAAACCATATTATTACTTTCTGTCGATCCACTTGTAAAGATTAACTCTGAGTCGTCACAGTGCAGTAAAGAAGCTAGAGATTTTCTAGCTTCTTTTACTGCATTTTTTGCATTTTCTGCATATGAATAATATTTGCTAGAAGGGTTCCCGAACTCTTCTAGTAAATAAGGTAACATTGCATCTTTTACAGTCGGATGTATTTGTGTTGTAGCACTATTGTCTAAATAAAGCATCTGAATCACCTAATCTTCCATTTTTAAAAGATTTTGCAATAGCTTCTCATAGTTACCTGCATGCTTATACTCATTTTCAAGTAATTCAATTCCTCGTTCCAAGTGAGCATTAAATAAGTCAGGGAAGTACTCTTCATCAGGAACATGTCTTTTTGCATGCTGTCTAATTAAAGCTTTAAAAATATAATCATTTTCACCTGTCATTGCATTTCGATGAATATCTACTCCAGATTTATTGTCAACGAGTTCTGGAAGAGTAGGGTCCTTTAATGAAAGTGAAACAGCAATTCTCGATAAAACGTTCCATGTTAAGCCAGTGGCTGCCTGAAGGGAAACTAAAATTTCCCCAGTTTGTTTAGAAGTTTTTAATCGGAAGTTCATAAACTCACCTCCGTTTGTTTAAATGAAAAATAATTGTTGATAATTTGTGTTTCTTTCTTCGTAACATCGAACTCTAACATATATTCCTTAGCAATATAATTTTCTAAAATACGATAATGTTCCTCGTCGATTTCTGTGTCAGTTGATAATATAATGGCTTGTTTTCCACACTTCGGAATAAAGTCTTTTAATACAGCAGCTTTGTGTGTTTTATCTAATCTTCCTAAAAGTGTATCAAAGATAAATGGAACCTTTCTACCTGAGCATTTAAAAATCGCCCAGATAATAGAGATTAATAAAATCTCTTTTTCACCTGCAGATAAAGTAGTCTTTTCAATATAGTCTTTTTGTGAGTCCAAAAGAACAACATCGTATGTTTCAGGATCAATAATGATGGTTGAAACGTAATTATGTTTCCTAAATATTCTTTTTAGCATTGATGAAGCTTCTATTTGTACTTGTTGAAGTTTTTTCTTTAATTGAACCTCACGAAATCTTCTACTTAGAGCAATTATCTTTTGTGACTCAAGGAATGAGCTTTTTGTTTTCTCTGTATCACGAATTGTACTTTGTAATTTATCAATTTCAGAAGTAACAGCTTCTAATTGACTTTTTTGTTCTTCTAACAATGATTCTGTATTGAAAATTTCCTCTTCTAGATTCATTGAAGATTTCTGTATTAGTTCCATATTCTCAATCATTTCGCTGAATTCATTAGTTGAATCATTAATTTTAAGTTTTTCTTTTAGACCTTGAAGTTCAACTAATTTTTCTTTGTTGTTAGCAAGTAGTTTTAATATATCCTTGTCTGGATCACTTATTATGTTTAGGTACATATTTTCGACTAAACTACTCTCTGAAAAGGAGGCTCCATGTATTTGATTGATTTCCCGTTCTGGTTTTACAAGATTCAGTAATTGTTGTTTTAATAGGAAGTTTGTATCATCTTTAGATTCTGGAACAAGACTCTTAACTATAGTACTAAGCTTTTCATCTGTGAGCTTCATCTCTAGTTGCTTGGATAGCTGTAAGGATTCTTCGTCCTGAATTTGTAATCTAGTGTCTTTCAATAGATTTTTTGATAGAAAGAAGGGGAGTAAATTAGATACAAATTCTCTTACTCTCTCCAAGTTTTGTTTGCGAATTACTTCCAATTTGTTAATGTTTTTGACGATTTCATCTCTTTCAGACTTTACTAGCCCGCCATATTTTTCGAAATCATTCTTTAACTGATAGAACTCATCTTGAAGTTCCTCTTTATCCTGTATCAGAGTTTTTAGTTTAGCGATATTATCAACTATTTTAATTCTTAATTCTTTTTCACGATTATTTAGATCGAATAACTGCTGTTCGGATAGTTCCATTTTCTTCATATCTAGATTTTGATTTGAGTAGTTTTCTAAGTCATTTTCTAGTGTTTCAAATAAATCTAGATTAAAGACAACCTTTGATAGTTTCCTTAAATAATCTGTAAGGAGATCTTCATTCACAATTCTAGCAATTTCTTCACCATCAAAGAGGCATAAATCCAATAGCTGTGGTGGCATAACTTCCTTTAATTTCGATTGAAATAGTTCTTTTTCATAATCTGTAAGATGCTTCCCATTCGCTAATATATCTAGGTGTTCTTTAATGCTTTTGCCTGTATATTTCCAATATCGATAAAGTACATAGTCTATTTTCTCAAATTCGTCTATCAACGAGAAGTCTAATTGAATTCTGAAGTTATTCTCATTCAGCTTTTTAGCTGAATGGTTAAGTATATTTTGTACTTTTTTATAGTAATCAGCGCTATCAGTCTTATAGCCGTAACCATAAGACCCGAATAACCCAATTTTTATAGCATTTAACAGCGTTGTTTTTCCTGCACCATTTTCTCCACCTATAAGTATGACGTTTTTATCGGCGGCAGTACGGAAATCAAATGTATTATTTCCTTTATAGGCACCTATATTTGTTAACTTTATTTCATTTATAATCATCTTTAGACCTCATTTTCTATTATAAATGTAGATAGTCCTGCTTTAGTGCTTTTGAAATTTCTTCGATTAAGCCCCTTCGTACTTTATAACCGGAATAATCTTTTTCAACTGATATTAATTGTTTAACTACTTTAATATCAACTTTGAACTGGTCACAAAGAAGTTCTAAATCTGAAATCTGGTCCTTGTCAAACAATGGACGATCATCTACTTCCCAATCTATAGAATAGCCCATTGTTTCCTTGAAGATTTTAGGGATATCATCTTCCCAATCACCATTCTTAAACCATATTTTTCTGATCTCTTTTAGTTCTTCAATACTAATTAATTCGTAATGTGGATCTTCTGGGTGTTTTAAATCTCTTTGTACTTCTAATAGTTTAGTTAACATCTCTTTTCTTGCATCCATTGTATAAGGGCCTAATCCAAGTTGTGCATACTTCTCTTCAATTCGGCCATCAAGGGTCTCTTCATTGTATGTTACTAGTATCATTTGATCTTCGGGTGCACTCAAATCAATGTTATTCTCAGCAACATAAGCGTTAAGCTCTTCCTTTTTAATAACCACATAATTTTCTAGTGGTATAAACTGTTTTGGTCTACTAGACTTCTTAGGTATGAGTACATGTGGTTTACTATCAAGGTCTACTATTTTTACTTCTTTAAAATAGATATGTCCGTGCTTTCGATATTTCATTCTCTTCGTTCTATCATCTCTTATTGAAGATAGCCAATTTCGGAAATCAAGCAAAGGTTTCATCCAATTGTGGCCACTTTGTATAAAACCAGTTAAAGCCTTGTCTTCATTTACTACTGTACAAACCCAACAACCAAAACGACTATTTCCACAAGAACCTGCACTTTCTTTTATCGTTTTATCAACGACAAGAGGGCATTCCCCGCTATTTGAATCTTGGTAAAGTTTGTGAAGCTCATAATTATCGTCGCCCCAAGGGGAAGGGTGATTTAATAAATAATCCCATACATCATCTACTGTAAAACTTCTTATGGGTGCATATACGTATGCGTTTGATAGGGTAGAGTGTCTCATAAACGTTTTTCCTTCAACTGTATGAGAACGAATTACATTGCCACGAGTTGCACTCTCATCCTCTCGAACTCCTAATACCATAATTACCTCTCCAAATGAGGAGACTTTGTCCATAATAAATTGATTTGCAGGATCTATTTTTAATCTGTCTGTACACCATCTAAATTGTTGGTTTGGGGCTGGATAGCCTTTTCCTATGATGTTTACCCAGAAAGATTGTTTTGCATTAGGTTTAACTTTATGTGTTTCAAAAGGTAAGTTTCTATTTAATGCTTCATCTTGTATTCTTCTTAACGTAAGATTAATAGAATTGATGATTAATGGTGTTTCAACTAACGTATCCGAAGAGATCACATACACTTTTTTGTGCAATTCTTCTTTAGGCATCTCACTTAAAGCTTCAAAAACGAGCTGGACTACAACTGTTGAATCTTTACCACCACTATAGCCGACTACCCATGGGCGGTTGTCTTCTTTATATGCCTTTTTTATATGTTCTTTAGCTTCATTAACAAATGAAAATCGTTGCTCTTTATTAAATTGGTTACTTATTAGACCATTTATCATATTAGACTACTCCTTGAAAGATTTTATCTTCTAATTGCTGCTCTGTTTCTGTTAATGGCAATTCTAATAACTGTTTAATTTTATTCGAAGTCAGTTGAATAGTATAGGTTGTTTTTTGGATACGGCCGTTTTGATTAAAAGCCCTACCTAACCAATGATCTGTATTGCTTCTATGCCAATCAATATTAGATAGTTTTTCAATATATGTTTGCCAATCTTCCTCGTGATAGGTACGTAAATATCTACCCACTAGACCAACAGCCTCAATAAAGACAGCATGTCCAATAATAAAATTTGCTCTTAACTCACGAGGGGAAAGCTCTTTTTTATATACCTGTTTCCATTCGATTATAGAATTACAAAAGACTTCCCAAAAATCTTTTAGAAACTTTTCATCGTTATCTGAAATTTGGTCCCCCTTAGCTACACCTAGCAATCTTAAATTGGCATTAAATATATGGTTTAAAGCAAAAATTTTTGGTGAGTTTTTAGATAAGGAAACTCTCTCTTTATCTGTGTATCTATTTAATAAGGAAATAGAATTTATAATATCTTTTGTTACCATCGATAAGCGGTCCCTGTGGTCATAAAGTATACCAATGGAAGATGTAGTATTTACAGCATGTCTGTTTAAATCAGAAAAAATTTGTTGTGATTTTTTTAAACCATCATCGTAAAAGAAGACAACAGAAATAGTTTCATTTCCGAGCTCAGGAGAAATTTTTAGTGCTTCTTCTATGGCAGCTCTCCTATGTTGTCCATCATTTATTAGGAACCTTGCATCTAGTGCGATTCTTAGTTGACCCAAGTCATTTGAAGAATTTTCATCTTTATTAAAAGGTAGAAATTGAATTTCACCGTCAATTGATGCAGTAATTGATGAAAATACATAATCATTCGGGTTTTCAACTATGTAGTTTGTTATTTCTGGTATTCTTACTTTGTTTAGGATTCTTTGTGCCCTATGTTCCGGCGGAATTTCCTCCTCATCAAATAGGAAGATTTTTGGAATAATTCGAAGAGGGCACATTGCGACATAATATTCTTTACCTGCTTGAACTCCTCTAATTGCGGGAAAGTTATAACTAAATGTTGCATCCATAATGACAAACCTCCTTGTTACGTACGTAAAAGTATAATTTGATTATAAACGGATCATATTCCATTTACAAGAAATAAACGAACCCTTATTCGTATTTTTTGATAAAAACTATTATATGTGAGTCGAAAGAATGTCCAAACTGGAATGATATGTTAAAATGGAAGTGTAAAATGACTAATTATTTGCTTAATGAAATAAGTTCATTAAATGGAGTGGAAACAGTTGGAACAACAATATCTTTTTAGGTTTATGGAAGCGTTAAATAAAGATGCTGCTGAAAATGCGAAAGAAATAGAAAATAGTATTTACGAAGATCCAAAAGGTTGTGTTATTAAAGCCCGTTTATTTGCGGAGGAGATAATTAAGGATGTTTTAGGAAGAGAAAATGTTGATTATTCAAATCTTCCAACACATTATGATCGAATATCGTACCTTACTAGAGAGGGTATAATTAATCGAGAAATACAACAAACACTTACATCAATTAGAATTGTAGGGAACAAGGCTGTTCACGAAGCGTCCTTTAAACCTGATATTATCGAAGCTATTAAAATTTTCAAAGAGATGTATAAATTAGGGGTTTGGTTTACCGAAGTTTACTCTGCAAATATTGAAATTCCTAAATATAGAGATCCAAGTCCACCAAAAAAAGGATTTGAATTAGACGATATACAGTCACTGATAGAAGATGCTCTTCGTGGAAAATTGGGACAGTATCTTGACCTTACTAAAAAAGAGGAGAAGGATGAAACTTTTTCTGATCAAATCAATGAAGAATTAGAAAAATCAAAAGAACAGAGACTAGATAAAGATGATAATAAAGAGACACTGTTTCCTTTGGATTTATCAGAGGGTAGAAGTTATTTGTTAAGAGAGTTAAAAAGACTTAGGGAATCTTCTCAGGAAGCAGTAGAAAACGCAAATTCATTTAGCAAGTTTAAGGATTATATGCATGTGAAGAGGGAAATACAAAATGACTTTGAAGATATGCTAAATAAAACCCATGATTCGGTAAATGCAGAATTAATTTTATTATCAGGAAGTGTAGGAGACGGGAAATCCCATTTACTAGCTTATTTTAACGAAAAGTGGCCAGAAATCATCAAAAAATACACAGTACTAAACGATGCAACAGAAAGCTTTAGTCCAAATAAAAACGCTATTGAAACACTATCTGAACTACTGGATGGTTTTTCAGATCAAAAAATAGAGCAATCAAATGATAAAGTGATCCTTGCTATAAATTTAGGAGTTCTTCATAACTTCCTTTTACATGAACATGAAGGTAAAACTTTTAACAAACTCAAAGAATTTATTGATGCAAGTGGGTTATTTAGTCAAAAGGTTACAACAAAGTTTAGTAAGGACGGGTTTAATCTAATTGGTTTTAGTGATTACCAAGCGTATGAACTTACAGAAAATGGACCTAAATCATCTTTTTATTCGCAAATCTTTAGTAAAGTTTTTACAAAAGATAGTAATAATCCATTTTATTTAGCGTATGAAGAGGATTTAAAGAGGAAAGTTAACGGTGTTATACATGAGAATTTTGAGTTTTTAATGGATGAAAATGTTCAAAGTGAAATTATCCAATTAGTAATTCAAGGCATTGTCCGAAATAAATTAGTTATTTCTGCGAGAGCTTTTTACAATTTTATTGCAGATTTGATTATTCCGGAATCTTATACAGAGTTATCCGATTTTGAATGGAATGCATTTGAAAAATTAAATCAAACAGTCCCTAGTTTATTGTTTACAAGAAAAGACAGGTCTGTAATTTTAAAAACAATCTCTTATTTAGATCCAATTCATTTACGTTCCCAAGTGATAGATCAGATAAATATTGATATAAATACTTTGAGTGATTGGGGTACAATCATTAAAAAATACACATTACACTCGTTGGGAAAAAAGTGGTTGGAGCCTGTATCTAATCAAAATGAAATACCTGAAGAGTTAGTTTATGAATTTAGCAAATCGCTGGTTAGATTAACTTACTTAACAAATAAAGAGTTTGCAAAAGATGCGGTTAAACCTTCATATAAGAATTATATGAAGTATCTTTATCATTTTAATAAGGCTGATAAAAAACAAGTTGAGTCATTCTACAAAGAAGTCATTCAGACCATTTTTAAATGGCGTGGAAGTCCGCAAAATGGATATGTTTATATTAATAAGCCAAATGAACGTTTTAGAATTGCACAGGCATTATCACCTAAACCAAGTATGGCACATTTAGTTCCTATTAATGATGAAGTTCTTACAAGCTTTAGACAAACCTTTCATGTGGTGTTTACTGGAAATAACAATGAGAAAATAGAATTGGATGTTGATTATCCGCTCTATGATCTCTTATCAAAAGTCTTAAAAGGGTATTGTCCAAACAAAAAGGACGAAGAGGATGCAATAAAATTTGTTGAGTTTTTAGACCATATAATGAAGTTTGGTAATCAAAGTGAAGCAGTACTAATTCATATCCCTTCGGAAAATAAAAAATATACCTTATCAAAGGGATTATTTGGTGGTTATGAGTTCAAGAAGGAGCAAGGCCAATGAGGTTGTTAATAGAAGATCTAGAAAAATTAATAAAAGAGAAAAAAAACAGAGACGGAGTCATCCATGATACTGGAAATATTGAGAGTATCTTGCCTTTCAATTCCAGTAGGAAAACAACTGTTATAAGAGATAGATTTCAAAAGGTTTTAGGAGAATTTACTAGACAAATTTCTGATTTGAAATTAGATAAACAAAAAGATTCTGATGAGTTGGAGTATGAAGAGGCTGATCCATTAGTTTCTCGAATTTCGGAAAAGGTTGAGTGTGAAAATGATGATATTCGATTGGATTTAAATCATTTTTTACAATCTCACCTTTTTGGTCAAGACGGTGATATAAAATCAATTCATCCGTATATTTTTAATTACTATCCATTATCTAATGAGAAAAAGAAGGCATTAAGGAACGAAGAAATAAGGATCGCTAAATTCTCGTTTGATATTTTGGTTGATGAGTCAACAAAGTTTCAAGATGTATTTTTAAATAAAGCTGGCGAAGATATTCTTACAACACTAGTCCTTGATAATTTAGGGTCACTACAAAAACAAAACAATAATTCAACCAAGTCGTTTAGACCTTTATTAAAAGTAGTCTCAGATTTGTTTAAAGAGGATTTTATCTATATCAGTAAATACAGAGATTATTTTCTAGAGCATTATCCAGATCTAGTTCAATTTTATTATTTTCTTTATCTTTCACAGATCACATTGAAGTTTTCGAAATTTGATAGTGCGGATTATTCAAAGGTTGAACCATTGTATTTTGCGCTTGATTGGGAGTCTTTAAACAAAAGAAGAAATGCAGCAAGTGTTGGAGGATACAAGAGCTTGAAAGAAAGAACAAAGGATCTCTTCGTTCATATTCACACTCTTTCCCAGTTAAGTCACAATACTAAAAATGAGGATGGGGAAAGATTTTTTACCTATAACGAGTTAAATGAATTCTTACAAGATGACAAGGATTGTCAAGAATTTATTCAAAGTATTAATCAATGGGTTCATAAATATCATGAAAGAGCTCATTTGAAATTTGAAATTAATGAAAAAAACACACTTTCAGAGGCATTTGAACAATTATTTCATTGTTTAGAAGAGGGTATGAGTACTCAAGTAGTAAAAAAATACGGTGAAGCAGTTGAGGATGCTGCAATTGGAAAATTCCTTAAAGCAAGAGGAAATCTTGGCTATACCTTAAACTTAACTCAGGATTTTGTACTTTTACTAACTGCGGTTAGTGTGAAAGATGACAGAATTCCACTTAAGAAACTATTCGAGGAATTTGAAAAAAGGGGAGTTGCGTTAGATCGGTATTCTGTTAAAGAAGTAACGGAACTTCTAGATAATTTAAATATAATAGAAAAGAAAAGTGATAGTGGTGATGCTCAATATGTTAAACCAATACTATAAGTATTTAAGTGATGTTTTGTTAAAGTTTTTTAAGGAAACTGAAATAAAGCCAGGCGATCGTTTTTATTTGCAATTAGATACACATGGTGAAGTTGAAGAATTAGTTGAAGTTTTTAAAAATCATGAAGATGCTATACCTTTTACTTATCAACACAATATGGGTGAACCCTATAGTACATTTGGAATAAATATAAACAATGTCAATCTGGTGTTCGCTAATACATCTAGTAATGTTAAGCCTGACTTTTTAGTAACATTAAGAAATCAAGTAGGGGAACAACAAGGTGTTTGGGAGAAAACTGCACTATTTAGTATAGTTTCGGAGCAACTTGATAGTATCGAAGGAGGTAGTAGTAATCTTCAAAAAGAAGGAATGCCGCTACATCCAAGTTCGTTATTTCAACAATTAAAAACAGACATTGAAAAGAGTAATTTAACGTCAACTGAGGTAATTATTCTTTTAGATAATTTAAAGCGATTAATGGATGACCATTTTTTTCAACAAGTAACATTACTTGATTTTGAAGAAATATTTGAAGTGCTCTCAAAAGGGAAAGTAGAAGATAAAGATTACAAGAAATTTGGTTTGTTTAAGGATAATGAACTTTCTACGTTAAAAGGAAATAAATTAAATGATCGACTAATGAAGAACAGAGAATTGTTTGAATATGTTCAAAAAGTTCATGATTTTGGTGGTTCTCTTGATGAAGAATTAGGACAAAAATTCACTCAAAAAGGTGTTCAGGAACTCAAGAAAGAAGATTGGGCCGAAGAAAGTTTCTCAGATATTGCAAGATTTGCTGAAGAGAAAATAAAAGAAAGCAAAAAAACAAAAGTAGAGTTGAAAAAAATAAGTATTGATAAAGAACTTGTTATTTGGGATCGCGCACTTTCCGAAACTTCTGCTGGGCAAAGAAAGCGGCAGATAATAATTTTTAATCCAAACCAAGAAGAATCAGTATCACTTCATGTGAATTTTGAAATTGAAGGAAGTGAAGTAAAGAGCTTATCCAAGGAATTTTTCACTATTTCAAAAGGTTCTGACGTTACACTAAATGTCGGTAAAATTAATGCAACGTTTGAGATACCTGCATCTAAGGATAAAACAACCTTTATTAAAATTGCATATAAACACGAAGGTAAAGCATCACTGGGAAGCGAATTTCATATCGCAATCTTCCCATGTAATGAAGTTACATTGAAAGATCTGAAAACTAAGTATTTTGTAAACGTAAGTAATAATTGCCTTGAACTTGAATCAGATATAGAAGAAATCAAATTTGGTGATGGTTATAATAGTGAATCAATTGAAATTGTAAGTGCGGATGAAATAATTCAAATTCCTGAAGATACTGAAATTACATTAATACCTCAACCAGAAGCTTTTGATGATGATGACCAATTATTAATCACTGTAGAAGATAACGGTTGTAGAATTCCGATTCGATTAAAAAATGACTTACCTGAAGCAACACCAATTACAGGAATGCGAATATGGAAAATGAAAAGAGAAGAAGCAAAAGACTTTAAGTTTCAAAACAATAGGCTGATGATTGGGAATAATGAGTATTATACTCACAAGGAATATAAAACTTTTTTTGAATGGGAGCAAAAATGGGTAGAAAACAATATTCAATCAGCCATTCTTGATTCGGAAGAAGTCGTTCCAGTTAGTCTAGAATTAAATGAAGACCTGCGGGAAGCTTATAGTAGGTTTATACAATATTTTAGAATTAATAGCATACCTAGCTTATGTTATTATTCCGACGAACTAAAGAAACGTGCACAAGATTATCTACAAGAATATTTAAGGCAAATCAAATCCTTCGAAGAGGGAAAAGCCCCTGGAAATAAAGGAAGAAATTTAAATAAACTAGGAGTAATGGTTGCAGCTAACGAAGTTTACTTTACGCCTTTCCATCCGATTGTGGTTGCATATCAACTATATTTAACTGAAAAGGTTGGACAAGAACCAATAGATAATATGATTCTCAGTCGTCTTAAACCTGATTCGTTAATTCCATTTATTTACAACGATCACGATCAACTCTATAAGCCAGATAGCCAAAGTCATGCACCTGAATGGATTCGATTTAAACCAGTGCGAGAAGTAACAGTATCAGATGCAAGTCAGTATCTCGCAAAAGTAGTTCATGAAAAGATTACACAGTTTGAAGAACACTTTGAATTTTTATTCTTAAGTGATTCAAAGGCACCTTTACAATTAAATGTAGTGAATATCACAAATGATAAAGAAATCCTCAGAGGTATTGTAAATTGGATTATTGAGAAAATTGAGGAGAAAGGTCCTGATGAGCTTAAACCAGTAGAAGTATCACTTTATATGGATATCAGCCAGCAGAGTGCTTTCGATGAATTTTCAAGGATGGAGAAACTTGAACAAGTTAAATCATATTTAAATATTAATCTTAAGTCATCTAAATATGATGAATCAGATATTCTCCGATTTATTAGAGAAAATTTATTTTATTTTAAGCATAGTAATGATGAAAAGTCTTACAGATATGGGCATATTTCATTTTACAAAATGCATGCACAACAACATAGGGCACATCTCCCTATGAAAGATATGGTTACTGGTATTTCACTTGATGGGGTATTTTCCACTGTCCCTTCTATGAAAGGTGAAGAAAATTATCGGAGTGGGTTTGGTATCAAAGGTTGCCAGATTGATGATAATATTCTATTACAAACTGCCTTTTTTGCTAATGAACTTGCTGCCAATATGTTTAATGGAGGAAATGATACTTACAAAAAAGGTGAAGGAATTGTTTCGCGTACTGATATCGAAGATGAAGAGACATTATCTAAGATTTTTGATGCATCCTATTGGGTAACTTTTATTGATCCAAGTGTTGATTTAGAGTTCTTTCAAAAATATGATCGTAATTTAGTTGTCATACATTATAATGATCAATTTACTTCTTCAAGCAGATATGATGCAATAACTGTAACCGATAAGTCTAACCAGTTTAACTCTGTAATCAAAGAAATATTAGTAAATAAAGATATTGAGGTAACTGAAGAAAATATAGTGAATACAATTAAAGCTTTTAATACATTCAATGGGGAATGGTTATTAAGAATAGCAGGAAGTAAAGGGCATTTTGATAGAGAAAAGCTGAGTATTATTTCAGCTATTAAATATTCGTTAGCCTATTTTAACCACCCTAAGATATTATGGGTTCCTATTTCCCTAGAAGAAATATTGAGGGTTGCCGGTGCTGTTAGCTTAAATAAAAGAGAAGGGGTATTTACAGCTAAAAATTTAGGGGTTACTGGTAAACATAGTGATGACTTACTACTTGTAGGATTGGAACATGGAGATACCTTAAAACTTCACTACTATCCGGTAGAAGTTAAGATTGGGAATAACCCAAGTGGTGTATTCGAAAAAGCAAAAGAACAGATTTATAACACCCGTAAGCTCTTTGATAATGAGCTTATCTATAAAGATGGTAAAAAGACATTTAAGAATCAATTTTACAGAAATTTCTTCGCACAAATATTTATTGCAAATGCAAAGAAAATTAAACAAAGTGAACTTTGGGACGAGGGGGATTATAAATTATCTGAAGAAATTATAGAAAAACTTCTTTCAGATGATTATGAAGTGTCTACAGATCTAAAGTCACTTATAGGTGAAGGTGCAATCATATCTTTCCAGAAGGATGCTTATTTAAGAACTTCAAGTTTGGAGGATAATGTTACAATACTAAACCTGACATTGCATGATGGCTTTGAAGGTATTGTTAAATCAATTCAGAATCTAACAGAAAAAATCCAGACAGGAAAAACGGACTTTGTAAAAGAAAGACTAATTTCATATAACTACAAATATGAAAGAAGTAGTGAACAAGAAACGAATTTCGAAGAAAAAATCGATCATGTGTCTCAAGATAATGAAGAATCGGATCTTAATATTATTGACAGTTCTAATTTAGATAATAAACAAACCACTGTGGTTGTAGATGAAAATGACGGCATTGAACTTCCTAATGATAATGAAAGAACGGATTCAACACCCCTTGAAAAAGTACGCATTCTAATTGGAAAAGCTTTAAATTCTAATAAACAAATTTACTGGGAATATGGAAATAAGAATCTTGCGAATCGTCACCTACTGATTTCGGGTAACTCAGGTCAAGGAAAAACATATTTTATGCAATGCTTACTTTTGGAAAAAGCAAAGCAAGGAATTTCAAGCATAGTTATTGACTATACGGAAGGTTTTTTACCTAATCAATTGGAACCTGAATTTGTAGAATACCTAGGTAACAATTTAAAACAGTCTGTTGTCTATAATGAAAGGTTCCCAATTAATCCATTTAAAAGAAATGTTCGAGATATTGGGGGCTTAACATTTCCGGAAAATGAAACAGATGTTGCGGAAAGAATTAAAAGTGTGTTTGGGGCAGTGTATAGTACATTAGGAATTCAACAATTAAATGCAATTTACGAAGCAACAATAAACGGTTTACATAAATATGGAGATAGTATGGATCTACAAAAGTTAAAGCTGGAGTTGGAGGAAGAGGGTTCAAATTATGCAAAAACAGCTTTATCACAGATTCGACCATTAATTGATCGAAATCCGTTTAATAATTCTTCAGAACTAGATTGGAAGGAAATAATTGAAAGTGATGGTCAAGTATTTGTAATCCAATTAACAGGTTATCCAAGAGATGTTCAATTGATGATTACAGAATTTATCTTGTGGGATTTATGGAATTATGCAGTAAGAAATGGTAATAAAAATATTCCTATGCCAGTGGTAATGGATGAGGCGCAAAACCTTGACCACACTGAAAACTCACCTTCTGCACGGATTTTGCAAGAGGGAAGAAAATTTGGATGGTCGGCTTGGTATGCTACTCAATTCTTAAAATCACAGCTTGATGCAAGTGAACTTGCAAGACTACAGATGGCAAGTGAAAAGGTGTACTTTGCTCCACCAGATCAAGAAGTATCTTATATCGCAGGTAGTTTATCCTACAATCCAAATGATAAAAAGGAATGGGAAAAAAAACTATCTTCTCTTAAGAAAGGTCAATGTATTGTAAATGGTCCAGTGTTAGACGATCGCGGGGAATTAACGCAGCCTATTGTAACAGTTGTTAATATTACTCCATTGTGGGAGAGAATTTAAATAAAAAAGGTATCTGCATACTGCGGATACCTTTTTTAACCTAATATCTTTATACGGTAATCTTCCAATGTGCTAAGAGATTCAATTTCATCCTTAATAATTCTTAAACCGTATTCAATATATGCCAGTAAATATTGATGAATTTCCTCATCATTTAAGGACTTCCCAACCTCATTTATAATTAAATGTTTAAAAAGGATAAATTCTTTATCCCTTATAATATTATCGGGGATTGTCCATTTTGCTTTATCATCTTTAATTTCATTGTTAATTACTCCATTTGAAGCTGAGAGACCTTTTGAAAAAGCAATCTTCACACCAAATGGTCGTTCAATCTCTAATGTTTCACAAAGATTGTCTAATATCTCTTTTCCTGTACCTGTAAGATTCATTCTTCTATTTGCCATGATTTCACAACCTCACAAAGTTAAAATATCCATCACGAATAATGGTATATTTTTTGTCTTCATCATAATCCAGCATATATTGTTTGTACGAGTTATTTTTCATTAAATCAACGTATTCTTTTGTAATTTCGGTATCAGTTGAGAGAATGATAACCTGTTCACTTAAATGCTTATAGTAATGATTGATTAAATGATTTCTATGATAACTATCTAGCCGTCCAAGTGGAGTATCTATAACCATCGGTAATGAAAGATCAGACGCCTTGGTTAACGCCCAAATTAACGCTGATGAGATCATCTGCATTTCACCAGCTGACCTATCCTGTATACTGATTTCTTGATTGCGATCATTAAATAATCGAATTGTATAAGAGTCAATATCAAATTCGATCTTACCAAACTCATCTTGCTTTCGGAATAATTTTACTAACATACTTGAAAATTCATCTTTAATAAAGTTAGCTTTCATTATTGTATTTTGAGTAACATATTCATTAAGTGCTTTTATTATCCTATTAATGTAGTCTAATCGTTCTTTTAGCTCTTCATATCCGGATCCTTGTTCAGCTAATCTTGTTAATTGATTTAAGATTGAGCTTTTCTTTTCTTTTGCTTTGTTAATCTTGTTCATGATAGCTCTATGTTTTAAATTTTGTTCACCAAGCTTTTTTACTAAAATATCAATTGCATTATTTTCTTTTGTAATGTCGACAGATTCCGGTGCGTTTCGTATTTCAGTTTCTAGATCGTCCATCTGTCGATTTAATTTTTCTATTTTATTAATCAATTCGATAATATGATTTTTGTCTTTTACTACTAAATTCAGTAAATATCCCTGGTCATTACTTGATATGTCGTGAATCTCTACAAAACCATTTGGGATACCTAAATTAATATTGTTTTCTTTTGCCCATATTTCTTCTCCAATTCTTTTTATCTGCTCTAATTGTTCAGTTGATAGGGGAGGGCTTATATCCTTATTCAGCAATTGGTTCATAAAACTTCGATATGGAGTTAATGAAGCTTCTTGCATGATTTTTTTATATCTAATATCTTTTTCGAGTTTTAATTGTTTTTTAAGGTTAATAATTTTTTTATTTAAGATAATATTAATTGCGTTTTCCTTAAAGTAACTTTCGAAATCCTTTTTTGCTAATTGTAATTCAGTGCTTATTTTACCTTGTCTATTAATAATTACTTCTCTGGATTTCGAATTTAAAGTAAGTTTGTCGTTTCGGGCTTTTTTTGCATTGTCAATCAATGATTCGAGCTTATTACTTTCCTCGATAGACTTAGACTTGCGTATTTCAAGTTTGTTTAATTCTTCCTCTACTTCTGCTAGTTCAGAATTTAATGAATTAAGTTTTGTCTGGCTTACAGCCTTTGCTAAACCTTGTTCCGTAGTAATTTTGATCGACTTTAAATCACTTAACAACTGTTTATATGCTTCCATTCCAGTGATTTTATGAATGGCTTCTTTCATTTCTGAACTGTTTTGTCTTAAGATAATATCTTTAATTTCTTCCCCGTCAAAAATAAAAAAGGGAGCAGCATTATAAGGGATAATCTTATCAATAATTCTATTAAAAGCCTCGATATTATCGATTTTAATCTTTTTACCATGTCGATTTCCGGCTTTTCTGATTGAAAGGGATCTGTTCTCGTTTAATAACCTTTTATAGTTATCGAAACTCCACTTAACTTGAAGTTCCCAATCTTCGCCCCTATCTGTTTCAAGGACGAGTGAAACAGAACAATCTCTGCCTCCTTCGTCAAAAAATGAATTATTTATTGTGTTTGAGAATAAACGTTTGTGCTCCTGTTCAGTAATACCTCGTTTTCCAAATAAAACATATAAAATAGCTTTTAATATAGTTGTCTTCCCTGCACCATTTAAGCCACCGAGCAGAATTATATTTTTTTCTTTTTCATTCCTAATATCGCTAGGGATATAGAAATCAATTTCTTGATGTCCATAGTATGTTTTATAGTTGTCGAAAATTAACTTTTTAAATAACATTAGTCATCACCTTTATTTTGTTTTGCATAAAAGCTGATTAAATCAGTGTACTCCTTCTTTCTGGCTCCGGGAGATAAGTTTTCATAGGAGAACTTTTCAGCTGATTTAATAAACTGGTGTAACATCTTAATTGGCAAATTATTTTCTTTTGCAACTTTCGCCAAAAGCTCTAATTCCTTTTCCTTCAAAGTAGAATTCATACTATCACCTTTAAAATATATTTTAAGCAATATTCATTTTATGCTTACAATATTATATTAACAAAGAAAAAGTATATCTACTAGATTGGGACTATTATTAATAGTGAAATTTATTGAATTTTGTTGAAAAACCTTTCCTTTTCAGTAATAATTCCCTATTAATAATCAAATAATGTAATTTTTTGTGTTGTAATTCAGGACTATAGAAGGTGTACGTAGTACAAGTGTCTCGGAGGGGAAAGATATGGAACTAAAGGGACTAATAATAACTGCATTCCTAATCATAATAGGTATACCCAAAGTTAAAGGATTCCTGGGTAAAGCATAAGTGCGTATGTACTTAAACAAACTAGTAAAGAGAGAAACCAAACAGATTGCTAAAAAACTTGAGAAAACATTGAATGTTGGTGGAGACAAGAAAAAGCAACATGTTAAGAACATTAAAGATTCACAACGATTTTATCAATATAAAATTAACGCAAATATGTGCCCAAAATGTGGTTCGGACCTGGTTGAACGTAAGGGGAAGTACGGCACTTTTTTAGGTTGTAGTAATTACCCAAAATGTAAGTTTGTTGTGAATAACAAACAGGCAAACTTGTAGTAGACAGCTATTATTTGTCTTGTCTACACTGCTGCTGCTAGCCATAAGCTTTTCCAAAACAACCCTTTCTTCGTTTTAAAATCCAGTACAAATAAACGGATTTGTCTAGTTGTCGGTCAGTATCCAGCCAATCTGATATGCTCTTTTTCCGGATTGGCTTTGAAAAGGTTTGTTGATGATTTTGCATGATACGGGCAAATTTAATGTTTGATTGCTTACCTGTTTGGAAGCCTTTGATTATCCAATCCCTAAGTTGAACCTCTACATTGCTCCACCTCTTAGAGTTATTCTCTTGAGACCTTATCATTGCTACAAAATCTAGTTGGCTGTTTATGACAGTACAGCATGATATTCTTCTTTTGGGAATATAATTCTCAATTTTTCCAAGTCCATCCTGTTCAGAAATTCTAAAATGGTCTTCTTCGTTGTCATCAGAGAATCTTGAAGAAGAAGAAGTCTTTGATGTAATCTCTGTAGTAATCTTTGTGTAATCTATGGTATTGCTCTGCTCAAATTGAACACCTCGTCTGCTCATTTTGAACAGATGGACAGTCCATATTGAGCAGCTGGTCTCTCCCGTTTGAACAAATCGTCTGTTCTTCTTGAACAGTCACGGGTGTGTCATAGTCCACGTTAGAATCCTCGTTGTTTGGTAGTTCTGTTTCTACGCCCATTAGTTCTTCCAGTGCTTCATAATTAATTGAATACCATTTGGTTCGGTCTATTTTCATTTTATTAAACTGTTTTGAACATAGAAAACCGTTGTTTTCTAAATAAGAAATAGCTCTTCTGATTGTACTTTTTGAGAAAAACGGGAATTGTTCAACTAGCTGGTCATATGTAAAATAAACCCACTTTCGATCTTCACGAATGTTTTTACTCCGCTGAAGCCAGTAGTGAAGTTGCTGTAAGATAATACTTTTATTTAAGCCAATCATAGTTGCAAGAGAGGTCGGGATAAATGGATTTAAATTTGGTAAGTGAGATGGCAGTATTTGAGTTTGATGGATTTTTGTCATAAGGTCAGAGATTTTATTGTGGATTACAAGAGTAGAGTAGCGAAATATAGCCACTTCTAAAGTAAGTAAATACTAGAATAAACAAAAAGTAAACTAGCAAACGATTTGTTTTGTAGGAAATTATAAAAAATTCCTTATTTAGACACATCTTTGCTCGATTTACGACACGTCCACGATACGTTAATGACTCGTACCACGATACGTGGACAAAAAGAAAAACAAAAAGAAAAAGAAAATAAAAAACAACAACTACATTACCCATATTTAGATAATGATCTAAAAGGGGAGAATCCTCCTGAGTTTTTTCTTGCGTAAACTTTATTCATTTTTTAAATAAATCAGATGCCCCTTTTTGCCCCTCACCCTTCTATAACAATAGTGTAAAGGAGGTGAGGGACATGGCAGCAAAACAGGAAATTCTAGATACGCAGTTACGTCTAGTGTTTGAAAACGGTGTGGATGGTAAGGGTAAGCTCATCTATAAAAATAAAAACTACAACAACATTAACCCTTCTGTAACAGCGGATGATTTACATGCAGTTGCAACAGCAATCATCGGTCTTCAAACATTAGATCTATCCGACATTGAGCGTAATGATAGCTTTATGTTAGTAGGCATTGCTGAGTAATTTTTAAGATGAATTTTTAGAAAGGGGGAATAACGAATGGCAAAAACACTAGAAATGCAGTTTACGAATATGGCTGGAAAAACAGCAACCGTATCGATTGAAAATCCAGTGGAACCTGTAGATGTGGTAGCTCTTTCTGCAGCAATGGATTTAATCGTAGCAACGGATGCGTTCCTAACATCTGGTGGTCCTATGGTATCGAAAAAAGGCGCACGTATTGTTGAACGTAATGTTGAAGAAGTTCAACTTTAATTAAAATGAGCCAGCTCTCTTTTGGGAGTTGGCTCTACTTTTAGAAAGGAGGAAATGTGGGTGGAGGAACTATTGCCTTTTATCCAAGAGGTTGGCTTTCCTGTTGTCGTGACATTCTATCTGCTACATCGAATCGAATCAAAGCTTGATAGTGTCATAGACTCGATTCAAATGCTGCCACATACCATGAAGGCCAGCCCTCCATTAGAGACGAAGAAGAATATATCCTAAAAATGGGGACATCTGACTGATCAATGAGTCAGGTGTTTTTTTATAGACTTTATAAGTGAGATATCGTAGCACTGTCCAAAGTCACAACTTATTTCGGTGAAAAAATATATAATTGGGTATTCTTTTCCAGAATCTGGGCAATGTATTAGTGCGATTACATAATTTGGATATTCTTATTAAATTGGAGGTTACAACATTGAGCCAAAAAAATCCTATTAATGTTTCAGAAGTAGGCACCCTTTGGCAGACATACCTAGAAAAGACGCTGATTATGAGGTTTTTGGAATACTTTATTGAAAAAGCGAATGATCAACAAGCTCGGAATTTACTAGGAGGTTTGTGGCAGGAGCTGGATTTTTATGTAAAAGAAATGGAGGGAATTTTTAAAGAAGAGGGTATGGTAAAACCTGTCGGATTTACAGCAGATGATGTCCATCTGGATGCACCTAAGCTATATGATCATGGATTTGATATCATGTTTGTTCGAGTGTTAAAGGAAGTTAGCATGGGCCTTTACACCTTAAATATGAACATGACCTACAATAAAAGAGTGATGGCAATCTATGAAGGTCTTACAACGATCACCCAAAAAATTTATAAACTTGCAACTTCTTATTTACTTGAAAAAGGGATTCTTTCTCCACCTCCAATCGTTACTTTGCCGAGAACGGTAGAGTTTATCAAATCGAAGAAGTACTTAGATGGATTTAAACTTACCGGTGATAAACGACCATTTAATGACCTCGAAGTCGGAATCCTGCATCACACGTTAGAATCTAATAATATAGGGATGCAGCTTATTACCGGGTTTGCCCAATGTGCTCAAAACAAAGAGGTAAAACAATATTTTCTGAAAGGGAAAGAACTGGCTAAGAAGCAGATTAAAATTATGGAAGATATGCTTCTAAAAGCAGATATTCAACTGTCTGCAAAATCTGGTGCAACGGTTACGAAGTCCACCGTACCTCCTTTTTCAGATAAGTTAATGATGCACTGCATCTACATCCTTAATGGATTTTCAATTGTTGGATCTGGGACAGGTGTATTCTTCAGTTTGCGGAATGATATTGCAATGAAAGCTATGCTCATTTCTAAAGATATTTATTTATATGCGCGAGAAGGGATTGAGCTCAAGATCAAAAATGGTTGGTTTGAAGAACCTCCACAAATTGAGAACAGAGCCGAAATTATAAAGGGGAATGAATAAGTCCTTAGGGGAGAATACGAACCTAGGATGAGTATTTGGAAAAATGTCTATAAAAGTACGGCAAGCGTTGATCCAAGGAGGGATTAACGCTTTTTATGTGGAAGTAATTATATCAGTGGAATTAGCATTTTACGAGAAATAGGAAAATTATAAATATTATTTTGGAAAGGTTGTAGATAAAGTGAGTTATGAAATTATTAAATTACCAGGCTATCGGGCAGTAGGATTAAAATGGGAGGGTACATTCTCTGAGATTGTGCCTAAGCTAAAAAACGTGATTCATCAAGCGGAAGAGCTTGCAAAAGAGATAGATTACAAGGTGAATCCCGAAGTTCAATTAGGTCTATCTAATCATGTAATTGAAGATGGATTCGTGCACTATGCAGTATATGAAGTAAGTGATAAGCAGGAAATTCCTGAAGGGATGATTGATATAGAGGTTCCTGAACTAACGTATGTGAAAACAACACATAACAAAGGAGAAGATATTCAGAAGACATACACGGATCTACATAAATGGTTATTCGAAAGTGAGTATATCCCATATAGGGAAGAGGGTGTAGATTACTATGATCCATATATGCCAATAAAACATGAATATTATCCAGTTGATCGTGACCCTAGTGATCCGCATTTTGATATTTATATTCCGATTGTCAAAAAGCCGCAATAAATGTGTGGCGGACAGCTTAGCAAACTACTCAGGCCTCAAATCTCAAGGAACTTTTAGTCGTTTTTGAAGTTAGGTTTCCCATATCAGTGTGTATCAGCTTTCATCATTCTTTCGAGCAAATGCACCGCCTTCACGGATGGTTTCAGCTAATGCACGTTCGGCGAGTAGTTCCGCACTTATTTCTTCTTGATACTGATTTTGAGGGGATTTGTTTTTCTGTTTTTCTTGGGATTGTTTCTTGTCTGTCATTGTTTATTCCTCCTTTCTCTTGTTAATATGGTCTCTTTAGGAGGAAAAAACATACAGGTGTTTTTGTTAATTTGAACTGGGAACCGCTATTTTTTGTGTTATTGATATGTTCCGTTTCGGCATCCAATATAGTGTAGAAGTAAAGTATTACGTTAGATACGTATCATTTAAGATGTCTTAAAGCCATGCTTTTGGGACATCTTTTTTTACGAACTAAAAGGAGATGCTTCAATTTTTGTTGAAGTTATTCTAGTGAGAAGTTTACGTATCGTATTTAAAAAGGTAGCAAAAGGAGGAGTAGAAGTTGGACGATATAAAAGAGATTTTACATAGCTATTTTAAGGCTTGGAATGAAGGTTTTATAAGCAAGAATGGTGATCAGATTCGAGAGTATATGTCAAAAAGTTTTGTCGGATACTGGGCACACTCAAATATTGATCAACCTGACCCGTACTACTATGATTATGATCTTGAGCGTTCGTTGAGACAAATGGATCATGCAGAAAAAAACTTTAATGTTTTTTCAATCACACCACGTAAAAATGGAAATGAATACTTAGTTTCAGGAAGAGAAACCAATGTCATAAATGGAGAACCGTATACGGCTCAATGTATGTTTGTGTGGAGAAAAGAAGGTAATGAGTGGAAACTATTGAGGGAATACATCGAACTAGAAAGGTGAATTTTAACGAACAAAAAAGTACCATACTTTAAACGTATGGCACTCTAATTATGAGCCTTTTCTAGGGCTAGTTTTATACCAAATCCAACTAAGACTGTACCTGTGATTCCTTCAATGATCTTCTGTGATTTTGGTTTTTTCATAAAAGCACTGACCTGGTTGATTAGTAAGACATAAAGAAAAAACCAGATGGCGGTCAATACAGTATACGTAATTCCCATTAGTAGAAATGGAATGAAGGTATGGCTTCCAGCGTCTACGAATTGAGGCAAAAAGGTTAAGAAAAAGACAGCAACTTTGGGATTTAGGATATTGGTTAAAAACCCTTGTTTAAAACAAGATGTATGTGCAAACTGACTTTTTGCGTTGGAATCAACGGTGGCTGCTTCTTCCTTCCTCCTCAATGACCATAATGTTTTAACACCTAGATAAATTAAGTAAATCGCGCCAACATATTTGAATACAGAGAATAACAAGGCAGATTTCACAATGATGGCTGAAAGTCCGAATACAGCTGCAGAAGTATGGATGAGGAGGGCACAGCAAGTGCCTAAAGCTGTTTTTAGACCTCCGCTTTTCCCAACGGTGAGTGTATTTTTTGTAGCAATAGCAGTATCAGGACCAGGTAAAATAATGAGAAAAATACACATAAGAACAAACAGATAAACGTTTTCCATTCTATTCTCCCCATTCTAATTAAAATCAGGTCAGACATGTGATTCTTACAGTATATTATATAGAATGGTGGTATTAATTGAACAGAAAAATTTGTTTGATATCTTTTAATAAAAAAGTTTAAATCCTAAAATATGAAAACTCACCAATGATGGTGAGTTATTTAACCATATCTACTTTGGGCAATTAAAAATCATTCCTTAATCTCAATTTTACGGTTTTTAAATGAACCTGAATGCTCCAGTGCGATATGTGCATCAATCGATTTTATACTATCTTCACGAAGTAAAGTATCTTGATTTTTTAGCTTTTTCCAATCAGCAGTATACTTTCTGAAAAGCTGGTGCTCTAAGTTTAAAAAATCGATATCATGCTCCAAACCTCATCGAACCCATGCATCGCGTTTTCCTGTTGTTAGCAAATGAGGCATGATGAGCACATGATTCGAAATACCAATAAAAAGAATAAGTACAAATAATAACTGAGTACGAGAGAAAGTCATCCCAACACCACCAAATTAATTCCGATGCTGTTAGGATTTGTTTGTGTTACCAAATTATGCATAACGTGAAGAATCAAACGAGTAAAGAACATTATCCAACATGGAATTTATCGCCTTTTTCGTATAAATCGTATAAGTCCTAAATATTATCTATTAAGTGTCGTGAAATGCGGCGTGTAGATGAAGGGAGAATGAAAGGTGTATGGGTAATGTAGGCTTTCGAATACATAGTGAGTTTGAACGACCACTTCGTAATTTGGTTGATGCTTTTAAAGGGATTCCCGTTGCGAATATTGCAGATAACATGAACCGGACATCCTGTATTGGTAGAAAAATTAGACCATACAATACCACACCACTCATTGGGAGTGCTTTTACAGTAAAAACAAGACCTGGTGATAATTTGCTGTTACATAAAGCGATTGATTTGGCATCTCCCGGCGATGTCATTGTGGTGGATGGACAAGGAGATACCACAAATGCATTAATTGGCGAATTAATGATTACCTGGGCACAGAAACGAGGAATAGCCGGATTTATTATCGACGGAGCGATTCGAGATGCGGGAGTAATCAAACAAATGTCGATTCCTGTGTATGCAGCGGGTGTAACGCCTGCTGGTCCATATAAGGATGGACCAGGTGAAATCAACATTCCGATTTCTTGTGATGGTGTCACGATTAATCCAGGTGATATTTTGGTCGGGGACGACGATGGTGTTGTGGTCATCAATCCTAAAGATGCATCAGAGATCCTAGAGAAAGCACGTAAAACGGTAGCAAAAGAAGCAGAAATAATAGCGGCAATCAAAAATGGTATCTGGGACAGAACGTGGGTGGATGCAGCACTTCTTGAAAAGGGGTGTGAGTTTATTGATGCTATTAAAAAGGAAGGTAATACAGGGGATGGATGATTCGGTCGAACCTGTTGTTGTAAATGCATTTCGCAGCAATGGAATTAAAATAGTATAATTAAATAATAAATATTTTATCAGCCATAGAGGTGGGAGTCTTCTAGGGCAGAAGAGAGTTCATTTATAAACAAATAGTTGACATCGTTTTCATTTGGGGATAATATAAATACACAAATAAATATATTAATTGGATTGTTACTGTTCGGCAGGCTATACCAATTTATAATAGTTTTGTAGCAAGGCGTTGTAAATTAAAGTAAGGAAGATGTCAAGCTATGAGTGGTACTATGAAAATTGATAAAGTCCTAAACAATAATTTAGTTCGTTCTCACAAAGATGGAAAAGAAGTCCTTGTCATGGGTAAAGGCCTTGGTTTTAAGAAACAAGTAGATGATGTAATCGATGAATCACTAATCGAAAAAATTTATATCATTGAAGGCGAAGAAGACCAGGGAAATTATCTAGAAGTACTGCTTTCAAATATTCCATACACATATGTCCGTACAACAAATGAAATTATAAAATTTGCTAGTAATTCCCTTAATAAAAAGCTTGATGATACAATTTGGTTAGGTCTTACTGATCATATTTATCACGCGATAGATCGAGCTAAAAAAGGTATTACTGTTCGTAATGCTTTATTATGGGAAATCGATCGATTTTATAATCACGAGTACTTAATCGGTAAGGAAGGTTTAAATATTATCGAAAAAAGACATGGTGTAAGATTACATGATTCTGAAGCGGGTTTTATTGCAATTCATTTAGTTAACGCACAAATGGATGATACCGTAAAGATTCAGGAAACAATACAAATGACTAAGAGACTTAAGAAAATTTTAGATATTGTCAAATACCATTATGGTGTTGATTTGAATGAAAATTCCATACACTATGAAAGGTTTATGACACATTTAAAATACTTTGTTCGAAGATTAAACAGTGGAAAAGAGATTATCAGAGATGATTTAGGATTTATCGATGTTATTAAGACAAAGTATCCTAATGAATATAAATGTGCCAAACGTATTGAAGAATATGTTTATAATGAAATGAATTGTCGGTTGACAGATGATGAGATTGTTTATCTCGCCATTCATATAAGAAGAGTCACCGATGAAAGTATATAACAATTTAATAGGATACAATGGGATTGTTACGTAAGGCTATACCCACCAACTTTGGAAAAGAAATGTTGTGATTTCTTCCATAGATGGTGGGTTTTTATTTTTGCCTAAAATTAAAGATAAAGGATATTAATGAGGGGGAAAAACTCATGGATTTTAAGGGTCTTGCCACTACGATTTTGGAAAATGTTGGAGGAAAAGAAAACGTTTCAGCAGTCTCACATTGTGCGACACGTCTCCGTTTTAATTTAAAAGACGACAAAATAGCAAATATAGATGTACTTAAGGCAACAAAAGGTGTAGTTGGTGTTGTAAACAAGGGTGGACAGTTCCAAGTCATTATTGGAAATGATGTTTCAAATGTATATAAAGAACTCTCCAAAATAGGGAATCTAAATGATGCTAGTTCAGATACACAAGATGAAGAAAATAAAAGCACAATTGCAAAAATTTTAGATACCATTGCAGGTATGTTTGTTCCAATTGTCCCTGCACTTGTTGGTGTCGGTATGTTAAAAGCTGTCATTGCACTACTGGTTACTTTTAAATTGGTGACAACTGATTCACAAACCTATCAAATTTTGAATTTTATGGGCGATGCAGGATTTTATTTCTTGCCAATCCTCTTAGCATCTTCAGCAGCTAAGAAATTTAAAGTGAATCAATATATTGCGATGGTGATAGGTGGAATACTTGTTCACCCTGCATTTATTTCAATGATGAACACAGCAAAAGAAACAGGGGAAGGCATTTCTTTCTTTGGTCTTCCAGTTTCCATTGTTACGTATTCATCATCTGTCATTCCGATCATTTTAGCCATTTGGTTTATGTCATATGTTGAACCATTTGTTAACAAAGTTGTTCCTAAGTCAGCTCGTTTCATTCTAGCACCAGTATTGACAATTTTAATTGTTGCACCGGTTACATTAATTGCGATTGGACCATTAGGAAACTTTCTTGGTGCCGGACTTGGTTCCATTATTACTTTCCTTAATTCACACGTAAGTTGGCTTGTTCCAACATTAGTTGGAGCATTTACTCCTTTATTGGTCATGACGGGTATGCATTACGGTTTAATTCCAATTGGTATTAATATGCTAGCTACAGATGGTTATGACACAGTTGCTGGCCCAGGGATGATGGTTTCTAATATTGCCCAAGGTGGAGCAGCGTTAGCTGTTGCACTACGAACAAAAAATACTGAAATTAAAGCATTAGCAACTTCAACTGGTTTTACAGCTGTTTTAGGGATTACAGAACCAGCCCTTTATGGTATTAACCTGCGATTTAAGCGACCATTAATTGCTGCCATGATAGGTGGGGGAGTTGCAGGTCTGTTCATTGGAATTATGGGAGTTGGTAGATATGCACAAGTTGCTCCTGGCCTACTTGCACTTCCTGCTTATATCGGGCCAGACAGCTTTACTATTTTAATCTATGCAATCATAGGTTGTATCTTAGCATTTGTCGTTTCATTTGCCGTATCATTTATTCTTGGCATTAAAGAAGATGATGAAGTAGCACTTAAACAAGAGAAATCAGAAACAAAAGAAGAAAAAGTTGTAAATATCGTTTCAAATGACGTAATTTTTTCACCGATTAAAGGAAAGTCTGTTGAACTTGCAGAGGTCAGTGATGATGTTTTTGCTGAAGGTATCTTAGGAAGAGGAGTCGCCATTATTCCTGAGGAAGGAAAAATCTTTGCACCAGTTGATGGATCCGTAACGGCGTTCTTTGATACGCATCATGCTATAGGGATTACTGGTAATAATGGGTCTGAACTACTGATTCATGTCGGTATTGACACAGTAAAACTGGGTGGTCGTTATTACACACCAAAAGTAGAAAAGGGACAAACCGTTAAAAAAGGCGATCTATTACTAGAATTCGATATTGAAGGAATTAAAAATGAAGGGTATGACATTATTACACCTTTTATTATTACAAATTCCTCAAATTATTCGGATGTCTTAGGGATTACCGGAAAAAATGTACAAGTTGGAGAAGCGTTACTAAAACTGGCGTAATTTTATTTAGGGGATAGTTGCTTATAAAAAGCAGCTATACCCTTTCATTAATAAAATGGAAGGATGAGCAAAAATGGGTTTTCCGAAGGATTTTTTATGGGGTGGGGCAACAGCTGCGAACCAAATTGAAGGAGCATATGTTACAGACGGAAAAGGGTTAAGCACGGCTGACATTATGACAGTAAGTGAACATGGTGTTCCACGCCAAATAACGGATGGGGTTATAGAAGGGAAGTATTATCCAAGCCACAACGCGATTGATCACTATCATAGATTTGAAGAAGATATTGCTTTATTTGCTGAAATGGGATTTAAAAGCTACCGCATGTCCATTGCATGGTCGCGGATTTTTCCAAACGGAGATGACCAAGAGCCGAATGAAAAAGGGTTACAATTTTACGATGATATTTTTGATACTTGCGAGAAATATGGAATTGAGCCTATTGTGACGATTTCCCATTTTGAAACACCACTAGGCTTACAAAAATATGGGTCATGGGAAAATCGTAAAGTCGTTGATTTTTATTTGCAATATTGCCAAACTCTTTTTACTAGATTCAAAGGAAAAGTCAAGCTTTGGCTTACTTTTAACGAAATTAATGTCATGTCAACAAAAGCTTGGATGGCCGCGGGAGTTAATCGAGATGATGAGCAAGCACGTATGACAGCTGCGTTTCATCAATTTTTAGCGAGCGCGAAAGCTGTACAACTAGCACATAAAATAGATCCGAAAAATAAAGTTGGCATGATGTATTGCGGACATATTGCGTACCCAGCAAGTCCTGACCCAGAAGATGTACAAAGAACAACTGAATTTATGCAAAAAATGTTGTTTTATTGTGATGTTCAGTGCCGTGGTTACTATCCAGCCTATAAATTAAAAGAATTTGAACGTGAAGGAATCACATTACCTATCCAAGAAGGCGATTTAGAAGAATTGAAGAAAGGGACAGTTGATTTTATTTCCTTTAGCTATTACATGACTCATGTTGTGGGTAAGGAAACGACGCTCAAATTTAACGGGCTAAATGGCGTAAAAACAGGCTACAAAAACCCACATATACAAGTTAGTGATTGGGGATGGGGGATTGACCCGAAAGGCCTTCGTTATTTATTGAATGTCTTATATGATCGTTATCAACTTCCATTAATGATCGTAGAGAATGGTTTAGGTGCCGTTGATAAGGTTGAAGATGATGGAAACATTCATGATTCCTACAGAATAGATTATTTAAGAGAACACTTAAAAGAAATGAAGAAAGCAATTGATATTGATGGGATACCTGTAGTGGGCTATATGATGTGGGGACCAGTTGATTTAATTGCAGCAAGCACGGGTGAAATGAAAAAGAGATACGGATTTATTTATGTAGATGTGGATGATCAAGGTAACGGCACATTTAAACGTATCAAAAAAGATTCATTTTATTGGTACAAAAACGTGATTGAGTCAAATGGGGAAAATTTATAGAGTTTTCGAGAATAGATCCTGGGTATTTATCTCGAAAGGAGATTGTAAAGCTATGCTAGAAACAAAAAGTGGTTCACTTGTTAAACATCAAAAACTATTCATTACAGCGATCACTTTGGGGACTGTATTAAATCCGTTAAACACTTCGATGATTACTGTAGCATTGCCAGAAATTCAACATGAGTTTTCGCTTACAGCAAGTGACATCACATGGTTAATCGCATCATACTTCATCGTGTGTGCAATTTTCCTGCCACTCGTTGGAAAACTGAGCGATTTTTATGGAAGGAAGAAAATCTTTCTAATTGGATTACTATTAGTGAGTATATCTTCCCTTCTTGCCCCATTATCTCAAAATATGTTAACCCTGCTAGGGATGAGAGCCATTCAAGCGGTTGGTACGTCTGCTCTTTTCCCTGCGGGGATTGGAATGGTTCGTTCCTATATTAAAAAGAATCAAAATCGTGTCATCGGTTCACTATCTGTTTTTGCTACGACCTCATCCGCATTAGGGCCGACAATCAGTGGGCTGTTAATTACGCACGGTGGCTGGAAAGTGATCTTCTATGTGAATCTTCCGATTATCGCGCTTTCAGCCATCCTTGCATTCTTTTTTATTCCAAAAGATCAAAAAAATTCGCAGAAAACCTTTAAATGGGATGGTATGGGGATTATTTCCTTCAGTTTCTTAATTACTTTATGGATTTATTTTCTACAAACTTTAAAAAGCGGTATAGATATATGGGCATTAGCTGGTGCTATTGTGCTTAGTTTCGTATTTTATTTTGTTGAGAAAAAGAAATCAGCACCTTTCATCGATGTCGTTATCTTAAAAGAAAATCCAAATATCTCACTCGTATTTGTTCAATATATTTTTGCTACATTAATCTTCTTTGCGATTCTTTTATCCATGCCAACTTATTTACAAACAGGAGTTGAACTCAGCCCTCGACTTACAGGGATTTTGATGCTGTCGTTGTCGATCTTTTCAATGATCATCACACCAATTGCAACATGCTGGATTGAAAAAGTGGGATATCGAATTCCTCTTCTTTCAGCCGTTCTACTTGGTTTAGCGGGCGTTATTCTATTAATGACTGTTGCGAAGAGCTCACCACTTTATTTAATCGTAATTGTGTTGGCTACGGTCGGGTTGAGTAATGGTATTTTGCATATAGGGTTACAAACGTTGCTTTATTCATTTGTTTCTGTTTCGGAAAGTGGTACGGCATCAGGTTTATTTTTAACATCACGATTCATCGGTAATATCCTTGCATCAAGTGTGTTTGGATTAATGTTTGCAACAGGGGTCAACGATACAAACCTGAATTGGCTTGCTATCATATTAATTGTGATATCCGTCATTTTAATTCCTGGAATCCTCTATGTAACAAAAAGCGAAACGAAAAAAACGAAGTTGCATAGTGGTGATTTTAGAAGTATTTCTGATAGCAAAAGTTAATTTTTAAAAATGGAAAAAGAGAGCTATTGGTTTTCTTAATTTATATGTATCTATCATTTTTGTTTTTTTCATAAGGAAAAAGGGAGATTCTCACACGAAGCGGAATTATCTTATGATCAAAAAAAGCCTGATTTTTCATTTGAAGTTGAGAAATTGATTTTTTCAACGACAAAAAAGGGAGCTTGTATTTAAACAAACTCCCTTTTGTACTTATTTAGTTCTTCTGTTCTAGGAATTCCTCAGTCGAACTTACAGCACAGTACAAACTACCAACCGCACTGACAAACGCAGTATGCACCTGTTCAGCTGGTACAACCTTACCTTGATATTCCAAATCTCTAGTTGCACATGCATCTTCGATTAGTAAAGTTTCAAAACCTAGATCAACTGCCGCACGAACTGTTGCATCAATACACATATGTGTCATCATACCTACAACCACTACCTTGGTTACGCCTTTTTCTCTTAACTTGCTTTCTAAATCGGTCTTCAAAAAGCTGTTAGGGAAATTTTTTATGATAAGGTTTTCGTGCTCTAATGGTAGAACAGTTTCATGTATTTCTGCGCCTTCTGTATTTGGAAGGAAGAAGCCTAACTCTGGGCTAGCTGCGATATGCTGAACATGGAAGATATTATCCTTGTTATTTTGTCTAAACCAATCAAGAACTTTAGCTGCATTAGCGGCTGCTTTATCAGGGTTGACTAATTCCATCTTACCATTTGCAAAATAGTCATTTTGTATATCGACAATAATTAAAGCTGTACTCATTTATTCCACCTCATTTATAATTTTTGGTACATTACAATGATAACTGCTATTAAAATTTCTATCGATACTTTGATGAAACACTTTTAGCTTAAATCATTTCATGGTGAAAGGAATTTATTATGGAACTAGATAACATTGATTTTCAGATCTTACGATTACTATCCGAAAATTCGCGTATTCAATGGAAAGACCTAGGCGAACAAATTCATATGACAGGACAGGCAGTAGGGAATCGGATCAAAAAACTAGAGGATAGTGGTGTAATTAAAGCCTACACTCTACTAGTAGATGAAATGAAATTAGGACTCTCCTATACAGCGTTTGTTATTATTTATATGAAAACAGCAAATCATGATTCGTTTATACGTTTTGTTCATGATCGAAATGATGTACTTGAAGTTCACCGGGTATCGGGGGAAGGTTGTTACCACTTAAAAATAAAGGTAAAATCCCAAGAACAGTTAAATCTTTTTCTTAATGAACTTCTCGAATATGGGAATTATAGTATGCATTTATCTATACAGGAGATTAAACAACAGAATCCGTTAGCTACCACAAAATAAAAAAAGGGTATAACTCCTCAAATACTGAGAGGTTATACCCTTTTTGCTCCATTAATTTTCTTTATTATGTTCTCCCCATTGGCACATTCCTTGAATTATTGGCCAAAGACTTTGCCCTTTTTCAGTAAGGCTATATTCAACCTTTGGCGGAATTTGTGGATATTCCTCACGATGTACTAAACCATCATTCTGCATTTCTTTTAATGTAGTACTGAGGGTTTTATAGGTTATCTTGCCTAACATGCGCTGAAGTTCATTATAGCGGACCGTACCGTGATTTGATAAATGGTAAATAATTAGCAGTTTCCATTTACCGCTGATAATGGAGAGGGTGTAACCAAAAAAAGGTTCTTGGCTATCAGTAATCTTCTCGTTACTATCAAAAACATTAACCTTGGATTTTTCCATCATTACACTATCCTCCTAGATAGTATGTGTCTTAAAAGTGCATACTTGTTTGTTGAGTTATACCAACTATATAATACATTCAGAAACAAGTAAAGCAGTGTTTCTATACAAAAAATAAATTAAACCTCCTGATTTTACTTTGTATTTGAGGGAGAGTTATATATGTGTGATGTATTTAGATAGATTGATAGGAGGAAAAAAACTATATCAAGATTATATAGAAACATTACTTCAGAAAATCGAAGAAGCTGATGCCATTGTGGTTGGTGGTGCTGCTGGCATGTCTACCGCTTCCGGATTCAACTGGTATCAGACTGACGAAACTTTTCTGAAGCACTTTGGAAAATTTGCAGAAAAATATAATATCGAAAATATATTTTATGGCTTCTATTATCGTTTTTCAACAAAAGAAGAACGCTGGGCTTATATTGCAACTTTAATCAAGTTTGTCTATGATTCCAAATTCGGTCAGACCTATCTTGATTTACATCAACTACTTCAAGATAAAGATTATTTCATTGTTACAACGAATCAGGATACTCAGTTTTCCAAGGTTTTCCCTGAAGAGAAGGTTTCTCCAATTCAAGGAGATTGGCGTTATTTTCAATGCAGTGGTTCTTGTCATGATCAGGTTTACTTTAATAAAGAACAGATTGAGGAAATGTACGCAAATATAGAGGGAACTAGAATCCCTACTGATTTGATACCAAAATGTCCAAAATGTGGGCAGGACATGGAACCATGGGTTCGATCACGTGTGTTCCTGCAAGGAAGCTTTTTCAAAAGCGAATTAAGTAAATACCAAGCATATATCATGAAAAACAAATATAAAAAGATTTTATTTCTGGAATTAGGCGTTGGTACCATGACACCAATGTTTATTAAAGAACCATTTTGGGAGATGACTTATAGTTTGCCAGGTGCTTACTACATTAGTATAAACCCTAAAGATGCGGTCGTTCCTAGAGAGATAGAGGAAAAAGGAATTGCAATTAATGAAGACATTGCCCGTGTATTTCAAGATGCTTTGAACGAGAAGGCAAAAAGAGGTCAACAAGTTGCTAGTTATTCCTAAATAGGGAATTTACAAAGGGCAAACAAAAGGTTTTTGTATGGGTGCTTTTAAGTGAATGTTTTTCACTAAGTAGAAATATCATGAGGAGGACAAAAAAATGTTACCACACCAATATCAAAACAATATAGACACAATACTGCAAAAAATTAAAGAAGCTGACGCGATTGTTGTTGGCGGAGCCTCCGGCATGTCTGCGGCTGCCGGATATAACTGGTATCGCGATGATGAAAATTTCCGAAAGTACTTTAACGCATTTGCTGTTGAGTATGGGATTGACAGTATTTTTGGAGGATTTTACTATAAATTCCGCACTGAAGAAGAACGATGGGCATATCTAGCAACTTTGATTAACTTTGTAGCAGATGTCCCCATTGGTCAGCCTTATAAGGATTTATATGAAATTTTGAAAGACAAAAACTATTATATTCTTACGACAAATCAAGATACCCAATTTTTACAAGTGTTCCCAGAGGAAAAAGTCAGTGCTATTCAAGGGAACTGGACATATCTGCAGTGTAGTGGTCCCTGTCATGACGGTATTTATCCTTATGCGGAACAAGCAAAGGAACTCTGTAATCACATCGAAGGGACGAAGATTCCATCCAGCATGGTTCCAACGTGCCCGGAATGTGGCGGCCCTATGGAACTATGGGTACGTTCCTTCGTATTTCTAGAAGGAAGCAAATATCATGATGAGCATAGAAAATATCGTGAATTTCTACTGGAAAATCACAATAAGAAAGTCCTCTTTTTGGAGTTGGGCGTTGGACGAATGACTCCGATGTTCATCCAAGAACCCTTCTGGAACATGACTTACAGTTGGCCGGATGCCTACTATATTACGATCAATCCAAAGGATGCATTGCTGCCGCAACAACTGAAGGATAAGAATAAGGGAATTGCCATTCATGAAGATATTGCACCAGTACTGCGAGATGTTCTGACCAAACAACAAACAGAAGGTGAAAAAGGTGCGGTTTAACAAATAAAGGAATAACGATTGATGCAAATATTGGACAAGTAATTTGTGATTAAGTTTCGAATCCAGAATCTGATAAGGATGGAGAATCATATGAAAGAGAAATTTTATAACGTTTTAAGAAAAATAGAAGAGGCTGACGGAATTGTAATTGGGGCAAGTAATGGCCTTTCTATTTCAGAAGGTATTCATATATTTGCAGATAACGCAGCCTTTCAAGAGAATTTTGGAGATTTCCGTGAAAAGTATGGTTTTCGTAGCATCATACAGGGAGCTTTTTATCCATTCCCTACTGAGGAAGAAAAATGGGCATTCTTCAGCCGGCTGTACAACTACTTTTTATACGACAAGGAAGCAAGTCCTGTTATGAAGAATCTTTATGAACTGGTAAAAGATAAAAATTATTTTGTGGTTACCTCTAATATAGATGATCATTTTAGACAGGCTGGATTTCCAAAGGAACGTCTCTTCGAGATAGAAGGCAATTGCCGGAATCTGCAATGCTCTCATGGTTGCCATGATCAGATTTATGCAGGTGACGATGTCTTATGTAAAATGGCCGAACATCAAGAGAATGGAAAGGTCCCATCGAATCTTATTCCTAAGTGTCCAGAGTGTGGCGGCCCAATGCAAGTCCATGTTGAAGTCGATCGGAATTTTTTAAGAGGTGAGTTTTGGCAAACAAACTATCAGACTTATCAGGATTTTATCGAAAAAGCTCATGGCAAAAAATTAGTCCTACTGGAATTAGGTGTAGGTGCAAGAAATCAATTGATTAAAGCCCCGTTAATGAATCTAACCAATCATGAGGAATTTGCGACCTACATTACTTTTAATAGAGGTAGCGAGCTCTATGTTCCAAATGTAATTGCTGCTAAATCCATTGGGATTGACGGTAATATTTCGGAAGTATTACAGCAATTGGTGCAGATGAAATAAGTTGGGACTTAAGGGACAGGTCCCTCGTCCCAGTAAGAGGAAATAAGTTATTTTCTTTATAAGAAAAAAGAGGAGGGAATGAATGATGTTTCTAGCGAATGTTTTGAATTATCCTGTGCTCCAACCAATCAAAAAGCCTTACGAAAAATGGTATACATTTATGGAAGAAAAGGTTGAGTTTTGGCTTCCAGATAGTGAATGGCATACGAAAACCCATTGTGCTCGCGTACTATTACTGGCACTCCTCATCGGACACCAAAAGAACTTAAGTGAGGAGGAAAAGGAGCTACTTGCGATGGCGGCTGTTTTCCATGATACCCGACGCCTGGATGATGGGATTGATAAAGGACATGGTAGTCGTGCTGCAGAGTATTACAAAGAATATTGCCGTGAGCACGGTTTGTCATATGATGAGCAAACCTATTACATTACCTTTTACCACGACCAGGATGATTCGCTTGGATTGTCAGAGATAGCTAAGTCATCTAGATTAAGTGAACGGGCCATACTATTGTATCAGATCTTCAAAGATGCAGACGCACTCGACCGATTTCGTTTGGGCCCTGATGCTTTGGATGTAAAATTTCTTCGGACAAAAGAAGCATATCGACTTGTTGACTTTGCAAAAGATCTTTTACGTAAAAGTAGTGAAACTGATTCTTGAATATCTTCTTAGCGTGAGCAAGTCCGAGCGTATTTTGTTAGTTTAGGAGGAAATGATGGTGAATAAGTACATGGACGATAGCTTTGCCCTTCACACGGACTTGTACCAAATCAATATGGCAGAAGCCTATTGGGAAGATAATATTCATACTAAAAAAGCTGTATTCGAATTGTATTTTCGAAAACTACCATTTGGAAATGGGTATGCGATCTTTGCCGGACTGGAACGAATCCTTGAATATCTTCAAACGTTTCATTTTACTGAAAGCGATTTGGAGTATTTAAAAGAACTTGGCTATCAGGAAGACTATGTTGATTATTTGCGAACCGTACGCTTTACAGGAACTGTTCGATCAATGAAAGAAGGGGAAGTTGTATTTGGCAATGAGCCAATTCTTCAGATTGAAGCACCTCTAATTGAAGCTCAGCTCATCGAGACGGCCTTGTTAAATATTGTAAACTATCAAACCCTCATCGCAACCAAAGCCTCCCGAATCAAACAAGTCGTAGGTGATCAACCAGTATCAGAGTTTGGCACAAGACGTGCACATGAATTAGATGCTGCATTATGGGGCACAAGAGCGGCTTTCATTGGTGGGTTTTCTAGCACAAGTAATGTTCGAGCAGGAAAGCGATTTGGTCTTCCCGTTTCAGGAACACATGCTCATTCCTTCGTACAAGCGTATCGTGATGAATACATCGCTTTCCATAAGTATGCACAACGGCACAAAGATTGTGTGTTCTTAGTAGATACCTATGACACGCTAAAATCAGGCGTTCCTACGGCAATCAAAGTCGCCAAAGAGCTGGGAAACAACATAAATTTTTTAGGCATTCGGTTAGATAGTGGAGATTTGGCTTACCTTTCCAAAGAAGCAAGAAAATTATTAGATCAAGCAGGCTTTGGAGATGCTAAAATTTTTGCTTCAAATGATCTTGATGAATATACGATTATGAGCTTGAAAGCACAAGGAGCGAAACTCGATGCGTGGGGAGTAGGTACGAAAGCCATAACGGCCTTCGATCAACCGGCCTTAGGCGTGGTGTATAAAATGGTTTCGATTGAGGATGACAACGGACAAATGATCGATACTATCAAAATTTCTTCGAGCCCAGAAAAAGTTACGACCCCAGGGTTAAAAAAGGTATATCGTATCATCAACAATCATACGGGAAAATCAGAAGGCGATTATATTACCCTAGCCAGCGAACAACCAGAAAAAGAAGCCAAATTACACATGTTTCATCCTGTGCATACGTACATTGGAAAATTCGTCACCAATTTTACGGCAAAGGACTTGCATGAAAATATTTTCGAGGCTGGCTCGCTTGTGTATGAACATCCGAGGGTCCAACAGATTCAATCCTATGCTGGCCAACAACTAAACCTGTTATGGGAAGAATATCAACGTTCTTTAAATCCTGAGGAATATCCCGTGGTCTTAAGTCAAGCCTGTTGGGATAACAAAATGAAAAACATCGAGGAAACAAAAAAACACTACCGACAAACAGCACCTTTATAAGTTATTTACTTCGTTTAGACAAAGATTGATATTTTTAAAAATATATGTTGGGGTTGAATGAAAATGGCAAACGAAACTTTATTAATTGTTGATATGAGTAATGATTTTGTAGCTGAACATGGCACCTTAACTGTTGGTAAGCATGCACAAGAAATAGTACCTTATATTAAGGATTTGGCGACTAGATTTTTAGAAGAGGGAAAAGTGGTTGTCATATCAATGGATTCACACCAACCAAATGACCCACACTTTGAATTATGGCCACCTCATAATATTGAAGGTACAGAAGGGCAACGATTATACGGAGATTTACATGAGTGGTATCAAGAAAATAAAGACCATGAAAATTTTATATATTCGCCTAAAACGAACTATAACGCCTTCTTTCAAACGGGGTTGGCTGAGACATTGAGAAACAAAGGAACGCAAAAAGTTCATGTTGTAGGGGTAACAACGGATATTTGTGACTTATTAACGGTTGCGGGAGCAGATGCAGAAGGATTCAAAACAGCCGTTCATAGACGTGGTGTAGCAACATTTACAGACCTTGGAGAAACAATGATAGACCATATGAAACGTTGCTTCCATACTGAAATTATTGAATAAAAGTAAATAGGACGGTGAAATCAATGATTGACTCCTTACAGCGCATTAATGAATTAGCAAAAAAGCAGCGTGAAGAAGGATTAACAGGTGCAGAAAAAGTCGAACAACAAGTACTTCGAGAGGATTATTTACATCAAATACGTGGGCAAGTTCTCGATACTTTCTCAGGCATGAAGGTGTTGGATCGACTTGGAAATGATGTAACACCCGAAAAAGTCCGCAATTTAAAAACAAAAGATTAAGGATTAATAAATAGATAGGATGAAACGAAATGAAAAAAACACCAAAGGACACACGTGTAGTTGTTGGAATGTCAGGTGGAGTCGATTCTTCCGTTGCAGCAATGCTTCTAAAAGAGCAAGGCTATGACGTTATCGGAATATTCATGAAGAACTGGGACGATACAGATGAATTTGGTGTTTGTACGGCTACAGAAGACTATGAGGACGTTATCCGCGTTTGCAATCAACTGGATATTCCCTATTATTCCGTGAATTTTGAAAAGGAATATTGGGACAAGGTATTCACCTACTTCTTAGATGAATATAGGGCAGGAAGAACCCCGAATCCTGATATAATATGCAATAAGGAAATCAAATTCAAGGCGTTTTTAGATCATGCCACGAGCGTCGGAGCAGATTATGTGGCTACGGGACATTATGCAAGAGTGGTTAGAGAAGACGGTAAAGTTCACATGTTAAGAGGAAAAGATGAAAATAAGGATCAGACTTATTTCCTTAATCAATTAACAGAGGAGCAATTAAGTAAGGTGTTATTCCCGTTAGGTGAGATAGAGAAAACCAAAGTAAGGGAATTAGCTGCAGAAGCAAATTTAGCAACAGCATCCAAAAAAGATAGCACAGGTATTTGCTTTATTGGTGAGCGAAACTTCAAAGAGTTCCTAAGTGGTTATTTGCCTGCTCAAAAAGGGAATATGGAAACATTCGATGGCAAAATGATGGGACAACACGATGGATTAATGTATTATACAATCGGTCAAAGACACGGATTGGGGATTGGGGGCAATGGTGATCCTTGGTTTGTAATAGGAAAAGATATTGAAAGGAATGTACTTTATGTTGGACAGGGTTTCCACCATGAAATGCTATATTCAGATAGCATTGTTGCAGATGATGTAAGCTGGATACGGGTGGGTGCTATTCCTGATACCTTTGAATGTACTGCAAAATTCCGCTATCGCCAACAGGACAATAAAGTAACGGTAGAACGATTGGATGATTCCAAAGTTAAAGTCACTTTCCACGAACCGATTCGTGCCATAACGCCTGGACAAGCTGTTGTCTTCTATCAAGGAGAAGAATGCCTAGGTGGAGGAACAATTAGACAAGTGTATCGTGATTACAATCAATTAACTCACGTTGGGTAAAGAAGAAGGGAACCAAAAACTATTCTGCTTTTAGGAGCGTTAATCTTTTTTTAGGTAGAAAAAAGCAAGAACAAATCGAGTTACTTATGAAGCACGTGCAAAAGAACTACGCGATTTGTTAAGCAATCTTGAAGGAGAGCGAAGATTAGGAAGAGAAGAAGGAAATGAACTAGGAAGAAAAGAAGAAAAATATCAAAATGCCATAAAAATGATTAAAAAAGGTCTAGATCTTTCTTTAATTGGTGAGATTACTGGTTCGCCCCAAGAAGTAAACTCAATTTGAAAGAAAATGAATAAAAGTGTAAGCCACTCGATATGAGTGGCTTATTTAACGTTAAACACCTAGGATAGAGGTTGGTTGAAACAAGGGGAGATAGGACAAGGGACCGCGACCCACTTGTGACCAGGATATATTTAGCATTTGGGAGTTATTTGGAGCATTTTCAATCGAAATGTAAGTATGCGTGAGCTATCCTTTATAAAACAACTTTATATCCATGGAGGTGTTTCTATACTTGAATTTACAGAATTTTATAACAAAACGAATAACTGCTATACTTTATATATGCATAATGAAACGTAAGGGTCGACCCCAAACATATTAAGTTAGTTTCATAAACTCAAATGGAGTACTCCTTTATTAAACAACTAATACTAATTTAGGAGTGTTTGGATGGATAAAAACATTGTGAAAAAACCGTCATTAGCGTATTCGTTACTTATTTTATCGTTAATCATTGTAATTATAGCAACAGGGATGCTTGTTTTTGGTGCTTCTATTCAGATTATGATGTTTATCACTTTATTAACGATTATTCCTTTTGTCACGAGGTTAGGGTATTCATATAAAAATGTAGAAGAAAGTATTTTTTCATCGATGCTTAAGGCCTTGCAGCCATCCATGATTCTATTAACTGTTGGAATATTAATTGGTTCATGGATTGCATCTGGAACTGTTCCCGCGTTAATTTATTATGGGATTCAAGCAATTTCTCCACAGTTCTTCCTCGTATCAACTCTTATCTTCTGTTCCATCGTTTCTTTAGCGACTGGGTCATCTTGGGCTACTCTTGGGACAGCTGGAATCGCCATGATGGGTGTGAGTCAAAGTTTAGGGATACCTGCAGGCGTGACAGCAGGTGCGATTATAAGTGGTGCTTATTTTGGAGATAAAATGTCGCCATTATCGGATAGTACCAATTTATCACCAGCTGTTGTTGGTGCGGATTTAATGACTCATATTAAACATATGTTATGGACAACAGTTCCTGCTTATCTTGTTACGGCAATCATTTTTACAATCTTAGGTATGAGATATGGAACAGAGTCTGTTAGTTCAACAGATGTCAATACTCTTACAGGCTATTTAGCGGAGCATTTCAATTTGGGAATCATTCCGTTCATACCGGTGGTTATCCTTTTTGTCCTCCTCATTGCAAAACAACCGGCAATCACATCGATTTTTATAGGTGCCCTTTCAGGTGCAGTTGTGGCTATAATCTATCAAGGGTCAACGATTAGTGAAATCGTAAATGTGTTTTATAATGGCTATCATGTGGAGTCAGGGATAGAGACCATTAATACCCTCCTTCAACGTGGAGGACTGACAAGTATGCTTCCATTAGTTGCTCTCTTCTTATTCGCACTCGGAATTGGTGGATTGTTACAAAAATCTGGAGTGCTTGAAACGATTGTTGTATCTCTTACAAGCCGAATAAAAAGTAGGGGTATGTTAGTTTTCGCAACTATTATTACGGCCTATTTTACATTAGGTATTGGTGGGTCATTCTCTTTTTCCGCTGTGATGACCGGTACATTAATGAAACCGTTATACGATAAATTTAATTTGCGGCCAGAAAATTTGTCAAGAATCATTGAAGATTGTTCAACACAAAGTTGTTCACTTCCACCTTGGACGGCAAGTGGTCTATTCACCGCGGCAGCTTTAGGAGTTTCGCCGTTAGTCTATATCCCATTCTGTTTCATGGCAATGATCACGCCGCTGTTCACGTTGATTTATGGTATAACAGGCTTCACATATACAGAAAAAGAGAAGATACAAGTCGTAAACGACTATAAAAAAACAGCTGAAGCTTAAATGTATCCAATTGTTGCACGGGATTGCGTTATATCCAGGGTGAATTGCGTTATATTCAGGATAATTGCACTTTAAAATGTGGAATTGCGCTTTATCCAGAAAAATTGCGCTATAACCAGAGGCAAGCACTTTTCCATGTTCATTACCAAGCTACTCAATCCGAGTAGCTTTTTTTTATTTTTCGCTTAAAAAATAGACAATTCCTTAGCAAATGATTGTATTTGTTATGGTGCGGATATGATTAAATGGGAGGTAGTACACTTATAAAGAAAGGGATGAAACTATGAAACAAGTAAATATCGGTATGATTGGTTACAAGTTTATGGGAAAAGCACATTCTCACGCATATCGTGATTTGCCGCTATTCTTTCCAGAACGGCTTCGTCCTGAAATGAAAGTGATATGTGGCAGAAATCAAGAAGCAGTTGCGGAGGCAGCAACACAATTTGGTTGGGAAGCGTATACGAATGATTGGCGCGCCCTTATTGAACGTGATGACATTGATTTGATTGATATTAATGCCCCAAGTGATGTACATAAAGAGATTGCGATTGCGGCTGCAAAAGCGGGGAAACATGTTTTTTGTGAAAAACCATTAGCGCTTACACTTCAGGATTCTAAGGAAATGTTGGAGGCAGTGAAGGAAGCGGGTGTGAAGCATATGATTGGCTTTAACTACCGTTTTACACCGGCTGTTAGACTTGCGAAGAAGCTGATTGACGAAGGCGCATTGGGGGATATCTATCATTTCCGAGCTTGGTTTCTTCAAGATTGGTTAGTGGACCCGAATTTCCCACTTGCCTGGAGACTTCAAAAAGAGATTGCTGGTTCTGGTTCACATGGAGATTTAGGTGCTCATCTCATTGATTTGGCACATTATTTAATCGGTGATATCTCTGAGGTTATTGGAATGAGTGAAACATTTATTAAAGAAAGGCCGTTGCCAACAAACATGACAGGGCTATCGGCAACAGGGAGTAACCAAGGTGAAAAGGGGCCAGTAACAGTTGACGATGCTACATTATTTATGGCACGATTCGCTAATGGTGCACTAGGTAGCTTTGAGGCAACTCGTTTTGCAACAGGGCATCGCAGTACGAATTCGTTCGAAATTAATGGTAGTAAAGGGAGCGTTATTTTTGATTTTGAAAGATTGAATGAGCTTCAGGTTTATTTTACAGATGACAGAGAGGATGCTCAAGGTTTCCGTCGTGTTTTAGCAACAGAACCAGGTCACGACTATATTGACCGCTATTGGCCAGCAGGGCACACGATTGGATATGAGCATACATTTATTCATGAAATCGTAGAATTTATGGATGCCATTCAAGAGGATCGTCAGCCTGTGCCTAATTTTGAAGATGGTGTGAAATGCCAAGCGGTTTTAGAAGCTGTGGAACAGTCGATTGAAAAACGCCAATGGATTAAAATATCTGAATGATAAAGGAGCGTTCATCTATGCATAAAAAGGCATTAATCGTTTGGGGTGGCTGGGAAGGTCATGAGCCAGAACAGGTTGCCCATCTTTTTAAAAACTTGCTCGAGGAAGAAAATTTTCATGTTGAGGTCTCACATTCACTAGATACATATGCAGATGCTGAAAAACTACAATCACTAGACTTACTGGTTCCTCATTGGACAATGGGGGAGATTGAGAAGAAATATGTTCATAATATTTCTCAAGCTGTTGCCAATGGAGTTGGGATCGCTGGCTGTCATGGGGGAATGTGTGATTCATTTCGAAAAAATGTAGATTGGCAGTTTATGACGGGTGGAAATTGGGTTGCTCACCCCGGTAATGATGGTGTTGAGTATATGGTGAATATCAAACATAGTTCAAGTCCATTGCTTGAGGGCTTGTCTGATTTTAAAGTCGTGAGTGAACAATATTATCTTCACTTCGATCCAGCTGTGGAAGTGTTGGCCACAACAAGATTCCCAGTTGTAGATGGTCCACATGCGACTAATAAAGCAGTTGACATGCCCGTTGTTTGGACAAAACGGTGGGGACAAGGGCGAGTCTTTTATAGCTCCTTGGGACACCATGCGGATATTATTGAAATGCCGGAAGTGTCTCTCATTATGCGTCGTGGATTTTTATGGGCGGCGGAAGGAAAGCAACAGGCTAATCGAGTAGCAGGTTCTGGAGATGTTCGAACGTATACGGGTATGGGAGATAGTCAATAAAAGGAGGAAGATTATGGGCAAAATGAAACTTGGCATCATCGGATGTGGAACCATAAGTTCAATCTATATGGAAAACCTACAAAAATATGAACATCTTGAACTTGTGGCTTGTGCTGATTTAGATGTAGCTCGGGCAAAACAGCAAGCAGAAAAATTTGGAGTGCCTAACGCATATTCTGTTGAAGAGTTATTGGCGGACGATGAAATCCAGTTGGTGATTAATTTAACCATTCCTCGTGCGCACGCGACAGTTAGTCTCCAAGCACTAGAAGCAGGCAAGCATGTGTATACGGAAAAGCCTCTTACTGTGTCTCGCGAAGAGGGGAAACAAATTTTAGAAGTAGCCAGAAACTCTAAGTTACTCGTTGGTGGTGCTCCAGATACTTTTTTAGGTGCTGGTATTCAAACTGCAATTCATCTGATTGAAAAGGGTGAAATTGGTGTTCCAATTGGAGCATCAGCTTTTATGATCAACCGAGGTCATGAACATTGGCATCCGGACCCTGCCTTTTATTATGATCATGGTGGCGGACCGATGTTTGACATGGGGCCCTATTATTTAACAGCATTGGTGGCATTATTAGGTCCAATGAAGCGGATAGCGGGTACAACAAGAATCAGTTATCCGGAGCGAATGATTTTAAGTGAACCTAAGAAGGGGACAAAAATTGATGTTGTAACTCCAACTCATATCGCGGGAACCGTTGATTTTGATTCAGGTGCAATTGCAACGATTACGACTAGCTTTGATGCCTTTGGTGGAACATCATTGCCTCCGATTGAGGTTTATGGAAGTGAGGGAACTTTATTGGTCCCAAATCCAAATACATTCGGAGGACCAGTCAAAATCAGAAGAAAAGATGAAAAGGATTTTGTCGAGGTTCCGCTTATTTTTGATAATCCTACTAATAACCGAGGCATTGGTGTAGCGGATATGGCAAACGCCATCCTACATAATCAATCTTTCCGTGCAAATGGTGAGCTAGCTTATCACGTTTTAGAAGCCATGCATGGCTTCCATGATTCCTCAGATAGTGGGAGGCATTATGTCATGGAGAGTACGTGTGAGAAGCCGCCGATGTTAAATGTGGTGTCACAACGTTAATAAACTACTAAAAATAACCGAGTCGAGAAAGGTAATGGATAAATATGGTGGGACAAGGGACCTGTCCCCGCGACCCATGGAGAAAATTGGTGGGGAAACGGCTATCCAAAGTTTTTATACCACTGTATTGACTTTTGTGATACTATAATTTTTAGTTGAATACAAAAATCCGTTTTTTAGCGGTAGAGGTTCTAGCACCCCTCTTTAAAAAAACTAAGATGAAGCAGTACTTCTCTTGGGGTACTGTTTTTTCTTTTGTCGGAAGGAGTTTTTATCATGTTAAAAGATGAAAAGGCGGTTGTGGTATTTAGTGGTGGGCAAGACAGTACCACATGTTTATTTTGGGCCTTAGAAACTTTTAAAGAGGTCGAGGTTGTGACTTTTAATTACAACCAACGACATAAGCAGGAGATTGAGTGTGCAAAGGCGATTGCGAGCGAGGTCAATGTTGCCCATCATATTTTGGATATGCAGCTTTTAAATCAACTTGCGCCAAATGCGTTAACTCGAAATGATATGGAGATAAAAGAAGGCGAAGATGGCGAGTTACCATCGACATTTGTTCCAGGCCGTAATCTACTCTTTTTATCATTTGCTGCTGTTTTGGCAAGCCAAGTAGGTGCGAAACACATCATTACCGGTGTTTCGGAAACTGATTTCAGTGGGTATCCGGATTGTCGAGATTCTTTTATTAAATCGCTAAATGTAACGATTAATTTAGCAATGGACCAACAGTTTGTCATCCATACTCCGTTAATGTGGTTGGATAAGGCACAAACATGGAAACTTTCTGATGATCTGGGTGTCTTGGATTTTGTTCGTAAAAAGACATTAACTTGTTATGAAGGTGTCATTGGAGAAGGCTGTGGGGAATGCCCTGCCTGCAAATTAAGAAAAAAAGGATTAACTCTTTACCTTGAATCACGTGAGAGAGTTGAGGAATTTAAATAATACACAATTTAAAAACAACAAGAATGTAACTTAGGAGGATTATCATGAGAGTCATTTTATATCTTTTATCTATTATACTAGCGAATGTCATAACAGCAGCTTTTCAACCTATGACACTAGGCGTTTTCATCGTACCGATGGGGACACTTCTAATCGGAGCAACGTTTATTTTTAGAGACTTTGTTCAAAATCGTTATGGAAGAAAGTTGACGTATGTCTTTATATGTATTGCCTTACTATTATCAGCGCTTGTCTCGTTTTTATTGGGTGATACTTTATTGATTGTATTTGCATCTGCGATTTCATTTTTACTTGCAGAAACAACTGATACTGAAATTTATACACGACTAAAATTGCCAATGAGTTGGAGAGTCTTTTACAGTGGGTTAGTCGGTGGATTACTCGATTCAGCAGTCTTTGTGATCATTGGTTTAAGTCCGCTTGGTGCTAACATGTTGCCATGGGAAGCTGTTCCTGCGGCTATTATCGGTCAAGTTCTAGTGAAAACAATCATTCAGGGAATTGGTGCGTTTATCCTTCATCAAATTAACCCATCGATGGATAAGGAAATCGTATCACAATAATAAAACTATAAATTAATCAAAAAAGCTTGGATTAGATTATTCTCTATCCAAGTTTTTTTGTTTTTTCTAACACATTTTTTCCGCTCCTAACCCATACATTTTAACATTTTAAAGAATTACTGTAACACTTTAGGGCGCTAGCACATAGGGTAATAAGTCTAAAAAATGGAGGAAGCCAACTTTGGATTGAAGGTTGGACTCCTGCATACTTTCTCGGAGGTGAATGGACAATTACTTCTATATCATTACAAGGTGAATACAAACCTGTGTTGGATATTCTTCATACACAAGCAGCGATTAATGAATTGAAGCATTATTTTGAGATTAAGTTTTCTAAGTCAATGCGTTTATTAAAGGTATCAGCCCCCTTGCTGGTTCAGAATGGCGAAGGAATCAATGATGACTTAAATGGATACGAGCGTGTCCTGTCATTTGATGCTCATGATATAAAAAATAAAAGCATTGAAGTGGTTCAGTCTCTTGCAAAATGGAAAAGAGTGGCTTTGAGCAGATATGGATTTACAAAAGGAACCGGTTTATACACGAATATGCATGCAATTAGAAGGGATGAAAAGCTGGATAATCTACATTCAATATTTGTGGATCAATGGGATTGGGAAAAGGTCATTTCCAAAGAGGAACGGAACCTAGACACTCTGAAGCTGGAAGTTAGGAAAATTTATCAAGCAATCAAGTCGACTGAACTCCACATGTTTGGTCTACATTCGCAACTAACCCCGATATTACCTAATGACATTTTCTTTATTACTTCTCAAGAGCTAGAGGATATGTACCCATACAACACAACAAAGGAACGAGAATATATCATAGCCAAAAAACATGGTGCGGTTTTCATTATGCAAATTGGTGGGGTGCTGCGTTCAGGTGAGGGACATGACGGGCGCTCTCCAGATTATGATGACTGGACCTTGAATGGGGATATGCTCTTTTGGAGTCCGTTATTACAAACCGCGATTGAAATTTCTTCAATGGGGGTACGAGTTGATGAAAAAGCCCTCCTCAAACAGTTAAGGTCATCTTTTCATGAAGACCGGAAAGTATTACCTTATCATAAAGCAATCCTCGAAAAGAAGCTCCCTTATACAATTGGGGGAGGAATTGGGCAGTCACGATTATGTATGTTTCTGCTAAAAAAAGCCCATATAGGCGAAGTTCAGGCTTCCGTATGGAATGAAACAATTAGAAAAGAATGCAAAGAACAGAACATCATTCTTTTGTAGCATTCAAATAAAAAAAGCTTAAATGTAGGAAAAAAATTTCCTCATTTAAGCTTTTTTTCTAATCGATCAATCATTTGTCGCCATTCTCCCAAGGGGTCCATCTTCATCAATGATATCTTGAATGTCATAGACGGAAATTGGAAACATCGGGAAGCCAAATACATATGGAGTAAGGTCATACAGTTGAAAATAGAGGACTAGTGTTTTGTCAGCGATATAAAATTCCTGATTTGAGTTTATCGTCGTGAATTCAGATAGTAGATCAATGTTACGCTCTTTGATTTGTTCGGAAACGAGGGTGGATAATCTATTTACATAATCACTACCTGGCTTGAAAAGGTCCTTGAGGTCGCAACGTTTACCACGTTTAAGATCAAATGTTAATGATCTTATATAAGTCATACCGTGGGCGGCCCTGTCATGATAGGTATAGTTTGATTGAGTGAGACTAAGTACCTGTCGTTGGTTGTTTTTGATTTCATAATAACCGAGCATTTCAACTACTGTAGAAGGCATATTTCCAACTTGTAGTGAAATCAATCCTTGTGCTTGGTGGAGAATCGATTGATTGATCAATTGCTCGAGTTGTTGATTCCTCATTCTATCAACTTGAGGGTAATAGACTCTTTTTTGAGGGCCAAATCTGAATGCTTGTGTTCTTATACTTACTGGAAATGAAATAGGCATACATCACAGTCCTTTTTTCCTTATCGTATTCTTGAAAGAAAAGAGTGTGAGAAGAAAAAAAGGAAATTGCCTTTAAGAACAATTTCCTTTTACGAATAAATCTATAGCATTTTATTTTGAATGACCGTTACGACCTTACTTCCAGCCGGAATGCTCCTTGTAAGCCAGACGTTTCCGCCAACAATGGAATCTCTTCCAATCACGGTTTCACCACCAAGAATAGTCGCACCCGCATAAATGGTCACATTGTCTTCGATGACCGGATGTCGCCTTTTTCCACCTTTGATGATTTCGCCATTTTTATCACGGTCAAAAGAAAAGGCACCCAATGTCACACCCTGGTAAAGCGTTACATCATTACCAATCAGGGTTGTTTCCCCGACAACAATGCCAGTTCCATGGTCCATAAAAAAGCTATGACCAATCGTTGCACCAGGGTGAATATCGATTCCTGTTTTGCCATGTGCATATTCTGAAATACCGCGTGATACTAACGTATACCCCATTTTATGAAGTTCATGAGAAATTCGATGAACAATGATTGAAAAAACACCTGGATAGGTTAACGCAATTTCTTCATAGCTTTTGGCAGCGGGATCTTTTCGAAATGCTGCGTCAACATCCTTCATGATGATAAATCGTAGCGACGGTAACAATTCAAGAAATGTTAAGGTGTCTTGCTCTACGACTTGCTCGTCACTTTTATGGGATAAAATTTCCTGTAAAAGGTGTTGAAGCTTTGCCAGATTCTTTAATTCGTACTCAATATTACGTTCTTTACTTGTACAATAGTATTCTGGTAACAGTACTTCCCTAATCGTGTCTATAAAAGTAGGAATCTGCTTTAAACTATGATTTAAACGAGAACACAAGTGTTTTTTTGTATTTCCGATTTCTTTATGCAAGTTGTTATAGATCGTTAATAAGTCATTCTGTTCCATCTGTATCATCCCCATTTGTAGCATTAATTATAAAGTAACGTAAAATTTGAATTATTGCAAAGCTAATAGCTTATTAAAATGGTATCGCTCTCAATGATTCTATATCACATCACTTTTTTCATTCAAATGCATGATTTGTCCATTTTTCGAATAGCTATAAACAAGGTGAAAAATGGACGTGCAATGAAGGAGGAGATTGAATGGTTGAAGCAATCTTGAGGGTGTTTGTGAGTGAGCAACAGGCAGAAGCTGTATTAACTAGTCCATTGATTGAATTCATTTTTATGGCGCTTTTTGTAGGATTTGTAGTGGCAATTTTGGTTCATTTTACGTTGTACAGCAAACTTAGGAGAATTCGCAATTTTATCCGTGACACGAATTCGTTAGAAATCGATCCGTTGAACCGAATTCAAGTGGATTTTGAACAAATGAAACAAAAGGAATCTGTGAAGGTGGAAACATTTGTTCAAAATAAAATTTCAGGATGGCGTGTGTTTAATGTTCCTGTTGTCAATCTGATTAAAATTGTTCAGATGACGGTTTCGATTTTTATCTTGATTGGTGTACTCGGGACGTTTATTGGTCTTGCGATGTCACTTGGTAGCATAGATACAACTGGTGACATGCTGGTGGAGAATGTCGCAACTGTCCTTGCAGGAATTGATGTCGCCTTTTACACAAGTATTGCTGGAATGGGGCTCTCCTTGATTATGACGATCGTTACTCGGGTTGCGAATACGGAATTTATGTTGACCGATATTATGCTCAAGACTGAGTCCATTCTAGAAGGAAATGAACAGGATGGAATGGGGCGACTTATTGCTGTTTCGGAAACCATTCATTCCTCAATCATTGAATTACGGAACACGAATCAAGAATCCCTCCAAAGTATTGTGAACTCGTTTAAGGGGTTCCAGGAGTATACGGTTGGTTTGCAGCAATCCGCGAAGGATTTGGCGAAATTCAATGAAGGACTGACGGAAAATCTAAAACAGTTTTCGGCTATTTTTCATGGTGTGCAGGAATTAACGGAAGGTTTTGATCAAGGTGTGAAAAAGTTGAACCAAAACTTTGATCAATTGTTTATTTACTTTCAGAACATGGACCAGCGAAATGAAAGAATGAAAAGTGCTTTTACAGAAACCTATAAAAAGGTTGCGGAATTAACAGTTGATCAAAAGGAAACGATGAATCATTTTCAGCAGTCAGTGGTTGATATAAGAGAGTATTTCTCTTCCATTGCTCAGAGGCAGGAAGCCATTTATGGTGCGTTTGATAAAATGAACGAACAAAGCGAGCACTCCATCAAATTAATGAAGGAAAACAATCTACAATTTGAGCGTGTGTTCGGAACAGATGTAAGTTCAAAGTTAACCGATATCATTACTTCCTTACGGGATGTTCGTAATGATTTTAAGGCACTGGGCAACTCAATTGGCCGTTTGCCCCATGCGCTTGATTCGATTAACAAAGCGCAAAGTGAATATAAAAATCTGTTAACCTTTCGTTTTGATGAATTGACACAGTTTACCCATGAATTTAATTCGCATTTGCAGGTTCATTTAACGAATGCCCAAGCGATTGAAAGCTATTTGAGTGAAGCCTCGCGTTCAAATGAGCAAGTTGGCATGAAGTATATGAAGCTATTAAATGAAATCAACCGGACCATTGCGCAAATGGGGGATTCGTTTCAATATAAAGAAAACCAGATTGACACAAGCGTGAATGCTTTACGGGATACGCTTTCGAAATATGTAACAAATCTCGAGGGAACACTCGGAGAAAAACTTGATAAAGTAAGTCGAAATATCAATGAGTACATGTTGGAAATGAATGAAGCTGTGAAAAAAGAGTTCAAACAAATTGGTGAAATAACAGGGGATGTCGGCCAGAGAAATGCTCGTCAATTGCAGCAGACATTAGGGGATATCGGTCAGGAATTTCAACAATTAAATCGACAGCTCCAGTCGATTGCCCAGAGCACGGTTCAAGAAAACAGCCGGGTAAGGATTGGAACCAATGATTAGTAAATACCAAAGGCTTTTTCACCGGGAGCAAGAGGAGAGTTCATTTTGGCCATCATTCACAGATTTACTAACATCGGTACTGCTGTGTTTTATTTTGATTTTTATCATCATGATGGTGATTAAATCGTTTCAAATTCAAGAAATGAAAAAAACAATCGATCAAATCATGGGGGTCAGAGTCGGGCTGATTGAGGATCTCAATCAAAAATTCAGCGACTCTAGCATTGAAATTGATGAGAAAACGGGAGCCTTGATTTTTAATACAGATATCCTGTTTGAGTATGACTCCGCAGTGCTGAAGCCTGAGGCTTTCACATTTTTGGATGAATTCGTTCCTGCTTACTTGGATGTGTTACTTGAAAATGGATATGAGGAGTATATTTCAGAAATTATTATCGAGGGGCATGCGGACAGGGATGGCACCTATTTGTATAACCTAGAACTTTCGCAGCAGCGGGCGTATAGTGTCGCAGAATATATACTAAGTAGTGAATTTCCGTATAAAAACATCCAGGAGCATCTCAAAACAAAACTAACCGTAAATGGGAGGTCCTTTACCGATGGCCGCTCAGACTCTGATGGAAACTACAACGGCCAAGCCTCCCGAAGAGTCGAATTTAAATTCCGCCTCAAAGACCAAGAAATTTTAGAGAAGACAAGAGAATTATTGGGGAACTAGAAGGGATGCGGCCTTTGGCCGATTCTTTTTTGGGGATTGAGTCCGCGTTTTGAACCATACCCGCTGGTTTTGTGGGACACAGGTCCCTGGCCAAGATTTTTAGTCTTGGCTGCTCTCGCGGTACATGCTTGGATGGAAAAGTGATGAGCATGCCCTGCAAGCTGAATCTAGCGTGACATGCTCAGGTGGAAAACTCGCCAGCATGTCCTGTAGAATTGTTTTATGGAATTATAGTCGTTTTGGAAATTACTTTTTCCTTTTTCTTGGATATTACGAATGAAAATATACTACTAATCTATCTAAAAGCATACGCAATTCTATTTTGCGTATGCTTTTATCGCTTTATTCCTTAAAAATGATACTAAAATGGATGTTTTTTACAATTATTTTCTCTTTTTAGATCATTTCTCCCTTTATTTGGATTTTGCGAATGAAATAATACTACTAATCTATCTAAAAGCATACGCAATTCTTTTTTTCGTATGCTTTTATCGCTTTTTTCCTTAAAAAACATACGCAAATGTATAATTTTAACAATTCATTTCTCTTTTTGAATCATTTCTCCCTTTATTTAGATATTGCGAATGACTTCAAACCACCAATCTATCTAAAAGCATACGCAATTAAAAGCTGGGACAAAGGAACCTGTCCCCGCGACCCAAAATAGTCCTAGCGTTCTCCTAGGGCTTTCCTCATGGTGAAAACTTACAACTAATTCCCTGTGTCGATTCTTGTAAAATATAGTAGAATGGTAGGTAGAGAAAAAACAGAGATAGATGTAGGGAAGAGGAATAATATTGAAGAAAGTCATCATCGGATTGGTACTGGTACTTGTGGCGTCCTCGATTTTTTTTACGAGGGAGGCTTTTTCTGATATTTTACAAGAAAGCTATGCTTCTATTAAAGAAGTCGTGATTGGGAAAATTGCGCTAAGTAAAGAAAACGATGGGGAAGCATTGCCGGAAAAAGTAGAGGCACCCGAAACCCAAACAGCAGGTGAGCAGACAGAAGTAGTAAAGCCAGAGGATGTAAAACCAGTCATAGATCCAAATGATCCATTTTTGCTCTTAGTTAACAAAGAAGTAGGAGTATTGGATGAAACTTATGTGCCGCAAAACCTTGTAGTGCCAAATGTTGCTTTTTCAACTTCTGTTTCAGAACGTAAACATATGGTAAAAGAAGCAGCCGAGGCGTTGGAAAAATTATTTGCACAAGCGAGCGCTGACGGAATTACGTTACATGCACAATCTGGCTACCGTTCGTATGAAACGCAACAAGTAATCTATGATTCTTATGTGCGTGGGTTTGGTGAAGCCGAAGCTACTACCTTTAGTGCAAAGCCTGGACAAAGTGAACATCAAACAGGTCTTGCAATGGACGTAACGAGCGATAGTGTTGAAAACCAGCTGGTCCAGGAATTTGGTGAAACGGTTGAAGGCCAATGGGTGGAAGAGCACGCAGCGGAATTTGGTTTTATCGTCCGATATACTTTAGGAAATGAAGACATCACTGGTTATATGTACGAGCCATGGCATATTCGCTATGTTGGTGTAGAACATGCAAAATATATCACAGAACATGAAATTACTTTAGAAGAATATCTTGGAGTTGTAGAATATTAGATTGAAAGAGCTCATGTTGGGCTCTTTTTTCTTTTGTGCATAGACTTAAATAGCACGTAAATAAAAATGTCAGGAACCCACACTAGAAGGGTGCCTGACATTTAGATACTAGCTTACACTGGCCTGTAAATTTGATTTTTCAGATTTTCTCGCACTATTAATTTGTCTTCGCAATATCAATACATATGCGAAGAACGCGAGGATAATACATACTGCACTGTATAAGAACACGGCTTTGAATCCTGCATTTAGGGAGATGAAACCTAAACAAATTGCTCCGAGTCCGCTACCTAAATCCTTTGCTGTAAAAAACGTCGAGTTCCCTGCGCCTCGTCGATCGGGTGGACATAGCCTGATCATGACAGCATTTAAAGCTGGTTCAACAAATCCCAACCCTAATCCATAGAGGACGCCTGTTAGAATAAAGTCCCCGAGTGAAGTCGCGTAGGCTAAGACTACAAATGATATCGTCATAATCACTAAACCAGGGATTACCACGATGGAACTTCCATGTTTATCTGCCAATTTACCTCCCACAATTCTCGTTAATAATAGTGAAAAGGAATACACCGTAAAATATAAACCAATGTCTTTAATCCCTAAGGAAAGGGCAAAGGTTGGAATGAAAGTTAACGATGCGCCCATTCCAACATAAACAAAAGCGGTTACTAATCCGGTTGGCAGTGCTGTTTTTTCAAATAGCAATTCAGAAATTTTGCGATTCTTTTTTGTTGATTTTATCACAAGATTTGGATTCTTTTTTTCGTATGTCATAAACAGGCTACAAATGATCGAAATCAAACCGATCAAACCGGCAACGATGAACAGAACCTGATAAGTATACTGTTGAATTAAAAAGATGCTAAGTGCTGGCCCGATTGCTGTAGACAGTGTATTTGCTAAACCAAAATACCCAATCCCCTCTGCTAACCGCCTTTTTGGTACAATGTCAGAAACCACAGTACCGGAAGCATTGGTGGTAGCACTGAACCCTATACCATGTAAACTTCTCATAACAAGAAGTAGGCTTATTGAAAAGGCTACAACATAGGATAGAGTAATAAATGCCGTTATCACAGCACCAATAATGAGTACGATTCTACGGCTCTTTTCATCTATTAATTTCCCAAAATAAGGTCTGAAAAGAATTGCGACAAACATGAAGAAACCAAAAAGCATACCTGAAATCGAATTATCGCCGCCTAAGTAGATTGCGTATAATGGCAGTCCCGTCATTAGCATATTGTTGGAAATTTGAGTAGACATCGCATAAATAAACGCGAGGAAGTAGTTTTTTGTCCATAATTTATCTGAAGTGTTCTGTTGTTGCTGCAAGTTAGATCCTTCTCTCTTTAAGTTGGTGCTGTAATGATTATATCAGCTTTTTTAAAGTTATATCTTATCTTTCGTAGTCAATCGTATAAATCTTGCTATAATAATACTAATCAAACAAAAGAGGTGACAGCATTGGATATCACACTATCACAGAAAATGAACGAATTTGGGGAATCGATTTTCAACGAACTAGCAAACTATAAGAAACAAAAATTGCGTGAGGGGCATGAGATGATTGACTTAAGTGTGGGCAGCCCAGATTTGCCGCCGCCACCGTATGTCATCGATGCGTTGACGAGTCATGTGCAAGATCCTTCATTATATGGCTATTCATTAACGGGAACCGATGAGTTATATGAAGCCATTTCTGCATACTATTCAAACAGGTTTAATGTTTCGGTACATAAGGAAAATGAAGTCTTAATGGTTATGGGTTCTCAAGATGGACTTGTCCACTTTCCGATGGTTTTTGCTAACCCAGGTGATGTAGTTCTTGTGCCAGACCCAGGCTACACGGCATATGCAGCTGGTATTGCACTTTCAGGAGCAACACCTTATGGAATGCCACTAAAAGAAGAGAATGGATTTTTACCTGACTTGGCTGCGATTCCTGAGGATGTTTGCCAAAAGGCGAAATTGATGATATTAAACTTTCCTGGCAACCCTGTACCGGCTCTTGCTACAGAATCCTTTTTTAATAAGGTTATCGAGTTCGCGAAAAAACATCAGATTATTGTCCTTCATGATTTTGCCTATTCGGAGCTATATTATGAAGAGAAGCCGATTAGCTTCTTATCAGTAGAAGGTGCAAAAGAAGTTGGAGTTGAATTTAACTCGCTTTCAAAAAGCTTTAATATGGCAGGCTGTCGGATTGGATATATTGTCGGGAACCCTGAAATCATTGCAGCTGTCAACCGGCTTAAATCAAATCTCGATTATGGTGTTTTTTTACCCATCCAAAAAGCTGCGATTGCCGCGTTACGGGTGACGTCAAGTTTCAGTGAAGAACTTCGCCAAACGTACAAAGAACGACGTGATATTTTGGTCAATGGCCTGGCTGAAATAGGTTGGCAAGTTGATTCACCAAAAGCGTCCATGTTTATTTGGGCGAAGGTACCTGCTGGATTTACCTCCACTGATTTTACCTATCGTTTAATCGATGAAGCAGGAATTGTCGTCACTCCTGGAAATGCTTTTGGTCCAAGTGGTGAGGGATATGTGAGAATTGGACTTGTTCAAAACGAAGCAACATTAAAAAAGGCTGTCCAGCGATTAAAAGAAATCTCACTGTTAAAATAGCGAAGGGTGCGTATTATGACTACCCGCAGCTTACAAGGCGAATCGAATTCAGGATTCGTCTTATTTTTATGTAAAATATTGGGTAATATAATTGTATCACTAACTCAGGAGTGTATTGGATGCACCTAATATATAACGCCTTGCTCCTTTTGGCTGCAATAAAATGGGGTGATTGGAGAGGATGGCGAGAATATTACCCAACGATTTTATTCTTTATTATGGGCGATCTCTTAAAAAATTTCTTATTCCATGATTACTTGATTTGGACCTACCAGGAAACGATGTTTGCTGAAAACATCCTATCGAATCATACATTTATTTCTTTATTAATTATGTTTGTTACCTATCCTTCCACGGCTCTCATTTATCTAGGTCGCTTTCCTGAAGAAAGATGGAAACAGTTCCTTTGGATTGGACTGTGGATATTAATATATGTAGTTATCGAATACATCAATTTGGAGTATTTGCATTTAATCAAACATCATCATGGTTGGTCGATGGGATGGTCGATTCTTTTTAATCTCGTTATGTTTCCAATGCTAAGACTTCATCAAAAACGACCGCTTATCGCGTTGGGATTATCGGTTATTTGGATTATTTTTCTATTAACTAGGTTTCCAATACCAATGGAATACCTTAAATAAATATCTAATACACCTGCATCGAAACTGGCCACAGAAGCCGTGCAGGAATAGAACTAAGGAGAAGCTATAAAAGACTTCTCCTTTTTTACATGCTTACGTCCACCACATCTCTCCAATTGACTCCTTCACCATAACTGGATTAAGCGTTTGAATCGCTTTTTTAAATCCTTCATCAATTGACATTAATCCATCCTCATGTTCAATACTTACGACATAATCATAGCCAAAAAGACGAAGGGTGCTAATCATATCAGCCCAAACCTTAGCATCATGACCAAAACCAACTGTCCGGAAATACCAGGAACGGTTTTGCATTTCATGATATGGAGTCATATCCGTTAAACCGTTACGGTTTGTATTTGCTTGATCAATAGTTGTATCCTTAGCGTGGAAATGATGGATTGCGTTCTCGCGTCCTAGTATTTTTATAGATTCAACAGGGTCAATGCCTTGCCACCACATATGGCTTGGATCAAGGTTTGCTCCGATTTCGGGACCACATGCTTCCCTTAAGCGTAGGAGCGTTGCAGGTGTATGAACGGAAAATCCGCCATGTAATTCAAGCCCAAATTTCACATTATGCTCTTTTGCGAATGCAGCTTTTTCCTTCCAATAAGGAATGATTTTTTCTTCCCATTGCCATTTTAAAATTTCTTGGTATTCATTTGGCCATGGAGAAACAGGCCAGTTCGGATATTTTGCATGCTCATGGTCACCTGGGCAGCCAGAAAATGTATTGACAACAGGGACACCAAGCTGACTTGCTAATTTAACCGTTTTCAAAATTAGAGAATCTGCTTCGTTTGCGATGTGTTTTTGAGGATGAAGAGGGTTGCTGTGACAACTTAAGGCGCTAATGATAAGTCCTCTGTTAGAAATTTTTTCTAAGAATTCCTTTTGTTTTTGTTCATTATCTAGTAATTCATCAATCTTACAGTGGGCATTACCAGGATAACCACCCGTGCCTAATTCAACTGCTTTAATACCATCTGCTGCGACATGGTCAAGCATATCGTCTAAACTTTTATCTGAGAATAGTACTGTAAAAACCCCTAACTTCATAAAGAATCCTCCCCAATTCATTGTTTTGTAATCCGTTACATCTTATTATAGCAAAGAAAATAAAAATTTGAATATATAAAATTGTTAAAATATAGGTTGATATTTAAATATTGACAAAAATATTCAGAATACCTACAATCAGAATTGTAATCGATTACAATTCTTTATCATAGATTGAAAGTGGGGACCACAGATGGCAAATATTCAACAAGTAGCTCAAAAAGCAGGTGTATCCGTTGCAACGGTTTCAAGGGTCCTTAATAATGCTACGTCTGTCAGTCCGAAAACAAGACTAAAGGTTGAAAATGCAATCAAAGATCTTAATTATGAACCTAGTATGTTAGGAAGAAATCTTCGGAACTCCGAAAGTCGACTGTTATTAGTATTACTCCCAAGTATCTCAAATCCCTTTTACACAGAAATTATCAACGGGATTCAAAATACAGCCATTACCAACAACTACAATATACTTCTATGCGAAACGGACTCAAATCCACAACGAGAAAACATTTATTTTAATATGATTAAGAATAAATTAGCTGATGGTGTCATTTCGATGGACCCGACAGTCAATATGAACAAGCTAAATGAATTAGCGGAGAATTATTCTGTTATTCTTTGTAGTGAATATGAAGAGGGAGGTAGTATCCCTTACGTAACGATAGACAATGAATTGGCGGCTTATCAGGCCGTTAAGCATTTAATTAAGTTAGGTCATGAAAGAATAGCGCTCATTAATTCTGATGAAAAGTTTTTATATGCGAGACAACGTCGAAATGGGTATGAGCGAGCATTAAAAGAATTTAATCTTCCAATCCGTGATGAATGGATCTACCACACGAAAGAACTTGAATTTCAAAATGGTGTTCAGGCTATGAGGGTCATGTATCAATTAGCAGAAAAACCCACAGCTGTTTTTGCCGTTTCTGACACACTGGCTATTGGAGCCTTAAAAGGAATTAATGGAAATGGTTTACATGTTCCAAATGACATTGCTTTAGTAGGTTTTGATAATATTAGTTTTTCGAACATGACGAATCCAACCTTAACCACGATTTCACAGCCGATGTATAAAATGGGGAGTATTGCAGCAAACATGCTGATTAGTAGTATTCAAGGAGAAAAGGTAGAAAGTGTTGTCCTAGATCACGAATTAATTATTCGCGAGTCAACAATGGGATAGGATTTCCTACCTTTTAAAAAGTAGGAAATGAGGAGGTTTTCAATCATGGGTATAAAAGTGGGCATTATCGGATGTGGTTCCATAGCTAGGCATAGACATGCACCTGAGTATAAAGCAAACCCGCATGTTGAGGAAATTATTTTTTATGACCGTAAAGGTGAAAGAGCCCTGAGCTTAGCTAATGAATTTGGAGGGCGAGCTGTAAAAACAGTTGAGGAACTGTTCCACGATCCATCCATTGTTGCTATTAGCGATTGTTCTTCTAATGAGGCCCATCATATTAATACTTCCAATGCGTTATTAAGTGGGAAGCATGTATTATGTGAAAAACCATTAGCTGTTAATTTGAAGTATGCTGAAGAAATCCTCGAAGCACAGCGTAAATCAGGGAAAAAATTAATGGTTGACCATAACCAACGTTTCACAAAAGCTCATCAGAAAGCGAAAGAAGTAATGGATAACAAGGAACTTGGTGAGGTATTAACTTTCAAAACCTCTTTTGGTCATCAAGGTCCTGAGAACTGGGGAGTAAACAAATCAAACTCCACTTGGTTTTTTAAAAAGGATCGGTCTCATTCAGGTGTTGTAGGTGATTTGGGAATCCATAAAATTGATTTAATCCATTACCTGTTGGATGACGAAATTGAGGATGTACATTCTTTCTATGGTGCTTTAGATAAAGTCGATGAAAATGGTAAACCAATAGAGGTATGTGATAATGTCGTCTGTGCATTAAAAACACAGAAAGGGCGTTTGGGAACAGCTTCATTTTCATGGACATATTACGGTTCTGAAGATAATTCAACGATTATCTACTGCCAATTGGGAATCTTAAAAATCTATCATGATCCAAATGCGCCACTAATCATTGAAAAAAGGGATGGAGCTATTAAGAGGTATGAACTGGAGTCCATTCAGACGAATGATAATCAAACAAATTCAGGTGTTATCGATGCATTTATCAATTCAATCATACATGACGTAGAGCCTCCAGTTACTGGTGAGCAAGCAGTTGCTTCTCTTAGAGTTGTTGAAAAAATACTTGGTTCATAAGATGATACGTTAGAAATGTAAGACAAAGCTAATGCACCTTTAATGGAAAAAATGATAATTTATACCTAAAATTAATTGACTGAATATTGTTTATCTTATACTATAAATGTAACGGATTACAAATTGAATCTTCCTTATCAAAGTAATCAATAGCGTAAAGCTTGTACGATGTGTTCTTAATATGATTTGTAATCAATTACATCTTAAACAATGGAAATTGACGTTTCTGTGAAAAAATCCTTCGAATATCTTTCCAGATTACTAGGTTAAGAGGGGGAAACGATGAAACATATTGGGCTAGTTGGTTTAGGATTCATCGGAAAGACACATTTAGAAGCATACCGTCATATCAAAAATTGTCAGGTAACGGCAATATGTACGCGAAATAAAGTAGAAGATTTTGATCTTCTTCAAACTTTTAATGGGTCTTTTGTCACGGATTACGAATATTTATTACGTAGTGCGGAAATAGACGTCATTGATATATGTTTACCGACCTTCCTACATGAAGAATATATTATCAAGGCAGCTAAGGCCGGAAAACATATTATTTGTGAAAAACCATTAACTCTTACAATAGAGTCTGCAAATCGAATTATTCATGAAGTTACTAAAAATGGTGTCAAACTCTTTGTCGGTCATGTACTCCGCTTTTGGCCTGAGTATAAGGCAATCAAAACGTTAAGTGAATCTGAGAAATTGAAAGATATTGAGATTGTCCATGCAAAGAGATTGGGGCAGATTCCTAAATGGAGTGATTGGTTTTTGCATCCCGAAAAAAGCGGTGGAGCCCTATTCGATCTACACTTACATGATATTGATTTCGTTCATTATTTAGTAGGCGAAGTTGAATCTGTATATTCGGTTGGAAATAAAAACAAATATGGTGCTTGGGACCATGTCATGACTACGCTTACCTTTAAGAATAAGAGTAAAGCATTCGTTGAAGCCTCTCAGCGTATGACAACTGGCTATCCTTTTACAATGTCTTTACGAGCACAAGCGGCTCAAGGAACTCTAGATTTTAATTTGATAGCTGGTGAGAATATTGAAAATACCGATAAAGGCACTAAACAACTTATCTACTACAATCACGAGGGAAAGACAGCAATTACCTTTGAAAAGAGCGATGCCTTTCAAAATGAATTATCTTATTTTTTGAATTGCATGGATAAGAACCAAGAAAATACTATAGTTCCTTTAAAAGACGTACTCTATACATTAAAACTACTTAAAAGCATAGAAGAATCGTTAGAATCAAGAATACAAGTATTTATTTAGTTTACCACTATACATACAACAGAGATCCTCACAAAAACCCACAACTTGATTAACTCCTAGAAAAGAAAGCGCTTATATTTACTAGTGAAAAATTTATAGTTAAGAAGGTTTCAATTTATTAATGAAATAAATAACTAGTTAAAAACGAGGGGGTTATTTTTTATGAAAAAAGTATTACGTTTAGTATCGCTGCTAGTTTTACTATTAATTCCTGTACTGAGTGCGTGTAGTAATTCAGAACAAACAGGCGACAAACCAAGTGGGGATTCGGGAAAAGATTCAAGTGATAAGCATAAGATTGGTATTTTGGCACCAGCTGTTACACATGGATGGGTTGCGGCGGTTGCATATCATGCGGAGGCTCGTGCAAAGGAACTTTCTGGTGAGATTGAGTACCAAATTCAAACAAGTAGCAATGCAGCTGAAATGACTTCACAATTAGATGATTTAATGACGTGGGGAGCAGAAGCTATCGTAGCGTTCCCACAATGGGAAGGTATGGAAGTACCTATTCAACGTGCATTAGATGAAGGGATCAAGGTTGTAAACTTTGACATTGTCATTGATGCAGAAGGTGTTTATCGAGTAGCAGGCGACAATGAGGACATGGGTGTTCAAGGTGCAAATTACGTTGTTGAAAAAATCGGTAAAGAAGGAAATGTCGTTATTCTAGAGGTTCCAACCTCAGGCTCCGTTTCTGAATTGCGTAAGAACGGATTTGTTGAAACTATTGAAGAAATCGCTCCAGATATTGAACTACACACATATGCAACTCAGTTTACAAGAGAAGATGGATTGAAAGATTTTGCGGATATTTTAACAAGCCTTGATAAAATTGATGCGGTCTATTCCTTGGATGATGAGACTTCCATCGGTGTATTACAAGCAATCAAAGAAGCAGGAAGAACAGATATTAAAGTAGTAACCGGTGGCGGAGGTATGCAGGAGTATTTTAATATGATGCCAGAAAACGAAGATATCTGGATTCAATCTGCTCTATATAGCCCAGCAATGGTAAAGGATGCTGTTGATGTTGCACTTAAGGTATTAAAAGGTGAAGAGGTTGAAATGGAAACCATTATTCCTACAACGATTGTTGACAGAGATAATTATAAAGATTTCCTCGATGAGGGTTCACCTTACTAAGAAATTGAGCTCGAATACTTGAGGGCTATGGCAACACTGCTATAGCCTCTCTCTTTTACCTTTTTTGTGAGCTTTGTAGTGACTTTAAAGGTTTGGAAGTGATGACGTGTTAATTGAAATGAAACAAATCCGAAAATCCTTTGGAAGCAATCATGTACTTAAGGATGTATCCTTTTCCCTAAAAGGCGGTGAAATCTGCGCATTGCTTGGGGAAAATGGGGCAGGAAAGTCTACGTTGATGAACATTTTGGGTGGAGTTTTGCAAATGGACTTTGGCTCTATACACATTGACGAGAAACAAGTGGAATTTGCTACACCAGCACAATCTCAGGATGCCGGAATTGCCTTCATCCACCAAGAGCTGAACTTAATCAACGATTTACCAATCTATGAAAATATGTTCCTTGGCCGAGAGTTGAAAACAAAGAGAGGCAGCTTGGATTTAGATAAAATGTATCAAGAAACAAAAGAGATGTTTAGGAAAATGAACGTAGACCTTGATCCGAATAAATTGGTTCGAGAACTTGATGCTTCCTATAAACAAATCATCGAAATATGCCGGGCAATGATGACAAATGCGTCGATAATTATTATGGACGAACCGACTACTTCCTTAACAGACCAGGAAATTGAGCGAGTCTTTGCGATGATGAGAACTTTAAAGGAACATAATGTCGGTATTATCTTTATTTCTCATAAATTAAATGAGGTAATGGAGATTTGTAATCGCTATCTTGTGCTTCGTGACGGTAACTTGGTGTCTGAAGGTAATGTCAGCGAAGTGACAACGAATGATCTTGCAAGATATATGGTGGGACATGATGTGAGAACAGAATCTCTAATCAGAGAGAAAAATCTAGGAAATGAGATTTTACGTGTTGAAGGATTAACTTCTGGTCATATCTTTAAGGATATTAGCTTTTCAGTTCGAGCGGGTGAAATTGTCGGTTTTACAGGTCTTCTCGGTGATGGACGAAGTGAACTTTTTCAATCTATTTTTGGAGCTGACCAGATTTCAACAGGGAAGATTTTCCTGAACGGTAAGGAAGTAAAGATAACGAGTACGACGAAAGCAATTAAGGAAGGAATTGCCTATCTGCCACGAAATCGCAAAGAAAATGCCATTATCAAGGATATGAACATTTTAGAAAATGCTTCAATCGTTACGTGGCCAATCTTTTCAACGCGGGGAACGATTAATACAAAAAAGCATCAGGAGATTTTTGAAGAGCATAGAAAAGCATTACGATTGAAAATGGGTGACCTTACTGACAGTATAACTAGTCTCTCTGGAGGAAATCAGCAAAAGGTTGTCCTTGCAAAATGGTTGGCTGCTAACCCCAAACTTCTTATCTTGGACAATCCTACCCAAGGTGTGGATGTGGGGGCGAAGGAAGATATTTATGACATTATTTTAAAACTAGCTGAAGAAAATATTGGAATTGTTGTTCTTTCCAGTGAAGCGAATGAAATCATACGCGTCTGTGACCGAGCAATCGTCATGTATCACGGTACCATCCAGGGGGAAGTCGCTGGAGAAGATATGAATGAGCATTCCATCATGAGTCTTGCTACAGGTGGGGACTTAAGTGAGGGAGAGGTAAGCTAATGAAGCCAAGTATCGATCAAACAACAATCAAAAATAAGAAAAACTTTTTGGAATGGTTTAAATATAAATGGTCAAATGACCCACTATTCAGTATCGCAATTGCATTAATTATTATGATTATTTTACAAACATTGGTATTAGGCTTTGATTATGATTCATTTGGGGAATGGTTTCAGTCATGGATCAATAACTGGATAAATATTTTACGCAATAATGCTGGAACAGCGATTGTTGCTTTAGGGATGACCTTTGTTATCATGACAGGCGGAATTGATTTAGCTGTTGGTTCTACCTTGGTAGTCACGGGCGCCTTTTCGATGATGCTCTTAGATACGGGTACAAAAGGGTTTCTGGGAATGATGGGAATCACAGGTGCACCTGCATTTATCATCACAATTCTATTGGTTTTACTAGCAGGGTATCTATTAGGTTCACTTATTGGAGTTAGTATTACAAAAGGGAATGTTCCTCCGTTTATTGCAACATTAGGAGCTATGATGATTTTTAGAAGTGTGACACAACACTTCATGCAAGGATATAATCCTACTGTTCCAGTTGAATTTTTACAAATCGCTAGTTTTAAAATTGGAAACTATATGATTATGCCAATTATCTATTGGGCGATCATTGCCTATATACTTTACTACGTATCGAAAAGAACAACCTTCGGAAGACATATCATTGCGGTTGGATCCAATGAAAGGGCAGCAAAACTTTCCGGTATTAATGTGGAAAAAGTAAAACTAAAGGTATATGCTCTTATGGGGCTACTTGTGTCAATAGCAGCAATCATCCAGGTTTCTCGAATTGGTTCAATGGACTTTTCGAATGCAGGAAGAGGAATGGAAATGGATGCGATTGCAGCAGCGGTTGTTGGAGGAACAAATATGATGGGTGGAAGAGGTTTCATCCTAGGAACTGTCTACGGAATGCTAATTATTGCCGTCATGAATAACCTTCTTAACCTATTCGGGGTACCACCATTTTTAAGGGAAGCATTTAAAGGTGTAATTGTAATTGCCGCTGTTTTATTGCAGAAAAAAGAAAAAACTTCATAAGATGATATTTATCAAATGCATTTCTTTTTAAAGGAGAAATGCTTTTTTTATTGAAATATTTTATTACGGGAAGTTTAGGAAATGAGAGGTTTCTAAATGAAAACGAAAAATAAGTTTGTTCGAATGACAAAGGTTCTTTCGATGGCTTTTCTGATTTTTAGTAACATCTACTGGTATAAACTTCGTAGAAAGCCACAGGCTGAATGGGATAAGCTTTGGGAGCAGATAGGAATAAAATTTCGCAAAACGCTTTTTGAATTGGAAGGTTTACTGATTAAGGTAGGGCAAATATTAAGCACCAGGGCTGATTTGCTTCCAAAACCTTTTATTAAGCAAATAGAAGATCTTACAGACAAGGTTCCTTCTTCAAATTGGAGTGATATTGAGAGAATTCTTAAAGATGAGTGGGAGGGTCCTGTCCATACCATTTTTCAATCAATCAAGAAAGAGGCGATTGCTTCTGCCTCCATTGGTGAAGTATATCAGGGTGTTCTTAAAAATGGAGCGAGGGTTGCAATTAAGGTCCAAAGGCCAGATATTCAGTCGATTTTAAAAACGGATTTCCGGTCGTTAGCGATTATTATTTGGTTTGCTGATCATTTTGTACCAGTTCCGAAGGGATTTATTAACTTCAAGGTACTATATAAAGAAATAAAACAAGTGATTGAGAGAGAGTTAGATTATACAAAGGAACGACAAACCCTTGAGTCCTTTTCTGAACGATTTAAAGAAATGAACAATGTCGAAATTCCAAAGGTCTACCCAGAGTACAGTACGTCAAAGGTTCTTGTAATGGAATGGGTAGATGGAATTAAAATATCAAGTATCGAGGATATCCAATCCATTGACCGAAAAAAGGTCGCCCAGAGTTTAGTAGAACTTTTCCTTCCACAATGGCTGGAACCAGGTATGTTCCATGCCGACCCTCACCCTGGGAATGTTCTTCTATCAAAGGAAGGTAAAATCATTTTACTTGATTTCGGGATGGTAGGGGAAATCTCGAAAAAAGATGCGAAACAGTTTCAAGGGTTAATTGAAAGCTTTCTTACTAAGAATTATTCGAAAACGGTTGATTGTTTATCGCAATTAGGATTTTTATTACCTGAGGCTGACCATCGAACAATGCAAAAGTTGTTAGAGGAATTGATGTCGTTTGAACTGTCTCAATTAAAGGAGATAGACCTTATTGCCTTTAAACGAGATGTGAATGATATCATTCAAGCACTAGCGATCCAAGTCCCAACACGATTTATCTTTTTAGGCCGATCCTTTGTAGCAATTGAAGGACTTACTCTCAATCTAATCTCAGAGGATGATGTATTAGATATAGTAAAACCAATGTTCACGAACTGGTTGAACAAGGAAGGCAATCAGAAATGGTCGTTGGTCTGGCAATGGATTCAGGCACAGCCAGTATTTAAGATTTTCCATTCAGTCCAACAGTTTTTGCAGTTACCTCAAAAATTAGAGGACTTGAAGGAAATTGAACAAAGAAGAGAATTCCAATTCGCGATTTATGAAACGTATAAAAAGAATTTATTTCAGTTGTCCTTACTTGGCATTATAGGAATGGCAGCCAGTATTTTTACTTCACATTTAATCGTGCTTTACCTTTCTGGTGGGCTAACAGCAATCTCTGGTATTGGGTATTTTAATGTTACACATAAACAGAAAAAATGGATGAGGTACATGCATGAAAAACGGAGATGAAAAAGGAGGGTTCTTTTGTCCGAAATTTATGAGTTAAAATTAAGTAAACCAGCATTACGTGCTTTGCATGCAGAGGGGTATGTCATGCTAGAGCAGTTCACAAAACTTACTGAGAGAGAAGTATTGGCATTACATGGTGTGGGTCCGAATGCCATTAGGGAGCTTCGATCAGCCCTAGGGGATAAGGGACTTGCTTTTAAAACAGAAGAGTAAAGTAGAATCACGAGGGTTATTCCCCGCGATTTTCATGTTCTGCACTTTGTTTCGTTTGATTGTACATGTAACGAATCATCTTCATCGTTTTACTTCCTTGAATCATGATGATAATCGTATAGATTGTTGTTAAAATCACTCCAAGAATCGCAATATAAAACAATGTTGTGATTTTGGTTGCTCTACTAATCATATCAAACCTCCAATTAGTTTAGTCTATTTGTAGCTTTTACGACTTGGATGAGATTATCCGTTTTTCATTGAGTTATAGTTCAACCTTCCAAAATGTTTGTGTGATACACTACTAGTAGCAATTGGCTAAAAGGGGAATTCAGAATGTCTGAAACTATAAAAAAACCAACATTCGTAATCATTGCAATCGCATTGGGTGTGATTTTAAATCCGCTCAATACCACGATGATTACGGTTGCCTTACCTTCGATTCAACATGATTTCTCGCTTTCTTCAAAGGATATTTCGTGGTTGATCGCCTCATACTTCATTGTAAGCGCAATTTTTTTACCAATCATCGGAAGACTCAGTGACCATTATGGAAGGAAAAAGATCTTTCTCATCGGATTATTGCTCGTTTTACTATCATCTGTTTTAGCTCCTTTGTCACAAAATATGATGACATTACTAGGCATGAGATTGATTCAAGCCATAGGTACATCTGCCCTTTATCCTGCAGGGATTGGAATGGTCCGCTTGTATATAAAACAAAATCAAAATCGGGTAATCGGAACATTGGCGGTGTTCGCAACAACATCTGCTGCGTTTGGACCAACCATTAGTGGACTGCTCATTCAATATGGGGGCTGGCCGGTTATTTTTTATGTGAATCTTCCAGTCATTTTCTTGTCGGCATTATTAACCGTGTTCTATATTCCAAAAGACGATCCCACTAAGGGGACCAGTTTTAAATGGGATGTCATTGGGATGCTGTTATTTAGTGCATTCATCACAAGTTGGATGGTCTTTTTGCTTTCATTGGAAAGTGGATTTAATATAGGATTCTTCGTCCTCTCACTAGGATTATCTGTTCTTTTTTATACATACGAAAAAAAGAAGGCTGACCCGTTGATCAATGTTGTATTTTTGAGGAAAAATCCGACTATTAGTGTTGTTTACGCACAGTACATTCTATCAACACTGATATTTTTTTCGATCTTGTTATTCACTCCAACTTATTTACAGGAAGTGATTGGTTTAGGCTCGGAATATACAGGATTGATGATGTTGGCGCTATCTGTATGTGCAATGATCACAACGCCAATTGCAACAAGATGGGCAGAAAGAACGGGGTATCGAATTCCATTGCTCGTTGGGGCGGCAGTGGGCATTGTAGGAGTAGGATTCCTGTTTACGACTACAAAAAATTCCTCATTGCTTTGGATAATCATCGTATTAGCATTGTTTGGAATCAGTAATGGACTGATGAACATCAGCCTCCAAAACCTATTGTATAGTTTTATCAGCGTTGCTCAAACGGGAATCGCCTCAGGTCTCTTAATGACCTCAAGGTTTATCGGGAATATTCTAGCCTCGAGCATATACGGTGTTGTGTTTGCCGTTGGATTACATGATAGTAGTAAAAATTCAATGACAATCGCTTTATTGGCCGTTTCGCTGGTTATCATACCTGGAATGCTTTACGTAACGAATCAAAAAATAAAGACGGAACAGTGGTAAAGGAAAAGCCATCATGCAGCAGGTGCATGATGGCTTGTTTTTGTGTTGCAAAATAATACCAGGTTAAGAAGGATTCTCTCTTTTTTTCACGAACTATTCAGTAAGGCTTTTTTTCAATTCTAAGAATGCTTCAACTGAGTCATCAAGCAGCCTTTCTCGATTCTTATCTTCGTTGACATCCGTATCAACTTCCATCTCAGATTTTAAAATGCCATATGTATCATTTGGATCAAAAACGTTTTGTTTGTCTTTTGGCATTTGCTTTTCACCCCTTACAGGTAGTGTAGGCAATCGAGTGAAAATATACTCTATCTTCTTATTGGTCGTTCAAGTGTTAAAATTTCGTCGTCAAGGGAGGCGAATTGTTGATCCACCACTGCTTTTACGTCATGTACTGCAGCATTGTAAATATGTGGTGCCAGTTTTTCTTTGACAAAATGTAAGACCTGTTCTGCCGCAAACTCGCTGATTTCTTCATCTCTTTCTAGCGAGAAATAGGCTTGTATGTCCGAAATCATCATTTGCTGTTGTTCTTTCGAAAGCTTAATAAACAATCAAAACACTCCTATTCTATAAAGGTGCAAGCATGATGAAATTAAAAACAATTTTAATTATAGTACCACTGCTTATTGTTTTACTATACAGTTTTACATACGTTCCTCACAAGATATTTGATATCAATCCCGATGATGTTTCAAAAATACATATTGCAGATGGAAATTCAGGATACAGAATGGATATTACATCCGAACAAGAAATCAGCCACATTATTACGAATCTAAATGAAGTGACCTTTAAAAAAGGAAAACTTTCGGCCGGCTATATGGGATATCGTTTTGACACAACGATTTACGATACGAAAGGCGAGCCCATGAAGGAATTGATCATAAATTCAAGTGACACCATTAGGTATAAAGGGTTCTTTTATACATCTACAGGTCAGCAGCTTGAATACGAGTTCATCGACGAGCTTGTTGAAAAATCAGTGAGTAAACAAGAAAATCAAAACCAAGACTAAGCCGTAAAAAGATAAAGGATGAGCTGCAATAGCTCATCCTTTTTAAAATTAGTAGATTCGGTCACCATTAAAGATTGAGTTCTTAACGATCACATAATCAACGTGGCGGATGGAATCTAGTTTCGTTCCTCCAGCATAAGAAATAGAGGACTGAAGGTCTTGTTCCATTTCTTTTAGTGTATCTTTTAATGAGCCTTTGTGCTCAACATAGATTTTCTTTCCTTCAACATTCTTCTTTTCACCTTTTTGGAACTCAGAAGCTGAACCGAAGTATTCCTTAACTAGCTTACCTTCGACTTCTGTTGTTTCACCTGGTGACTCTTCGTGTCCTGCGAAAAGGGAACCGATCATGACCATTTTTGCACCGAAGCGAATTGATTTTGCGATATCACCATGCGTACGGATACCACCGTCAGCAATGATTGGCTTAGTTGCAGCCTTTGCACACCAACGAAGTGCAGCTAGCTGCCAACCGCCAGTTCCAAAACCAGTTTTAATTTTAGTGATACACACTTTACCAGGCCCAATTCCAACCTTTGTAGCATCAGCTCCAGCATTTTCTAGTTCTCTTACTGCTTCTGGAGTACCAACGTTACCAGCGATCACGAAGCTTTTTGGTAAATGTGCTTTTATATGTTTAATCATTTCAATCACTGAATTCGAATGACCATGTGCAATGTCAATTGTAATAAATTCAGGTACAAGATTACCTTCAGCAAGTTGTTCAACGAAAGTGTATTCCTCAGGCTTCACTCCAACACTGATAGAAGCGATTAAACCGCGAGATTGCATATCCTTAATAAAATCGACACGTTTTTCTGGATTGAAACGGTGCATGATATAGAAATAGCCATTTTCAGCTAAAAATAATGCGATGTTCTCATCTATAATGGTCTGCATGTTTGCAGGGACAACCGGTAGTTTAAATGTGTGGCCACCAAATTCAACTGTTGTGTCACACTCTGAACGACTGTTAACAATACATTTTGCAGGGATTAACTGAATATCTTCATAATCAAATACATTTTCCATTTAAAAAACACTCCTAAAACCGAATATTATTTTCTTGGTTGTTCAATAATGTTCGTACATTAGATAATTTACATGATTTTTAAACCGTTGTCAAAGCTTTTTTAGTATTGGCCTACGAACTAACGAATAACCATGAAAAAAAGCCTGCGTTGTACGCAAGCTTGTACTATAAAATATCATTCAATTCTGAATCAGAATAAACGGAGATTAAGATTACAGCCTTCGTATCTCCAATGTTTTTTACGAAATGCGGGACGCTTGCATTCCAGCTAAAAGAATCTCCCTCTTCAACAATAACGGAATCTTCCCCTTGTTCAGCAAGAATCTTTCCTTGTAAGACCAAATGGCATTCTTCCCCTTCATGGGCGTTCGGCTCTCCCATTGATGCACCAGGTGGACATTCGACAATCATCATACGAAGCCCGCCTTTAGAGGTGAGGTGTTCTACTTTTAAATTGTTAAAGGAGGTAGTCGTTCTATCATCCTTACGAACAACACGCATATGTTCTTTCTTTTCTAATAATAAGTAGGGAAGTGGAATTTCAAGAAAATCTGCGATTGTTTTTAGTGTATTAATGGATGGAGACGTATTATTGTTTTCAACATTACTAATAAAACCTTTAGATAGACCAGTGCCTTCACACATTTGGGCGATTGTGATTTTTTTTCGATTTCGTATCGCACGAATTTTTGTACCAATATCCATAGCTTTACCTCACATGTTTTCTAGTATGAAACTTTCTTTAATAGTAGCAAAAAAAATGTTGACAAGCTACTAGGTTCCTTGTTATCTTATAAACAACAAATATTCATATTAGAAAACAAAACCTGGATAGGTTTTTCTTTTTGTCCGATAGTTTCCTAATAATAATATTTTATCTCTATGTAAATACTGCGCTGTGAGGAACTTTTTAATAAGTAAATAACATAAAGGAGAGGGAAATTACTTGAATTCACCATTTACCTATGAACTGCGCCATCCTTCAACAATTGATCCCGATAAAAAATATCCTGCTCTATTTTTAATGCATGGTATGGGGAGCAATGAACAAGATCTTCTTTCGTTAGTAAGAGGGTTGGAGGATACTTTTTATATATATAGTATTCGTGGGCCATTAACACAGCCACCAGGTTATGCATTCTTTACAATTGAGGGTTATGGCAAGCCGCACAGAGAGGTATTCGACCAAAGCATTGGTCAACTTACAAATTTTCTTGATTATGCATCGCAGTATTATCCAATTGATCAAGAAAGGATCTATTTACTAGGATTTAGCCAAGGAGCAATAGTTTCGATGACTCTAGGGCTTGCCTTAGGTGATCGTATTAAGGGCATTGTTGCATTAAGTGGGTATATTCCTGCCTTCGTTAAAGAGGATTATGATATACAGCCCGTCGACAACCTTTCAATCTTCATTTCACATGGGGAACATGATCCTGTGCTTCCATTTGAATGGGGAGTTGAGAGCAAGGAGTTTTTTGAAAGGCAAGGGGCAAATGTAAGTTTTCATTCTTATCCAGAAGGACATACCGTTTCATTACAAAATTATCGTGATTTAAACGAATGGATTACATTCAATCTAAAAAATGGGGGAAATACAAATGGAAAATAAATTTGAATTAGGTCAATTAATTATAAGAGTTGTTTTAGGTATTACGTTTTTTATTCATGGGCTAGATAAGTTTCAAGGTGGAGTTGAAAATACTGCGGGCTGGTTTGAAAGCATAGGAATTCCTGGTGTTGTGGCTTATGGTGTAGCAGTTGTTGAACTTGTTGGAGGAATTATGTTAGTCCTAGGCTTATTTAGTCGGATTGTTTCTATTCTTTTTGCGGTAGTAATGGTTGGGGCCATTGTGAAAGTAAAACTTGCAATAGGGTTCCTTGGTAACGGTCAGATGGCAGGTTATGAATTAGACTTAGCGTTTCTTGCGATGGCTGTGATGCTTGCGATAACTGGTTCTAAGGCATTTGCTCTTGACCAACTTATTGGCAAAGGGAAAGAGAATACTACATCAGTAAACTAATTAATAAAGCATTACCTCCTGTGAGGTAATGCTTTTTAATCAAATTTCACATTGATTATGACAACTTCTGATCTTGTTCCAAGTCGGAGTGGAGGGCCCCATGTGCCGAATCCAGACGACACAACTGAGTGTAAATCTCCTTTTTTCAACAAGCCGTAGTCATTTTCATAAAGCCTGTTGGTAATCAGGTTTCCGGGAAACACTTGACCTCGATGGGTATGGCCTGACAGAATTAAGTCGATTCCGTTTTCCATAGCTGCATCAAGGTCATTAGGTTGATGGTCTAACATAATCATCGGTTTTGATTGTTCAAGAGTCGCAACAAGCTCGTTTAATTCAGCTCGATTTTCATCTGTATTATCATTTCTTCCTATTAAATAGATACCATTTTCGATCATGGTAACTTCATCTGTTAAAACCTCGATTCCGAGCTTTTCCATTTCTTCGACAATTTTCTTATCGTCATTTCCATAATAGTCATGATTTCCAAGTGTTGCGTAAACTCCAAGTGGAGCCTTGATTTCCTTTAAGGTTTTACCCATATTTTCCTTTAAAAATGGTTCGATATGATCGTCGATTAGATCACCTGGGATTAACACGATATCAGGACTAGTTTCTTCTATTAAATGGACAAATTTTTTAAGGTGGTTTTCACCAACGATACTACCAAGGTGAAAATCTGATGCCATTAAAATTTTCAAATGATCCCGTTCGGTATTTTTGTTAATTGAGACTTCATAGGTTCTCTCAACAGGACTCCAAGCATAGTAGGTCCCGAAACCCAAAATTAGGACATACACAAAGAGAACTCCAAAGCCAATAATACGAATACCTTTCTTTTTAAATAGAAAAAATAATAGAATTGCAATTGGCAATAGGAAGAGACCATATCCTGTTAGTGTTAGCCAATAATAACCAATTGTTTGTAAAACTGAAGAGGAAGTTGCGAACCCAGCAAATATAGATAATGATAAAACGACGATGACTACTATATATGTTTTTTTATAGCGGAATGAGAAGGATTTGTTAAGCCAGACCCAGCCCATATACCCAAAAAACAAACACATTCCGACATAAAACAACATAAATATTATAACTGCAAATATAAACATAGTCCCAATAGCCCTTTCTAATGAAGTAAGTTCCTTTTATAATAGTATAATTGAGAACTACGCCTTCGTCTTTTGATTTGCTTGAAAAAGCCAGTCATATTTAGAAAGGATGTAACGTATCATTTTATTGTTTGTGAAAAATGTGTACAGGCAAGAATGTAAGGGGATACAGAAGTTGCAAGAAAATTTCGGGGTTTTTCAGGACTCTTGACTTTTTAAAGAAACGTAGTAAAGTAAGTGAATGTACCGCAAATGTAAATTTTATTACGTATGTTAATAATTTGTTCATATTTTCTTGATAGAATGGTTTTTGAGTTTTCCTAGAAGAAATATTAATTTTTTTGTTTAAATTGAAGGTAGGTGCAATCATGAAAAAGAACATTCTAAAACGTGGTCAAAATATCTTCACTAGCTTTTTTGGCTTTTATTTATTAGCAGTGTTATTTCTATGGATGAAAACATATATTTCACAATCAACTGAATTTAATTTAAGTATTGATAATTCATTACAGACGTTTCTATTACTATTAAATCCACTTGGATCGGCTTTATTTTTCTTAGGTTTTTCATTTTTGGGCAAAGGGAAGAAGAGATATAGAAGACTTCTTATTATCTATTTTCTAATGTCATTCCTTTTATACGCAAATATTATGTATTACCGATTCTTTAGTGACTTTATTACATTGCCAACATTGTTCCAAACACAAAACTTTGGTGATGTAAGTGGAAGTATTACTTCACTTTTAAAACCATATGATTTCTTGTTCTTTGTTGACTTCTTTGTATTAGTAGCACTTGTGATCTTTAAAGTCATCAAGGTTGAAACGACAACAAGCTTGAGAGGAATAAAGGTGGCTGCATTATTCGCGTTTGCGATTTTGATTTCAGCTATAAACCTTTCTCTTGCAGAGGCTGATCGTCCACAGCTGTTAACACGTGGATTTGACCGCCACTATATTGTGAAATATCTAGGTATGTACAACTATACAATTTATGATGCTGTTCAAAGTACAAAAGCTTCAACGCAAAGAGCGTTAGCAGACAGTAATGACAGTATTGAAGTGATTAACTATACGAAAGCAAATTATGCAGAACCAAATCCGGAGTATTTTGGAGTAGGTAAAGGGATGAATGTTATCTATGTTCATCTTGAATCCATTCAAACCTTCTTAATTGATTACAAGTTACATGGGGAAGAAGTAACACCTTTCCTTAACTCATTAACTAAAGAAGAAAATACCATGTATTTTGATAATTTCTTCCATCAGACAGCACAAGGTAAGACTGCTGATGCGGAGTTTATTCTTGAGAACTCATTGTATGGTCTTCCACAGGGTTCAGCTTTTACAACTAAAGGCATGAACACATATCAAGCGGCACCAGCCATTCTTGGTCAGCAAGGCTATACGTCAGCAGTGTTCCACGGTAACTCAGGAAGCTTCTGGAACCGTAATGAAATTTATAAGTCATTTGGCTATAATCACTTCTTTGATTCAAGCTTTTATCAAATGAATCCAGAAGATCTTGCTGAATATGGACTTATGGATAAGCCATTTTATGAGCAGTCTGCGGATTTACTAGATACATTACCGCAGCCATTTTATTCAAAATTTATTACAGTAACGCATCACTATCCGTACAAGATTAGTGAAGAGGATGCAACCATTGCTCCTCATACAACAGGTGATCGTTCTGTTGATGGTTATTTCCAAACTGCACGTTATGCAGATGAAGCTTTAAAGCAATTCTTCAATGATTTAAAAGAAAAAGGATTATACGATAATTCGATAATCATTATGTATGGTGACCACTATGGTATTTCTGAAAACCATAATAAAGCCATGAAGCAAGTCTTAGATAAAGAAGAAATTACTGCATTTGATAATGCTTCCCTTCAACGGGTACCATTGTTTATCCGTGTTCCAGGAATGGAAGGTGGGGTAAACCATCAATATGGTGGTCAAATTGACCTTCTTCCAACACTTCTACACTTGCTTGGAATTGATACAAAAGAGTATGTTCAATTCGGAACGGATTTATTATCACAACAACATGATCAAGTTGTACCATTCCGTAATGGTGATTTCGTAAGTCCAACTATTTCATCAGTCGATGGTAAGTTTTATGATTCTACGACTGGAGTTGAGATTGCCGAGAATCAATTAGACACTGCTAAGAAACTTCAAGACATCGTTGAAGAAAAGTTAGGAACTTCTGATAAAGTTGTAAATGGTGACTTGTTACGTTTTTATACTCCACCAGGATTTGAACCGGTTGATCGTTCAGATTACAATTATTTAATTGATGAGGAATCAGCTGAATAATAAGTAAAAGCTACCTAAGGTTCGTTCTTAGGTAGCTTTTTTGATGGCAAGATTGGAATTTGGGGCAGTATAGAGGATATGAGACTATGTCAATGTTTTGATAATTGTAAGGAGAAGTCGTGATGAATAAGAGTAAACATTCAGGTGACCGTAGATACAAGGTTGCCAAAAAAGAGGCAATTCTTGGGATAGCACTAGCGGTTATTAACTTCCTATGGTGGTTTGGCTTTGCATATGGCTTAGGGTCTAAGCCAGTAGAAGAGTATACATATATTTGGGGTTTACCTAGCTGGTTTTTTTTCAGTTGTGTGGTTGGGTTTCTAGTTGTTGTTATGTTAGTCATCATTCTTGTAAAAAAGGTATTTAAAGAGGTACCGTTTGATGATAACGAGGGGGGTGACTCCTTATGAATTGGGAAGTATTGATACCTTTTATCGCTTTATTAGTGATTATTTTTATTGTTGGCATATATGCTGCAGGACGTTTAAAGGAGAGTGCAGGGTTTCTCCAAGATTATTTTCTGGGGAGCCGGGAGCTAGGTGGATTTGTTCTTGCAATGACAATGGTTGCTACCTACGGGAGTGCCAGTAGCTTTATTGGTGGACCTGGTGCTGCATACACAATGGGGCTTGGATGGGTACTGTTAGCCATGATTCAAGTAGTTACCGGTTATTTTGTTCTTGCGGTTTTAGGGAAAAAATTTGCGATTGTTGCACGAAAAATACATGCTGTTACTCTCATCGACTTTTTAAAAGAGCGCTACAATTCGAAGTGGGTAGTTTTGCTATCAGCAGGCAGTATCATAATCTTTTTGTTTGCGTCAATGTCCGCCCAATGGGTAGGTGGGGGAAGATTAATTGAATCGTTAACAGGTTTGTCCTATACGAGTTCATTGTTCATTTTTGCTTTTTCCATTTTAATTTATGTCACGATTGGTGGATTTAGAGCTGTAGCTTTAACAGAGACGATACAAGGAGTCATCATGTTTATTGGAACCTTAATCATCCTAATAGGAACAATTATCGCTGGCGGTGGTGTACCAGCGATAATGAAAGAACTTATATCCGATAATCCAAATCTCGTATCACCGTTTGGGCCTGATGGCTCGCTGACTCCCTTATATTTATCATCATTTTGGATTCTTGTAGGGATTGGAGTTGTTGGATTGCCACAAATTGCGGTCCGAGCTATGTCATACAGGCATTCAAAGGCAATGCATCAAGCGATGGTTATAGGAACAGTCGTTGTCGGATTTATTATGCTTGGGATGCATCTATCAGGGGTATTTGCAAGAGCAATTATTCCTGGGATTGAAGTTCCTGATACGGTTATGCCATTGCTTGCAATGGAGGTATTACCGCCCTGGTTAGCTGGAGTTGTTCTTTCTGCACCGATGGCAGCGATTATGTCTACCGTTAATTCCTTGTTATTAATCGTTGGTTCTTCGATTGTGAAGGATATTTATCTGAATTACATACAACCAGATGCATCGGATTTAACAGTTAAAAGACTAAGTATGTCGGTCACCGGGCTGATAGGTATTCTTGTCTTTTTATTAGCAATCAATCCTCCTGATTTACTCATTTGGTTGAATTTGTTTGCGTTTGGAGGTCTTGAAGCTGCGTTTATTTGGCCGGTTGTACTCGGATTATATTGGAGAAGAGGAAATAAATACGGAGCCATTTCTTCTATTCTCGTAGGGGTAGGAAGCTATATTCTAATCCATACAATCTCACCAGAGCCATTTGGTATGCATTCAGTTGTACTGCCAGTGCTTTTCTCACTCATTGCGTATATTGGTGTGAGCTTACTGGTGAAGGAAAAAGACCTCGAACATTTACGAAATATGGATGCGAAATTTTATTAATCGACAAGTGCCTGTACTTGTCGATTTTTCTATGATGGCCGAATGCTGTTCAATATGATACGATCTATTTTTTTAAAAGTTACACAATAAAAAAACCCCCATATAAATGGGGGTTAACGACGATAAACACTCTCACATGAACCTGCCTGTGGTTCGTAGTAACAATGGTCTTTGAATTGTCCTGCAAATGGTTGACCGTACCATGTAGGTGGACACGGAGCATATGGATTAAAATACCAAAGAGAATACTTTGAAGGATGCTCGCGCCAAAAGGTTAAGGTTTGCCTAGCCAATTTTCTTTCAACCTCTCTTGCTGGGTTATAGAACAGATTCCCCTTTTGTACCGCTTCAAAGGAATAATTTCCACCTTGTACTTGATAAATCACGTCCCTTATTGTTCGTACATCTTTAAAATCTAAACAATCCGCTACAGCTCGATTGACTATGACGTTTCCAACCATGAGCATGCCTTGTCTGCCTTCACCTTCAGCTTCTGCTCTCATCATCCTTGCTACTAAATCAACGTCCTTGTCTGTATGTTTTACTCTTGCCATTTTCCATCACCTCTACAAAAATTGTATGAAAACAGCATCAAAAGATGTCGGTTTTCAATAAATTTAAACCCAATTTTCCAAACTGATACCCATTGGTCACCAAGGATGAGCTATTTTTGTTTATTGATCAAACTTCTATAAAAATAGGAAATAATGAAACTTTATTGCTATAGTTATCGTAAATATGTCTAATACGATTTATCATAAGGAGCTGCTGGAAGTGAGTGATGTAAAATTAGAAAAGCAATTATCCCCTGCTTTTCCAAAAATACGACTATTATCCGAATCGATTACGAATATCATCGGATTTTTGGTGCTGGGATTATTGTTTTGGTTAAATCATTATTTTTCCTGGCCTACTTGGGCGTTTTGGATCTTAATTGCTCTGCTTGTGTTTACAATTCTCGGAACGATTTGGTCATTTATTGAACCCCAATTACTTTATCGGAACTGGAGCTATCACTATGATGATGAATATCTTCAAATGAGTTATGGATTTTTAACGAAAGAATGGGTGACTGTCCCCATGACTAAAATTCAGTCGGTGTCGACAAGCCAGGGCCCCATTTTAAAAAAGTATCATGCACGTTCCATTAAAATTGAAACTATGGGCTCATCTCATACAATACCTGCTTTGGAAGAGGGTATTGCCCTTGAATTAAGAGAGAGATTAGCAGATTATGCAAAGTTAAAGGAAGTAGATGAATGATGAGATATCATCCACTCAGTACGGGTTTTAAGATCTATCAATTAATAAAGAGTAACTTCATCTTTATGCTACTTTTATTTGTCATTCAAAGAGATTCAGAGTCTTGGTACTTTGTGTATGGAAGGTATGCGTTTTTGGTCTTTGTGTTCTTGCGCTTGCTTTACATAGTGGCTAGTTGGTTTGTGGAAAAATATGAGTGGAAAGACCGTACATTTCATATTCATAAAGGGCTTCTTGTGAAGCGTACAAGCACGATTCCTTTTTCCAGAATTCAAAACGTAACTCGAAAAACCACCCTCTTTCATAAAATCGTGGGACTAACATCTCTAACATTTGAAACGGCAATGGACGGGGAGGACGATTCCATCCATTTCGACGTACTGTCAAAAAAACATGCCGATTTTTTAATTGACCTCGTTCAGCCTAGTCAGCAACAGGCGCGGACACTAAAACTTGAAAATGTAGAGTCAATTCATGAAATTCATGTATCAGATTATGCAGATGAAGAGTCAGAAAATAATCATGATGAGAACGTACAGGGATCTATAGAAAATGAAAAGCAGGATTTTCTGGAAAAAAGACGCCATGTTCATTTCACGCCAGAAAAGATGGATTTGTGGAAGGCTAGTTTTACATCCCTAAGCTTCCTCGCTATTATTCCAATTATATTTGCCGCGCTGGATACGTTAAGACCGTTCTTACCTGATACCGATCAGCTAGAAGGAGTACTTCAGGTCTTGCTTGCAAGTAAATGGCTGTTTGTTATTATCCTGATTTTTGCCATCATTATTGCTGTTACATTTGGTGTGGCTCGAACATTTATCCGGTATGGTAGATATGAAATTTCTTCAGATACACGATATATCTACATAGATCGAGGGGTACTTGATGAAAGTTATTTTGCGATTGAAAAAAAGAAAATTCAGGGTCTAGAAATAAAGCAAACGATGATGAAGCGAATATTTGGGTTAGCGGAAGTAAAATTAATCAGCTCTGCCAATCCAAATAAAGGTGATGAATCCATCAATGTGAATTCACTTTACCCATTTTTGCCTCTCCAAAAAGCATATGAATTAATTGAAGAATTGCTACCAATCTATCAGGTGAAAACAAGAAAATTACAAAGGTTACCACGCAAATCGTTGTGGGTTAAATTGCTGAAACCAAGCTGGTTATGGCTTTTAGTAACAATTGGTTTATTTTACTTTAAACCTGAGCTTTTTGGGCTCGAACAAATCTGGTGGATCCTGTCTGTTGTCTTCCTATGCGTCATTGTCTTGCAGAGGTTTCTAGATTATCATCATACGAGATATGCCGTGAATGAGACCCAGGTACAATGGTGGCATGGTGGACTAACCAGTCGCATGTTTATAACGAAACGGAGGCATTTGATTGAAATGTCTTACTCTCAATCGAAATTACAAAGCCTTTTCCAAGTTGCCTCGATTACAACGATGAATCGTTCAACTCCGACACATATTGAGACTATTGATGATATCCCATTACCATTTGCTCAAGCATTTGAAAAATGGTATTTGGAGCGTTGGGAAGATGTCGACCTTGTTGGAGAACATAATAGCAATCCAACGGTACCTAAATAATCTGAGGAACCGTCCATAGTAATCATAAGCCCTATCATTTGCTATCTATTTCCTAACTTGTAATAATAAAGGAAATGGAAAAGAAAGGGGCTAGATTTGATGAAAGTTTGTGTAGTCGGTGCTAATGGTCAAATAGGAAAACAAGTGGTGGAGCTTCTAAAGGAAAGTAGTGAGCATACACCCATTGCGATGGTGCGTAAACAAGAGCAGGTAGCCCATTTTGAGAACTTAGGTGTCGAAACTGTTTTAGCAAATATTGCAGATAATGTTGATAAAATAGCAGAAGCCATTACAGGCTTGGATGCGATTGTGTTTACCGCAGGCTCAGGTGGACATACAGGTCCTGATCAAACGTTGCTAATCGACCTTGATGGTGCGGTGAAAACTGTTGAAGCTGCAGAAAAGACAGGCGTTAAGCGCTTTGTGATGGTAAGTGCATTAGGTGCGAATCAACGTGAAAAATGGAATGAGGCAATTCGTCCATACTATGTAGCAAAACACTATGCCGATCGAATTCTTGAACAAAGTGATTTAACGTATACAATTGTTCGACCTGGTGGCTTGTTGAATGAAGAAGGCACTGGGAAGGTTGCGATTGGGGAGAATTTGACAAGAAATACAATCCCTCGCGCGGATGTAGCAAAAGTGATTGTAGCTTCCTTATCTGAGGAAAATACATATTATCAATCATTTGATCTTGTAAGTGGAGAAATTCCAATCGTAGATGCATTGAAAAATGTAAAAGGTGATTAAAAGAGACGCTTGCGACGGTTCGGTCGCAAGCGTTTTTTTACCTGTCAGCAGGAAATTCTAACCCGATTTGCTTGCGGGCTTCGTCTAATATTTCCATAACTGCAATCGAGTTTTGATACGTGTTTACGGTTGATTCTAAGGAACCATTTTTAATCAGGTCAATAAATTCTTTGGTTTCATAATACATGGTGTGGTGCTCCGGGAGGTTAGAGATATCTTCAACTCGACCGTCCCGATAGCGGATTTCTACCTTTTCAGGTTCTGAAATTTTATCGATTAGAATACTGCCCTTTTCACCTTGTATTTCTGAAGGAATGTATGAGTTCGTGATCTTTGAAAACATCATCGTACCTTCCATGTCCTTGTAATGGGCAAGAATACCGCCTTCACCATCGACACCCGAATCAAGCATAAGCCCACTTGCTTTGATTGAATCGGGCTTACCGAATAATTGCACCATGGGATAAACACAATACACACCAATATCCATTAATGAACCATTTGAAAATTCCGGTTTAAAGGCATTCAATACCGTACCCTCCTTATATGCATCATAGCGGGATGAATATTGGCAATAGCTTGCAAAATAACGACGAACCGGTCCGATTTTATGTAAGTTCTCCCGAATGCTTGAATAGGAAGGGAGAAAACCTGACTTGAGCGCCTCCATTAACAGCACTTTATTTTCTTTCGCTGCCTGAATCATTTCCATAAGCTCTCTCGTGTTTGAGGCAATTGGCTTTTCACAAAGAACATGTTTTCCATGTTTCAGTAGACTAATTGCATGAGAGGCGTGAAAGGATGTGGGGCTAGCTATGTACACAGCATCTACTACATCTGATTGCGCCATTTCCTCAATCGAAGTAAAGGTATAAGGTGCATGGTGTTTATGAGCAAATTCCTTTGCGCGCTCATCCGTTCGTGAATAAACTGCGGTTAATGAAAAATCCTCAATTGCATTTGCTGCTTCTAAAAATGAATCTGTAATCCAGTTAGTTCCGATAACTCCAAAACGAATCATAAATTTTTTTCCTCCAAAAGTAAAGCGTATATACTCATTATATCAAACATGCAAATTTATAAAAAAGTGATAAAATGGGAGAGCATACATAATAGGATAGGGATAGGGATGAGAAATTTGAAAGTTTTTTTTAGTTCATTACAATGGCTAGCCTTTATCATTGCTAGTTCCATCGTCGCACCAATCGCGATTGCAGCTCTATACGGAATGAACCCAGTCGAGACAGCGAGCTTTGTCCAAAGGACCTTCCTCGTATTGGGATTATCCTGTTTAATACAAGTTTATTTTGGACACCGTTTGCCAATAAATGAAGGACCTGCTGGCTTATGGTGGGGCGTGTTCATTATCTATGCAGGCTTGGGTCCGACATTATATGGTTCAGGTGAAGAAACACTTCGGGCGATTGAAGCTGGTATTTTGGTGAGCGGGGTTCTTTTTATGCTCTTAAGTATCTTTGGCATTATTGATCGACTGTCGAAATTATTTACGCCAGTTGTAACAGGCACTTATTTAATTTTACTTTCTCTACAATTAAGCGGTTCCTTTATAAATGGCATTTTCGGTGTTGGTTACCGTGGCTCAGAAACGGTTAACTTAAAAATCGCTGGTATTTGTTTATTTATTATACTATTTACCTTTGTTTTTGCCGAAAAAGGACCTCGTGCGCTAAGACAATACTCCGTTTTAATCAGCTTGGCCCTTGGTTGGATTATTTTCGCTGTGCTTGGATTAATTGAACCAACCAAAGTTACGTCGGACAAATGGATAGAGGTACCTGAGATCTTTCCTTTCGGACAACCAATTTTTGATAGTGGCATGATTACGACTTCGATTCTCGTGACACTATTGCTATTAACCAACCTTATAGCTAGTGTAAAGGTCGTTGAACAAGTGCTTCAATCACAAAACATAACATTAGAAAAAACAAGATTTCGTCCGGCAGGTTTTATGGCAGGAATTAACCAAATGTTAGCTGGACTCTTCTCTGCGGTTGCACCTGTTCCGATATCAGGGGCTGCGGGATTTATTGCCACTACGAAAATTAATACTAGACTCCCATTCATTGTTGGAAGTTTCATCTTGGTCGGTATTAGTTTCCTTCCGAAAGTGATGAACTTCGTTTCAGGCTTGCCCGCGCCAGTGGGGTATGCAACGGTTTTTATCATTTTCGCTAACCTTATGCTACCGTCTTTAGCGATGTTTGAAAATCTTGAAAACAAAGATAAATCCAGACTGATCATCGTTTTTTCGTTATTCGTTGGGGTAGGGGCGATGTTTGTTCCTTCAGAGGCGTTTACGGATGTACCGCCTATTTTAACTTCAATCTTGAATAATGGTCTCGTCCTTGGAACGGTTGTAGCCGTCCTGATTGAACAAACCGTTTCAAGACTTGGTTCTAAAAAGAGAGAAAGAGTCTAGTCGGAAGTAGTAGAATTATGCTACTATAAAGAAAAATCTGTTAAAAGTAAGGAATCTCGTTCATACCTTACTTTTAACTTGTGTTTCATAGTTTACTAGAGGTGAATGAATGGATACGGTAAAAATGTATACGGCTTTTACGAAGAAAGCCTTTATGAGATCAGCTGCCTATCGTTTTGACGTGTGGACAAGGCTGGTTTCAAATATCATCTTTTTGTTAATGTGGATGTCAATTTGGTATGCACTTTATGCTGGCAAAGAAGAGGCTAGTGGAATCTCCCTAACGGCAATGCTTACATATGTTGTTGTCAGTCAGTTTTTAACGGCAGTCAATGGTGCTGGAACACCACTGTGGGAACTGCAAGAAAAGGTTCGAACAGGAGACATAGCACTCGAACTTATGCGGCCATTTGATGTACCGTTACGTTATTTATTTGCTGACTTTGGTAGTGTAGCTTTTTATATGCTGACTGCGCTTGTCCCTTTATATGTTCTATTGTTTTTCTTTGTTGATTTAAGCATGCCAACATCGTGGATGACGTGGATTTTATTTATTATTTCAGGGTTTTTAGGGTTTTTAATACGATACTGTATTGAGCTGACATTTGGATTATTTACATTTTGGCTTATTGAAACAGGTGGAATAGAGGATATCTTCTATTTTTCTGTATCCCTTTTATCGGGTTCGGTCATTCCATTGTGGTTTTTCCCGAGTTGGTTGCAAACGTTTGCAATGTATTTACCATTTCAAGGAATTTATTTTATTCCAAATGCCATTTTTATCGAAGAAATTAGTGGCAAAGATGTGATTATTTCAATTGGGATTCAGTTGTTTTGGGTAGCTGTGTCCTATGCAATCCTCCGTTTTGTTTGGCGTAAAGCATCAAACAAAGTGATTGTGCAGGGAGGGTGAAGGATGACAAAGATTATTGAATATGTTCGTTTGTATTTCCGACTAGTCGGAGCGGGAGTGCGTGCCCAAATGCAGTATCGTTTTGCATTCATCATGCGAATTGTTGGTATGGTCGCAGCCTACACAGGAACCGCTGTAACGATGTGGATCATGCTCTATCAATTTAAAGAACTTGGAAAGTGGAACTTTTACGAGTTGTTATTTCTATTCGCGTTAGCTGTTCTATCATGGGGATTCTGTATCATTCTCTTTTTCCATTTTAGAAGTTTAGATACGTATATAGTGAACGGGACCTTTGACCGTTTTCTCGTTCGTCCAATCAATCCATTTTTTCATTTTATGGCGATGAAATTTGATATTGGAGCTGCCGGTCAATTTATTTTTAGTATTCTTGTATTTATATGGGTAAGCAATGCTCTTGATATTTATTGGCAATTTGGAAAAGTCCTCTTTTTACTTGGGGCGATCATCGGTGGGATATTAGTTCAAGGTGGACTGCTTGTATTCATTTCAGCTATTGCCTTCTGGACTACGAAGTCAGAGCGCTTTTACTGGGTTGTGATGTACCCTGCTCGAAATTTAACGAACTATCCACTTGCTATCTATCCTAAGATTGTTCAATGGGTAACGGCATTTGTTGTTCCTTTTGGGTTTGTAAATTACTTCCCAGCAGCGGTTATATTAGATAAGGACACACCGTATTTTCCTTCCTATATCGGATATTTTACACCGCTTGTGGGTATCGTGTTTTTTGTCATTGCATATTATGTTTGGATGTTCGGCTTAAGTCGATATAAGAGTGCGGGATCGTGATTAAAGGGGGGATTGTGTCTTGGCCATAATTGAAGTAGAACATTTAAACAAAGAATTTAAAATTGCAAAAAGAGAAACAGGTTTTGTAGGGGCCTTAAAAAGTGTCATAAACCGCCAGTTTGTCACGAAAGAAGCGGTAAAAGATATTTCCTTTTCCATCGAAAAAGGGGAAATGGTTGGATATATTGGACCAAATGGAGCAGGTAAATCAACTACGATCAAAATGCTTACAGGTATTCTTGTTCCATCAAACGGCTCCATTATTGTAAACGGGATTGTACCGTATGAGAATCGTAAAGAAAATGCGAAAAACATTGGTGTTGTGTTTGGTCAACGGACGCAGCTCTGGTGGGACCTCCCTACAATAGAATCATTTGAATTATTAAAGGAAATATACCGCGTTTCTGATGCGCGTTATAAAGAGAACATGAACACATTTTCAGATATTCTTGGCTTAGGCGAGTTTTTGAACACGCCTGTTCGGCAGCTATCGTTAGGTCAACGCATGAGAGCGGATATCGCAGCATCCCTTTTACATGATCCTGAAATTTTATTTTTAGATGAACCAACGATTGGATTGGATGTTGTTGCGAAAGAGAAAATGCGAGAATTTATACAGGAAATTAATAAACTTCGCGATGTGACGGTGATCTTAACGACTCATGACATGGAGGATATTGAAAGGCTTTGTAAACGAATGATTTTAATTGACCATGGGCAAAAGGTTTATGACGGTGATATAGCAGCAGTTAAATCTCGCTTCGGAAAAATGCGGACGTTGATCGTTGATGTTGAAGAAAATGGTGTCGATTTACATGTTTCCAACGGGGAGCTCATGAAAGAAGAAGGGAACCGTAAGTGGATTCGTTTCAACCGTGATGACTTTTCCGCCTCAGACGTAATTTCGCAAATTACGCAAACCCATAATATTACTGATTTAACAGTGGAAGAGCCAGAAATTGAGTCAATCATCAGTCGAATTTATCAAGAAGGATTCACGAAGGAAGAAGTTCCTGTGAAAGTCTAGAAGATGTAGGAGAGACGCTTAAATAGTGTCACTAATTTTGTAATACTGTCACTATCCCAGAAATACTGTCACTATCCCAGAAATACTGTCACTATCCCAGAAATACTGTCACTAACACAAAAATACTGTCACTAAAATCAAAATACTGTCACTAACATTCACAAGGCACAAAAAAGCCCCGAATCAGCTTCGGGGCTTAAATTATTCACTTAAAAAAATAAATACGCCATTCCAACAATAATTGGTAAGGTAATAAACGTACGCAGTAAGAAAATCAACACTAAGTCTAAGAAAGAAACCGGTAATTTTGAACCAAGTAGCAATCCACCAACCTCTGACATGTAGATTAACTGAGTGATGGATACTCCCGCTATCACAAAACGTGTCAAATCATTTGATATGTCTGCGCCAATAATGGCCGGTAAGAACATATCTGCAAATCCAATGACCATTGTTTGGGCTGCTGCAGCCGCTTCTGGGACCTGAAGTAGTGAAAGAATCGGTACAAATGGAGCCCCTAAATAGGTGAAGAACGGCGTGAACTCCGCAATAATAAGTGCGATTGTTCCGATTGCCATTACGACTGGAACAACGCCCAGCCACATATCTAACACGTTTTGAACTCCGCCTTTTAACACTTTTGAAAAGTCTCCACTTTTTCTCGCTTGAATGACCGCTTGCTCCAAACCCCACTGAAAACGACCTACATTCGCAGGGATGTTTTCGTCCGCTTTTTGTGTAGTGCCTTCATAATACGTATCCGACTTCCTTGATAATGGCGGGATTCTTGGCATGATGATTGCCGCAACCAAGCCTGCAAGTAAGATTGTGAAATAAAACGGTACAAACATATGCTCTAAACGCATTTGGGCTAAAATAACGACTGTAAACGTGATGGAAACAACAGAGAATGTTGTTCCAATGATAGCTGCTTCCCTTTTTGTATAATAGCCTTCTTCGTATTGTTTATTGGTAAGGAGGACCCCAACGGTACCATCACCTAACCATGAAGCGATGGCGTCAACAGATGAACGTCCAGGTAATCTGAAAAGGGGACGCATCACCTTTGTTAACAATGCTCCAAATAGCTCTAATAAGCCAAAATCAAGTAACAATGGTAAAAAGAGTCCTGCAAATAAAAATACGGAAAATAAGACTGGAATCAAATCAAATAGCAAAGTTCCACCAGTTGTATCCGACCAAATTGCGGATGGACCAACCTTGTATAACGTCATAATAGCGAAAATCGTTCCAAGAATTCGTGCAATCACCCATACAGGAGATACATAGAAGAGTCCAGATAAGAAGGGAGATTTTGTAATGAATGATGGTTTAAAGACAACTGTCAACATAGAAATAATTCCAGTGATTGTAATCAATGTTGTCATAATATAAGGTATTGAACCACCTAATAAATTTTGAACAATGCCCGCCAAAATCGCAACAGGGATCGTGAAAGAATCTTTGTATTGGAACGGTACAATAAATAAAATAATACCGATTAAAGAAGGGATTAGAAATCTTAAATATTCAGTTATTGCTGGTTTTTCTTGTTGTTTTTGGATTGCCATGTTGTTTCACCTCAAATACTATTCGAAAAAAAGTCACAATGATTACTTTATAACAATTTGCATAAAAATGCGAGGGGTTTTTAAATAAAAATGCTTCCAAACGTATAAAAATACTATTCTGAAAACGGTTATTTCTACCAGCATTTTTTTTAGCATTCCCAACTCAAACTAAAACATATATGGGGATACTAAAAGAAAGGAGTGGATACTGATGAAGAAACGCCAAAGTAAGGACGATGCAACCATCGCAGTTGGAATGGACACAGAAAATGATTTACAAGAGGAAGCAACAATGGAAGAAATAGAAAAAGGCGATTACACACAAGTTACAACCCTGTCTTATGACGAAAATGATCCTAGCTAGAAGCTGTTAAGAAGCATATCACTATGGTGATTATGCTTCTTTTTTTTTGCTTGATGTCATACTTTCTAACGTAATTAATCTAAAAATTTTAAAAAATAGTTGATTTCAATCTATATTTTAGATTAATATTAATAATCATATACATGATGTTATATTTTATGACATCATATGTAATGTAAAATAACAGTTTGCTTAAAGGGGGAAGTTGAAAATGGACGTTTCTTATTTAATGAACAGTCTATGGGTAATGGTTGGAGCAATTTTAGTTATTTTTATGTTAGGTGGATTCATACTACTTGAAGCTGGTTCGACTCGAATGAAAAATGCAGGGCATATCGCAGGTAAAACGATTTTTACATTCGGTCTTTCGTCATTAGTGTTTTGGGCAGTTGGATTTGGATTTATCTTCGGTGGCAACGCAAACTTTTTTGTAGGGCTATCTGAATTCTTTTATTCTGGAAAAGAACTCGATTTAGGTCTTAATTCATCTGTTTTCTTTTTATTTCAATTAGCATTTGCAGGAATAGCGATTACAATTGCAACAGGCGGTTTTGCAGAAAGAGCGAAACTTTCAGTATACCTTGTATTTACCATTCTTTTCGCAGCAATTGTTTATCCAGTGGTTGCTCACTGGATTTGGGGTGGCGGCTGGTTAGCCGAGCATGGCAAGCAAGATTTCGCGGGATCAACAGTTGTTCATTTAACAGGCGCAATGGCAGCTTTTGCAGCTACTATACTATTGAAGCCGCGTATTGGAAAATACAATAAGGACGGTTCATCGAATACTCTTTTTGGACATAACCAAGTGTATACAGCGTTGGGGGTATTAATTCTTTGGATCGGTTGGTTTGGGTTTAATGCAGGTAGCACGGTATCTGTGGACGCTGGATTCTTTGGATTCGTTGCACTAAATACGAATTTGGCAGCAGGGGCTGGAGTAGTAGCGGCATTATTCATTTCTTGGATTGTATTAGGTAAATCAGATATTCCGACTATGTTAAATGGTGCATTAGCAGGGTTAGTTGCAATTACAGCATCTTGCGCATTTGTTGATACATGGGCAGCTGTGGTGATTGGTTTTGTAGCCGGAATTCTTGTCTTTTATAGTGCGCGATTCTTTGAAAAGAGAAAGATCGATGACCCGATTTTCGCTTTATCAGTTCACGGAGCAGCGGGTATTTGGGGTACATTATCAACTGGATTCTTTGCAACACCAGAGCTTGCAACGGTTGGGCAGCCTGGATTGTTTTATGGTGGAGGATTCACGCAATTAGGTGTACAGTTCTTAGGTGTTGCTACATCTGGTCTCTATGCATTTGTTGTTTCCTTTATCATTCTTGCTGTTCTCAAAAAGGTGATGGGTGGTCTACGCGTAACAGAAGAAGAGGAAATTATGGGGTTAGACATTAGTGAACATGGCAGCTATGGTTATCCTGAAGTATTCTTAGCAAAGGAAGATAAGTTAAGTTCGTAATATAAAGTGCAAGCCCTCTAGCGATAGAGGAGCTTGCTATCATTATGGTTTAGGGGGTGTACCGATGAGCAAAAACATGCAAACATACGAATCAATTAAAAATTTAAGGGAGAAGTTGATTTTCCAATATCAGATTGATGAAAATTCCCTAAACCATTTTCATGATAAGGTGATGAAATATATTTTTCATTTGGCGCTAGAGCAACAGGTGCAAAAAACAAAAACTCCTCCCTGTGAATTTGTATGGTTTATTACTGGTAGTGGGGGCAGATTTGAGCAAGGGTATGTAAGTGACCAAGATCATGGAATTATCTATGCAGATCATTCAAAAGAAGCTTCTCATTTTTTTAGTGAATTAGGAAAAGAGCTTTCTTATGGATTATACAAAGTTGGATATCCATATTGTGAGGGGAAAATCATGCCGTCCAATCCTTTATGGTGTAACTCGGTAGAGGGGTGGCAAAAACAGTTAACATCGTGGATGGAAGAGGAAAGTTGGGAGGCTATACGTTATTTGCAAATTTTTTATGATTCACGAGTTCTTGTAGGGAGTAATCAATTATTACGTGAGCTTAAGTTCCATTTGCATGCCAATCAGGAGGTAAATACGAACCTGTTAACAAGGCATATGGAGAACATTATGTTTGTCAAAAAAGCGATTGGTCCACTTGGTCAACTAGTCGGAGAAGAAAAAGGAGAATTCGAAGGATCCATTGATTTAAAGCAGACCGCTTTTCTACCTTATGTTAACGCGATTCGAGTACTTGCGATAAAGGAAGGCTTGTTAGAAACATCCACCATTGAACGTATTGAAGCTTTACTAAAGAGAGGGTATCCCTCTGATTTTAAGGATTATCTTGAACATTTCAAGCTTTTACTCGCACTTAGGAATAATCTCTACAATCATACTCAGTCTTACGATGCAAGTCATTATATACCAATTAAGAGTTTAGATAAAAGACGAAAAAAAGAACTCCGCGACATTTTGAAGAGTGGTTACAAACTACATCAGTATGTTCGTTCAATTATCGTCTAGAGGAGTGGTTGAAGTATGGCATTTGAACCATTTGTTCAATTTGTACGGGGGCTTCATGGAAAAATAAATACAAGTGGAATGGGTGGGAATCAAGGCCTTAGCTTTCAACAGGTTGCTTTTCTACGCCAAATTCATAGAGATCTTCAGCAAGAGGATAAATTGACAGTTCCGTTAGATGAGCTATCTGTTGTTGTGTTTGATATCGAAACAACGGGCTTCTACCCAGACCAAGGGGATGAAATTATTTCACTTGGTGCAATTAAAGTGGAGGGCGGAGGAATTCGCGAAAATGAACTATTTTATTCGCTTGTATCCTCTAAAAAAGAGGTCCCTGAGAAGGTTCAGAAATTAACGGGAATAACACCTGAAACGTTAAAAAATGCCCCGCCACTTTCGGAGGTTCTCATTCAATTCTTTGAATTTGCGAGAGGGAATCCCCTCGTTGCACACCATGCGAATCATGAGAAAACCTTTATGCATACAGCAAGTTGGAAGCAATTTCGCACCCCATTTAAACATCGGATTATTGATACCTCCTTTTTATTCAGGTTAGTAGAACCGGATTTACGATTAACTAGATTAGAAGACTTATGTGAATATCACCAAATCCCAGTAACGAATCGGCATCACGCGTTAGGAGATGCTGTCTTAACAGCCAAGCTTTGGTCACTTTATATACGAAAAATCCAAGAGATAGGATGCCGTACATTAAGGGATGTTTATGATCGGCTAGCAAAACTTTAAGGAAGCACTCGTTTAAGGTGTTTCTTTTTTTTATGTTAATTTTACCCAAATTTATGTTGGACAACTACTGTCGTGCTAAAATTGTAGTATACTAAAATAACGGTCTTACAGAAATGATACTCAGTCCTTAGGAGAATGATAATGTTACAGAAACTCAATAAAAAACTAGAAAAACTTATGCCACTCATTACACCTACAAGTGTAGTACTTGGTGTTTTATTAACTGCATACTTAGCTCCGCTTTCTTATTTAGTACCGTGGATTTTTGCATTTATTACTTTTTCAGGGGCGTTAAGTTCAAGTTTTAGTTCTTTAAAGAGAGCTCTCACTCATCCGTTTCCCATCTTGATTGCTCTTATTACTTTACATTTAATCATGCCAGCTTGGGCTTGGGTTGTTGGGCATTTAACCTTTCCTGGTGACAGTTTTACGATAACCGGAATGATTTTAGCAGTTGTGATACCAACCGGGATATCGAGCTTTATCTGGGTGGCAATGAAGCATGGCAATATTGCATTGACGCTTTCTATTATATTAATTGATACATTAATTTCTCCTTTTGTTGTGCCGTATAGTTTAACTTTGTTTGTCGGCAGTAATGTTGAAATGGATATTCTTAGCATCATGCAAGGGCTCCTTTTTATGGTTGTGCTACCCTCTATCCTAGGTATGCTTGTCAATCATTTTACAAAAGGCAAATGTACAAAAACACTTAGTCCAACTTTGGCTCCTTTTTCAAAGATTGGTCTTGGTGTCGTGGTGATGATTAATAGTGCAACGATTGCACCTTATTTGAAAAATGTGGACTTGAAACTAATCATGACAGGCGCGGTTGTATTTTTCATTGCATTTTGTGGTTATATGATTTCATGGGGAATCGGCCGCCTGCTAAAGCTAGAATCGGATGTCATCATTGCACTTATTTTTACAGGGGGGATGCGGAATATTAGCGCAGGTGCCGTCATTGCCATTGCCTTCTTCCCAGCCGAGGTTGCGGTTCCTGTCGTTGTAGGAATGCTTTTCCAGCAAATACTAGCTTCGATCTATGCATTCTTCATTGATCGCGTATATTCATTTGAACGTGTTGAACAAAAGTTTACCGCATAACAAACGTTAGTCATTTGGCTAACGTTTTTTCTTTAAAAAAAGATTGAAATATTTAGCCCGAACGCATACGATTATATGTTGGGAGGCCATAAAACACCTCCTTATACTAATGTATCGGGGGATACTCACTTGACAGTGACCTTACAAAAAATCACACGTGATAATTGGGAAGAATGTATTGATTTAAAAGTAAGTAAGGAACAGCAGGGTTTTATCGCATCAAATCTTTATTCACTAGCAGAAGTACAGTTTTTGCCAAGCTTTGAGGCGCTCGCTATATATGCAGCTGATAAAATGGTGGGTTTTACAATGTACGGTTTAGATGAGGATGATCATAATTATTGGATTTACCGAATTATGATTGATGAAAAATACCAGGGGAATGGCTTCGGCACTAACGCTCTTTTACAGGTAATTGAAAATATTAAAGTTAAACCAGATGCCAAAGAAATCATCATCGGGTATAACCCAGATAATATTGAAGCAGAAAAAACGTATTTACGAGCGGGCTTTCAATTGAATGGGGTAGCACCTTGGGGAGAAAAACTCGTTAGTTTGAAATTGATCTAATACGTGAAGAATATAAAAAAATAACGAAGGAGGACATACATATGGAAGAGGCAAAGTACTGCAAAGAATCCTTTGTTGTAAAGACAAGTAATGTTTTTCCGCCTGATACTAATTACCATGGAACCATGTTTGGTGGTAAATTGATGGCTTATATTGATGATGTAGCTTCTATTTCAGCTGTGCGTCATTCACGTTCACTGGTTGTAACAGCATCAACAGATTCTGTGGATTTTCTTCATCCGATTAATGAAGGAAGCTCTGTTTGTTTAGAAGCTTTCGTTACCTACACGGGGCGATCATCTATGGAGGTTTTTGTAAAGGTGATTGCAGAGGACTTATATACGGGAGAACGTCATATTTGCGCATTGTCGTTTTTAACCTTTGTTGCCTTAGATGAGAATGGGAAACCAAAACCCGTTCCAAAGGTAATTCCGAAGTCTGAGGAAGAAAAGATGCTACATGAATCAGCAAAAGACCGTGCAGAAAATCGAAAAAGACGTAAAAAAGAAAACGAAAAAATGGCGTCTAAATTTAGCATTGCATTACCGTGGGAAGTATAAAAAAAGGTTGTCCATAGTCAATCATGACTCGGACAACCTTTTTCAATTAGCTACGTTGTTCTTTTAATAAATCACGAATCTCAGTAAGTAATTGCTCCTCTTTTGATGGAGTTGGTGCAGCAGGCTTTTCTTCTTCTTTTTTCTTAAAGCGCTGGAAAAAGCGAATAAAGAGAAAAATAGAAAAGGAAATAATTAAAAAATCCACGACTGTTTGTAGAAAAGCACCGTACATGATTTCTTCACCATTAAAGGGGATAGAAGCTTTAGATATGTCGACCCCACCTAGTAAGAAACCGACTAGAGGCATAATAATATCATTCACGAGTGATGTAACGATTTTTCCAAATGCTCCACCAATGATAACCCCAACAGCAAGATCAATCACATTGCCTTTGAGGGCAAACTTTTTAAATTCATTAATCATGAGTAAATTCTCCTTTCAAACCATTTCTTATTTTACATAAATCCTTGGAAAAGAAAATAGTACATAAGACTTATCCCTTAAATCTTTCTAATTGGTGGAGCATGTTTTCACTTTTTAAGATTTCAATTTGTCTTTCTCCTAATAAATCAAAGTGAGGGAATCCAGTCCGGTTATGAATGTATTTTGAAGGAATGCCATATTGTTCGCCCCAACTTTTAAGTTTTTCAAGGTCAGCACAGCCGACTTTAGTCACGGTCGTCATCCCAGGAAAACGGTCGTCAAGCCAATAATGCGTCAAAAATGCAATTTCCCCTTGTGAAACCTTACTTTTCCATTCAAGAAGCTCCTTGCGTCTAATTCCAAAAGCCATAAAAAGTCTCTCCTCTATACAAACATCTAGCTTTATTTTACCCATTATATCAAAAAGCAATTGAAATAATAGACTATGACAGTTGTCTTACGATTTATCATTTTAGTTCTATAACAAAATTTTGCTAATAAAATTGTAACATCATCTTAGAAAAAATCGTAAGGAGTGGGATCTTGAAAAAAGCTGATAAATTTATCGTACATGCAGACCGAGAAAGTGTCTATTCTGTTTTTATGGACCCAATGAAATTAGGGCCCTGTTTTCCCGGCTGTAAAAAAGTCAAACAATTAAGTCCAACAAAATATGAAACATTGGTAGAGGTCAAGGTACAATTTGTCCCGATCAAAATTCAGGGAGTAGGGGAGTTAAAAGAGTCGATCGAAAATGAAAAGATTGTCGTAGAAATGAAAGGAAAACCCGTTTCACTTGCGGGTTCCTTTACAAATACCCTTACTGCAAACTTAAAAACAATCGAACCGAATCAAACACTTGTTGAATATGAAATGGATTTTGAAATGACCGGTAAATTAGCTTCAATTGGGGAGCTTTTGATGAAAGGGTCAAGCAATAAACAGTCAGAAGAGTTCATGAAAAACGTACAAGAGCTGTTTCAACACACGTAAAATAAGTGGTATGGCCGATAATTGAAAAATATGGCTGATAATTTGAATTTATGGCTGATACCGAAAAAATATGGCTGATACCAAAAAAATATAGCCGATAGGAAAAAGTATCAAAAAAAGAGATTAGTAGAGGGAAGCCTACTAATCTCTTTTCGTATCATCTCGTAGTCTCAACCAAATTCTGTACAATTCGTTCTGGATGTGAATAGACATTTAGCTTTCCGCCGCGTATGAAACCAACGGCAGTTATGTTCAGTTCTTCAGCCATTTTAATAGCCAAATCAGTTGGTGCTGATTTCGATAAAACAATCCCAACTCCAATTTTCGCGGCCTTTAATAATACCTCAGAAGAAATTCTACCACTAAACACAATCACTTTATCGCGAACAGGAATTTTATGATTTAAACAATATCCATAGATTTTATCAAGAGCATTATGTCTGCCAATATCAGTTCGATTCACAATCATTTCGTTTGGCGTGCAAAGTGCCGCATTGTGCACACCACCTGTATCCTTAAAGACAACACTGTTTTGTTGCATTTCGTTCATTAAGGTAATGCATTCTTCAGGTGTGAGGGTAATGGTTGATGTTGATGTTTTGGCTGTTTTAGAGTCATTGACAAAATAAAATTGTCTTCCTTTTCCACAACAGGAACCGATAAAACGCTTTGAATAATATTCCTGACTTGTTGTTACTTCTTTAGTCGTATCAACATACGCATAGCCTTGGCCTTCATCGATATGGAGACTTTTAATTTCGTCTCTAAAACGGATGACTCCTTCTGAAGCTAAAAAGCCAATTACCAGTTCATCAAGTTCTGAAGGGGTACAAACCATCGTTGCAAATTCTTGCTGGTTCAAGATAATAGTCAAAGGAAATTCAGTCACAATTTGATCTTCCTCGTCAAAAAGCTGACCATCTTCAAATTTGATAATCCCTTTTTTAACAGTAATGGAATCCATCATCTATACACCTCACTTTCCGATTGAAATTCATGTAACGCATCTAGTTACTAAATATATAATCATACTTTTATTGGAAGGACAACAATAAAAAATTTTCACTACTCGAAATAGTTAAATAAAAGCTATTGTTTTATTTTGCTAGCTTTGGTAATATTTTATTATATAGTTCACAATATTGACACACTTTTGTCACAGGATAGCGAACCTGTCTCTGCTGCAAAAGGTGCGATGTTGGAAGCGATTACTGTTAATTTTGTAGTAGCGAACCTGCTAGGGAAATTAACCGTCATCATCCTTTTTATGCTTATTCAAGCATAAGGCTGCTGGCGGTTTTTTTGTTTTTTATAACTACTGCAAAATGTAACCTATTATTTCAAAACAAAGGAGAGAAGAAATGGAAAAGACAAAAAATCGTTGGCTGATTGCAGCCTCGGCCGTTGGAATTCACTTATCTATCGGTTCTGTTTACGCCTGGAGTGTATTTACAAAACCTCTACAATCAGAATTCGGATGGGATTTAACTGACATCAGCATGACCTTTAGTATCGCGATTCTTTTCTTAGGATTATCAGCAGCTTTCCTAGGGCATTTCGTTGAAAAATATGGCCCTCGCGCATCTGGCATTCTAGCTGCTATATTCTTTGGCGTCGGTATCACGGGATCTGGTCTTGCGATTAACCTAGAATCATTGCCATTATTGTATTTATTCTATGGTGCTTTAGGTGGAATTGGTCTAGGCGTTGGATACATTGCTCCAGTATCAACACTTGTAAAATGGTTCCCTGACAGACGTGGCATGGCAACGGGCCTTGCAATTATGGGGTTTGGATTTGCGTCACTAATCAGCAGTCCCATCATGCAAAAACTGATTGTATCAGTAGGAATTGCAAATACGTTTTATATCCTTGGAATCTCTTATTTTATCATTATGATCTTGGCGTCACTTTACCTTGCACCACCGAAAGAAGGCTGGTTACCGGCTGGCTTTAAAGAGAAGGTTTCGAGTGGAACTAAAAAGGTAAAACAGGATTTATCACAATTAACTGCTAACCAAGCGGTAAAGACAAAACGTTTCTATTATTTATGGCTCATGCTCTTTATCAATGTTACGTGCGGTATAGCAATCATCTCTGCCGCTTCTCCACTTGCACAGGAAAGTGTAGGCTTAACTCCAGTTGCAGCTGCAGCGTTAGTAGGAGTTTTAGGCGCATTTAACGGTCTTGGTCGAATTGGTTGGGCGTCAGTGTCTGATTACTTAGGGAGGCCTAATACATATACAGTATTTTTCCTTATCCAAGTAGTTGCTTTTCCGTTACTACCACATGTGTCAAATCCAGTGTTATTTCAGGTATTACTGGCACTTATCTATACATGTTACGGTGGTGGGTTTGCTGCAATCCCGGCTTACATTGGGGACTTGTTTGGAACAAAACAGCTTGGTGCAATCCACGGCTATATTTTAACGGCGTGGGCAGCGGCAGGTCTTGCTGGTCCAATGTTCGCATCTTGGATTCGGGACACAACTGGAAGCTATACACAAAGCTTAACAGTATTTACTGCACTCTTTGCAGTGGCACTAGCGGTTTCACTTCTAATTCGTTTGGATATTAAAAAATTACAAAAGAAACAATCTACGAATGCTGCTGAGCTTGCTGGTTGACATTCTTTGTAATCTTGATTAACTTAAGGTTAATGAGTAACTAGTAAGAGGTAGACAAAAAATGAATAAATACGAAGCTGAGTTTAGCAATCTAGTAAGGTCCTTTCGCAAAAAGCATATGGGGAAAGGACCTAGTAAAATCACCACAACCTTTTGTAAAAATTGGGCCATATGTGAGATGGAAGGAAACCTATCTCCAGTTGAAAAATTTATTGCCGGTGCGGATGAAGGAAAACAAATGCTTCGTGCGGCAAGAACCGAAATGGTAAAAGAAATGTACCGAAAAAACAGACCAGTTGAAATGGAAGAGTTTTTAGGTTCAAACCTAGTAGATTTATTTGTTGATATTGATATTGATCGAGATTTCGGAATGTCAGTATTTGTATTTGATCAAGACCTAGCGAAGAAATTTAAAACAAAATAATCTTGTGTTGGCACTTGGTAGCGACCCTGCTAAAGACTAACCACCGTTTCATTTCTCTATAATCGTAGAGAATCATGTTTCGGTGGTTTTTTCTATAATTTTAGAGTTTTTGAAGGATTAAGCAGTTTAATGCCGAAAGCATAGTTAATATAAGTTGACTTTGACCATAGACATAGTAATAAAGGAATAAGGAGAAGGAGGAGTAAGAAGTGGGAGAAACAAAGCATCAGGGACCTATAAAATCAACAAAAATGCCACAACCAAAGCATTGGGTTAGTCCAATCCCATTTGGTTTAGGAAAAGTGAAGCCGAAACATATTCGAGATACAATGAAAGTTGCGTGGGAAAACAAGGACAATCTAGGGTATGCGACTCGTATTTTAACGCAAGGTGTTTGTGACGGATGCGCACTTGGTGTTTCTGGTCTTTATGATCAAACGTTGACAGGTCCGCATATGTGCACGACACGATTAAATGTACTGCGTTTAAGTACAATGCCAGCGATTCAATCGGATATTCTTCATGCTGATATCGATGAACTTCGTAAGCTTAATAGCACAGAACTAAGAAAGCTCGGTAGAATACCTTACCCGATGATCCGTCGTAAAGGAGAAAGAAAGTTTTCTAGAATCTCCTGGGATGAAGCGATGGATATGATTGCAAATAAAATGAAGAAGTTGAACCCGAAGCAGTATGCATTTTACCTGACTTCCAGAGGGATTACGAATGAATCTTATTATGTGGCTGCTAAGGTATCTCGTTTCTTAGGAACGAACCATATTGATAACGCTTCCCGTATTTGTCATTCGCCTAGTAAAACAGCGATGAAACGTTCTATCGGTGTTGGGGCATCGACTGCCAACTATCAGGACTGGATTGGTACAGAAGTATTGGTATTCTGGGGAAGTGTTGCTTCAAACAGTTCACCTGTTTCAACGAAATACATGCTTGAAGCAAAAAAACGTGGTACAAAAATTATTGTAATTAACCCACACAGAGAACCTGCAATGGATAAATACTGGATCCCATCAAATATGGAATCTGCCCTATTTGGAACAAAGCTCGCAGATGATTTTTACCAAGTGAGCATTGGTGGAGACATTGCCTTCATGTTTGGAATTATGAAGCATTGGTTTGAAATGGAAGAAAAACAACAAGGTTCTGCGATTAATCATAAGTTCGTGAAGGAACACGTGAATGGGTATGAAGAATTGAAAGCGCATGCCAAAGCGCAAAGCTGGGATGAAATTGAAAAGTCATCCGGAGTATCAAAAGAGAGAATCAGAGAACTTGCAGAACTTTTAGCCAAGAGTAAAAACGCCGTGTACACATGGGCAATGGGCTTAACGATGCATTCATTTGCAACTGATAATATTTCACAGGTGGCAAATCTTGCCTTGCTTCGTGGCCACTTAGGTCGTAAGTATAATGGACTAATGCCATTTCGTGGGCACTCTTCGGTACAAGGTTCTGGTGAAATGGGAGCCGATCCGTTTGTACTGCCAGGTGGCGAATTTGATGAAAAAAACAGGAAGCGCCTTGAGGAGATTTGGGGCTTTGAGATACAAAAATGGCAAGGGGATATTGTGGGTGTTACTCTCGAAAATATCGTACTCCCAGAGGAACATGAGCGAAAGGTAAAACTTTATTATATGTCTGGAGGCAATTTCCTTGAAACAATGCCAGATCCTAAGTTTGTCGAAAAAGCATTGTCTGAACTGGATATTCGTGTGCATCAAGATATTATTTTAAACACTTCAACACTCGTGGATGCAAAAGAAGCCGTTATTGTTTTACCGGCAAAAACAAGATATGAACAAGAAGGTGGAGGAACTTCAACATCAACAGAGCGTATGGTTTATTTTTCACCTGAAATTGAAGGAAATAAAAATGAAATTGCTGAAGCACGCGCAGAGTGGAAAATCTATGTGGACCTTGCCAAGCGGGTAAAACCTGAAAAAGCACATTTAATTGATTTTAAAAGCGGACAGGAAATTCGCAATGAAATTGCCATTGCCAATCCGAACTACAACGGCATACAACACCTCAAGAAAAAAGGGGATGTGTTCCAGTGGGGAGGAGCATGGCTTTGTGAAGGTGGAGTGTGCCCGACTCCGGATGGAAAGGGAAGTCTAATTCCAGTTGATATTCCTGATTTCGGTAAAAAAGAAGAACAATTCGTGTTAACAACTCGCCGTGGAAAGCAATTTAATTCGATGATTTATAAAGAGGTTGATCCATTCAATGGAGCTGGCCGTTATGATGTGTTAATCAACCCAATGGATGCGAAGGAACTTCGGGTTGCAGACGGTGAAGCGATCGTTGTTCACAATGGCTTTGGAGTATTCCAAGGAAAAGCTAAATTAGCTGATATCGCCAGAAAAAATCTAGGTGTTCACTTCCCAGAAGGTAACTTTTTATTACCAAGAGGACGCTATGAAAAATATGCTGGTATTCCTGATTACAATATTGCGGTGTATGTGGAAAAAGCAGAGCGCTTCAATGCACGAAAAGATACACAATATCAAGAAAAAGAAATCGCGGATGATATAAATATTGATCCTCCAGCATAAAACTGTTGCCCCCAAGTGAAATTTGGGGGCATTTTCATGTGCAAAACCGGGAATGGATAACAATATAATCTGGTTTGATGAAGGGATGTTACACTTGATTTCGTTTCGTGGAGATGCACATAAAATTTATCTTAGGTTAAAAAAGAATATAAATCATGATTCCACCTTCCAACATGTTAAAGATATGGAGGAAGTCCGGGATATTAAGGCTTTTTATGGAAAAATTGATTCACAAACGTTACAAATCATTTATTACCGCATGCTAAAAGAGCAAAATGGTTCTGGCATCATTCCCATTTTAATTACCGCAGTCCCGTGGTTTTTGTTTCTTTTTGCAAGCCAATTGCAAAAGTTTTTGTTTGGAAAAGGCTATTTGTATTTGATCCTTTTCAGTATCCTTTATTTTGCCCTGCTTTTCTTCAGTGTAATTCTTCATTTTCGTGAAAAAGCATGGGCTTCCTTTCACATCCAAATAATTTGTGACATCTTGGAGGAACGAAAAGAAGTTGGGAAATGAATTTGAGGTATCACACTAGGCTTGTTGCTAACTACAGAAAAGATATTTTGAACAAGTATTGGTGAAGCGCTTTAACAAGAATGTAGTAGTTGAGGTTTCGGACAGTAATCGCCGGGAATTATAAAGTTGGGTCAGAATCAGCTGTGGATTCTGACAGCCATCTTCGGAAATTATCAAGTAGAGTCAGAAACAGCGAGTGATTCTGACAGCCAGTGCAGGAAATTATCGAGTAGAGTCCTAATCATCCATTGATTCTGACAGCCACCACCGGAAATTATCAAGTAGAGTCCGAATCAGCTGTGGATTCTGACAGCCAACTTCGGAATTTATAATGTAGAGTCAGAATCAGCTATGGATTCTGACAGCCATCCCCCGGAATCCATCAAGTAGAGTCAAAATTAACTGTGGATTCTGACAGTCAACTCGAAATTTATCATCGAGAGTCAGAATCAGCCATGGAATCGGACAGCCATCTCCGGAAATTATCATGTAGAGTCAGAAACAGCTGTGGATTCTGACAGTCATCTCCGGAAATTATCATGTAGAGTCAGAAACAGCGAAGGATTCTGACAGCTACCGCCGGATATTATTAAGTAGAGTCGGAATCAGCTGTGGATTCTGCCAGTCATCTTCGGAAATTATCAAGTAGAGTCCGAATCAGCAATGTATTCTGACAGCCATCTTCGGAAATTATCATGTAGAGTCAAAATCAGCAATGTATTCTGACAGCCATCGCCGGAAAATATTAAGTAGAGTCAGAATCAGTCAGGAATAATGCCAACCAACCTCGGAACTGTTCGATCTCTGTCTGAATTACCCTCAATCATAACGTGAACGTACTACAAATCTAGTAAATAGAAACTTGTATTAATTTATGTCTTCTTCAAGAACATAAAAAAGCATGTCAGCCTAATTAAAGGTGACACGCAATTATTTTTTATCCAGAATATCACTAACTTCCATACTCCCCTGAAGGAAACCCTCAATTACTTTTCTAATAGAGAAGTTGGATAATAGTTAGTGTTAACAGCCCCATCATGACAGATGATAGTAAACCTAAGAATAATGGACGTAGGCCCACTGATTTGATTTTTTTGAAATCAGTACCTAGCCCCACACTTGCCATAACCATAAGGATTAGAAATTTGGCAACCCCATCTGTTACACTCGTAATCGATGTTGGAAGCGAGAAGATGGTATTGACCGCCACCGCTCCAGCGAAAAATAAGATAAAAATCGGAAATACCTTACTTATTTTCACTTTGCTGCCTGCGGCTCCATTTGATTTCATAGAAATAAAGATAGATAGAATGAGAGTAACAGGCACTAGCATTAGTGTTCGGATCAACTTGATGATGACAGAAGTATCGCCTGCATTACTGCTATAACTATATCCAGCAGCTACTACGGATGAAGTGTCATGTATCGCGACACCTGCCCAAATTCCAAAAATTTGGTCTGGCATGGAAAAAAGTTGTCCTATTAGTGGGTAGAACAACACTGCCAAGACGTTGAAAGCAAAGATTGTATTTATCGCATATGCGGTTTCTTCCTCTTTTGCACGAACAATGGGGCTTGATGTCACAATGGCGGTTGCTCCACAAATTGCTGTTCCTAGAGAAACAAGAATGGGAATATTCCCACTCAGCTTAAAGAGCTTGGCCAACAAAAATGTAAAAAGTATTCCCGCTAATACCGCTACAACAACTAATAGAATGGCTTCATATCCTAGTTGAAAGATACTCGCATAACTAAGACCAAAACCAAGAAGAACAATTGCGGTCTTAAGCAACGTTTTCAAAGTATAGGAAATTCCTTCCGAAAAAACAGTCGGTATGCCTAAAAAGTTTCGGACCATGATTCCGATGATGATTGCAATTACAGCCCCGCCGATCAACGGAAAATCCTTACCTAGTGAGTTCGCCAAAACGCCTATAATAAAAACGAGAGCTACACCAGGAAGTTTATTTCGAAGTGACTGTGTATTCTCTAACAGGAAAGATTTTTTTTCGTAAGATTGTGATACTTGTAGATTTGCATTACTCACGTGTTTCATCCCTCATATATTTTATAAGTTTTATCTTACCATATCGTAGACACCCTTCACACCTTTAAATTCTTCCTTTATAATTATCTTATCTATTGAACAAAGACTAAGAACGCCACGTCCTGTGGCATCGACTTCATGAACTCACATGGTCTTGGGACTAAAAAAAAGAGGAAGTGAAATATCACTTCCTAACACGAACAGATAAAGAATAAGGAGCTAACACCACACTGTATAGTATGCACAAAGGCGTGCGGACATGTGGGGTAGTACACTACGTCAAACACACATTTTTGCCAAAATCAGTAAAATAAATTTAAAAAGGTGTTTTTTATGATTGAACAAGCGAAACAGGTATTACAGTCGTATTTTGGATATCCTTCCTTCAGACCTGGGCAGGAATCCATTATTGAGAACATTTTAGAAGGAAACGATACGCTCGCAATTATGCCAACTGGGGGCGGGAAGTCTTTATGCTATCAAATTCCAGCCTTGATTTTTGAAGGAATAACAATCGTGATTTCTCCTTTGATCTCATTGATGAAGGACCAGGTAGACACTTTGCTCGGAGTTGGAATTGCGGCTACATATATCAATAGTAGTATTTCCTTGCAGGAAATTCAGGAAAGACTGCAGGACGCAAGGCTTGGCCGTTATAAAATCATTTATATTGCTCCTGAACGACTCGAATCCTCTCAATTTCGATCCCTATTATCTTCTATCCCAATTTCAATGATTGCTGTTGATGAAGCACACTGTATTTCACAGTGGGGACATGATTTCAGGCCTAGCTATCGAAACATCCAATATATGATTGCGGAACTACCGGAAAAGCCTGTTGTTGCTGCATTGACTGCAACCGCAACCGTTGAAGTAAAGGATGATATTTGCAGCCAATTGCAAATTACCCCATCTGCTGTTTTTATTACCGGATTTGCTAGAGAAAATCTAACATTTAATATCCTAAAAGGTGAAAACAAGCGAGATTTTGTCAAAAGCTTTTTAAAAGAAAACAAGAATCAATCTGGAATTGTGTATGCTGCAACACGCCGTGAAGTCAATGAACTTCATGCGTTTTTAGAAAAAGAGGGACATTTAGTAGGGAAATACCATGCCGGACTTTCTGATGAGGAGCGAAAAAGGGCTCAGGAGGATTTCTTATTTGATACGGTCAATGTCATGATTGCGACAAATGCGTTTGGGATGGGGATTGACAAAAGCAATGTAAGATTTGTTATTCACTACAATCTCCCGAAAAATATTGAAGCATATTACCAAGAAGCGGGACGGGCAGGGCGTGATGGCGAAAAAAGTGATTGTTACTTATTATTCGCTTCGCAGGATATCCAGCTTCAGAAGTTCCTGATTGAGCAATCAACAATGGATGAAGGAAAAAAAGAGCAAGAATATCATAAGCTACAGCAAATGATTGATTATTGTCATACAGAAAAATGCCTACAAACCTATATTCTAGAATATTTCGGAGAGAACGAAAGTCCCGAATGTGGACGTTGTTTTAACTGTACAGATGACCGTGAAAAAAAAGATGTAACCACAGAAGCGCTAATGGTGTTTTCCTGTATCAAACGAATGAAAGAACGATTTGGGAAGACATTGGTAGCCCAGGTGTTGAAAGGATCAAGGAACAAAAAAATCCTTGAATTAGGGTTTACATCCTTATCCACTTATGGATTGCTGAAGCAATATTCCGAAAAACAAATTGTCGGTTTAATCGACTATTTAGCTGCCGAAGGATATGTCAAACTGACAAACTCTCAGTATCCAGTGCTTATTCTTGATGCAAAAGCTCTGCCTGTTCTTAAAGGGGAAGTAAAAATTTATAAGAAGGAACAGGTGATGAAAAAACAGATTGTTACTGATAATACACTATTTGAAATTCTTCGCGAGGTCCGAAAAGAAATCTCGACTCGCGATCAAGTACCGCCATATATTGTCTTTTCGGATAGTACATTACGCGAAATGAGTGAAGTGGCGCCGACGGAAGAAAAAGAGTTGCTTGAAATTAAAGGGGTTGCTAAGACAAAACTAGAGCGTTACGGGGAGGACTTCCTTTCTGTGATTCGCAAGTACGTCGAGGAGAAAAGTGCAGTTGTCGAATAAGGAATAGACAAAAGGCACCACATTTAATTGTGGTGCCTTACATTATGCTTGGAAGAGTTCCTCCATTACAACATTACGCTTTTGTTGTTCTTCTTCAATCACTAAATCATATTTCTTTAATAAGTGAAACAATTCATTTAATGTTAGCTGCGTGTGCTCTTGCTCTAAAAACAGAGCCGCCTTGTTATAGAGTTCTTTGGGCAAAAAGCTTTCCTGGCTCTGGAGCTTTTTAACAACATCGGCTTTCGAATGGTCGATATTACAAGTAGACATCAAATTCCCTCCATTTTCCTTTTCTATTTTAATTTTAGCACGTTTGTAAGTAGAATAGGAGGATGGAAACTAATATGCAGCTAATGAGAAGCCTGTGGGAAGAATGTTTGTTGGAAAACAGTGTTATCTTCATTTTGTTAGGTTGAAATTAGGAGAGAGCGAACCAGCAAACCTAGAAAACATCCTAGAATTTGGATGAAATTAGGAGAAAGCGAACCAGCAAACCAAGTAAACATCCTTGAATTTGGATGAAATTAGGAGAGAGTGAACCAGCAAACCAAGTAAACATCCTTGAATTTGGATGAAATTAGGAGAGAGCGAACCAGCAAACCAAGTAAACATCCTAGAATTTGGATGAAATTAGGAGAGAGCGAACCAGCAAACCAAGTAAACATCCTTGAATTTGGATGAAATAGGGGAGAGCGAACCAGCAAACCTAGTAAACATCCTTGCATTTGGATAAAATCAGGAGAATGCAAACCGGTAAACCAAATCTATCATCCCCAATCCTGCATAATTTAGGAGAAAGCAGTCCTTTACTACTGTACACCTAGTGACATCCCACACAACAAGTTTCATAACCATTTGATAAAATGGAAACATGATAGAAGGGGAGGAAAGTTATGGCCTATTATATTTGGATTTTTTTAAATGCATTACTCGTGATCAGTATGTTTATATACATATGGATTTTTAGGTCGCATGATTCGCAAATCGTCACACTAGGGCAGGTTTTCGCTCAAATCGCAATCATTTTATTTGTTGTAAATGTAAATATGTATTTTATCTTTCTCGTCATCCGCAGGACGAAGGTACGGAAACTCAAAATAGCACTTGCGAAAATGTCACGAAGTATGATGAAATCTCATGTCAAGCTTGCGATCATCGGAACGATATTAATTGTGTTTCATGGGGGAATCATGCTCGTAAAGCTAGGGGAGTTAATAGGGTATATAAATCCGAAGATGATAAGTGGTATTTTAGCCATTCTAATATTAGCAATTACTCTTTTTGCAGGATATCTTCGTCATAAAAAATCCTCCGGGTTTCGCCGGAAATTCCATTACACAACGGCTTTTCTTTTTACTCTACTCTTTTTGTTCCATTTATTTTTACCCATCTAAACACATAAAGAGACCGCCCGCATTTCCGTTCTGGTTAGTCCCGCAAACGTTGCGAAGTTGGAAGTGGTGGACGGTCTCAAGTATAGTATATGTTTTATTGTTCAATAATTATGCATTTTTTAATGTAGTCATTATGCTATTTTTAATGTCTTTCCAAAGCACTTCATCTGTAGTGATCCGTTCTGTGAATGATTTAATAAATGCTTTGAATGCCGCATCGTATTCAGGAGATTCTTTATCAGGTACATTTGCTTTCAATTCATCAGCAACCGCTTGGGCCTCTGGAGATCTTGGTCCCCATTTACCAACCTCTTCATACTCTTTATTGACAAAAATGATGATTGGAATCGAACGAGCTTTTCCATTTGTAAGGTATTGATCCATCAACTCTAAATTCTCATCACGGATTAAATAGCGAGTTTCAAGTAAGGCCTCATCTGCAATTCTCATTAAAATAGGGAGATTGACCATTGCATCTCCACACCAATCAGCTGCTAAAATGATTGCTTTTAACTCTTTTTCCTGAAGCGCATGAAGTAATTCTTTATCAGATTCGTCTAATTGAAACCCATTATATACTTTTAATAGGTTCTCCTTGTGAACTTGCATGCTGTTAATGTAATCGAATTGGTTCATGCCTTTTTCAAACCATGGTTTTAAGTTTGACATTATGTATTCCTCCTTCAATTTTTACTTGTTTGCATTTACTATAAATGAAAAAGGAAAATCTAACCACAAAGATGCTTATGAAAAGTCTGTAACCGTTTCGTAGAATTCATAGGAATCTTGAGTAGGAAAACGTGGTATAACCGGTTCCCCTTCTATAAGTACATCCGTTACCACGCTATAGTCCCCATTGGCTGATGGCATCTCTGTTTGTTCCCATCTCCAACATGCACCTGAAAAAGCGATTTGATTTCCAGCAAGGAGTTTAATTTCATGTAGTACCCCATTTAATTCAACAAATCCATATCCATTATTTGATTCAAGTTTTTGGATTAACTCTTCTTTCGAAATTTTCATTTTTCATTCCCCCAATTATTGATAGTTTTACCTTTGCGCACGCCTATAACCTATCCAAGTATTGTTATTTAAACCGTTCATATTTGGTCGGAAAACGTGACAAAATAGTGGAGCCAAGGTAATCATCCTTTGGTATTATGCATGAGGAGTTGAGGATGCGTGAGATGGCAAAGGTCACTAATGGGTTTACTTAAGGACCGTAAAGGCAAAAAAATAGCATTAGCAATCGATACATCAACCAATCAGGTACGGTCAGTTTTGATAAACAATATCATAAAATTTTTTGGTGAAATGATCCCAGAAACACAGCTTGTCCAAGCCGATTTTAAAATAAGAACCATCACACCGATTCAAAACCCTACCATTAAATATTATACGCATGGCAAGTCCTCCTATACTGAGGTGCTGGAATGGGCGGATGAAGAGAAAATCGATACTCTTTTTTATATAACCGATGTTACCGGTTATTTTTACGATGAGTTAGATGTAAAGGCTGAAGTGTTTTGGCTTGTACCAGATGATTATGTACCAAAAGTCCCGTTTGGCAAGGCTATAAAAGTTGCATAAAGATTGGATGACGCGTCTAGAATCATTTGGTTCTAGGCGTATTTAGTTTGAAATCACATTATTAATTTATAATTAGGCTAATTCTTACTTGACGTATTAACATTATCGGATTATATTTTAATACATTAGTAAATAAAAAAGGGGGTAATACATATGAGTTTACTTGGTATTGTAAATATCGTTTTTATGGTCTTATTACTACTATTATTGTTTTATATGCAGAAAAAACATGTCTCGTTTTCAAAACGTGTATTTGCAGCGCTAGGAATAGGGATTGTCTTTGGTCTTGTCCTACAACTCATTTACGGTGTTAATTCAGAAATCATTTCCGAATCAATTAGTTGGTTCAATATCGTCGGTAATGGTTATGTGAAGTTTTTACAAATGATTGTAATGCCACTTGTTTTCATTTCCATCGTTTCAGCCTTCACGAAAATGAAATTGGCAAATAATATCGGGAAAATTAGTGTCCTGATCCTTGGAATTCTAATAGGTACAACTGCAATCTCAGCACTTGTTGGAATTGGAACAACGGTTGCATTTGACTTAGAGGCTATTCAAATCGAAGCTGGTGAGGCTGAACAAGCAAGGGGTGCCTCGATAGAAGAACGCTATGCGGGTATTCAAGATAAAACATTCCCAGAACAGATTGTTGACTTATTGCCCGCAAACCCATTCTTAGACTTTACTGGGGCTCGATCCACATCAACAATTGCTGTTGTTATCTTTGCAGCGTTCATAGGAATTGCATTCCTTGGAGTTCGTCGTAAAGACCCTGAGAATGCAGAGTTGTTTGCTAAAATTATCGATGCCCTTTATTCGGTTATCATGCGCGTTGTAACGTTAATTTTACGTTTAACTCCTTATGGAGTTCTAGCGATTATGACACGTGTGACGGCTACGAGTGATTACGGTGCGATTTATAAGCTTGGTAAATTTGTGGTTGCTTCTTATGTTGCGTTATTGATTGTGTTTGCGATTCACTTATTGTTGATTACTTTAGCTGGATTAAATCCAATTACGTATATTAAGAAAGCTTTCCCTGTATTAACTTTCGCGTTTACGTCACGTAGTAGTGCAGGTACATTACCACTTAATATTAAAGCGCAAACGAATGACTTAGGTGTTCCGGAAGGAATTGCAAACTTTGCAGGTTCATTTGGACTTTCCATTGGACAAAACGGATGTGCTGGTGTGTATCCAGCGATGCTTGCGGTGATGATTGCACCAACAGTTGGTATTAATCCATTGGATCCAACCTTTATCTTAACAGTCGTAGTGATTGTAGCGATTAGTTCTTTCGGAGTTGCTGGAGTTGGTGGAGGAGCAACTTTTGCTGCCATCCTCGTATTATCAGCACTTGACCTTCCAGTAGCTTTAGCAGGTTTATTGATATCTGTTGAGCCTTTAATTGACATGGGACGTACAGCACTTAACGTTAGCGGTAGTATGACAGCAGGTGTTCTTACAAGTAAAGTAACAAAAGAACTTGACACTGAAACCTACACAAACCCATCTCAACAACTTGGTGCATAAGAGAAGTGAAAAATAAGACCCTAATTGTAAGGGTCTTATTTTTTTATGATAAAATGTATTAAAAATAGGCTAGGGGGATGATTGGTTGGATATTCGTTTTGATCATGTTGTCCATTATGTTAAAGATCCGTATGAGGCAATGACAGCATTTAAACTTCTTGGTTTCCATACCGCAAAAGGTGGTAACCACGAGATTTGGGGGACCTATAATTCTTTATGTTATTTTAAAAATCTTGCTTATATCGAATGGATTGGGATTAACAATCTAGAGGTTACAAAGGAAGGTAGTCACCCATTTACCCGTCACTTGTATGAAGACTATAAACGAGGAGAAGGACTTTCACAAATTGCCTTCCGGACCAACTCGATAGATCAAACCAACCAAGAGCTTACAGAACAAGGCATCCATACAATTGGACCCTTCCCAGGCTCTAGAAAACGACCTGATGGCTCCCTTCTTGAATGGTCGATGCTCTTTATTGACCATACCCACTCAATGCCATTTTTTATTGAATGGGGGGAGGACGATAGAGTAAGGGAACTAGAACTTATTGAAAAAGAGGTTTATGTTCCAGACTCAAAATCCATTTCGTTTATTGCATACGCTGTGGAACAGCCGGAAAATCTTGCAGATATTTGGGCGGAAGTATTCAATGGCACAGTACACAACTCAACGCTTCCGGGTACTGAACAAAAAGCAATAAAGGTTCATTTTGATACAATCGATGTGTACTTTATCAGCCTTAAGGATCATCCGAGAGGGGAACGCCCTTTTCTGGTTGGAATAGAACCTAATGCAAAAAGGGAGATTAGTCTTCATGGCGCTAAGTATTTATTGTGAAAATTAAAAAGAACCAACCGCATATACACGGTTGGTTCTTACTTTTTGGGCGTAATAAAACTTTAATTACATAATTGATGATACATACATGCCGCGGTAGATTTGAAAATCTTAAACAACGAAAGCCCTACCTCTCTTTCGTCCTTTCGGCTCCGAAGCCGGTCCAGTGTGAATAAGTCTTTCCCAAATGTAAAAGATAAAACGTAAAATTAAATTTATCTATATCTATATAAAATAATTATGTTAAAGTTAATAGGGAACAAATTTTTATTATACAGGAAAATATTCTTGTTGTCAAATGGTAATGGGGTGCTTGTCATGTCTATAAAAACACTTTTCAAGAAGAGATTGCTACTTATCTATTTCTTGGCAAGCCTAATATGGATAACTTTCTCTGAATATGTAATTGATCTATTTCCTTCCGTTTATGATAGTTATTATCAAATCGGCAAAGGTTTGATTTTTGTCGTTTTCACAACCGTTCTTATTCATCTTATTATTAAGAAACATGATGCCTATATTAAGGCAATAGAAGAACAAAATGAGTTGTCGACACTTATTAATGCGATGCCTGATTTTGTCTGTTTTAAGGATGGAGAGGGTAGGTGGATCCGTGTAAATGAATATGGAAAAGACCTCTACCAACTTCATGGTAAACCTTATAAAAACAAAACAGATAAAGAACTAGCAGAAATGATTCCGTTCTTTAAAGAGCCATTTTTAGGTTGTGTTGACTCGGATGAGGAAGCTTGGAAACAAGGAGTGACTACTCGTGTGGAAGAATCATTTCCTGTCCTAAGTGGAGAAATCAAGACATTTGATGTAATCAAGGTTCCTTTATTCGACGATGAAGGAAGAAGAAAAGGTTTGGTAACAATTGGTCGTGATATTTCAAAAGTAAAAGCTGCTGAAGAGCTTGCGCTAAGAAGGGAGAAACTGTCTGTAGTAGGTGAATTGGCTGCGGGAATAGCCCATGAAATCCGAAATCCACTTACGACGATTAAAGGCTTTGTCCAATTGCAGAAGGAAAAGAATGCATCAACATCTCATATTTCCGACATTATCCTTTCCGAACTTGAACGGATTAATCAAATTGTTAGTGAATTACTCGTATTTTCAAAGCCGCAAAGCAAAATTTTAAAGGAATTTGAATTAAAAGAGCTGATTGATTATGTCATCAAGCTCACATCGCACGAAGCGACCCTTTATAATGTAAAGGTTAACGTTGAAAATGACGCTGAACATGCTGTTCTTTATGGCGATATGAATGAACTAATCCAGGTGTTTGTCAATGTCATTAAAAATTCAATTGATGCAATGCCAGATGGAGGAAGAACGAAAATTCGCACTAAAGTAGTGGGAGAACATGTTCAAATTGAAGTGATCGACACAGGAGTGGGTATCCCGAAAGAGCGACTTGAAAAAATTGGGGAACCATTTTTCACATTAAAAGAAAAAGGTATGGGACTTGGGCTCACGATGAGTAACAAAATTATCCAAGACCATAAAGGAAACTTTAAAATTAAAAGTAAGGTTGGGTTCGGCACAAAAGTTATCATTACTTTACCTGTCAGACATCACAAGAAGGATAGCTGAAATAAACTCCTTCTCTTTGTTCGTTCACTTTGTCTTTCTCATGATTAACACAATTCATTACAAGGTAAAAATATTGATTTCTTTTTCTTGCTCATATACGATATGAATTGTATGTCTAAGCTAAAAAGTGGGGAATAAAGATGTCTGTCATTACTATATCTAAAGTTTTGAATAATAATGTCGTCATTGCAGATCACTCCGACTATGGGGAGGTCGTTTTAATAGGAAAGGGCATCGGCTTTAACCGAAAGCAGAAAGAGGTGCTCGAAGCGGCTAGCGTAGAAAAGCTGTTCGTCCTGAAAAATGAAAAAGTACAAACTAACTATATTAAGCTTCTACCATATTTAGAGGATGATTTACAAAGAGTGATTATTTCCGCTATTGAGTTAATCAAAAGCAGGACAGTTGACTCGTTGAATGAACATATCCATGTTGCCTTGACCGATCACTTGATGACTACTGTTACCAGGGTTTCACAAGGGATGGAAATCCGTAATCCTTTTTTAATAGAAACGAAAACCATGTATCCTAAAGAATACGATCTCGCCAAAGAAGTAATGGATATTTTTAGAAAAGAATGTAATATACATTTGCCTGAGGGAGAAGCTGGTTTTATCGCCCTTCACATCCATAGTGCAATAACCAATAAAGAATTATCTGAAGTAAATCAGCATTCTCAACTTGTGACAAAATTAGTTCAGTTGGTAGAGGATCAGTTGAAAATGGTGATTGACAAACAGAGCATTGATTATATGAGACTTGTACGACATTTGAGATTCGTCATTGAACGTGTAAAAGTGGGAGAGAAAGTAGAAGAGCCAGAAAAAATCACTGCACTCTTGAAAGAAGAATATCCATTATGTTATAATCTCTCGTGGAAACTCATTAAGGTAATACAGCAAGCGCTGAAGAAACCAGTTTTTGACGCAGAAGCAGTCTATATAACGATGCATCTGCAAAGGCTTCAGAAGAAAATTAAATAGTATACATTGTCTTTAACGTGTTACTGATTCGATCAGGCATGAGTAAGGAGAATGATTGAAGTAAGTTTAACAGGATATATTGCCCTTTACTAGGGGAATATTATTCTTGTAACTTCTTTCGATTATCCTCTTTCTCATGCCTTTTTTATGTTTATGCGATTACCTCATGAGAATGAAAAATTAGTAGGGGGTTTTGAACCGTGTTTAAAAAAGTTTTTGGTGTCCTGCAAAAGATTGGTAAAGCGCTTATGTTACCTGTAGCCCTTTTACCAGCAGCAGGTCTTTTACTTGGAATAGGAAATGCGATGCAGCAAGAAACGATGCTTCAATATCTTCCATTCCTAGAAGCTGATTGGATTCAACTTATTGCATCGGTAATGGAGGATGCTGGTGGGATCATATTTAGTAATCTAGCCCTTCTCTTTGCAGTCGGGGTAGCGATTGGTTTAGCTGGAGACGGTGCAGCAGCACTTGCTGCTTTAGTCGGTTATTTAGTTCTAAATCAGGTAATGAGCTCATGGCAGGGAGTTACTCCTGATATGCTTACTGATAATCCTGCTTTTGCATCTGTATTAGGAATTCCTACATTACAAACAGGTGTATTTGGCGGAATTATAGTTGGTCTTATAGCTGCTTTTGCTTATAACCGCTTTCATGATATTGAAATGCCTTCATTTCTTGGATTTTTTGCAGGGAAACGATTCGTTCCGATTGCAACTGCCGCGTTTTCTTTTATAGCAGGTCTTTTATTATTAGTCGTATGGCCACCAGTTCAAGAGGCAATGAATAGTGCATCACTTTGGCTGATAGAAGAAGGAACGTATTTTGCTGTGTTTTTCTTTGGATTTATAAAAAGATTGCTAATTCCGTTTGGTTTACATCATATTTTCCATGCGCCGTTCTGGTATGAATTCGGTTCTTATACAACCGCATCTGGCCAAGTCGTCAGGGGAGATATGACAATCTTCTTTTCACAATTGAAAGACGGAGTGGAAATTACCGCTGGTAACTTTATGGCTGGCGAATTTCCAATAATGATGTTTGGTTTACCGGCTGCTGCGCTTGCTATGTATCATGCTGCACGTCCGGAAAATAAAAAACTTGTAGCTGGTTTATTAGGTTCAGGTGCCCTAACATCGTTCTTAACGGGTATCACAGAGCCACTTGAATTTTCATTTATGTTTGTGTCACCAATTTTATTCTTAATCCATGCAGTGCTGGATGGATTATCTTTTGTTTTAATGACAGCGTTGAGTGTTAATATAGGCTACACCTTCTCCGGTGGAGGAATTGACTTTTTCTTATTTGGTATATTGCCAGGGAGAGAGCCTTGGTGGATTGCTATATTATTAGGTCTCGTTTTTGCAGTTATCTATTATTTTGTTTTCCGTTTTGCAATAAAGAAGTTTAATCTCATGACACCTGGACGCGAAGTAAAAGGTGAAGAGGAAAAGAAAGGGCAGGCTGGAGATCTTGCTTATAACATCCTGAATGCAATGGGCGGACAAGAAAATATTGCCCATCTTGATGCATGTATCACCCGACTACGTGTTTCTGTAAACGATATTAAAAATGTCGATAAAGATGAATTGAAAAAACTGGGTGCAGCTGGTGTGCTAGAGGTTGGAAATAATATTCAAGCCATCTTTGGACCACGTTCTGAAACAATTAAAAGCCAAATGCAAGACGTAATGAGCGGGAAAAAACCCCGTGAAGTCGAAACGAACCAAGTTGAAAAAACAAATCCAAAATTAGTGAGTAATGAACAACAAGGTGCTGATCAATTTAATTCGCCAATTAAAGGTGAAATAAAGCCAATTACTGAAGTTCCTGATGCGGTGTTTTCTGGTAAAATGATGGGTGATGGTTTTGCAATTGTCCCTTCTGAAGGTGTCATTGTTTCACCTGTTGATGGGAAAATAATCAACTTGTTCCCAACAAAACACGCGATTGGTATTCTATCTGATTCAGGCCGTGAGATTCTTATTCATGTTGGGATTGATACAGTTAATCTTAAAGGACAAGGGTTTGAAACGTTTGTGAGTGAAAATGATAAGGTCGAAAAAGGTCAACAACTTTTAAAAGTTGATTTAGACTTTATTAAGAAAAATGCAACATCAATTGTTACGCCGATTGTCTTTACAAACCTTGCAGAGGGAGAAGAAATCGTTCTTAAAAAGCAAGGTAACATTAATCTTTCTGAAGAAAATATCATCGAGATTACAAAAGGATAATGAATACAACAGGCAGACCATAGTTAATTCTAGGGGTCTGTCTGTTTTAATTTATTGGACCGCAAGAAGGAAAGTTTAGTACTCTCTTTTTTTTTACGGAACAAATTCTGCAATGTAGGATAATTATGTTGGAAAATACCAACATTTTTGATAAATTTAAATTGTCACATGATTACTAATTCAATAAAAACAGGGGGCAATTATGTCTGCAAAAGAGAATGTTCTAAAAATCAAAGAGAATATTGGGAAAGGCATCATCGGAAAGGACGAGGTGATTGAACTTGTCCTAAATTCCCTTATTAATAAAGGTCATATTTTACTAGAAAGTGTACCTGGTACGGGAAAAACGATGCTTGCGAAGAGTTTTGCAAAGTCTATTAGTGGTAATTTTAAGCGCATTCAATTTACACCGGACGTGCTACCTAGTGATATTACTGGGATTCAATTTTTTAATCCGAAAGAGCAGGAATTTCAACTGCGCCCGGGTCCGGTAATGACTAATATTCTCTTAGCCGATGAAATTAACCGTGCAACTCCTAGGACTCAATCGAGTTTACTTGAGGTCATGGAGGAGCGTCAGGTGACGATCGATGGAGAAACGTTAAAACTTCCATCACCGTTTGTAGTAATCGCAACTCAAAATCCAATTGAGTCACAACAGGGGACTTTTCCATTACCAGAGGCGCAAATGGACCGTTTCTTTGTCCAAATTGATTTGGGTTATCCAAGCTTTGAAGAGGAAAAGCAAATTATGAGAACCTATCGTCAAAATAATCCGATTGAAGAAATTTTGGAGGTCCTTACAAAAGAAGAGATTATATCGATGCAAGCTGAGGTCGGGCAAGTGAAACTTTCCGATGAAGTAGAAGACTATTTACTAAGAATCGTACATGCAACAAGAAAGCATACTGATGTTGAAGTTGGAGTCAGTCCAAGGGGGACTCTAGCACTTATGAAGGCTGCTCAAGGAAAAGCGTATTTGGATGGGCGTATGTTTGTAACCCCAGAGGATATAAAATATATGGCTCCATATGTTATTTCTCATCGCCTTGTGCTTACGATGGAGGGGTCACTTAAGAAAACGAATCGCCAGGTTATACATGAACTGTTATCAACGGTTTCTGTCCCGGTGGAAGCCGGAGCAGTGAAGTAATGGACTGGAAACGGCAAATATCCATTGGAAATGAATTGTCGTATATGTCTTTTCTTTCTTCTGTTTTTATACTTGTAGGGATTCTTTCACAGGTGTTTTTGCTTCTTTTTGTAGGGGTATTGTTTCTTTTATATGTATTTGTGAACAAATATTATTTAAAACATGTAGGAAATAAAATCAACGTTTCGATCGATAAAGAAACCGTAAAGCTCTTTAAAGGGGAAGATGGTGATTTTTCACTAACATTAAAGCAAGAAGGTCGTTTACCAATCATAAATGGCCAAATTCGGCTAACTGTGGATCACGTTGTAGGATTTCAGAATGAAAGAAAAATACTAGAGACAGAACAAATCGAACTATCACTACCACTTACTCTAATAGGAAGACAGGCTCAAACCACAATGTTGCCTTTTGAAGGGAAGCAAAGGGGAGTTGCGAAAATCCGTACGCTCGAGCTAAGAATTCCTCATTTATTTGGCTTTGGTGAGGCATATCTTCAATATACGAAACCGGTTGCCTTTGAAACAATTATTTATTCTTCCCCGGAAACGGTTGGAGGGATTGAAAAAATTGTTCCGAAAAATCAAGGAGAGTACCCAATTCGGAGTTCGTTTTTTGAAAACATGACACAAATAATCGGAACGAGAGGTTATGTGCCAACAGATCCATTTAACCGGGTGCATTGGAAAGCGAGTGCTCGTACGAATCAATTACAAACGAAGATTTATGATAAAACAGCTCAATTCTCTTGGACTATTATCATTAATGTGCGCGAACGAAAACTAGAAGAGTATTTAAGCGGGTTAACGTATATGCTTGAAGCAGCTACGTTAAAAAACATTCCATTTGAAGTGTATGTAAATGTCAGAAGGGCAGGGAGAACCCCTTTTATCCACCTACCAGTAGGAAAAGGAAAGGAACATTTAGCGAAAGCACTGGAATTAATTGCTCGTCTCAGTAAGCATAGTGTAACAATACCATTTCATTTTATGATTCACACTATCGAAAGACAGCAACAACTTTCACCTTACGTCATTATGATAGGTGAAATAGAAGAGAATGAGGAACTGATTCTCAGTAGGTTTGCAAGAAAAGGTGTCGATTGTTTTAAACTAATTGAGAATAATGACTCCATCTTATTACAGAAGGCATCCTTGGCAATGAGGAGGGGGAATTCCCATGCGATATAGTCAGTCTTTACTGAAGTCGTATCAATACGTAATGGAGATGATCCTTCTCTATATTTTACTAATGTTGTTCTATATTCACACAGACTATTTGCCGCCCATTATACCATTTCTGTTTCTAACTGGCGTCGGAGCAGTCATCATTGCATTCCTGTTATCACTGATGAAATCAAATACCCCGTATTTTTTCATTATGTTAATCGTTCCATTGCTTGCACTTGTTAGCAGTGAAATAGGGCTATCGTTTGGTCAAAGCATTGTGATTGCGGCTGTTGTTTGTTATCGAATCATTATCCATTACCACAAGAATCCTAAGCTGACGGAAGCTATGATTTTAAATGGTAGTTTACTATCTGGTGGGTTAACTTATTTTGCTGCAAAGGTCCAAGGGTATGTCCACAGTGACCTTATCTTATATTTACTTGTGACTCAATTGCTTTTCTTTATGATTGGAAAAATACTAAACAGTGTAAGTACAAGTTCACTCGTGAAGAAAACAATCGCTACAAAACAGAACTCCTGGTCCGTTGTCGGGCTGTTTAGTGGCTTGTTTGTGGGTGCTATTGGTGTCGCGGTTATTTTTCCAATCGTTTTTGTCAAGGGTTTGTCTTTGATTACATCCATTCTTGGAACTGGCTTTTATTGGGTTTCAAAGCCACTTTTTAATGCTGTCGAAAATATCGATTCCTATAGAGGTTCTCAGGGTGAAAGTGTTGGAACTTTGAACTGGGAAGAAACCGAAAAGAAAAATCCACTTTTTGAGCTGATCGGTAGCTTTGATATTTGGTTTTATTTATCCATTCTTGGTCTACTCCTATTAGCAGTGATTCTTTTCTTACTAGCAAAAAAGAGATTTGTAAAAGAAGCTGCTGTGGTTGGCGACGTATACCAATATGCAACGATTACAGAAGGGGTTACAAGCCCTACTGCAAAATGGAGACGTTCAAAACGACAGACACCACAAGTAAAGGTACGAAAGCTTATCCTTGAACTTGAGGTGCTCTCAGCAAAGCATGGATTTGGACGATACCATCATGAAAGTGTATCAGAATGGTTAGGAAGAAACCATTTCCTTGACTCTCGACTTGTTGAACTCTATGAAAGGGTACGCTATGGGGATGAAGTATTAACCGATGAGGAAAACAAGGCTTGTGAGGAGATCGCCCAGAACCTTAAAGAGAAGATTAAATCGTTAAAGAAGTCGAAATGAAAGAAGAAGAACCTGGGTGTCCAGGTTCTTTTTTCATGTTGCTTATTTTTTCTTCTTTTTCTGTTTTTTAGGTGTTCCGCCAATTTCCTCGCCAAATTCTTCGTTATGTGAAACAGTTGGGTTTGCCACTTCTTGGCTTACCTTATTTTGTCTTCCTTTTTTAGCCATTATGTTGACCCCCTTATTTTAAATTTTTGTTCGATTATTAGTATGTGTTATCTTACGGTATAAAATGAACGAACGATTATAGTTTTTCTATGAATGTTTCAATTAATTGATTGAATGTATGTGCATGTCTCGTCGGTACTTGATGTCTAGCTTTATTAACAAAGACTCTCTCTGCATTTGGAATTTCCTTCTCTAAAAAACGTTGATAGGAGTGCATGTAGAAATCGAAGAAACCATCAACTAATAGAACAGGGACTTTTATATCTTTTAATCGATGTGAACAATTATATTCGAGTCCTCTTATGTACATTTGATAGAGAATATTTACATTTGCTTTTTTTACATATTGTTCAATTTCCTTTTTATATTCTTTTGTTGTACCATGTGCCTTCCCTAATACCTTTGCTAATACAGATAATCCTCTCATTCTAACGGTGGAAATTCCAAGCTTAAATTCTGACCGTAATAAAAATGTGTTCACCTCTGAAAAACCACCAATTAATATGATGCCTTCAACACGTTCGGGATTGGAAAGGGCAAATTCCAATGCAATGGATCCGCCATTGGAATAACCGCATACAACGACTTTTTCGAGAGCTAGTTGATCTATCAGTTGCAGAATATCAGTTGCTAATAATGAAATGGTGATATCCTCAGTTCCTGGATCACTATTCCCATTTCCACGTAGATCAAATGTAATAACTTTAAATTTTTTTGACAGGGGTTGTTGCAGTTTAAAGGTTACATGTCCCATTCCAGGAGGGTGAATGAAAACAATTGGTTTCCCTTCACCATGGCTTTCATAGTAGATTTGGGTCTGATTCGTACCTGTTATATATGGCATCTCTTCTTCCTCCAACAAATCAGTGCAAATGATTTTATTTAGTTTTTGGTTAGATGCAATCTTTTATAACATAAAAAAGACTCGAATCTCTTCGAGTCTACTTAAACACTTTGTTTACTATTTTCTTTTAAAATCATTTCAACCGCTTCTGCCACAGATTGAACAACGAATTTTGCTTCTTTTTTCACTTCGTCATGTGCAGTCTCCATCACAAAACTGTAAGGAGTTAAGCGGAACATCGGAATATCATTAAAAGAATCCCCAATACATGCAATTTCCTCTGGTTTTAAAGAAAGATCCTCGAGAAGTTTTATAATTGCATTCCCTTTGCTAATTTGCTTTGGCATAATATCCAAAACATGTTTCTCGGAAATGAACAAATCAATTTCATCGGAATAATCATTAGAAAGTGTTTCGTACGTCTCAACAATATCGTTTTCGAAACCAATCAGGGTAATCTTTGATGGTTTAATTTCTCTAAACTTCGTACTTATTTCTGGATCAATGATGATAGGATGGAACATTCTTTTTTGAACACCCTCAACATACTCATTATTTTCATGGGTGTAATTTGTGTCATAGCTACAGATAATCGTTACGAACTTCGGATTCAATACGTTATTATAGATTGTTTCTGCGATTTCGGTTGTGAAGGTACGAGAAAAAATGGACCGATCATCTAAGGTTGATGCAAATGCCCCATTTTGGCTAATTCGATGGAAGTTTTGCCCAATCGATTTTAATACTTCTTTTATCTCAGTATCCATTCGACCCGTGGCGATGCTAATTTGAAGTCCATCTTGTGCGGCCTTGGTCAATGCTTTAGTATCTTCAGGATTTACAGAATTGTCTTCCCGCAATAGTGTTCCATCTAAATCACTAACAATCAGTTTGATCAATGAAAGCACCTCCAACTTATTATGTAGATAAAATACAATATTTGCTTATTATACATGACTACCTTTAAGGATTGTAATCTTTAAATGCACTGTTTGTAAAGAATAGTACATTTGAATAATAAGTTATTGTAAATGAAAAACATTCTCAATTTTCGTTTTAAAACGATTATTTGCCTTTCTGTTGAAATACGTTCTATTCCTATGCTATACTTTTTCGTGTAAAAGGTTAGGTATAAAAGGTAAGAGCATTTTAACCAAATCAAAATCTAAAATTTACATATGTGTAATATATTACGTGTTACTGATTCGATCAGGCATGAGTAAAGTAGTGATAAAAGCTATAGGCAAAAAAACATTTTTTGCATGGGTTTTATCGTCTTTCTCATGCCTTTATTTATTGCATCTAGTGAACACAATAATACTCTTTCTTTACATATCTACCGGAAACGAACAAATACTACAAGTAATTATTTTTAAAATAAGTGAAAAGGGGAAATAAACATGGCAGAAAAAACATTTAAAATCACAAGTGAATCAGGAATTCATGCACGTCCAGCAACAGTATTGGTACAGGCTGCTAGTAAATATAACTCAGATATTCAATTAGAATATAACGGAAAGTCCGTAAATCTAAAGTCAATTATGGGTGTTATGTCTCTTGGAATTGGACAAGGTGCAGAGGTAAAGATCGTTGCAGAAGGATCTGACGAAGAAGAAGTAATCGCTAACTTGACAGAAATTATGGCAAATGAAGGACTTGGTGAATAATGTCTGAAATAATCAAAGGAATTGCTGCTTCAGCAGGTATCGCAATCGCGAAAAGCTTTCGTTTAGAGCATCCAGATCTAACCGTTGAAAAACAAACTATTAGCGACAAGGATGCCGAAATTAAGCGTTTTGAAGAAGCAGTTAATCAATCAAAAGAAGAATTAGAAGCGATTAAGAATCGAGCAAATGTTGAACTAGGGGAAGACAAAGCGGCAATCTTTTCCGCCCATCTTCTTGTTTTAAGTGATCCAGAACTCCTTAATCCTATTAAAGATAAAATAAACTCTGAAAATGTGAATGCAGAGTTTGCATTACAGGAAGTAGCGAATATGTTCATTACCATGTTCGAAGGAATGGACAATGAATATATGGCAGAACGAGCTTCTGATATTCGTGATGTAACAAAACGTGTTTTGGCTCATCTACTAGGTGTGACCATCTCGAATCCAAGTATGATTTCAGAAGAAGTTATTATTATTGCGGAAGATTTGACTCCTTCAGACACAGCTCAATTAAATCGAAATTATGTAAAAGGCTTTACTACTGATATTGGTGGCCGTACTTCACACTCTGCGATTATGGCTCGTTCAATGGAGATTCCAGCAGTAGTTGGAACAAAAACGGTTACTTCAGATATTGAAAATGGGGTAATGGTTATTGTTGATGGACTTGATGGTGCTGTCATTGTTAATCCATCTGAGGAAGTTTTAGCTCAGTACCGTCAAAAGAAAGAGCAATATGAAGCACAGAAAGCTGAATGGGCTAAACTTAAAAATGAAAAAACTGTTACAAGTGACGGGGAGCATGTAGAACTTGCTGCAAATATCGGAACTCCAGAAGATGTAAAGGGAGTTCTCGAAAATGGCGGAGAAGCAATTGGACTATATCGTACAGAGTTCCTTTATATGGGGCGTGACCAACTTCCTACAGAGGAAGAGCAATTCGAATCCTATAAAACAGTTCTTGAAAAAATGGAAGGCAAACCTGTTGTCGTTCGAACACTCGATATAGGTGGGGATAAGGAGCTCCCATACTTAAATCTTCCGAAAGAATTAAATCCGTTCTTAGGATTTAGAGCGATTCGTCTTTGCTTAGAGGAACAGGATATTTTCCGTACACAATTACGTGCGCTACTTCGTGCAAGTACATATGGAAACTTAAAAATCATGTTCCCAATGATTGCAACACTTGATGAGTTTAGACAAGCTAAAGCAATTTTACTTGATGAAAAAGAAAAGCTTGTAGCGGGTGGAACCTCTGTATCTGATACAATTGAAATCGGAATAATGGTTGAGATTCCGTCCACTGCTGTATTAGCTGACCAATTTGCAAAAGAAGTAGATTTCTTTAGTATTGGCACAAATGATTTAATTCAATATACAATGGCTGCTGACCGAATGAACGAGCGTGTCTCATATCTTTATCAGCCATATTCTCCATCAATCTTACGACTCATTTCAATGGTGATTGAAGCGGCTCATAAGGAAGGCAAGTGGGCAGGCATGTGTGGAGAAATGGCCGGGGATACAATTGCAATTCCAATTCTGTTAGGATTAGGATTAGACGAATTCAGTATGAGCGCAACATCCATCTTACCTGCAAGAACTCAGATCAAGAAGCTTTCTAAAGCTGAAATCGCAAGCTTCAAAGAAAAGATTCTTTCTATGAGCACTACGGAAGAAGTAGTTGAATTTGTAAAAGCAAACTTTATGAACTAAAGAAAAAAACGAGTCTAACTTTAATGTAGACTCGTTTTTTTCATATTTGAAAGGGATTTTTCCATTCCATTAATAATCCATAATTACAGGACTCCTCGTCCTCGAGGTAGTTTTCAATAAGCTGGACAGGACTGCGTCCACAACGAAGAAGAAAGGTAATCACGGGATCCTTTAGTTCACCTGACATTACTTTTTCAATGTATTCTTCGGCACTTAGATCTGTAGAGTACTTAGAGTATCCAGAAATTCGCCCGCCACCTACTAATCGGTCTAATTTTAAATGTACAACAACTTCATACATCGATTGCATCAACCATTTCCCCAGGCCAAATTTTCGATAGGCCGGGCTCACACAAATATCAACTATGTATAATGTGTTTCCACCTGCAGTATGATTTCGTATGTATCCGTTATCTGTGATTTCCTCCCACGTATGTTGTGGATGACTAGGGTCAAATTGAACAATTAATCCAGTCATTGAACCACATATTCTACCGTCAATCTCGACACATAGGGCACCCTCAGGGAATAGAGCTACATGGTTATGTAATTGTTCATTATTCCACCATAATTCAGAAGGAAAAGGTGGAGGGAAACTTTCTTGTTGAACACGAATCAGGTCGTCAAAATCATTTTCTTGATAATTACGAATTACGCACTTTTTAGGTGTATTTCCATCAAACACAAATATTTCTTTTCGATACATGTCATCACCTCACATCCACATTGTACGTTACATTCAAATGGATGAGAAGTAAAACTATACTTATTCTTGGTGTGTATCAAAAAACGCATCAACCACATTTTCTATTAAAGCTGGGTCTGGTTGCTCTCCTTTAAAAGCGAAAGACAATTCCTTGATAAATTCTCCATCCCGATAGACATGAATTGCCCCTTTTTGACTAATGACACTATATTCTGTTTCAAACCGATAGCCTTCGCGATCAATCGCACCCATTACAATCTCTCCTCATTTCATTAATCCTGTTCTTATTGTTCCTATTTATGATGTAAAAAGTACATATTTTTGATAGAACATGCCACTTTAATAATGAGGAGGTATAGAAAAATGCCAGAAAATGATCGCGATTATCATGAACGGGACCCTCATTTCGATGGACGCTATGAAGGCATTATCAATGATGATACTGCAGGAAATAAAATAGGGATTAGGTCTGATGTAAATACAGAAAACATGGTTCAACCGAAAAATCCTTATCATATGAAGCCTAAAGTGGATAAAGAAATGAAGAAGTTCCAGGATATCTTTGAAGGAGAGTAAAGTAAAAAGCCAGCAACTGTTTTATGTTGCTGGCTTCGTATTAATGTTAAATGCTTATCTTAGCTTAGAACCAAGCAGCTCCGACGATGATTAGAAGAATGAACAATACAACAATCAGCGCAAAGCCTCCGCGGAACCCATAACCACCGTAATCATAGCCACCATATCCGTATCCACAACAACTCATATTACATCTCCCTCTCTTTTTTTATTATTAACCTTTAATTGTCTTAAAGAATTAGTAACCTACATAAGCAGCTCCAACAATGATCAATAGAATGAATAATACAACAATCAAAGCAAAGCCTGCTCCATATCCTCCGTGTCTTTCTCCACTCATTTAGAACACCTCCATATCTATTTGTTATATCCTATGGAACATGTGCCGTTTTCGTAAGGTACAAATCCCCAATTTTCCCATTTTTTTTTGGAATTATATGATATGATAAAAATAAAAAATCAAGGGAGATAACGTAATGGTACATAAAGATTTTTTAAATGAAAATGCGGTTGTGGGGTTTATTGGAATAGGTGTTATGGGAAAAAGTATGGCAGGTCATATCCTTTCAAAAGGACATAAGGTTCTAGTCTATACACGCACGCAAGAAAAAGCTGAAGAACTTGTGAAACAAGGAGCCGTTTGGAAACAGTCTGTAGCGGATATCGCATCTGAAGCGAATATCGTCATTACAATGGTTGGCTATCCCTACGATGTGGAAGAGGTCTACCTTGGTGAAAATGGACTATTGGCACATGCAAAAGAAGGAACTTATTTTATTGATATGACAACTTCAACTCCGTCTTTAGCAACTAAAATCTACGAGGAAGCAAAACAAAAGGGCTTGTATTCCTTAGACGCGCCTGTTTCTGGTGGAGATGTTGGTGCAAAAGAAGCAAGGTTAGCTATTATGGTTGGTGGGGACGAAGAGGTTTTTGAAGCTTGCAAGCCGCTATTTGAGATCATGGGAGAGAATATTGTGTATCAAGGTCCAGCGGGTTCTGGCCAACATACAAAAATGTGTAACCAAATTGCAATTGCCTCCAATATGATTGGTGTCGCTGAAGCAATGGTATATGCTAAGAAATCTGGACTCGACCCTGAAACTGTTTTAAAAAGTATTTCAACAGGAGCTGCTGGAAGTTGGTCATTAAGCAATCTTGCCCCAAGAATGATTGCAGGTAATTTTGAACCAGGTTTTTATATCAAGCATTTCATTAAAGATATGGGAATTGCCCTCGAAGAAGCAAAAGCAATGGGAATGAATACACCAGGTCTAGAACTTGCAATACAAATGTATGAAGAACTGGCCGAAAAGGGCGAAGAAAACAGCGGAACTCAAGCCATCTACAAACTGTGGGATTAATGAGTCAAAGGAATCTTTGTCCAAAACCTTGATTAAAGTCATAACGAAATTTATTCACCAACAAGCACAAGTGCACTCGCCTATTGTTGCATAGGAAATCCTCTAGGAGAAGAAAATAATAATGATTATCTCTAAGGGGGGTGCACTCAAATATGGCAAAGCGTAATAAAAAGAATGATCCTGAACAAAAAAACAAAAAAGGCTTTGACTCAGCTGTAACGGATACAGAGTTCGGCAAAGAATTTGGTAGCGCAGCAGCGAACAAAGCACATAAGAAAAAAGCGAAAAAAGAAAAAGCCTCTAAGAATGATGGTAAATATGAAGGCGGACTTTAATACTTACAAACTCGACAAGCAGGTGCTTGTCGAGTTTTTTTACCTTCGGATGGTGATGAATTGATTTTAGAGCTTAAAACAGGTCTTTCTACCTATGGATATGAACTAAACCCTAAATTAATGTAATAGTATAGTAAAAAACTGGTTACCATAACAAAATTTTTTATTTCATATTTTAGATCTTAATGATACGTCTAAAGCGAAAGGGAGGGGGTTCAACACATGGAGTTTGGCAATCAAACTAGTGCTCAACAGCAATTACCACAAACACAATGCTCTGTTAATCTTGTGTTAACAGTTACGGTAAACGGAAAAATTCTCTATATATCAAGTAACTGTAAAGATATCTTAGGTTACACAAATGAAACATTAATTGGATCTTCCATTAAAAACATTATCCATAAGGATGACAGATTCATGCTTGAAAGCTATTTTTTCAATAAGCATGAAACTTCAGTTTGTGCACTAAGGGTTGTGAAGACAAACGATGAATTTATCTGGTTCGAAACAACCGTTGAACCTGTTTATTACTCCGATTCCTTCGAATATGACGAAATCCTATTAAAAATGAGAGTGCTAGTCGAGCCTGAAAATAGTCGGACACATGAGGAAATCCAGAATAATACGTTATTATCATCTGTTAATTCGGAAATTGTTCTTCATCAAAATCGTTTAAAAGATGCATCCATTCTAATCGATGAGGCTCCATTTCCAATTATCATTTCTAAATTTGGTAGGATATTGTATTTAAATAATGAAGTTAAGACCCTACTCGAAATTCAGAATCCTATGGACGTATTGGGAAAATCGATTTATTCACTTATCAATCAGGAATTCCATGAAGTAGTAGAAAAACGAATTCAACAACTACAAAGTGGGTATCGATTGGGTATTATTGAACAAAAGTGGAAGAAACAAAATAATGAGGAAATTTTTGTAGAAGTAAAAGAAGTACCGATTTATATTAATGATGAAATCTATGAATATCTTGTCCTACATGATATTTCATCTAGAAAATCATTTCATGATATTATCCATAGAAGTCGTGAACGATATCAACGAATTGTCCAGAATTCTATTGATACAATCGCGGTTATTTATCAAAACAATTGGGTCTTTATCAATGACTCAGGTGTAAAAATGTTTGGCGCGAACAGCTACACAGAAATGCTTGGGAAAAATATATATACCTTTCTACATCCAGAAAATCACGATCAGGTTAGAGATTTTATCAAAATTGTAAATGCTGAAAAAAAGGAAGTTAATTTTAGCAAGCAATCCTGGTATACCATCCAGGGAAAGCAGGTTTATACAGAATTAATCGGGATTCCGACTACTTATTTTGGTGAAGCTGCTGTTCAAGTAATCATTCGTGACATATCAGATCGAATCAAAGCAGAGGAATTAATGATTAAATCTGAAAAACTGTCTATCGCTGGACAACTTGCTGCTGGTATTGCACATGAAATTAGAAATCCATTAACCGCTATAAAAGGATTTTTACAATTGTTTCATAATGATTTTCAAGGGAAACAAAACTACTTTGATATCATTTTTTCAGAGCTAAATCGAATTGAATTGATTTTAAGTGAGCTATTGTTATTGGCAAAGCCGTCAGAAATTAAATTCAAAAATAAAGATATTCGAATCATTTTGCGAGATGTTGTAACATTGCTCGAGACGCAAGCCATTCTGCAAGATATCCAAATCAATATCGACTTTATGAATAAAGAGTCCATTATTACATGCGATGAAAATCAGATAAAGCAGGTCTTTATCAATCTTATTAAGAATTCCATCGATGCAATGGAAAAGGGCGGTAATATTTTTATTCGTACAATGGTTACGGTCGACTCAATTTATATATTGTTTATAGATGAGGGGTGTGGTATACCAAAACCGATTCTTGACCGAATTGGGGAGCCTTTTTACACCACAAAGGAAAAAGGAACAGGCCTTGGCCTTATGGTTAGTTATAATATTATTGAAAATCATAACGGTGAAATTAAGGTGGATAGCAAAGAAAATGAAGGAACAACCTTTGAGATAAAGCTTCCGCGTGTAAATGAAACGGTGTAACTTTTAGAAGTTACATCGTTTTTCAATAGGTAAAATAAAAGGCTAGTGCATTTTGCACCAGCCAATTGGTTATTGTAAAAAGCTATGTTGTGACAGTAACGTATTATATTGTTTTGTAAGTTCCATAAATAATGTTTCATCTTTGTTAATAAGTGATTGGTCGATTTGTTTAAGTAATTGTTCTTTTCTAAAGGAGGCCTGTGATTGGATGAGAACCATTTCGGCTACCTTTTCATACATTTCTTCATCAGGCGTTTGAGAAATTACGACTACCTCATTTTTTTGCTCTTTGTTAAAATGGTTCATTACTTAATCACTCCTTTGATTTTTTCACTTCTTTATAAATCAAAAACCCCTTCACCTTATACGTATAACTAGAATCATTTCATTTAATAATTTCTAGTTGTCTTTCTATTATGAAGGTAATTAGGCGAAAAGTAAAGTATTTTTTTAGAAAATTTGGATATGTCAGAATTTAGATGAATTGGCAAACTAGGATATAAGGTTCGGAGAATATGAAAAAATGGGCTACTTTCTTAAAAAATTTCATAGTATGAAATGAACAACTTTTTAACTTTATTCAGTTTTGCTGAATAAAGTTAAAAGAATAAAAGGAGGTACCTGTCATGAATCAACCATATGGTGGATATCCAATGAATCCTTATGCTCGCGTGGTTCCAAACTATTATTATCCTTATTATCCCGCAAATGGCTACCAACAGGCTCATTATATAAATACACCCACTACAGAACACCAGCAAAGACAAACAGAAGAATTTCAAAATGTATGGAAAGAGGTACGAAAAAATTTAAAACCTCACTATGATCATTTAGCTGAATTTAATGTAAACCGGAGTTTATCGCAGTATATAGCCATGCAACTTGTCATGTACACATTGATGGCTCAAAATCAATTTTCGGGTTCTTTAGATCAAAAAGTGAATCAAACCTATCAGGCGTTTCGTCGTCAAGCCAACTGGGTCTTTGGTGTGTTATCGCCTTACCGAATTCCAGATCGTGAGCTTGAAAGAATATTTAAAGCGATTATTCGACTTACTTATGAAACTATTGGCTTTTCACCTGAAAAGAATTGGAGTGAATGGGAAGATCTTGGAGGCTACTTAACATCTGGACCTTCTGTTACTGTACCTGGAAGAAATCAGTTAGATGTCTATGTGCGTGGAAGAAACCGTGTGTTGTATCGGCGGATGTGGAATGGAACAAGTTGGACAGATTGGGAAAGCCTTGGAGGTACTCTTACATCTTCACCAGCTGCTGTCTCATGGGGACCTGGCAGGGTAGATGTGTTTTCTCGTGGTGAGAATAACCACTTGATTCATAAATATTGGAACGGGTCCACTTGGAGTGAGTGGGAAGATTTGGGTGGAGTCTTAACATCATCACCTGCTGTCTCATCTTGGGCTGAAAATCGCCTAGATGTATTCGGAAGAGGCACAGATCGCCATCTTTATCATAAATATTGGGATGGGGATAGTTGGAGTGAGTGGGAGGACTTAGGCGGTGTTCTAACGTCTGCACCTGGAGCGGTGTCGTGGGGGCCAAATCGAATCGACGTTTTTGCGCGAGGCGAAAATAGAGCTCTTTATCATAAGTATTGGGACGGCTCAAGCTGGAGTAATTGGGAGGATCTTGGTGGGGAATTAACCTCAAGTCCAGCTGCATCCTCAAGAGAGCCTAATAATCTTGATGTTTTTGTAAAGGGTACAGACGAACATTTATATCTCAAAAATTGGGATGGAAGCCGTTGGAATGAATGGGAGGACCTTGGTGGTACATTAACTTCCGAACCATCCTCAGCCTCATGGAATCGAAACCGAATTGATGTCTTCGCAAGAGGAGAAAACAACCAACTTATCCATAAATGGAAATCATAATTTCAATTGAACAGGGGTTGTGGAAATGCCTAGATATGTGTGGGGAGTGGATTCAGCGGCAACTGCTGATGAAGAGCTATATACATTTGTAAAATCTAAATTGGGAAACCCAAAATTCTGGGGCCGATATTTAAGTGAAGTCCCCGATGTTTCAGCAGGATTAACAAGAGCAGAAATTTCATTCTTGCGGAACCGAGGAATTAAGGTTTTGCCCATCTATAATGTTTTTTCTGATGCAATAGGATATGAAAAAGGGCAGATTGCTGCAAGAAATGCAGTATTTAATGCAAGACGTCTTGGCATTCCAAACAATGTAGCATTGTTTGCAAGTGTGGAACGTTTTTCTGCTGTAGACGAGGCTTGGATTCGGGGGTGGGTGGAATCGATTTACCCAAGTGGCTTTCGTCCAGGGTTATACAACGATCCCGTCAAAGGAGATTTTTCTGTAGCTTATTGTGAGGCTGTACGAAAAAATAGACAGATAGCTGTCCAAACGATCTTATGGAGTGCTGAACCTGAGCCTGGCGTGACAAAGGAACGAAATGCACCTACATTTAAACCAATATCACCAAAATGTAAGGCAAATGTATGGGTTTGGCAATATGGAAAAGATTCGGAAGACTGTCCGATTGATACCAATTTAGCTGACCAGCGGGCCTTAAATTACCTATATTAAAAAAACCAGGTACATCGTCCTGGTTTTTTTAATGGAATTTAGCGATAGCTTTCTCCTAGTTTTTTGAATACGGGTTTTTGGTATGGCCGTTTGTTTGGCCGGTGATTATTCTCGGTCTTTTCTTCGATTCCAACGTATTGCTGAAGCAGGCTTTTTGCTAGAGAAAGTGATAGATAGGTTTTTGGATTGCGATATGTCTGATTCAACTGTCCAAGGTGTGGTAGGCGAGAGAAGTCTTCTTTTGTAGGAGGCATGTGAAAATAATAGTCTCCGGCTGAAATTAAGACATCGGATTGTTGTTGACTATTTTTCGGATTTCTGGAAAAATGTAGTCCTTCCTTTTTGGCTTTCCCTTCGGATATAAGCTTTTCTAGTGCTTTTCGTTTTAGTAAGTATAAGAATTTAGGGTTTGTAGCCGTTTTGGCATGTCGGTTTACAACAAATATGGCACGTGCAAGGTTGTCCACATTTGGTTCAAGCGGGGCTTGATTTACCTGTTTTTTCATACTTTCTCTCCTTTCTATCTTTTATTATACTGGTAGTAGTGTATTTTGACAAATTCATCTAGCGTATTGTATTCATTAAATCTTTCAAATGATTATATAGAAATAATTATTGAAAAATTAAAGGTTTTTGTCGATGTATGCCGAAGAGGTAAATATTAATCTGTAGCAGGGAATGGTCTCATGAATAACATTAATCATGTAATCTTAAAGGATAAGCAATTTAGCCACTTTGGTGAGAAAATTGAGGCAATCATCTTTGAAATTATTCTTAAACATATCAAGGATTTAATATATGTCATGAAAGTAGAGGAAGACGACATTTTTACCTATGTCTTTCTAAATGAAGAAGCGAAAGGGCATGCAAAATTAACTAACTCAAGCCTTGGAAAAACACTTTACGAGGTGTTACCTAAAGAAACGGCTGATCATTTGCATGCACAATATAAATCTGTTGTGGAGAAAAGAGAGGCAGTCTCGTTTCAGGATGTTGTGATTTTACCCGATAAAAAAGTTGTACATGGTGAATCGCTCTTAACCCCAGTCTTTGATGACAAAGGAAATATTCTATTCATCGTAAGTGTCACTCGTGATATCTCTGCAAGGGTTGCCGATAAAGAAATGATTACCTATATGGCCTATCATGATCAACTTACAGGTTTGCCCAATCGCAGTTCATTGAAGCAGGACTTAGATCATGCTGTTGTAGAAGCAATAGAGAGTGATCAAGAATTTGCATTAATGTTCATAGATCTTGATCGTTTTAAATTTTTCAATGATTCTATGGGACATGTAGCGGGGGATCATTTATTAAAAGAAGTTGGAAGACGGTTATCAACAATTGGTCAAAAAGGCTATAAGGTTTTCCGTCAAGGCGGGGATGAATTTATCATCATACTTCCAGAGTCATCAAGAGAGCATTCCGAAGAATTTGCGCAGAACGTGATCCGGTTATTTGAAAAGTCTTTCATTTTAGAGAAAAAAGAATTCTTTATTTCAGCAAGTATTGGAATTAGTCTCTTTCCAATCGATGGCAATGATGCTGATACATTAGTAAAAAATGCTGATACAGCTTTGTATCGTGCAAAGGAATTAGGCAGGGCGCTCTATCAATTTTATAGTACTGATTTACAGAAACAGTCTTCCCATTTGATGTATCTTGAGACAAGTCTTAGAAGGGCTATTGATAAAAATGAACTTGAAATCTACTATCAACCTCAGTTGGATCTTAGTTCAGGCAAGGTGACTAGCTTTGAGGCTTTGTTAAGATGGAATCATCCGACACTAGGGTTTGTATCACCTGCTGAATTCATACCGATAGCAGAAGATACCGGGCTCATTTTATCAATTGGAGAATGGCTAATTCACACAGTTTGTCAGAAATTAAAGCGTTGGAAAGAGAGTGGATATGGGACTGTATCTGTTGGCATCAATTTATCACCAAAACAATTCCAACAACCTGAATTAGTAAATATGATTCAACGAAATATTGAAGAGAATCAAATCTATCCAGGTAGTCTTGAAATTGAGCTTACCGAAGGAGCGATGTTAGACCCAAAGAAAACGTTGTTCACATTGGCCAAATTAAAGGACATCGGAGTTCGAATTGCAGTGGATGACTTTGGCACAGGCTATTCTTCCTTAAGTTATATAAAAAAACTTCCTATCGATACATTAAAAATCGATAAGTCCTTTGTAAAAGATGTTCTCCGTGATGAAAAAGATGCTGCCATTACAACTACAATCATTCACTTAGCCCAAAGTTTAGGGCTTTCAGTAATTGCTGAAGGGGTTGAAGAGGAACAACAGGTTGAGTTTTTCAAGATTATGGGGTGTCATAAAGTACAGGGATATTTCTTTAGTAAACCAATACCAGAAGACGAGTTGATTGAGCACTATTTAACAAATAAGTAAGAGGATGGCCTAGGGTCATCCTCTATCGTTATTTCGATTGTAATGTAAAGATGGAGATTTCAGGTTTTGCTAGAAATCGTAATGGAAGCCTAGTTGTTCCAAGTCCTCGATTGACATAGAGGAACATTTTAGTAGCACCAATTTCATGGGCACCCTCATAATAAATACTTCCAAGTGGGGGGGTAATCAGTGGGCCTACAAATGGTAGTTGAATTTGTCCACCATGACTGTGACCAGATAGTTGCAAATGTGCTCCCACTTCAGCTGCTCGGTCAGCAATATCTGGCTCATGAGCAAGTAGAATTGTATAACTAGAAGAATCTACGTTTTGAAAGGCTTGTTCAAAACTAGGACGTCCAAGCATGACATCATCTAATCCCACAATGGTAATTTTTGAATCTCTCAAGTGAATTTCCTTGGAACTGTTCATTAAGAGTGTAAAATCGGTTTGTTCCATTAGTTGTTTATAAATCTCAGATCCGTAACCCCCATGGTCATGGTTACCGTAAATGGCAAATTTCCCAAGAGGAGCTTCTAACCGTTTTAGGATCGGGATGAGATGATTGGCAGCTGCATATTTATTAGGCTCATCCATTAAATCTCCGGTGAAAAATAGAAGGTCCGGTTTGTAACTGTTTATTTGATCAACGAGGTGAGTAAGTTGTTCTAGTGTGTAATAATGACCGACATGAGTATCACTAAATTGAACAATCCTCAGATTGTCAAAGTCTTTTGGAATAGTAGGATGTACAATTTTATGAGACGTGATATCTAGCTGTTTCGGCTCAAAATATCGGGCATACCAATACCCGAAAGAGGACGCAATTGCAGCTGTTGCTGTTGTGGCAAACGCCCATTTAATAAATTGTCGTCTTGTATATTTTTTTGCCATCCTAACCGCCAACCTATCTTTATAATCAATTGAAGCTATGAGACTAGTGTAGCATATTCATATTCACTTAAATTTTAAATATGTATTACAGTTGTAAACAATACTAATTACGTGTGCGGTTTTCTCATCTTGTATGTCAAAATTCATTCTTTTTTTCAATTGATTTATGAATTTATTGTTTGTATGTATATAAACATGTCAAAATCTGCAATTATTTAACGAACGATTCATATCCACGGGCAATTGAGAACTTGTTAAAATGAGGGTACTTGTACATAACCAGTCACTTAATGAAAGGATGATAATTTGAGCAAGCGAATCTCACTACTACTCATTGTCATTTGTTTAATCGGACTAGTTTCTGTTCCAACAGCTAAAGCGTCATCTAATCAACCTCTTGCGCAAGATGAAGTGTTCACATTCTTACAAGAAGCATTTCAGGCGCAATCTTCATTAACATCTGAATTTCGTACCTATGAAGAAGTTCAGCAAGTTCTTGCTCCTTTTTTCCATTCGGATTATGCAAACACATTTTTAGAGGAGAATTTAATTAAGGAAAAAGATGGGTATATTGTGTATGGATCAGATTTTGCCCTCTACTTTGTTCCGTTTTATTCGTATACAGATGAAACAAAAATTTTATTCGATCAAAACGAAAAGAAGATTTTTGTCTATGAGTTATTTAAAGCCCCAGAGTCAGGTCCGGTTGCTTATAAAGATCATTATGAAGTCATCACGATTGAAAATATTAACTCAAACTGGCTTATTACGGATTTACAAATACAAGATGAAGCTCCCATTGTAAAAGAGACTGCTACACAAAAGGAGACGATTAATCATGATTCATCATTATTAATATGGAATCCTTTTAAAACCACGATTTATTCCTTACTTGAAATGGATAATCGAACATTCACTCATTTTGGATTTTATCAAGGCATCTTCTAAATACCAAAGAAAATAGAAATCCCAATTGGGATTTCTATTTTTCTTTTTGAAGGAAATCAACAATTCCCATCGAACAAATATCAAGGTCTAGACTAATAATTTCGTATACTTCATGGTGTCTTGGAATATTCATTTCATCAAGATAAGTTGTGATTTCCTCTAAAATCAATTCCTTAATAAAATTTTTATGTTCACCTTCAGTTGCTAAAGGATGTTCGATAAACGATTGCTTCCCAGCATTTACAAAAATAGGTAACCATAGTTGGAGTTGTTTAAACACTTCATTCACATTTGTTGACATCCCGTAATGGCCAAAATAAATAGCGGAGACCCCAAGTTCATTCACTCTTTTTGCAGATTCGAGCATTGCATCAGGACGGAATTGATTAGGAGATGTCGATGGCAAATACAGTTCAATATTATCTTTGACTAGCTCATGATAATAAATGCCAATTGTGTCACCTGTAAAAATCCCGTTGCTAACAGGGTCATAAATACTAAAATGATGATTGGCGTGACCTGGTGTATCATAAAAAAAAAGGCTGCAATTCCTTCCAATTTCAAGCTCTTCCTGATCCAATTTTACAATTAATTTTTCCTCAGGAATTGGGCAAATTGGATCAAACAAAGAATCAAAACTTTTCCCATATACAGCCTTTGCTCCAGCAATCAATCGACTTGGGTCACTCAAATGTCTTGCACCTTTAGGATGGACAACGACTTTTGCATTTGGACAATGCTGTAATAGGAGGCCAGCTCCTCCAGCATGGTCTAAATGAATATGGGTTACGATAATATACTGAACATCAATTGGATCAATAGTTAGCTCTTCAAGAGCCTCTATAATGTACGGTATAGAAGGACTTGCACTTGTTTCAACAATTGTAATTTTCTCCTCTTTAATTATGTACGAACCTGTTCGAGCCTTTCTCCCCAAATCATGTGCGTCAATTAGAAATATTCGCTCATTTAGTTGTGTAAGATTTCCCATGTTCTCCTCCCACTTTTTTATTGTTTCATCGCTAATTTTATTGTATTGTTACATAGTAGTTACTGTAAAGGTATTGAAAGAAATATTCTGAATATATAAGTCCGTGAGAAAAATGGTCAATACCGTGGATAGAAGAGAGGATATTGCTCAATCCTAAAAGTAGAGAAAGGAGAGGCTACATATGTCACAGTTACAAGGAATCATATCTCGTCTTAATAGCCTTCAGGAAAATGCAAACGGTGGGGAGCCTCCACAACGTTTTTTTGAAGTAAATGGTGAAAGAAAATGTAGTGTTAAGTATTTTAACAAAACAAGTACATTTGAACTCGAAGTATACCAGCAAGGGGAAAAGCCCAAAACATATCAATTCGATAATATTGACATGATTGCAATTGAAATTTTCGATTTAATTAGCTAATCACACCTCTTAGGCTCGGCATTGTGCTGAGCCTTTTTCTTCCTTCTAAAGAACTAACTCTAAATCACCCTTAAATAATACAAGTTCTCCTCATAAAATTATGGTAAAATAAAAGAGGAGAATGAAAATTGAATTCTGGTAATATATGAAAATAATTACAATGTGAGGTTGTGAGGCTTACATGCTTGGTCTTCAAAATGAAAATCTATTTGAAACAACAATTAAAGACTTGCTCATTCCTGCAGATAAAGTAGCTCACGTTCAAATCGGGAATAGCTTGGAGCACGCACTACTTGTCCTTACAAAAACGGGATATACCGCAGTTCCTGTATTGGACCCAAAGTATAAGCTGCATGGCTTGATTAGTTCAACACATATTCTAGACTCGATCCTTGGATTAGAACGAATTGAATTTGAGCGTCTAGAGAAAATGAAAGTTGAAGAAGTCATGAACAGGGAAATCCCCCGATTAAATTTAAATGACAATGTCATAAAGGGTCTTCAATTAGTCATCGATCACTCTTTTGTCTGTGTTGAAAACGATGATTTAGTATTTGAAGGAATTTTCACACGTCGTGCTATTTTAAAACAATTCAATAAACAATTAAAAATTAAATAAGTTAGTTGAAATCCTCCATGCTGATATGGAGGATTTTTTTCTGTGTATAATGATAATTTGTAATAAATCATTTATACTATAAGTAAAACTTATACCTGTATTCAGGAGGAAACAATGTGCAATTTTCCGAATTTCAATTATTAGTGGTACTATCATCTGAATTAAATATGAGAAAAGCATCTGAACGTTTATTTGTTACACAACCTGCGTTATCCCAGCGTTTACAATCGATTGAAAAAGCATGGAACACGAAAATATTTATTCGTTCACAAAAAGGACTCACACCAACACCTGCTGGAGAAAAAATAATTGATTTTGCAAAAGAGGTTGTTGAGAAGGAAGAAAAAATACGGGAGCAGCTACAAGGACTCAATCAAGAAGTGCACGGCACCCTAAAAATTGCTTGTGCGTCCATTATTGGACAAAATTGGCTTCCAAAGGTATTAAAAAAATATGTAAATAAATATCCACATGCTAAAATTTCATTAATTACCGGCTGGAGTAGTGAAATATTAAAAAATCTCTATGATGACACTGTACATATTGGAATCATCCGTGGCAAACCCGACTGGAAAGGTGCCAAACACCATCTATTAACCGATACGATGTATATGGTTGATACAGAAATCCAAAAAATCGAACAGGTGTGGGAAACAGATCGACCGTTTATTCAATTTAAAAGTGACTCAACCTATTATCAAGAAATTCAAGAATGGTGGCACCGCACCTTTCAATCAACACCACGTCGCACCATCGTGGTTGACCAAATTGAAACATGTAAGCAAATGACCTTAAATGGAATTGGATATGCAATATTACCATCTGTCACTTTAAATGATGATGAAACAAAAAACATTTATAAAATTCCATTAATGAACGAGAATAACGAACCAATGAAACGCGATACATGGTTGGTCGGCTATGATTATGCATTTGAACTTAAACAAGTCCAAGCATTTGTTGAGATGATTAAAGAAAACATAGATTCTTTATGAATTGATTTTTAATAATCGTTATCGTGCTGAATTCAATCCACGAATATGTGTAGAATAATCACAGTCTGATTGTGACAAATTACATATATGAGGAGGTGGATGATTAATGGCGAAAATTGGTGTTGAAGGTTCTCTAACAAATGTTCAGCAGGCTCTTCAAGAAAAAGGCTATGAAGTTGTTCAGCTAAAACAGGAAAGTGATGCACAAAACTGTGACTGTTGTGTTGTTACAGGCTTAGATTCGAATGTAATGGGAATGGCTGATACTGTCATGAAAGGGCCAGTCATTGAAGCAAACGGACTATCTGCTGACCAGGTTTGTCAACAAGTAGAAAGTCGTTTAGGACAGGCGTAAACAATGATAGACGAAATGACGAGACTAGGTATTTCACCTAGTCTTTTTTTTATGAATCCATAGGTTATCAAACAATATATTATAAAATTGTAAAGATTGTATAATTTTAAAAAAACGACGGCATTTTACTTGAATCGACAGCCTCCTCTTTGTTAAACTAGTCATTGTTGATAGCGAATACCCCATGTATAAACTGTATAAAGCTGGTTATACTTGGATATTGGTGTTAGCGTTATCAATCTACTTATAAAAAATATTTGGAGGTCTTACATATGGCAGAACGTATGGTAGGTAAACAAGCTCCTCGTTTTGAAATGGACGCTGTTATGCCAAATAAAGAATTTGGTAAAGTTAGTCTTGAAGAGAACATGAAAAACGATAAGTGGACAGTATTATTTTTCTATCCAATGGACTTCACTTTTGTATGTCCTACAGAAATTACGGCAATGTCTGATCGTTACGATGAGTTTGAAGACCTAGACGCTATCGTTATCGGCGCTTCTACGGATACAATTCATACTCACTTAGCGTGGATTAACACTGACCGTAAAGACAATGGGTTAGGGGATCTTAACTATCCACTAGCTGCAGACACTAGCCATGCTATTTCTAAAGAATACGGTGTTCTAATTGAAGAAGAAGGTATTGCATTACGTGGTCTATTCATCATCAGCCCAGAAGGGGAAATGATGTATTCTGTTGTAAACCACAACAACATCGGTCGTGATGTTGACGAAACTTTACGTGTTCTTCAAGCATTACAAACCGGCGGCCTTTGCCCTGCTAATTGGAGACCTGGCCAAGCTACACTTAATGTCTAATTTATCACAAATACCAACAGGGTCTAACGTATGTTAGGCCCTTTAATCCATAAATTGGAGGATATAACCGATGAAATTACGAGATCAAATGCCTGAGCTTGATGGAGAAAAAGCTTGGTTAAATGGTGAAGTTAGTAAAGCTGAACTTGTTGGTGAAAAACCAACACTCATTCATTTTTGGTCTATAAGCTGTGGTCTTTGTAAAGAAGCAATGCCACAGGTGAATGAATTCCGTGACCAATATCAAGACAAGTTAAATGTTATTGCTGTTCATATGCCAAGGTCAGAAAATGATCTTGATTTAGATGAAATCAAGCAAGTTGCCGAGCAGCATAATATCACTCAACCAATCTTTGTCGATAGTGAACTTAAATTGAATGATAAATTCGAAAACCAATATGTCCCTGCTTATTATGTATTTGATAAAGAAGGTAAGCTTCGTCATTTCCAAGCAGGCGGTAGTGGCATGAAGATGTTAACCAAACGTGTTAACCGCGTATTAGAAGAAACTCAAAATGCTGAATAATAAAGAGGTTTGCTCACTAGGCTAAGTCAAATTGACTTAGCCTTTATTTATTTTTAGATAAAATATTTAACATTTTCTGAAAATGCACTAGATATTTATTTCGAAAACCGATATATTATATGTTACGTACATTTTAGGTTTTTTATGGAAACACCGAGGGGGGACGTATATGGATACTTTTAGGAAATTAAAGGGGTTTTATTGGCCGTACCGGAAATATTTTTTCTGGTCATTATTTGCAATGATTTTTGTCACAGGAATTACAGTTGTTTATCCAATCGTGCTTCAGGTAACCATAGATGAGGTTATCCGGGCAGGTAATTATCAGTATGTACCATATCTTGCATTCGGTTTTATTGCCATCATGCTAATTAAAGGGTTAGCTACATATTTCAACCAGTATCTGGGGGATTTATTTGGTATAACGGCTGTTTATAAGGTAAGAAATGCATTATATGAAAAACTACAGCGATTACCTTTTAGTTATTATGATAATGCAAAAACAGGAGACTTAATGTCACGTTTAACTGCCGACGTTGAGGGAATTCGATTCTTCCTTTCATTTGGATTTGCCGAACTACTTCGTTTTACACTTTTAATTGTTTTCAGTTTAATCGTGATGTTTTCGTATTCCATTCCACTTACATTGGTAACAATTATGGCATTACCGTTTCTAGCGATTGTTGTTTATCGTTTCGATAAACGAGTCCACCCAGCATTTCGTAAGGTAAGAAAAACATTTGGCCGTTTGAATACGAATGTACAAGAAAATATCAGTGGGATTAATACGGTAAAGTCATTATCACGAGAAGAGTTTCAAATCAATAAATTCAACGACTCCAATGAAGATTACCGAGATGTTTCACTAGCGACCTCAAAGATTTGGGCAAAGTTTTTCCCGTTAATGGAGTTTATTGGAAATGTTTGTGTTGTCGCTTTACTCTCTTATGGTGGATATTTAGTAATTGGCGGGTCAGTATCATATGGGGAACTCGTTGCATTTTTTAGTTTAGTTTGGTACCTGCTTAACCCAATTATGAACCTTGGTTTTATCATTAATATGTTTTCACAAGCGAAGGCGTCTGGCGAACGTTTACTAGAGATACTTGAAGCAGATGAAAAAATTATCGATCAAAATGATGTTGTGAAAAGTGATAGTTTGCAGGGGCATGTAGAATTTAAAGATGTTACCTTAAAGTATACAGAGGATGATGAGGCAGCATTACAGTCGATTTCATTCACAGCTGAACCAGGCAAGGTTATTGGGTTAATAGGGGCAACAGGTTCTGGGAAAACAAGTATTACTCAGCTAATGACAAGATTTTATGAGCCGGTAAAAGGCGAAGTCTTAATTGATGGAAGAGATGTTTCTGACTACTCCATTTCTACGTTAAGGAGTAATATTGGATTTGTCATGCAGGAATCATTCTTATTCTCATCCACAATTCGTGCAAATATTGCTTATGGCAAACCTAATGCTTCGATGGAAGAAATTATTGATGCAGCAAAAAGAGCCCAGGCGCATGAGTTTATTATGGAGCTTCCAAATGGCTATGATACGATGCTTGGTGAACGTGGTATGGGATTATCAGGCGGACAAAAGCAACGAATTGCAATAGCAAGGTCAATCTGCATTGATCCTAGTATTCTTATTTTAGATGATGCAACAAGCGCGGTAGATATGGAAACCGAATTTTCAATTCAACAAGCCTTAAAGGAAGTAATGAAGGGGCGGACGACAATTATCATTGCACATCGAATTTCTTCTTTGAAACATGCGGATGAAATTTTGGTATTAGATAATGGAGCGATTGTTGAACGTGGAACACACGAGGAATTATTGAAAAATGAAGGACCATATCAACGCATATATGATATTCAGTATAAGGATCAAAAAGTTGTCCTACAGTCACAAGTAGGTTAGGTAGGTGAGATTATATGTCAAAAAATGAAAAAAAAGATATAAAACATCGTTTCCATTATTCCACAGATCAAGCGATTGAAAAACCCTTTAACTGGAAACAAATGCTCAGATTACTAGGCTATATGAAACCATATTCCAAGAATTTATTGCCTTTAGCAATAATCATGGTTTTATTGACAACCGCTGTAAGGTTGATCGCACCTATTTTAATTGGAAAATATACAATCGATCACGCGATTGCGAATAAAGATACAGATTTATTACTGGTCTTAGTTACTACGATTACTGGGTTATATGCAATTAATTATGTTGCGAACATTTATCGAATCAAATGGACCAATATGCTTGGTCAAAATATTATTTACGATTTACGAAAGCATCTTTTTACACATGTTCAAGGACTATCACATCGATTCTTTGATAAGCGTTCAGCAGGATCTATTTTGGTTAGAATCTTAAATGATGTGAACTCTCTTCAGGAATTATTCACAAATGGGGTTATTAATCTATTAATGGATTTTGTGCTCCTGTTCGGGGTTATTTTTATTCTTTTTGGCTTAAGTCCAAAGCTTACATTGGCAATCTTAATTATCCTGCCACTGATGGTCTTAATTACAACTAAATTAAGAAGAAAAATTAGAAGATCTTGGCAAACAGTAAGAATTAAGCAATCGATGCTTAACTCGCATTTAAATGAAAGTATTCAAGGGATTCGTGTGACACAAGCATTTACTCAGGAAAAAGAAAATATTGAGTTCTTTGATGGTATTAATAATCAAAACTTTGAGAGCTGGAGAGATGCTACCCAGAAAAATGCGATGTTCCGTCCATTTGTTGAAATGACAAATGCGGTTGGAACTGCAATCTTGATTTGGTTCGGGGCTACGCTAATTCAAGCTGATGGACTAACAATTGGGGTTTTCGTCTCCTTTGCCTTCTATTTAGGGATGTTCTGGGAGCCTATTTCACGTTTAGGTCAAGTATATAATCAACTGCTCGTGGGGATGGCTTCATCTGAACGTATTTTCGAATTTATTGATGAAAAGCCAATTGTTGGTGAAAAGGAAAATCCAATTCACTTGTCTGAAATGAAAGGGAAGATTGAATTTAATCAAGTGGAATTCGCATATGACGAAAGTCGAAAAGCCTTGAAAGGCATTTCCTTGACGATAGACGCAGGTCAGACCATCGCCCTTGTGGGTCATACTGGTTCAGGTAAAACGACGATTGCTAACCTGATTAGCCGCTTCTATGATGCAACAGCTGGGGAAGTAAAAATTGATGGAATCAATATAAAAGAATTATCGCTCCAGAGTGTTCGTTCTCAAATAAGTGTTGTCCTACAAGATACGTTTATATTCTCTGGCACCATAAAAGACAATATCCGATTTGGGAGACCAGATGCAACTGATGAAGAGATAATAGCCGCTGCACAAGCAGTTGGTGCCCATCAGTTTATTGAGAAACTTGTAAATGGGTATGACACAGAAGTTGAGGAAAGAGGGAATATCTTATCAGTTGGGGAACGACAATTATTATCATTCGCCCGTGCGCTACTTGCAGATCCGAAAATCTTAATTTTAGATGAAGCAACTGCAAGTATTGATACCGAAACAGAAGTCAAAATACAACAGGCTTTAAAACAATTATTAAAAGGTCGTACAGCAATCATCATTGCCCATAGACTCTCGACTATACGTGAAGCTGATAATATTTTCGTATTAGATCATGGTGAAATCATAGAACAAGGAAATCACCATGAATTAATGAACCAGCAAGGCGAGTATTTTGGATTGGTAAAAGCACAGTTTAAGATGCTTGAGGCAATTTAGAAAACCTTAGGACTAGGGCACCTAGTCCTTTTTGCGTTCGGAGTGCACATTCATTAAGGGTGATGGAGATGCTTCCAAATTATAGATTAGTTGTGATACAATCTAAGGTATCTCAATTTGATGGGGGAATAGGTAGTGAACAAAAAAGAGTTTGCGGTAATAGGCCTTGGACGTTTTGGAGGTAGCATATGCCGCGCATTAAGTGATGAAGGCATGGAAGTCATGGCCATGGACCTTGATGAAGATAAAGTGAATGAATTTTCAACTATCGCCTCTCATGCTGTTGTTGGCGATTCAACTGATGAATCAGTTCTCAAGAGCATAGGGATTCGTAATTTTGACTTAGTCATTGTTGCGATCGGGGATAACCTGAAAGCTAGTATATTAACAACTATTATCCTAAAGGAATTAGGGGTCAAGCAAATTTGGGTAAAAGCACAAAATGACTATCATGAGAAAATTTTAAGTAAAATTGGAGCAGACCGGATTGTACATCCAGAGCGAGATATGGGAAAACGAATTGCCCATAATATTATCTCAAACAATGTCTTGGATTATCTGGAACTTTCAGATGAGCATAGTATTATTGAAATTGTGGCAGGAAAAAAGATTGATGGCAAGTCTTTAATTGAATTAGATGTACGTGCGAAATATGGGGTAACCATCGTCGCGATGAAAAGAGGAAAAGACATCATTGTATCTCCATCAGCAACCGAGCAAATACATAAAGGGGATATCCTAATTATTATCGGGGCTGACACAGACATTAGCCGTTTCGAAAAAAATCTAATCGAAGAATAAACGTCTCAGCATGAGGCGTTTTTTTGGAGATATTAAAAACCCACTGAGGAAAGCCTCAGTGGGTATTAACATTGAATAATACAAGGGTTAATGGACTAGCTTATACCTCCATAATGATCGGTAAAATCATTGGACGGCGTTTTGTCTTTTCATATAGGAACGGTGCCAGTGTGTCTGTGATTTCATTCTTAATTTCAGACCATTGGGTCGTGCGACGCTCCATTACTTTATTTAAATGCTTCGTAATAAGACTTTGTGCATCATTGATTAAATCTCCAGACTCACGCATATACACAAATCCACGAGATATTAAGTCAGGTCCTGCAGCAATCTTAAAGTCCTTCATATTAATACTTACGACAACGATCACAAGACCTTCCTCAGAAAGAATGCGGCGGTCCCGCAATACAATATTTCCGATATCACCGATACCGCTACCATCAATATACACATTTCCTGATGGAATCTTACCTGCAACAGATGCTTCATTCTCACTTAAAGCAAGAACCTCTCCATTGTCCATAATAAAGCAGTTCTCTTCAAATACACCACAATCTACAGCAGATTTCGCGTGCATCTTTTGCATCCGGTATTCACCATGAATTGGCATAAAATACTTTGGCTGCATGAGACGAAGCATTAATTTTTGTTCCTCTTGGCCACCGTGACCTGATGTATGGATGTTACTTAGTGGTCCATGAATAACATCGGCGCCTGCGCGGTAAAGCATATTGATGATTCGACTAACACTCAGTGTATTCCCTGGAATAGGTGATGATGAAAATACAACCGTGTCCCCAGGAATGATTTGAATTTGTCGGTGTGTACCATTTGCAATTCTTGAAAGGGCAGCCATTGGTTCCCCTTGGCTTCCAGTACAAAGAATAACAACCTTATTTGCTGGGAGACGGTTGATTTGGTTAGCTTCAATAAACGTATCCTTTGGACATTGAATATACCCTAAATCATATCCAATTGTGATTGCTGATTCCATACTTCTTCCAAATACTGCAATTTTTCGATCGTTTTGAACAGCGGCTTCAACCACCTGCTGTAGGCGATGAATATTAGAAGCGAAAGTAGCAAAAATGATTCGACCATCTACAGTTCGAAAAATATCCTGAATACTTTCTCCTACGCGTCTTTCAGACATTGTAAAATGTGGTATTTCAGCATTTGTACTATCGGATAGTAAACATAGTACTCCATCTCTACCGATTTCCGCCATTTTTTGAAGGTTCGCTGGCTCCCCAACAGGTGTGAAATCAAATTTGAAATCTCCTGTATGGACAACTTGTCCAGGAGGCGTTTTTACAACAATTCCGTATGAATCTGGAATACTATGTGTTGTTCTAAAAAACGTAACCGATGTTTTACGGAATTTTATAATGTCCTCTTCTTTAATTTCAATCAACTTTGCTTGGCGGAGTAGTCCGTGCTCTTCTAATTTGTTACGAATTAAACCTAGGGCAAGCTTACCTCCATAAATCGGTACATTGATTTCACGAAGTAAATACGGAATTCCACCAATATGATCCTCGTGACCGTGCGTTATGAATAAACCTTTAATCTTGTCTTCGTTCTTGACTAAATAGCTGTAATCAGGAATAACATAGTCGATTCCTAACAGCTCGTCCTCCGGGAATTTAATCCCAGCATCGATCAGGATAATTTCATCCTGAAACTGTACGCCATAAGTGTTTTTACCAATTTCCCCGAGTCCACCTAAGGCGAAAACAGCTGTTTGATCGTTCTTTACAAATTTCATAATTCATCAAATCTCCAATACATTATAATCTTCATTTAGTTGCTCGTACTCAAGATAGGCCCCTTCCACCTTTTGAATATATTCAATGTTAAATTTCCGTTCCTTTAATTTTTGGCGAACCTCAACTTGAGATTCTGCTTCAATATACAAAGTTTTTGTATGTTCTCTTACTGGAACTTCTAATACATCCTCTTGGTAGTAAACTTTAAAAATCATTGCCAAATCTCTCCTTAATTTCCGAAAGTTAGAGTAACTTTTTCTATTATATAAAAATATAACAAGTTTTTCATGTTTTTTCTTGCTTTTCCTAAATATTTCTTAACATTGCATTTGTTAATAGGTAAAAAGAGGGGGTTAGATTAGGGGTTACTATGTATTTTTTTGTTAAAATCACTCAACCGTACACCTAAAAGTATATTATACCATTGAAGAGCATGATAGTACATAACAAGCCCTCCATAACGAAGGGCTCTAGTCGTTATTGTTAGCTCTATCTTCATTAGGAGGCAAGTTTTATGTTATTAATCTCTACGCAATTGATTTCCTTTTTAATAAATCTTGCCACTGCTTAATTAATTTTTTCCGTAACTTTTTTAGCATGACTATCATCTCCTTTTTTCTCAAACTTTAAACATTTCAAGAACGTTGCTTTTGGGTTTAAGTTTTGTTCTTATTATGTGAAAAAAAGGGTCAAATTATCATGGCTAATAAAAGAAAGGTAAATTGGACGAAGATGAATAAGTCAAGTTTTCTTAACAAAAATCCATCTATATGTTTAGCGCTTCGATACTTACTTTCTATCGTTCGATAGGAATCGCGTTGTCTGGTTCAGCAAACGGATTTTCCTCATTGATATGATCATAGAACATAACTCCATTTAAGTGGTCTATCTCATGCTGAAAACATATTGCAGGTAAACCTTTTAGTTTCACAATTACTTCCTCACCCTCAATGGTGGTTCCTTTTACCTTAATTTTCGAGTAGCGCGGTACATATCCCGGTACAGCTCTGTCAACGGATAAACAGCCTTCACCACTTGTTAAATAACTCTTTTTAATAGAATGACTAATAATTTTTGGATTAAACAAAGCATAACTGTGTAGCTCATCATTCTCATCTTTTAAATGGACAGCAATCATACGTTTTGACACATTAATCTGCGGTGCAGCAAGCCCTATGCCTGGTCTTAATCCGTATTTTTCAGCAATTTCAGGATTCTGACTGTTATTTACATATTCTAGAAGTTCTTCTAAAGTTTTGCGGTCTTCGGCTGATGCCGGTAAAGGAACCTCATCTGCAACCTTTCGTAGTGTTGGATGTCCTTCCCGGATAATATTATCCATTGTTATCACATTTATCACTTCCTGATCTTGATGCTATATTTATTATAAGTTTATCAAAGGTTTTTTCATTTTTAAATATAAAAGTAGGCCTCTAGCCTGTTCTAAAGCATGTACTAACTCATATATTTAGGTGAAACCTAAAAATATGTTATGAAATCGTATTATAATATAGTATATTTGAAGTATCTAAGGGGGAGCAGATAGTGAAAAATAATTCGTTGAAAATTGTATTTCTTTGTATTTGTATGAGTTTTCTCTTAATGGGGTGTATGGGCGGTCCCACACCAGAAGAACAGATTTATGAGACATTAGAAAAAGTGGTAGCAGTTGAAAAGGACTTTGAAGAGCAACAAAACCCATTAGTGGAGCTTGAGAAAAAAGAGAAAGAGCTTTACGATGAAATTTTAACATTAGGTATGAAAGAGTTTGATCAGATTGTTTCCTTATCAAAGGATGCATTAGCAATTGTCGGTGATCGTGAAACTAGAATTAACAATGAACAAAAGAGTATCGAAGCCTCCAAAAAGGAATTTCAAAAGGTCGATGCACTTATTTCTGAGATAAAAGAGGACAGTGTAAAGGAAGAAGCGAATGAGCTAGTCTCGTTAATGAACGAACGCTATAAAAGCTATGAGGGCTTATACACTGTATATAAAGAAGCAATAGAACATGATAAAAAATTATATGAAATGTTTCAAAATGAAGAATTAACATTGGATGAATTAGAACAACAAATTAATCTTATAAATGAAACTTACGAAAAAGTAGTTGCAGCTAATGAAACGTTTAATAAATTGACAGACCAATACAACAAAGCGAAGGTTACTTTTTATCAAAATGCCGGACTAGAAGTTGTCTTTAAAGAGGAATAATAAACTAATAACTGTGTGAAAGGGCTATCAGTGTTGATAGCCTTTTTGTTTTGGCTATTTTTGGGCGTAATCCGGAGTAGTATTTTAAAAAATCATTCTAGAAGAAAGGTTTTTATAGTACAGACCGAAAATGTGTACTGATACAGTTTTTTAAAATGGGAATTTATACAAAAATAAAAAAAGTTATGGACAAGTAATAAAACAGTAAACAAACAATTTGACGTGTGTCTTACGTTGTTGTAAACTTGGAAATGGATAGGGAGCAGTTGTATTAATTGCTTTACTAAAATAATTAATACAGCTTCATTTAGGAGTCAGAATATCCTTTTCGAGCATGACAATAAAGTTATTACATCTAAAGACTACGTTCCAATGGATAAAAAATGTCTTTGAAAAGATATATTTTTGGGTAACCTAATGCTGTATGTTTTGTATCATTCTTAACTTTATACTTGGTTTCTTCACCATCATAAAGTTAAAGCCCCTTGCTAGAAATGGTCAGGGTGCGTTTGATTAAAGAAAATAGGGTAAGAAAGGAAGCGAGAAAAGATGGCTGTAAAAGCAAATGTCTTTGATTTACAAGGGCAACTGGATAAAGTTGCTGAAAACTTTCCTTTGTTTCAGATCTTAAATGAAGAAGGAGAAGTAGTTAACAAGGATGCTGTTCCTGATTTAAGTGATGATCAATTAAAAGAATTAATGAGAAGAATGGTTTATACAAGAATCCTTGATCAACGTTCTATTTCGTTAAACCGCCAAGGACGTTTAGGTTTCTATGCACCTACTGCAGGTCAAGAAGCTTCACAACTTGCATCTCAATTTGCATTAGATAAAGAAGATTTTATTTTACCAGGTTATCGTGATGTACCTCAAATCGTATGGCATGGTTTGCCATTATATCAAGCGTTCTTGTTCTCACGTGGACATTTCCATGGAAACCAAGCTCCAGAAGGAGTTAATGTACTATCACCACAAATTATCATTGGTGCACAATACATACAGTGTGCTGGTGTCGCTTTAGGTATGAAAAAACGCGGCAAGAAATCAGTTGCAATCACTTATACTGGTGACGGCGGTACTTCACAAGGTGACTTCTATGAAGGAATTAACTTTGCGGGAGCATTTAAAGCACCAGCAATATTTATCGTTCAAAACAACCGTTTTGCAATATCTACTCCTGTTGAAAAACAATCAGCAGCAGCAACTCTAGCTCAAAAGGCCGTTGCAGCTGGTATTCCAGGAATTCAAGTTGATGGTATGGATCCACTAGCTGTATATGTAGCTGTTAAAGAAGCTCGTGAGCGTGCAGTGAATGGTGATGGTCCAACTCTAATTGAAACAATGACATACCGTTATGGTCCACATACAATGGCTGGAGATGATCCAACAAGATATCGTACTTCTGAGCTTGACAATGAATGGGAAAAGAAAGATCCACTCGTTCGTTTCCGTAAGTACCTTGAAGGAAAAGGAATTTGGAATGAAGAGTTAGAAAACCAAGTCATTGAAGAAGCTAAAGAAGACATCAAGAACGCAATTAAAAAAGCGGACGAAACACCTAAACAAAAGGTTACTGACCTTATTTCACATATGTACGAAAAGCTTCCTTTAAATTTAGAGGAGCAAATGGAAATCTATAAAGCGAAGGAGTCGAAGTAAGCCATGGCGCAAATGACAATGATTCAAGCAATCACTGATGCGTTACGCACAGAATTAAAGAATAACCCAGATGTCTTAGTTTTCGGTGAAGACGTTGGAGTTAACGGCGGTGTGTTCCGTGCTACTGAAGGTCTTCAGGCTGAATTCGGTGAAGATCGCGTGTTTGATACACCATTAGCTGAATCAGGTATTGGCGGTCTTGCTGTTGGTCTAAGCTTACAAGGCTACCGTCCAGTTCCAGAGATCCAGTTCTTTGGATTTGTCTATGAGGTTATTGATTCTATTAGTGGTCAATTAGCTCGTATGCGTTATCGTTCAGGTGGTCGTTACACTGCTCCAGTAACGATTCGTTCACCATTTGGTGGCGGTGTACATACACCAGAACTACACGCAGATAGCTTAGAAGGTTTAATGGCACAACAACCTGGTCTAAAGGTTGTTATTCCATCAACACCTTATGATGCAAAAGGACTATTAATATCCGCAATTCGCGATAACGACCCTGTTGTCTTCCTTGAGCATATGAAGCTTTATCGTTCATTCCGCCAGGAGGTTCCAGAGGGTGAATATACAATTGAACTTGGGAAAGCAGAAGTAAAGCGCGAAGGTACAGACATCACTATGATTTCATATGGTGCGATGGTACATGAGTGCTTAAAAGCTGCAACTGAGTTAGAAAAAGAGGGCATTTCTGCAGAAGTTATTGACTTACGTACAGTAAGCCCATTGGATATTCCAACAATCATTAGTTCTGTTGAAAAAACAGGACGAGCTATCGTTGTTCAAGAGGCACAAAAACAAGCTGGAATTGCAGCTAACGTCGTTGCTGAAATCAACGATCGTGCAATCTTAAGTTTAGAAGCTCCAGTATTACGTGTAACTGCAGCTGATACAGTTTATCCATTCTCTCAAGCAGAATCGGTTTGGTTACCAAACTTCAAGGATGTAATTGAAACTGCAAAGAAAGTATTGAACTTCTAATATATAACCAATCAATCAAGGATTAACTATCCTTATCGGAATAAATAAGCCTGCGGCGTATGAGAGTTCAACTAGATAAAAATTTCAACAATGTAGACATGCGCCAAGGCATCTTTGAAAAGAAACTAACAATTTTAGGAGGCGAAAACCGTGGCATTTGAATTTAAGTTGCCAGATATCGGTGAAGGTATCCATGAAGGTGAAATCGTAAAATGGTTTGTAAAACCAGGCGATGAAGTAAATGAGGACGATGTTCTATGTGAGGTCCAAAATGATAAAGCAGTAGTAGAAATCCCTTCTCCAGTTAAAGGGAAAGTACTTGAAGTACTTGTAGAAGAAGGAACTGTTGCAATTGTAGGTGATACGCTGATTAAGTTTGATGCTCCTGGATATGAGGACCTTAAATTTAAAGGCGATGAATCTGACGAAGCTCCTAAACAAGAACAAGCTCAGGAAGAACAACCAGCTTCGGCTGCTCAAGAAGCAACAGCACCTGCTGCAGACGTTGATGAAAATCGTCGTATCATTGCTATGCCTTCTGTTCGAAAATATGCACGAGAAAAAGGAATTGACATCAAAAAGGTTGCAGGAAGTGGCGAAAATGGTAGAATAATGAAGTCGGATATTGATGCGTTCACTTCTGGCGGTGCACCTGTTGCTACAGAAACACCTGCAGCTGAAGCTCCAAAAGCAGCAGCGGCAGAAGCAGCGACAGCTCCTGCAAAACAACCAATTCCTGCGGGCGAATACCCTGAAACTCGTGAAAAGATGAGTGGAATTCGTAAAGCAATCGCTAAAGCAATGGTTAACTCAAAACACACAGCTCCACATGTTACATTAATGGACGAAGTAGATGTTACAGAGTTGGTTGCACACCGTAAGAAATTTAAGGCTGTTGCAGCTGAAAAAGGTATTAAATTAACATACCTACCATATATCGTGAAAGCTTTAACTGCAGCATTACGTGATTTCCCTGCGTTAAATACATCACTTGATGATGCAACTAGCGAAATCATTCATAAGCACTACTTCAATATTGGTATTGCTGCTGATACAGAAAAAGGTCTTCTTGTTCCTGTTGTTAAAGATGCGGATCGTAAGTCAATTTTCTCTATCTCTAATGAAATCAATGAATTAGCTGGCAAAGCTCGTGATGGCAAGTTAGCTCCTAATGAAATGAAAGGTGCTTCATGTACCATCAGTAACATTGGTTCAGCAGGTGGACAATGGTTCACTCCTGTTATTAACCACCCAGAAGTTGCTATCTTAGGAGTAGGACGAATTGCAGAGAAGCCTGTTGTTAAAAATGGTGAAATTGTTGTAGCTCCAGTCCTTGCTTTATCATTAAGCTTTGACCACCGTATGATTGATGGTGCTACTGCACAGAACGCACTCAACCAAATCAAACGTTTGTTAAATGATCCACAATTATTATTAATGGAGGCGTAATACAACATGGTAGTAGGAGATTTCCCAATTGAAACAGACACAATAGTTATTGGTGCTGGACCTGGTGGATATGTTGCAGCGATTCGTGCTGCACAACTAGGACAAAAAGTTACGATTGTAGAGAAAGACACTGTTGGTGGTGTTTGTCTTAACGTTGGATGTATCCCATCTAAGGCGCTAATCTCCGCTGGACACCGTTATGAAACAGCTAAGAATTCTGAATCAATGGGAATCAAAGCTGAAAATGTAACACTTGATTTTTCAAAAGTTCAAGCTTTTAAAGATAGTGTTGTCAAGAAATTAACTGGTGGAGTTGCAGGACTATTAAAAGGTAATAAGGTTGAAGTTGTAAAAGGGGAAGCATATTTCGTAGATGCAAACTCTTTACGTGTTATGAGTGATAACGCTGCACAAACTTACAATTTCAAAAATGCAATTATTGCTACAGGTTCTCGTCCAATCGAAATTCCATCATTTAAATATTCAAAACGTGTTCTTGATTCAACTGGCGCACTTGGACTAAAGGAAGTACCAGAAAAAATCGTCGTAATCGGCGGTGGTGTAATTGGTATTGAGCTTGGTGGTGCTTATGCAAACTTTGGATCACAAGTAACAATTCTAGAGGGAGCAGATGACATCCTTCTTGGTTTTGAAAAACAAATGACTTCTATTGTTAAAAAGAACCTTAAGAAAAAAGGTGCTGAAATTATTACTAAGGCTCTTGCTAAAGGTGTAGAAGAGACTGAAAATGGTGTAACAGTAAAGTATGAAGCAAAAGGCGAAGAACATTCAATTGACGCAGACTATGTATTCGTAATGGTAGGTCGTCGTGCTAATACCGATGAGCTTGGTTTAGAGCTTGCTGGTGTTAAAATGAATGAAAGAGGCGTAATTGAGATCGATAAACAATGCCGTACAAGTGTAAGTAACATCTACGCAATCGGTGATATTGTTCCTGGACCTCAATTAGCACATAAAGCTTCATACGAAGGTAAAATTGCAGCAGAAGCAATTGCTGGTGAGCCATCAGAAATCGACTACTTAGGTATTCCTGCTGTTGTATTCTCTGAACCTGAACTAGCGACAGTTGGATACAATGAACAACAAGCAAAAGACGAAGGAATTGAAGTTGTAGCAGCTAAATTCCCATATGCTGCAAATGGTCGTGCGCTTGCACTTGAGGCAACTGACGGTTTTGTAAAGTTAATTACTCGTAAAGAGGATGGACTACTAATCGGTGCTCAGGTAGCTGGTGAAAGTGCATCAGATATTATTTCTGAATTAGGCCTTGCTATTGAAGCTGGTATGACAGCTGAAGATATCGCAATGACAATTCATGCTCACCCAACTCTAGGTGAAATTACAATGGAAGCAGCAGAAGTTGCTTTAGGATCTCCAATTCACATTGTGAAATAATAAATGTAAAAAATCGCTCCGAATTCGGGGCGATTTTTTTACTTATTTTTTTGAACTAGTTGAAGTCGACAAGACGTTTTCAATGGGAATGATAATTTCTTCCTTGTCAACATTCCCTTCAATTTTTTCAAGGACTTTATTTTGTTCAATAATTAATAAAGAAGGATATTCTTCAATCTTATACTTCGTATACAATCTATTATCTTCAGAAGAAACAACCTTCATATTTGCGATTTCAGTTGGGAATTTATTTCTAAGCTCCAGTAAGGCATCATAATAATTACTTTCATTGTGAAGATTATCTTCATCGGAAAAAAAGATGATTTGTTTTTCATCTATTTCTGGCAATGTAGGCTGCGTTTGGTATGAAGAACATGAGGAAAGGAAAATAAAAGAAAGTATGATTAGGGTAAATGCTTTCATTTTGTTAATCACTCTTCCATAAAATAGTCAAAAGTATAGGTCTTTACATCTAAATTTGTATAATACAAAACACCTATTTTTCAATTTAAATTCATTTTATCATGTATTCATAAAATTCTTTCCAATGTCATCGATTTGTTACATAAATGAAAAATACTACCATATTTCTGTGCATATTAATTAATATAGTAAAAAGAAATTCATAGAGACAAGCATGCGTACATGGTCTTAGTTCCTTTATTGCTGATAAAAGGGGAGTTTCTTCATGAAGGTATATGTAATTGGATTGATCCAGGTATTAATATGGAGTACATTTTCTTTGGTTACATGGTTATCACGTTCCGATAGTCTTTTTGCGAAGGGTATTTTATTAGTGATCTTTTGTTATCTTGCTTTTTTAATCGCTACCAAAATTGGACTAACACGAAAGAGTTCCTTCTTGATTACGGCTATTTCGTTTTTCTGTTTTTTCTCATTTGAAAAGGTTTTTTGGGCATTTACATAGAAATAGACCACATCTTAATGATATGGTCTTTTCTTCCTTCCTTAGATGGTTATTTTCGTTTGTAAAAATACATAATTCTTCCGTTAAATAGATGTAATTCTCCTTCAAGTTTTTTGGCTAAAAACTTGCAGAACTCATTAGCTTTTCCTTTGTCGCCAGTGGTTGACACTTGAGGAAGGGTGACTTGGATATAGGATTGCTCAATTTGTTCACCATCTTCACCTTCAAGCTCCTCTTGGCCAACGCCCACTACGATTGCATTATATTTTTGATGATCGGATTTTAAATAAAACCAATTATGTTCTTGGTTTATCTCTTTTATGTCGTATGGAAAGGCAGCGTTGTCGTAATCCCAATCCAGCTGCTGTCCCGTTTTGCTTGTAATTTCCTTGTAATAGCTAAAGAGATCTTTTACATCATCTAGTGATACACTTTGTGTGTTTGATGCTGGAACAAGCTTTATGAATGCGTTTTCCAAACTTTTCACTCCTACTCCAGATTGATTAATTATGTATGTTTTTATCTCTAAGTTACTATTATTCTAGCATTTAATGGGTAATAGTTACAACTTTCTGTTATATGACGTGAATATGCATCGTAATTCAACAAGTATGATAAAAAACATCTAAAAATAATTTAAAATGATATACAATTAACTATTGACGAACCAATTGTGTCATACTATTATATAAATAACATAACATAAAACGTTTTCAAAGGAAGTTTAAGAATCTACTTTTCGAAAGGGGCTTTGAATAATGGGTACAATCATCTGTCAAACTTGTAGTAAAACAATTGAACATTTTGAGTATGAGAAGGTTACAACACTTTATTCAACTTGCGACCACTGCGATTGCAATCACGAAGATAAATAACTTAATAAAAAATAAAAGCATGCAATAAAATTTGCATGCTTCTTTTTCGTCTTTATTTAATGGCTTTGTGTTCTTTTATAACTCGCAAGTGTTTTAAATCATAATCCTCGGGTCCTTGGACGGGGAGACCTGCTTCAATATTGGTTTGAATATACGTTAAGTTCTCCTCGGTTATAATTTCTCCAGGGATGAAAATTGGAATACCTGGTGGATACACCATGATAAATTCAGCAATTACTCTGCCAGCGGATTCTTCAAATGGAACAACTTCAGTTTCAGAATAAAATGCATCACGAGGCGATAAAGCAAGTACTGGGATATCTGGAAGTAAAACTTCTGGTACAATTCTAGATTCTGAAAGATGTGAGACTTCATCAGATAAATTCGCAAGTGCAGCAATTAGTAAATCAGCTTCTTTCTTCGTATCACCAGGTGTTACGATACAAAGAATGTTGTATAGGTCGGACATTTCCACTTCAATATTGTATTTTTCACGAAGCCAAACTTCTGCATCCGAACCTGTAATACCAAGGTCTTTTACAGAAATTATTAATTTTGTTGGATCAAAGTCAAATGTAGCTTTAGAGCCTAAAATTTCGCGTCCGATACATTTAAGTTTTTCTATTTCATTGATCTTTTCCCTCATATAGTTGGCTAATTGAATCGTTTTTTCAATCAGGTCATATCCTTCTGTCACTAATCTTCTTCTCGCAACATCCAAAGATGCTAATAATAAATAAGATGTAGATGTTGTTGTTAGCATACTTAAGATCGTTTGAACCCTGTTAGCTGACACTAAGCCTTCTCTAACATTTAAAATAGAGCTTTGTGTCATTGAGCCTCCTAGCTTATGGACGCTTGTTGCAGCCATATCTGCACCTGCCTGCATGGCAGATAGCGGTAGCCCATCATGAAAGTGAATATGAACGCCATGTGCTTCGTCAACGAGTACCGGTACTTCATAAGAATGAGCAATTTCTACAATCTTCTTTAGGTCAGCAGCAACACCGAAGTAGGTTGGATTAATCACTAGTAATCCTTTTGCATCTGGATGCTGTTCAAGCGCTTTGTTAACAGAGTCTGTAGTGATTCCATGAGAAATTCCCAAAGTATTATCAATCTCAGGATGAATGAAGATTGGCACTGCTCCTGAGAATACAATGGCTGACATAACAGACTTGTGGACATTTCTAGGTACGATGATTTTATCTCCAGGGCCACATACAGCCATGACCATTGTCATAATTGCCCCACTTGTACCTTGAACGGAAAAGAAAGTGTGATCTGCACCAAAGGCTTTAGCTGCAAGGTCTTGAGCTTGCTTAATTATGCCTTTAGGTTGGTGGAGATCATCTAAGGGTCCGATATTAATGAGGTCAATTGAAAGGGCATTGTCCCCGATAAAGTTACGAAATTCTGGATCAATCCCGGCGCCTTTTTTATGTCCAGGTATATGGAATTGAGTTGGGTTCTTTTTTGAGTGTTCAATAAGACCAGTAAATAATGGTGTTTCATTTTGTGACAATTGATAACCACACCTCTTTATTTATATTTCAGAATAAAAATTGAGTGTTTTATTCTACTTTTTTCTACATAAAACAAATGAATTATAGCATTTCTCTTACCGTTTGCATATAAAAATATTTCTTACTTTTAAATTGTCACAACAAGTAATTATTAAACATTTTTTGAACTGTTAAACTTTGCTTTATAACTTTTACAAAATGAGTTGTAGCTCACGCTTTAACTTGGACTAAAGGAAAAAAGAGGAGTTTTGAGTACCGACATCGAAAAGGATTAATGAAAGGTGGGAGTATAATGAATTGGGAAACAAAGGTTTCAACTTTATTGGGAATTAAGTATCCAATCATTCAAGGAGGACTTGCGTATTTAGCCTATTCGGAACTTGCAGCAGCTGTATCAAATGCAGGTGGCCTTGGTCAAATAACTGCTATGTCACTTGACACACCAGAAGATCTTCGTACTGAAATTAAAAAAGTAAAAGAACTAACAAACAAACCATTTGGGGTTAACTATGCGATTGGACAGCATGGAAGACCGTTCTCGGACATGCTTGATGTAGCAATTGAGGAAGAAGTTCCTGTCATCACAATGACTGGCGGAAATCCTGCTCCAATTTTTGAACAATTAAAGGGTGTTAATATGAAGAAGCTTGTTCTGGTTGCTGCCAGAAGACAAGCAGAAAAAGCAGAGGAGTTAGGAGCAGACGCTGTTATGGTAGTTGGTCAAGAGGGTGGTGGTCATCTTGGTAGACAGGATATTGGAACAATGGTTCTTATTCCACAAGTTGTAGATGCAGTTTCCATTCCAGTTATCGCTTCTGGTGGAATCGGTGATGGCCGAGGTTTGATGGCTGCGTTAAGCTTGGGAGCAGAAGGTATTGAAATGGGTACACGCTTTATTGCGACGAAAGAATGTGTTCATGCCCATCAAGGATATAAAGATGCATTGATTAAAGGAACAGAAAATGATACAGTCGTAATTAAACGATCACTAGGTGCACCAGGGCGTGTCATTTCAAATGAATGGTCATCAAAAATCCTAGAGCTTGAAGCTGCAAACAGTGGATATGAAGGATTAAAGGAATACATAAGTGGTCAAGCTAATATGAGCTATATCTATGATGGTAAACTAGATGGAGGATTTGCATGGGCTGGTCAAGTAATGGGCCTCATCAAGGATGAACCAACAGTTGCTGAGTTGTTTGAGCGAATGATTACTGAAGCCGAGCAAATTAGGTCAAAGTGGAATAAATAGAGGTGAAGTCGTTTGGATTATCAATACCCGATTTCATATGACTGGAGCACAGACGAGGTAGTCGATGTGATTGCCTTTTTTGAATGTGTTGAAAGGGCATATGAGAAGGGAATAGCAAGGGAAAAAATGATGCAGGCTTATAAACGCTTTAAAGAAATTGTTCCTAGCAAGGCAGAAGAAAAACAAGTTTGTGGAGAATTTGAAGAAACAAGCGGGTATTCTGCATACCGTGTTATCCAAAAAGCAAAAAAAGATATGGAAATAATCAAAATGTAAACAAAAAGGATGTCTTTTACAATAAGACATCCTTTTTGGTATGCAGGCTTGTCGAAAAATGAATTCCTTTTCGAAACTTACTTTGAACTTTCTTGCGCTAACTGGTATAATGGAAGTAACTTTCTGAAAGTTCCATCAATTACTCGTACTAACTCTTCAGCGTTCATTTCAACCACTTTATCTCGAGGGATGTTAATTCCACATAGGATTTCGGCCTTTTTAACAGTTTGTAGTCGTGTGAACATTGATTCAAGATCTTGTTCACTTAACTCCTGATGAATAAGAGTTTCTGGTTTTGTATGATCGACTGACCATACAAAATGATTTGGGACACTTTCTCTAATTTTTTTTGAGTGCTCCATTAATACATGACCAAATTCAGCCTTGATAGGTGCCTCGTAAATTACAGCGAACCAAACAAATAGATGTGTATTCCATAATCCGATTTGAAAATGAGGCAGCATTTTATACCCACGCTTATTATTTGCAAAAGCTACCCAAGTATCTTTAGGTGGATTAATCGTCCTTCTTGCATGTTTTGCAACATGAGCAAACATTTCATCTCCTGAAAGACTCGAGAGTGTAGGGGCAAAATGATCCCCTAATTCCTCTAATTTTGGTCGAACATGTTTAATCAGTGCATCCATGCGGTCTTCAAGTCCATTTATTGTAAACACATTAAAGTCTTCTTTTGTAAACCCTGTAAAAGCCATTGAATTTTTCCTCCTAATGATATTCCTTCTTGTATTTTAGCAAAAACAATTAGAAAGCTAAACTAGCATGCTCGAAATTAAAACCTAAAGCTTATCTAGGTATACGCACATATTTGTTACAATGCTCTAGTTTTTTCATAAGATAGAAGTAACTAGCAGTATTAGTCAATGAGGGAAAGTGGAAGATCGACATAGTGGAAAGGGGTGCGGAAATTGAAACAAGTGATTAATGACTTAAAGCGAAAAGACGGAGAAAAACGCTTGGCTGTGTTACGTTTAGAAGTAGATTATGAATTGGCAACCCTTTATGATGCGATGATTGAAAAAGATGAAGAGAAAAAAGCAGAATGTAAAAAGAAATTACAAAAATTAAGCCAAGAAATGATTAAAATTGAAGTATAAAAGAGGAGCGAAAGCGAACCTGAGTTGGTTCGCTTTCCTTATTGCTTGCATGTCCATAAATAAGTAAAGTATGCTTTTAAAGAAAGATACATAGCACATACTATCCTTTGAGATGAAAAAAGTGAGGTACTGATATGGTAAATTGGGACGAAATCGATAAATTTGCAAAACATTGGATAAAAGAGGCGGGAGAACGGATTCGGGATTCTTTTAAAACAAAGCTTGTAGTTGAATCAAAATCAAACCCAGATGACCTCGTGACTAACATGGATAAGGAAACGGAACAATTTTTTATTGGAAAGATTCATGAGACGTTTCCGTCTCACAAAATTCTTGGGGAGGAAGGCTTTGGAGATAAGCTCCAATCCTTAGATGGTATCACTTGGATTATTGATCCGATTGACGGGACAATGAATTTTATTCATCAACAACGTAATTTTGCCATTTCGGTTGCCGTATATGAAGATGGAGTGGGGCAAATTGGCCTTATTTACGATGTTGTTCATGATGAGCTATATCATGCACGTAAAGGTCAAGGGGCGTATTTTAACTCCACAAAAATTGAACCGTTAGGGGAAGTCCCTTTGGAAAAAGCAATTGTTGCCATAAATGCTACATGGGTAACCGAAAATAAACGAATTGATCCTAAAATCTTGATACCGATTGTCAATGCTGTTCGTGGCACTCGTTCTTATGGATCAGCAGCACTAGAGTTGGCTTATGTTGTGACTGGCAGAATTGATGTCTACATTACAATGCGTTTATCACCTTGGGATTTTGCAGCTGGGGTTGTTCTTTTAAATGAAGTAGGTGGGGTCGTAACAACACTCGATGGAGAGCCATTAAACTTCTTAAAGGAAAACAGTGTATTTGTTGCAAGACCGAATTTACATAAAGAGATCTTTACACAATTCTTAAAAAGGAAATAAAATCATAAATAAAGCGTGAGGAAAGCAGAATTTAGATTCTGCCATTCTCACGCATTTTTTTCTTTGTGGTAAATCCTAAACCTGTCACAATAATTACAGCGATAATAGACAGAATAATACCTAACAGACTTCTTTCAGCAATTGATACTCCAATTAACATAATGCATACTGCAGTTGCAATGGCGAACAAGAGCATTGGCAAATTTACGTTTTTCATAGTATGGGCCCCTTTCCATAATTTATTTTACAGATAAATGTGTATTATTTCTACTGTTTGGTATATAATGTTTTAGTTCCAGTCCTTTTCGAAAGTAAAAAAATGTAAAATTAATTTATCCTTAAATTGATACTAGGAGATGTATAATAGTGACAATACGAAATGATTTACGAAATATAGCAATTATCGCTCACGTAGACCATGGTAAAACAACACTGGTTGATACAATGCTTCACCAATCAGGAACATTCCGTACAAATGAGCATGTAGAAGAACGTGCCATGGATTCAAATGACATAGAACGTGAACGTGGTATCACCATTCTCGCCAAAAATACGGCAATTAATTATAAAGACACGCGAATCAATATCATGGATACACCAGGACATGCTGACTTCGGTGGAGAAGTTGAGCGTATTATGAAAATGGTAGACGGGGTATTATTAGTTGTTGATGCTTATGAAGGCTGTATGCCACAAACTCGTTTTGTATTGAAAAAAGCATTGGAACAAAATCTTACTCCAATTGTTGTTGTCAATAAAATTGACCGTGACTTTGCTCGTCCAGAAGAAGTTGTTGACGAAGTAATTGACTTATTTATCGAACTTGATGCTTCTGAGGAACAATTAGAGTTCCCAGTTGTATATGCTTCAGCTATCAATGGAACTGCAAGTACAGATCCACATCAACAAGATGAAAATATGGAAGCATTATTCAACTGTATCATCGAAAACATCCCTGCTCCAGTTGATAATAGTGAAGAACCACTTCAATTCCAAGTAGCATTGCTTGATTATAATGACTATGTAGGAAGAATTGGAATTGGCCGTGTATTCAGAGGAACCATGCACGTTGGACAGCAAGTTGCCTTAATGAAATTAGATGGAAGTGTTAAACAATTCCGTGTGACAAAGATATTTGGTTTCTCAGGCTTGAAACGTGTTGAAATCCAGGAAGCAAAAGCGGGAGATCTCGTTGCGGTTTCTGGTATGGAAGATATAAATGTTGGTGAAACCGTATGTCCAATTGAACACCAAGATGCTCTACCAGTCCTTCATATTGACGAACCAACTCTACAAATGACGTTTCTAGTTAACAATAGTCCTTTTGCTGGACGTGAAGGGAAATTTATAACTTCTCGTAAAATTGAAGAGCGCTTGCGTGCACAGCTTCAAACAGATGTAAGCTTACGAGTTGAGAACACTGATTCACCAGATGCATGGATTGTTTCTGGTCGTGGCGAGCTGCATTTATCAATTTTAATTGAAAATATGCGCCGTGAAGGATATGAGCTTCAGGTTTCGAAGCCAGAAGTTATTGTAAGAGAAATTGATGGCGTACGTTGTGAGCCAGTTGAGCGTGTGCAAATCGATGTTCCTGAAGAGCATACTGGTTCCATTATGGAGTCGATTGGAGCTCGTAAAGGTGAAATGTTAGACATGATCAACAATGGTAATGGTCAAGTACGACTCATCTTTATGGTGCCTGCACGTGGTCTTATTGGATATACAACGGAATTCTTAACTCTAACAAGAGGGTTTGGTATTTTGAATCATACCTTTGATAGCTACAAACCAATGGCAACAGGTAATGTTGGTGGACGTAGACAAGGGGTTCTTGTTTCAATGGAATCAGGAAAAGCTTCTCAATACGGTATTATGGGTGTTGAAGACCGTGGAACTATCTTCGTTGAACCAGGTACAGAAGTTTATGAAGGTATGATTGTTGGTGAACACACTCGTGAAAATGACCTAACCGTTAATATCGTGAAGATGAAACAAATGACAAACATGCGTTCAGCGAACAAAGACCAAACAACAACAATGAAAAAGCCTCGCATCATGTCATTAGAAGAATCACTTGAATACCTAAACGATGATGAGTACTGTGAGGTTACACCAGAATCCATCCGTTTACGTAAGAAAGTTCTTGATAAGAATGAACGTGAAAAAGCAGCAAAACGAAAAAAACTTGCTGAAGTGAATCAATAATGTTGTGAACCTTGTCCCTTTCTGATACTTTAACTTTATACAGCAAAAATCTCTGCTTCTCTAAGTGGGGACCTGTAAAAAAATACAATTCATTCAGGGGTTCATAACCCAGCTGTATAAAGTTAAGCCTTCGGCCGATGCCACAGATTTTTTAAAGGAAGTTTTTCGAGCAAGCTCGAAAAAAATCTGGGCGCAAATACGCCAAGGCGCATTTGATAATAGGAAAGTGTGAGAAGGAGGGGTATGAATGGATGTATACGAACATATGTGGCCAGTTGCAAAAACAATCTATAGTTCGACAACGCCAAGTGTCGGTTCAAATATGTTATACATTGTGATCTTACTTTTGACAATTATTGTCTTCAAGTTAGGTTTTGCAAAGAAGTTGCCATTGTTAAAAAATATTGTGATTTATTTATTTCTTGCCTTAGGGTGTACAATTTTAACGTTTTTAGGTGCATTCCTACCAATAGCAGAAGGATTGGCGATTGCCGCTCTTATTTTAATCATTTATAAAATTCGACTTCACCAATCAAAAAAAAGTGAAGCGTAAAATAGGGAGGCAATTTAATGAAATCCTTGCAAGATGCAATCTATAATTGGTTAACGATTAAAGTTGTGGCTGAAGCAAGACCTGATGATAAAGCCGCAAAGGAAACGTACGATCTTTTTGAGGATATTTTAGTGAATGAGTTTAAACTAAAGGATATCGAAATTGAAAAAGATGATGTTATGTACTTTGTGAAGTATACAATTGATGGGGAAGCAAAAAGTGCAAGGTTTCCGATTGAATTAATCGATATCATGCACGACCAAATTCAGCAACATCCTGATAGATATCAGAACTACGAATAAAACAAAAAAGCCGAGCGGGTAAGCTTGGCTTTTTTGTTTATATTTAGCTCCAGACGAAAGTTGCCCGTTGGATAGGTGCAATCCTGAATTACGAATTACCACCAATCATCGTCTGTTTTCTTTTTACGGTATAGCTTGAATTTGTTTGTTGCGATACGTTCTTTCGTTCTTGTTTCGATGCGCTCATGGCATTCTTGGCACATATATGTATGGATTGGTCGGTTTCTCAAACGTTTAGCTTGGCTTGATTCATCCTCGATGTCCTCAATCTTATCACAAATTACACATTTTACTTTCATGTTTATGAACCCCTCTAGTATTATCAAGTATCTTTTTTCCCATTATACAACAACCCACACTTTTCTGACAAAGTTTGTCTTTTTTAGGAAGTTTTTTATTTTAGTCAGTTGTAACAGGGTCGAGGGGAAACCAACGTTGAAAGATGGATTTCGATAGGGTGGATGAAGTCATGAACGGAGCACAGTCAGGATCGTAAAGTCCTTCATAGAGTGGATGAAGTCCCACACGAAGCACAGACACGGTGATAAAGTCCTTCATAAACTCAATTAATGCTAAAACCGCTGGACTAGTTCAATCTAAAAGCCCCTCATCATCAAAACTTAGGAACTAATAACCAAAAACCCAAAATAAAATCAGCACGAGAAACCATGTTCTCGTGCTGCAATATCTTTTATTTATTACCCATTTTATTATTAGACTGATCTTGCTGTTCTTTATCAAATTTCTGTTGTTCTTCTTGTTTAAGCTGGTTGTCATTTGTTTTCGTTGGTTCTGTATTGTTATTATCAATTAAATCGCTTGGAATATCAGGGACTAATCTGCCGACAATCTGCGCCAATTCATCCAAAATACCTGTAACAGGGCGTCCATCTTCAATTTGCTTTCTCATTTGTTTTAAACGCTCAAATGTATCAGCATCAGCAACAACAATTGCATTTGCTCCGTGAGGGTCATGCTGCAGGCTTTCAGCAACCGAGTACTTAATTGTTTGTACTCTTGACCGTTCTAATTTTGCATTCACATCAATACCAACGATTGCATACTTCCCAAGAACAACGGCGGTTGCGTCATTTACATTTGGGACACTACTAGCAAGTTCGACAAGATGACTCGCAATTTCTTGTCCTGTTTTTCTGTCAACATGGTTATCTACAGAATTTTGAACTTTTACACGAGTATCGTTCTCATTTTCTCCAGCATTATTTGTTGTACCGCAACCAGAAATAATAAAAATTATAGTTAAGAACAGAAGGATATTAATATATCTCACCGTTTTGCCTCCTATCGCTCAATGTGTTTTCTTTTTTTATTGTTCAATTATTCTTCTATCTTTATGCATTCAGACATATATTTTTATCAAAGGTCGTCCTTATACGAACAAAAAGAGGATTGACTAATATAATAAAATAAAAAATTCTCACTCGAATGGATAACCTGTTTCACTCCTAAAACAAAAAATGAAACCGACTTGAGTAGGAGGCGTGATTTTGGGGAAAATTTATGTATTAGACACGAATGTATTACTGCAAGATCCCAGAGCAATATATTCATTTAAAGATAATGAGGTTGTTATACCAGCGGTTGTGTTAGAAGAGGTAGACTCAAAAAAACGTTATATGGATGAAATAGGTAGAAATGCAAGGCAAGTTTCAAAACTCATTGATAACTTGCGAAAAACAGGGAAGCTCCACGAAAAAATACAGCTTGAAACTGGTGGGAGCTTAAGGATTGAATTAAATCACAGATCCTTTCATGAATTACAAGATATCTTTGTTGAAAAAACAAATGATAATCGCATCTTGGCTGTTGCCAAAAATCTCTCATTAGAAGAACAAGAAAAAGAAAATGGGAAACAGGTCATTTTAGTTAGTAAAGATGCACTGGTTCGTGTGAAGGCAGATGCATTAGGATTACAATCTGAAGATTTTCTGAATGACCGTGTCGTTGAGGTTGATCATATATACTCGGGGTTCCTCGAGATTTATATAAATCGAAACCTACTTGACCTTTTTTATGAAAAAGGGGAGCTTCACGTTACAGAGTTAGTTAACCACCCGTTTTATCCAAATCAATTTATCTTATTAAAAGACGCACTTGGAGGTTCTTCATCCGCTATTGGAATAGTCGATAAGACTGGCAAGGTAGTTAGAAAACTTAATTTTAAACAGGATCATATATGGGGCATTAAACCTAGGAATGTACAGCAAACAATGGCGTTTGAGCTGTTATTAAGAGATGATATTCCATTGGTGACTTTAATAGGCAAGGCCGGTACAGGAAAAACCTTGTTGGCACTTGCGGCTGGTTTGATGCAGACCGAGGATATGGGCAAGTATAAAAAGCTTTTAGTCGCCCGCCCAATCGTCCCTGTTGGTAAAGATATCGGTTTCTTACCAGGAGAAAAGCAGGAAAAGCTTCGGCCGTGGATGCAGCCAATCTACGATAATCTTGAATATTTATTTAATACGAAAAAGCCTGGTGAACTTGATGCCATTTTAGCTGGAATGGGTTCGATAGAGGTGGAGGCTTTGACTTATATTCGAGGAAGAAGTATCCCTGAGCAGTTTATTATTATTGATGAGGCTCAAAATTTAACCAAGCACGAGGTAAAAACGATCCTCACTAGAGTAGGGGAAAAGAGTAAAATCGTGTTTATGGGTGATACTGAACAAATTGACCATCCATATCTGGATGAATACAATAATGGGTTAACATATGTGGTAGAGAAGTTTAAGGACCAAAAAATAGGCGGGCATATTCGATTAGTAAAGGGAGAAAGATCTGGCCTTGCCCAATTAGCTGCAGATATTCTTTAAATAATGAAGCCTGTCATGTTTCCTCGATAAAAAGGGTTAGTGACAGGCTCTATTCTCATTATTCAATGATAAAACGAGTTATATGTTTTATTGGATTCTCACGGTTTGAGCCATCTCCAAAATAAAAATGGACAGGACCATCTTCACGTAAAGGTTTACCTACATTTGAAAATCCAAGGATAGCATCATATGCTTCACTTAGTGGAACCGTTGTTTCTTGTTCTTTTTGTACGATTTTTAGAGTTGTAGCATCTTCTAGTGGTTCTGCATTTTTAATAAAATCACCAAATGGAATGCCGTATGTACCAGTTAATATTTTTTCTTTTAAAAACTTTTTTTCTGTTTTAAGAGTAGGAGGGTAGATCGCACCTTCGCGTATTTCTCTATCCCAATGCTTTGAAACTGACTTTGTGTATTCGCTTAAATCTTCTTCCACTTTTTGATTTGAATCGAAATATGTAAGTAAATCTACTCTACGATCATCAAAAATCCACACACTAGGGTCAAGTGTAATTTTATACTTAGTCTTTCCTTCAATCATAATAATCATCGATAAATCATTCCTTTCATACACATTATAGAGGTTTTGAAACGTAATAGGAAGTATCAGCACTTTTATTATTGGAGTGAAACCGATAAATAACTAATTGTTAATTAGTTCCTTTTTAAAGAATACTAGTCTTTTCTATTTATTCTTGCAATTTTATTGTATACAGGTTAATATTTATAGATAGGATTAGGTATCGCTTCGCAAACGGAGGGGTTATGAATTGACTTCAGAGATTTCGGTGAATCATCGTGATAAAGCACTGTCTTTACTTCAAGCAGATGCTGAAAAAATATTAAAACTTATCAAAGTCCAAATGGATAATTTAACAATGCCTCAATGCCCATTATATGAAGAAGTACTGGATACGCAAATGTTCGGATTATCCAGAGAAATTGACTTTGCAGTAAGATTGGGTTTAATAGAGAGCAATGAAGGTAAAGAGCTCATCTCAAAACTTGAGCGTGAATTATCCGTTCTACATGAAGCTTCCACCCGAAAGTAGGAAACTAATAGATAAATTAACTCAAATTATCATGACTTTAGGATAATTTGAGTTTTTTTATAATTTGGGTTTACAGCTTACCAAATTTACAGTATTTTTTTATAAAAGGATTTGACTGAAATATAGGTTAATAGGTTATAAGATTAAAAGAAAATACAGGTTTTTTGCATTATATATTGCAAAAATATAGTACAATAAATAATTATACCTTGTATTTAGAGGAAGATGCCCAATGCTCAAGAAAATTTTAAAATCATATGATTATACTTTAGTCCTTGCTGTTTTTCTTTTATGTTCTTTTGGACTAGTCATGGTCTATAGTGCAAGCATGGTCATTGCCTCAGCCCCAAAGTTTGGAGAAAACCCATCATTCTTTTTTGATAGACAAAGGATGGCCTTACTAGTAGGTGCAGTTGCATTTTTCGTAACCATGATTTTACCTTATAAACTATATGCTACAAAAAAAATTCTTCTTTTAATTGTCCTAGGTTCAGTTGCGATGCTTTTATTAGTATTCGTCGTTGGACATACTGCCAATAATGCACAAAGCTGGATCATGGTCGGTGCAAGGGGAATTCAGCCCTCCGAGTTTACAAAGCTAAGTGTTATTATTTATCTTGCGGCAGTCTATTCTAAAAAACAATCCTATATCGATCAATTTGATAAGGCTGTCATGCCACCTATCATATTCACCCTATTTATTTGTATTACAGTTGCCATTCAGCCCGACTACGGTACAGCATTTATTATTGGTTTAATTGCCTTAACTGTTATCGTATGTTCAGGGATGGGCATTAAAAGCTTAGGGAAATTAATGTTGCTAGGTCTCATAACCGCTGTACTTTTATCACCGGTTATTTTCTTTCTATCAGATGAGATTTTTTCCCAAGAGAGAATTGGTCGATTTGTAGGATTTTTAGACCCTTTTGGGGAAGCGGAAGATGATGGACATCAATTAGTTAACTCTTACATTGCTTTAGGAGCTGGTGGTTGGAAAGGCCTTGGCCTTGGACAAAGCATTCAAAAGTTTAATTACCTTCCTGAAGCCCATACCGATTTCATTATGGCAGTTATTGCAGAAGAATTAGGTTTATTTGGAGTCTTATTTGTATTATTATTGTTAGCATATATTGTTTTTCGAGGATTCCAAATTGCTAGAAAATGTACTGACCCATTTGGTAGTTTACTAGCAGTAGGTATATCATCCATGGTTGCCATTCAAACCTTTATCAATTTAGGTGGTTTGACGGGACTTATTCCAATCACGGGAGTTACATTGCCATTTATTAGTTATGGAGGATCATCATTATTGTTATTACTGGCATCTATGGGGATTCTAATCAATGTTTCGATGTTTACAAACTATCATTCTATGTATAGTACAAAAGAAAAGAAGCCACAAGATCAACCAGCTCGTACTTATCAAAAAAACTATGTCTCTTATAGATAACTATTATCTATATGTTGATGATAAATTAACGTTCATATTTAAAGGAGGATTTATATGGAGAAACGCATCAAGAAGGTACTAGTTGCCAATCGGGGAGAAATCGCAATACGTGTATTCAGAGCTTGTACGGAGTTGCATATTCGTACAGTTGCAATATATTCGAAGGAAGATGCAGGCTCATATCATCGTTATAAAGCTGATGAGGCTTATTTAGTTGGTGAAGGAAAAAAACCAATTGATGCATATTTGGATATTGAAGGGATTATTGAAATCGCAAAAGAAAATGACGTAGATGCGATTCATCCAGGTTATGGATTCTTATCTGAAAATATCGATTTTGCGAGAAGATGTGAAGAAGAGGATATTATTTTCATAGGACCAAAATCCTCTCATTTAGATATGTTTGGAGACAAGGTAAAAGCTAGACATCAAGCGGAAAAAGCGGAGATCCCAGTTATTCCTGGTAGTGATGGCCCTTTGAAAAATTTAGAAGAGGCAGTACGATTTGGAGAAGACCACGGTTATCCAGTCATTATCAAGGCATCTCTTGGTGGTGGCGGACGTGGAATGCGAATTGTCCGTAGTAAGGCTGGATTAAAAGAGTCATACGAACGTGCTAAATCAGAAGCTAAGGCTGCATTTGGTAATGATGAAGTATATATTGAAAAGCTCATTGAAAATCCAAAGCACATTGAAGTGCAAATTATTGGTGACAGTCAAGGTAATATTGTTCATTTATATGAACGTGATTGCTCTGTTCAACGACGCCACCAAAAAGTTGTTGAAGTAGCGCCAAGTGTATCATTATCAGAGAAATTGCGCCAGGACATTTGTGAGGCTGCTGTTAAATTAATGAATAATGTTCAGTATTTGAATGCTGGAACTGTTGAATTCCTCGTAGCGAATGATGAGTTCTACTTTATTGAAGTAAACCCACGCGTACAGGTTGAACATACAATTACAGAAATGATTACAGGAATTGATATTGTACAAACACAAATCCAAGTTGCTGAAGGTCATTCAATACATAGTAATGAGATTGGCATTCCAGCACAAGAAGATATCAAAACCCATGGGTATGCAATTCAATCCCGTGTTACAACAGAAGATCCATTAAATAACTTTATGCCTGACACAGGGAAAATTAGTGCTTATCGAAGTGGTGGCGGATTTGGTGTTCGTCTTGATGCAGGAAATGGATTCCAAGGTGCAGTTATCACACCATATTATGATTCATTATTAGTTAAGTTATCTACTCAAGCCTTAACATTTGAACAAGCTGCATCCAAAATGGTCAGAAACTTGAAGGAATTCAGAATCCGTGGAATTAAAACCAATATCCCGTTTTTAGAAAATGTTGTTAAACATGAAAAATTCCTATCAGGAGAATATGATACATCCTTTATCGATTCTTCACCTGAGCTATTTATTTTTCCTAAACCAAAGGACCGTGGAACAAAAATGCTTTCCTATATCGGGAATGTAACTGTCAATGGTTTCCCTGGTGTCGAAAAGAAAAGAAAGCCAGTGTTTGATAAGCCGTTTTTACCAAAAGTAAAACATACTGAACCAGTACCTTCAGGAACCAAACAAATTCTAGATCAACAGGGTCCAGAGGGTGTAGTGAATTGGGTAAAAGAACAAAAACAAGTTCTCTTTACTGATACAACTTTCCGTGATGCTCACCAATCACTACTTGCAACTAGATTTAGGACAAATGATATCAAACATATTGCAGACCCAACTGCAAGATTATTACCAGAATTATTCTCACTTGAGATGTGGGGTGGGGCAACATTTGATGTGGCATATCGTTTCTTAAATGAAGAACCGTGGGACCGTCTAGCAACATTACGAAAACAAGCACCAAATATTTTATTCCAAATGTTGCTTCGTGCATCAAATGCGGTTGGTTACAAAAACTATCCAGATAATCTAATTCGTGAATTCGTAAAAGAATCAGCTGAATCAGGAATCGATGTATTCCGTATATTTGACAGCTTGAACTGGGTTAAAGGTATGACACTTGCTATCGATTCTGTTCGTAACAATGGAAAAATTGCAGAAGCTGCGATTTGTTACACAGGTGACATAACAGATCCAACACGTTCAAAATATGACCTACAATATTACAAAGACTTAGCAAAGGAGCTTGAGCAATCAGGTGCTCATATGCTAGGTATTAAGGATATGGCAGGCTTACTTAAGCCTCAAGCGGCTTATACTTTAATCTCTGCATTGAAGGAAACAGTTTCAATTCCTATTCATTTACACACACATGATACTAGTGGTAATGGATTAATTACGTATGCAAAAGCTATAGAAGCTGGTGTTGATATTGTTGACGTTGCAGTGAGTTCAATGGCCGGCCTTACGTCTCAACCGAGTGCAAACTCATTATTATATGCATTAGAAGGTACAGAAAGAAAACCTGAACTTTCTGTAACAGCATATGAAGAGATTGCTCGTTATTGGGAAGGTGTTCGTAAATACTATCACGATTTTGAAAGTGGGATGACTTCGCCACATACTGAAATCTATCAGCATGAAATGCCAGGTGGACAGTATAGTAACCTTCAACAACAAGCTAAGGGAGTTGGCCTCGGTACAAGATGGGAAGAGGTTAAAGAAATGTATCGTCGTGTAAATGATATGTTTGGAGATATTGTTAAAGTAACTCCTTCTTCAAAAGTAGTTGGAGATATGGCGCTCTACATGGTTCAAAACAATCTCACTGAAGATGATATTTATGAAAGAGGAGAAACACTAGATTTCCCTGATTCAGTAGTTGAACTCTTTGAAGGATTTTTAGGTCAACCACATGGTGGGTTCCCTAAGGAACTTCAACGAATTATCCTTAAAGGACGCGAACCAATTACTGTTCGCCCTGGAGAGTTACTAGAGTCTGTTAATTTTAGCGAGATAAAAGATACATTAACACATAGCTTACACCGCGATGTATCGAATAAAGAAATGATCTCTTACGCTTTATATCCAAAGGTATTCATGGATTATCAAAAAATGTTTGACCAATTTGGCGATATTTCAATGTTAGATACACCTACTTTCTTCTATGGAATGAGACTAGGAGAAGAAATTGAAGTAGAAATTGAACAAGGAAAAACATTAATTGTTAAACTTGTTTCAGTAGGTCAAGCTCAACCAGATGGTACAAGGGTTATCTATTTTGAATTGAATGGTCAGCCTCGTGAGGTAATCGTTAAAGATACGAATATTAAATCAACAGTTGTTGCTAAACTAAAAGCTGATCGCGATAACGAAAACCATATTGGCGCAACGATGCCAGGTACTGTGATAAAAGTACTAGTAGAAAAAGGTGACAAGGTGAATAAAGGGGACCATCTCATGATTACAGAAGCCATGAAGATGGAAACTACTGTTCAAGCACCTTTCACTGGAATAGTGAAGGATATTCACGTTGCAAACAGTGAAGCTATTCAAACAGGTGATCTCTTACTTGAACTTACAAAATAATCACAGAAAGCCCCAAAGTATATACTTTGGGGCTTTGTTATACAAAAAAATCCGAGGAGAGCATCCTCGGATTTTTTGACTTATTGAACTGTAATTGTTTGATTTGAATTTATAGATTCTTCATTCGCTTTTTCAGCCTCTGTTCGTAATGCCATCTCATTTTTCTTGCTTCTTGAAGATAATAGAATAAAGTAACTAAATACTCCAAATAAACAAGCAATAAATAAAGCGTGTGCTAGAGAAATAAATAAATTTAGTCTGGAAAAAATAATGACGGCCCCTGAAGCAACTTGAATCGACACTAAACCAAGAGCGATCATCCAGCCACGATAGAGAACTTTTTCGTGCTTATAGTGCTTGTAAATGCGAATGAAAAGGGTTAATACCCAAATAAATAATACACCAGCTAATGCTCGGTGCCCCATTTGAACCCATTCATGGATTTGAGTGGGGAGGCCAATATTGTTGTAAGTACACACAGGCCAATCAGGACAAGCAAGTGAAGCGCCAATATGTCTCACGAGTGCACCAGTATATACAACAACTAAACTATAAATAGTGATGGCGTAAAATTGAGTTCGTAGTTTGTTGTCGATCACAAGTGAGTCGGCATCAAACTTTTTATCAATTTCGAAAATAAGCAACGTCAACAATAGTACGGATGCAAAGGAAATGAGCGAAATACCGAAATGAAGGGCTAGTACTATATCAGATTGTCCCCACATAACTGCTGCAGCACCAATCAGTCCTTGTAAAACTAAGAAAAAGAAGGATATAAATGCTAAAAATTTCGTTTCTCTGATGTGACCGATTGCTTTCCAAGCCCAAATAGATAAAGCTAATACTAATATCCCCACAACTCCAGAAACAACTCTATGGCTTAGTTCAATGACTAATTCAAACGTTATTTCTTCAGGGATTAACTGTCCATGACATAAAGGCCATGAATCTCCACAACCAGCTCCTGATTCTGTTTTTGTTACAAGCGCACCACCGATTAACACAAATAGCATACCGATCGTTGTTAAAACAGATAACCATTTTAATGAACGGCTCAAAAAATCACCTTCTTACTTTTATAAAACTATAGCATTTTCTAGTATTCAACTTTACTTTGCAGTTATCCCTAAATTCTACCTTTATTTTTACGATATATATCATAACTAAAGAATAGTTAATTTTCAAAGGAACACTCTTATCGATATTACACAATTTACGATTTGTTTACAACCCACTCTAAATTGAAAAAAATTTATTATTGTAGTAAAAAAGGTTGAAAAATATGAAGGAGTTTGCTAGAAATAGATAGGGGAATTGTTTTAAATTTCGACAAGTACCTATAAACAAGGGATTAACACTATTAATATAGTGATAATAGTGTTTAAATAGCGGTTTTGCGGTCATTTAAAGGTCACAAAAAAGTCATAAATTATTAACGAAATGTTCACAAAAAAACTTAAAAATGTGATTTAATATACAGAAAGGGTATTTTTTAATATAATTTATAATATCTACAACATAATAAACTAGATAACATAAAACTTGTACTTTTTATACATACCTCACATCTCGAAAACGCTTTATTTTTATAATTGCGTTTTTTAAGATTGAAGATAGTGCAGAATGATGGTATCACATTAATTGAAAAAATGAGGCTGATGAGATTGCTGTATGCAATGTTTGAAAGTATCGTTAATAAAATAAGGAGGCTTCATGATGACGACGACAAGATCTGTACTTAGTGCAGATGAAAAAATACAGAATGAAAAAAATCGTGATCAGGAATATAGAACCACTGCCTATAAGGATTTCCTAGCAATCATAAAAATTGGGATTGTAAATTCCAACCTAATCACCGCCTTTACGGGTGTATGGCTTGCCTTGTTCTTTACTGGTCAAAGCTTTTTGCAGGAGATTTATATCGTTATATATACGCTAGTTGGTTCTGCATTAGTTATTGCTGGTTCCTGTGCGGTGAATAATTACTATGATCGAGATATTGACCATGTGATGGAACGTACAAAAGTACGTCCAACTGTAACCGGTAGAATTAATCCTAAACATGTTTTAGTATTGGGATTAATACTCATACTAATAGGAACTGGATTTCTACTTCTTACTACAGTTACTGCTGCAGTGATTGGATTAATTGGAGTTTTCTCTTATATCGTTTTATATACAATGTGGTCAAAACGCAGATATACAATTAATACCGTAATCGGAAGTATATCTGGAGCTGTACCTCCTCTTATTGGGTGGGCAGCGATTGATCCAGACTTACACGTACTTGCGTGGCTCTTGTTTTTTATTATGTTTATCTGGCAACCGCCTCATTTTTTAGCACTTGCGATGAGACGAGTTGAAGAATACCGTGCGGCAGGAGTTCCTATGTTGCCGGTTGTACACGGGTTTGCAATGACAAAGAGACAAATCATGATTTGGGTTCTTTGCTTGCTTCCACTCCCTTTTTATATGTTTTCTTTAGGCGGCATATTTGTAATAATTGCAACCGTCTTAAATATCGGTTGGTTAGTCCTTGGTATCAGTGGTTTTAAAAAGAAAGATGATATCAAATGGGCAAAACAGATGTTTGTTTACTCGCTTAACTACTTAACGATTATGTTTGTAACAATGATAATCGTTACATTAGTGTAAGTGGGTTTCAAAATATAAATAATTCTTCTATATCAAGTAGAAGGATTTAATATCTTTATCAATAAAGATAGTAGCAAAATATTATTGAAAGAGGGGTTTGATTAAGCTATGAAAAAATGGCTACCAAAATTGCGCTTGTTCACACTGTTTAGTTTCATGGCGCTGCTGTTAGCAGGGTGTGGGGAACCATTCGTTTCTGCACTTACCCCAGCAGGGGAAGTTGCAAAAATGCAGTTAGATTTAATGATCCTGGCCACATCGATCATGGTAATCGTTATTGCAATCGTTACAATTATCTTCGTTATCGCTTTAGTGAAATTCAGACGTAAAAAAGGTGACGAAAACAAGATTCCTAAGCAAGTCGAAGGAAATCACACTTTAGAGATCATTTGGACTGTTATTCCGATTCTTTTACTTTTAGTGTTAGCAGTTCCAACAGTATCTGCTACTTTTGAATTAGCTGACGTAAAAGCAATGGAAGAAGGAACAAGAGATGAGGACGCAGTAGTAGTTAAAGTTACTGCAAATCTATATTGGTGGGAATTTGAATACCCTGACCATGGTATTGTAACTGCTCAAGAGTTAATTGTTCCTACTGATGAAAGAGTATATTTCGAACTTATAGCATCTGATGTTAAGCACTCATTCTGGATTCCAGCCGCAGGTGGGAAATTAGACACTAATACAGATAACGTAAACAAATTCTGGTTAGAGTTTGACTCTAAAAGTACAGAAGATGCTGGCGGCTTATTATATGGTAAGTGTGCTGAACTTTGTGGTCCTTCACATGCTTTAATGGATTTCAAAGTAAAACCAGTTCCACGTGCTGAATATGATCAGTGGGTTGACAAAATGGTTGCTGCTAAGGACGTAGAACACGTACCTGCAAATGATGTTGCAAAAGCTGGGGAAGAATTATTTACTGCAAACGGCTGTATCGCATGTCACGCAATCAACCCAGGTGAAAAGCGTCCGACTGCACCAAGCTTAGCTAACTTTGGTGATCGTTCTAGCATTGCTGGTAAATTAGAATACAACGAAGAAAACTTGAAAGATTGGTTGAAGGATCCTGAATCAATTAAACCAGGTAACAGTATGACAGGAACTTATGATCATGCAGGTTTATCTGAACAAGATTTAGATGCTTTAGCTGAATATCTAATGGGCCTTAGTGTCGAAGATTAATGTACGAAATTTAGAATAAGGAGGTCACATTGTGAGTACTGTAGCTCAGAAAAAAGGGTTTGGCGCTACTTTATGGGATTATTTAACAACCGTTGACCATAAAAAAATTGCTAAACTTTATTTAATAGCGGGTGGATTCTTCTTCCTTCTAGGGGGAATCGAAGCTCTTATTATTCGTATTCAACTTGCTGTACCAGATAATAACTTTGTAACTGCTGGTTTTTTCAATGAAATCATTACAATGCATGGTACAACAATGATTTTCTTGGCAGCCATGCCGCTCTTATTAGGATTTATGAATGCCGTCATGCCCCTTCAGATTGGTGCACGTGACGTAGCTTTCCCATTTGTTAATGCTTTAGGTTTCTGGTTATTCTTTTTTGGAGGAGTATTCTTAAACTTAAGTTGGTTTATGGGTGGAGCACCTGATGCAGGTTGGACATCTTATGCTTCGCTTGCATTGCACTCCGAAGGTCATGGTATTGATTTCTATGTACTTGGTCTTCAAATTTCAGGTATCGGTACTTTAATTGGTGGTATTAACTTCTTAGCAACTATCATCACAATGAGAGCACCTGGTATGACTTATATGCGTATGCCATTATTTACATGGACTACGTTTGTTGCTTCAGCATTAATACTATTTGCATTCCCTCCATTAACTGTAGGGTTGTTATTAATGATGTTTGACCGTATCTTTGGTACTGCGTTTTTCGTTCCATCAATGGGTGGAAACACAATTATTTGGGAGCATTTATTCTGGATCTTCGGTCACCCAGAAGTTTATATCTTAATTCTCCCAGCGTTTGGTATTTTCTCTGAGATTTTTGCAACATTCTCTAGAAAAAGACTTTTCGGATACTCTTCAATGGTATTCGCAACAGTATTAATTGGTTTCTTAGGATTCATGGTTTGGGCTCACCACATGTTTACAACGGGTCTAGGACCAATTGCGAACGCGATTTTCGCGGTTGCTACAATGGCAATTGCTATACCGACCGGTATTAAAATCTTTAACTGGCTCTTCACGATGTGGGGCGGTTCAATTAAATTTACAACACCGATGTTATATGCAGTTGCATTTATTCCATCATTCATTATGGGTGGGGTAACTGGTGTAATGTTAGGTTCTGCACCTGCAGACTACCAGTATCATGATACTTATTTCGTAGTTGCTCACTTCCACTATGTTATTGTTGGTGGAGTTGTATTAGCAGTATTCGCGGGTACTCACTACTGGTGGCCAAAAATGTTTGGTAAAATGCTAAACGATACTCTTGGAAAAATAACTTTCTGGTTATTCTTAATTGGTTTCCATTTAACATTCTTTATCCAACATTTCCTTGGTCTAATGGGAATGCCACGTCGTGTATTCACATTCTTACCAAACCATGGTTGGGAACTTGGAAACTTAATCAGTTCAATTGGTGCTATTGGCATGGCATTAGGTGTAATTGTTCTTCTTTACAATATTGTTATCACATCAATTAAAGGAGAAAATGCAACAGCTGATGCCTGGGAAGATGGCCGTACTCTAGAGTGGGCTATTTCATCACCACCACCGGAATATAACTTTAAGCAATTACCTTTAGTCCGTGGATTAGATCCTTTATGGGTAGAAAAAATGCAAGGCAAGAAAGAGATGACTCCAGCAGAACCACTTGGAGACATTCATATGCCAAACAGTTCAATCCTGCCTTTCATCATTTCTTTAGGACTATTTATTGCAGCTTTCGGTTTCTTACACCATCCAGATGGTGTTAGCTGGTCAGTTCCAGTAATGATCATTGGAGGCATCATCACATTTGGTGCGATGCTACTACGCTCAATTATCGATGATCATGGCTACCACATTCATAAAGCAGATTTAATGGATGATGATGATAAGAAAGGGGTTGAGGCATAATGCATGCAGAAGAAAAATTAACAGCTGAAACTTTTCCTGCTGAGCCTGAGAAAGCGACCCTTGAAGGAAAAAATAAATTTGTAGGTTTTTGGCTCTTCCTTGGAGGCGAAACAGTTCTTTTCGCTTCCCTCTTTGCAACTTATTTAGCATTAAACAAGAGTAATGGAACAGGTCCATCGTCACAGGATTTATTTGAAATACCACTTGCTTTTACGATGACAATGATTCTTTTAACAAGTTCATTAACAAGTGTGTACTCTATGTACCATATGAAGAACTTCAACTTTAAGAAGATGCAACTATGGTTGGGTCTAACTGTACTACTTGGTGCGGCTTTCCTAGGATTGGAAATTTATGAATTTAACCACTATGTACATCTAGGTCATACAATCACAGGTAGTGCATTTGGCTCTGCTTTCTATCTTTTAGTTGGAACTCACGGTGCTCACGTACTATTTGGACTATGTTGGGCTCTTGCACTTATGATTCGAAACGCTAACCGTGGATTAGATTTATATAATGCACCTAAGTTTTATGTCTTTAGCCTTTACTGGCACTTTATTGACGTAGTATGGGTGTTCATCTTTACTGTTGTATATCTAATGGGAATGGTGGGATAAACACATGACAAATAATACTAATAATTCGAATGTTGATTTAGCCTATCGTAGAAGAAAAAGTGCGGAAGAAATGAAGCACCATGTCATTTCTTTTGCTCTCATGATATTCCTTACTATCATTGCCTTTATTGCAGTTGGATACGGTGAATTTTCACCTTGGTTTGTAGTTCCATTTATCCTTCTATTAGCTGTGATTCAGGTTATCTTACAATTGTATTACTTCATGCACATGAATCATAAAGGACATGAAGCACCAAAAATGTTCATGTTTTCTGGAATATTAATTGCTGCTATCACTGTTCTATGCTTTAGTACAATTATTTGGTGGTAAGATTCGGAGAAAGTCGGTGTAAAAACCGACTTTCTTTTTTTAGACACTAAATGTTCATAAATGGTTTGTTTGCATGGCTATTTTCCTAGAGGTATAATTAATAGTATGTGTACATTGTTTATATTATTAAGAGGGGTGAGATGGAGATGTCTATAGATATCTTTGGTTTTCGGGCATTATGGAGTCCCTATTTTTTAGTTTCACTTATCGTCATTACGATTCTATATCTTATGATTGTTGGTCCATGGAGACATCGATTTGCTCATTCTGAACCTACTTCAATTAAAACAAAGATATTATTTGTGGTCGGAATGGCACTACTTTATTTTTGTAAAGGAAGTCCGATTGATTTACTAGGCCATATGACTATGACTGCTCATATGACACAAATGGCTACACTATATTTAATTGTACCGATATTTTTTATTTTGGGTGTACCTAATTGGTTATGGAGATCCTTTATAAATCTCAAAGTAATAAAGCCACTTTTTATATTTTTTACAAAGCCTTTAATTGCTTTAGTTGTATTTAACGGTTCATTTTCTTTATATCATATCCCACTTGTTTTTGATTTTGTTAAGACGGGTGTGTTCATTCATGCTGCAACAACTACTTTTATTTTTATTGCTGCTTTCTTTATGTGGTGGCCTTTAATTAATAAGGTAGAAGAGTGGAACACATTGAGTGGACTTAAAAAAGTTGGTTACATTTTTGCTGACGGTATGTTATTAACACCTGCATGTGCACTTATTATTTTTTCTGATGTAGCTATGTATTCAACATATACAGAGCTTGGTTCATGGGTAACTGCTCTAGAACTTTGTGTACCAGCCTCTATGCTTGCCAGTCTAAATCTTACTGGACCAGAGATGTTTAATTTCATGCCACCACTTGAAGACCAACGTACTGGCGGTGTTGTTATGAAAATTATTCAAGAGTTTGTTTATGCGATTTTACTAGCGAAAGTATTCTTTGAATGGGTTCGTAAGGAACGTGAGGAAGAAAAAATACTTGACGAGCAATTACTCAAGCCCCAAACAAACTAATAGAAAATATAGAGAGAACGATGTGAGAGAGGTTAACTATGAATTTACCGATTCTGCCTACAGTAAGCACCATTTTTATTGTTTTGAGTGCAGTAACAGTTGCCATCGGTTGGTATTTAATTAAACAAAAAAGAATTGATGCACATAAAAAAGCGATGACGACTGCTGCTATTTTTGCTTTGATTTTTTTCATTATCTATATGTCGAGAACGGTATTTTTCGGAAATACTTCATTTGGCGGACCTGACGATGTTAAGATATATTATACGATCTTTTTAATCTTTCATATATTCTTGGCAACAACAGGTGCAATATTCGGAGTGATAACATTATACCTTGGCTATAAAAATAATATTGTAAAGCACCGTAAGCTGGGACCCATCACAAGCATTATATGGTTTTTTACAGCATTGACGGGTGTAGCGGTTTATTTCTTGTTGTATGTCTTCTACAAGGGCGGAGAAACAACATCAATGTTAAAAGCAATTTTAGGTTTTTAAACAATGGTAGAATGGATTGTTTGTAATATGTATAAGGTGTTCTAGAATACAATATTCTAGAGCACCTTTTTATTTTGTTATTCAATGCACATAACGTATCTTTCTTAGAGGGGAGTGTTAAGGATGATTGAGATCTTTACAGAAAACTTATTATTGGTTCCATGTTCTTTGGATATTGCCAAGTCATTAGTTTTTCATCGCAAAGAACTTGAAAAACGATCACCTATAACGATTCCACAAAATTGGCCATCTCCATTAATAACAGGTATTCTTCCGTTTTATATAGAAAAGCTTGAGAAGGATGAAAATCAGTATGGCTGGGGATTATGGCTAATCATTAATTATGCCGATAAACGGATTATTGGCGATATTTATCTTCATGGAAAACCAGATAAGAAAGGTAATGTCCAATTGACGTATACAATGAATCGAGAATATCAAAAAACAAACTTAACTTATGAAGCGGTGGACGCTTTAATTGATTGGCTTGTTACACAAGCGGACGCAAAAAAAGTACTTATGGAATGTAGTGATAGTAACTATCAATCAATCCAGCTTTTTGAAAAGCTAGGTATGAGATGTACAAAGAAGGATGGTAAGTTTTTAACTTGGGAACTTCGTAAAGTGATTTAATAAAGAATTATTTTTCTAGACTAGTGCCCAATTCATTCCTTATTGCATATGGTAGGAGTAACCATGGTGGTCTTGAAATTGAAAAGGAGTGTGGTTGGGGTGGTAAGAAAATCATTAGAAAATGGTTCGCTATATATTAAGAATGATGTATTAGCAATGATTGCGTCGATTTGTGCCGAAGATATTGAAGGGGTTACGATTGTATCAGGATTAAAGGATGGGGTCTCTGGAATTCTTAATCGGAATTTTCATAAAAATGGTATAACCGTAATTGAAGATGAAGAAGAAGGGATAGCCCTTGAGGTAAAAATCGCCATTGAATACGGCTTAGAAATAAAAAAGACATGTGAACTCCTGCAAGCAGCGATTTTACATGAGATAAAAAGTATGACCGGGATTAGCTTAACTAGTCTTACAATTAAAGTGGAAGGTCTTACTAATAAACAACCACTAACAACAACGTAAAAAAAGGAACAGTTACGACTGTTCCTTTTTACATGCAAACTTATGCGTTTACAACCGCATCAATATTTTCTTTTACTTTTGCTAAGATGCGTTCACATTGATCTACTAATGTTTTAGGGAAAACTTCGCCTTCTCCATATTCGACACCATGTGGGTAATAGTACTTACCAACGAAAGGTGTGAGTAGTTTAACGACTGCATCAGTTGCATTTTCTTCGATTACTCCCTCAACCGCATGACCTTGTACACGAAGGTAGTAAATATCGCCTTTAATTTCAAACTTACGGTCGTATGTAATTCTCTCATAATCCCACTGACCTGCTAGAATAAAACCTTCTGATCTCATTATGTCAGTTAATCTTGGTAATTCGATTGTTACGTTTTCAATCCCCGTATTTTCAAATCTCATTTAATATCCCTCCAAAAACCGTCAAACAACGATTTATATGTTCTCAGTATAATAATAGTACGAAAAGATAGAAGTTGCAACGTTTGACATTAATATGTCACGAAAAATAAAAAAATATTTTATGTGGAATTTCTTCAGATTTGGTCAAACTAACAAAGAAAGGAGGGATAAGATGAAGAAATTTCTTTTAATGATTACAGGTTTATTTTTTATTTTAAGTGGTCCAATGATTGCGAATGGACAAGGTACGACTACATACACCGTGCAGCCTGGTGATACTTTATGGAAGATTTCTGTACGATATCAAGTTGGTTTGTCCGAAATTATTTCAGCAAACCCGCAGTTTAGTAACCCTAACCTCATTTATCCGGGTCAAAAGGTAACAATTCCAATTCTGGATAATGTCAAAAGCGTTGAGAATCAGGTTATCTCCTTAACCAATCAACAACGTGCAAAATACGGATTACCTGCATTGAAAATTGATTGGGAACTGTCACGTGTGGCACGATATAAATCTGTAGATATGAGAGACCGAAACTATTTTGACCATACTTCACCTACATATGGCTCACCATTTACGATGATGCGAAACTTTGGGATTTCTTATCGAACAGCAGCTGAAAATATTGCCGCTGGACAGAGAACACCTCAAGAAGTTGTGAACGCGTGGATGAACAGCCCTGGACATCGAGCAAATATTCTAAAACGTGATGTTACGCATATTGGCGTAGGGTATGCAGAAGGTGGTTCAAAAAGACATTATTGGACCCAAATGTTTATCGGTAAATAAGATTAATAAAGTGATTGTTTAAAAAGGAGGATACAATGGAATCTGTTCGTGATGTAATGAGTACTGATGTTGAATATTGTACGCCCCTTGATAATGTATATGAAGTAGCAGTTAAAATGAAGGATTTAGATGTTGGTGCAATTCCCATTTTAGAAGATCAAAAATTAATCGGAATGATCACTGATCGAGATTTAGTTGTACGAGGGTATGCGGAAAAAAGATCAGGCTCCAATCAAGTAACGAATGTGATGAGTGATAATCTTATTACATGCTCTCCCGAAACGTCACTTGAAGAAGCGTCCGAATTGATGGCAAAACATCAAATTAGACGTTTACCAGTTGTTGAGAATGGTCAATTAGTAGGGATTGTATCATTAGGTGACTTGGCAACAAACAAAATGTCTGATAGTCATGCAGGAGAAGCATTAAGTGACATATCTGAACAAGACCAACTACACTAATCAACAGGCACCTAATTGGTGCCTGTTTTATTATTCTCTCGTTTAACGCATAAATCTAGGAAAAGTTTAATATATATGATAGAAAATGATTGATGTTAGGAAGTGGTTCTTCTGAAATTGGCTAAGATTGCAGTTACTATCTTACTTTTAGCTTCTAGCATTTTTTATATTTCTATCAAACACGGAAGAACAGAAATAGTGAATGGGATAAACGATAATAAGTTATTATCAAACCATGTAAGTACTGAAAAAACCACTTTACCCTATCAAAAGGAGATTCATCAATTTGAAGGGCTCTATTCGTTCATTGGAGTGGAGAGTTCAAAGATAGTAGAAATACTCGGTGAGCCCAACCGAATAGACCGTTCATCCTATGATTATAATTGGTGGGTGTACAACTCTATCCCACAAAATTATATCCAGGTGGGGATTGAAAATGATCGTGTTGTTACCGTATTTGGAACAGGGAGTGACGTACAAGTTGAACCATTTGAAATTGGACAACCTATTGAAGAGTTACGTTCAAAAGGCTTAATAAAATCTAAAATCTCTTTGAATGTGGATAAAAATCCATATCGATTTGAGTTAACTGAAGAAGAAATGAATGCTAGACCTTTGATTGCGATGGGGAATGTCTATGTACAAGTATATGTGGATACGTTTACGAATGAGATTTCGAGCATTCGTTTTTTAGATGGAGAGACGCTGATCAAGCTTCGTCCCTATGAATTAGCATATCGAGGTGAACTACTATCCGCAAAAGAAGTTACAAAGGTAGAATGGAAGGAAGTAGAAGAAGGAAACTCAGCCCAAATCCTAGATATCACCAATGTTATACGAGCTAGACATGGACTTCACCCACTAAAAGTGGACGAAAAGTTAGCTAGTGTTGCTTATTTACATAGTAAAGATATGAGTACGAATGACTATTTTGACCACACCTCGCCAACAAAGGGTGGCCTAGCTGACCGCTTAGCTAATGGAGAGGTAAGCTATCAACTTGCGGGAGAAAATATTGCAGCAAAATATGTTGATGGTATTGCAGCTGTTGAAGGATGGCTTAATAGTGAAGGACATCGTGAGACTCTTTTAAGCGAGGAATACAACTTTCTTGGGGTAGGGGTATACGAAAAATACTATACGCAAAACTTTATTCAAAAATGGGAGTAAGCAATGCAACTAAGTGTATTGCTTACTTTTTATTTACTATGATGTGATATTTGTAGAACTGGAAATGATCTTTTTTCCATTCACCAATACACGAAATTTCATCACCCATTTTGATTTGAGCCGGTGTATGTCCATCCCTTAGTGGAATGATCCGTTTAGCTTTAATAGTGCCTGTGGCCGTTTTTATTTTTAATTCAGTCACAAGGACGAATTTATGGTAATAATAGCGTTGCTTTTCTTCATTCTTATTGATAACCCGACCTTTGATTACGGCTTCCTCTTTTATATTCTCAAGAGCTTTCCATCTTTCCTCATATTTCTTTGTTTCCTTCTTCGAAAGTACATAAAAATAGACAATTATGAGTGGAATGACAATGGCTGTAACCATTCCTACACCTCGTTATTTTTTGCTTGGACGATCAATGATAAAGAAACTGCCTGTTGCATGAGCGATTAATGTTCCATCGTCACGGAATACTCTACCCTCAGTCACACATATTTTTGAGCCTCTATGTATCATTTGCGCGACACAGCGTAATTCTTTTCCGATTCCTGGAGCCACATAATTAATTTTCATTTCAGTTGTTACGGCACCTTTATCATGTGGGAGAACATTGTGCACAACTGAACCCATGGCAGAATCTAGGAGAGTTGCTGTAATCCCGCCATGGACGATTTTTAATGAGTTTTGAATTAGCTCCGTATTAGGAATGGTAATTTCATAGGTTTGATTATCAAGGACTTTTCGACTTGTTTGTAATAAGCCGCCAATATAAGATCCATTTTGTTTTGTTTGTTTACGTATTACTGCATCAATTACTTGTTCTAATGCCTGTCTTTCTTCTTCGTTTGCCTCAACGAAAAATGTTTGTAATTTTTGTAGGATACGATCTTCCATGTAGTTACCTCAAATCCATAATATTTTTATTATTCTTATTTTAACAATGATATTGGGCTTAATGCAATTTAAAATGGGCGAACAAATCAATTTATTAAAGATAAACTATAGTAGGCAATCGTATGAAAAAGAGGTGATTGGTATGGGAAAAAAACTTCATCCATCCGTTCAAGAATTTAAATCTTTTGTTAAAAAGCATCCAATTCTGGTTCAGGAAGTCCGAAAAGGAGCCCTTAACTGGCAGGAAGTATATGAAGATTGGTATATACTTGGTGAGAATGATGAGAAGTGGGAAAAATATAAAAATAACAACAGTAAGACAGAAGAAAGTGACAAAGAAGATTTTATTGGGAAGATCTTTTCATCTTTTAAAAATGCCGATATGAATAATATTCAGCAGCAAATCTCAAATGTAAGTGAAGCCATTTCAACGATTCAAGCAGTCATCCATCAGTTTCGTGGAGAAGAAAAGCCCAATCAAGGGCAGTCTTCGCACCGACCTCCTCAACCGTTTGCCTTTCGAAAAGATTAGGTAAGAAGGGAGAGTATGATGCGAAAAGAAACCTATGAATACCTCAAAACAAAAAAACAACTTCGTACTTTTGTACGTCAAAACCCAGTTTGGTACAGGAAATTAACCAGAAATCCTAATGATTTTCAAAGACTTGAAATGGAGTCAAAATCGTATTTTAAACAAACCCTTCCACATAAAGTGCAAAAACTCAACCAGTCTTTAGAAATGGCCTCTTTCATGCTACAGATGTATCAAGGCATGCGACAAAGTGATTAATGGTATGGCGACTCTTTGAGAGTCGCTCTTTTTTTTAGGGAAGTCAGGATATTTGTAATGTGATAGGAAAAACTAGGAAAAAAGGAGTGGTAGAAAGTTGTACAAGTTTGTTATGTCCCTTTTTTTTCTTTGTTTCCTGTATGTTTATATATATGAAAATCCGGTTGAGGCTACGATAACTGAGAACGTGGCGAACAATTTAGAACGAACTCTTCATGTGAATCACCATGTTAGGGGAAATGATGTATATCTGGAGTGCATAATCCCAAATTTTACGTTTAAACAAAGTGGCGGCCATAAGAATGAAGGGGAGGGCCATCTTAATGTTCTAGTCGATGGCCGACGGACAGAAAAGATATCTACGGCTGCATTTATCATTAAAGGGCTGACAAAGGGCGAGCATACTTTAAAGATACAAGTCGTCCATAATGATTTAACGAATTACAATCTTGACCACACGATTCATGTTCAAATAAAGTAATAATGTATCCATAAGATGCGATTCGTGAAAAATCATGGTATAGTGATTATGGAGGTGTTTTTTTTGATAGCTACAATTGAAAGAGTTGAGATACTTGAAGAGGCGGAAAGCCTAGCATCAATGATTCTACAATCTGAACTAGCTGAGGAATATCGCAGCTGTCTATATACATTACAAAAGGATAAGGAAGCACAAAAACTGATCGCGGAATTTCAGAATATGAAGGAGAAGTATGACGAGGTTCAACGATTCGGGAAATACCATCCTGATTTTCGAACGGTTTCAAAAGAGACAAGGGAGTTAAAAAGAAAGCTAGATCTTCATGAAACCATTGCTGAATTTAAAAAGGCAGAAGATAAAATTCAAAAAGTCCTTGATGAAATCAGCGTGTTACTAGGTGGAGCTGTATCAAAACATATTAAAGTGCCAACAGGTAACCCATATTTTGATTCCATCTCAAGCTGTGGCGGCGGCTGTGGTAGCGGCGGAGCATGTGGTTGTCACTAATAGATTAGCAAAAAATATGAATATACTATCCATATTTTCAGAAAAAAGTAAGTTTTCTACTTTATTTCATATTGTAAAATTTTAACTCATTGTGCTACACTATAAAAAAGTTATTGAAATAAGGAGAAAACACTATGATTGGACAACGCCAAGGAATTATCGTTTGGCTACATTCGCTAAAGCATTCAAAAATGCTGCGTAAATTTGGCAATATTCACTATGTATCGAAACGTCTAAAATACGTGGTCCTTTATAACGATATGGAAAATACCGATTCAATCGTAGAAAAGTTAAATTCGCTTGCCTTCGTAAAAAAAGTCGAGCCATCATATAAACCATTTTTAAAGATTGAATTCGAGAATCGAAAACCAGATCGTGCTAAGGAATACGATTATAAGATTGGACTATAAAAAGCTTATCAAAAGCATTTTGCTTTTGATAAGCTTTTTTTATTGCATCGGTGGTATGTATCGGTTCATTCTTAGAATCCCAATTAAGTGTTGATAATAAAGTTCTTTTTCACTAAACATTGTTGATGGTTTAACATCAAGTGTAATAATGGATAAATCAAGGTCATTAGCCAACTCAGCAAAGAGAGAGTATCTCTTATTCGGTTTGATTTCCGGGTTCGGAATTCCTTCCCTACAAATATAGATAGCTTGAAAATTACCAGGGTTCGTTGGTTGGAATGCTACTGCTATAGAGGATACCTGCCTATCTTGAACGGTAGTGTTAAAGGCAAATAGCTTCGAGACCCTGTCCCTATTATTTTTCATAAGCTCTAGAAGTTCATAAATATCAGAGTATCCTTCACCCAGCTCTATAAAACGTTGTATCATACTTATTTCCCCTTACTTTCATATTTTCCATGTTTACTGTATCACGATTTGATCAGAATTAACAATTACAAACAAAAAAACCCTGCAAGTTCACTTGCAGGGTCCTTCCATTCCATGTTTTTCGTTACCGTTCACATGGAAGAAGGCAAAGGGAGAGGAGAAACCGGAGGAAGAACTTATGGGGAAACGTAAGTCTTCTCCGCGGTTGGCAACAACATCCTCGAATGATGTTGTTATTACTAATTATGACCAATTGAGAAGTGTGTATACATGCTCTGGCGTATTTTTATTATCGAAGTAAAATTTTTGCTGACCTTTTGTCCTCGAATTATTCTTTATTGATTAACAAACGATAATGTTTATGGTAGGATAATGTTATTCATTTTACATAGACAGTGGTGATAGTAGTGAGGGTTGTATCAGGGGTAAAGAAAGGTCTGCACTTGAAAGCGGTACCAGGGACGTCTACACGCCCAACAACGGACAAGGTGAAAGAAGCGATTTTCAATATTATCGGTCCTTATTTTGATGGTGGAGTTGGTCTTGATTTGTTCGGTGGAAGTGGCGGACTTGGAATTGAAGCGCTTAGCCGCGGAATCGACAAAGTGATTTTTGTTGATCGTGATCAAAAAGCCATTCAAACGATAAAAGGAAATTTAGAAACATGTCGCCTTCAGGATCAAGCAGAAGTATATCGAAATGATGCTGTACGAGCATTAAAGGCAATCGTAAAGCGGGACATTAAATTCGATGTAATCTTTTTAGATCCGCCTTATAAAAAGCAAAAATTAACGGAACTTATTGAAGAAATTAGTCAACATCAGTTGTTAACAAGTGATGGAGTTATTATTGCAGAACATGATTCAGAAGTAGTACTCGAAAAGACAATCGGAAACTTTGAATTAGTTCGCCATGAAGAGTATGGAATCATTGGCGTATCAATTTATAGATATGAAGAGGGATGGGAAGGGGAATAGAAATGACTAGAATTGCTGTATGCCCAGGAAGCTTTGACCCTGTAACAAATGGGCATCTTGATATTATTAAAAGAGGCGCAAAAGTATTTGATAAAATTTACGTGTGTGTATTAAATAACTCGTCAAAAAAACCTTTGTTTACAGTAGAGGAACGGATCGAACTTTTACAAGAAAGCACTAAGGACATACATAATATTGAGGTTGAATCTTTTCAAGGTTTGTTGATGGACTATGCAAGTCAGAAAAATGCAAATGCGATTTTACGTGGCCTTCGTGCTGTTTCAGATTTCGAGTACGAAATGCAAATTACCTCAATGAACCGTATTTTAAATGAAGAAATCGAAACCTTTTTTATGATGACCAATAATCAATATTCATTTTTAAGTTCAAGTATTGTAAAAGAAGCTGCGAAGTATCATGGTGAAATTTCAGAGCTTGTACCCAAGCCAGTGGAACTTGCTCTAAAGGAGAAATTTAATTTCAATCAGCAGGTTTGATATAAATAATACCAATAGTAAAAGCCTCGCATCTTAAATGCGAGGGCTTTTTATTCTAATGGAATATATACCGATATAGCAAAATAAAGATAATATGGTAAAAAGCGGTCCGTAAGTTAATAATCCATTCCATACCGTTTCTACCCATAAGGGTGTATGTTCTGGTATCAATGGAGAGAAGACACCCATTGTTTCTTCAGAGCCTTTATTGTTAACGTAAAGGGGATTCCATAAAAAGAATGTGATCACTCCAGCCAAAAAGCCATGCATAATTCGGGCAAAGAAAAATGGCTTAAAACTCACATCGGTTTCCGCTAGTATACTCGCAACCTGTGCTTGAACAGATAGTCCACAAAATCCAAGAATAAAGCTGACTGCAATCACCTTAGGAAGTAATTCGATGTGTTCTAGTTCACTTGTCATCATCGATCCTGTTGTAATTTCAAATATTCCGGAAATCAGCGGGATGCTAAGTTCGGTTGGCAATTGGAATAGCTTTAATAACAACGATAATCCTGCCCCAATTATCGCAATAACATTTATTAAAGAAAGTAACTTATTAAACACTGAGAATAAAATGATAAATCCACCAATCATTAACAATGTATGAATAGAGGTGGTTACTGCGTCACCTAACAATTGACCAAACGGCCTTTTTTCCTTCAGTCTTGTACGGTGCAGTTCCTGTAAGGCTTTCACAATAATACTCTTATTTTCTTCATCTTTAGGTGTATGTTCATCACCTTTTTTACCATAGAACCTCATAATTAAACCGACACAAAAATTTCCGACATAATGACTTACTGCAAGCAAGATTCCTAACCTTGGATTTTCAAAAAATCCAACAGAAATGGCGGCAAATATAAAAAGAGGATTTGAAGCATTCGCGAAGGAAACAAGTCTTTCTGCTTCGACCCTTGTAATCTGTTTCTCCTGTCTAAGCCGTGCGGTTAGCTTTGCACCGGCTGGAAAGCCTGAAGCCATACCCATTGCCCATGCAAAACCACCTACACCTGGTACACGGAACAGCGGTCTCATTAGTGGTTCAAATAAGACACCGATAAATTTAACAACACCAAAACCAATTAATAATTCAGAAATGATCAAGAAAGGGAGTAAGGATGGGAAAACGATCTTCCACCACATTTCCAAACCGACCCTTGAAGCTTCGAGTGATTCCTTTGGAAAATAAATTAGTGCAATGGTAAGTAAGGTAATACCTGCTGCAATTGTTACTGTTTTGAACCTAGAACGTATCAATGGTACTCCTCCTACAGAAGTCTTCTCTTCTATACAATTAGTTCATTTAAGTGATAGAATAAGAGAGTCCAAAGTTTTCATAATTTTCTTTTTTTAATTCTGTCATCGTGAGTGTAATGAAAAGAATCATCAAATATCAACCGATGGTTTGTACATCTATTTAAATATACGTGTATAGGTGGCAAGTTTAGACCAAAAGTTTGTACAAGTTTTCATTTCTTTTTTCATATACTGTTATAGTTTCAATGTTAGGGGATGATTCGTATGAACGAACCTGTAATCGGATTGGCACTTGGATCTGGTGGGGCAAGAGGATTTGCACATTTAGGAGTAATCAAGGTACTTTTGGAAGAAAATATTCCAATTCACCTCATCGCAGGAACAAGCATGGGTTCTTTGGTCGCAAGTTTTTACGGGGCAGGGTTGGATATTGACAGATTATATAAGCTTGCACTTGCATTTAAACGCAAATATTATTTAGATTTTACCGTTCCTAAAATGGGATTTATTGCTGGTAAAAGGGTAAAGGAACTAATACGTGTTTTCACACACGGCAAAAATATAGAACAACTTGATATTCCAATTGGTATTGTGGCAACTGATTTATTAACAGGTGAAAAGGTTGTGTTTCGAAATGGTCCAGTTGCAGACGCTGTCCGAGCAAGTATTGCCATTCCTGGAATATTTGTGCCTGAAAAAATTGATGGTCGAATCCTTGTCGATGGTGGTGTTATTGATCGTGTTCCCATTTCTGTTGCAAAAGAAATGGGGGCAGATATCGTTATTGCGGTGGACGTCTCACATGTTAAAATAAATGAAGAGGTTGCTTCAATATTTGATGTAATATTACAGAGTATAGATATTATGCAGAAGGAGCTTGTGAAGTATGGGGAATTTTCCTCTGATATCATGATCCGTCCGCATGTAGGGCATTTTAGTTCCCGTGCTTTTACAAATATTGAGGATATTATCCGAATCGGGGAAGAGGAAACGAGAAAACAACTTCCTATGATCCAAGAGGCAATTGCAAAGTGGAAGGAGTCTGCATTGAATGAAGAGAAAGAGAAATAAAGGGTATTTAAAAGCCCTCGTAATTGGTGTGGTGCTTGCAATTTTGGGCACCTTTATCCAGCTCCCATATTACGTGACAAAACCAGGAATGGCGACAGAACTTGACCCCATCATTAAAGTTGAAAATGGCTATGAAGAAGAAGGTGAATTCATGTTAACGACGATTCGCCTAGGCCAAGCCAATATTTTTAGCTATTTATTGGCTAAGTTCCAAAAGTATCATGAAATTTTACCGATTAATCATGTACGACGAGACAATGAGAGTGATGAGGAATATACGAATCGCCAATTATTTTATATGGAGGATTCACAGGAATCAGCAATTACGGTTGCCTATAAGTATGCGAACAAGCCTGTAACGGTAAAAAACCATGGAGTCTACATAATGGGTATTGTCGAGGGAATGCCGGCTGAGAAAGTGTTAAAGCCAGGCGATCGAATTTTTGCAGTTGATGGGAAACAAATTGAAGAACATACAGAATTTATGAAATATGTATCGGATAAAAAAGAAAATGAAACGATAAACATTGAGGTTGATCGAAATGGAGAAGAGAAATCAGTCTCAATTTCACTTGCGCCTTTTCCAAAGGATCCAGACAAAATTGGAATTGGAATTGAATTAATTACAGATCTCGAAGTGGTGGCAGATCCAGAAATTAAAATTGATTCGAAAAAAATAGGTGGTCCTTCGGCTGGCCTCATGTTTACACTTGAGATTTATAATCAGCTAACAGAAAAGGATTTGACACACGGATTACGCATCGCTGGTACTGGAACAATCAATACCGAGGGACAGGTTGGCCCTATAGGTGGGATTGGGCAAAAGATAGTCGCTGCCGATAACACTGATGTAGACATATTCTTTGCACCGAATGAAAATGGTGCAGCAGATTCAGACTATCGACAAGCTTTAGAAACCGCTAAAGATATTAAGACAGACATGAAAATCGTTCCTGTAGATACTTTTGAGGACGCAATTCATTATCTTGAGAATCTTGATGGAAATAGTAAATAAAACATAGCCGCTTCCAAAAAGGATGCGGCTGTGTTTTTTATAAATATTTTTGATGTTGTTCATCATATCTAATCGGTGGAGTAGCATATTCCTGTTGTAGAAGTGAGGAGCGAAGAGGTTCAGGGAATATCGCTAAGTAGGTTTGGGTTGCCTTCACATCAAGTGTAAATAGTTCATCCGAAAACCCCGACATTTTTGAAACAATTGGAAGTTCTACTTCCTTTTTAACGAGATTTAAATAGTTCTGTCCCTTTTGGGACATGCCTAATAAACGAATATAGGTGGCAAGTGGCCTTTCATTGATTGGTTTTAGCATTTCCTTTGTTGTATTTGTTAATATATGTACGCATAATCGTTGCAGTCTTGTCCAAGTGTATCGTTTCGTTTTGATTTTTTCCATAAAGTCCAAAAACGAGGTTGCTTCTGAAATATGGTCTAGCAGTCTATTTTCAATTCCTTCTTCTGCCTCATAAATATTAGCTAATTCAGCGGGTGTAGACGTTAGTAACCTATATTTTAATAATGTAAAGTATTCCTCCCACCGATGGAATAATTGGTTCTCTCGAAAATAAGAAGAAAGCCATTTGGAAGTTGAGGGTGGGAGATAATTATTAATTTGATCCATATTTTTCTCAGTTGAAAATAATGTTTTACGAATACTAGTTGCACTTGCTATGGATTCATGAGAAAAGGCTTCATCATGATAACCGGCAGATGTTCTCATAATTGTTTCAGCTTTTACGTTACTATTTTGATCATAGATAGCTTTTACGTAATGATAGCCTAAAATATTATTTGGTTTTGATAAATCAACGTATGTATCATTATTTGAAAGTGAAGAATAAGCAAGAGAAGCTGCTTTAGGATAGCTATATCCTTTTTTCATATTCTGCCGAGTGGTGGAATCATAGGATTGTTGATTTCTTTCCATAAAATCCACAGTGTTTTTGAAATCTTCAATTGTTCCATTTTCACTACCAAAGCAAACTTCTTCACAATGAAGTGCACTTAATAGTGAGATTGCACCATTCGCAAAGTTTTGTGCTTTCTGAGTGGCAAACGCATATGGTAATTCAATGACGATGTCAACACCTGCTTCTAACGCCATTTTGGTCCTTGCCCATTTTGAAACGAGGGCAGGTTCACCGCGTTGTAGAAAATTTCCACTCATTACTGCAATCGTACAATCTGAATTTGTTTTCTTTTTTGTTTCTTCAAGATGGTACTTATGTCCATTATGAAATGGATTGTATTCAACAATTACACCTACAGCCTTCATCATTTCACCCTTTTTTCAATGTTTAGCATAAGCGCCTAGCCCCTCGAGGTCACAAGCCGTTCCGTCAAGAAGGTCAAAGAGCAACCTTCTAGCCGGCCGTCTTGTGCTTGTCAGGGCTGGTCAAGGCCCTTATGCATTTCTATTATAAACTTTATTTTTAAATATCATTTTTTTGGAAAAGCTGATATAGTAGATAAGTATCTACACATTTAGTATAGTGTAAAGAAAAAATATTGACAAATGTAATCCGCAAAGCTATAATTACCTTTGTTGCCTTGAGGTGATTTCACTTGAAATGGACAATTAATCAATTAAATCAGTTAGCTCGAAAAGGTCTAATGATTGACGAAACTGTTGATGTAAGAGACTTAATGGAGATTGATAAATCGATTCGAGATATTTCACCGGTACAAATAACCGGTCGTGCTGATCTCAGCTCCACAAAAGCAAGCTTTCATTTAGCAATCTCTGGATCAATGATTTTGCCTTGTTCTCGAACCTTGGTTGATGTAAAATTTCCATTCGAGATCAAAACAACTGAAACGTTTTTACTTAGACAGACATCTGAATTTGACTTAGAGTCGGAAGAGGATGTTCATCAAGTTAAAGGAGAAGTAATTGATTTACTTCCGCTAATCAAGGAAAATATTTTACTTGAAATACCAATTCAGATTTTTTGTGATGATGATTCGAACTCTGAAGATGCAGCACCGCAATCAGGACAAGATTGGGAAGTTATCAGTGAAGATGATAACAAGAACAAGATTGACCCACGGTTAGCAGGATTAGCAAAATTCTTCGAAGACGAATAAAATCCATCTTGATCTACTCTTTTTAAGGAGGTGGGAATAATGGCTGTACCTTTTAGAAGAACTTCTAAAACAAGAAAAAGATTACGTCGTACACATTTCAAATTACAAGTGCCAGGTATGGTGGCATGCCCAAACTGTGGTGAAATGAAATTAGCACACCGCGTATGTAAAGAATGCGGTACTTACAAAGGAAAAGAAGTTGTTAACAAATAATTTGTTAACATGTTAAAGCGTATTGATAACATTGTTATCGATACGCTTTTTACTTTGTCTAAATAACTTTCTAACATCCCCCACTTATGAAAACACGGATTCTTTCTAATGTTATTCAATCTAATGTTGCCAATCTCAATTTTTTACCAGTACAATAAGATAAAAAGGCTTAAGGGGTAAATCCATGTCAAAATACATAGTGAAACGAGATGAAGAGGGAATCGTTTGGTTTACAATCAATCGCCCTGAAAAATGGAATGCAATCGATTTTGAAGTTATGGAAGGGCTTGAAAAGACAATTATTGAAGTAAAAGAAAATGATGAAGATAAAGTTTTAGTGATTACGGGTACTGGACAAAAAGCTTTTTGCTCAGGTGGAGATTTATCCGTTTTTCAAAACCTTAAGACAGAGGAAGAAGCATATCAAATGCTTAGTAAGATGGGGATGATTCTATACTCACTTGCTACTTTGACGAAACCAACTATCGCTCTACTGAACGGACTAGCAATTGGAGGTGGCTGTGAACTTGCGACTGCCTGTGATTATAGACTAGCATCTCGTGGAAGTAGATTCGGCTTTGTTCAAGGTAAACAGGGGATTACTACAGGCTGGGGTGGAGCAACTCTCCTATTAGAAAGAGTATCGATTGACAAAGCGTATCACCTTCTTCTAACAGGTGAAATTTTTTCAAGCGAAGCCGGTAAAGAGCTTGGTTTTATCCAACATCTCTTGTCAGTGGACAATTCTATTATGGAATGCAAAGAATTTATTTCTAAAGAATTTTTACATAATACTAAAGTAGTAAATGCATACAAAAAGGTAGTAAATAGAAAATGGTCTGCAACCAGGTTGAAGGAGAGAATAACGGAGGAGATCAAGGAGTGTACTACTTTGTGGGTAACTGAAGAACATCTAGAAGCAGTACGTAAAATCATGCAAAAAGAATAATTATTTCCATGCTAGAGTGTGAGTAGTCTATCTTTTCTATTACATGCATATGTATTAATAAAAAAGAAGTTTAGGAGGGGAAGATATGACTTCAACACGTCAAGATGCATGGACTCAAGATGAAGATTTATTGCTTGCAGAGGTAGTATTGCGCCATATCCGAGAGGGAGGCACACAATTAGGTGCATTTGAAGAGGTGGGCCGATCATTATCCCGAACCGCAGCAGCCTGTGGCTTTAGATGGAATTCATATGTGCGCAAACAATATAAATCTGGAATTGAACTTGCCAAAAAACAGCGCAAGGAATTGAAGAAACAAAACAATGGAGAACAACTTCAGGATCCTTCATCTGAACCAGTGATCAATGAAACTGTTAGCGAACAACAAGAATTGCAATTAAGAGATGTCATTCGGTTCCTTGAAGAATATGAAAAGACGGAAAGTGAGTTCCAGAAGGTCGTAAATGAAAATCGGAACTTGAACACTCAAATAAGTAAACTTCAAGAACAAGTCAAAACCTTAAAGACACAAAATAATACGTTAGAAAATAATATTCAATTAATTGAAGAAGATTATAAGGCCTTAATCGAAATCATGGAGCGCGCTCGTAAAATGGTGGTTCTCCAAGAGGATGAAAGAAGTAAGAAGGTTAAATTTCAAATGGACCGAAATGGGAATTTGGAACGAGTTGAGAAATAAAAAGGAAAACAGCTGACAATATGTTCAGCTGTTTTCTTCATGTATTAGTCGATTTCATGTACACCATCTGGGAACCAAAGAAGAGGGTTTTCTCCAAGGTCACGTTCCATATTGTAGGATGCAGGGATAAAGCCCATTTTCTCCCAAAAACCGGCGGATTTCACACGTGGATTTGTTTTAATCGGTAGATTATACGATTTTGCATAATCCACTAATGCTTTCCCATATCCTTTTTGCTGATAATTTGGAAGTACTTCAAGCTTCCAAAGTTCTAAATAGTCTTGTGCGGGTTCAAAATATTTATTGAATTTTTTATCAACACGATAAAGACTCATACGTGCCACTAATTTATCACCAAAGAAAATTCCATAAAACGGTGAAACGCTATCATTTTCGATAATGTTTGATTCAAGGTCTTCCAGCATGGATAATTCTTGAAGCCCATATTCTTTAAAAGCTTTAAATTCTTCAAGTGTTTTGTAGTTTACTAATAATTTCTCAACCTTTGCCGTATACATTTTGTATCCCCCTTGCGATTCTACTAAGAGAAACTGTAATTATGAATATAAAATCATTATACAACAAAAATACAAAAAATTCTGTAGAAAAATATAGAAAGCGTTTTCAATAATATGCAGGATTATGTAGATACGTGTAGAAATTATATTGTGGGTGGATTTGATCTTTCAACGAAAGGGGAAAAGATCTTGAAAAAAGTATTAATTGCAAACAGGGGAGAAATCGCTTTACGAATCATGAAAACATGCCACGAGATGGGGATTGAAACAGTCGCTATTTATTCAGATGCGGATCATCAATTACCATTTGTAAAAAACGCAACTGTAGCGCATCGGATCGGTGAGGCACCTGTTATAAAATCCTATCTTCAAATGGATAAAATCCTCGAAATTGCCGAGAAGGAGCATGTTGATGCAATCCATCCAGGCTATGGGTTTTTATCGGAAAATGCAAGTTTCGCGAAGGCAGTTGCTGAACGATCGATGGTTTTCATTGGGCCCTCACCCTCGATTATTTCATTGATGGGCGATAAGGTAAAAGCGAGACAAACAATGATTGAAGCGGGTGTCCCTGTTGTACCAGGAAGTAATGAAGGTATTCAAACAATAGAGGAAGCCTGTATGCTTGCAGCAGAATATGGCTACCCAGTAATGCTAAAAGCAAGTGGTGGTGGCGGTGGTATTGGGATGATTTGTTGCAATTCTGAGGAAGAACTAGAAAAAGCGTTTCACGCAACAAAGACTAGAGCGAAGACGTATTTTGGAAATGATGAAGTGTTCATCGAAAAGTTCATTCCCAATGCAAGACATATAGAAGTACAAATCTTTGGTGACCATCACGGAAACATTGTTCACCTATTTGAAAGAGATTGTTCGATTCAACGTCGAAACCAAAAAGTAATAGAGGAAACACCCTCTCCATTTTTGTCTAATGAAACGCGTGAAAAAATATGTCATGCAGCCAAAAAGGCAGCAGAATATGTGCACTATACAAATGCTGGTACGATTGAATTCATTGTCGATGAAGAAGAAAATTTCTATTTCTTAGAAATGAATACGAGACTTCAGGTTGAACATGCCATTACGGAAATGATTACGAGTACGGATCTCGTAAAGTGGCAAATTCTTGTGGCGAGGGGAGAGAAACTACCTTTGACACAGGATGACATATTATCATCAGGTCACTCGATTGAGTTTCGTGTGTATGCTGAAGATCCGGTAAAGTTTTTCCCATCTCCAGGAAATATAGAGGAATATACATTGCCGGAAAATGTTTCAAATGTGCGAGTAGACAATGGGTATGAAAAAGGAACAACTGTTACACCATTTTACGACCCGATGATTGCAAAAATAATCGTGAATGGAAACAGCCGAAAAGAAGCGATTCAAACAGCTAAGGACTATCTGAATCAAATTGTAATCAAAGGAATAAAAACGAATATCCCTTTATTCCAACGAATTATTAACGAGGAATCCTTTTTAAAAGGAGAATATACCACAAAATATCTCAATTAGGTAGTGTCAAAAGTTCTATGAA
>NZ_NSEA01000010.1 GCF_002734285.1 Fredinandcohnia onubensis | reverse complement strand
CCGTTATGGTTGGTCTTTTTTTGTGTTTTAAAGATTAATTTTAGAACCATGCTGTCCGAATGAGTTGATAAAGGAAACACAAGCGTTGGTTTGCGGTATATCAGGAGGTTGAGAAACAATAAATGATATACCGCAAATAGCTTAAACGGTATAGCGTCATATTGAGAAACAATAAGTGCTATACCGTTAATGGCCTAATCGGTATATTGCCATATCGCAAAACAATAAATGCTATACCGCAAACGGCCTAATCGGTATATTGCCATATCGCAAAACAATAAATGCTATACCGCAAACGGCCTAATCGGTATATTGTCATATCGAAAAACGATAAATGCTATACCGCAAAGAGTCTAAACGGTATATTGTCAAATCGCAAAACAATAAATACTATACAGCAAATGTCATAAATACCGCAAACGGCATAAACGGTATATTGCTATCTCGAAAAACGATAAATTGTATACCAAATACTGACTAAACGGTATACCACCAAGAATCGAAAATTAATAATTGCTATACCGCAAGGCGGTTAATCATTCCCTTTTGGAGATTGAGTTGGAGGAAATGGGAACGTAAAGAACTGCTACATGCCCATTTTAAGTTCTGAACAGATTAAGTAGTAACGAAGTTCCGTGGATAACTCCTTTAAAGATGCATTCAAACTTTTTAAACTTAGACATACACAAACTAGCTCCCTTTCATCATAGATTACTAAATAAATTAAATTATAACTGTTCGTTATTTTTATAATTGTGTATACATTTTAGTGGATCCGGACAAAATAGGAAATATGGAGGTGGAGGCAGTGAGTACACTCGCGAATAGGAAGCATTATGGGGAAACGTGTATTATATGTGAGCAAGAGAAAGAGAGAGGCATACACCTTTATACAAGATTCATTTGTTTGGATTGTGAGCAAGACATTATTCGTACGGAAACAAATGATCCAAAGTATCAATTTTACTTAGACCGGCTTAAAAAAGTTTCGACACCTGAGATATATTCATAGTTTTAATGTGTCTTGCAAGCTTGTAAAAACAGGTGAGCGCTAATTTGCTAGGTACATTTAATGACAACATATAACTTGGAATTGGCTTTTGCGTTAGGTGCAATCCCAAGTTCTTGCTTCGGACCTAGTGGTATAGGTCCCTTTTTTGTTTTATAATAAGTAAATTACATAAGAAAGGTCTCTATAATTATGAATCAACAACAAACTCCATTGTTTGATGCACTAGACCGCCATGCGAGAAGGAAGCCTCAATCGATGCATGTTCCAGGGCATAAATATGGACAAGTATTTTCGAATAAGGGATATTCCTATTTTCATAAAGTGTTAGAAATTGATGCAACTGAACTAACAGGGCTGGATGACCTACATCATCCAGAAGGTGCTATTTTAGAAAGTGAAGCATTATTAGCTGATTTATATGGAGTGAAGAAAAGTTATCTTTTAGTGAATGGTTCTACCGTAGGAAATTTAGCAATGATACTTGCAGCATGTTCACCTAAGGATACCGTATTAGTTCAGAGAAATTCACATAAGTCCATTTTGAACGGCTTAAAGATGGCAGGAGTTAAGCCTGTTTTTGCTCATCCTACATATGATGATGTAGTTCAAGTAGCCTCATTTATTTCCTTTAATACGGTAAAAGAGGCATTTGGAAAGTTTCCGAATATAAAAGCTGTTATTTTAACCAGTCCTAATTATTATGGAATGGTGAATCAAACTGAACTATCCCAGATTATTTGTTTTGCCCATGAAAAAGGGGCGGTAGTTCTGATTGATGAAGCACATGGTGCTCATTTCTTGTTAGAAGGGTTTCCTTCATCAGCAATCTCTTTAGGGGCTGACATCGTGGTGCATTCGGCACACAAGACTCTTCCGGCTATGACAATGGGCTCTTTCCTACACGTGAATAGTGAGGTCATTAATCATGAAGAGGTAGAAACATATCTTCAAATATTGCAGTCTAGCAGTCCGTCTTATCCAATTATGGCATCATTGGACCTTGCGAGGCATTACCTTGCAGCGCAAAAAAAGGATGGTTCGAATACGAACATAATAAAAATCAAAGAATTTAGCCAAAAGCTAGAGGAGATTCCACAAATAAAAGTCATTACTTCAGCCAATCCAGATATCGAAACAGATCTGTTAAAGCTAACAGTGCAATCTCAATGTGAGCTTAATGGATATCAACTCCAAAGTGCTTTTGAAATAGAAGGACTTTTTTCGGAAATGGCTGATCCAAACAATGTCTTGCTTGTGTTGCCTTTATCAGAGGCATTTGACGCCGATGGGGCCTTCTTAAAAATAAGAAATGCTGTACGGACATATACACAAATTAAAAAGAATTTTATTGATTTGCATCATGAAACGGAGACAATTTCTACCCTTGCCCTTTGCTATAATGAAATTAAAGGGTACAATAAAAAGGTTGTTTCCTTTCAAGATGCACTAGGAAACATTTCCGGAGAAATGATTATACCGTATCCGCCTGGAATACCTGTCTTAATGGAAGGAGAACGTGTCACTCAACGACACATTGAAATCCTAAATACCTATATTGAGGTTGGTTCACATTTCCAAGGTGGAGATATGAAAGAGAAATATATAAAGATATTAGATATGTAAGGGGCTTGAATAGAAGTGGCTGGTTATTTTATTACGTTTGAAGGTCCTGAGGGTGCAGGTAAAACAACTGTTTTAGGAATCCTTCAGGAGGAGTTTACTCGAAAAGGGTATGATGTCATTTCTACCAGAGAACCGGGTGGAATTGATATAGCAGAGCAAATTCGTTCCGTTATTTTAGATAAAAATAATACACAAATGGATGGGCGTACAGAGGCACTTTTATATGCAGCTTCGCGTCGTCAACATTTAGTGGAGAAAGTCATTCCCGCATTAGAACAAGGAAAAATTGTTTTATGTGATCGCTTTGTTGATAGTTCACTAGCATATCAAGGGTATGCACGCGGACTTGGAATCGATGAAGTTCTATCTATTAATGAATTTGCTATTAATGGATTAATGCCGTCATTAACTCTTTTCTTTGATATTAAGCCTGAAAAAGGGTTAACAAGAATTGGAAAGAATGACGAAAGGGAAGTTAATCGACTTGATCTCGAGAATCTTTCCTTCCACCAAAAGGTTTATGATGGTTATTTAAAGGTTGCAGATCGTTTTAAGGATCGCTTTCATACCATAAATGCTGAGAATTCGCTTGATGTTGTGGCAAAGGAAGCATTTGAAATTATTGAAACGCATTTGAATAACAAGTAATCCTATGAATTGCCTCAAAAGTCTGATGATTTTTGAGGTTTTTATTTTCGTTCTGGCTATACTTGTTATAGAATAAAGACAGCATGGATATTCGCACAAATAGTTACCAAATTTCGTAATATGAAGGAACACGTAAAAGTGATAAAATAAAGGGAGGCTAAACGATGAAGCTAGTCGTTGCAGTTGTGCAGGATAAAGACAGCAACCGTTTGTCACAAGCATTAGTCGAACATAATTTCCGAGCAACAAAGCTTGCTACAACAGGTGGTTTTCTAAAATCAGGTAATACTACGTTCCTTGTGGGAACGGAGGACATCCGTGTAAATAAATTATTAGACATTATTAAGGATAATTGCAAACATCGGGAGCAAATGATTGCCCCTGTCTCACCAATGGGTGGAAATGCAGATTCCTTTGTTCCATTCCCTGTGAAGGTTGAAGTGGGCGGAGCTACAGTGTTTGTGTTGCCGATTGATGATTTTCACCAATTTTAACTTTATTAAGTGAGAGTACAGACTCCCACTTAATAAAGTTAAAGCCTCCGGCGGATGCCACGATTTTTCAATGGAAGTTTTTCGAGCAGTAAGATTAAAGACTAATAGCGCCACCTCCTGTGGCAACGTCTTTATGACCCACTTCCTGTGGGCCTAAAAATCGGGCGCAAATACGCCAAGGCGCATTTGATAAGAGGTGTGACTATTCGTTCATGAAAATAAACCAGGATTTTCGCGTAAGCATAGATAAGAATCAACCTAACCAATCCAATAAGGTTTCGGGAAATGTGAACTTTAGTAAATTTATCCATCAGGAAGAAAATAAACTTCAAATGGAGCAATTGACGAAGCTGCTTTCTCAAATTGATATGGCGGGGGAACGACTCTCTCGCTCCCAAACCTTTCAGGATTTGGCTTCCTATAAATCTCTTGTAAAGCGTTTTATCCATGAGGCTGTTGAATACGGAATGGATATAAAGCAGTCCCATAGTTGGAATTTTAATGGACAAGGGAGAACGCATAAACTTGTTGAGGAAATCGATAAGGAACTATTAGATTTAACCGAACAAATGATTGACCAGGAAAAAGGGTCAATCGATATTCTTGGAAAAGTTGGATTTATAAAGGGATTATTAATCAACTTGTATACGTGATTGAAAGAGTGATGTATGGTGGAAAAAACATGGGAACAACTTCAGGAATATCAGCCACTGGTCTTAAAGATGGTTGAAAATAGTCTCAAGAAGAACAGAGTGGCCCATGCTTATTTATTTGAGGGGAGCCGAGGTACAGGTAAAAAGGAAGTCGGCTTTCTTTTGGCAAAAAGTCTTTTCTGTCAGCATCCTGTTGAGTACAAACCTTGTAATGAATGTACGAATTGCCGCAGAATTTCATCGGGCAATCATCCTGATGTTCATGTAATCGAGCCAGATGGTCTATCGATTAAAAAATGGCAAATTCAAGCGTTGCAAGAGGAGTTTTCAAAAACGGGCGTGGAATCTAACCGTAAAGTTTATGTAATTAATCATGCTGATAAAATGACAACAAATGCTGCAAATAGTTTGCTGAAATTCCTTGAAGAGCCAACAAGCCAAACAGTGGCCATCTTGCTAACCGAGCAGATCCATCGGATTTTGAATACGATTCTGTCTAGATGCCAAATTTTATCATTTCGGCCTCTTGCTCCAAGGGTGATTTCTGAGCGACTCATTGATGAAGGGATCTCTCCTACAATGGCTTCCCTTGTTGCTCATACAACGAATAATTTGGAAGAGGCACGTGAGTTAAGCACGGATGCTTGGTTTGGACAGTCCCGTTCAATAGTGTTACAATTATATGAAGTAATCAATACAAGGCCAACTCACGCTTTCTTTTTTTTGCAGGACCAATGGTTACCTCATTTTAAAGAGAAAGAGCAGCTTAGCTTTGGTTTAGATATATTATTGCTTATTTATAAAGATTTATTATATATACAGCTGGGTGATGAAGAGAAACTTATCTTTCATGACCAGATTACTAGCTTTAAACAATATGCACTCAAGACGTCTACTAGACGTGTAAGTGATCAGATAGCAACGGTTTTAGAGGCGAAGCGTCGTCTATACACCAACATGAACCCACATTTATTAATGGAGCAATTGGTAATAAAGTTACAGGAGGGATATAAGCTTGTATGATGTAGTTGGTGTACGCTTTAAAAAAGCGGGAAAAATATATTACTTTGACCCAAACGGTTTTACAATTCCTGACGGTGAATATGTCATTGTAGAAACGGTCAGAGGAATTGAGTTTGGCAAGGTTGTCATAAATAAAAAACAAGTCGATGAAAATGACATCGTACTTCCGTTAAAAAAGGTCATCCGTATTGCGGATTCTAAGGATAAATTAATTGTAGAGGAAAATAAGCAAGCTGCTACAGAGGCGTATAATGTGTGTCAAGGAAAGGTAGTTGAACACAGTCTTGATATGAAGCTTGTTGATGTTGAATATACGTTTGATAGAAATAAAGTGATCTTCTATTTTACAGCAGATGGACGAGTTGATTTCCGAGAGTTAGTGAAAGATTTAGCGGCAATCTTCCGTACGAGAATCGAATTAAGGCAAATAGGGGTACGTGATGAAGCCAAGATGCTTGGTGGAATTGGTCCATGTGGAAGAATGCTTTGTTGCTCGACCTTCTTGGGGGATTTTGAGCCTGTTTCAATCAAAATGGCAAAAGATCAAAATCTGTCACTGAACCCTACTAAAATATCAGGTTTATGCGGCCGATTAATGTGCTGTCTAAAATACGAGAACGATGAGTATGAAAGTGCAAAAGAACAGCTTCCAGACCTTGGCGAAATGATTGAAACAACTAGTGGAAAAGCGAAGGTTGTCGGGCTCAATATTTTAGAACGAGTATTACAGCTAGAATTAGTAGGTCGTGAACGTGTAGTTGAATATACGTGGGAGGAACTACTGAAAGAAGGAGCGATTTCGATTCAAGCCACAGAATAACGAGGTGGAATGCGTGGACAAAAAAGATATTTTTGAATCTGTTAGTAGTATGGAGAAGCAAATTGGCAATCTGTATACTCAACTAGGAGAATTGAAAGAACATCTTGGGCAATTACTTGAAGAGAATCATAATTTGAAAATGGAGAATGACCTTTTACGTCGTCGACTTGATCAATCCATTTCAAAGAAAAAAGAAGAAAAAGCTGATAAGGCTTTACAAGAAGCAAAGCAAGTTGATATTGGTGAGGGATATGATAACTTAGCAAGACTCTATCAGGAGGGTTTCCATATTTGTAATGTTCATTATGGAAGTGTCCGTACTGAGGGTGACTGTTTATTTTGTCTCTCTTTTTTAAATAAGAAGTAGGTCCTTTCCTAATAGGAGAGGGCTTTTTCATTTCTAAACAATACGTTTATAATATGATATAGATAATCATAGGGAAGGAAACAGAATGCAATGGTTCAATTATATGATGATGAAAGATTAGATCATTTATTAGCGGAAAACTTGAGAATCATCCAAAGCCCTTCTGTATTTGCTTTTTCATTGGATACGGTACTGCTGGCGCGATTTGTGTATGTGCCAATTCAAAAAGGAAAAATCATTGATTTATGTACAGGTAATGGAGTTATTCCACTGCTATTAAGTAGAAGGTCAAAAGCAGAAATTACAGGTGTTGAAATTCAAGAGCGTATTTATGACATGGCCAAAAGAAATATTGAATACAATGAGCTTTCTACTCAACTTTCGGTTATTCATGGTGATATTAAGGACATGCCTGATCAGCTAGGTCGAGGAAAGTTCGATGTGGTAACCTGCAACCCGCCATATTTTCCAACACCAAAGGCCGATGAAATGAATCAAAATGAATATATTAGGATTGCTCGCCATGAAATTTATTGCACATTAGAGGATGTCGTTCGTGTTAGTAGCCAATTGGTTAAGCAAGGAGGCAAGGTTGCGTTCGTCCATCGACCAGGCCGATTAATGGATATACTAACCTTAATGAGACAATATCGAATAGAACCAAAGCGTTTGCAATTTGTCCATCCAAGACTTGGTAAAGAAGCGAATACCATCTTGGTTGAAGGGATTAAGTTCGGAAATGCAGACCTGAAAATTTTACCGCCTCTCTATATATACAATGAGCAGAATGAGTATACCAAAGAGATAAGGAAGATTCTCTATGGGGACGAATAATCATTATTTCTATGTCTTAGAGTGTAAGGATGGAAGCTTCTATGCAGGTTATACAACTGATGTTGAGGAACGTTTGAAAAAGCACAACGAAGGTAAAGGGGCCAAGTATACAAGAGGAAGAGGTCCCATTACCCTCTTATTTTCACAGGAATTTGATACTAAGGAAGAAGCAATGCGTGCAGAATATAGATTTAAACGACTGAAGCGGCCTGAGAAAGAACGGTTGCTTGCTATGGAAAGTGGGGAGCGATATGTGGCAGCAAAAAAGCTTTCAACCAAATTATGAATATGGAACTTTATATCTCGTTCCGACTCCGATTGGGAACTTGGAAGATATGACTTTTCGGGCGATTAAAACGTTGAAAGAATCAGCAGTTATTGCGGCAGAGGATACAAGGCAAACAAGGAAACTGTGCAATCATTTTGAAATTGAAACACCGGTTATAAGTTATCATGAACATAATAAAAAGGTGAGTGGCGAAAAAATTCTTACCTTCTTGCGTGATGGAAAAGATGTGGCAATTGTAAGTGATGCCGGGATGCCGACAATTTCCGATCCGGGCTATGAACTGGTTGTAGAAGCTGTTCAGGAGAAGATGTATGTCGTTCCTCTGCCAGGTGCAAATGCGGCATTAACCTCATTGATAGCCTCGGGACTTAGTACACAACCTTTTTATTTTTATGGGTTTTTAGACCGTAATAAGAAGACGAAACGAAAACAACTGGAGAGTTTAGTACATATCCAAGCGACACTGCTTTTTTATGAAGCTCCACATCGTTTAAAAGAAACATTAAAGATTATGAGAGAGATACTTGGAAATCGTAAAGTGACAGTTTCTCGTGAATTAACCAAGAAATTTGAGGAGTTTATTCGTGGTGATTTAGACGAAATTCTTACTTGGTCAGAGGAGGATACCGTTCGCGGTGAGTTCTGTCTTGTTGTAGAGGGATCGCAGCAAGGTGATGAAGAGGCTTTAGATGCTTGGTGGGAAGAGCTATCGATTGAACATCATGTTAATCATTATGTTGAGACTAGGTCAATGACAACGAAAGAAGCAATTAAACAAGTTGCAAAAGACCGAAATCAGCAGAAGAGAGAAATTTACCAAGAATACCATGGCTTATAGAATAGAAAAAAGCTTCTCAAACCGAGAAGCTTTTCGTCTATCATTTATTATTTTACAACTGTTAGATTGTTTTGAAGCTCTTGAAGGATTTGTTCTGCACCTTCACGGCTAAGAACAATCTTGCCATTAGCAAGTGTGAAATTATCATCTGAAATTTCACCAGTTACTTGACAAGTCATATTTGGCTTGTATTTCTTTAAAATAATTCTGTCGTCGTCAACATAAATTTCTAGCGCATCCTTTTCAGCGATGTCTAATGTACGACGAAGCTCGATAGGAATAACCACACGACCTAATTCATCAACTTTACGAACAATACCTGTAGATTTCATTTCTTTTTTCTCCTCTCAATATTATTATTATTATTTATCTCTCTATATCGTCAATTTTCGACAAATTGATTTCTAGATAATAATATCAAGATTTCCATTTAACGTCAATCACTTTTAACTACAATTCTTTTAAAATATGTATAATAATGGTACGTGTGTCTTATAACATCGGGCTTTTAAAGAAACCCCAACCTAATTAATCTACTGTTTTACGAATAATTACTGTACTATAATAAAGGGAAAAATGGTAATTCGATTCGACAAAATTCTACAAAATTCATGTTATTTTTGTCGAATAAAAGGTTCTATCTAGTATTTGTCGAATAGTTTCCTTCCTGATTTGCTTACATATCTATGTACATACGGAAAATTGGCATTTCTTATTTCTCTCCAAGGAGTAGGGGCTACAGGCGCTTGCGCTTTTCTCGTGCTTTAGGTATATTTTGAAGATATAATAGGAATAGATGAATAGTATGTCTACTCGTGTACTTGATAAGAGGAGGTTTAACGATGGCACAAGAAAATAAAACATTTTATTTAACTACACCCATTTATTATCCAAGTGGAAAATTACATATAGGACACGCATATACAACTGTAGCCGCAGATGCTATGGCCCGATATAAAAGACTACGTGGATATGATGTAATGTTTTTAACAGGAACCGACGAGCACGGTCAAAAAATTCAACGTTCTGCAGCTGAAAAAGGTGTTACCCCACAAGCGTATGTTGATGAGATTGTGTCGGGTATCCAAGAATTATGGCAAAAGCTTGAGATTTCTTATGATGATTTTATTCGTACTACGGAAGATCGTCATAAAAAGGTTGTCGAAAAGATTTTTGACCAACTTGTTAAACAAGGCGATATCTACCTTGATAAATACGAAGGCTGGTATTGTACACCTTGTGAATCATTCTTTACAGAAAGACAATTAGCGGATGGAAACTGCCCTGACTGCGGCCGTCCAGTTGAAAAGGTAAAGGAAGAATCTTATTTCTTCAAAATGAGTAAATATGTAGATCGTTTGCTTCAGTATTATGAAGAGAATCCGGAGTTTATCCAACCTGAGTCACGTAAGAATGAAATGATTAATAACTTTATTAAGCCTGGTCTTGAGGATTTGGCTGTATCAAGAACAACTTTTGATTGGGGTGTAAAAGTACCAGGAGATCCTAAGCACGTCATTTATGTGTGGATTGATGCTTTATCAAACTATATCACGGCATTAGGTTATGGTACTGATGATGATACTAAATATCAAAAATATTGGCCTGCTGATGTTCATTTAGTAGGAAAAGAGATTGTTCGTTTCCATACGATCTACTGGCCAATTATGCTAATGGCATTAGACCTTCCACTACCGAAAAAAGTATTTGCTCATGGTTGGTTATTAATGAAGGATGGAAAAATGTCAAAATCAAAAGGAAATGTTGTTGACCCGGTTACATTAATTGACCGTTATGGGCTTGACTCACTTCGTTATTATTTACTACGTGAGGTTCCTTTTGGTGCTGACGGTGTGTTTACACCTGAAGGGTTTGTTGAAAGAATCAATTTTGACTTGGCAAATGACTTAGGCAACCTACTTAACCGTACTGTAGCGATGATCGGTCGGTATTTTGATGGTACAATTCCAACCTATCAAGGTAATCAATCAGTATATGATACGCAGTTAGCGAATTTTGCGGGTGACACTGTTTCTAAATATGAAGAAGCGATGGAGAAAATGGAGTTTTCTGTTGCACTTACAGCTCTATGGCAGTTCATTAGTCGTACAAATAAGTATATTGATGAAACTCAGCCTTGGGTCGTTGCAAAGGATGAAGCGAAAAAGGATGAACTTGGTTCAATTATGAGTCACCTAGCAGAATCCCTTCGTTTTGCAGCAATCATGCTTGAGCCATTTTTAATCAAAACTCCAGGTGAGATCTTCACACAACTTGGAATGAAAGACGAAGCATTAAAAACATGGGAAAGCATATCTGAGTTTGGAATAAAACAAGAAGGGCTTCAGGTTTCAAAAGGTGAGCCTATTTTCCCACGATTAGAAATTGCTGAGGAAGTAGAATATATAAAAGCTAAAATGCAGGGTGGTACGAAAAAAGAAGAGCCTGTAAAAGAAGTGGAGCAAGCCGAAGAGATCACAATTGATGATTTTATGAAGGTTGAGCTTCGTGTAGCAGAGGTACTTCAAGTAGAGCCTGTAAAAAAAGCCGATAAGCTTTTAAAACTTCAATTAGATTTAGGTTTTGAAAAGCGTCAGGTTGTTTCTGGTATTGCACAATATTACACTCCTGAGGAATTAGTAGGTAAGAAGGTAATTTGTGTAACAAACCTTAAACCTGTAAAATTACGTGGAGAATTATCACAAGGTATGATTTTAGCAGGATCTGTTGATGGGAAGCTATCAGTCGCGACGATTGATCAAAGCCTACCAAATGGAGCTAAAGTAAAATAACAAAAGGGGACAGATAATTTCTGTCCCTTTTACATACGGAAAAAGGAGTTTTAACTATGTTAATTGATACACATGCTCATTTAAATGCGATACAGTATCAAGAAGATTTAGAAGAAGTAATTGAAAGAGCACAAAGTGAAGGTGTTGAAATAATTGTAGTCGTTGGGTTTGACCGTGAAACGATTACAAGAGCGATTGAATTAGCCGACACATATGAGTTTATTTATGCAACGGTTGGATGGCACCCAGTGGATGCAATTGATATGACAGATGAAGACCTCAAATGGATTGAAGAGCTTTGTTCTCATCCAAAGGTCGTAGCTTTAGGTGAAATGGGTCTTGATTATTATTGGGACAAGTCACCAAAAGAAATTCAAAAAGAAGTCTTTCGTAAGCAAATTGCGCTAGCAAAGAAGGTAAAGCTACCCATTGTTATTCATAATCGAGAGGCAACTGCCGACATTATTGAAATCTTAGAAGAAGAAAACGCAAGTGAGGTCGGCGGCATTATGCACTGCTTTACCGGTAGTGTTGAAGTCGCAAAACAATGTATGGATATGAACTTTTATATTTCATTTGGCGGACCCGTTACCTTTAAAAATGCAAAAAAACCAAAAGAGGTAGCGGCTGAAATTCCATTAGACCGTCTATTAATTGAAACGGATTGTCCTTATTTAACACCACATCCATTTCGAGGAAAACGAAATGAACCAAGCTATGTGAAATATGTAGCAGAGCAAATAGCGGAGCTAAAAGGGGTCACATTTGAGGAAATTGCCCAAAAAACATCCGACAATGCGAAGCGATTTTTCGGCATAAAATGATAGCAAATTTTGTCAAAAAATAGGGTAGCTTGTCCAACTATAAGTTAATTAGAAAAAGTTCTACATGTCTCCTTTGTCTCATATATATCTTTGTCGACAACTAAATCTTCCTTTTTAGAAATTCTTCTTGCATAATATTTAGTACGGTGAATGGAAAAAGGGGTGGGGTTGACAGAATAAAAGATCCTTTATATAATCCACTGAGAGAAGGAGGCGTTTTTCATTTGCTTAAAAACATGAAAAAACTGTTTTCCGAGTCAAAGCACAAAAAGAGATTAATAGTCTCGATCAGTAGTTTTATAGTCTTAGTAGGTGCCGGTACGGGTTATGCTACATATGAAACTACAAAGGATACAGTTACACTATCATTAAATGGAAATGAGCAAGTTATAAGGACGCACGCAAACACGGTTGCAGAAGTTCTACAAGATTTAGAAATAGATGTCTCGAAACATGACGAGCTTTCACCATCAATGGATACGGCAATCAAGGACAATTTGAAAGTGACGTGGCAAGAGGCTATTCCGGTTGAGCTTGTAGTTGATAACCAGCCACAAAAGGTCTGGACAACAGTCAAAACCGTGGGAGATCTTTTCAAAGACACTAAGGTAGAAATTTCAGAACACGATAAAGTCAATCCAAGTTTAGATACAAAGTTAAAAGAAGATATGAAAGTTGAAGTTGAAAAAGCATTTCAACTCACTTTAAATGACGGCGGTACCGAATCACAAGTTTGGTCCACTTCGACTACTGTCGCTGACTTTTTAAAAGGTCAAAATGTTACACTAAATGAATTGGATCGAGTAGAACCAGGAATGGAAGCACAGATTACAGCAAATAGTGTCGTCAATGTTGTACGAGTAGAAAAAGTCACCGATGTAGTGGAAGAATCTGTTGCCTTTGCAGTTGTGAAGAAAAAAGACAACAGCATTGATAAGGGCAAGCAAAAGGTTGTAAATCCTGGTCAAGAGGGTAAGCTTGCAAAGCATTACGAAGTCGTTCTTGAAAATGGAAAAGAAGTTTCGAGAGATCTTATCAAAACAGAAACCTTACAAGATAGTAAAGATAAAGTTGTAGCAGTTGGTACACGTGAAATTGTTCAACAGGTTTCCCGTGGTACAGGTAATGTTGCAAAAGAGTTCTATGTTTCATCGACAGCGTATACTGCGTATTGTAGTGGTTGTTCAGGAACAACTGCGACAGGAATTAACCTTCGTGCAAATCCAAATGTTAAGGTTATTGCGGTTGACCCTAGTGTCATTCCTTTAGGTACAAAAGTGTATGTAGAAGGATATGGCTATGCAGTAGCTGGAGACAAGGGAACCGATATTAAAGGTTATAAGATTGATGTCTTTTTCTCGGAGAAATCCCAAGCTTTTCGTTGGGGACAACGAAAGGTGAAAATTCAAATCTTAAATTAACTTGCAATGAACAGAGGAATATTCCTCTGTTTTTTTATGTCCGGTTCCAGTGCCTAGCCCCTCGAGGTCACAAGCCAATCCATCAAGAAGGTCAAAGAGCAACCTTCTCGCTGGCTCGTCTTGTGCTTGTCAGGGCTGATCAAGGCACTGGAACACTTCTTTTTATGTCTATGTCTTTTTTGTTATAATTATGTAATATTTGTATCTATAATGTTAGACGAAATAAATCGAGAAAGGTTTCACTAAAAATGAAAATAAAAGAAATAATTGTTGTGGAAGGCAAAGATGATACCGTAGCAATCAAAAGAGCGGTTGATGCCGATACAATTGAAACAAACGGTTCAGCCGTTAATCAGGCCGTTTTAGAAACAATTAAACACGCTCAACAAGTAAGAGGGGTCATCGTGTTTACAGATCCAGACTACCCTGGGGAGAGAATCCGTAAAATTGTGGCGAATGCTGTTCCTGGATGTAAGCATGCTTTTTTGCCAAAGAAAGAAGCACTTGCGAAGTCAGGTAAAAAGGTAGGGGTTGAGCATGCTACCCCAGAGGCGATTAGAAAGGCCTTATCAGAGGTTAAACAAGAGCGGGAAGACTTTTACTCTGATATCGACTTAGACGCTCTGGTGGAGGCAGGATTGATTGGAGGAAGCAAGGCGAAAGAACGAAGAGAAAAGCTAGGCGTCCTTTTGAAAATTGGTTATACTAACGGAAAACAGCTGTATAAACGCCTGCAAATGTTCCAAATTACAAAAGAGGCATTTGATGAGGCTGTCGAAAAAGTACTACAGGGGGAAAGGCAAAGTGATTAAAGATATCGCCACACCTATAAGAACAAGAGCAATATTAGAAAAGCATGGGTTTTCATTTAAGAAAAGCTTAGGACAAAACTTTTTAATTGATACAAATATTCTCCACCGCATAGTTGACCACGCTGAAATTACAGAGGAAACAGGCGCAATTGAAATTGGGCCAGGAATTGGGGCATTAACCGAACAGCTTGCTAAGCGAGCAAAAAAAGTGGTCGCATTTGAAATAGATGGTCGACTTTTGCCGATTTTAGCAGATACGTTATCTCCATATCCAAATGTTGAAATTATCCATGAGGATGTATTAAAAGCAGATGTACAATCTGTCATTAACGAAAAAATGCAGGGAACTAGCGATATTATGGTAGTTGCCAACCTCCCTTATTATGTAACGACGCCTATCATTATGATGCTTTTAACAGAAAACATCCCATTAAGAGGCATTGTTGTAATGCTGCAAAAAGAAGTAGCAGATCGGATTTCAGCTGTACCCGGTACAAAGGATTATAATTCATTATCAATTGCCATTCAGTATTATACGACTGCTGAAACTGTCATGACGGTGCCAAGAACCGTATTTGTTCCACAACCAAATGTGGATTCTGCTGTGATTCGCTTGATCAAAAGGAAGGAACCTCCGGTAAAGGTTGAGAATGAATCCTTCTTTTTTGATGTTGTTCGTGCTTCATTTGGGCAAAGAAGAAAAACAATTTTAAATAACTTAACGTCAAATCTTCCAAATGGGAAGGCTTTAAAAGAAGTAATAGAAGGGTGTTTAGCCACTTCAAATATCGATCCAAAACGTCGCGGAGAAACATTATCGATTGAAGAATTCGGGCACTTGAGTAATGAATTGTATAAGATGTTAGACAAAGGGCCTACTGAATAGTAGGTCTTTTTTTATATTGTTAGTTCTCCAACTTTCTTTCCTCTCACCACTTTTGGCTATGCTGCATAGGCTAACAAGTAGGTATCTCATAAGCGCAAATTACCTCGAAGTTGGAGTGGGTGAGGATGGAAATAAAAGTTGGTGATATTGTTGCAAGGAAATCCTATCAGTTTGACTTGTTGTTTAAAGTAACAGAAATTACACATGATCAAACTGTTTATTTATATGGTGAAGATGTAAGGTTGATCGCAGATGCTCCATATGAAGATTTAGTTCTAGTCGATGAGAACGAAAGACAGAAGAGACAGCGGACCGATCGAGAAAAAGTGGATCATTCCTATCGCCTTTTTCGACAAGATTATCAGTTAATTAGGCAAAAAAATGAATATCATGCGACAGGTGGTTATGCAAATGATACAGAGTTTTTTCAAATCCCAGGAAGAGTTCTGCACATTGATGGTGACCCCAATTACTTAAAAAAGTGCCTAGCTTTATATGAAAAAATAGGTGTTCCGGTATATGGAGTACACTGTCATGAAAAGGAAATGCCAGACAAGATTGATGAACTGCTTGATAAATATAGACCTGACATACTTGTGATAACTGGGCATGATGCATTTTCAAAGTCGAAGGGAAAGGTTACTGAACTAAAGGCATATCGGCATTCTCGCCATTTTGCTCAAACGGTTCGACAGGCAAGAAAAAGAGTTCCGCATTTAGATCAACTCGTTATTTTTGCAGGTGCATGCCAGTCCCACTTCGAGTCTTTGATAAGAGCGGGTGCAAATTATGCAAGTTCACCTTCAAGAGTCAATATACATGCTTTAGACCCTGTATATATCGTTGCAAAAATTTGCTTTACTCCTTTTGATGAAAGAATTAATGTATGGGATGTTCTGCGAAATACATTAACAGGAGAAAAGGGCCTGGGAGGGATTGAAACTAAGGGTGTATTACGAACGGGTATGCCTTACCAAAAACTAGAGGATGATGAAGAAGGGGATCTCTAACGTGTTACGCTAGAGATTCCCTTTGGTATTTTATTACATATAGAAACAATTGAAAAATATGTCGATGAAAGAAATCTTGTTTTTATACATATTAGCTACACTTTTGAACATACTATCGGTTGTGCACTAAGAAAAATGTAGGAAAATATATATTGACAAGTATTTTGTATCATTGTTATAATTTTAGTTTTGTTTGACGTTTTAAGATTTATTTGGTATACTTAGAATAGTGAGGTGGAGTGAAATGGGAAAAACTTTGCTTGATATCAAAAGGTCTTTAGATACAAATTTAGGCAAGAGGCTTACTTTAAAGGCGAACGGTGGTCGTAGAAAGACAATCGAGCGCTCGGGAGTGCTCGCTGAAACGTACCCCTCTGTATTTGTAATTGAACTAGACCAGGACGAGAACTCGTTTGAGCGAGTATCATACAGCTATGCTGATATCCTTACAGAAACCGTTCAATTAACATTCTTTGATGAGACATCTGGGAACATTGCTATAAGTGGGCAGTAGACATTGTGTTTGCTGCTTTTTATTTTGTCTAAAAACGTGGTGCTTTTCTAAAAAAGTGCCACGTTTTTTGTTTAAAAAAGAATTAATAGGATAAATTGTTACTATAATTAACCCTTGTTTTTCTAATACTAAGATTGTCGTAGGTAGAAAGGGGTTGTAGTTATTGGGAAGACGTAGAGGAATTATGTCGGAAACCTTTAAAGAAGAGTTAGCAAAAGAACTTGGTTTTTATGACACTGTAAAAAATGAAGGTTGGGGTGCAATTCGTTCACGTGATGCCGGCAATATGGTAAAACGGGCAATTGAAATTGGGCAACAACAGCTTGCTAAAAAGGGAAAAAACCAGTAAAACAGTTTCTTGAACTACGACGCCGGAGCAGATTCGCTTCGGCTTTCTTTATATAAGAATAAGGTCGTTATGAACGATTTACATAAAAAACAGTGCAGACAGCATGACATCACTGTTTTACGGTGTTTACTTTATGGTACAATGTCAATATTGAATTTTACGTTTAAAGCAGGTGTTTTCATGAAATTATTAGTTAAGGCCCCGGCAAAGATCAATTTAGCGCTCGATGTATTGCATAAGCGGCAAGATGGTTATCATGAGGTGCGGATGATCATGACTACCATCGATCTATCGGACAGGCTTGAATTATCCGATTATGAGGGGGATGAAATTAAGGTCGTTTCCCATAATCGCTTTGTACCGGATGACAGCCGTAACCTAGCTTATCAGGCTGCAAGCCTACTGAAAAAGCGATTCGGTGTAAAAAAGGGCGTCGTCATTTCGATTACAAAATCAATTCCAGTAGCTGCAGGGCTCGCTGGTGGAAGCAGTGATGCAGCCGCAACGTTAAGAGGATTAAATAAATTTTGGAACCTTGGACTTAGTCTAGATGAACTTGCATCGATTGGTGCTGAAATTGGCTCAGATGTGTCCTTTTGTGTCTATGGTGGGACAGCCCTTGCAACTGGCAGAGGTGAAATTATAACAGAATTACCTGCACCACCACATTGTTGGGTCATTTTAGCAAAACCAACAATAGGGGTCTCAACAGCAGATGTTTATCGGAACCTTTCAATTGATCAAATCAATCATCCAGATGTGGATGGGATGATTCGAGCAATTGAGGAGAAGGACTTTGGCGGGATTTGCGATCGTGTCGGTAATGTATTAGAGGATGTAACTCTAAAACTCCATCCAGAAGTAGCAAACATAAAGGATCAAATGAAACGGTTTGGTGCGGATGCAGTATTAATGAGCGGAAGCGGACCTACTGTTTTTGGGCTTGTTCAAAGAGAATCTAGAATGCAGCGAATTTATAATGGATTGCGTGGCTTTTGTGACCAGGTTTATGCAGTTAGATTGCTTGGTGAGCGAAATAAGGTTGAATAAAGACGTATATTAATGGTATATTATCTATAAAATATTCGGTTTTTGGAGGATGCCATGAAATTTAGACGGAGTAGTAGACTTGTTGATATGACAAATCACTTGCTTTTACATCCACAGCACCTTGTTTCTCTTTCTTATTTTGCTGAAAAATATGATTCTGCTAAATCCTCAATTAGTGAGGATCTAGCCATTATCAAGCAAACGTTTGAGCAGCAAGGAATTGGAACATTAATTACTGTGGCTGGCGCTGCTGGAGGAGTAAAATTTATTCCAATGGTCGGGGAAGAAGAAGCTAGTGAGGTTGTTGAGGAACTTTGTAAGGTGATAGCAAATCCAGATAGGCTTCTTCCAGGTGGGTATTTGTACCTTACTGATATACTTGGAGACCCGAGAATTGTGAATAAAATCGGGAAAATCTTTGCTTCTATATATTCAAATCATGAGATTGATATTGTCATGACTGTTGCAACAAAGGGAATTCCGTTGGCATATGCTGTTGCCTCATATCTAGACGTTCCTGTTGTAATTGTAAGACATGACAATCGAGTGACTGAAGGCTCTACTGTGAGTATTAATTATGTATCCGGATCTACAAAGCGGATACAGACAATGGTATTGGCTAAACGGAGTTTGAAGGAAGGAGCAAATGTCCTAATTATCGATGACTTTATGAAAGCTGGCGGAACTGTGAAGGGAATGGTTAGTATCCTTGAAGAGTTCAATGCAAACGTTAAAGGAATCGGTGTCCTAGTTGAATCTGAAGGTGTCGAAGAAAGACTAGTTGATGAGTACATATCCTTAGTAAAACTTACAGAAGTTGATGTGAAAGAAAAACAAATTAAAGTTGCTGTTGGAAATTATGAATCATACCTACGACAAGTAGAAATTGAAGATGAAATGGGGGAAGAAGAATGAGGCAGGTACAAACGGATCAAGCACCAGCTGCAATTGGACCATATTCACAAGGAATCATTGTAAACAATATGTTTTTTAGTTCGGGGCAAATTCCTCTAACACCAGCTGGTGAACTAGTAAGTGGAGGAATAAAAGAACAAACGGTACAGGTTTTTAAGAATCTGCAAGCCGTTTTAGCTGAAGCGGGCGCATCCCTAGACACAGTTGTTAAAGCAACTGTATTTATTAAAAATATGGATGACTTTGCTGAACTAAATGAAATTTATGGGGAATTCTTTGCTGGGCATAAACCAGCACGCTCTACGGTTGAAGTGGCAAGACTCCCTAAAGATGTTTTGGTAGAAATTGAGGTAATCGCACTCGTAAAATAATAGCGTTTCTCACTAACATTCTGTTCATTCACAAAAAAGTATGAATCTTTTTAAAAAAATATTTAATATTTAGCAGGAGATTCCGATTTTTCGTTGAATATGAATAACTAAGTTTTTATATAGTCAAAAAGGTGGTGAACAGAATGGAAGTGACAGACGTTAGATTACGCCGCGTTAATACTGAAGGTAGAATGAGAGCGATTGCATCAATTACGTTAGACCATGAATTTGTTGTTCATGACATTCGTGTAATCGATGGCAACAATGGTTTATTTGTTGCAATGCCAAGCAAACGTACTCCAGATGGCGAGTTTCGCGATATCGCTCATCCAATTAACTCAGGTACTCGTGGAAAGATTCAAGATGCTGTACTAGCTGAGTATCACCGTTTAGGTGAAGTAGAGGTTGAGTTTGAAGAAGCGGGAGCATCCTAAAATAAACATTTATTACATCGAAGAGCCTACATACACGATAGGCTCTTTTTCTTTCCCCCTTATCCCCAATAAAATTTTTCCAGTTAAAAAAAACGTGTACTTTCGTTAGTTTTCTTGAAAATGGTCTCTTTTTGAGATATATTCGTAATGGATAAAAAGGTTTAACTTTATGCAATCGAGGATTCCATAAAGTTAAAGCCTCCGGCGGAGACATGCGATTTTCAAAGGTAAATTTTCGAGCGGGCTCGAAAAAATCTGGACGCAAATTCACCGAGGCGAATTTGATTAGGTTAATTGGAGGCCTGAACATGACAAAACGATATGGCGTAATTTTGGCCGCAGGGCAAGGAACGCGCATGAAATCTAAGCTTTATAAGGTTCTACACCCTGTATGTGGAAAACCAATGGTACAGCATGTAGTAGATCAACTTTCAACATTATCCTTACAAAAACTTGTGACAATAGTTGGACACGGAGCAGAAAAAGTAAAAGCACAAATTGGAGATAGAAGTGAATACGCCCTTCAAGAAGAGCAATTAGGTACAGCACACGCTGTTATGCAGGCAGCAAACCACTTAGCGAACGAAAAGGGAGTAACATTGGTTGTATGTGGAGATACTCCGCTTATAACAGCAGGAACGATGGAGGCGTTATTAAAACAGCATGAGGATGCTGGCGCTAAGGCAACAATCCTAACAGCTGTGGCTGCGGAGCCAACAGGTTATGGGAGAATTGTCCGCAGTGCAGAAGGACATGTGGAGCGTATCGTTGAACATAAAGATGCAACTGAAGAAGAACGAACAATTACCGAAATCAATACGGGTACATATTGTTTCGATAATGAAGCACTATTTGAAGCGCTTTCAAATGTGTCGAATGACAATGTACAGGGCGAATATTATCTTCCAGATGTCATTGAAATTCTGAAGAATAAAGGTGAAATCGTATCTGCATTCCAAACAGCTTCATTCGAAGAAACACTTGGAGTGAATGATCGGTATGCCTTATCCCAGGCAGAAAAACTAATGAAACAAAGAATCAATAAACAGCACATGATGAATGGTGTTACCATTATCGATCCGGACAATACGTACATTTCATCAGATGCTAAAATCGGTTCAGACACTGTTTTACATCCGGGAACTATGATTATTGGGGATGTTGAAATTGGTTCGGACTGTGAGATTGGTCCAAATTCGGAAATAAAGAATTGTGAGATTGGTGAACGTACAGTTATTCGCCATTCAGTTGCACATGATAGTAGTATTGGAAATGATGTAGCAATCGGACCGTTTGCGCATATCCGTCCAGCATCACAAATCAGTGACAAAGTTAAAGTTGGAAACTTTGTTGAACTGAAAAAAGCTGTTTTTGGTGAAGGAAGTAAAGTATCTCACTTAAGCTATATTGGAGACGCTGAGGTTGGCACAAATGTAAACATTGGTTGTGGCTCAATCACTGTTAACTATGACGGAAAAAATAAATTCTTAACAAAGATCGAAGACAATGCATTTATTGGATGTAATTCAAATTTAGTGGCTCCAGTGACAGTTGGCGAAGGAGCGTATGTTGCGGCTGGATCAACGATTACAAGTGAAGTTCCTAGCAACGCCCTTTCAATAGCTAGAGCTCGTCAAGTTAATAAAGAGAATTATGTAGAGATCTTAAATCAAAAGAAAAATTCCTAATGGAGGTCAGTAAGATCATGCCTAATGAATACCGTGACTCAAGTTTAAAGGTGTTTTCGTTGAATTCGAATGCACCTTTGGCTGAAGAAATCGCTAAGTCAATTGGTGTTGAGCTTGGGAAATGCTCTGTAACACGTTTTAGCGACGGAGAAATCCAAATTAACATTGAAGAAAGTATTCGTGGATGCGATGTTTTTGTGATTCAATCAACGAGTGCTCCTGTAAATGAGCATATCATGGAAGTATTAATTATGATTGATGCACTTAGACGTGCTTCTGCAAAGACTATCAATATTGTCATGCCGTATTACGGGTATGCAAGACAAGACCGTAAAGCACGTGCACGTGAGCCAATCACTGCAAAGTTAATTGCAAATCTGTTAGAAACAGCAGGTGCAGATCGCGTTATTACGTTAGATCTTCATGCACCGCAAATCCAAGGCTTTTTTGATATCTTAATTGACCACCTAATGGGCGTGCCAATTCTATCCGAATATTTCAAAGCTAAGAATCTTGAAGACATTGTTATCGTATCTCCAGACCATGGCGGGGTTACACGTACACGTAAAATGGCAGATCGCTTAAAGGCTCCAATTGCGATTATAGATAAGCGTCGCCCAAGACCAAATGTAGCAGAAGTGATGAATATCGTTGGTAATATTGAAGGAAAAACGGCGATATTGATTGATGATATTATTGACACAGCAGGGACAATTACTTTAGCAGCAAATGCACTTGTCGAAAATGGTGCAGCAGAAGTATATGCTTGTTGTACACACCCTGTATTATCAGGACCAGCAATTGAACGTATCCAAAATTCAAAAATCAAAGAGTTGGTTGTAACTAATACTATTCTATTGCCAGAAGAGAAGAAGATCAGTAAAATCAAGGAGCTTTCTGTAGCTCCACTAATCGGTGAAGCAATAGTACGTGTTCACGAGCAACAATCAGTGAGCACACTGTTTGATTAAGAAAGCTCCCTTTTCTTTTAAAAAAGAAGGTTTACTTCATCATCTTTAGGGGAAATTTAGTAATATGACTAAATCTTCCAAGGATGGTGTATAGAATGTCTGTAGTTTTAGAAGCGACAGAACGAGTAAAGGATAAGAATTCCACATTAACAAAGATTAGACAAGCTGGAAACATCCCAGCAGTCTTAAATGGGCCGAATCAAAGTCAACCCATTTACGTAAATAGTGCAGACTTTTTAAAAACGATTCGCACCACTGGTCGTAATGGAATTATCAAACTTGCAATTGAAAATAACCAGCATTCCGTTATGCTACAAGAAGTTCAAACAGATCCAATTAAAAGTGAAATCATTCATGCAGATTTCCAAATTGTAAACATGTCAACAGAAGTTACCGTTGACGTGAATATTAATTTAGTTGGGGAAGCGTCTGGAGTGAAGGACGGCGGAGTGCTACAGCAGTCCATCCATTCTGTGTCCATTTCTGCACTTCCAACAGATATTCCACAAACAATTGATGTGGATGTGTCAAACGTAGAGGTTGGGGATGTTGTTAAGTTAGAGGACATTGATACAAAAGGTAAATTTACAATCAACCAAGATACTTCGCAGGTTGTGGCTTCAGTTCTTGCACCACGACAGGAAGAAGAGATTAGCACAGGCGAAGAACAAGAGCCTGGCGTACCTGAAAACCTAGAGGGTAGAGAAACAAACGAATCTGCTGAAGCAACTGAAGAAGGCTAAAGAAAAAGGTTGGACGTAACCAAAACGGTTACGTCCTTTTGCCATAACAAGGTGGGGGAAAAAATGAAGTTGATAGTAGGGTTAGGAAATCCTGGTAGGCAGTACGAGGAGACTAGACATAACGTTGGGTTTAAGGTTATTGATGAGCTTTCAGATCAATTACATATACCGCTAGATAAGGCAAAATTCAATGGAGTTTTTGGTCAAGGCATGGTGAATGGGGAGAAAGTTCTACTTTTAAAACCTCTTACATATATGAATTTATCGGGAGAAAGTATCAGGCCACTCATGGATTATTATGATATTCTAGTTGAAGATATACTTGTTGTATATGACGAGCTCGACTTACCTGTAGGAAAAATAAGGCTGCGTGAAAAGGGAAGTGCTGGGGGGCATAATGGAATGAAATCCATTATTCAGCATTTAGGCACTCAGGAATTTAAGCGTATTCGCATTGGGATCAATCGACCAACAAACGGCATGAAGATAGCTGATTATGTCTTAGGTCGTTTTCCAGCCGAGGAGATGCAGGATATTAAAGATGCAATACATAAGTCCACAGAAGCTGCAGAAAAATGGGTGTCAACACCATTTTTACAAGTAATGAACGAATTTAATGCAAAGTAGTGTAGTATGATTAGGTAAGTGGCAGTGAATAAAGAATCTCAACGCTGTTTATACTAGAATGTGTAAACTATGTACGTATCCGTAAAAGAGGAGGATTCTTATGTCACTACACTACCATTGTCGACATTGTGGTGTGAAGGTTGGAAGTATTGATAACCTATCCCTACATAGTGAGAGTCTTGGGTTTCATCAATTAACAGACCAAGAACGACAAGAAATGATATCATACGAATCTAATGGCGACATTCATGTAAAGACAATATGTGAAGATTGTCAGGAAGCGTTACAACGGAATCCTGATTTTCATCAATATGAATCATTTATTCAATAAGAGGAAAAGCTTTGGCCTTTGCAACCAAAGCGTTTTTCTATTTATGTAAAAAGGCGTGAAGCTCCATTTTACGAGATTCAACATCCAATAAATGAATCTATTTAAGCACGCACTACTACTATACACGCAAAAACTTCGAGAGGGGGTTTCCGAGTTGCTTAAGGGACTACAACAATATGTTGGGAATAATGATGAGTTAAAATCAATAATAAATGGAATTGAAGGAGGCTTACGTGAACAGTTAATAGCTGGTATATCTGGTTCAGCTCGAACTGTGTTTGCGGCAGCTCTCTATAGACAAACAAATCGACCGATATTGGTCGTTACCCATAATTTGTTTCAAGCACAGAAAATTTATGAGGATTTAAACGGCCTTTTAGAAGAAGACGAGGTTTTCCTTTATCCTGTGAATGAATTAATTGCATCAGAAATAGGAATTGCAAGCCCAGAGCTAAAAGGCCAGCGTATTGAAGCCCTGAACTATTGGAGTCATAAATCAAAGGGTGTTATTGTTGCTCCAATAGCGGGTTTAAAGAGACTCCTTCCTCCTAAGAAACTATGGAATGAAAGTCAGCTGACATTTACAGTCGGACATGAGATAGAAGTGGAGTCTATCTTAGAAAAACTTGTTGCGATGGGATATGAACGTGTATCAATGGTATCAGCACCTGGAGAATACAGCGTAAGAGGTGGAATTCTCGACATTTACCCCTTAACAGAAGAAAATCCTGTACGTATTGAGTTATTTGATACAGAGGTAGATTCAATCCGCACATTCTCACTAGAAGATCAACGATCACAGGGGAAAATCAATTCGATCACCATTGGACCTGCTACCGAAATTTTATTAACGCCTGGGCATCTGGATAAAGGCGTACATGCATTAGAAGAAGGACTAGCTAAAAGCCTAAAAAAGGTTAAAGATGAGAAAGCGAAAAAACTGCTATTAGAGAACATTTCCTATGAACTTGAGCAGATGAAAAATGGTCAAATTTTACAAAAAATGTTCAAATATCTATCACTTGTTTATGATACGCCTGCTAGTTTACTAGACTATTTACCTGAGAATGGTCTCGTACTGTTAGATGAAATTAGTAGAGTTCAGGAGATGGCTGATAGTCTTGATAAAGAAGAGGCTGAGTGGGTAACAAGTCTTTTATCACAAGGTGAGATTATTCATAACATTACCTTGTCACACCAATTTACAAAGCTTATCCAACAGTCAACCAATCCTTTGGTTTATCTATCTCTTTTTCTAAGGCATGTACCTCATACAAGCCCACAGAACATTTTAAATATGTCATGCAAGCAGATGCAAAACTTCCATGGCCAGATGCATGTCCTTAAAGCAGAGCTTGAACGATGGCAGAAGGGTAAATACACAGTTGTTTTCCTTGGTTCAAATGAGGACCGAGTGAAAAAGCTGGAACAGGTCCTGTCAGACTATGAAATCGATGCATTTACTAGTAAGAGCGATGGAGATATTTTGCTAGGAAAAGCACAAATCTTACTTGGCGATTTACAAGACGGCTTTGAATTACCGTTACAACGAATCGCAGTAATAACTGAGGAAGAGCTTTTTAAGAAGAAAATGCAGAAAACAAAACGAAAGCAAAAGCTTTCGAATGCTGAGCGGATAAAAAGCTATTCTGAATTACAGGTTGGCGACCATGTTGTTCATGTAAATCATGGAATCGGGAAGTATTTAGGAATTGAAACCTTAGAGATTAATGGAATCCATAAGGATTACTTGCATATTCGCTATCAAGGTGATGACAAACTCTATGTACCTGTTGACCAAATTGAACAGGTGCAAAAGTATGTAGCCTCAGAAGGTAAGGATCCGAAGATTTACAAATTAGGTGGAACTGATTGGAAGCGTGTGAAGAAAAAGGTAGAATCCTCAGTTCAAGATATAGCAGATGACTTAATTAAGTTGTATGCAGAGCGTGAGGCAAGTAAGGGATATGCCTTTTCTCCTGATGGAGAAATGCAAAGAGAATTTGAGGCATCATTTCCATATCAAGAAACAGAAGATCAGTTAAGATCAATTCAGGAAATTAAAAAGGATATGGAACGTGAACGTCCGATGGACCGACTCCTCTGTGGAGATGTAGGCTATGGAAAGACGGAGGTTGCTATTCGTGCTGCGTTCAAGGCAATAATGGACGGAAAACAGGTTGCCTTTTTAGTTCCGACGACAATCTTGGCACAACAGCACTATGAAACAATCCGCGAAAGGTTCCAGGACTTCCCTATTACAATTGGCCAATTGAGTAGATTCCGTTCAAAGAAACAACAAACGGAAGTAACAAAAGGGTTAAAAGCCGGGACAGTTGATATCGTAGTTGGAACACATCGTCTATTGTCTAAAGATATTACTTATAAGGACCTTGGGCTATTAATTATCGATGAAGAACAACGTTTTGGTGTTACACATAAGGAAAAAATCAAGAAACTAAAGGCGAATATTGATGTGCTTACTTTGACTGCAACACCAATCCCGAGAACTCTTCACATGTCCATGCTCGGAGTCCGTGATTTGTCCGTAATCGAAACACCACCTGAGAATCGTTTTCCTGTTCAAACATATGTTATGGAATACAATGGTGAACTAATAAGGGAAGCGATTGAAAGGGAAATGGCAAGGGACGGTCAAGTTTACTTCTTATATAATCGGGTTGAGGATATTGAGCGTAAGGCTGAAGAAATCTCGATGCTCGTTCCGGATGCTAGGATTGCCTATGCTCACGGTAGAATGACTGAGAATGAACTTGAAGCAGTTATTTTAAATTTCCTTGACGGTCAATATGATGTTCTGGTAACAACAACCATTATCGAAACAGGTGTTGATATTCCGAATGTGAACACATTGATAGTTCAGGATGCAGACCGAATGGGGCTTTCGCAGCTTTATCAGCTAAGAGGGCGTGTTGGGCGTTCGAATCGTGTTGCCTATGCGTACTTTACGTACCGTAAGGATAAGGTGTTGAATGAAGTTGCAGAAAAACGATTACAAGCGATTAAGGAATTTACAGAGCTTGGTTCAGGCTTCAAAATTGCAATGCGTGACCTTTCTATTCGTGGTGCAGGGAATATTTTGGGAGCACAGCAGCATGGATTTATTGATTCAGTTGGTTTTGACCTTTATTCACAAATGCTGAAAGAGGCTATTGAGGAACGCAAAGGTGATACCACTACTGTAAAACCTGCAAATGTGGAAATTGATGTTGAGGTAGATGCGTATATTCCGGATGCCTACATTTCTGATGGCCGCCAAAAAATTGATATGTATAAGCGATTTAGAGGCATCACAGAAATGGAGGATGTCGATGAATTGCAAGAGGAAATGATTGACCGATTTGGTGAATATCCAGCAGAGGTAGATTACCTATTTAAGATTGCCAAAATAAAGGTATATGCATTGGCGGAGCAGGTTATTTCCATAAAGCAAGCCAAGCAGGAAATTACCATTCTGCTATCAGAAGAGGCAAGCAGTCAAATTGATGGCGGGAAGATTTTTAAATTAGGAAATACATTTGGCCGTATGATTAGCCTTGGTATGGAAGGCAGTAAATTAAAAATTGTGATCCAAACAAAGGGAATTGAGGTAAACCAATGGCTAGGCATTATTCATGATATGGTCAAAGGATTACAAGATGTCAAAAAGGAAAACGTGAATGCCGTTTAACTCAGGTGGCATAGGTAAAATTCTAAGGAATAGAACCAAAGTCTGAGTTGCCTATAGTTCTTGTGTATGGTTATTTTTTCCTCTATCGAAAAATCACATTCATCGTGAATAGAACTCTGTTGGTGTAAGATACTAATCTCAACAACAAATGGTGATTTATTCAAATCCAGACAAATTGTACATCAATCACCACTATTCTTTAATCATCAGATGAAAGTGAGGCATCATAAGAATGAAGGCAACTGGTATTGTTCGTCGAATTGATGATTTAGGTCGAGTAGTTATCCCGAAAGAGATCCGTAGAACGCTACGTATTAGAGAGGGAGACCCATTAGAGATTTTTGTTGATCGTGATGGAGAGGTCATTTTAAAGAAATATTCTCCGATTAGTGAGCTAAGCGATTTTGCCAAGGAGTATGCGGAAGCACTTTTTGATAGCTTAGGACACCAAGTACTTATTTGTGACCGAGATGCATTTATTGCGGTTGCAGGAGGCTCCAAGAAAGAATACTTAAATAAAAACATAAGCGAACTCATCGAAAAGTCGATGGAAGACAGAACTTCTATTTTAGAAACAGAAGAGCGCCAAGTATCCATCGTAGAGGGTGCTGACGAAACAATCTCATCATATACAATAGGTCCGATTATTGCAAACGGAGACCCAATTGGTGCTGTTGTCATTTTATCAAAAGAAAAAGCGCTCGGAGAAGTAGAACAAAAAGCCGTCGAAACGGCGGCTGGGTTCCTTGCGAGACAAATGGAACAGTAATAAAAACAAATGTTCTATCCATGGAAAAGGTAGCTATTATAGCTGCCTTTTCTTCCGTTAAGGGTAATTGTCTAGGGAAGTATGTTATAATACACTGGAAATTATTCGATTGGAAGGAGATGGGCGATGAACGTCCAATCCGAAGAGAGATCAAAGCGAATTTGGGAAGGTGCTTTTGTTCTTACCATTGCCGGTTTGATCACCAAGATACTTAGTGCAGGCTACCGTATCCCGTATCAAAATATTGCAGGGGATATCGGCTTTTATATTTATCAACAGGCATATCCGATTTACGGAATTGTCCTTGTTTTTTCTACATATGGATTTCCGGTGATTATATCAAAGCTTCTAGCAGAAAAATTAGAACAAGATGATGAAGCATCTGTCTTGAAGATATTATATATCACCCTATTTACGTTATTAGGAATGGGAATACTATTATTTAGTTTTTTATACTGGGGTGCTGAAGTCGTTGCCGGTTTGATGGGAGACAAAAAACTAACACCACTTATAAAAGTGATTTCATTTTCATTTTTACTCTTGCCTTTTATTTCTGTTTTTCGAGGCTTTTTTCAAGGTCATAAAAATATGATACCAACCGCAGTTTCACAAGTAACTGAACAATCAATTCGTGTCGTAACTATTTTATTCATGTCATTTCTTCTTTTGGATTATGGGTATGGAGCATATGTGGCTGGAGCGGGAGCAATATTTGGTTCAATAACTGGCGGCTTTGCAGCTATTTCAGTTCTCTTGTTTTACTTACTTAAAAGAAAAAAGACTCATCAGATGAGACCCTTTTCAAAGGCTTCGATAAAAACGATAGAAATTATCAAAATCCTTTTCACCCAGGGGATGACAATATGCATTAGCGCTTTGTTACTTATTCTTTTTCAGTTGGTTGATTCTTTCACTGTCTACTCTTTATTGATTTCAGGGGGAATAGAGGAGGAAGCAGCTAAACAAGCAAAAGGAATCTATGACCGCGGCCAACCACTCCTTCAGCTTGGAACTGTGGTGGCGACATCACTAGCATTATCGCTTGTTCCATTAATTGCAAGTGCAAAGGCCAGAAACGATGTAGCTTTTATTGAAGCAAAGGTTGACTTAACGTTTCGTCTAAGTATAGTTGTGGGAATTGGGGCGGCAGTAGGTCTTGCATGTGTACTTGAACCAACAAATATCATGTTATTTCGTAATGACCTGGGAACAAACATACTCATGATTATCGGTTTATCCATTTTATTTACAACCTTATCCCAATCGATTACGGCTATTTTACAAGGACTTGGCCATCCATTCTTACCAGCGATTGTGGTCATCATCGGAATGCTAGTAAAATGGATTTTAAATCTGTTATTAATTCCAGGATACGGAACAGTTGGAGCAGCTGTTGCAACCTTCGTTGCCTTTGGGGGAATATCTGCCCTACATATGGCGATTGTTAAAAGAAAACTCCCTGGTGCCCTACAAAACTGGACCTTTCTTTATCATGTCTTATTAGCAATGATAGCTATGGGGCTAGTTATTTTTTGCTATCGATGGAGTTTGCATAAGCTGTTCCCAATAGTAGGGGAAAGTCGCATGTTTGCTAGCTTTGAGGCATTGTCCTCTGTATTTATTGGAGGGTTAACCTATTTATTTTTTATTCTTAGAGGGAATGTATTTTCTGAAGAAGAACTTACAGAAGTCCCGATTGGATCAAAAGGAACCTTTCTAATTAGGCTAATTAAAGGAGGAGAGAGAGCATGATAACAGTTATTGGCTTAGGTGCTGGAGACCTATCACAGCTCCCATTAGGCATATATCGTAAACTTTTAGCTACTGAACATTTGTATCTTCGAACGAAGGAGCATCCTGTTATAAAGGAATTAGAAGCTGAGGGAATTAGTTATCGCTCCTTTGATGACATTTATGAAAAACATGATCAATTCGAGGATGTATATGATGAAATAGTCGACATTCTAAGGAAAGAAGCGAAAACAAAGGAAATTGTTTATGCCGTGCCTGGGCACCCGATGGTAGCAGAAAAGACAACTCAGCTTTTACTTGAGGATCAAAATCTTCAAGTGAAAATTGAGGGGGGCCAAAGCTTTATCGACCCTTTATTGGCTTCATTAAGAATTGATCCAATTGAAGGGTTTCAATTCATTGATGCTTTATCCTTTGAAAGTGATGAATTACAGCTATCACAGCATATTATTATTTGTCAGGTCTATGATCAGTACATGGCTTCAAATGTTAAATTAACACTAATGGAGCAATTGCCTGATGAGTATGAAGTATATATTGTAACAGCAGCGGGTAGTAAGGAAGAAAAAATCACTAAAGTTCCGCTTTATGAATTGGATCGAGGAGTAGAGGTGAACAATCTGACAAGCGTCTATGTTCCGCCGGTTCAAGAAGCTGAATCTCTCTATCATGATTTCAGGACTTTCAGAAGAATTATTGCCGCTTTGCGAGGTCCTGGGGGATGTCCGTGGGATCAAAAACAAACTCATCAATCGTTAAAGAAATATTTACTAGAAGAGGCTTATGAGGTACTAGATGCAATCGATCGTGAAGATGATGACCATTTAGCAGAGGAACTAGGAGATGTACTTCTCCAAGTGGCACTGCACGCCCAAATCGGTGAGGATGAAGGCATGTTTACCATTGATGATGTTATTCGTGGAATTTCAGAAAAGATGATTCGAAGGCATCCACATGTATTTGGCGATGTAACGGCAGAAACTGCAGATGAAGTTGTGACAAATTGGGAGCAAATCAAACAATCGGAAAAAGGCAGTATCAAGGAAGAAAAGTCCATATTTGATGAGATTACAAAAGGATTGCCAGGACTAATGAAAGCTATCGAGTATCAAAAAAAGGCAGCGAAGGTTGGGTTTGATTGGGACGCCGTCGAGCCAATGTGGGATAAGGTTTTTGAAGAAATAAATGAATACAAGGCAGCGGTAGAAGAAAAACAAAAAGGAGAAGCCATTCAAGAATTCGGAGATATCCTTTTTGCTTTAGCTAATATAGCTAGATTTTACAAATTTGACCCAGAAGAAGCACTTGCCATGACGAATCAAAAGTTCGTAAGACGTTTTCAATTCATAGAAATAGAACTAAGAAAACGAGGGTTAAAGATAGAAGAGCAAACCCTTGAAGAACTTGATGCAATCTGGGAAGTGGCAAAACAAAAGGGATTATAGAAAGAGGTGAAATCATGCGTTTGGATAAATTTTTAAAAGTTTCTCGGCTAATCAAACGACGCACGTTAGCAAAAGAGGTAGCAGATCAAGGCAGAATCCTTATTAATGGAATAGCTGCAAAGGCAAGTAGCAATGTGAAAATAGGCGATGAGTTAAGGATTCGTTTTGGTCAAAAAATAGTAACTGTGAAAATCGAAGATCTACAAGAAACAACAAAAAAAGAAGATGCAAATAAGCTTTATTCCGTAGTGAAAGAGGAAAAAGTAGAAGCGTAAACATTTGATAATCTACCTAAGGCTTGTTCTAAACTGACCCACATTCTCATACATTTTACTATTAAACAAGTGGTTATTTTGATCACTTAAGTATGAATGTGGGGGTTAAAAGATGAACCAATACTACGATGGAACGCCACCGAATAAAGGAACCGTACAAGAGCATGATGTAATTATGAGAAGTCGTAAGCTTCTTGACATAACAGGTGTAAAGCAAGTGGAAAGCTTTGACAATGAGGAATTTTTGCTTGAAACTGTTATGGGTTTCCTAGCAATTCGTGGCCAAAACCTGCAAATGAAGAATCTAGATGTGGAAAAAGGCATTGTGTCAATCAAAGGAAGAGTCTATGACATTAGTTATTTGGACGATCATTCCACGGAGAAGGCTAAAGGATTCTTTAGCAAGTTATTTAGATGACCCTGTCAACCCAGTTCTATACATTGCTTGCAATGATTTGTATGGGAGGTTGGCTAGGGGCCTCTCTTGATACGTACCAACGTTTTTTAAACCGTTCGAGACGAAAATATTTCTTTGTTTTTATCAATGACATTTTATTTTGGATTGTACAAGGCCTATTGTTCTTTTATACACTTTTACTAGTAAATGAGGGCGAACTGCGATTTTATGTGTTTATCGCGATATTATGTGGATTCGCCGCTTACCAAAGTTTAATAAAGTCATTTTATGTTAAAGCACTAGAACACATCATTCAAGCTTTCATACGTCTTTATGAGTTTTTACTTCGCACGGGTGAACTCCTCATCGTTCGACCGATTAAAATGCTGTATCAGCTCATTATCGTCATTCTGTTGGGGATCTTGAATGTCTTACTCGTTTTCGGGAGAATTCTCTTGAAAACCTGTTGGATATTAATCAAAATCTGTTTTGCACCTATCAAGTGGATTGGAATCATCATATGGAAGCTGTTACCGTCCGCCTTTACGAAAAATGTAGAAAAGATTTTTTGGAAATGTGCAGGATTTTTAAAAAAGGTAGAGAATATCAAACCTATACTGATAAAATGGTGGAAGAAGATTAGGAAACAATAGGAGGCATTCTCTACAATGAGTGCAGTTCGAAAGAAAAATGTAACACAATTACAATCAACGTATATGGAAAAATATAAACAGCAAGAAGAAGCCCTTCAAGTGAAACGAAAAGGCTTGATTAGAAGATTGATTGCATTTGCCATTTTAGTTGCAATCATTTCTTATGGGCTTGTTTCAATGGTTATGTCACAACATAAGACAATGGATGAAAAAGTTGCTGAGAAGGAAAAACTACAAGAGCAACTCACCACACTAAAAGATGAGCAAGTACTTCTTGAAGAGGAAGTCGTAAAACTCAACAATGATGAGTATATCGAAAAAATAATTCGCAGGGATTATTTTCTATCTAAGGAAGGAGAAATTATCTTTAAAGTGGGAGATGGGTCTTAGTCTTATTGACACTCGTTTTTTATATTATGTATAATGTATATAAATGATTTTGTTCAAATTTAAGGAGGAGCATTTTTTTTATGTCAATCGAAGTAGGCAGCAAGGTTCAAGGGAAGGTAACAGGGATTACGAATTTTGGAGCGTTTGTGGAGCTGCCAGAGGGCTCGACTGGTCTTGTCCATATTAGTGAAGTCGCTGACAATTATGTTAAAGACATTAATGAGCATTTAAAAGTTGGTGACCAAGTAGAGGTCAAGGTAATAAATGTTGAGAAAGATGGAAAGATTGGATTATCTATTAAAAAGGCTAAAGAGAATCCGAATCCACAACCACAGCGTCCGCGTCACAATGGTCCACGTAATAACCGAAATGACCAACGTAATAACATTAAAACTGAAAGCTTTGAACAAAAAATGAATCGCTTTCTAAAAGACAGTGAAGATCGTCTATCTTCCTTAAAGCGTAACACCGAGTCAAAACGAGGTGGACGTGGAGCGAGAAGAGGATAACCTGCTGCTGTAGCTCTATATATAAATTTAAAAGCACCCAACTTGGGTGCTTTTTGTATGCCGTTTTTTAAGGAAATAGAGCTTATCAGAAATGCTGCCATTCGACATATAAAATAAAAACAAAAAAACAGTGTGAAAGTCTCACACTGTTTTTAGATGACCCGTACGGGATTCGAACCCGTGTTACCGCCGTGAAAGGGCGGTGTCTTAACCGCTTGACCAACGGGCCTAAATATTATGGTAGCGGCGGAGGGGATCGAACCCCCGACCTCACGGGTATGAACCGTACGCTCTAGCCAGCTGAGCTACACCGCCATGGATAAATGAGTACTGAATTAGTATATTTTCTAAATTAAAGTTAATGTGTTCCTTCCTCTTCTAGAAAATTCGAGGATGATTGATGCGTCGGAACAACTCGCAGATGATTCATGGAAGTTTTGCTCGTCGCTCTAGCCAGCTGAGCTACACCGCCATGGATAAATGAGTGCAAGTATATATAAAATACATAGGTTCGACAAACTCTGTCTCGAACTCTAGTAAGTAAGCACAAGTTATATAATACCTTCTGTCTATTCATTCGTCAATATTTTTTGTATTAAAGGAAAATAATACAAAAATTCGCACAATGCAAACGATATTCTATGAAATTCTCCGCAAACGGATTAAATTACAATCCTATAATTCGTCATATGACATTTATTTTGTAGGAATACTGGACAAGCAGTCGAATGTTTTTTCTTTTCGCTCTTGTTGTTTTGACAAAATACGTATCTCTGCAACTGTATAATAACAGACAACTATTAAATACGGGGAGTGTTTGTAAATGGAAAGAATAGAGAGGAATCTAAGTGCGCCCATCACAGATGTAGCCATTGAAAAAACGCAGGATACTGTGTCTAAATGGTTTCAGCGTTTTCAAGCCAAACTTATAAATCTATTTCTACTAAAAGGGCTTTTACTAGTAGTTGTCGGGTTTTTATTAGGACGAGCTCTTATCCTGAATGAATTAACCCCCTTCGCATTACCGTTTTTCGCAGCGGTCTTTATGATGAAAAAGGGGAAGGCAGGAATAGCGATGGCAGCTGTTATCGCGGGATCGTTTACCCTTTCAGCTGATGTGACTATTTTTACATTTCTATCGATTGTCTTTTTTCTTGTAATCTATAAGGTTCTTCAGCGGTTTAAGGTTGATTTAATTAAAGCATTGCCAACACTTGTGTTAATTTCATCTGCATTAACTAAGGTGGGAATTCTTTATCTTACACAAGGTACAATTACAATACACGATGGGGTAATGGTCGGTGTTGGTTCGGGCCTCGCCTTTATATTAACCTTAATATTTCTTCAAAGCGTACCATTATTAACAGAGAAACGAAGGAGACAATCGTTTAAAACGGAAGAAGTCATTTGTTTGATTATCCTAATTGCCTCTGTGTTAACAGGAACAATGGGCTGGCTCGTATATGAGATGTCCATTTCAAATATACTTTCAAGGTATGTCGTCCTCTTGTTTGCCTTTGTAGCAGGAGCGACCATTGGTTCAACCGTAGGGGTTGTAAGCGGTCTAATTTTAAGCCTAGCTAATGTCACGAGCTTGTACCAAATGAGTCTTCTCGCTTTTTCAGGTTTGCTAGGTGGCCTCTTAAAAGAAGGAAAAAAAGCTGGAGTGGCACTTGGATTAATTGTAGGAACGCTCTTAATTGGCCTTTACGGAGAAGGTGCGAGTCAAATTATTCCTACTTTATATGAATCTGGTGTTGCGATTCTTCTATTTTTACTGACGCCTAAAAGTCTAATTAGCAAAGTGGCAAAGAATATTCCAGGTACACCTGAGCATAGTGCAGAACAACAGCAGTACCTTCGTAAAATTCGTGATGTAACAGCACATCGCGTTTCGCAATTTTCAACTGTGTTTGAAGCATTATCTAATAGTTTTTCAGAATACGGATATCCCGTTGATGATGAGGATAAGGACCGTGAAGTCGATCTATTTCTAAGTAATGTAACGGAAAAAACGTGCCAATCGTGTTTCAAAAAGGAGGCGTGCTGGTCCAAGAACTTTAATAAAACATATGATTACATGAAAGATATTATGCATGGTTGCGAAACAAATTCTCTCATATATAATCACAAGCTTACGAGAGACTGGGAAAAGCATTGTGTACGATCGAAAAAAGTAATTGAAGCGGTCGAACAGGAATTTACGTATTATCAAGCAAATCAAAAGCTTAAGAAACAAGTAAAGGAGAGTAGAAAACTAGTAGCCGACCAATTATTAGGTGTCTCTCAGGTCATGAGTGATTTTGCCAAGGAAATTCAACGCGAGGGTGAAAACCATCATTTGTTAGAAGAGCAAATACTCGATGCATTACAGTCATTTGGAATTCAAATAGGACATGTAGAAATATATAGTGTTGAACAAGGAAATGTAGATATCGAATTAAGTATTCCATATTGCAATGGAAGTGGGGAGTGTGAAAAATTAATTGCACCAATGCTATCCGATATCCTTGAAGAAACAATTCTCGTAAAAAGGGAGGAATGCTCAGTTTATCCAAACGGATATTGTCACGTAACCCTAGGCTCGGCAAAGGCTTATGTTATTGATACAGGTGTTGCCCACGCTGCCAAGGGTGGTGGACTTGTATCGGGCGACAGCTATTCGACTATTGAATTAGGGGTAGGAAAGCATGCGGTTGCCATCAGTGATGGAATGGGCAATGGTGAACGTGCTCATTACGAAAGCAACGAAACCTTGGAGTTATTAAAGAAAATCCTCCAATCTGGTATAGAAGAGAAAGTTGCGATTAAATCAGTCAACTCAATACTCAATTTACGAACAACAGATGAGATATTCTCAACACTAGATTTAGCAGTTATAGATCTACAAGACGCAAGTGCAAAGTTCTTAAAAATTGGTTCGACGCCAAGCTATATAAAGAGAGGAGACAAAATTAGTAAAATACAGGCAAGTAATCTACCAATGGGAATCATTGAGGACTTCGAAGTGGAGGTAGTTGATGAACAATTAAAGGCTGGTGACCTATTAATCATGATGAGTGATGGCATTTTTGAGGGTCCAAAGCATGTTGAAAATCACGATATGTGGATGAAACGCAAGATAAAAGAAATCCAAACGAATGATCCGCAAGAGATTGCAGATTTGATTATGGAGGAGGTAATCCGCACAAGATCAGGTCAAATTGAAGATGATATGACGATTGTTGTGACAAAGATTAAACATAATACACCAAAATGGGCAGCGATCCCTACGTATGCATACCAGAAAACAAAGAGTAAGGCGATTTGATTCTATCGAAAGGGGTTTAAAAGACTATTATTTTGTCCATCCTGTAACTAACTTTAAATCAGTTGGAGGGGATGGAACGTGCAAAAAGGCACATTGAAGCAAATTCTATTAATTACGGATGGTTGTTCTAACCAAGGGGAAGATCCGATTGCAATGGCCGCTCTTGCTAGAGAGCAAGGAATTACGATTAATGTTATTGGGGTAGTAGAGCAGGATACGATTGATGAACAAGGAATGCAGGAAATAGAAGGCATGGCAACTGCAGGTGGAGGCGTGAGCCAAATTGTCTATTCCACTCAGTTATCACAAACTGTTCAAATGGTGACTAAACAAGCGATGACCCAAACCCTACAAGGGGTGGTCAACAAGGAGCTTCAGCAAATCCTTGGATCTAAGACATCAATGGAGGACCTTCCGCCAGAAAAACGTGGAGAAGTAATGGAGGTAGTTGATGAGCTTGGTGAAACGGTTGATTTAGAGGTTTTAGTATTAGTGGATACGAGTGCAAGTATGAAGCACAAGTTGCCAACAGTAAAAGAAGCCTTACTAGATCTCTCTATTAGTCTAAATTCGAGAATGGGAGACAATCAATTTTCAGTGTTTGTATTTCCTGGGAAAAAAGTCGAAGTCGAAAGGGTATTAGATTGGACGCCAAGACTAGAATCCTTATCTAGTATTTTTCCAAAGCTAACAACCGGTGGAATCACGCCAACTGGTCCAGCGATTCGTGAAGCACTTACCCACTTCAAGAAAAAAAGATCATTAAGGAGCTTGTTGTCTCGTGATGATGAACAATACTACGAAGAGTCAGGTATGTAAGGTTTCCCCTGGTACTGTTATCACTGGAAAATGGCATAAAAAATCATATCGTATAGTGAGACCTTTAGGACAAGGCGCCAATGGTATTGTATATTTAGCGGAAAGCATGAATGGCCCTGTGGCTTTAAAAATAAGTGAAAATGGCGTGACAATTACGTCAGAGGTGAATGTACTTAAACACTTTTCAAAGGTCCAAGGCTCTGCCCTTGGACCTTCTTTTATAGATGTAGATGATTGGATTAGACCGGGTGTCACTAGCCCAATCTCCTTTTATGTTATGGAATATATTCGTGGAGAAAGCTTTTTGTCTTTCATTGAAAAAAGAGGAAAAGAATGGACTGGAATCCTATGTTTGCAGTTACTAGCTGATTTAGACCGACTCCATCAGGAAGGGTGGGTTTTCGGCGACTTAAAACCTGATAATCTACTTATTGCTGGAAATCCTCCTAAAATACGATGTATTGATGTGGGTGGAACGACTGTGCAAGGTAGAGCTATTAAGGAGTTTACCGAGTTTTTTGACCGTGGATATTGGGGAGCGGGCTCGAGAAAGGCAGAACCGTCATATGATTTATTTGCAGTTGCGATGATTATGATAAATACGGCCTATCCGAACCGGTTTACTAGAACAGACCAACCAGTAAAACAACTGAAATCAATTATTGCCAATACGGAGTCTTTACGAAAAATAGATACCGTCCTTTATCAAGCGATTGATGGAAAATATCTGCGTGCGCAAGACATGAGAAAAGATCTAGTCATGAAGTTAAGCCAAGTTAGTAAGGATCAACCTTCTGTCCAAAAGACACGGGCAGCACGAAGGCCACAAACGAAGACGAAACCAACAAGAAGTAAACAATCCAGTCCAAATCTATCAAGGGTAAATAAACAACCGAAGCCCCAAAAACAAAAGGGCGGCGTTCTTGAAACGGTATTGTTGCTTCTCTTTGTATCACTCGGGTATCTACTTTATCTGTATGGACAAGTTCTGTAAAAATGTTTTGGAAAGTGATACGATTAACGTATTCTTTAGTTCCTAAAAAGGATTGGTCCGACAATGATTGAAAAAGTAAACCAGTTTATTGAGAAACATGAATTAATTAAGAAGGACTCAACAATAATAGTAGGGGTATCCGGTGGCCCGGATTCCCTTGCTTTATTGCATTATTTGTATCATCATCAAAAAGGTTCATATTCCACTCTTATTGCTGCCCATGTTGACCATATGTTCAGAGGGAAAGAATCAGAGGAGGATTTACTGTACGTAAAGGGATTTTGTGAGGAGTATCAAATTCCTTTTGAATCAATCCAATTCGATGTCACATCCTATAAAAAGAAACATAGTTTAAGTTCCCAGGTAGCAGCTAGAGAAATACGGTATCATTTTTTTAATGAATTGATGGAAAAATATAAAGCAGATCATTTAGCACTTGGACATCATGGGGATGATCAGGTTGAAACGATATTAATGAGATTGGTAAGAGGCAGTAAAGGAATTGGGTATGCAGGTATACAAATAAGCCGACCGTTTTCATGTGGAGCAATTATTCGTCCATTTTTAGCAGTAACAAGAGCTGAAATTGAAGAGTATTGCCTCGAAATGAATCTTATGCCAAGACGCGATCCCTCAAATGAAAAAGACGACTATGTACGAAACCGATTTAGACATCATGTTCTTCCATTTTTAAAGCAGGAAAATCCTGCGGTGCATGAACATTTTTTGCGATTTAGTCAATACATCACAGAGGATAATCAGGTTTTAGATGAATTAACAAGTGAGAAAATGAATAAAGTAATGAAAAGGAATGAAGGTAACGAAATAGAGATTGAAATATCTACCTTTTTAGCAATGCCAAAATCTTTACAAAGAAGAGGGATTCAACTAATATTAAACTATCTCTACAAAGAACTTCCTCCTTCTCTTTCTGCCATACATATCGACAATTTGTTAATCTTCTTGGAGAATAACCATCCATCCGGAGAATTGCATTTTCCTTCGGGGTTACGAATTGTAAAATCTTATGATAGTTGTACATATACTTATACGGATTATAAGGATAGCGTAAGCCCCTATCGATTCCAGATTGATCAACCTGGGCTTTATAAACTTGAAGATGGTAGTGAGATAAAGAGTCAAGTGTGGAGGAACTATCCTAGAAGCTTGGTCGGAAATGACTGTTTCGTCATCGATCCAGACAATATCCAATTGCCCATTTATGTCCGTACGCGAAAAAACGGAGATAAAATGACGCTAAAAGGAATGAATGGTTCTAAAAAAGTGAAGGATATCTTCATCGATGAAAAAATACCCATTCACCGGCGTAACCTCTGGCCGATCGTCGAGGATGAACAAGGAGAGATTTTGTGGCTTCCAGGATTGAAAAAGTCATCACATGAAGCAACATGTAAAACAAAATCACACTATATCGTACTACAATACACGCAATGATTTTAGGGGGCTTTAAAGAATGAAGCAGGATATTGAGAAGGTTTTATTTTCAGAGGAAGAATTACAGCAAAAAATCAAAGAATTAGGTAATACTTTAACAGAGGACTATAAGGATAAATTTCCTTTAGCCATTGGCATACTAAAAGGAGCTATGCCTTTTATGGGCGATCTGTTAAAAAGGGTAGATACATACTTAGAAATGGATTTTATGGATGTGTCAAGCTACGGAAACTCAACCGTATCTTCTGGTGAGGTAAAAATCATCAAGGACTTGGATACTTCTGTGGAGGGAAGAGATATCCTAGTAATTGAAGATATTATCGATAGTGGTCTAACACTAAGTTATATCGTTGAATTATTCCGTTATCGCAAGGCGAAATCCATTAAAATTGTTACACTTTTGGATAAGCCTACTGGAAGAAAGGCCGATATTAATGCAGACTATGTTGGGTTTATTGTTCCCGATGAGTTTGTTGTTGGTTACGGTCTCGACTATGCTGAGAAATACCGCAATCTGCCGTATATCGGAGTTTTAAAACCTGAGGTCTATTCAAAATAAGTTCTTTTTGTGGAAAAACTTATACTTTTTTGAAACCTATTGGCAGGTTAAACGTAAATCATTTGAATAGCAATTATTATCTATGATACTATTTACTATAGTTTGTTCACCGCGGGAGGAGGTAAGGGATGAATCGGATTTTTAGAAACGTCATATTCTATTTACTCATATTTTTAGTCATAATCGGAGTGGTTAGCTTCTTCCAAGGAGCCAATGGCCAGCCTGAAGTGATGAAATATGGAAAGTTTGTTGAACATCTCGAAACTGGAGATGTAAAAAATATCACGGTACAACCCGAAAGAGGCGTCTTTGAAGTAAGAGGCCAATTAAATGGCTACAAAGAGGATCAATATTTTGTAACAAATATTATCGGAAGCCAAAAAGAAGTAGATCGGATTTATGAAGCTGCGAAGAACGCAGACGTAGATATCCTTAAAGCGAAGGAAACAAGTGGTTGGGTAACCTTCTTTACTTCGATTATCCCATTTGTTATCATCTTTATTTTATTCTTCTTCCTACTTAACCAAGCCCAAGGCGGCGGCAGTAGGGTTATGAACTTCGGTAAGAGTAAAGCGAAGTTATATAGCGAAGAAAAGAAAAAAGTTAGATTTAAAGATGTTGCAGGTGCGGACGAAGAGAAGCAAGAGCTTATTGAAGTAGTTGAGTTTTTGAAGGACCCACGCAAATTTGCTGATCTAGGTGCAAGAATTCCAAAAGGGATCCTCCTTGTTGGACCTCCTGGAACAGGTAAAACATTGCTTGCCCGTGCGGCTGCTGGTGAAGCGGGAGTTCCGTTCTTCTCTATCAGTGGTTCAGATTTCGTTGAAATGTTCGTAGGGGTTGGTGCTTCACGTGTACGTGACTTATTTGAAAATGCTAAGAAAAATGCGCCATGTATCATTTTTATAGATGAAATTGATGCAGTTGGACGTCAGCGTGGTGCAGGTCTTGGTGGCGGTCATGATGAGCGTGAGCAAACCTTAAACCAATTGCTAGTTGAGATGGACGGATTCGGTGCAAACGAAGGTATCATCATCGTTGCAGCAACAAACCGCCCAGACATTCTAGATCCTGCCCTTCTACGTCCAGGACGCTTTGACCGTCAAATTACAGTTGACCGTCCTGATGTTAAAGGAAGAGAAGCGGTTTTACGAGTTCATGCTCGTAATAAGCCTTTTGATGAATCTGTGGATCTAAAAGCTATCGCTGCAAGAACTCCAGGATTCTCAGGTGCAGACCTAGAAAACTTACTTAATGAAGCAGCACTCGTTGCCGCTCGACAAAACAAGAAGAAAATTGATATGACGGATCTTGATGAAGCATCAGACCGCGTAATTGCAGGTCCAGCGAAAAAGAACCGTGTTATTTCGAAAAAAGAACGCAATATCGTAGCGTTCCACGAAGCGGGTCATACCGTTATTGGAATGGTACTTGATGAAGCGGATATGGTTCACAAGGTAACGATCGTGCCTCGTGGTCAAGCCGGCGGTTATGCAGTAATGCTTCCTAAGGAAGACCGTTACTTCATGACAAAACCTGAATTGTTGGATAAAATCACAGGTCTATTGGGTGGTCGTGTAGCAGAAGAAATTACATTTGGAGAAGTGAGTACAGGTGCTCATAACGATTTCCAACGTGCTACAGGTATTGCTCGTAAAATGGTTACCGAATATGGAATGAGTGAAAAATTAGGACCTCTTCAATTTGGTCAAGCGCAGGGTGGTCAAGTGTTCTTAGGACGCGATATCCACAATGAGCAAAACTATAGTGATGCTATTGCACACGAGATTGATCTTGAGATTCAACGCTTCATTAAGGAAAGCTACGAGAAGGCTCGTCAAATCCTTACAGAAAATCAAGATAAACTTAAGCTTATCGCAGAGACATTACTTGAGGTTGAAACTTTAGATGCTGCCCAAATTAAGAGCTTATTCGAAGAAGGTAAATTACCTGACCGACCAGTAGCGCTTGAAGAAGCAGACAAACCGAAAGAAGATGTAAAAGTTACAATTAATTCTAAAAAAGATAATGAAGTAACTGAAGGCGAAAACAAGAATAAAGAAGAGTAAAGTAAGAGGTGTCTACAACGAAATTGTAGACACCTTTTTGTATTCATGTAACCCCCCGACTGAGTAAAGTTAATTGTGGAATACTAAAAAGCAGGTGTGGTATGATGTTTGCAAAGTCATACGTTATATGTTGGGGGTACTTCATGATTTTTGTTTTTGATGTAGGAAACACGAATATGGTTTTAGGGGTATTTGAAAATAATGTATTAAAGCATCATTGGAGAATTGAAACAAGTCGAAACAAAACAGAAGATGAATATGGACTTGTTATCAAGTCATTATTAGAACATGAAGGATTAACCTTCAAAGATATTAAGGGCATTATCATGTCATCTGTCGTTCCACCTATTATGTTTGCTTTGGAACGAATGTGCCTAAAGTATTTTGGTATAAAGCCAATGGTGGTGGGACCAGGTATTAAGACAGGCCTAAACATAAAATATGATAACCCGAAGGAAGTGGGTGCTGACAGGATCGTCAATGCTGTTGCAGGCATTCATTTATATGGAAGTCCGCTCATCATTGTTGATTTTGGTACAGCCACAACTTACTGCTACATAAATGAAAAGAACCAATACATGGGTGGTGCGATTGCGCCAGGAATAGCCATTTCAACAGAGGCTTTATATTCAAGGGCTGCTAAGTTGCCAAGAATTGAAATTGCCCGTCCAGAAGGTGTGATTGGAAGAAACACAGTAAGTGCGATGCAAGCAGGTATATTATTTGGTTACGTTGGTCAGGTTGAAGGTATAGTAGCCCGCATTAAAGCACAGGCGATTGAAAAACTAAAAGTAATTGCGACCGGTGGACTAGCTGCACTAATTGCTGCTGAATCGAATGCGATTGATGAGGTTGACCCATTTTTAACATTAAAAGGCTTGCAGCTTATCCATCAACGCAATACGGAAGCAAAAGGCTGATAACATCAACGAACAACATGAAAAGGAGAAAAACAATGAGTGATTATTTGATTAAGGCATTAGCCTATAATGGACAGGTTCGCGCATATGCGATAGATTCAACAGAAACAGTTGCTGAGGCACAAAGACGCCATTATACATGGCCAACTGCGTCTGCTGCACTTGGAAGAACGATGACAGCAGGTGTTATGTTAGGAGCCACCCTAAAGGGTGAAGTCAAGCTGACAATCAAAGTTGAGGGTGGAGGACCAATTGGAATTATCCTTGTCGATACAAATGCGAAAGGTGAAGTGAGAGGATATGTAACAAATCCACAAACGCATTTTGACCTTAATGAGCATGGGAAACTCGATGTAAGAAGAGCTGTTGGAACAGATGGTACGTTAACAGTTGTTAAGGATGTAGGCATGAGGGAACAATTTTCAGGTCAAGTTCCAATTGTTTCAGGAGAATTAGGAGAGGATTTTACCTATTATCTCGTTACTTCTGAGCAGACTCCTTCATCGGTTGGAGTAGGGGTTTTAGTAAACCCAGATAATTCAATCTTAGCTGCTGGAGGCTTCCTCATTCAGCTTATGCCAGGTACTGATGAGGTTACCATTTCTCGAATTGAAAAAAGACTACAAGAAATAGAACCAATCTCAAAAATGATTGAAAAAGGACTTACACCAGAGGACATCTTAGCAGAGATTATTGGCAATGAACACCTTAAAATTCTTGATAAGATGCCAGTATCCTTTGTCTGCCCTTGCTCAAAAGAACGAATTGAACGTGCAATTATCAGTCTTGGCACAGATGAAATCGAGGCAATGATTGAAGAAGATGGTAAAGCGGAGGCACAATGTCATTTTTGTAATGAAAAGTATCATTTTTCAAAAGATGAGTTAATAGAATTAAAAAACCAAGCAAAGTAAGGTAATGGGAGATGGGAAGATGAATCAAAAGATTTTGTGGTCAATTATTGCTGCTCTCGTTATCACAAACTGTCTGTCGATTGTTTACTTTACAGCAGCTAAACCAGAGGAAAAAACGGTTAAGGCATCAAAAGCTGTTGTCGCAAGCGGTGAAGAAGAAGTAGTTGCGACAATTGGGGAAATAACCATAACACGACAACAATGGTTAAATGAACTTGAAGGTCGATACGGGAAACAAATTTTAGAAGAAATGATTGATGAAGAAGTAGTTCGTCAATTGGCGGAAAAGCATCAGATCACCTTATCTGAAGATGCAATTGATCGTGAGTTAACATTAATAAAGACGATGTATAACACGATTGACCATGAAAAAATAAATGACGAGCATTGGAAGGAACAAATTGAGTTAAGCATTTTATTAGAAGAGTTATTAACAAAGGATGCTGTTATTTCTGAGGAGGAAATGAAACATTTTTATAAGGAAAATAAGCATTTATATGAAATTCCAAAATCGTACCACCTTTCCCATATTGTTGTGAAAACAAAAGAAACGGCGGAACAGGTACTGGATGAATTAAAAAATGGTTCGAGCTTTTCAGCGCTTGCAATGGAGAAATCAATTGACGAGTTTTCAGCAAATCGTGGCGGTGAACTTGGATATGTAAATGCGGAAAATGGGTACGCGCCAGACAACTATCTAGAAGTTGCTGAGAATCTGAATCCAAATGAGTGGAGTCAACCGATTCAAGTAGAGAATGGTTATGCGGTGGTTATCCTTCATGAGGTAATTGATGAAGTAACCTATTCCTATGAAGATGTAAAAGATCAAATCAAACGCCAAATTGCAATTGATCAGATGAATGGAACGATCTCTGTAGAGCCATTTTGGAAAGAACTTGATGTGAAGTGGTTCTATGAAAAACAGCACTAATATTCAGAAAAAAGTCACAACCTGCAAGTGGTAAATTCATTGACTTTTATGGGTGAAGTTGTTAAATTGTAGATAAAACCAATAAAAATAGTAGGGATTGAGGGTGGAATCATGACAAGAGTAGCAAATTCAATCTATGAGTTAATCGGTCAAACACCAGTTGTAAAGCTTAACCACTTAGTTGATGAAGATAGTGCTGATGTTTATGTGAAGCTTGAGTTCTTTAACCCAGGTAGCAGTGTAAAAGATAGAATCGCTTTAGCGATGATTGAAGCAGCAGAGAAAAAAGGGGAATTAAAACCTGGTGACACAATTATTGAGCCAACTAGTGGAAACACTGGTATCGGTTTAGCAATGGTTGCAGCTGCTAAAGGTTTAAAGGCAATCCTTGTAATGCCAGATACAATGAGTATGGAGCGTCGTAACCTTTTACGTGCATATGGAGCGGAGCTTGTTTTAACACCAGGTTCTGAAGGAATGAAAGGCGCTGTTAACAAGGCAGAAGAGCTTGTTAAAGAACATGGCTATTTCATGGCACAACAATTTGATAATGAAGCAAACCCTGAAATTCACCGTTTAACGACTGGTAAAGAAATTGTTGAACAGATGGGTGACCAATTAGATGCGTTTGTATCGGGTATTGGTACAGGTGGAACAATTACTGGAGCAGGTATGGTCTTAAAAGAGAACTATCCAAACATACGTATTGTTGCAGTAGAGCCAGCTGACTCTGCCATTCTTTCTGGTGGAAAACCGGGTCCTCACAAAATCCAGGGAATTGGTGCAAACTTTGTACCGAGCGTTTTAAATACTGAAGTATATGATGAAGTATTTACAGTTAAAAACGAAGAAGCAATCGAATATGCACGCCGTACAGGTCAAGAGGAAGGATTCCTTGTAGGTATCTCTTCTGGCGCTGCTATCTTTGCTGCACTTCAAGTTGCTAAAAAATTAGGTAAAGGCAAAAAAGTACTTGCAGTTGTTCCAGATAATGGTGAACGTTACTTAAGTACAGTTCTTTATCAATTTGATGAGCAATAATTATAGACGTTTGTCAATGTATAAAAGAGTCTATCCTAATAGGATAAGACTCTTTTTTCAATTAGATGGTGTACCAGTAATCGTATATCATGTAAAATATAAAAATAGACGATCTATAGATGTAAGCATAGAGCTGAGTGAAGTAGAGTTTTAAAAAAATAAGAGTATGAGGTGAGCTAAGATGATCGTAATGATTGATAATTATGACTCGTTTACATTTAATTTAGTGCAGTATGTGGGAGAATTAGGAGAAGAGATCATCGTCAAAAGAAACGATGAAATCACAGTCCAGGAAATAGAGGATTTATCCCCCGATTTAATCATGATTTCCCCTGGGCCTTGTACGCCGAATGAGGCTGGAATTAGTCTTGAGACAATCTCTCATTTTGCAGGGCGTATACCGATTTTTGGTGTTTGCCTTGGTCATCAATCGATTGCCCAATCGTTTGGTGGAGATGTAATTAAAGCCCAAAGACTTATGCATGGTAAAACATCTGAAATTATACATGATGGTAAAACTATCTTTTCAGGACTTGAGCAGCCTTTTACAGCTACTCGATATCATTCCCTAATCGTAAAAAAGGAAACAATTCCTGCGTGTTTTGAAATATCAGCTGAAACAGCAGAGGGTGAAATCATGGCAATCCGTCACAAGGAGTATCCAATCGAGGGTGTCCAATTTCATCCAGAGTCCATAATGACTAATCCTGGGAAGCAACTGATTGAAAATGTAATTAAACAATTCATCAGTAATAAAAGTGAAGTAGGAACAAACTAAAAAAACAGAGTGCCTGTTTTAAGTACATATATTCCATTTTCAAAACAGGCTTATATTATATAAACGAATAACAAAGGAGTTTGAGCAATGGGCCAAAGCAGAGCAAGCAGACCAACACTAACATGTGGTCCTTATCAATTAGACTTTTCGAAAAAAACAATGATCATGGGAATTCTAAATATCACACCTGATTCATTTTCAGATGGTGGTTCCTATACTGACCTAGATGCCGCTATTCGGCACGCAAAAGAAATGGTCGACAATGGTGCAGATATTATTGATGTTGGTGGTGAATCGACAAGGCCTGGACATGAAATAATTTCTGATGAAGAAGAGATTGCTAGAGTGGTTCCAATCATTAAGGCGTTGGTAAAGGAAGTTCATGTACCTATTTCGATTGATACCTACAAGTCTGAAGTAGCAAAGCAGGCAATTGAAGCTGGAGCACATATTATTAATGATATTTGGGGGGCAAAAGCAGACCCTAAAATGGCAGAAGTGGCGGCAACCTATCAAGTCCCGATTATTCTCATGCATAACCGAGACAATAAAGACTATAAGAATCTTATTGATGATATGATCGTTGATTTAAAAGAATGCATTGAAATTGTAAAAGCTGCGGGTGTGAAGGACGAGAATATTATCATAGACCCGGGAGTAGGCTTTGCAAAAACTTTTGAAGGAAATATTGAAACGATTCGTCAACTAGACAAGTTTTCTGACCTAGGTTATCCAATACTACTAGGAACTTCAAGGAAGTCCTTTATTGGGAAAATTTTTGATTTGCCACCAAAGGAACGTGATGAAGCAACTGGTGCAACGACTTGCCTTGGTATCCAAAAGGGCTGTGATATAGTCCGTGTACACAATGTGAGGGTGAATGCTAGACTTGCTAAAATGATGGATGTCCTTGTCGGTAAAGGGGAATAACGAAAATGGATAAAATCTATGTGAACCAAATGCAATTTTATGGCTATCATGGTGTTTTCCCGGAAGAAACAAAGCTTGGCCAACGTTTTTTCGTGGACCTCATGGTAGAAGTGGACGTTAAACAAGCGGGTGAAACGGATAATTTAAATTACTCGGTTCACTATGGGGAGCTTTACAACCTATGTAAGGAAATTGTTGAGGGAAAGCCGTACAAATTGCTTGAGGCAGTAGCTGAAAAAATGGCTACCGATATTTTAGCTCATTTTCCGTTGGTCTCTATCTGCACAATAAAAGTAATTAAGCCTGACCCTCCAATACCAGGACAGCTTCAATCAGTAGCGGTAGAGATCACAAGGAGTCGACAATAGTGAATAATACAGCTTATATCGCCTTAGGTACAAATATAGGTAACAGGGAATCCTATTTACATTCAGCATTACAGGCCATTCAAGAAAAAGATATAGATATTATTGGTTTTTCTTCAATTTATGAAACAGATCCCGTTGGTTATGAGGATCAAGACCAATTTTTAAATATGGTAATTAAAGTAAATACCAATTTACAACCATTGGATTTACTAGAAGTTTTGCAGAGTATTGAGCTTGAATCTGGCAGGGAAAGGAAAATAAGGTGGGGACCTCGAACACTCGACCTTGACATTTTGCTGTTTAATCAAGAAAATATTGAAACAGAGCGTCTTATTGTTCCCCACCCCCGAATGACAGAGCGAGCCTTTGTTCTGGTGCCGTTAGCTGAAATAGACCAGGATGTAGATATTCCAGCGGTAACGAAACCAATATCCTTACTACTAGACGAATTACAAGACAGAGAAGGTGTGCGTATATGGAAGCGGAGAAATGGGGAAGACGTATTCGTGCTTTTCGGAAATTAAAAGGGTATACCCAAGAGAGCTTGGCAAAAGACCTCGGGGTATCGGTGTCTCTTGTTGGAGAAGTAGAGCGGGGAACACGGATGCCTAGCAAGATATTTTTACAAGAGGTTGCAGATATACTAAAAGTACCACTTGATGACTTACGTCCAAAAGAGGTTGATTAAATAGTTATAGAAATAGAAGGAAGGAGGGATACCGTGTTAAAGATAGGCAATATCGAAATGAAGAACCAAGTTGTTCTTGCACCGATGGCTGGGGTGTGTAACTCTGCATTCCGTCTAACAGTTAAGGAATTTGGTGCAGGATTAGTTTGTGCGGAAATGGTAAGTGATAAAGCAATCCTCTATAAAAATGCTAGAACAATGGGAATGCTTTATATAGATGAACGTGAAAAGCCTCTTAGCCTTCAAATTTTTGGAGGAGAAAAAGAAACATTAGTTGAAGCGGCTAAGTTTGTTGATAAAAACACAACAGCCGATATTATTGATATTAACATGGGATGCCCTGTACCAAAAATTACGAAATGTGATGCTGGCGCAAAGTGGCTATTAGATCCTAATAAGATTTATGAGATGGTTTCAGCGGTAGTTGATGCAGTTGACAAACCGGTTACCGTAAAAATGCGGATGGGCTGGGATGAAGACCATATTTTTGCCATTCAAAATGCTCAGGCGGTAGAACGTGCTGGTGGTCAAGCAGTGGCCATGCATGGAAGAACTCGTGTTCAAATGTACGAAGGGTTTGCGAACTGGGATATTATTAAACAAGTAAAAGAATCGGTAAACATCCCTGTTATCGGAAATGGAGATGTTAAAACACCACAGGATGCAAGACGTATGCTTGATGAAACCGGCTGTGACGGTGTAATGATTGGCCGTGCAGCACTTGGAAACCCATGGATGATTTATCAAACAGTCAAATATTTAGAAACTGGTGAACTAACTGAAGAACCAAGCGTAAGGGAAAAAATTGATGTATCGATTCTTCATTTAGATCGTTTAATTGACTTGAAGAATGAAAACATTGCGGTAAGGGAATTCAGAAAGCATGCTGCGTGGTATCTAAAAGGAATCCGCGGAAATGCAATCGTTCGTAATGATGTCAACAACTGCAATACACGAAATGAATTAGTATCAGCTTTACAAAGCTTCGTTGAAGAAGTAGAAAAAAAGCAAGAAAACAATGCAAAGGTTGTTTGACATCAATAGTTCCCTACTCTATAATACCCGTAAGCAACCCACTGCCAGTTAATTACTGGCAGTTTTTCTGCTTTACGTTTATATTGGAATAGGACAAGTTATATATTTACGGTTTTTCATAGATGAGTGACAAAATAGGAGTTGATGGAAATGAATCATGAGGAGTTAAATGACCAATTGATTGTCAGAAGAGAAAAGCTACATACATTGCGTGAAATGGGAGTAGACCCTTTCGGTAAGAGATTCGAAAGAACGCATAGCACCCGTGAGTTAATCGATCTATACGATGGATTTACAAAAGAGCAATTAGATGAAAAAGAAATCGCGGTTACCATTGCTGGTCGTATTATGACAAAGCGTGGTAAAGGGAAAGCTGGATTCACCCATATCCAAGATTTAACTAGTCAAATCCAACTATATGTACGTCTAGATGCAGTTGGGGAAGAACAATATGAGATATTTAATATTGCTGACCTAGGTGATATTGTCGGAGTAACAGGTACAGTCTTCAAAACAAAAGTAGGGGAACTTTCTATAAAAGTCACTTCATTTGAACTTTTATCTAAAGCGTTACGTCCACTACCAGATAAGTTCCATGGTCTAAAGGACGTAGAGCAGCGCTATCGTCAACGCTATTTAGACTTAATCATGAGCCCGGAAAGCAAAGAAACGTTTATTACACGTAGTAAAATCATCCGAGCAATGAGACGCTATCTGGACGACCATGGTTACCTGGAAGTTGAAACACCAATGATGCATTCAATCCCTGGTGGAGCATCGGCAAAACCGTTCATTACTCATCACAATGCGTTAGATATCCCATTATATATGCGTATTGCGATTGAGTTACACCTAAAGCGCCTTATCGTTGGTGGTTTAGAAAAAGTATATGAAATCGGTCGAGTATTCCGTAATGAAGGTATTTCAACACGCCATAACCCTGAATTCACAATGATTGAACTATATGAAGCTTATGCAGACTATAAAGACATCATGAGCTTAACGGAAAACTTAGTTGCTCATATTGCCCAAGAGGTACTAGGAACTACAACTGTAACCTATGGTGAATATGAAATAGACTTAAAACCAGAGTGGAAACGACTCCACATGGTAGATGCTATTAAAGAATATGTAGGCGTAGATTTCTGGAAGGAAATGAGTGTAGAAGAAGCAAGGCAGCTTGCAAAGGAACATAATGTTGAAATCAACGACAATATGCAGTACGGTCATATTGTTAACGAGTTTTTTGAACAAAAAATCGAAGAGAAGCTCATCCAACCAACATTCATCTATGGACATCCAGTAGAGATTTCGCCATTAGCGAAGAAGAATCCTGAAGATCCTAGATTCACAGATCGTTTCGAGCTATTCATTGTTGCTAGAGAACATGCTAATGCCTTTACAGAATTAAATGATCCGATTGATCAACGTCAAAGGTTTGAAGCTCAGCTGAAAGAAAGAGAGCAAGGAAATGACGAAGCTCATATGATGGATGAAGATTTCGTAGAAGCATTAGAATATGGATTACCTCCAACAGGTGGATTAGGAATTGGTATAGATAGACTCGTTATGCTATTAACGAATTCTCCTTCAATAAGGGATGTATTACTATTCCCGCAAATGCGTCATAAGTAATTTGAGTGATAGAGTGGATTTCCACTCTATTTTTTTATGGAATCAATCGAAAAACTTTATTAGTATAATTTTTTTATCAAAAAGGCTTGCCTTAAAAGTTCAGAGGTGGTATATTATAAATCTGCCGCCGAGATGCGGTGTTGAAATAAAAAAAGATAAAAAAAGTTGTTGACTATCAAAATTATAAATGATATTATAATAAAGTTGCTTCAAGAGAGCAACGATAGCAAAACTTCTAAAAAGTTCTTTGAAAACTGAACAC
>NZ_NSEA01000001.1 GCF_002734285.1 Fredinandcohnia onubensis | reverse complement strand
GTGTCCGTTTTTTAGTCTAACATCACAATTTTACAGATATCGGACAATGATTGGATTTTATCGGACACAAACTTCAATATATCGGACATAACTCTCATTTTATCGGACAAACCTAAAATTCTGATAAAAAAAGAGACTCTCTGTTTAGAAATCAAACAGAGAGTCTCCATTAGCGTCGTCTTCTTCCAATTTCGTTGTGTTTTGGATCGTCGTTGTTTGCGGCATCGTCGGAATGGACTGTACAACCTGTCGCATCGGTTGCACAGGCATTGTTTCAACCCGCTTTACTTCAGCTGGAGCTTCATCCAACACAAGGTCACATAAGGTTCGAATAGCCATCAAACGCTCTCTTACCTTCTGTTCACTCTCATCACTCTTTGCTCTCAACAATTCCTGCTGCATTTTATCTAAAATCTTATTCAAAGATATATTCACTAAGTTCACTCCTCTATGCCCGAATATCTACGTTGTAGGAAGGTGTTTGCGGTTGCTTTTTATGCTTTTCCTCATACTTCATACAATGTACCCCGGAAGATCTAAAAACCGTTATAGAGGGCATTGCCTGCGTCTTAAAATTGAAGGCGCGACAGCCACGAGGAAATTTCGGCTCCCATGTCGTATAAAAATGCTTGCATTTTAAGCAATTGACTCGTTTTTGCATCCCTTCACTACCTTTTGTAAAATCGATACTCCTATTTTCCCATGAGCAATAGGGGTGCGTCAAACTCACATTTTGAAAATCTAGCAATTCGCATAAAGGCTTTTACAACCGGTTGCACACATTTAGTCCAAGAGTATGAAAAAACCCCTCGAGACTCGTCTCTGAGGGGTATTTACGCAGGGATTATGTAATATTACTTACCAGCAACTGCGTCTTTAAGAGCTTTACCAGGTTTGAAAGCAGGTACTTTGCTAGCTGCGATTTCGATTTCTTCACCAGTTTGTGGGTTACGGCCTTTACGAGCAGCACGCTCACGAACTTCGAAGTTACCGAATCCGATTAATTGTACTTTATCTCCGCTACTTAATGCATTTTGAACTGCTTCAAATACTGCGTCAACAGCTTTTGTTGCATCTTTTTTAGATAGTTCTGCACTTTCAGCAACTGCACTGATTAGTTCTGTTTTGTTCATAATAAAATTCTCCTCTCCAAATAAGCACATATTCTTTTTACCACTTTTTTCATAGGTTCGCAAGATTTAAGGCTAAATTCATCCTATTAAACTGGTGGTATAAGCTATTACATCACTAGATTAGCCAAAAAACAAGCGTTTCAAACCAAAAATTATATGAAATTCTTTAAAAAATGTTGTTACTACCAAGTTTTACCGAAATTCTAGATTTTATACTAGGGAATGCTATAAAAAATCTCATGATGAAAGGAGTGTTCCTAATGGCTCGTAGAAAACGTCGCCCCCTCATTCCAGAAGCAAGAGAAGGGCTTGACCAACTCAAAGCAAATGTAATGCGAAAACAAGGCTATCAAACAGATCCCTCTAACCCCGACAGCGTAAAATACGAAGTCGCAAAGGAATTAGGGATTCCGTTAAAAGAAGACTACAACGGAAACCTCACGTCCAAGCAAGCAGGCAAAGTCGGTGGCAACATCGGCGGCAATATGGTTAAGGAAATGATCCGCATGGCACAAAAAAACTTGAATAAACGGGGGTAACCCAAAACCCCCTATGCCTTACTTAAGCATAGGGGTGTCTTCAAATCAAGCTAACCGATATACTCGTGCCTCATACGGTCTTAATTCAATTGACTCTGTAGCCTCATGTGCATCGATATGATAATTTACCAACATCAGCCCATCATGCTTAAATTCACCTTCAGGCAAACGACAAACAGCATTCTCTCGAGATAGATTCGTTACAACAACTACTTTCTCGTCGCCTAGTGTGCGTGTGTACACATATAGTTGTGGGTCTTCCTCAAGCAGTAAGTCATACACACCATACGTAAATACTTTATTTGCTTTTTTCAATGCAATCATTTTTTTATAAAAATGCAGCACAGAATCTTCATCAGCCTGCTGTTTTTCAACATTGATTTCCATGAAATTTGGATTTACACCCATCCACGGTTCTCCTGCTGTAAATCCAGCATTTTCTGCACTTGACCATTGCATTGGAGTACGTGAGTTATCTCGGCTTGTCGCCCAGATGATTTCCATAATCTCCTCATGCGGGATACCTTCAGAGCGCTTTTCATGATAAAGGTTTTTTGTTGCCACATCATCATATTCTTCGATGGATTGGAATTGAACATTTGTCATTCCAATTTCTTGCCCCTGGTAAATAAAAGGAGTTCCTTGCATGAAAAAGTACATGGCACCTAGCGCTGTTGCACTTTCTTTCCAATAGTCCTTATCATTTCCCCAATTAGATACGACACGTGTTTGGTCATGATTCTCAATAAACAACGCATTCCAGCCCATATTTTCTAGTCCTTTTTGCCATCTCGTAAGGACATGTTTGAGGCCGATGACATCCAGTTCTTGTTTCTCCTCATCCCAAAGCCCCAAATGTTCGAACTGGAACACCATATTGAATTTTCCTTGTTCCTCGCCAACCCATTCGTCCGCATCTTCCACACTTACACCATTTGCTTCACCAACGGTCATAATGTCGTATTTGGCAAAGGTTTCTTTCTTTAACTCTTGTAAAAATTCTTGAATCCCAGGACGATTCATATGACCGTCAAAAGAAGAAACATATTTTAGTCCATTCGGATTTGGCAGATCAGGGAAACCTGGAACTTTTTTAATATGACTAATCGCATCTACCCGGAAACCGTCAATGCCTTTATCGAGCCACCAATTAATCATGGAATATAACTCTGTGCGAACCTCTTTGTTCTCCCAATTGAGGTCAGGCTGCTTTGTTGAGAATATATGCATGTAATATTGACCAGTCGCCTCATCAAATTGCCATGCCGGCCCACCGAAAATACTTTCCCAGTTATTTGGCTCTTTTCCATCTTTTCCATCACGCCAAATATACCAATCCCGTTTTGGGTTATCCGTTGAAGAACGAGATTCGATAAACCATGGGTGTTCATCACTTGTATGGTTAATAACCAAATCAATAATGAGTTTCATACCACGCTTGTGGGTTTCCTCTAAAAGCTCATCAAAATCAGCCATCGTTCCAAAGTCAGCCATGATGTCTTGATAATCGCTAATATCATAGCCGTTATCATCATTTGGTGATTTGTACACAGGACAAATCCAAATTACATCGATACCCAGATCTTTTACATAATCTAATTTAGAAATAATCCCCTGTAGATCACCGATACCATCACCATTTGAATCCATAAAGCTTCTTGGATAGATCTGATAGGCAACTGCTTCCTTCCACCATGCTTGCTTCATTTTTGTATCCTCTCTTCCTATTTCTACAGATGGTACTTAGGTCCACCTTCAAATCGTTAACCGATACACTCTTGCCTCATATGGCTTTAATTCTATTTTTTCGATTGATTCCTTTTGATCGACATCATAATTGCCAATCAATAGTTCCTGTGTTTTGTAGCTACACTCTTCTGGCAATTCAAATAATGTATGTTCACTTGAAAAATTCAGTATAACCAGTAACTTTCCATCAGCTAATATTCTAGTATACGCATAAATCGTTGGATGCTCCGGCAACAGCAGGTCGTAATCGCCATACACAATAATCTCATGCTGCTTTCTCAACTCAATCAATTTTTTATAATAATGAAAAATAGAATTTGGATCGTCCACTTGTTTAGCGGCGTTAATCTCCCGATAATTCGGATTTACCGAAATCCACGGAGTGCCTGTAGTAAAACCGGCATTCTCGCTTTCATCCCACTGCATCGGGGTACGCGCATTGTCTCTTCCTTTTGCATAGATCGATTGCATAATTTGCTCTGGAGCTACACCAGCATCGACTTTTTCCTTATACATATTTAGGGTTTCGATGTCCTTGTAATCTTCAATGGAATCAAACTGAACATTGGTCATCCCAAGTTCTTCACCTTGATATATATATGGGGTTCCTTGCAACATATGCAAAAACGTTCCAAGCATCTTTGCTGACTCTAGCCAATACTCACCGTCATCGCCGAATCTAGACACCATTCTTGGCTGATCGTGATTATTTAAATACAAACTGTTCCAACCAGAGCCTTCGAGACCTTTTTGCCATTTTGTAAAAGTTTGCTTCAAATCTAATAAATTCAATGGGCGTAAATCCCATTTTCCTGTTGGACCTGAATCTAAATCCATATGCTCAAATTGGAAGACCATGTTTAACTCATTGCGGTCAGCACCTGTATATTTTTGCGCTTCTTCCGTATCGACACCTGGCATTTCACCAACGGTCATAATGTCGTATTTCGATAACACTTGTTGGTTCATTTCCTGTAAAAACTCATGGATTCGAGGTCCATTCATATAATAAGGTGCACCTGAAGCATATGTTTTTCCTTCCTGTGGCTCACCATCTGGTAACCCTGGAACCTTAGAAATTAAATTGATGACATCCATTCTGAATCCATCTATTCCTTTTTCGAGCCAAAAAGTCATAAGGTCATAGACTTCCTCACGAACTTTCGGATTCTCCCAATTGAGATCAGGTTGCTTTTTACTAAACAAATGTAAATAGTATTCACCCGTTTGCTCATCATATTGCCACGCTGAACCACTAAAGAAGGACTCCCAATTATTCGGTTCCTTTCCGTCTTTAGCAGGGCGCCAAATATAGTAGTCACGGTAAGGGTTATCCTTTGATTTTCTGGATTCTTGAAACCACTTATGCTCATCGGATGAATGATTTACGACCAAATCCATCATTAGCTTCATTCCGCGCTTATGCATTTGCGAAAGTAGCTCTTCCCAATCAGCCATCGTGCCAAATTCATCCATGATCTCACAGTAGTTGCTGATATCGTAGCCATTATCATCATTTGGGGATTCATAGACAGGGGAGAGCCAAATTACGTCAACACCAAGGTCTTTTAGATAATCAAGCTTTTCCGTGATCCCCTTAAGATCCCCAATTCCGTCGCCATTTGTATCCTTAAAGCTTCTTGGGTAAATTTGATACACAACACTTTCTTTCCACCATGTTTTGTTTTCCATTTCCCAATCATCCACTCACTCTCTATTTAATCCGTGCGCACGACTTCCGTTCAATTAGTTTTGCCGGTATCGTGATCCGCTTTGGTAAGACATCCGGATTTTTTATTTTTTCAATCAAGCAGCTTGCACCTTCAACCCCAAGCTGAAAAATGTCAATATCCACTGAGGTGAGGGGAGGCTTCGAATATTCAGCAAGTAGTACGTTGTTGAAGCTCGCAATGGAAACGTCCTCTGGGACTCGAATAGTCAATTCTTCAAAATGACTCATCAGTTCGATTGCGATAAAGTCATCTGTGCAAACTAATGCTGTCGGTGTGTCAACCGAACTTAGAAACGATATAATGGCTTCTTTCCCTTTATTCAACGTACTCTTTTGAACGATATAATTCTCATTAAAAGAGATTCCAGCCTCGCTTAGCGCTTGTTTGTATCCTTCAAGGCGGTCAAGCATAAACACAAAGTCGCCATCATAACCGACAAACGCAATTTTCGTATGACCTAATTCGATTAAATAGTCCGTTACGACCTTCGTAATGTAGATATTGTCATTGTCGACATACGTGACTCGTTCTGCGCCTATCACAGGGCGACCAATCACGGTAAATGGAAAGTCGATCTTTTGTAAATATTTGATAATACGATCATCTGTCCGAGAATAGAGGAGAATCAAGCCATCAACACGGCGACCCTGGACCATTCCAACAACTTCTTCATAGATTTCGTCCTCTGTTCCAGCTGTCGAAAGGTACAATCCATACTTATGTTCACGTGCTTGTACGCTGATCCCTCTAATTACTTCCGGGAAAAACGGATCTTGAAGCACATGGGATGCAGAGAATGGCATCACAACTCCAATAGTTGCTGTGCTATTCACCGCTAAGCTTCGTGCTGTAAAATTAGGGTGATACCCGAGTTTATCCATCGCTTCACGTACTCGTTTTTTCGTTTCTTCACTAATTCGAGGGTTATTTGCTATGACCCTTGAGACAGTGGAAGGCGAGACATTTGCCTCTTTTGCAACATCTTTAATTGTAATAGCCATACATACCCTCACACTCCATTTATCTTAAACGAGTCCAATTGACCCTTCGATCTCAATGTTTATTTTACAGAGCCCTCTGCAATTCCCTTGATAATGTGTTTTTGCATGAAGAAGTACACAAGTATCACTGGAATGATCGCTAGCGTTAATCCTGCTAGGGCCAAATGCCATTGTTTCGTATATTGACCAAAGAAGAAGAACATCTTCAATGGAATCGTATGCATTCCTTCTTGGTTAATGACTAGAGATGGTAATAGATAGTCATTCCAAATCCAAATAATATTCAAAATTGCTACTGTTACTGAAATTGGCTTCAACATCGGGAAGATGATGTGCCAGAAGATTTGCCATCTGTTTGCACCATCAATGGTGGCTGCTTCATCTAATGATTTTGAGATTCCTTGTAGAGATCCATGATATAAGAAAATCGATAAACTACTACCAAAGCCAAGATACATAAAAACGATTCCAAAACGGTTTAATAGTTCCATTTTACCAAACAGGGATACTAATGGAATCATGACTGATTGGAATGGAATCAGCATAGCCGCGATAAAAAGGAAGAAAACGAGACCACTCACTTTTCCTTTGCGACGATTTAATGCGTATGCTGCCATCGATGAAAAAAGAATAATCACCGCAACACCTAATACCGTAATTAGGACAGAGTTAAAGAAAGTGCGGATAAAATCGAGCTCTTCAAATGCCTGAACATAGTTATCAAATGTAAATACATCCGGAAGTTTTAGCGTATCTGTAAAAATTTCACGTTTTGTTTTAAATGAGTTGACGACCATCAAATAGAAAGGGGAGAGCCAAATTAGGCCAAGGACAATGCCTAGAATTTCAAGCAAATACAATTTTCTTTTTTTACTTTTCATTACATCTCGACCTCCCGTTTCTTATTGATGTATACCTGCGTTAAGGATATAGCCGCCACAATTAGGAAGAAAATAATCGCTTTTGCCTGTCCATAGGCATAATTGTTTTCTGAGAATGCGGTTTTGAAAATTTCCATTGCTACCATTTGTGTTGAATTATAAGGGCCGCCACCTGTTAAACTTAGGTTTTGGTCATATAGCTTAAACGTATTAGATAGAGTCAAAAACAAACTTACTGTAAATGCCGGTGCGACAAGTGGGAATGTCACATTTTTAAAACGCTGGAAGCTGCTTGCTCCATCAATTTCCGCCGCTTCTAATAACTCCTGCGGAACACTTTCTAGATAGGAAATATAAATAATCATGATATATCCAGCCATTTGCCAACTCATGAGAATAACCAATGCCCAAAAACCAGTTGTATCTGTCGATAACCAGCCTTTAAAAGCTGCAATCCCCGTTAAATCTCCAATACTCGCAAATACCTTCATGAAAATAAATTGCCAAATGAACCCGAGGATGAGCCCTCCAATTAAGTTCGGCATGAAAAAGATTGTACGTAAAATATTGTTTGTTTTAAGCTTTTGCGTAACAAGCAATGCCAATGATAGTCCAAAAAAGTTAATGAGGAAAATCGACACGACTGAGAATTTCACAGTAAACCATAGGGAGTTCATGAATTCTTTATCCTCAAGTAGCTTTTGATAGTTCTCAAGTCCAACAAACTCGGTGATCTTAATTCCGTTCCAGTCTGTAAAAGAGTAATAGGTTCCAAAAATTAATGGCACGATTATGACAACTCCAAGTGCAACAAGCGTTGGGGCTAAAAATAACCAATACCAAAGATTCCGGTTTCGCATAGTAAATTCCTCCAATTGATCGAAATTCGAAAAACATTTCAATCATATTTGGGGGAGCTCGAGCTCCCGTTCATTTTTGTATAAAAGGAGAAAACAAAGCAACCATACGCTGCCTTGTTTTCTATTGTAAGGTCAATCGATTATTTTCTTGTGTCTTCCCAAGCCTTTTGAGATTCCTTCACAAGATCTTCCCAGCTCATTTCATCGCTGATGTATTTTTGAATATTAACACCAAGCTGTTGCTCGCCCCAACCAGTTGGGTAGCCCATGAATACCCAAGGAATTGTTTTACCTTCTGTTGCGTACTCATACACTGATTTCCCTAGTGGATCAGAAACTTTTGAAGCGTCAAATCCTTCATATGCAGGGATAAATTTAAAGTCTTCTAACACAGCTGTTTTTCCTTCTTCAGAAGTATATAACCAGTCTAAGAAGTCTTTTGCAGCTTTTATTTCTGCCTCATCTTTATTGCTATTAACTGCCCAGTACATTGGAATTCCAACTGGGATTGAATCTTCTTTATAGCCTTCAACAGGAATTGGTAGAATGCTTACTCCATTGTTTGCAAGCTCTTCATCTATACCTGCGATTGAACCATATACCCAGTTACCTTGTTGAATTATTGCCACTCGGCCAGTAGAGAATAACTCTTCTACTTGCATTGCATAGTCTAAACTTACTGTTGGTTGAACAGAATACTCATTTTGTAAATCTAGAACTTTCTTAAATGCATCACCATATTTAAAATCTACTGTTGCAGAATCGAATGTTCCTAATACATTCCCTTCAAATTCAGGGGATAGGAAGGCATTTGATAAGTGTAAGCCCGTTACCCATTTTTCTTTACCTGGTAGAGCGAACACAGCATCTAAACCTAATTCATCTTTCTTGCTGTCTAATGTTTTTACCGCTTCTTCTAAAGCAGCGAAAGTTGTAATTTCATCTGGATTGATTCCAGCTTTTTCAAATACTGCTGTATTGTAAATTAAGCCATATCCTTCTTGGTTAAAAGGTAGTCCTAACACTTTGTCATCTTGTGTAACGCCTTCAAGAGTTCCTTCTAATGCAACTCCAGCTGCTGCTGTATCAGAAAGGTCTGCTAAGCTATCTACCCAGTCTGCAACATCTTGAGGTCCACCAATGTTATAAATTGTTGGCTCTTCACCTGAAGCAAATTTTGAACGAAGTGCTGCACCGTAATCTTCTCCACCACCAACAGTTGTGATGTTGATTTTAACACCATCGTGTGACTCTTCATATTGCTTTGCAACAGCTTCAAATTGATCTTTAAATTCCACTTTGAATTGGAAGATATCTACTGTTGTTGTTTTTGAATCGCCTTTAGTTCCACTTGAGCTTTCTCCATCATCCGAAGAAGAACATCCTACAAGAGCCACACTTAATAAGAATAAGAGTGCCATTACTGCAGGAAAAAGTTTCTTTGCTTTCATGATAAAACCCCCAGTTTACATTTTTGAAAGGAAGGAACCGTTGCACAGGTTTAGGAAACCGATTGCATAAATTTGGACTTTTTTGTAGAAATTAGTCATTTTTCCATTCTGTTAATTAAACGCTTTCATTGCGTTTAAAAAATATATACCATTGATATTACTGTGTTCTATTGATTTCACTGCTATGCGCAATTTGTTGCGCAAACGGTTGCATTCCTTTTACAAGATTTATATTAGCACGGGCAAAAAATAATTACAACAAAAAAGTTTACGTTTTCATGAAATCGTTAAAACTCACTATTATACAGCAAAAAACGAACGGGACTTGCAATGTAGCGTTTGGTGTGATATATTTCTCACTGTGAATTAAATGACCATATTTCTCATTTGGTCAATCCACCTAAAGTGAGGTGATCAAAGGTGGCGATTGATAGAAAACAGTTAATAATTGAAGCTGCGACTAAATCGTTCTCTTTATTCGGATACAAGGCCACAACAATGGACCAGGTTGCGAAGCTCGCGAGCGTTGGTAAAGGTACAATTTATACCTTTTTCAAAAACAAAGAGGAGTTATTCGACGAGATCATCAGTACTCTCATTCGGGATATGAAAATGGTAGCCGAAGAAGCAATGGATGAAAAAAGTACTTTTTATGAAAATGCACACCGGATCCTTTTTCGATTACTAGAATTCCGTAAGTCCCACCAGCTAACGATTAAGCTTTTTCAAGAAGAAAGAGATATCGGAACACAGGCAGTTGTTGAGGTTGTACAGCGTGTTGAACAGGCAATTATCAACTATATGAAAGACATGATTCAAGAAGCAATCGACCGCGATGAGATTAAGCCCTGTAACCCAGAGATCACAGCTTTTGTCATGTTAAAGCTTTATGTTTCCTTAATCTTTGATTGGGAACGAAACCACGAACCACTTAAAAAAAAAGAAATTTCAAATTTATTTCAGCTGTATTTCTTTAAAGGGTTAGAAAAATAGTCATGCCATGGGTCCTCAAGTTGAGTACCCATCTTATTTGGCAGAAAATGACCATTTGAATAAAACGGTCATATTTTTATATTTTTATTAGGAGGTTTTTATATGAAGGGATCATCCTTTATTGCTGAATTAAAACATATCCTTTCAAATCGAAAGGTTCTCATTCCAATTTTAGCGGTAGCTTTTGTTCCTGTTCTTTATGCAGGCATGTTTCTCTGGGCATTTTGGGATCCATACGACCAGATGGAAAATTTACCAGTCGCTATTGTAAATGAGGATACTGGAGCCGAATTTGAAGGCGACCAGTTACAGCTAGGAAATGAGTTAACGGATAAGCTTTCCAAAAACGACACTTTCGATTTTCACATTGTCTCAATGGAAGAAGGTTACAAAGGGCTTGAAAACAGGGATTATTATATAGTAGTTGAAATTCCTGAAGATTTTTCAAAAAACGCTACTTCTTTATTAGATCGTCAACCACGAAAATTGGAACTTAAATATGTGCCAAATGAAAGCACAAACTTTCTGTCTTCTCAAATTGGAGAAACCGCACTTGAAAAAATAAAGGCAGAAGTATCAAAGAATGTTACAACCACCTACGCTGAAACCATGTTTGGCAAGGTTCAAAACCTAGCAGACGGTTTAACCCAAGCAAGTGAAGGATCTGAACAGCTTGCGGAAGGTGTAGCAAAAGTAAATGACGGATCAAAAACACTAGAGGAAAACCTAGCTACTCTAGCGTCAAAATCAATTGAATTTACAAATGGAGTTAAAAAAGCAGAATCCGGAGCAACTAGTCTTGCTTCTGGAACAAACCAAGTAAAAGCAGGTCTTAACGAAGTGAATGAAAAAATTCCTTCTTTAGTAAATGGGACAAATCAAATCCAAGATGGGGTTGCCCTCATGAAGGAAGAACTGCCAAAGCAAATTGCAGAGGAAGTAACGACGCAGCTTAATAGTAATGTGAGCAAAGTTGATGAAGGTTTAGATGAACTTGAGAAGAAACTTAGCACTGGACTATCAACTCAACTAACAAATGGGATTGCAGCCAATCTTTCTGAACAATTAGCAGACCAAATGCTCGCATCTCAAACACAACAAATGGAGCAGCTTAAAACGACCTTAATTGAAAACCAAATAATGGACGAAACGCATGCTTCTGCTTTTATTGCGCAAATGGCTCAAAAACAGCCAACGAAAGAACAGTTACAACAACAATTAGAACAGCAATTGAAACAAAATCTCGAACCAGGAATATCAGCAGGCGTTGAAAATGGACTTAACCAAGGATTCACCCAATTTAAAACTGGGCTACATCAACAGTTTGGTGCCGCAACAACTGGTTTAGAGGAAGAACTTATATCTCAAACGAGTCCTACCTTTAACCAATTATTAGCTGGGCTTCAACAGATTAACGAAGGTCAGATAAGTTTACAACAGGGAATTAGCCAATTATACAACGGTTCTGTAGAACTTAATAACGGCGCTCACGATTTAACTAATGGGATGAACCAATTAACAGATGGTGCCGGTCAAATACAAAATGGTGCAGGACAGCTTGCCGATGGGTCTAAAGAGTTAGAAGAGGGTACTGTTCAACTTGCTGAGGGTTCGAATGAACTTGCTGAGAAACTTGCGGAAGGTGCCGAACAAGCAAATTCTGTGGAAGCTTCTAACGAAACCTACGACATGATGGGCGAACCTGTCACCGTTAAAAAGCAAGAAATGAACACCGTTCCTAACTATGGAACAGGATTTGCACCCTATTTTATCTCACTTGGTCTATTTGTTGGTGCATTACTAATGTCAATTGTATTTAAACTTAAAGAACCTGTTGTACAACCAACTAATGCATTCCGCTGGTTCTTTAGCAAATTTGGTGTATTAGCCATCGTCGGTGTGTTCCAGGCAGCTCTTGTCGACATCATCCTATTAGAAGGTCTAAAAATTGAAGTCGCAAGTATTCCATTATTCTTTGTCACATCTTTAATCACAAGCTTTACTTTCTTAACGTTAATCCAAATGCTTGTGACTATAATGGGGGACCCTGGTCGTTTCATTGCGATCATCGTCTTAATTTTACAATTAACAACGAGTGCTGGAACGTTCCCACTTGAACTAATTCCAAATGCCTTACAGCCAATTAACGCACTCTTACCAATGACATATTCCGTACAGTCATTTAAAGCTGTCATTTCAAGTGGTGACTTCGGTTATATGTGGCATAACAACTTCATTCTTTTAACCTATATGGTAGCTTTCATAGCGATTACGATTGGGTATTTTGCAGTGAAATTGAAAAAGCAAAATGTACAGGTTGAAATGAATTAAGATATTTGAGAAGTGCTAGGGATTTTTTTCCTAGTACTTTTTAGTCTTAAAAATGAAAGTCTGGATGTAACGAGACGTATTGCTAATACTATGGTTGTAGAATAAAAATGCAGGAGGAATCACTATGCCACAAAAACAACCTAAACAGAATACGATGCAAACAGATGTCGCAGGAACAGATCCACAAAAAGTAAAACAAGAAATTGCAAAGGATGTAAGCCAAGGTCAGGGTGCCATGACCTCTAGAGAAGCAGGAGCAATGCGGGACTAATAAACCACTGTTTAGTGGTTTTTCTTCTTTTCAGCTACCCTATTATCGTTTTCACTATAATGGACCTTTCCCATTTGAATCAAAATAGATTATACTAGACTGACTATCGTATCCATTAAGGAGGAATTTTCTATGACCGAGAACAATCAACCCGAAGCACCAAAAAAGAAGATTAGCCTGCAAGAGGCTATGAAGCAACAGCTTGAAAACAAAAAAGCCCAGTCTTCTAATTCACAAGGAAAAATGAATGGCGACCTTTCAACAAAAAAAATGAAAAGCCAGCAAACAAAAAAACCGAGTAATACTCGCAGAAAAATGGGCGTCTAAGATGAATAAAAAGGAGTATGAATCCGTAAGATTCATACTCCTCATGTTATTTATCCAGCATTTTTCACTAGCTTGACACTCAATTTTTCTAGCATATCTTTTGTCATTGATTCGAGATCATATTGTGCTTTAAAGCCCCATTCTTCTTTTGCTGCAGTTGCATCAATTGAATTTGGCCAGCTTTCAGCGATCGCTTGGCGGACTGGGTCAACATCATAACTCATCGCAAACTCTGGAATATACTTTTTGATAACTGCTGCAATTTCTTCAGGCGCAAAGCTCATCGCCGTCACATTGAAAGCATTTCGGTGTTTTAACTTGCACTCCTCTGCCTCCATTAAGTCTACAATGGCTTGAAGCGCATCTGGCATATACATCATATCCATAAACGTCCCTTTATCAATATACGATGTATAGCTTTTATTTTTCAGAGCTTCATAATAAATTTCAACTGCATAATCTGTTGTCCCACCACCAGGTGGTGTCACGTACGAAATAAGCCCTGGGAAACGTAGTCCTCTTGTATCAACACCAAATTTATGATTGTAATAATCACAAAGTAATTCGCCAGAAACCTTGTTCACACCATACATTGTAGTAGGGCGCTGAATGGTGTCCTGTGGGGTTCCATCCTTTGGTGTGGACGGACCAAATGCCCCAATTGAGCTCGGTGTGAAAAACTGACAACGCAATTCACGAGCAACCTCTAATGCATTGACAAGCCCACCCATATTTAAGTTCCAAGCTAAAAGTGGCTTTGCTTCTGCAGTTGCAGATAGCAATGCTGCCAAATGAATCAATGTGTCTGCATCGTATTTTTTCGTAATATCGTACATTGCTTTTCCGTCTGTTACATCTAAAATCTCAAACGGACCTGAGTGAACAACTTCGCAATCCGTTTTTCGAATATCTGTCGCAACAACATTTTGAGCACCATAAACCTTACGCAGTTTGGTAACAAGCTCTGAACCGATTTGGCCCAATGCTCCGGTAATTATAATTTTCTCCATTATTCATTCCCCCAAGATGATCGTCTGATCAGCTTTTAGATAATGTTCATTTCCTTGCCTACTTTTTCATAAATCGCAACTGCTTCGTCTAGCATTTCCTTTGTATGTGCCGCTGTTGGCATATTGCGGACCCTTCCTGTTCCTTTTGGTACAGTTGGGAATACAATGGATTTTGCATAGACGCCTTCTTCAATTAATCTCTTACTGAACTCTTGGGTTTTTACTTCTTCCCCAACAATCACGGGTGTTATTGGAGTTTCACTGTGTCCAATATCAAAGCCACGCTCTTTTAACTGTTGCTTGAAGTAGTTGGCATTATCCCATAGCTTGTCGTGGAGTTCTGTGCTGCTCATTAGAATTTCGATTGCTTTTGTAGCAGCAGTAACATCCGCTGGCGTGACAGCAGTTGAAAATAGGAATGGTCTGCTTCGAACTTTTAGCCAGTCAATTAACGCCTTCTTACCCGCTACATAACCACCGACAACGCCAATCGCTTTTGAAAGAGTTCCAATTTGGAAATCTACTTTATCAGAAAGACCAAAGTGCTTCACCGTACCAGCACCTTTACCTAAAACACCTGAACCGTGGGCATCATCTACATATGTAATGAGATCAAATTCTTCTGCAATTTGTACGATTTCAGGTAGTTTCGCAATGTCACCATCCATAGAGAAAACCCCGTCTGTGATGACCATGACTTTGTTATATAAACCAGATTCAGTTGCTTCTTTTGCCTTCTTGCGTAAATCATCCATGTCAGAGTGGTTGACACGAATAATTTTCGCCTTTGAAAGACGGCATCCATCAATAATGGAAGCATGGTTTAGCTCATCGGATAGAATCGCATCATTTTTATCCATCACAGCTGAAATGGCTGCCATATTACAGTTAAAGCCAGATTGATATGAAATCGCTGCTTCTGTATGTTTAAACTCAGCAAGCTTTTCTTCTAGTTTTATATGAAGATCAAGTGTCCCGTTGATGGTTCGAACCGCACCTGCCCCAACTCCGTACGTATCAATTGCTTCCTTAGCAACCTCTTTTAGACGCTCATCAGTCGCTAATCCTAAGTAGTTGTTAGAAGATAAGTTAATAAGCTCTTTTCCATTAATTTTAATAATAGGTCCGTTTGCACCTTGTAGAGGGTCGATTACATTGTAAAGACCTTTCGTCTTTAAGTCCTCCAGATTTTCATGCAAAAATGAGTCCAACACCTTCGACATTAGAATCCTCCTTTGTATGTTTACAAAACACAAGTGTATTTCTAGGGAATACATTTTAATTTTTATAAACCCTTTTATATCAACATTTATACTTCCTACTTTACCACATTATTCATCAAATGTTTATACCCAGTGGACACTTTTTCTTATTATTATTATATTATTTGTTAGTTTTGGATTTGTGATACAAAGAGTGAGATTTTATCGGTATGGTTTTGAGTTTTGGAGGACATTGATCTGGTTTAAGGGTATTTTTGGGGGATTATGGTAAATCCCTAAAGTATAAATGAGGGGTATGGTTGTACTTTTGGGAAATTATGGTAAATCAAGAGCATAAACGAGGGATTTGACTGGACTTTTGTATATATTTAGGAGAAAGATGTGTTATAAAAGGAGAATATGAGGGGACCTTTGGAAATTATTTCAATATCCAGCAGCTTAAGCGCAAGTTATGACATACCTTGTATAAAAAAGGAAAAACAGATAGTAAAAAACTTTTAGAAAGTAACCATTTTGCTTTTCTAGGAGATTAAGTATCTCTCAAGTCAGCTGGAGCATTACCAATTGGTAAGTTCTAGGTAGTTGGTTACACTCCAAACCCGCTGGAGTATCATCATTTGGAAGTTTCTAGGTGGCTGACTACACTCCAAACCCTCTGATGCACAGCAAGTTAGGCTTTTTGAAGAAACTGTTCACATTAGCGGTGAACAGCGTCTCCCCCACACTACAAAAAAAGAGACCATCTCTGGTCTCATTTTATTGGGTCGTGCAAGATATTAATCATTTCCCTTGTTTCATCAAGGTGTTGGACGGTTTGGTCATATGCCTGTGAGGCGACACTCATAAAAAGAATGTCCATCACATGAAGCTGGGCGATTCTTGATGAAGTTGCACCGCTTCGGAAAGTCGGCTCTCTGGTAGCAGAGGTATAAAGGCGAATGCCTGCCTGCTCTGTAACAATTGATGAGCCGTATTTTGTTAAGCTAATCGTATGTGCTCCTTTTTTATTCGCGAGCTCAAGGATTTTCGCAACTTCAAACGTTGCCCCCGAAAACGAAATCCCAACAACAACATCATTTTCATCCGCATTCGCAACCAAGGTTGCGGCCATATGTAGATCCGGAAATGCTGTTGCTTTTTTATTAATTCTTAAAAATTTTTGCTGAGCATCTTGAGCGATGATGCTTGATGCGCCCACACCAAAAAAGTGAATTGTCCCGGCATTTATTAAGATTTCAACCGCTCTTTCAAGCTCTTCATTGTTTAGCAACTCAGCCGTTTCCCGTAAAGTTTGAACACTATTGTCTGTCATTTTTTCAATAATAGACAAAGTAGATTCATTTGGCTCAATATCGCGGAATCCCGTTGCTTTCTTCTTTTGCAGGTCTCCTGCGATACGAAGCTTTAAATCCTGAAACCCTTTTAAATCAAGTGATTTACATAGTCGAATAACCGCCGCACTGCTTGTTGAACTTCTTTTACCAAGCTCACTGGCCGTTAGTGTAATCGTCTCTTGTGGATTTTCTAATATATATAAAGCAATTTTCTTTTCAGACGGTGGGAGGTTATCATGCATTTCCTGGAGCATTACGAGTCCTCCGGTCATAAAGGACATTTTCATCAACTCTCTTTATTCAATCTATTAACATTATAACGTTTTTTTCATAACATGGAACTTTCGTGTTATCTCAAATCCTGTTTTCTTATAGAGATGTCCCGCTGAACTCTTCTCTCCCGTCCAGAGAAACCACGCACCATGCAATCCTTCTGCACGCATATTTTTTAAGCATTCATTTAATAAAATCTTGCCTAACCCCTTACCTTGCTGGTTGGGGTCAACCCCAAATGGTCCGAAGCGATCTGGAATTCCTTCATAACCGCCATAAATGCAGAAGCCTACTAAATTTTCACGAACTCTTGCAATTAAAATGCGGTGGAGTGGCAGCCCTTGTAGAATTCCTTCTCGAATCGCACGTCCCCAATCCGGGTTAAACACATTGTTAGCAAATTGGATCACTTCGTATAAATCCTTATCTTCTGCAGTTAAAAATGAGTACCCTTCTTGTTCCCGCTGTGTCTTTAATTCAAGCACATCAGAGGGTGGCGTGAAGCCTACTAAACTTCGGTCCATCGCGACGGGTGAGTATTGTTTTTCAAATCCTTGCTTGAGGAGAAAGGAATAGCCTTCTGGATATGCTTCTTCATCGATTCCAGGCAGAATATAATTCGGAGCATACGAAGCAAAGAAAACATTCTTCCGACCTTCAGATGCTAGGAATTCCACCCCATCTTTCAACAATTTTTCTCCGATACCAGACCGCGAGAACTCCGGATGAACGAAAAAGAAAGGAATCCAGCCATTTTCCGGCTCTAAGTCTGTACCAGCCATTGGTAGCAATCTTCGTATCGCATACACACAACCGATTATTTGATCTCCGTCAACCGCAACTCGTAATCCCTTTGGGTCAAAGTTTGCGTCTAAAAGAACGAGATTTCGAAACCTAAGCTGTGTGATTGGATCCTTCAGCAAGCACTCATTCCAGAGGCGAACAATTCCTATTTCATCGCCTGATTGATAATATCGAAATGAAACCACACGGTCCATCCCCTTCCCTAATTGTAAAGTAGATAAGGTTCTCTTTTCATTTTAAAGGCTTCCGTTTCCGCTTCACATAATTCTATAAAACGATTAATTCCACCATTCAAAACTAGATTCTTAAGATCCTTTGTCCCCGCTAAAAGGTCAAACATATAGGTTTTCTTTTCACCAAATTGAAGAAACTCAAAATCATGAGGGTACATTTCCGCTATTGTTTCTAACAACGTAAGTCCTGTTTTCAAGGAGTGAATTTTCCATCGATCGGTTACATGCAGTTGAACACCTTCACAGACCTGATCCTTATGTTTTTGATACGTTGGAACAAAGGAAATCGGTCGAGCTAACACCCCAAGAAGTTTTTTCTCATTAAAATACTTCGCCAACCGGTATCCCTCAATAAAGGGACTTCCCACGTATTCAAAAGGTCGTGTTGTGCCTCTTCCCTCCGATAGATTCGTTCCTTCAACCAAACAGGTCCCAGGGTATAACGTGCACATATCCATTCCTGTCGTATTAGGCGACGGTGGAATCCAAAACAAGCCGGTTTCATCATAAAACATATCACGACTCCAGCCCTCCATCGGAATAACCGTTAATTCACAATCGATTCCGAATTCATGCTTATACATGAGCGCAATTTCCCCGACGGTCATACCGTGACGATTTGGAATTGGATAGAGGCCCACGAAGGAACGAACGTCCTCATCCACTAGATTCCCTTCCATTACGGTCCCTGTGATTGGATTTGGCCGATCAAGAACGACGAATTCCTTTCCGAACTCTGCACAAGCCTCCATCACATATGCCATCGTATAAATAAATGTATAGTACCTTGCCCCGATATCCTGAAGATCAAAGAAAATCATATCCACATTCTCTAGCATTTCTTTTGTTGGCTTTTTCGTTGCTCCGTAAAGACTATACACAGGTAAATTGGTATAAGGATCGACAAAGAAATCAATCTTTTCCCCTTCCTTTGCACTTCCTCTAATTCCATGTTCAGGTCCATATAATGCAGTAACATGAATATCTGGATGCTCATGGAACAAATCTATTGTTGGAGTAAGTCGTTGGTTAACACCTGTCATATTAGTAACCACCCCGACTCTTTTACCCTTACATAAATCAACGGATTTCGTTAAAAAGCGGTCAAGACCTATTTCCATTCCTTGCCCTCCCCTCAAAAAAAGAGAGATTGCTCTCTCCATCAGTCATTATTCTTTTACTCCGCCCAGGGTTAATCCTTTTACAAAGTGGCGTTGGAACATCATGAATACAATAATCATTGGAACGGATGCTATCGCTGCTCCACTCATTAGAAGCTTGAAGCTCGCCAGGTTTGCATCCTGTAATGTTTTTAACCCTACCGGTAATGTATATAGATTTGCATCGTTTAACACGATAATTGGCCACAGGAATGAATTCCAAACGTTCATAAATGTAAAGATTCCTAGAGCTGCTAGACCTGGTTTCGCCAATGGCAGAATGATTTTCCAGTACGTTTTCCATTCGCTTGCACCATCAATTTTCGCTGCATCTATTAGTTCATCCGGGATCGAGTGCATAAATTGCCTCATTAAAAATACCCCAAATACCATTGCTAAGTCTGGGAATATAAGCGCCCAGTGCGTATCCATAATTCCAAAGTTTCGAACCATGATAAACAACGGCACTAACGTTACTTGGCCGGGAATCATCATCGTGGCAATAATCGACCAGAAAATGAGATTTCGTCCCGGGAACCGCTTTTTCGCGAGAACATACCCGGCCATTGAGTCAAAGAGGAGTATCCCAATTGTAACCACTACCGCTATATAAAAACTATTAAAAAACCAGATGCCTACGTTGTTTTTATTAAACAAGGTCGTAAATCCTGAAAACGTATCTTCAATGATGTAGTCCATAACATCACGATGATAAGCTGCTGCTTCAGCATCACCAGCCCTTTCTGCGTCCCTAGCCTTCCCCCAGTGCTCAAAGTACTCTGTAATCCCAACTGGGTACATTTTCGGAGGATTTGAATCAACATAAGATACTTGACGTTCTAATTCTTCATCTTGGTAGCTGCTAAGCTGCAAGGAGGTACTAAACACCCAATACAATGGTAAAAGGGAAACAATGGCGAAAACCGATAGTAGTACATAAATAATAAGCTTGTTTACTTTTTGAATACCTGATGTCGTCATTATGCTTCCCTCCTAGTCATCGTACCGAAGTAAACGGAATTGGATAATTGAAAATAAAAGAATGATAAAGAATAAAACAACGGATTGTGCTGCTGCAAAGCCAAACTCGAAATCTCTAAAGCCTGTCTTATAGATTAAGTGAACAAGAGTTTCTGTAGCCGTGCCTGGTCCTCCGCCCGTCATCATAATAATTTGTGTAAATACCTGAAACGAACCGATTGTACTTAGTAAAACTAAATATAAGGTAGATGGTTTTAATAATGGCAATGTAATGCGATACCATTTTTGAAAACTATTTGCCCCGTCAATAGTAGCCGCTTCATATAGTGAATGTGAAATTGAACCCATTGAAGCAAGATAGAGAATGATTCCAACACCAAATGGAATTAAACATTGCATGATGATTAAGGCCCAAAGTGCGGATGATGATTGTCCCAACCAGTTAAGTGGTTCCATTCCAAACCACCCTAACACATAGTTAAACAGTCCAAAGTCGTAGTTGTACATCCAGCGCCAGACCATTGCAACAATTACCATTGATGTAACTGTTGGTAAATAAAAGGCTCCTCGGAAGAAGCTTTGAGACAGTTTTCCAAGAGGATGGATGAGAGAAGCAATGATAAGTGCACTTATTACGTTAAAAGGTACCGTTACAACCGTAAAAAGGAATGTATTTCCTAGCGCGTCGTAAAAGGCATCACTTTTAAAAACCTTTATATAGTTGTCTAAACCTGCCCATTCACTCCCAAAAATTTTGTATTCCTGGAAGGAGATGATAAACGCCCACACAACCGGGATCGCAATAAATGCAATAAACAGGATAAGTTTTGGAAGTAAAAATAAATATGCGGAATAGTTCTTTTTCATTTGTAGCCAGATAGTTGGTTTTTTTGTCTGTACTACTGCATTTGCAGTTTGATGAACGGGTTTCAACGCAATTCCCCCAATCTTTCATTTGGCAGCAAGTAGCCCATTTAAGGGCTACCCACCTTATGCCTATTACTACTCACCTAACAATTCATTGACCTTCTTCTCAGCAGCTTTCATCGCTTCTTCTGCTGTCTTTTCACCATTGAATACTAACTGAAGCTCTGTTTGAATGGCTTCATCAATTTTCTTCCACTCAGGGTGACGTGGAAGCATAACAACTTGTGAAGACATTTCTTGTGCACGCTTCATTTCTGGATTGTCCTTATAAGGGTCCATGTCTGCAGCGCTCTTACGTGCAGGGAAAATACCATACTCAGTTGCCATCGTAAATTGCTCATCTGTTGTTGAGATGAACTTAATAAACTCGCCAACCATTTCTTTTTTTCCTTCTTCTTCTTGGTGGAACATTGTCCAACCACCTACACCACCGATTGTTACAGGCTCACCTGATTTACCAGTTGGGTAGTTTGCAACTGCAAAGTTTGTAGGGTATTTTGTTTGAGCTGAGCTAATTGCCCATGTAGCCCATGGCTGCATTGCAACAGTACGTTGCTCTTCGTTTGCCCATGCTTGGAATGTACCACCAACGTCCTGACCACCTAATGTTTCAGGAGCTACGTTATGCTCTAATTTCAAATCAGCAAGTTGTTGAATCGCTTCTACTGCTTCTGGCTCTGTGAACGTGAATTTTGACATATCTTCATTTAATGGGCTTCCACCATTGATATAGAAGAACGGCCATGCCTCATAGTAACCAGGAAGGATATATGTTGAGAATCCGTATACATCTGTTTTACCATCGTTATCACGGTCAAATGTTAGCTTTTCAGCTGCTGCGAAGAACTCATCCCATGTCCATTCACCGTTTGCTGGAGGCTCAACTCCACGCTCTTCAAAAAGATCTAAGTTTAATAGCATTGCGTGTACAGTTAGAGAGTTTGGAACTCCATATAATTTCCCGTCAAATGTGTAAGCATCTAATGCATTTTCATAAAAGTCCTTAAGTTCATCTTCTGTAAATAACTCATCAACTGATTCAATTACACCTTGTTCAATATGGTCAATACTTACTGCACTACCACTAATATCAACTGGTGCAACATCTGGCCAAGATTGCCCTGCAATCGAAACACCTAATTTATCAGGAAGCTCTGCCCAAGGAACTTGAACTAAATCAACTTTTACCCCTTCATGTGCTGCTTCGAATTCTTTAATTTTACTTTCCATCCAGTGGAATTTATTGTCTTTATCATCTGGCCAACGTGGTCCATCCCATACTGTGATTGTACCTGTCCATTCCTTTTCACTATCTCCGCCGCCATCTTTTGTTGTGTTCTCTTTCTTGCTACATGCCGCTAACAATCCAATTACTAAAATACTTATAAGAAAAAGACTAAGCCATTTTTTCATTCTACTTTTCCCCCTTACGTATCTTTCATCATTGTTTTTTCCAGTACCAACAGAACACTATATTTGTAGCTCTTGCCCTCGCCTCCCTTCAGTTTTTTATTTTTATGCTAGAGCAATTTTCCCCATAATAACCGGGGCGCTTGCTCCTGTTGCAGATGGAAGATTATTTGGTCGTTTGTTGATGCATTGGTAGCCTAGTAATGCAAATACAATGGCTTCCTTAGCATCAGCCTGTATGCCCAGCTCATCTGTACTTCCTAATTTGATCGACGGAGGCAGATTAGCTTGCAATCTCTTTCGTAGTGTTTGATTGTACCAACCACCACCGCTTATAAAAATCTCTTGGATTTTATACGAATCTATAAATCTCTTACACTCTTCAGCAATTGTTCGTGCTGTCAGCTCAGTAATAGTAGCTATCTTATCTTCTGGTCCTAAATTGGCTTTTGCATTCCAAAGTTCTTTTGCATAATCGAATCCAAATAGCTCTCGACCAGTACTTTTTGGTGCCGGTAAGCGGTAATAGTCATGATCTAAAAGCTCATCAAGCCATTGTTCATCTACGGTACCAGCTGCTGCTAGTTCTCCGTTTTTATCATAGGTATGTTTTCCATTCGTTGCCCACGTTGTAAAGGCATCAATCAGCATGTTTCCTGGGCCTGTATCAAACGCAAGCACTTGTTCATGACTCTCAACTGGGGGTAATACGGTTATATTCGCAATTCCACCGATATTGGCTAGGATTCTACCACTCGTATCTGCCCTAAATAATAGGTCATCAGCATATGGAACTAATGGCGCACCTTGGCCACCCACTGCCATATCACGTGTCCGGAAATCCCCAACCGTCATAACACCCGTTCGTTCTGCAATCACGGCAATATCCCCAATTTGTAAGGTTGAGGTAATCGTATAGTCTTCTACCTGTATACCTGCAGGCTGATGAAAAATCGTCTGACCATGAGAGCTAATCAGGTTCACATCTTTCATCTCAAGACCCGCTTGAGCTACAACCTTTTTCGCTGCTTCAGAAAACAGCTCCCCTAGTAGCATATTTGTTAAAGATATATCCTCAAGCCGAGCTTTACTCGGGTCACATAATGCCAAGATTCTTTCACGCATGGTTTCTGAATAAGAAAGTGTTGAAAAATGAATCAGTTTCACTTGGATTTTTTGATGTTCATCTTCAGAAATAGTAACTAAAGCTGCATCAATACCATCTAAAGATGTACCCGACATTAAACCCACAACTACCTTTTGACTCACTTCAACCGCTCCCTTACCTGAGGAATAGTAACCGGCAGTTTCCCTGTTACCTGTTCACGTCCATAAATAGCCTTTGCCGCCATATTCAAAGCTGGGTAGGGAAATTCATATGTGCAAAGATAGGCTTGAATCTCTGGTAAGTATGCCAAATCATACGGACTTCTTGTCGCAATGACGATGACCGGTACCCCCGTATCTGACAATGCCTTCACTAGCTTTGTTTGTGCGTCACCTTCTTGAACAGTCAAGGTTCCCACAATAACCGCTTCAAATTGTTGAGCTTTTGCGGCTACTCTTTGGATTTCTTCATCTGTTGCCGGGTTTGATAGTTCAACTATTTCCGCAGTATCGTCAATCTCTTTGATTGTTTCACCAAGATACATCGAGGAATAGCGTCTATCCTCAACCTGCATCGTATATTTATTTTCCGAGTAAACCACTAGCACACGTTTATTCTTTAATGGCAAAATACCATTGTTTTTTACAATCGTTATTCCTTGCTTATAAATGTCATGCGCAAGCTGTTGATGCTCTTTCCCACCAACAAATGAAGGTACCTCTTTTGAGCCGAGTTCTTCCCAACTACAATACTTTTCTTTTAATCTCGTAACTCTTGCTACCGCTGCTTCAATCTGGACTTCATCAATTTCTCCAGATTCCACTGCAGCAACAATTGCATCAATCGTTTCCTTTTGAAGATGGTGGAGATGAGAAACCATAATGAGGTCAACACCTGCTTTTATCGCTTCTACCCCACCTTTTGCGGTGCCAATGGTATTGGCAATTGCATTCATTTCCATACAATCTGTTGTTACTACTCCATCAAAGCCAAGCTTTTCTCGGAGGAGGCCCGTGATGACTTTACGCGACAATGTCGCAGGGACACCTGGGGTATCTTCAATTGCTGGAAAATAGACATGGGCCGACATAACCGTATCCGCACCAGCCTCTATGCTATCAACAAAAGGTTTTAACTCAATTTGTTCCAAACGTTCAATGTTGTGTGTAATCACAGGTAGGTCTAAGTGGGAATCGACATTTGTATCTCCATGACCTGGGAAATGTTTTAACGTTGTGATGACACCAGCCTCCTGCATCCCCTTCATTGCCATTCTTCCAAACTCGGAAACTTTTTCGGCTGACTCACCAAAGGACCTTACGCCAATGACTGGATTTTCAGGGTTATTGTTCACATCCATTACTGGTGCTAGATTCCAGTTGATCCCAAGTGTCCTGAGCTCTTTACCTGTCGCAACACCTACCTCATAGGCGTTGTCTGGATTGCCTGTGGCACCTAAAAGCATGGCCCCAGGAAATATTGTTGTACCTTCTCCTAGTCTACGAACAACCCCATTTTCTTGATCAATACAGATTAAGAGTGGGTGCTCATGCCCAGCATCCTTCGCCACATGTTGAAGCTCCGTCGTTAACGAAAGAATTTCCTCTGGTGTGCCAATATTTCGGCCAAAGAGAATGACTCCACCGACATGATGCTCGCGAATCAACTCTTTTATTTCATCGGAGGCTGTTATTCCTTTAAAGCCCACAACCATTAGTTGGCCGACTTTTCTTCTTAGTTCTGCTTGATTCATAAGGCTCACCTCCACATCTATAATTCAAAGCCAGGTATACTTGAACCTTTTCGAACATTAGCCCCAACCGGAAACTTAAGAGTTTGAGCGTACGTTGTACGGTTTAAGCATCCTCTCATTGTTCCAAGCGCTTTATAATAGTCGTAATACCTGAAATCAGTAGAATTCATAATAAACCAGTATTGTGATAGCGCCACTAAATACGTGTCAAATTCATCTGTTACATCTACATAAATATCCGGAACATACCCTTCCATGTCCTCCCAATTCTCACTATGAAGCATTCTTCGAAGGGAGTGAGGCGGAAGCCCATCTAAATCAAAGCCAGGCAATGCTGACTTTAGCCAAGCCGACTGAACAAGTCGTGGACAAAGGGCATGATCAGGATGCATACTTTTTTCCCAATGGGTAATAACCAGCGTTGGTTTTAGTCTTCTAAAAATCGTTGCAAGCTCGGTTACTGTTTCTTCATCCTCTTTCAGTTCCGCATCCTTATAGGAAAGAGTAATGCTTTTTGCACCCAATATTTCAGCTGCTTTTTCTGCTTCATTTATTTTTTGAATGCGGTACTCCTCTACGCTTAAATGGGGCGGTGTGCCTTTTTCTCCTGCTGTTAGATGAAGAAAGGTAACCTCATGTCCTGCTTTTGCATATTTATGGGCGATGGCTCCCGCTTGAATTTCTCCGTCTCCACAGTGAGCGCCAACAATCATTAAATGTATTCTTTCAGACACCTCATTACCCCCTCGGAAAATGTGCTGCAATCAAATTATGTAGCCTCGGCCTTAGCCTCAGAATCGGATCCTTCCTTCCAAAATGAACACGATTCGTCAGTAGAATGACATGTAACTGGATATCTGGATCAAACCAGATGCTTGTTCCTGTAAACCCCGTGTGACCGTAGGCGGAACTTGAGAATAGGTCACCACAACTTGAGAATCCAGGGCTTTTCAAGATCCAGCCTAACCCCCTATATTCATTGCTGTATGGGGTGAAATTTCGTTTTGTGATGTGTATTGACTGCTCGGATAGAATTCTTTTCCCTCGAAAGACCCCATTATTTTCAATCATGGAAGCATAGTTTGCGAGATCAGATATAGTGGAAAACAAACCTGCATGACCACTTACGCCACCCATGCTTTCCGTGTTGTCATCATGTACAATTCCATGCTTATAATCTTGTAAAGTTTCACTGTATTCAGTTGCTGCAAATCTTTCTCTCTCAACGTTTGGAAGAAAGCTAGTTTCGCCCATCTCCAATTTTTCAAATAACTCTCGTTGTACAAAGTTCTGAAAATCTTCTTCTGTTACTTTTTCAATAATCTTATAGAGAAGGATGAAACCTAAGTCACTATAGATGACTTTCTCACCCGGATTCGCAACTAATTTTTCGTCAAAAATTCGTTCAATAATCTGCTCTGTATTTAAAGACTCTTTAAAATACTCCCGATGTGCCGGTAAACCAGAACAGTGTGTGAGTAAATCTTTAAGTGTAATATTGGATTTTCCGTGTCGTGCAAACTCTGGTAGAAAAAATGAAACCTTGTCATCAAGGTGCAGTTTCCCTGCCTCTACAAGTAATAAAATAGAGGGCAGGGTGGCAACCACCTTTGTCAAAGAAGCAAGATCGAAAATGGTAGTAAGCTTCATCGGTTCCTTTTTCGGATAAACGACTCGATTTCCAATTACCTCTTGGAGAATCGTTTGCTTTTGAAATGAGATGTGAATGACAGCACCTGGGATATGCTGTTGGTCAATTTCTCGCTGTAGGAATGCTAATACCTTCTCCCTCATCTCAATTCACTTCCCTTCGTTCGCAAACTCAATCGCCCTTCTTGTGAATCCATTGGCCCTATCAATTACTTCATTAGCCTTTTCCAATGAAACTCCTGCTAATGCCATCACAATTGCCGGTTTTACTTTTTGATTCGTTTGATTGAGTATGACTTCGGCTTCCTGATACGTAATTCCTGTCACATCCATAACAATTCTTCTCGCTCGCTCAATGAGCTTTAAATTGCTAGCATGAAGGTCGACCATTAAGTTTCCATATACCTTACCGAGTTTAATCATTGCAGTCGTTGACAACATATTTAAAATCATTTTTTGAGCGGTTGCCGACTTTAACCGAGTTGACCCTGATAAAATTTCAGGCCCCACAATTACCTCAATGCTTTGATGCGCATATTTACTGATTTCTGCATTCTCGTTGCATGCTAACGAAACCGTAATCGCTCCGAGATTTTGAGCATATTTTAAGGCACCAATCACATAAGGAGTACGGCCACTTGCCGCAATGCCTACTAAAATATCATTCTTCGTAAAGCCTCTTTTTTCTAAATCTTTCGCCCCACCATCGAGGTCATCCTCAGCACCTTCAACGGCTGTAAACATCGCTGATTCGCCACCAGCCATGATGGCCTGAACCATTTCCGGAGGTGTGCAGAATGTTGGCGGACATTCAGCTGCATCTAGAACGCCCAGTCTGCCACTCGTTCCGGCACCTATATAAAAAAGTCTTCCATTTTGTTTTAAAGTTGCATAAATTGCCTCAATTGCTTTATCAATTTGAGGTAGAACTTTTCGAACAGCTTTTGAAACAGTTTCATCTTCCTCATTCATCATTCCAATAATTTGAGATGTCGTAAGCTGATCGATATTTAAGGACCGTTGATTTCGTTGCTCAGTTGTTAATGATGTAATATTAACCTTCAATTTCGCCACGCCTTTCCAACCTATCTGGTTTCTTTTTCTTTCATTAGAAAGGACTAAATCTGTTTACTATATTGCTGATATTGTTTCCAAACCTTGAAATCTATCTTTTTATAAAAGTCTAGTAATCCTGTCCAATCAATAATGATGTTATCTATATGCCTTTCTCTTAGAAAAGAGATACCTGCCTCTACAATCGCTAGCCCATACCCATTTTTTCTTTCATTCTTATCAATTCCAAGTGGCCCAACACCGCCCACTTCATTTTCGAACATTGGCGCCCAATATACATTCGGGCCAATAATCGGTGACTTGGAATCGTTAATCCGGCAAAAGCCAATAATCCTATTTTCTTTTCGAAATAAAACAATTTCCCTTCCCGTTCCACCGTTATTAAAATATTGTTTTGCTTCATATTCCCATCTTCCTGGGAAACAACGGTGTAGGAAAGTTAGAAGTTCATCTTTATTTTCTGCTAGGGAAACTTCAATATTCTTCGGCTTACGAAACTCAAATTGTTCATTTGGTGTAAATATCCTGATTAAGTCAGATTCAATCCCTGAAGCTTGATAGCCTCTATTTTCGAACCATTTTCTCGTGTTCTCATCTTGTAGTGGAACTCCAGGAAAATAATGTGCAGGGTCTCTACCGAGAAAAATAGCTTTACAGCCTTGTTTTTGTAAGGCTTTTTCAGCTTTCTCTACTAAAACGCTTCCAATTCCATTTTCACGAAACGTTGAATCAACAAGCAACACTTGAATCCAACCATCTTCTTGTTTAAGAAGCGTTTCCTGCTTATCTTGAATACATTTCGAGAGGACAAAACCAACAAGTTTATTCTGTTCATTTACTGCAAGATACGAACCTGAAAGAAGTATATGAGGATCACGAAAACTATTTTGTTTAAAAAGCTCTTCCCTCATCGGAAAATCAGAACCAAGCTCACGATTCCAAAGATTGACGATTTGTGATTCCCATTGCTCATCCAACTGTATATATTTCATTACGGTTCCCCCGTCAGTCGCATTACTATTTTTACCATTTGAACATATTATAGCAAATATTTAAAATTTTTAAAATAAAAATTCAACCAAAATATCAAACTATTGTACTATTGTTTCATTTATTTTTTCTACAAATCTCGTATTGAGTTTGCCTCCCGCATGATAAAGTGCTGCAGCCACCGCTCCACCTACAGGTTCAGTAAGAGGTTTGACAAGTGTGATTGGGAGTTGAATATGTTTCAAAAACCCTTCAATAATAGGGACAAACAAATCACTTCGTGTAAATAAGCCACCTACAAGCACCACTGGAACTTCCCTTTCATTCGATGGAAAAAGCTGATTGTACAAATGATGGATTGAACTTGCAATTTTAGCTCCCGATTCTCGAATCAGTTCCTTTGCCACTTCATCATCTTGGTCAGCGGCCTCTGTAACATACTTACTTAATGGCGCAATTATCTCGCGTGGATGCTTAGCCCCATATACAACAGAAATTAAATCTGAAGGATCAGCAATGTGAAAATGCTGGACAATCATTTCCGTTAAAACCGTCTTAGGACCTCGATTGTCGTAAGACTTAAAAATGGAATGTAGTGCCTCCCTGCCTAGTTCATAGCTACTGCCTTCATCATCAATTAAGTACCCCCAACCGCCAACACGTTTTCGCTCACCTTTATCGTTCACTCCGAAGGTGATTGAGCCAGTTCCGCAAATCTGGACAATTCCTGGCGCTCCGAGTGTTCCGGAATACAGAGCATTCACCCCGTCATTGTCAATGATGACCTTTGCATGTGATGGAGCGAGTTTTACTAGAATACCCTCCATAATCTTCTTTGCCTCAGGTCGGTCAACGCCTGCTATCCCTGCAAAGATTGTATGAAGATTTTCAAAAGCTTCTTTATGTTGACCTTTTAAGGATGAAAACAAGGACTCTAACTCTTTTTCAACGCTTTGGTGGTCAGCCCCATTTTGATTGGTTGCCCCAACCAATGCCTCTGCAAAGACATTCCCAAATTCATCGGAAATAACCCCTTTTGTTTTCGTCCCACCTCCATCAATCCCCATAACATACATGATTCATATCCCCCAATTTTCAATTGGTCGTTACTTTTATTATACGTATCGGAAATTATATTTCAATATATTTTACGTTTAATTAAAATATTATTTTAACGACAAAAACTGCCACCCATTTTTGGATAGCAGTTTCATGCATTTTTATTCTTGAGTTAATACAGATGTATTCTGGAGAGTCATATTTGGATAATAGGAAGTCAGGATTCTATCAAACTCATAATCTAACGTAGTTCCAAGATAATATGCGCCGTATTGACTCATACCAACACCATGGCCATTACCGCCTCCATAAAAAGTTACGCCATTTTCTTCATCAATTTCAAAACCAAAGAAAGCTGATGGAAGGATTGTGTAGTTGTTAAGTGTGCCTGTGTAATCTGTGCTTCCTGCAACAGCACGATGCAACACAACCGTTTCACCTTTTGTAAAAGCATTAGATGGTCTAATTGTGAAACGAATATTGTACTCTTTTATGATTTTGTACGTTCCTGTCGTACCTTCGATGACAAGCTCCATGATGTTCCCGCCATCGCCGCGTTTCGCAACGTACATATCAACAAATTCCCCAATTCCTTCTGCAGGAATCGGCTGGCTTACAAACTCTCCCGCTTCATTTTGAGTTAACACAAACTTAGGGTCTGCTGCTTGTCTACTCACAATGTTAGCGTTGATTGTATTCTCTAGCTCTTCCTTAGATAGACTCGTCTTCCATCTAAACCAAGGTGAATTTCCATCATACCCCGTATGAGATAATGTTTTATAGAATGCAAGAATTTCTTCTTCACTTTGCGTGTCAATTTCTAGCATTTTACTAGGATCATTTGGATCAAATGTATGACTTTGTGTGATTAGGTAAGGTAGAACCTTACTTGGGAATGTACCGTCAGCTTCAGCCCATACCTGATGTTTAGACGCACCATATCCCCCTGAGGTTGAATAATATCGTGCATCTACTAAACTACCATCTTCACCTAACATAATAACTCCCGCTGTTTCATTCACAGCCTGTGTGGTTGCAGCATTCTCAGGTGTATTGTTATACACCTGACTCATGACACTGTCTAATACAAAGAATCCATCTTTTGCAAAACGGTCACTTAAGTAGTCGCCTAACGCGTAGGTTCTAGCCGCTACTGCCTGTGCCTTTAGTGCATTTACGCCAAAATATGCAGGCATTTCACTCGGAACCACTTGATATAAATATTGCTCAAAATCAACTTCATTGATTAAATTCAATTTATCCCCTGATTGTGATGTCGTTATTTCAAAGAACCCACGGTAGGATGGGTCTCCACTTGCTCGTGTAATATTTTCAACTTTAATTTTACTTCCCTCTTCAGTAAAAGCATAAAGTCTGTTCGGAGTTGTATATAATACCTCTCCAGTCGCATTCGTTAATGTGATTTCGTTTTCAGAAGGTGTGAAGGTTACTATCTCATTTGCCGGAATTGTGAATGCTTCACCAGCCACTTTATCGACAATTTCTAGTCCCGCTTTAGAACTTAACACGATTGTATCGTGGTCAACAGATGCGAACCCTGATGTCATAATCCCAACCCTCATTGTTTCAATTGGAGTCGGTCTATCGATAAAAATTTTCGTAATTTCATTTTTGTGATTCACTCGAACGGTTACATTTTCCGCACCAACTCTTACATCCGCAAGGGCTTTTTGGTACACTCTGTTTTCCCCTTTTAGAGTAACATCATAATTTTTCGCAAGCTTAAAGGTACCCTGAAGCTCTAGTTCTAAGGTTCCATTATCATTATCCTTTGCCATAATTTTTTCTGTGTAATCTTTCCATGATCTTTCTTCTTCAGCTGCTGAAGCTTGTCCAACCTGTGAAAAAAGACTTGTTACAAGAACAATCATGACCATAACTCCTAAAAACTTACGTGCCTTTCTAATCAGCATATACTTCCCCACTCCCCCATTGTTTTTAAGCCTACTCCTTTGTGCATTGAAAAAAATTTTTAGGTATAGTTTCTATTTCTTTATGTTACTGAAATTTACCTTCATACTTTCGTATCATTTTTTGAAATTAAATTTTAGTGCTTTGGTTTTAGTTAGTAAAATTCTAAATCATTTCCCTACTGATTTAATTGATGTAAAATAATGTAATAGAGCTGTCTTTTACACAAAAAAAGGAGGGAAACAGCTTTGAATGAAAATATCCAAACCTATCTAAACGAAAAGCGAGACTCACATTTAGAGGAACTTTTCAAATTCCTTTCAATCCCTAGTATCAGTGCACTGCCTGATCACAAAGAAGATGTAAACGTGACTGCAGAATGGGTTGCTCAAGGCTTACGAAACATTGGTATGGACAATGTGAGCATTCACCCTACCAAAGGACATCCGGTTGTATATGGAGACTGGCTTCATGCGGAAGGAAAGCCAACTGTATTGATTTACGGGCACTATGATGTTCAGCCAGTTGACCCGCTTCACTTATGGGACAGCCCACCGTTCGAGCCAGAAATTCGTGACGATAAAATCTTTGCACGAGGAGCAAGTGACGACAAAGGTCAAACCTTCATGCACCTTAAAGCACTGGAAACCATCTTAAAGACAGAGGGCACACTGCCACTAAATTTCAAATTCTGTATCGAAGGTGAAGAAGAAATCGGAAGCCCGAACCTTCCAGCTTTTGTTAAGGAAAATCAAGAGTTACTTGCCGCAGATGTCATCGTAATTTCTGATACAAGCATGAATGAACGCGGTAAGCCAACAATTTGCTATGGTGTTAGAGGTTTAGCAGGTCTTCAAATTGATATAAAAGGCTCAAATAGCGACCTACATTCCGGCCTATATGGCGGCGGTGTACATAATCCTATTAATGCACTAGTTCAATTACTGGAATCTTTCCATAATGAAGACGGAAAGGTAACCGTTGAAGGATTCTATAATGATGTACTTCCATTAACAGATGAAGAAAAACAAGCATATGAGGATTTAAATTTCGATGAGGAAAAACAACGTCAAGAGCTTGGCGTACCTGCACTTTATGGGGAAAAAGGCTATAGCTATCTTGAGCGAACTTGGGTCCGCCCAACCCTTGATATTAACGGAATTTATGGTGGTTTCCAGGGAGATGGCATCAAAACAGTTATCCCATCGGAGGCACATGCAAAAATTACATGTCGTCTCGTTCCGAACCAAGACCCTGAAGTGATCGTCGAACAGCTTAAGCAACATATTGAAAAAAATAAACCAGCCGGCGTTGAGGTAAGCTTACAACTGTTTGACAAAGGTGCGCCATATGTAACACCATTTGACCACCCAGCGATTCAAGCAGCAAGCCGTGCGTATGAAGAAGTATATAAGGTTCCAACTTCATTCACACGTGGTGGCGGATCATTACCGATTATCGCTACCCTGGATGAGGTCCTCCACGCACCAATTGTGTTGATGGGCTTTGGACTTCCAACGGAAAACTTCCATGCACCAAACGAGCACTTCCACCTCGAAAATTTTGACAAAGGGTTGGAAACGCTATGCACATATTGGTTTGAATTAGAAAAGTCATTGTAAGAGAAAAGGTGGATTCCCGGGTTGGGGGATCCACCTTTTTTTGGTATGAGCACTGCTATAACGCAATTATCGAAAATAAAGCGCTATTACGGAAATTAATGCGCAATTATCAAAAATAAAGCGTATATCCGAAAAATAAAACGCAATAATAGTTCATTTAAACGCTATTAAAAAGTGGATCCACAATGGACCCACTTCATTTTTCAGCTAAGAACGCTTGTACCTGCTCAATTGTCGGCAAAGCGGTCATTGCACCCTTTTGTGAGACAGCAAGCGCACCTGATACACTAGCAAACGTAGCAATTTCCTTGATTTCGCCTAGCGTATATTCCGTTATCTTTTTATCCCTCTCGCTGAACTGGTACAGTAATCCCGACACAAACGCATCTCCTGCACCTGTTGTATCCACGCTTTTTACCTTTCTCGCTTCAACAAAAATGGACTCACCCTTAAAGAAAGCATGCACTCCATCCTTACCAAGCGTGATGAACAAAAGTGGAATATTGTATTGTGCTAGTTTTGGTACACCACGTTCAATATCAGTCTCGCCCGTTATAAACTCTAACTCAACCTCTGATAATTTCACGACATCCGCCTCACTGAGCATAGAAGTGATTTTCTGTTTCGCTGTGTCTAAATCCTTCCATAGCATTGGCCTGAGGTTTGGATCGTAGGAAACCACTAAATCTTTTTCCTTCGCCAGTTGGAGCGCCCTCTTCGTCGCCGACTCCGCTGGGTCATCAATGAGAGAAATGGAACCAAAGTGGAACACATTATGCTCGTCAAAAAGAGACGCTGGAATCTCTTCAGGAGTTAAAAAGCGGTCTGCACTTTTTTCAATATAAAACGAAAACTCCCGTTCACCGTCTTCTCCAAGCGTGACAAACACTAGTCCTGTGCGCACTTCCTTCGATAGATACATTGCCTGAGTCTGGACGTTATAGTTATCTAATGTATCTTTTAAAAAATTGCCAAGAACATCATCCCCAACTTTACCGATGAAGGACGACTTTGCACCAAGTCTTGCTGCACCTACAGCAACATTCGCCGGCGCACCTCCAGGACTCTTAAGAAACTGCATATTGTCTTGGTCAAGTGGAATGAAATCAATTAATGCTTCACCTAAACAAATAACACCCTGTTTCATTGCTTCACTTTCTTTCGTTAAGATTAGACTGCTTATTTTTAGGAGCTAAAAGTACACGCTTGGGGTTTTTGGTGTTGAGCTTGTACCGCGAAACCATTCTTGCGGGACACGCTTGAGCCTTTTGACGCTGAGCTTGTACCGCGAAACCATTCTTGCGGGACACGCTTGAGCCTTTTGACGCTGAGCTTGTACTGCGATACCCTTCTTGCGGGACACGCTTGAGCCTTTTGATGCTGAGCATGTACCTCAAGTCCCCTCTTACGCTACACGCTTCCGCCCTTTTCCCACCAGCGTGTACCTCAGCCCAAGTCCCATTTCTTCAAATTAAACTGGACCTTACCTTCTGCTGAAAATGTTATGGATTGATCCGTAACATCGGGATAATATCTTGCTGTAAACACTTCTTCGCCACCATTCACAAAAATCTCTATCGAAGAAGTATCCATAAACGCGTGTAGATTTTTAACCGAATCAATCATACAATGGCGTGATTCGATACTTGCATCCTTAAAGTTTTCGCGGTGGAGGCTCATTTTTCCTACTTTTGGAGAATATACAAACCTTGCTCCACCTCGAAAGTTGATTTCAAAGGTGTCCCCTTCGCAAATCATTTCATCAAGAAGGAGTTCAACCGCTTCACCTTTTAACCCTTCAAGGGCAACATTTGATGTTGTGAGTTGAACCTCATTATAAGACACTTCATTTCTACGTAACTGCTGTAACTCTTCCACAGGCTGCTGTATAACTTTTTCCCCTTTACGTGTAAGAACACGTGGCAGGGTCATCGCATGGATCCAACCTTTTTCAATGGTCGGTTGATATTTTTCATTATCATCTGTAATTCCCATCCATGCAAAAAGGAGTCTTCTTCCTTTTTCATCAACGGTTGTTTGCGGGGCATAGAAATCAAAGCCGCGATCTAATTCAGTAAAAGAGCCATGCTGGTAAGCAGCTTTTTTATAGTCTAACTCCCCAACAAAATAACCCGCTTGGAATAGGTTATGATAAAAGTCTCCCTCTGGGTCAAGCCCTTGTGGTGAAACAAGAAGAATATCCTTCCCGTCTAACTCGAATAAATCAGGGCATTCCCACATATAACCGAACGGGCCCAGTTGATTCATAAACGAACCCGTTATCGCACCAAGTAGATCCCAATTCTTTAGATCTGAAGAAGAATAGAGAACAACCTTCCCTTGCTCGTCTAGATCTTGTGCTCCTAGCACCATATACCATGTATTGTCCTTGTTCCAAACCTTAGGATCACGAAAATGGGCAGTGTAGCCTTCTGGGAGATGAATCACTGGGCCCTTTTTCTCAAACGTAATCCCGTCCTGTGAAACCGCCATACATTGATACGTCTCACGTTCCCCATTTTCATCCTTCACATTTCCCGTATAAAATAACACCATCTTCCCTTCATGCTCGATGGCACTTCCAGAATAACAGCCATTTTTCTCATACCATTCGCTTGGAGCTAGAGCAATTGGCTGATGCTCCCAGTTTATGAAATCCTTTGAGGTAAAATGCCCCCAAAACTTCGCACCGTGTGCCGTTTCAAAGGGGTTCCACTGATAAAATAAGTGGTATACTCCCTTAAATTGAATAAACCCATTTGGATCATTTAACAAACCAACCGGGGGCATTAAGTGAAATCGCAAACGATTCGGGTCACTTTCTACCATTTCCCTATTTCGTTCAACTTCTTGATTTACCTTTTCTATTAATTCATGCTGATTCATGATGATCTCCTTACGTTAAGAAGGCAAGTCATTACTTGCCTTCTTGCATTTTATCTGAATAACCGAACATCCAAGTTAGGATGAATGCTACCGCTATTGCAATTACATTCACGAGAATATAGAGCAAAATTTGTCCATTTAGATAAAGGAGTGTTCCAGGAATTACAGTGATTGCCATCCCTGTTGCTTTTAGTCCAAAGATTGAGGCAAAGAAACCACCAACTCCACCACCGATAATACCCATAATAAACGGTTTTCCATAACGAAGATTAACCCCGAAAATAGCTGGTTCTGTGATTCCTAAAAATGCCGATAATGATGATGGTAGTGCTAAAGCTTTTAATTTTTTTGATTTTGTTTTTAACCCTACAGCTAAAGCCGCTCCACCTTGTGCCGCAGTTGCACAAGTAACAATCGCGTTATAAGGATTATTGCCGAAGTTTTCAAGTAGTTGTATTTCTAATAAGTTAAAGACGTGATGGACACCTGTAATAACGATGATTTGGTTTAAGGCTCCAATGATAATACCCGCTAATCCAAATGGCCACTCAAGTACCGCTACTGTTGCGTCTAAAATCAGGTTCTCAACTGTGTGGAATACTGGTCCGATTGCAAAGAGTGCTAAAGCAATCATGATTAGTAATGTTAAAAACGGCGTTACAATTAGATCCAATGCTTCTGGTACACGTTTACGAATCCATTTTTCAAGCTTTGCACCAACAATACCTGTGATAAATGCTGGAATTACAGAACCTTGATAACCAACCACTGGGATAAATCCAAAAAATTTCAGCGGTTCAACTTCACCACCTGCAACTCCCCATGCGTTTGGCAACGAAGGACTAACTAACATTAATCCAAGTATGAGTCCGATAGTTGGGTTTCCGCCAAACACGCGGAATGTTGACCATGCTACTAGTGCCGGTAAGAAAATAAAGGCTGTATCCGTTAAGATTTGTGTAAATAAAATGAAGTTTTCTGGGATACTAGCAGGAGTTAAGCCAAACCATGCAAGGATTTGCTCCTGCATCACCAAGCCCCGAACACCCATGAAAAGACCTGTTGCAACTAAAGCTGGGATGATTGGAACGAACACGTCACCGAATGCTCTTATAGCACGTTGAAAGGCGTTTCCACTTTTCGCTGCCTCTTTTGATTGGTCAGCTTTCGTTGATGTTTCAACTCCAAGTTTCTCGACTTCTTCATAAATACGATTTACTGTTCCTGTACCTAAGATGACTTGGAATTGACCGGAGTTAAAGAATGCACCTTTAACTTTATCTACATTTTCAATCTTTTCTTGGTTGATTTTTTCTTTATCTTGTACCATAATTCGTAATCTTGTCGCACAGTGTGCGGCAGATAGGATGTTTTCTTTACCGCCGACTGCTTCAATGATCTCTTCAGCAATTATACGATTTTCTGACATTACTATCACCTCTATTAAATAGTGTTTGTGTGTAATCGATTTCATATTCGTTATAAAAATAGGTAATCGATTACATATCACTCAAAAAAATTTAGCACTTATGTGTAATCGATTACACATTCATTACAAAACCGATTATATACTATCTCTAATTATTAGTCTATAGTCGATTTGTTTTTTTTCTAAGGAAATCCCTTCCTGCAATATCTGTAGTAATGTCTTCGCTGCTTCTGCTCCAGTGTGCTCACTTAATAGGTCAACCGTTGTTAATTTAGGCGTAATATATTTTGATAAATCGGACGCACCCATACCTGTAAGAGCCACATCTTTTGGAACATGTAATCCTTGCTCTTTGAGGTACTCCATTGCTCCAATGGCTAATCGGTCCGTAACAGCGACAATTGCAGTTGGTTTCTCAGAAGAAGATTCAATGATCGCTTTTGCCATCATATAGCCTGATTCAATCGTAAACTCCCCTTTTTGAATCCACTGATCTATAACAGGTAATTGGCTTTCCTCTAACGCAGCCAAATATCCCGCTTTACGCTTGTATCCTACCTCATAATCTGACTCGTCTACACCGATAAAGGCAATTTTAGTATGACCCTTATTAATCAAGAGTTTGGTGATGTCTTTTGCAGCACCGTGATTATTGTTAATAACGGATGGTATCCCCTCGAACTCCTGTCCAGTCGACACAAAAGGAATTTTAAGTTTTTCGATTTCCTTAAGTAGTGCTTCACTTCGGTTTGTCGCAAGAAGAATGATACCATCAACCTGTTTGCTTTTTAAAAGTTTCACATACTCGATTTCTTTTTTCGGATCCAGATTTGTATTGGTTAATAGAATTTGATAGCCGTGTTTGGCTAGTTCTTCGCTGATTCCACTCACAATTCTACTAGCTGTCTCAGTGCTTAATTTTGGTAAAATGACACCAATGACATTGGATTGCTTTGTCCGTAATGCCTTTGCATGCTCACTGGGAATATAACCTGTTTCATCAATAATTTTTAAGATTCGCTTGCGAACATCATCACTCACATATCCTGAGTTGTTCAGCACGCGTGAAACAGTTGCACTAGACACATTAGCCAGCTTCGCAATTTCCTTCATCGTAATCATGTCATTTCCTCCATTACATTTCATCCTCTTTATTTTACACAAAACTTTCAGAGACAAAAGGAATTTTATTCGATTTGGAGAATATTTGTTTTAACAGGAATTAAATAGACACCTGATTCGATAGAAGGTCGTGAAGAAAATGATTGTTAAGCTCGATGCTGTTACTTTTAAAAATGTGAAACCACTCCTCACTGGACTAGAAAACCACCCCGTCATGAATGGAGTGATTGATGGTATTAATCCTGGTGAGATCTACGTAGACAACCTGAGCAATCCTAAAACTGCCTTTATTTGGGCGAAAAATGAGATGTTCTATCTTTGCGGAAGGGTTGATAATCAGAAGTTTAATTCAGAACTTGAAGAATATATTGCATCTGTGATTCGCCATGAGGCACTCCCAGAGGAGGATACTTTAAATCTTGAAATTTACCCAAATCATGATTGGAAGGGAACTATTGAATCCATTTTTACGAGAGTTTCCCTTTTGAAAGGTGAGCGTGTGCCGTTTGTTTTTCATAAAGAATGGTTTAATGCTAGCGATTCTAGAGGTGTGCCTGAAGGTTATGAGGTAAAACCAATTAGTCCGGAACTAATTGAAGGAGATAGAGACCATATCGTTAAAAATGAAATTACAAAATTCTGGGGAGAATCCCTTGATTCATTTTTTCAAAAGGGCTTTGGCTATGCCGTTGTTCAAGGATCAACTGTAATCGGAACTTGTCTCTCTGTTTTTGTATCTGAAAATGAATACGAAATTGGAATTAACACATATAACACAAACCACCGGGGCAAAGGACTTGCTACCGCAATGGCAAGGGCCTTTATCGAAGAATGTCTGAGACGGGATGTAACACCTCATTGGACAACAGAGTCGTTTCGCAAAGACTCCATAGTAATTGCAAAGAAACTCGGCTTTGAACAGCTAGAACATTACCCCGTTTATTACTTGCCGTTTGATGAATTTATGATCAAATAAGGAGTTCACCGTTTGGCGAACTTCTTATTTACTTTCTTCTATAGTAAACTCCTGAATCGAACATTTTCTTTCATCAAATCGTTCCTCAAAGTTTCCCTTCGTACATTTTGAAATGATATTTCTCCAAAACGCCCGGGCACGCTCATTCTTTTCCGACTGTTGCACATACCACCTTCCAGGAAACATTGAAAAGATTTGCTCGGCAACATTGGAGCCGATACCTTTTCCCTCATAACCTCTCATGATAAAAAATTCTTCTATTGAATTGGGTTCTTTATCTGATAGACTGTGCAGCAAAACAAATCCTGCGAGTAAACCATCCACTTTCACAAAATATGCATGATGATTACGGTCGGTCCAATAGACATCCAGATTAAATCTACCAAAACGGCCATTTTCTTTTATCGTTATACTACTCATGTACTTCGTAAATTCATAGATATAAAATTGCATGAGATTATGTAAAACGTCTTCTTCCTCTTTTGAAACGGCTTGAATTTGTATGTCCATTTTTACGTTAAGCCCCTTTATAATTTCGTCCGCATATTCCACAACTCTGGGAAAAAGCGATGGTTGATCACCTGCTTTAAGTATTCAACCCCTGCTGAGCCACCAGTCCCTCTCTTATATCCGATAATCCGTTCAACCGTAATCATGTGGTTATAGCGCCATTTCTGTTGGTGGGATTCTATATCAACTAACTTCTCCGCAAGCTCGTAAAAATCCCAATACTTTTCAACATTTTGATAGACTTCTAGCCATGACTGTTCAACACTTTCGTTCGCTTTATAATCCTCCGTCCAATCCCTTTCGAGGCATGATTTATCAATGTTAAAGCCCCTTTTTGAAAGAGCCAAAATCGCTGCATCATAGATACTTTTCTCTTGAAGAGCATCTTCAACCTGTTTGTAAATTTCAGGTTGATGCTTATATACGCCAAGCACATTCGGTTTCTTATGACCAAGTGCAAACTCGATTAACCGATTTTGATAGGATTGGAACCCCGACGACTTTCCGAGCTCTCCCCTAAATTCCATATATTCAGAGGGGGTTAATGTTGAGAGAACGTCCCAGGACTGAATCAATTGCTGCTGAATTTTTGAGACCCTTGATAGCTTCTTAAAAGCCGGTTCAAGGTCATTTTTTAAAATAGATGCTTTCGCCGCATTGACCTCATGCAAAATAAGCTTCATCCATAGTTCACTCGTTTGGTGAATGATAATAAAAAGCATTTCATCATGATGCTCAGAAAGGCGTTGCTGGCTCGAGAGTAATGTATCTAACTGAAGATAGTCACCATAAGTCATGTCCTTTGATAAATCATTGTAAATGCCGTCGTTTTTGCTCATAGACGTCTCCCTTCGACTTGAGGATGAAGTTTGTATGACCGAAACGATTATACACCCTTACTTTCTATGAATATGCCGAAATTCCTTTATATTTCATGAACTTTTTGATCGGGCTCAAGCTATCGATTTTAGCTAAAAATTATAAACCTATCCAAAATAAAAAGCCTCCTGGAATCTAAATTCCGGAAGCTTTAACTGAACTCTTCTTTCGCCTAATGATCAACTGATTCAACACCTCGGATAAAACAAGTCCGAAGGCGATTGCGCCTGAGATCATAAATGCCCTTGCTGCCAGTGGAAGTGCTGTTGAATAGTCGTTTTCAACAAAATTCCTCATTGCGTCGTATGAGATTCCACCAGGTACTAAGGGAATGATTCCAACGATGCTGTAGATAATCACTGGATTTTTATAGACCTTTGCAAAGATATGGCTGATGACTGCAACCAAAAAAGAGGCAGCAAGTGTCGCATAAACCGCATCAATCCCTTGTAGAAATAAAAAGATATATAACATCCAACCAATCATTCCGACTAGGCCACATTTAATAAGCGACTTTTTCGGAACATTGAAGATGATGCCAAATGTACTTGAAGCAACAAAGCTTGTAATCAAATGGGAAAGCATTATAAACTCCTTTCAACTTAGAAAATGGCAAGAATCACCGCTACTCCCGTTCCAATGGCAAAGGCGGTTAGAAATGCTTCTGCCCCCTTTGAAATCCCCGAAACAAGATGTCCTGCAATTAAATCACGAACAGCATTTGTAATCAATAAACCAGGAACAAGTGGCATCACAGAACCGATAATAATTTTATCGAGCTCAGCCCCTAGTCCAGTTACGATAAACAGATAGGCGATCATTCCAATTAAAAATGACGCCATAAATTCCGCGAAGAACTTTATTCGAACCAGCTGATGAAGATAGATAAAAAAGGCAAAGCCCACTCCTCCAGCGATACAAGCTGGTAAAAAGTCGGTCCAGCTTCCAAGGAACATAATCGTAAAACAGCCACTAGCTATGGCTGCTGATAGAATCTGAATCCAAATCGGGTAAGAAAGATCCCTTTTTGAGAGCTCTTCTAACTCACGCTTTGCCTCTTGAAGCGTTAATTCCCCGCTGCTAATTTTACGCGAAATATTATTTACAAGGGTTACCTTTTCTAAATCGGTAGACCTCTCATTAATTCGTATTATATTTGTAGGTTCTGTTCCACTTGTCGAGAACATAATCCCCGTAGGTGTTACATAACTTTGAGACGTTACATTCCCAAAAGCTGCGGCCATACGATTCATCGTGTCCTCTACCCGATACGTCTCTGCCCCACTCTCGAGCATGATTTTCCCCGCTAACAGGCAGATCTCCATAATTTCTATCTTATTTTCCATAAAACCTCGCTCCGATGGTTATAAAATTTGAGATACAGTAAAGCTTATATGAAAGACGTCCTAATAATCAACTTAAACTTTGGTAAACATGAGAATAATGGAAATTATTCTGGTTTTATGATATATTCATCAATTATAGTACCGTTCAATAAGAAAGGAAGCAATTAGTTGTACCAAGACTTTTTGAACGCCCAGTATAGGATAACGAAAGAGGTTATGGCCGTGGAAAATAATAACGTTTCAAATTTTATTAGAAATATCATAATCGACGATTTAGAAACTGGAAAGCGTGACCATGTCGTGACCCGCTTCCCACCAGAACCAAATGGGTATTTACATATCGGACATGCTAAATCAATCGTTCTGAATTTTGACCTTGCGGATGAATTTAAAGGTAAAACAAACCTACGATTTGATGATACAAACCCTTTAAAAGAGGATATTGAGTTTGTGAACTCGATTAAAGAAGATGTAAAATGGCTTGGATATGATTGGGACGGTTTATTTTTTGCATCGGATTACTTTGAGGAAATGTATAGCCGGGCTGTTTTACTTATTAAAAAGGGCCTTGCGTATGTGGACGATTTAAGCGCAGATGAGATCCGTGAATATCGTGGTACCTTAACAGAGCCTGGAAAAGAAAGTCCTTATCGCGATCGTACAATCGAGGAAAACCTTGAACTATTTGAAAACATGCGTGCTGGTAAATACGGAAATGGTGAAAAAGTTTTACGTGCAAAAATTGATATGAAATCTCCAAACATCAATCTGCGTGATCCTGTTATTTACCGAATTTCGCATACGACTCACCATAATACAGGTGATAAATGGTGCATCTATCCATTGTATGCTTTTGCACATCCTGTTGAGGATGCAATTGAAGGTGTAACTCACTCCATATGTACGATTGAGTTCGAGGACCAACGCCCTTTTTATAATTGGGTTGTTGAGCATTGTGAAATGGAGAGTAATCCACAGCAAATCGAGTTCGGGCGCATCAATTTAACAAATACCGTGATGAGTAAGCGTAAGCTTAAGCAGCTTGTTGAGGAAAGCTACGTGGACGGATGGGACGACCCTCGTATGCCAACCATTTCTGGACTTAGAAGAAAAGGGTATACACCTGAAGCAATCCGTACTTTCTGCCGTGAGTTAGGCGTAGCGAAAAACAATGGAACCGTTGATACTCAAATGCTAGAGCATTTTGTTCGTGAGGATTTAAAATTAAAAGCACCACGAACAATGGGTATTATCAAACCGCTTAAAGTAGTCATTACCAACTATCCAGAAGGACAAGTAGAAATGCTGGATGCGGAAATCAACCCTGAAAATCCGGAAATGGGAACAAGACAAATCCCATTCTCTCGTGAAATCTATATCGAGCAAGAAGATTTCATGGAGAACCCACCGAAAAAGTATTTCCGTCTTTTCCCTGGCAATGAAGTTCGTCTAAAGCACGCGTATTTCATTAAATGTGAAGAAGTCATTAAAGATGATGAAGGAAACGTGGTGGAACTTCATTGTACGTATGACCCTGAAACGAAGAGTGGTACTGGCTTTACAGGTCGTAAGGTAAAAGGTACGATTCACTGGGTTGAGGCGACACAAGCGGTGCCTGCTGAGTTCCGTCTATATGAGCCACTTATTTTAGATTCAGACGAAAATGAGGAAGATGCGGACAAAACATTCCTTGATTACGTCAATCCGAATTCACTTGAAATTTTAAATGGATTTGTTGAGCCGAACATGAAAGATGTGAAGCCACATGACAAGTTCCAATTCTTTAGACATGGTTATTTTAACGTCGATCCAAAACATACTACAGACGACCATCTAGTCTTTAACCGAATTGTCTCATTGAAAAGTTCATTTAAATTATAAGAAAAGTGCAAGGCGCCCGCTTATCGGCGACAAGCATAAGCCACTCACTGACAGAAGGTGATTTTACCTTCCGAAGTGAGTGGCTTATGACCTCGAGCCGATGGCGCCTGAAACTAGACAAAAAAAGACTCGTGCCCATGCACGAGTCTTCTTTATTAGTATCTATCCTCTATGTCAATTCCTTGGTAGTAATGCTTCAGAATCTCCTCAAAGGTTGCCCCTTTCTCAGCCATTCCGACTGCACCCGTTTGTGACAAGCCTACACCATGGCCCCAGCCGCCACCGTATACTTTAAACCCAGTAACTTCTTTATTATTATCCTTCACAGGCTCAATGTGGAACAGCGTGCTTAGTAGTGAAGCTTGGTTACCACTTGCATTAATATATTTTAAAGTAGTTCGAATACGATCTTTGTATTCATAAAATGTACCATTTTCCGTAACAAACTCAATTTCGAGTACACGACCTGAACTTGAGCGCTCTATAACGTTAATTTCATAAACCTTACCAACCTCAGTGTTATAGGATGTACTCAATACATCGCTCATTTCCTCTGCGGTCCATTCAAAATTCCAGCGATGGTATTTTGACCAATCTGCTTCAAAATCTCCTTCACTTGCTGCACGTAATGATTTGGAATTGCTATGATTTTTGAAAACTTCTAGAGATGGAACATGTTCAAATGCCTTACCTCTTTGTGCATCAGGCACTCCCCTTAAGTAAGGAACAGGGTCTGAACTCCACACATCTTCATTATTGGCCGAAAAACCGCCACTAGTAGAGTTAAACACAGCTGTAATTAACTTCCCTTCGTAAGTTGCAACAATCCCACGTGTACCATTAACTGCATCATTTGAGATTGGATGTTCAGCCTCAAAACCGCCATACACTTGGTCAGACGTTGTTGGAAGAAGATCATACCCGTCCTTACCTCTTTTACCCATGTTTGATAAGGCATAGGTTCTGGCAGCAATGGCTTGTGATTTTTGTGCCTCTAATTCACCGTATGGTACAGGTGGCAATTCTCGTGGAACAACACCATATAAATACTCCTCTATTGGAAGTTCATTGATTCCCGCAAGTGCCCCTGAACTATTGAAACCAACCTCAGCGATTCCACGATACTGATTCCCGTTAATCGTCACTAAATCCTCTGAAACAACTTGAATAGGATTTGTTGTTGTAATTGCTGTTTCTCCTTTTAAGACTTTGATTGTTGATTCTCCTTCAACAGTCGTGATTAATCTCCAATAGGCATCACTAGCCCCTAGGCCTTTTGCAACAATTTCATTTTTAAAAGCAGTTCTTACTGCAAATGAGGCATCTGACGGAAACTCACCGATTAGTAAACGCCAACCATTATTATATTCTTCAACATAAGTTGAATAACCATTTGATTCGGCAAGGTGTAACCAATCCGCAACAGCCGCATTGCTTGTTGTAAAGGAAACCTGTAATCGATAGTTTGTTTTTACAACAGATGATCCTGCAAGCTCAACCTGAACTTCCTCATTTTCTCCTGTTAAAAGCACTTCGCCTGTTTCTTTGTCAATAACATCAAACTTACCTTCCGAACCAACTACCAATGATTCAACAGAAGGAACAACTCCGATCCGAATATCTGGTTCCTCTCCCTCACTTGCCTCTGCTGGGTTGCCCCAGATTCCCTGAAGTGAAAAAATACTCAAAAAGGTAAAAACAAATAATAGCTTCAACACTTTTTTCACGCACAATTCCCCCTACAATTTTTCGTCATACTCTTAAGTTCGTTAAGAAGAATAAAACATCCTTTCATACAAATTTACTATCTTTTAAAATAAAATTTCAAAAACAGATTTTACAAGTTCCCTACTATCCGATTAAAACTGACAAGATTCATTTTTCTTCTACCCTTTTTCATGCTTTTGGCCGCCAAATGACTGAAATTTTTATATGACCTTTGACCCATTTTTAGGCATAAAAAATAACCAGGATTTCCTGGTTATTATGATTGATATTGAACCTGATGAAGATTTGCGAAGATCCCGCCCTTTTCTAGCAGTTCGTCATGTCCGCCTTGTTCTGCAATACCGTCTTCTGTCACTACGATAATGCGGTCTGCATTTCGGATTGTAGCTAAACGATGGGCGATAACAAGTGTTGTACGATTTTTAGAAAGCTCTGTTAATGCTTTTTGGATAATCTGCTCTGTTTCTGTATCTAAAGCAGAAGTGGCTTCATCCAATATTAGGATTGGTGGATTCTTTAAAAACATTCGGGCAATCGCAATCCGTTGTTTTTGACCACCTGAAAGTTTAAGGCCACGTTCCCCAACCTGTGTTTCATAGCCATCTGGTAGTCCAGCAATAAACTCCTCTAAGTGAGCACGCCTTGCAGCCTCTTCAATTTGTTCATCCGATGCTCCAAGCATCCCATATGCTATATTTTCGCGTAGGGTTCCTGTAAAAAGGAAAACATCCTGCTGAACAATTCCAATTTGGGAACGCAACGATTCCTTTGTCATTTTTCGAATATCCATTCCGTCAATCGAAATGGAACCTCCATTCACATCGTAGAAACGTGGAATTAATGAACAAATCGTCGTTTTCCCGGCTCCTGATGGACCGACAAACGCCACTGTCTCTCCAGCATGAACCTTTAGATTTATATCTTTTAAGACAGGTCCTTGCTTTTCATCGTAGCCAAAGGTTACTTGTTCAAACACGATATCTCCACGAAGAGATGGAACAGCAACCGCATCCTTCGCATTTTTCACTTCTGGCTCCATATCGAGTAGCTCTGTAAAACGTTTGAAACCAGCCATCCCTTTTGGATACAGTTCCAAGAGGGCACTAATTTTATCAATCGGTTTAAAAAGGACATTGGCATATAAGACGAATCCAACTAATTCTCCGTAAGTAAGCTCCCCGCTAAAGCTTAACCACGCGCCGACAACTAGCACGATAAGGACAAACAGACGTGTCATTAGGTAGATACCAGCAGATGCTGACCCCATAACTTTATAAGCACTAAGCTTTGAACGACGAAACTTACGGTTATCAACTGTAAATCTAGAAATTTCAAATTCTTCATTTGTGAAGGATTGGACAACACGTGCCCCTGCCACACTATCCTCGACCCTGGCATTTACATCTGCAATATTGCTATACATCGCCTTCCAAGCACGATTCATACGAACATTTGAAAAAGCAATCAACCATACTAAAAATGGCACAACAATAATCGCAATTAGTGCAAGCTTCACATTGATCGTTAACATAATCCAAAATGCACCAACAAAGGTCATAATGGCAATGAACAAATCCTCAGGACCATGGTGAGCAAGCTCGCCAATATCAAATAAGTCATTCGTAATACGGCTCATGATATGACCTGTTTTTGTATTATCAAAGAAGCGAAATGATTGTCGCTGCACATGTTGAAACAACTGCTGCCTCATATCCGTTTCAATGTTAATCCCTAGCTTATGACCCCAATATCCTACAATAAATTGAAGACCTGAGCTAACTAAATATAATACTAACAATCCAATGCTCACCCAAACGATTGCAGACAAGTTACTGGTTGGCAAAAGTTTATCAATAAACCACTGCACTGCAAGCGGAAAGGCCAGCTCTAGAATCGCAACAATCACCGCACAACTAAAATCAATTAAAAACAGTGTACGATGCGGTTTATAATATGTAAAAAAACGTCGAATCATTTTGCTCTCTCCTTGTGATTTCTACTGCTATAACGAATTATAAGCCGTTTCACCTAAATTTGACAAACTATTTTGTTACTCGAAATTTTTTGGTTTGGCTTTTCTCGCTTATGCTCTTTTTCCGCCGGCTTGTCCTGCGAAACCACTCTTGCGGTATACGCTCACTCTTTTTTCACTCCAGCATGTACCGTGAAACCTTTCTTGCGGTACATGCTCGCTCTCTTTTCACTCTAGCTTGTAACGTGAAACCTCTCTTGCGGTACACGCTCACTCTCTTTTCACTCTAGCTTGTAACGCGAAACCTCTCTTGCGGTACATGCTCGCTCTCTTTTCACTACAGCTTGTATCGCGAAACCTTTCTCACGGTACACGCTAGCACTCTGTCTCACCCTAGCTTGTACCATAAACTCTCTAACTCTCCCATTCCCAACACAACTCTGTTACATACCTGAAATGAACGGCCGCCTAGAACCCTGAATAGGATATAAAAAAATGGGATGGTGAACAAAATGGATTTACCGACAGTTTTATCGGGGCCAATCCTGCGACGAGTTGAGCCTTCTCACATTTATATTTGGATTGCATTACGAAAAAGATACAGACTAGGTGCAAAGCTGTATCAAATTGAAAGAATAGATGGTACAAATTTTACGTACCATGAAATAGATTGTGAGTCTGAAACAACCACTTTCCGTGCAGGAAAACAACTTTATATTAGCCTAATCAAACTAACACCACCGTATCAAGCACAGTTCCCTGTAAATACACTCTTAGGCTATAATCTCCTTTTCCAACAGAATTCTGAGATTCATGACTTACAAGATTTCGAACTTCTAGGAAAAGAGCAACCAAACTCCATCACATATGGAGACCTCACCTTTCCTAGCTTTTTTATTCCAGACCTATCCAAGCAAAAAACCAATATCCTATATGGGTCATGTCGAAAGCTTCATGGAAAAGGTGAGGATGCCCTTAGCCAAGGAGACGAAACAATCGAAATGAACTATTTAGACCTCGAAAAGCGCCCAGACGCTTTATTTTTATTAGGTGACCAAATTTATGCGGATGATGTGCCTGATCCGGTGTTTCACATCATGACGGAAGCAGGTGAAAAACTCATTGGTAAAGGAGAAAACCTTATTGATATAGAGCCTCGCCTCAAAGATAAACCATTCAACAAATCTATTAACCAGGCTCGTGGGAGACAGTTCATCATGGAACGTTTTTGTAAATTCACCTCTTCACACGCCCGGAACCATGCAATGACATTCGGAGAATATGCCGCTCTATATTTATTATCTTGGTCTCCTGAGCTGTGGGATGCTTATACAGATGATGGTGACTTTCCTTCATTTAAAGACCATACCAATAAAGATCAAATATATTATATTTACAAAAAAGGGAAGCGAAAAAAGGAAAAGAAGGCTTACGAGAAAGAATATAACGAACAAGTGGCCGATGTGAAGGAAACCTATCAAACACTTTCGAAGGTAAGAAGATTACTTGCCAACATACCAACCTATATGATCTTTGATGACCATGATATTACAGATGATTGGAACATCAGTCACAATTGGAAAAGTAACGTCTACTCATCAAACCTTGGGAGACATGTAGTTGCCAATGGACTTATGGCTTATTGGCTGTTTCAAGGATGGGGCAATGACCCAGATCGTTTTGATCGGGCATTTCTCGGTAAAATGTGGAGATATAGTAAAGATTACGAAATTCGTTCACATTCACATGATATATGGGAGGATCTACTTTGGAATTATAATCAATGGAACTTTATTGCACCGACAAACCCAACATCCATTTTCCTTGATACGAGAACACAACGAAAATACGACCATACTCCACTTCCAGTTTCCCTTGGTCGTACTATCGAAGAAAAGGATCGTCCTCCGCAGCTCATTGGTGAAGGCGGTTGGCAGACCTTAACAGATTGTTTATACGGGAGTGGTTGGAAAAGCGGTGAACCACTCCTTGTTATCTCCCCATCACCGGTCTATGGAATTGGCTTAATTGAGTCCTTCCTCAATCAATATATTTATCCATTAAAAACAATTGGAGTTCCTGCAACAACAGCATTTGATTTTGAGTCTTGGAAGTATAACGGAGAGGGCTTTAGTGAACTCTTGCATCAGATCAAAGAATGGAACCCGAGTCACTGCTTTATTTTATCCGGGGATGTTCATTACGCTTCTGCTGTATCAACCAATATCAAATTTCCCGATGGTGAAGATCTATGTATCTACCAATTTACAAGTAGTCCAATGAACAACATGAGTTTTTCGGGAATTCAAGGCGGATTGATGAAAGCAATCGTTACCATAAATGCAGCGAAAAGAAGGAACAAAGAAATCAACAGATATTGTGATGCTACCTACGATATCGTTAAACAAAAAGGAAATACCCCTTGTCCCACCAACTTCACGTGGAAAGAAAAGATTCGTTACCTCTCAATGGATCAAGGGCCAATCATTGAAACCGGAAATAATCTTGGTCACCTTGTACTCACTCCGACCTCAGCAAACAATGCGCTACTTCAAAACAATAACACCATCACTTTTAAACCAATCTCATTACCATTAAAAATACCCCGTGCCTAAGTAGCACAGGGTATCTTCCTTATTTAATAGGTTTTTTCAAGAATCCAACTAATAATGCCGTTATTACTGTACCGATGAGAATCGCAAGTACATATAATGCCCAACTCCCATTTACAAAAGGAATGACAAAAATTCCTCCATGTGGAGCAGGTAAGCCGATACCAAACAACATCGTTAGTGCACCTGTAACTGCAGAACCAATAACCGCAGAAGGAATGACACGTCCTGGGTCAGCAGCTGCAAATGGTATCGCACCTTCTGTAATAAACGACGCACCCATGAAATAAGCTGTTTTTCCAGCCTCACGTTCTTGCTTTGTAAATTTGTTTTTAAAGAGAGTTGTCGCTAAAGCTAGACCAAGTGGTGGTGTCATTCCGCCCGCCATAATAGCTGCATGTGGTGCATAATTTCCAGCATCAATCATGGCAATTCCAAAGGTAAATGCGGCCTTATTAATTGGGCCACCCATATCAATCGACATCATTCCACCTAGAATTAAACCAAGTACGATCAAATTCCCAGTGCCTAGCCCTTCAAGCCAACCGGTCAACCCGTCCATTACAAATTTTAACGGACCAACAAGTACATACATAATTGCGCCGGTAATCAAAATCCCAACGAACGGATAAATCAACACTGGTTTTAGACCTTCAAATGATGATGGTAAACCAGAAAAGACCTTCTTCAGTAATAAGACCACATACCCTGCAAGGAAACCAGCTATTAATCCACCTAAAAATCCAGCTCCGCCAGTCGTTGCCATTAGACCACCAATCATACCAGGTGCTAATCCAGGACGGTCAGCAATACTCATGGCGATAAATCCTGCTAAAACAGGAATCATTAGTTGAAACGCATTGGCACTTCCGATTGTCATCAACGCGCCTGCAATCGGATGATAAGATGGATCATTCGGGTCAGAAGCATTGATCCCAAAGATAAACGAAATGGCAATTAATAGCCCGCCACCAACAACAAACGGAAGCATATTAGAAACACCATTCATTAAATGCTTATAAAAGCCACTTCTTTCTCCGCCTTCAGTTTTTTTCTTTTCAGTTTGTTCAGCTTGGTAGATTGGGGCATCCTGATTAACCGCTCTTGTTAATAATTCCTCGGGTATGCGGATACCTTGAGCAACCGGTACCTGAATCACCTTTTTACCATTAAAACGAGCCATCTCTACTTGCTTGTCTGCAGCTACAATGATTGCTACTGCCTCATCAATATCCTCTTGAGTAAGTTCGTTTTTCACACCTGTTGAACCATTTGTTTCAACCTTAATATCGATGTTCATTTCTTTTGCTTTTGCCTTTAGTGAGTCTGCAGCCATATACGTATGTGCAATTCCAGTTGGACATGCCGTTACCGCAAGAACTTTTTTCTGTCCTTCTTTTTTCTCAACCGGCGCTTCTACTTCCTCTGACTCATTTTCTTTTTCATTTATCACATCGATTAACTCGTCTGGAGTTTGAACCTGCATAATCTTTTCACGAAAACCAACGTCCATTAATAATGAAGATAATCTTGACAGTGTTTCAAGATGTGCATTATTTGCCCCTTCACTTGCCGCAATCATGAAAAATAAATGGCTTGGTTGTCCATCCAATGATTCATAATCTACTCCTTTTATGGAGCGTCCAAATGCAATCGCTGGTGTTTTCACCGCAGCAGTCTTCGCATGTGGTATCGCTATGCCTTCACCAATTCCTGTTGTACTTTGGCTTTCCCTTGTTAAGATTGCCTGTTTGTATTGTTCTTTATCCTGTAGGCGACCAGCTTCATCAAGTTTTGAGACCAATTCATCAATGACATCAAGCTTTGATGAAGAAACGAGGTCAATAATGACCGTATCTTTCTTTAACAGATCCGTAATTCTCATCCTGCATGTTCCTTTCTATATCTTTTTCACTTGTACTTGTGAAATCAATTCATTTATTTTCTCTTCCGTTGCTAATCCTTCAGAATAGGCTGTGGCACTGCCGGCTGTTGCTCCAAAACGGAATGCATCTGTCGCATCCTGTTCTTTTGAATAAGATGCAATAAAACCTGCCACGACTGAGTCCCCAGCACCTACTGAGTTAACTAGTTTCCCTTTAGGAATGTTCGCAAAAAAGACCTCATCATCCACAAATAGCAAACTACCTTTATCCGCCATCGAAACAATGACGTGTTGCGCTCCCATTTCAATAAGCTTTTTCCCGTAAGGAATCGCTTCTTCGGCATTCTTGATTTGAACACCGAAAATTTCACCTAATTCATGGTGGTTTGGTTTAATTAAAAACGGCTTATATGGAAGTACTTCGACTAATAAGTCTCTTGTGGCATCAACAACAACTTTAACTTCCTTGTCTTGTAATTTTTCGGCGACCTGTTGATACAGTGTCGACGGTAACGATGCCGGTATACTCCCTGCTAGTACCACCACATCTCCTTTTTGCATTTGATCAAACTTCACTAAAAGCTGATCAAGTTCCGTAGATGTTATTTGTGGACCTGCCCCATTTATCTCAGTCTCCACATCAGAATGGAGTTTCACATTGATTCTTGTATCGCCTTCTACAGTGACAAAGTCTGTCTGGATATTCTTTTCTGTTAAGGTATCAATAAGGAATTTGCCAGTAAAACCGCCTATAAACCCTAAGGCAACACTCTCTACCCCGACATTTTGTAAAACAGTAGAAACATTGATCCCTTTTCCACCCGGGCTTTTTCGATCCGTTTTAATACGATTCAGTTCACCCACCAGAAAATCATCCAATTCGATAAAATAATCGATGGAGGGATTTAACGTAACTGTGTAAATCATGTTGTCACGACCTTTATGTTGATATGTTCTTGATAAAATGTAAGCTCACTCTTTATTAATCCATTATCTGTTATTAAAGTGGCATCCTTTAAGGAGGAAATTTTCGAAAAAGAAACCTCATTAAATTTCGTGTGATCAGCCAATATATAATTTTCCTTCGCTAAGCCCATTGCTGTTTGTTTAATCAGTGCTTCTTCAGGATCTGGGGTTGTAAGGCCATACTTCAAATCAATCCCATTCACTCCTAAAAAGCACTTATCAAACCGATAAAGGTTCAAGCTTGATAATGCTCGACTCCCAATCAAGGCCTTTGTACTCGGTTTCAAAACACCACCTATTAGATAGGTAGTAATCCCTTTTTCAAGTAAGGGTTCAATCAAGTTTACTCCATTGGTCACCACAGTAAGTCCCTTGTGGTCAAGAAATGGGATGAGTTCTTGTGTCGTTGTCCCTGCATCCAAATAAATGGAGTCACCATCTTGAATAAGCGCTGATGCATATTTAGCAATCGCTTGCTTTTCTTTTATATTCTTTGCTGTTTTTTCTATATAACTCGGTTCCATTTGATTTCCGTGAACGAATGACGCCCCACCATGGACCCTTCTTAATTTGTTTTCATTTTCAAGCTGTACTAAATCACGACGAATCGTTGATTCCGATGAATTTGTTCTTTCAATCAGCTCTTGAAGTTTCACAACCCCATGTTCTTTTAGTAACGATAAAATAAGCTGATGTCTTTCTGGAGTTAACATCATGTCACTTCCTTCATGGATTGTACTCTCATTATATTGAAACCTTTTTTATAAATCAATCAAAAACATCCATTACCATCCAAAACCGCCCGCAAGTAATTTTTCCCTCTTACTTCAAAAAGCTTTCTATTGTATAATGAGAAAAGTTGAATAAAAAGGTTTTCTAGGGTTCCGTAGCCATCGCTAGTCTGGTCCGAGAGAAAACTCATAGCAAATATGCTATGCCACGGAGGGACAAAAGCCTGGGAGATTATACATTTGTTATAATCTCTTGGGCTTTTTCTTTTTAACCGAAACTAAAAGGGGGAATTATAGATGAATTTAGAATGGGTAAAAGTCTTTTTTGCGGCTTTTTTTGAAGTATTTTGGGTGATTGGATTAAAGCATGCAGATAGTTTTTGGACATGGACTGGAACTGTTATTGCGATCTATATTAGCTTTCATGCACTTATTGTAGCAGGGAAAAAGTTACCAGTTGGTACGGCTTATGCTGTCTTTGTTGGACTAGGTACTGCCGGAACCGTTATATCTGAAATTCTGTTTTTTAATGAACCAGTCAAACTGGCAAAGCTTCTATTAATAGGAGTGCTGTTAGTTGGAGTAATTGGTCTGAAGCTTGTTACAAAAGAGAAGGACTCGGAAGGAGCTGAAGGTTAATGGCATGGTTCTCACTTATTATTGCAGGTGTATTTGAAATGCTAGGGGTCGTGCTGATTAATCGACTTCATCAAAAGAAAAATTGGCAATCATTAGTCTTACTGCTTGCCTCTTTTGGCGGAAGCTTCCTATTCCTGAGTATAGCGATGGAAACTTTGCCTATGGGCACTGCATATGCGGTATGGACAGGAATTGGAGCATCTGGTGGAGCGATTTTAGGAATGATCCTATACGGCGAACCAAAAGATTGGAAACGATTCTTGTTTATTGGACTCATTATTAGTTCAGCCGTCGGCTTGAAACTAGTAGGTTAACCTAAAGGGGAGCCTTCAACAGCCCCCCCCTTCAATCGACAAAATCCGTCTATTTCCACGGAAATAGAACAAACCTCAGTATTGAAACTTGTCTAAAAATGAGAAATAATCCTTTAAAAAGTCATAAAAGAGCTGTTCAGTAGGAAGCAATTTTCGCTCTTTGGGAATAATAACACCCACCGAACGGGTCACCTCAGGTTGTAAAACCGAAACCTTTACAGTAGAACGTGGTATATTTTCAATTAAGGTCACCTCAGGAATAATTGTTATTCCTAGTCCTGCTGAAACAAGACCTTTAATGGCGTCAATATCTTCTCCTTCAAAGGAAACTGTCGGCTGAAAGCCCAACTGATTACACGCTTTTACAATGATATCTCGTAAGATAAATCCATTCGGAAATAATACAAACTGTTCTTCTTTTAATTGACTAAGACTTAATGACTTATTCTCTGCAAGTGGGTGCGCGCGCGGTAAAAGAGCTACCATCTTATCCGTAAACAGAGTCGTGCCTGTAATCTTCTTTTCCTGATTTGGCACGGGTCCTAGTAGAGCCATGTCGATTTCGCCTGTTTTCACTCGTTCAATTAAAGAATAATAATTTCCTTGTGACAATGAAAACTTAACTTGTGGGTGACGTTCACGAAATGCAGAAATCATTGTTGGTAAGGTATAAGCTGCTAAACTACTTGGAAATCCGATGCGAATCGTTCCTCGTTCCGGATCTAAATATTCTTCAATCTCACGTTTTGCATTATCTAATACATTTAATGCCTGCTCGACATGATCTAAAAAAACTCTTCCGATTGGCGTTAATTTCACATTCCGTCCATCTCGGATAAACAAATCTACACCTAATTCGGATTCAAGGTTGAACAATTGCCTGCTTACTGCCGATTGTGCAATATGCATTGAATTCGCCGCTTCTGTAACATGTTCACGTTTTGCTACTTCAATAAAATAAGTTAACTGTCTAAGTTCCACAAGGTGTCCTCCTCAATCCATCTCATTACGGCATTGTTTATATCTTTTATTAATATTGTTTAGATTAATTATTCATTATAAAATAATAAATATCAAGAATTTACAGATAAAACGTCCGTTTATTTTTTTTGTATTCAAAATGGAGTTCAAATAGTAGGGTTAAAAGGACCAAGAATTTCGATGTGTCATTTTAACCGGCCTTATTGACTTCATCAAAAAATATATAGCAAAGAAAGGGTGAATGTACACGATGGCTATGATCGAAAAGTCTATTCCTGTACCAGAGTTAAAACAAGCAACCGATTATATGAACAAAGTATATGAGGAGGTTAAGAAGAGAAATCCTCATGAACCAGAGTTCCACCAAGCAGTAAAAGAAATTTTCCTTTCTCTTGTACCTGTGTTTGCTAAAAATCCAAAATACATGAAACACGCGATTTTGGAAAGACTCGTTGAACCGGAAAGAATGATTACATTCCGAGTACCTTGGGTTGATGACCAAGGCCAAATCCATGTTAATCGTGGCTATCGTGTTCAGTTTAACAGTGCACTTGGCCCTTATAAAGGTGGTTTGCGTTTCCACCCTTCCGTTAACTCAAGTATCATTAAGTTCCTCGGCTTTGAACAAATTCTTAAAAACTCTTTAACTGGCCTTCCAATTGGTGGAGGTAAGGGCGGATCTGACTTTGATCCAAAAGGAAAGTCAGATAACGAAATTATGCGATTTACACAAAGCTTTATGACTGAATTAGCTAGACATATCGGCCCTGATATCGATGTACCAGCTGGAGATATCGGCGTAGGAGCAAGAGAAGTCGGCTACATGTTTGGTCAATACAAAAGACTTCAAGGAAGCTTTGAAGCAGGCGTTCTTACTGGCAAAGGCCTTGGCTATGGCGGAAGCTTAGTTCGTACAGAAGCAACAGGCTATGGTACTGTATACTTTGTAGAGGAAATGCTGAAGGAACAAGGTCTTTCATTCGAAGGAAGCACAGTTGTCGTTTCAGGTTCCGGTAACGTTTCTATTTATGCGATTGAAAAAGCACAACAACTTGGTGCAAAAGTAGTTGCATGTAGTGATTCAAACGGCTATATCTATGATGAAAATGGCTTAGACCTTGAAAGCATCAAACGTATTAAAGAAGTTGAACGTAAACGTATTAAAGAATATGTATTAGAACACCCAGAAGCAGAATATATTGAAGGCTGCTCAGGTATCTGGTCAATCCCTTGTGATATTGCATTACCTTGTGCAACTCAAAATGAAATTGACTGTGAATCAGCTCAAACACTTATTTCAAATGGTGTGAAGGCAATTGGTGAAGGTGCAAACATGCCTTCTACTTTAGAAGCAATTGATTTATTTATCGAAAGCAATGTCCTATTTGGACCTGCGAAAGCAGTTAATGCGGGTGGTGTTGCCGTTTCTGCACTTGAAATGTCACAAAACAGCATGAGACTGTCTTGGTCATTTGAAGAAGTCGACAGCAAGCTTCAGGACATCATGGCTTCGATCTATCGCAACAGCATGGATGCTGCTGAAGAATATGGCCATCCTGGAAACCTTGTATATGGAGCTAACATCGCCGGCTTCCTAAAAGTAGCTGACGCAATGATCGCTCACGGTGTCATTTAATAAGTCATTAAAAGCTGTTTTCCTCTTCAGGAAACAGCTTTTTTCATACACTTAAAAACAAAAAGGCACATGCTCCCTCAAACGGAGCATGTGCCTTTATTAATCAACCTTCTAATAATAGATCTTCTGGGTCTTCTAATAATTCTTTTACTTTTACTAGGAATCCTACAGCGTCTCTACCATCGATGATTCTGTGGTCATAAGATAATGCCACATACATCATTGGACGTACTTCAACCGTATCATTTTTATCAACTACTACAGGACGTCTTTGGATCTTGTGCATTCCTAAAATACCAACCTGTGGTGCGTTAATAATAGGTGTTGAGTTAAGAGAACCGAATGTTCCACCGTTAGTAATTGTGAAAGTTCCGCCTTGAAGGTCGCCTAAACCTAATTGATTGTTTCTTGCTTTTTCAGCTAAGCGGCCGATTTCAGATTCAATTCCTGCAAAGCTTAATGTATCTGCATTACGAACAACTGGTACAACTAAGCCTTCATCTGTAGATACAGCAACACCGATGTCATAGAAATTCTTAAGAAGGATTTCATTTCCTTGGATTTCAGCATTTACATATGGATATGCCTTTAATGCTCCAATAACCGCCTTTGTAAAGAATGACATGAAACCAAGTTTTACGCCATGCTTTTTGAAGAAAGCGTCTTTACGACGATTTCTTACGTCCATAACAGCAGTCATATCAACTTCATTAAATGTTGTTAACATTGCTGCTGTGTGTTGTGCTTCAACAAGACGTTTTGCAATTGTTTGACGACGTCTAGACATTTTAATGCGTTCTACACGTGGATCGTCATTTACCACTGGTGCTGCTGCAGGTTGTTTTGCAGCTGGTGCTGGAGTTGCTGGTGCTGTTTGAGCTTGCTTATAAGCCTCAACACCTTCAACACGAACGCGTCCTAGTGGATCTTTATATGGTACTTCATTTAAGTCAATGCCAAGTTCTCTTGCTCTTTTTCTCGCTGCAGGTGAAGCAATTGCCGCCTTGCCTTTTTCTTCAGTAGATGCTTCTGCAACTGGTTCTGATTTTGCTTCTTCAGCTTGTGGTGCTGCCTCAGCTTTAGGTTCTTCAGCAGGTGCTGGTGCGCTTGATTCTGAACCATTTTCATCAAGCTTTGCAATAACTTGACCAACTTCAACATTATCACCTGGTTGGAATAAGAATTGCTTAATAACGCCAGTATGTTCACTGTTAATCTCAACGTTTACTTTATCTGTTTCAAGTTCAGCGATTGACTCACCTTTATTCACGAGTTCGCCTTCTTTTTTCAACCATTCAACAATTGTTCCTTCTGTAATGGACTCAGCTAATTCTGGTACTTTAATTTCGATCATTGCTGATTCCCTCCTTTGTCTGTAAGCAATGCATCTTGCATAATCCATGCTTGTTCTTGTTTGTGAATATCTGGGTCACCCGTAGCAGGACTTGAACGCTTCGGTCTACCAATATAATCTAGTTTAATTTCATCAGATAAAATATCCATTAATACCGATTGTAGAGCTGGCCATGCTCCCATGTTTTTCGGCTCTTCTTGAACCCAAACAACCTCTTCTAGGTTAGGATACTGGCTTACTAGTTCTTCTAGCTCTTTCTTAGGGAATGGATACATTTGCTCCACTCTCGCAATATGAAGAGTATCCGCCTTTTCTGCCGGTAAATTCGCAGCTTCTGTTGCTAAATCAATAGCTACTTTACCTGTACATAAGATTAGGCGAGTTACTTTGTCTTTGTTCGTTCCCATTCCTGGTTGCTCAAGTAGTGGCTTAAAGCTTCCATCCGTTAAATCAGCTAGTGATGATGCTGTTTGTGGGTGACGAAGTAGACTCTTAGGAGTCATCACAATCAATGGTCTTGCTTCATCAGTTGAAGTAAGCAATGATTGTCTTCTTAATAAATGGAAGTATTGAGAAGCGCTTGTTACGTTCGCAACAATCCAGTTATATTCCCCAGCGGCATTTAAGAAACGTTCCACTCTTCCACTTGAGTGCTCTGGACCTTGTCCTTCGTATCCATGTGGTAAAAGCATAACAAGACCTGATTTTTGGCCCCATTTTGCGTGACCTGAAGATATGAATTGGTCAATAATTGGCTGTGCCACGTTCACAAAGTCCCCAAATTGTGCTTCCCAAAGGACAAGTGCATTTTCATCTTGAACACTATAGCCATATTCAAATCCTAGAACAGCTGTTTCAGACAATGGACTGTTATAGATTGAGAATGATGCCTTCGCCTCTGGAATATTATGCAATGGGATATATTTTTCATTAGTTTCATAGTCATTTAAAGCAACATGACGATGAGCGAATGTTCCTCTTTCACTATCCTGACCTGTTAAACGAACTGTTTTCCCTTCAGCAAGAACAGATCCGTAAGCGAGTGTTTCAGCTAATGCCCAATCTACTTTGTTTTCTTCATCTAAAGCCGTTTCACGTCGTTTTAAAATACGTTCAAGCTTCGGATAAACCGTTAGTGATTGAGGCCACTGTAATAGTCCTCTGTTGATACTTCTTAATAGGTCTGCAGGTACTGTTGTATCGAATTCTGGAATAGAAGACAATGCTTTTGGCTTCTTCGGCTTCACGCGCTCTTCATTTTCCACAAAATCATCAAAAATAGATTGAAGACTTTGCATGAATTCCTCGCGTTTTTTGGTTAGTTCTTCTGTTGTTATTACATTTTCAGCAACAAGCTGATTTCCGTACTTATCTGCAATAACAGGGTGATTTGCAACCTTTTTGTACAATAACGGTTGTGTTACGCTCGGGTCATCCATTTCATTGTGACCAAATCGTCTGTATCCAACTAAATCAATTAAGATATCCTTTTCAAAACGCTTACGATACTCATACGAAAAATGAATTGCAGCAAGACAAGCTTCAGGGTCATCTGCATTTACACGTAAGATTGGAATTTCATAACCCTTCGCAAGGTCACTCGCAAAACGAGTTGAACGAGAGTCTGTATTATTTGTTGTAAAACCAACCATATTGTTTGCAATAATATGAACAGTTCCCCCAGTATCGTAGCCTTTCAATCTACTTAAGTTTAAAGTTTCAGCTACTACTCCTTCACCAGGGAATGCTGCGTCACCATGGATAAGTACACTTATTGCACTTTGCTTATCCTGAACTGGGTAACCAGCTTTACTTGTGTTGTCCTGAGCCGCTCTAGTAATCCCTAACACTACAGGGTTTACAAACTCCAAATGACTTGGGTTGTTTGCAAGATTAATACGAGTTACATGCTCTTTAGGACCTTTAACAGCACGGTCAGCACCTAAGTGATATTTCACATCACCAGACCAACCATAGTTAATCCCTCTAGAACCTTCTGATGGGATTAAATCTTTGTTTGGTGCATGGTGGAATTCAGAGAAAATGAGTTCATATGGCTTATGCAAAACATGTGCAAGCACATTCAAACGGCCACGGTGAGCCATACCGATCATAATATTGTCAGTACCGTCACTATTTCCTTCTTGAATTAAGCGCTCAAGCATTGGGACGAGCATATCTAATCCTTCGATTGAGAAACGCTTTTGACCAACGAATGTTTTGTGTAAGAATTTTTCAAAACCATCGACATTCATTAGACGCTCAGCTAATTGTTTCTTTTCATCTGCAGTTAGCTTTAAGTTAAGTCCATTGATTTCGACTTGTTGCCTTAACCATTGTCTTTCATCTTCGGAATCAACATGTCCAAATTCATAAGCAATTGATTGAGTATAAACAGATTTTAAATGCTTATACGCATCCCAACCTGTTTGAACTGAAGGAGGTGCTTCCTCCCAAATATATGTCGCTGGGATATCCATTAAATCTTCTTTTGTAAGATTATAATAACCAGGCTCTAAAAAGCTGGTATCTGGCATTGGTCTAGTGCGAATTGGGTAAATATCTGCCGCTATATGGCCGTACGCACGAATGCTCTTAATTAATTTAACTCCAGATGTGATCGTCTTGATTGTCTTCGGTGAGATACCCCCACTTACTAACTCTGCTGTTGCTGCTTGCTCATCTGCTGGTGGTGGCCCAAGTTCTTCGAAAAGCGCTTTCACGGAAGGGTCTACTGAACTTGGATCATTCTTGTAATTTTCATACATGTCAAAGACATAACCCATGTTCGGGCCATAGAATGACTCCCACACATTTTTCCTTTGTTGATTATCCATTTGTGATTAGCCTCCATATTACATTACATACTTGTATAGATGTTTAAAAAGTGCGGTGAATATGACACTTCGAATTTCTGTGTTGGCTTGCTTCTCCGTTCCTCACGTATTAACTGCATACGATCTGGTACTCAAAGCTGCACCGCCTTGAACTTCTTGGTCCTCTTCATCCTCCTTTTTAAACTTGCACTTGTAATACTTAATAGACAAAATTTGTATTTTATAGAAATATGACGTCTACACCTACTATACCTCATTTTCCACTGATTTCTAGTAAAATGCTTACATTGGAAAATTCCTAAAAAAAGCCGAAAAAATAGGCAAAATAAGTGTCATTATATAGTCATAATTCTTAATAAATATGTTATTCTTATCTTATAGTCGAAAACAGAAAGTTTCCTTGATGTAAATCAAGTTTTACAAGTAATTTTTTTAAATAAAAAGTTTTGGAATAACATAAAGTGAAACTCTATTGTAGTACAACAATCCTCTTGAAGTAAAGGAACCGAAAAAAGTAAGTCATGCTCTTACACTTTCGAAACGATAAGTCGTTTAGACTTCGACAAGGTAGGTAAACTATAGTACAACAAGAGTCCGCATTTTATGGGCATTTGAAAGGAGAAAAAGTGTTCTGTATGATTAGCAGTCCACATGATCCAAGCTCTATTCGACAGGTACCTATTTTTCATGGTTTAAATGAGAAGGAAATGAACCTATTACAAAAGGTCACGCAAGTTCGCGATTACCGAAAAGGGGAAATTGTATTTAGAGAGGGTGATCCTTCCGATACCCTTTATATTATTGGTGAGGGGATCATTAAAATCACAAAAGTGGCAGAGGACGGTAAAGAACAAATCGTTCGTCTCTTATTCCCTGATGACTTTTTCGGCCAGTCCGCGATGCTCCAATCAGAAAATCATTATGCGAATGCAGTAGCAATTAACGATACTGTTATTTATACGATTCAAAAACAGGATTTTTTTAATACGTTAGAGCGAAATCACAAAATGGCCCTCCGCTTCATGCGGGCATTAAATGAGCGGATTTATCAAGCCGACGAATGGATGAGTTTACTCAGCCTAATGGAGGTTGAACAACGATTAGCAAGTGTGCTCCTCTTGTTCAATGACAGGGTTCGCTCCAAGGATGGCCGCTTTACGCTCCCTATTACTAAAAAGGTTCTAGCGTCTCTCATCGGCACAACACCTGAAACCATTAGCCGGAAGTTTGTTAAATTTATTTCTGAAAACCTAGTTGAGGTAAATGGACAAAGGGATATTCATATCCTCGATTTTGAGGGCTTAAAAAAGAAGGCAAAAACATTATAAGTTGCTAAACCCACATCTGATGTGGGTTTTTTGTTTTGTTGGAAAACGGTGACGCCTTAATTCTCATACAAAAATGCCCGACCATCTTCGGTCGGGCGCGTAAATCCTTAAAAGGAAATATATTGACGTGGGTTCACTGCGTTTGAGTGTCCTCCACTGTATTGAGTTGGACTGTATGGTCCGTTATAGATTTCAAAATGGAGATGCGGACCGGTTGAGTCACCTGTAGTCCCCATATAGCCGATCAAATCTCCTTGTTCCACTCGGTCGTATTGACCAACGAAACGTTCCTGTAAGTGCGCATATACGGTGGTCATTTGACGTCCATTAATATAGTGGGTAATCATGATGACATTGCCGTAGCTACTTTCAAGGCGTGAGCGTGTAACCGTACCGCCTGCAGCCGCATAAATTGGAATGTTTCCTGGTCGTCCACCTTTTCCGATATCAATCCCAAAATGCATTTTACCCCAGCGCATTCCAAATTCGGATGTGACTCCGCCTGTTGTTGGTTTAATAAACCCGCTATTGTTCACAGCAGCTGGAGGTGCTGGTGGTAGTGGTGGCGGTGTAGTACCAGCCTCTTCGGCCTTTTTCCGTTCCTCTTCAGCTTTTTTCCGTTCCTCTTCGGCTTTTCTTCTTTGCTCTTCAAGCTCCTTTTGCCTTTGGTTCCATGCATTGATTTCCATTTGAATTGCCTTTTCCTGCGCAGCTAATAATTCTCCAACATCCTCTAACGCATGGAGCTCATCATGCATTTTCTGCTCCTGGGCCTCTAATTGCTTCATCACTTTATTTTGTTCTTGGATTTGTGCTTGGAGCTGAACCTCTAACCGATCAAGTTCTTTTAATTGGTCTTCCTGCTGTGCAAGTAAGGTCTTTACTTCTGCTTTATTTTCCTCAAGTAATTTAATATCTGCTTCATGTTCTTTCATAATTTCGCGGTCAGCTTGTACAAATGTAGATACCGCACTAACTCGGTTGATAAAATCATTAAAACTTTTTGCACCGAGTAACACATCTACATAACTAACCACTCCACCACTTTGTTGAAGACTACGCATTCGCTCCTTGATAAGCTCGTCCCGTTTTTGAATCCGTTCCTCGAGCACTTTCATTTCCGCCTCAAGACGCGCAATTTCTTCTTTCGTTTCTTGAATCTTTGCTTTTTCACTCTCAATTTTACCTCTCGTTTCACTTACAGCAAAATCAAGTCTTTTAATTTCCTGCTCCACACTAACCTGTTGTTGTTTGACTTCATTAAGAGCCCCCTCCTTTTGGGAGATTTCAGACTCTACTTCTGTCTTTTTTTCCTGAACTTCTTGCTTTTCATTTTCTAGCTCTTCATTCTTTTGAATCGCTAATACAGTATTAGGCATAGATGTCAATAAACTTCCAAGTCCTATTGATATACCCATTCCAATCATAAGAAGTTTTCTTTTCAACCGGCCACATCTCCTTCTACCAAACTAGCAACCTATAAAAAGATGAAAAATATTCATTTTTCACCAAAAGTATCATATTTTGCTATATATTCTCACGTTTTGTATTATATCATAAAAAATTGTCTTAAAACGTCAAAGTAATATTACAATTATATTTCATAAACACTTGAAAATACTGGATTTCCTTAAGATTTTTCGACAAGCTCTAGGAACGCTAAATCCCCCAAAATTTCGACAAGCATCTTGAATTATACTATAAAAAAACTCACCGTATGAAGGTGAGTTTAGTTTCCAGTTCGAACTGGTTCATTTTCATTTGTTATCTTATTTTAGACGCTTGCCAGAACGTAAAATTGATCTTTCAACGAGTACATTCATCGCATCAATACTACTTTTAACAGCCTCATCACTTAACTTAATACAGGACAATTCCGTACAAGCCAATATCACAATTTTACAATTCTCTTTTTCAACAAGATGCTTGATTAGCTGCTCAAGTTCACTAGAATCAACATCAAGATCACTTTTTACATTGTTATAAATAATATCCATGACCTTTTCTTGTAAGCTATCATTTGGGGCCATTAGATCAAGATTATATTTCTTACAAACATTTGCATAGATCCCACTGCGAATTGTACCGTTTGTTGCAAGAATTCCGACCTTCGTACCTTCACCATGCCGATTATGAATTTCTTTAATTGTCTCTTCGACCATGTTGATGATAGGGATATTCGTCAGCTTCTGAAGCTCTTCGTAAAAATAATGAGATGTGTTACAAGGAATTGCAATATTAGCGACACCCGCTGCTTCTAGCAACTTGAAATCATTTTTTACAGCATCTAAGAACGTCTCGCCTGTATTTGTAAGGATTGCATTTGTCCGGTCTGGAAGGGTAGCATGATTAAGAATGACCATATTTAGATGGTCCTGGTCCTTATGAGCCTCTGTTTGGTTGACAATTTTGTCAAAAAATACAGAAGTAGCCTTCGGACCCATGCCACCGATAACACCTAATGTTTTTTGTTCCATGTTTAAACACCTAGTTTCTACTTAACTGTCATTGCATGACTCCCTAAGTCAACATAGCTCGCAAAAAATGCATCTGCATCGTATGTGACTTGCCCTTGCAATGGGTTCATGACATGCACCTTATCACCTACATAACCATTTAGAACCACGGCATGTAAGTTAGTAGGAGCATTAAACATTGTTTGTGTGTCATGAATATTCCAAGAATAATTAACCTTCTTCTTACTTAAGTCTAAAGTTACCCAAATCACTACAGGGTTCCCTTCTTCAAGCTCCATTATAATTTGCTCACGCGTGCTTCCGCTTAGGTCAACAGGTTCTAATTTAGCCCCTTCTTTCCCTAAATATGCATTCGCTGCTTGTACAATTGGAGGCGCATAAGAGAAGAATCCGCTCCACTCCCTTGGGTTTCCCGCATATGCCTTATTTGGATCTGGCCCATATAGGACATTGTTGATCGTTGTAAAGGGCTGCTTCGGTAAATAATTATCAGCCATATCCACTTTCGAGACTCTATAACCGTAAAAATTTAACACGGAAGTAAGTGACGTAATTTCACAGCCATTTGGAAGCTCCGGTAATTGTAGAACCTTTTCAACTGGTATGAAAACTTCTACTTTACCATTAGATACCTCTCGATATGGATTCGTTTCCTGGGCATACACAGTTGTGAGCCCAGAAGTGATTCCGTCAGTCCCTGATATCAGACTTCTAGCAATGCCTTTAACCGTTTCAACATTAAACATTAAATAAACGACACAAACGAAATTCAAAAATAATAGTCCTCTTACTATTTTTTTCACTTCTCTCTGCCCCTTTACTCTGTAAGACAATCTTTAGACAATTACTAGAAACCATGTATATGTGAAAAAAACAGACTTTATAACTCAATAAAGAATTTCTTGTACCATACAAGGAATACATAGACCGTATAGATGTATCTAGCGTAGTTATGTCTTCCGTGAAAATGGTCATCAAGATATTTAACGAGCTCTTCTGTATGGAAAAATTCTTTCGCAATATCGGATTCAAACATTTCCTTTACGATGTTGTAGTATTTCTCTTCACGAAGCCAGTGTCTCATTGGAACTGGGAATCCAACCTTTTCTCGATTTGACCATTCCTCTGGTAGCACTTTTTTCGATGCTGCACGAAGAGCATATTTTGTATCGATTTGATTCACACGTAAATTACTTGGGATGTGTGATGCCATGGACATCACTTCTTTATCTAAGAACGGAACCCGTAATTCAATCGAGTGAGCCATACTCATTTTGTCTGCTTTTAAAAGGATATCCCCTGGCAACCAAAGTTTGAGGTCAAGATACTGCATTTTTGTAACATCGTCTTTACCCTTTACATCATCATACACTTTTTTCGTAATACTTTGAATAGAAGGGCCTGTTTGATATTCCTCTTTTAAAACTTTACGAGCATCTTCTTCCTCGAATACTTTTGCTTGACCGATGAACTTTTCCTCTACCGGTTGGCCACCTTTTACAAGGAAGTTGGTGATTGTATTTTTCGGAAGAGCACCACTTACAGCCGCTATCGCACGACGAATCCCAAATGGAATCTTTTCGTATTTTTCTAGCTTCGCAGACTTTTGGTACCAGACATAGCCTCCGAAGATCTCATCTGCCCCTTCACCAGAAAGGACAACTGTTACATGCTCACTTGCTAATTTTGATAAAAAGTATAACGGAACAGAGGATAAATTTGATTGCGGTTCATCCATGTGATACTGGATTGTAGGCAGCATTTCAAATGCCTGATCTGCCGTCATCAGTTCTTTATAGTTCTCTATTTCAAGTATATCGGATAAATCCTTAGCCAGATTCGTTTCATTGAAAATTCCTTCATAATCCTGGAATCCAACAGAAAAGGTTTTGTTTGGCATTAATAAGGCCGTGATATAACTAGAGTCAACCCCACCGGATAAGAAAGAACCAACTTTAACATCACTGATTTTGTGATAGTTAACCGATTCTTTTAATGTATTATTAATTTCTTCAATATAGTGGTCAAGTCCTTTATTATCCACATCAAAATTAACATCCCAATACGGCTTAATTTCAAGATTTCCTTTTTTATAAATCATGTAATGACCAGGCTTTAATTTATAGACACCCTTGAAGAAAGTCTCATCAAGAACTGAATATTGGAAGGTTAAATAGGGTTTTAACGCGTCTCTATTTAACTCTTTCTTAAATGCTGGCTGCTTTAAAAATGCTTTGATTTCAGAGCCAAAAATAAGTGAGTTGTCTGTTGTATTTTGTGAATAGTATAAAGGCTTAATTCCAAAGAAGTCACGCGCTAAAAACATGGATTCATTGTTTTTATCCCAAATTGCAAATGCAAACATCCCGCGTACCTTTTGTAAAAGGTCTACTCCATATTCCTCATATGCATGGATTACGACTTCGCTGTCTGCATCACATTTGAAAATATGACCTTTTTGAATGAGGGCCTCACGAAGTTCTTGATAGTTGTAGATTTCGCCATTGAAGACTAAAACACAGCTCCCGTCTTCATTGAACATTGGCTGACTTCCTTCTTCCGATAAGTCAATGATACTTAGGCGACGAAATCCTAATGTTGCATGTTCGTCCGAATAGTGATTACCACTATCTGGACCTCTATGAATTATTGTATCCATCATTTCATTTATTACTTGTACTTTATCTATTTCAAGCTTTGAATCAGCAAAACCAACGAAGCCACACATAGTTTTAATCACCTTTACATCTTAGATTTTTACAGATCGCTTTTGCCTTATTGTTTTATCCTTCACTGCGTCCTAACATTTGACGTTGTTCCTTTGTTAGTCCGGCTACACGGTTACGTAATGGGAAGAATAATTTTTCACGTGATAAATTAGGTCTCATTTTGGCGATTTGCTGTAGGGCAACACCTGCACCATAGTCCATACCTTGTGCACCTGCAAGGATTACAACATCCCCCGGCTCGGAATGAGTTAAGGCTTGTGCAATGGCGTCATCAAGCTCATCATAAAGAGCAACCTGAACTCCCGCCTCAGCCATAACTTCCTCGAACACAGCTGTTTCTTCATCAGTTACGTAGTCCTTTGAAGTGACATGAGAGACGCTCTTTGTCGCAATAATCTCGTTGAACCCTAGCGTTTTTGCCCACTTGACGATAGCCTCTGCATTTTCACGGTTAACCGTCGGGCCTCGCTCTCCGCGAATCGCATACACTAAATGGAGATCCTTATATTCCATATATTTCAATGTTTGAAGTGTCACATCAATATTCCCTGCATTCGCAAAGTGGTCATCAATGATTTTAATGTCATCTTCAAAAATAAACTCAAAGCGACGTTCCACTCCACCAAAGTTTTTTAACCCTTTTTGAATGGAGGATACTGGCACTCCGCAAAGAAGTCCAATTGTAATAGCCACCATCGCATTATACACAGAGTGCAAGCCAGGAACAGATAGTTCGATCTCGAATTCACCTGGTTCAATCTTGGTTTCATAGCGAGAAAAAGGCTTTAAAATCTCAATTGTAAACTTCGCTCTACCAGTGGTCAAATCCAAATTTTTGCAGGCAATATGACCGTCTTTGCTGTCTAATCCAAATGTGATAACCTGTGCCTTCGTTTGATCAATTAAGGAAGTGGAATACTCATCATCCAGATTTAAAATGGCAAAGCTTTTTTCACTTGCATGGCGGATTAAACCTGATTTCACTTCAAAATATTTTTCAAAAGAACCGTGGGAATCAATGTGCTCACGACTAATATTATTTAGAGTGACAATATCATAATCTACCGCTTCAACACGATGTGTTTCTAGTGCGTTTGATGAAACCTCCATTGTCACATGGGATACATCTTTTTCTACCATTTGACCCAAGTAGAACTGTAAATCAAGGGATTCAGGAGTTGTTAGTTCTGAAGGAATCGCAAAATCGTCAATCTTAATGGACACTGTACCAATAAGACCTGTTCTGTAACCCTCTTCCTCTAAGATTGCATTCGTCATAAACGAAGTTGTGGTTTTCCCGTTCGTTGCTGTAATTCCAATCATATTCATTTTCTCAGATGGCTTCCCATAAAATTCAGCTGCAAGTCGAGCTAATGCAATACGGCTGTTTTTTACCACGATTTGAGGAATCTCTAATCCTTCTTGCACATCCTCAACAACACAAGCTACTGCACCATTTGAAATCGCCTGTGATAGGTATTTATGGCCATCTGTTTTATAGCCTTTTATACATACGAAAAGATGTCCGTCCTTCACCTTGCCAGAATGGTATGATAGTCCACTAATTTCAATATCCTTATCATCAATGGTTTTTTGAACCTCAATTGCTGTTAGAAGCTCATGTAATTTAACCATTTTGTTCCCTCTTTTCTTAACGTTTCTTTGATTTCTTCCCTGATATCATTTTTACAAATGAGATAAACGGTTTTGGATCGTTCCAATCCCAAATTGCGTAGGCCTTTGGTTTAAAATAAGACCTAATAACTTCACCAAGTGAAAGCTGACCTGTTTTTAGATAGCCCTTCACGGCATAAAAATCCTCATAGGCATACCAAAATACTTGATTCGTATCATGCTTAAGGCCTTTTGGAGGAAGTGGATTACCCGTAAGTTCTCGATATGTAATATACGGGAAGTTAAAACCTACCTTATTTAATAACACATTAAAATTGGTAATCCTCACATTTAATTCAATTAAATAATATTGCCCAGTTTCAGCATCTTTTTTAAACTCAATTTCTACAAATCCTTTAAAGCCAATCGCCTCTAAAAAGCGTGAACCTATTTCATATAGCTCAGGAACATAGCGTTGACCTGTGTACACAGAAGCCCCGAAATTGATCGGATATTGGCGGAACTTTTGAGCAGTCACCCAATGAGTAACTTTCGCGTCCTGATTCAAATATGCATCAAAGGTATACATATGATCATCAAAACCAGGAATGATTCGCTGAACAATGACCTCTTGTTTCGCTTCCTTTGCCTTTTGGAGAGCGTCATCTAACTCCTCACGATTGTTGACGATAAATAACTTTTTACGGAAAATCGAAACAAAGGTTGGTGAATCGGTTGGCTTCACAACGCATGGATATTTGATCGTTTCCTCGATTTTTTCATAAAAATTTTCTTCATTTAAACGAACCGTTTCAGGAACAAGCATTCCATGTTCCGTTGCTAACTGATGAAGGAGTTGTTTATCCATTGTTTTCGTATAAAGACCCTGCTCCGTTTGCGGGATTAGATAGTACTCTTTTAATTCATTTAAATATTGGTCAATGACCTCCACATAGTTATCATGACAGGGGATAAGAACAGGCTTTGCTGTTTGCTTTCTTGCATATTCTTTTAAAAAAGCAATAAAGCCTTCTGTATCTTTTCTGTAATGTGGTGCAATAATATGCTCCGTACAGTATTTTGAATCTGCACCATACGTATTTTCATATGAATAATCCACTGCAACCGTATGTATGCCTTCTCTCCCTAAACACCTTATCGTGCTTAACCCTATATAGTAATTGCAACCTAAAATGACTGCTTTATTATTCATTTTTTATCGATCTCCCTAGTATCTATATCAAAATTACTCTCTACTGAATAAGTAGACTCGAATTGCTATATACGTTTTTTCGACAATTATCACATTCTCCATATTGACACAGAATAATGGGTCTTTCAAGATGAAATACACCTTAATCCCGCTTGTTATCAAGCTGTAACATAAATGAAAAATAGAAACAAAAAATAGAGTACAATATATATACGTTCGTACTCCATACCCTATTTTCGACTCATTTCCCCATTCATCTTTTTTAGTAGATTTATCATCTTTGTTCTATTATATACCATCGGCGATACGTTCACTGTTACGACTTAATCTGAAAGCGAAACTCTCGATTGCTCTGTTCCGTACTCGCGTGCACCCGCTCAACATATTGAATTTCTGTATCCGACATTAATAATACGGTCGAGCTTCTTGTCCCATACCCATTTGTTTGAATAAATAATGAAGAAAGAATCCGTTCCCATTCGAGCGACACGCCAGTTTTGGGTAGAAGGTTGTCGTTCGGACGGTCCGTGTTTTGGAGTAGCTCGAACAGGCTTTCTACTAAATCTTCTCCTTTAATGATCTTTGAAAGTTCTTCTTTACCTTTTTGAACTTTCGGCCAACCTGTATCAAGCAAATGGTTGCTTAGCCCGTGGATACCTGGTTGTACCTTTTCCAAACTTTTTCCGACATTCGAATAATAATAGAGTTGTTCAGGATCACCTACTAAGAGATTGTAACCAGGATACTGGGAGTTCATCCCTTCTAGCTGCTTCATATATTCAGCAATATCGCCTTTATAGATGAGAGCATCTTTTACAAGCGTTCCTCTAGATTGTTTTCCTACTGAGACTTCACTTGGATCTCGATAATTCGTTATGGCTGCAAAACGCCCAGCTTTGGTTACACCCATCCAGGTTCCCATTTTTTCAAGATCTCTTCCAGCCAACAGAGTAGGTTCATCCTCCCAAAAATGAATCGGAGCTGTTGGCCGCTGTAGAAACTCATCCCGGTTAGCCGCAACAATTAATTTATAAACCGGATGTGCCTGATAGGCGAACAAAATTAAACACAATCTACCCACCGCCCTTTTTCACAAATTATAACAGATACCTCCTTTTAGTGTGAATTCCACGCTTTTATCCCCATAAAAAAAAGGGCTACTCGCCCCCTGTTGTTAATTTACAACTTCCTTTGCTAATTCTCGTGCTTTTAGCTCTCTTCTTAAAATTTTACCGCTAATCTTTGTTTTCGGCAGTTCATCCAATACTTCAATTTCCCTTGGAGCAGAATGTGCCGCAAGATGTTGTTTTACAAATACGCGGATATCCTCTAGTAAATCTTTCGTTGGACTGTAACCATTCTTTAGAACGATAAAGGCCTTTACGATTTCCCCTCTTATTGGGTCTGGCTTTCCGATGACTCCAGCTTCAGCAACCGCTTGATGTTCAATTAGTTTACTTTCGACCTCAAATGGACCTATTCGCTCACCAGAAGAATTAATCATATCATCGCTCCGCCCTTGGAAAAACACATAGCCATCCTCATCTAAAATAGCCAAGTCACCTGATACATACCAACCATTTACAAAGTATGAATGATATTTCTCTTCATTTTTCCAAACTTCTCTCATGATTGATGGCCAAGATGCCTTAATGCCAAGATGACCAACCTGACCATTCGGAAGCGGATTTCCGTCATCGTCGATTATTGCAACTTCAATACCTGGAAAAGGCCTCCCCATTGAGCCCGGTTTAATAACCTCAGATGGAAGATTGACGATCAATTGTCCGCCCGTTTCTGTCATCCACCATGTATCATGGATTCTTTTCCCTAAAGTTTCAATCCCCCAGGTAATAACCTCAGGGTTTAATGGCTCTCCCACACTTAGAATATGTCGTAAAGAACGTAAATCGTATTTGTTTAGCACTTCATTTCCCTCTGCCTTTAGCATCCTGAATGCTGTAGGTGCACTATACCAAACCGTTACCCCTGTTTTTTCAATTGTGGAATACCAGGAATCTGCATTAAATCTCCCGCCGTTAACGACAATTGTGGCACGATTTAGCCAAGGAGCAAAGATTCCGTACACCGTTCCTGTCACCCAGCCGGGATGTGCTGTGCACCAATAAACATCATCCTCTTTTAAATCAAGGACCCATTTTCCCGTTTGGTACTGCTGAATCATCGCGCGATGTGCATGCACAATCCCCTTCGGTTTCCCAGTTGATCCACTTGTATAGTGAATATTAAGGCGATCCTCAAGCTCCAACCATTCAATGATACTGTTCTCACTTTTCGTTTCTGCTAATGCCTCTACAAGTGAGATTTCATTATCCTGACACTTTTCTGGTCCCTCCGTAATAAATACTGTTTCCAGTGAAGGCAATTCTTGTTTTGGGACTCTTTTTACTAACTCCGAATCTGTGATTAGATAACGACCCTCACAGTCTGAAATCCGATCTCTTACCGCATCCTCCATAAATGCTTCAAAAAGCGGTCCTGCAACGGCCCCTATTTTAACCGCCGCAATCATCGCAATATACATTTCCGGATTTTTCGGTAAAAAGATAAACACAATATCTCCCTTTTTAACCCCATACTTTCTTAATACCGATGCTAAATGGTCCGACTTATCTTTGATATCTTTAAATGTAAAAACTTGTTCCTCATCTTCATTTATGTAGTGAAGGGCGACTTTGCCTCCATACCCGTCTTTTACATGCCGATCAATACATTCATACGCCATATTGACTTGCCCTGTTTGATACCAACTAAAGTCTTTTTCAACTTCTTCCCATGAAAAGTCCTTATACACCTGATCATAGTTTTTAAGATTATAGGCATCATCAAATGGTCTTATCGCACCTAATTGTGTGGTTGTCAATTCAACTCTCCCCTTTCTTTAGCTTAATAGAGATAATATTTCTGCCTTCAATTGTGCCAACTTTATATCCCCACGGGACCTAGGCTTTGGATCATTAATTTGAATCGTTTGATAGACTTCACCCGGCTGCCCTTTTAAAATAACAATCCGGTCACATAAATAAAGTGCTTCATCGATATCATGGGTAACGACGATCATCGTAGATTTGTATTTCTCCCAGATTGTTAGTAGTAAATCCTGTAACTGCATTTTTGTAAATGCATCAAGTGCACTAAATGGCTCATCTAATAGTAAAACTTCTGGTGCCGTAATAAGTGCACGAGCAATCGATACTCGTTGTGCCATCCCACCGGAGATATCCTTTGGATAATGATTTTCAAATCCTTGCAATCCAACTAACTTTACATATTCCTGGGCTTTTTCATTTTTTTTCTTACTATCATTCTTTAAACCAAATGAGATATTTTCTAATACTGTCAACCATGGCATTAAACGTGACTCTTGAAAAATAACGCCAACTTTCTCATGAACGGACTTAATGATGTCACCACTTATTTTCACCGTACCTGTATAATCGGAATCTAATCCAGCTAGGACACGCAATAAGGTGCTTTTTCCACACCCACTCGTACCTAGTACACCCACAATTTCACCTTGTTTTGTTTCAAGATTAATATTTTTAAACCCTGTCGCACCGTTCGAAAAGGTTCTAGAGACATTTTGAACTGCCAGCATCTTTATTCATCCTTTCGGGTCTACTTCACAAAGCTGTCCTGCCAGTGAAGTGTTTTTTCCTCTGTTTTCTTCAAAATCGAGTCTGATATTTTACCTAAAATCGCAAATAGTACGATGCTTGCGATAACCGTTTCAGGAGAATAGGAGTTTTGGCCAACAACAAGCAAATATCCAATCCCCTGACTAGCGCCCATTAATTCAGCTGCAACGACAAACATCCACCCTAGCCCTAACCCGCTTCGGATTCCAACTAGAAAAGAAGGAAGGGATGCAGGCAATATAACCTTTCTAATTAACTCAAACGTTGAAAAATTATAGATTTTCCCTACCTCAATCAACTTTCGGTCAACACCCTGAATGCCTGACACGATATTTAAATAAACCGGAAAAAATACCCCAACAGCGATTAGTGTAATTTTTGATGGTTCTGCTATCCCCATCCACAGGATAAAAAGAGGTACCCAAGCAAGGGACGGAATCGAACGGAAAGCCTGAATCATTGGGTCTAGTAACTGTTCAGCAATTCTAAAATAGCCGACCAATGAACCAAAGATAACAGCAGCAACAACCCCGATTACAAAACCAAAAAAGATTCGATATAAAGTAATGCCAATATGGCCCCAAAGACTTCCATCCCCAGCAAATTCAATGATTTTTGCAAGGATAACCGTTGGTGCTGGCATAAGATGCCCTTCAAGGACACCAATATGGCTTAAATATTGCCAAACCACGATTAAAATAGCAGGGATGATACTCCCAAGTAGAATTACTTTTACACTTCCCGATAATACAAACTCACGCTTTTGTTTCACCTTAATTTGCCTAGTCAACGCTCCGCCTTTTGTGCTCATTTTACCCTCTCCTATCACAAGGGAGTGCCGTTTTGAAAGAGGCACTAACCTCTATTATTTAATTACGTTTTCCGCAAACGTAGGATTAATCAATTCTTCAACTAGTTGTTCCAATTCAACATCTTTTCCGATGATGTCCTGTGCTTGAAGGACCTTACCTGCTTCTGTTAATGCCTCAATTTGTATTTCACCAGGAACAGGATTAGAAAAATCATTTCGTTCATTTAATTGTTTATTTGCAACTTCAATATCAATATTTGCGGACTTTGCCAAAATTTCCGCTGTTTCTTCTGGATTTTCTAGGACCCATTTACGAGCCTTTTCGTAGACCTCAATAACTTTTTCAACGTACTTAGGGTATTTTTCCGCAAACTCAGAACGCACATTTAAAGTTCCATACGTATTAAAATCTGCATTGCGGTAAAAAAGGTTCGCATCCGTCTCTAATTCAACTCTTGCCATATGAGGATCTAACCCTGACCATGCATCTACCTGACCAGAAGATAACGCTGCCGCTCCATCTCCATGCTGTAGATTAACGATCTCAACATCTGATGGACTTAATCCTTCCTCATTTAAGGCACGTAATAGGAAAATATAAGGATCTGTTCCGATTGTTGCAGCAACCTTTTTCCCTTTTAAATCACTTATACTTTGAATCTTTGAATCTTTATTTGCCACCAATGCTGTCCACTCTGGCTTTGAGTAAATATACACCGATTCAATTGGAGCTCCCTTTGCTTTAGCCATTAGAGCTGCTGCCCCTGCAGATGAACCGAAGTCCGCACTTCCACTATTTAAAAATTCTAGTGCTTTATTACTTCCTTGACTTAAAACAAATTCAACCTTAATTCCCTCTTCTTTGAATGCTTCCTCAGCCCACCCAAACTCTTTTAGCACAAGACTTGTAGGCGAGTAAAAGGCATAATCTAATGTAATTTTTTCTGGTTTTTCATTTCCTTGGCTAGCTTTACTTGAGCTGTTCGAACAGCCTACAATTCCGATCAAAAGTAATACAGCAGTTAAGATAACGCTTATTTTTTTCATGTATATACCTCCAGTATTTTTATAGGAAAACTAGGATTAGTACTAATACAACATCTAACTTTCATACCCAAACGATGAAAAAAGCCCTCTTCAGTAAGAAGAGGGCTTTTTCCTCCTCTTATCTTTCAGGTAATTTTACCTGATGGAATTAGCACCTTTTCAAGAATAATCTTGAAGGTTGCCGGGTTTCGTAGGGCCATGTCCCTCCACCGCTCTGGATAAGAGTCTTTATTAAATTAATACGTTCTAGTTTTACTTTATAAATGGATTATAGAATGTAAAATACCCAAAGTCAAACACTTTTTGAAAAATTTTCCCTTATTGAAATTTTCTTATATATCTTACTTCCCTATATAAAACTATAAAACTGACTCTGAAAATCCCACCAAAAAACAATTGTGTCATATTTGTGAAGCCTATTGCTTTAATTGCAAATCCGCTGTATATTAAGAGTGTAGAAAGTTAGTGAAGAACTTCACAAACTAACTACAAAAGCTGGCAGCTAAAGCAATCATATTTTTTTAAAACAACTTGTGAATAATTTCACAATATAAAATAAAAGGGGAGATTAAGATGAGAACATTCTTAAAAGGACCTAAAATGGCAGTTATTTGGACAGTATTACGTGTATGGTTAGGTATTCAATGGCTAGAAGCTGGTTTTCATAAATTAACAGGAGGATTCGACGCAGGCGGATTCCTACAAGGAGCACTTGCAAAGGCTGGTGGCGAACACCCTGCAGTAGCAGGCTGGTACGCAACATTCCTAGAAGGCTTTGCCGTTCCAAACATTGAAATTATTAACGTACTCATTCCATGGGGCGAAGTTCTAGTAGGCCTTGGATTAATCCTAGGTGCTGCAACAATCCCAGCATTAATTGCAGGTGCATTCATGAACTTGAACTTCTTACTTGCCGGAACAGTTAGCACAAACCCAGTACTTTACACTTTAGCAGTTATTCTCTTATTCGCAGGCGCTGCAACATACTACTACGGTGTAGATAGATTTGCAATACCATTCCTAACAAAACGAATCAACGAGAAAAAAGATACTAAAACAGCAACAACAACTGCATAACTAGAAAAGGAGTTCCGCCCAGTTAAGGGGGAGCTCCTTTTTACATTCTACTCATCATCTATCTCGCCGTCACCGATTTCATCTTCCTCTTCGATCTCCTCGATGTCCTCGCCTTCCTCTGGTCTTTCGTCATCCCCACAACCCACTAAGAAAAACATCGGAAATGCTAATAATAACAGCATGAATAAACGTTTCATTCGTTTCATCACAAAACCTCCTTTTTTCTATACTTTCCAATCAAAAGCGAAATATGTAGACTAGAAATAGGCAACAGTAATAACAGTCCTATATTATAACTTGGAGGTTTTACACAATGCGAAAAATAAAACTAGGCACCAGTTCACTAGAGGTTCCAGTTGTGGCAGTAGGGTGTATGAGAATCAACTCATTGGAGAAGCCTGAGGCGGAAGCGTTCGTGCAAACGGCATTAGAGAACGGAGCAAACTTTTTTGATCATGCCGATATTTACGGTAGTGGCACTTGTGAAGAAATTTTTGCAGATGCAATACATATGAATGATGATGTGAGAGAGAAAATTATTCTTCAATCCAAATGTGGCATTCGAAAAGGAATGTTTGATTTTTCAAAAGAACATATCCTTAATTCCGTTGATGGAATCTTAAAACGACTTAAAACGGACTATCTTGATGTTCTACTTTTACATCGTCCAGATGCCCTCGTTGAGCCTGAAGAGGTTGCAGAAGCATTCAATGTGTTAGAATCCTCAGGGAAGGTTCGTCATTTTGGAGTATCTAACCAAAAGCCGATGCAAATACAGTTATTAAAAAAATATGTGAAGCAGCCAATTGTTGCAAATCAGCTGCAATTAAGCATCCCAAATGCCCACATGATTGCAAGTGGCGTTACAGCTAATATGCAAATTGATCAATCTATTAATCGTGATGGAGATGTCCTTGATTTTTGCCGATTGAATGACATTACCATTCAACCATGGTCACCTTTTCAATATGGTTATTTTGAAGGACCTTTTCTTGGTAATGAAAAATGCCCAGAATTAAATCAAAAAATCGATGAAATTGCAGAAAAATACGGTGTATCTAATACGACCATTGCAATTGCTTGGCTATTGCGTCATCCAGCTAACATGCAGCCGGTTATTGGGACCATGAATATAGAGCGATTAAAGGATTCCGTGAAAGCAAGTGAAGTTCAGTTATCCCGTGAAGATTGGTACAGTATTTTTCAAGCTGCTGGTTATCTACTTCCGTAAAAGGGAAAGAGGCACCTCCAAAAGGGGTGCCTCTTCTCTTTAATTTTCAGTAAATCCTGTCGCAATTACCGTTACAATAATTTCATCTTTTAAATTGTCATTAATGACTGATCCAAAGATCATGTTTAAATCTTCATGTGTTGCTGATGAAATTACGTCGGCAGCTTCTTGTATTTCAAATAGACTTAAGTTTCTTCCGCCTGTAATATTTAAAATGACACCGCGTGCTCCGCTGATAGAAGTTTCAAGAAGTGGACTATTGATTGCTTTATTAGCGGCTTCAACTGCACGACCGTCCCCTTTTGCCATACCGATTCCCATCAAAGCTGTTCCTCTGTGTGACATGACTGTTTTTACATCAGCAAAATCCAGATTAATTAATCCTGGTACCGCTATTAAATCAGAAATCCCTTGTACCCCTCGAAGTAGAACATTGTCTGCTTCGCGGAAGGCTTCAATCATCGGTGTACGCTTATCGACAATCTCCAATAATTTCTCATTTGGAATGATAATTAAGGTGTCAACCGCTTCCTTCATTGCATCAATTCCTGCATCTGCATTAACAGCACGCTTACGGCCTTCAAATCGGAACGGTCTTGTTACGACCCCTATTGTTAATGAGCCTAGCTTCTTAGCGATTCTTGCAATTTCCGGAGCAGCCCCAGTACCAGTACCACCGCCCATTCCAGCGGTGACAAAGACCATGTCCGCTCCTCTTAAAGCATCCTCAATCTCTTTCTTGCTTTCTTCAACGGCTCTCATTCCTATTTCGGGATTGGCACCTGCACCAAGTCCCCGCGTTAAAGATGCTCCAATTTGAATGGTGATTTCTGCTTTTGATTGATTAAGTGCTTGTCCATCTGTATTTACTGCTATGAATTCAACGCCTTCTACCCCTGCTTCAATCATTCGATTCACGGCATTATTTCCACCACCGCCAACACCTATTACTTTTATTCTTGCAAATTGATCTATGTATGGTTCAAACTCTAGCATGACTTTTTCCTCCTTGCCGCCCGCTGCCTTCTTCCTAAGTGAAGACGGATTTATACTATATACTTCGTAGTACTACTTCGCTTTCTGTCACTAATTTCCTCTAAAAATTGAAAAGAACCTACACTAAATACCTAAAAAGCATAATATTAGATTTCTTTTACAAACTAATACTAACATGTTATGAAAGGAACGAGCCATGATAAAAAGGATAGTATTTGTAATTGGAGTTTTTTTCTTTACCTTTATCGCTTTCCTCCCTACGGATGTAGGAGCAAATAGCACTGAAAATATGTATGTCGTCCAAGCAGGGGATACATTAACTGGGATTGCAAAAAAGTTTGAAACCTCTGTGGAGGAATTAAAAATCACCAATGGGATTCAATCAGATTTATTTGTTGTCGGACAGAAGCTATGGGTTCCGATTTCCTATGAGGTTGTAGCTGGCGATACCTTGCAGAAGATTTCTTCCAAATTTCACACATCCCCTGAGCAGATTAAAACGACAAACAAGCTTTCAACCGAAAAAGTCGTTCCAGGACAGATTCTCAAAATTGCACCGAGAAGGTTGAATATGCAAGGGGAACACATTTTAATGACAAAAGAAGAATTTAAAGATTGGCTCTTCAATCAGAAGATTAAACGAAAAATAAGCCTTATCCAGCAGCATCATACATGGGTCCCAGACTATAGTCGGTTTAACGGCTCCAACCATTTTGGGCTTTTAACCGGTATGGAAAATTATCATAAGAATCAGATGGGCTGGAAGCATATCGCCCAAAATATTACGACTTTTCCAGATGGGAAGGTTGCTGTCTCAAGGCCATTACATATTGTCCCAGAAGGCACAATTGGTAGTAAGGCTAACTCTGTCGGTATCGCAATTGAACACCTTGGAAATTTTGATATTGGTCATGATGTGATGACGAAAGAACAAAGCGACACAATCATCTATGTCAATGCCGCTCTCAGCCTTAAATTTGGATTAACTCCTTCCATTGACAGTATTACCTACCATCATTGGTGGGATTTGCGAAACGGCGAAAGAGTGCTGGATAAAGGGCCTGACTATAATGTGAAAACCTGTCCAGGAACTGGATTTTTCGGCGGCAACTCCACAACAAGCGCCACGAAATATTTTTATCCCTTGATAATCCGTAAAATGGAAGAACTTCGAAAGGAAATGGATTAAGACAAACCCACTCTACCTTAGGGATGAGTGGGTTTTTAGCTAAATTATTCTATTTTTGTTTATTTAATCCCATTCCAAAATCACGAGGAAATGGAACTAAATTAAGATACTTTCTTTCTTAAAATATTCAGGTTGTTCCTTCTTAAATTCATACAAATGAGCAATACCTTTTGTGATATGCTCATTTACAACCTCCTCTGCCGCAACAACATCCTTACATTTAAGTGCATTAAAAATAGCTCTATGTTCATCCAAAACAGTCTCCCAATCCGCAGCCTTGGTTGTGATAAGTCGAAGCATCCGAACCCTCTTATACTGCCCGTTCATTTGGTCGATTCCTTTCCAAATACGGTCCATCCCTAACCCTTTATAAATGAGTTCATGAAATTCATCATCATAAGCTAAAAAGTCCTTTTCATTTTCTTCCCGTAAGGCAATTTCCTGCATGGTTAAGCATTTTTCTAATTTATATAATGAGTCAGGAGTTAGTTTTTCCGTTGCTTCACGAATCACAGCAAGCTCTACAGCTTTCCTCATAAATCTCGATTCCTCAATATGTTTCGGATCGATTAAAGATACAAATGTCCCAATCTGTGGCTTTATATCTATTAATCCTTCTTTTGCAAGCTGCATTAGAGCTTCTCTTATCGGTGTTCTGCTAACACTTAGTTGAGTCCCAATCTCACTTTCTGAAATCGGAGAACCCGGACATAAAGAAAAATCTATAATTTTTTCATTTAGATAGGAGTAGACATATTCTCTTCTTGTACCGCCATCACTTCGTCTAACTTGATTATATTTCATAGCCCAAAACTCCCTTTAACAAATATCACTCGTAAGCGTTTACTTTTACCGGAATGATATAAACTATTATTCTATTATAATCATTTTATACTAAAACGCTTACATAGAATAGACCCGAAATTCAAAAAAAAGGAACCTGGTATATTTTCCAGGCCCTCCTCTATATTTAAGTATGTAAGAACTTCACGCAGACTGGGTATGGTACAGTGATATCTGAATCAATTAGTGTTAATTTTCCCGTTTGTTCGTCCCTCGCATATAACACAAGGTTACTTGATTCCTGGTTGGAGCCCACGATGAATTTTTCTGTTGGATCAAATACAAAGTCACGCGGCCAATCCCCTTTTGACGAAGCCATTTCTACTAATGTTAACTCCCCTGTTGCCTCATTCACTTGGAAAACAGCAATACTGTTGTGTCCACGGTTAGCCGCATATACGAACTTCCCATCTTTTGAAATATGTATAGCGCTACCTTGACTGTTTTCAGTAAAGTCCTCAGGAATGGTTGAAGTATATTGAAGTTCCGTAAAGCTTCCATTGCTACTGTCATAGGCTAAAGCAACCACTTCATTGCTTATTTCTGTCATCAGATATGCATGTTTCCCATTAGGATGGAAAGCAATATGTCTTGGCCCGCTTCCTGGCCGAACCGATAAACTACTTACTTCTTGTAATGATCCATTCTCTACTGCATATGTGATGAGCTTATCAATGCCTAAATCAACCGCCACCACATATCTTTCATCTGGAGTAAATCCTGAAAAATGGGTATGAGGCTTTTCTTGTCTTTCATGTGGCCCCTTACCTTGATGTGCAGCAACCGATTGGGAAGATTCAATTCGTCCCGTTTGACTGTTAACTGAATACAGCTCAATTGTGCCTTTATGATAGTTAGCCGTTAAAACTTGGTTATTTGCCTGATTTACACTGACATGACAAGGTGATGCCCCTTCTGAAACATAATTGTTTACTGGCTTTAAATCGCCTGTTTGGCTATCGATAGAGTAAGCCGCAACTCCACCCGATTCTCCATCTTTTATAACCGAGTAAAGAAAACGATTATCCTGGCTCACTGTTACATATGTAGGATTTCCTAAAGTTGCTGCAAGCTTTACATCCTCTATTTTTTGCTCGTCTGTATCTAAAGTAAACGTATAGACTCCTTTGCTGTCCCCTTTTGTATAAGTACCAACATATCCGGTAAACTTGCCCATTGTTGAACCCCTTTCATAAATTTACTTTTTCGCGTTTCATGCGGTTGCAGTTCTCTTCCAACCTACATGATCACAGATTTTTATGTCGATTTGTGACTCGATGAATATGCACGGTCAAATAAACTTCTTCTTCCTTGGAAATCTTCCAACCAAACTCTGTCTTTAAAAACTTCGAAACCTTCTTCGTACATTTATAAGCTTCTGAATATTTAAGTTTGATCTGCTTATGGAAAAAATCTTCAATGGAATCAGATAATCTTTCCTTGCGCATATACCTCATTCCAAAGAAGCGAAGATGGGTTACAAATCGTTCATAGTTCACTGAAGTCTCATCAAGCTCCATATCAAAGTGATCTTTCACTATGTTTAGTATATCATTTACCATCTGTGCAATCTGAACGGCTGCTCCCATATTTTCTCCTTCGAGTTGCCCATTCACCAAATGTAGAGCAATTGACGCAGCCTCGTCTTCATCAAGCCTGATACCCGTCTCTTTCTCAATAATTTCCAATGCTATTAATGCAACCTGGAATTCTGGTCTATAATATTTTCGAATTTCCCATAGTAGGGCATTCTTCAATTGAATACCCTGTTTATACCTACTAATGGCAAAACTAAGGTGATCTGTTAAAGCAACATATAGGTAATCATCTAGTTTATGAGGTAACTGAGTTTTTGCATATTCTAATATTTTGGAGGAAATGCTTAAATACAGCTCTGATGTATCTTCAAGTAACTTGGCAAGCTTTTCGGTAATCCCATGCTTTTGTAAGATGAATGTTTTCTCAATTTTAGAAGCATCAATAGTATCTCCAGACTTTCGTTGAAAAGCTAAGCCCTTGCCCATGACCACTATTTCTTGATCCAGTTCATTTCTACACATCACAACATTGTTATTTAAAACCTTTTCGATTTTCATGCATCCACCCCGTGCCCAAATAGATTCCCTACATATGCCTGTAAATTTTAATAATAATACTCTTTTAGCATCTCTTCTATTGCGAAAGCTACCCCATCTTCTTCATTTGTTTTTGTATGAAATTTACAGATGTCTACTATTTCTTTATCGGCATTCCCCATGGCAACACCACGACCTGCCATTTCGAGCATACTTTTATCGTTTAGGTTATCTCCCATTGACATGACATCCTTCATTTCAATCCCCATGCTTTTTGCTAAATCTGCAAGGGCTAAGCCCTTAATAGCTTCTGGATGGTTAAACTCCAGATTTAAGTAACCAGAAGAAGTGATTACCACTCCGGTCTCGTCTTTTAGCTCATTATACACCTGCTGATGTCTTTCCTCATCGTCCGCAAAGCTTAAAAGTTTATAAATTTTCAGATCATCGATGGCCTCTAATTGTTCATAACCTTCAATAAACTGAACACTCTCATTTTGGAAACGCATTTCAATTTTTTGATTAATTTCTTCATCTGTAAAATTTGGATTGACTGTTTTCCACCATCTAGTCATCCGTTCAATAAACCTCTCTCTTCCAAAAGAAAACAAGCCCTTGTTGGTAAAGAACTCCGTATACATTTCACCATTATGGCATGCTGTGTATACTTTTTTACAAACCGATTTATTCATTGGAATATCACGCAAAACGTTCCCGTTTATATCAAAAGAACTAGCGCCGTTCAAGGTAATAATTGGGCAAGTAATCCCTACTTCTTCAAGAGGCATGTTAGCAGCATCATAAGACCTTCCTGTTACAACAACAAACTTTACCCCTTTATCCATTGCCTTTTGAATCGCGCGTACATTTGCCTCACTTACTTTATGATTATCGTTTAATAGAGTCCCATCTAAATCTGAAGCAATCAATTTCATCCCAAATCCCTCTTTCGTATAAAATGAAAAAACCTAAATAAACTGTCCCCTAAAACAGAAACACCTTACTTAGGTTTTGCCTGCTTTACCAGTAACAATCCTACTTTCTATTATAACAAGATATATATTTAACACAAAGCTAAGCTACTTACATAAAAAAGGCTACTTACAACTTTATGTTATAAGTAGCCTTTCCTGTTATTCTTTAATTGGCTCCGGGTTAAGAGCACCATGTTTAATGATACTAATTAAATAGCCAATTACACCACCGACTATTGCTGGTACAATCCAGCCCAATCCTACTGAGTATAATGGAAGAACTGATGCTAAAAAGTCATTTAAAGCAGCAATTTTTACACCTGCTGCATTTAATCCATCATTAACACTTAGGATCAATGTAACTAAAATACTGACTTGGTATACTTCCTTACGTCCCTTGAATAGTGGGTGTAAGAATGTCAATGCCATCAAGCAAATTGCTAATGGATATAGAGCAACTAAAACTGGTATAGAAAAACTGATAATTGTATTTAAACCGAAATTTGAAATCACAGCACTAAATAATGTAAAGATAACGGCCCACTTCTTATAAGAAAGAGCTGGAATTAATTTTGTGAAATAAGACGCACAAGATGTAATAAGTCCAATACTTGTTGTTAAACATGCTGCGATAACAATCACTGCAAGAATAACTTTACCATACCAACCAAAGAAGTGTAGAGAAGCAGCAGATAGTATTGATCCACCATTATCTAAGAATCCAAGCCCTTCAACACTTGTTGCACCTAAGAATGCAAGTGAAGAATAGATAACTGCTAGTAAAACCCCTGCTACTAATGCAACTTTACCTGTTGAAATCATGATTTCTTTTTTTGAAGTTGCTCCACGTTGCTTCATGATGTTGATAATGATAATACCAAATACAAACGCTGCAAGTGCATCCATTGTGTTATAACCTTCTTGGAAACCTTTAAAGAAGCTATTTGACATATAGGTTTCTGTTGGCTCTTGAATCGCACCAATCGGATTCACGAATGCCGCTATAATAAGAATAGCAATTACGATTAATAGTATCGGTGTTAACATTTTCCCAACAATATCAACAATCTTACTAGACTTTAAAGAAAAGAATAATGTTACCCCAAAGAACACAATTGTAAATAGAAATAACGGAAGATAGCTCGTTTGATTTTCTAAGAATGGAACGATCCCAATTTCATAAGCAACTGTATTCGTTCTTGGAATTGCAAAAAAAGGACCGATTGTTAAATATAATGCAACAGTAAAGAAAATACCATATATAGGATTAACTCGTCCCGCTAAAGACTCCAAATCACTTTTACCTGAGAATGCTAATGCTAGTATACAAAGAACAGGTAACCCTACTCCTGTAATGATGAAACCAAGATTCGCTGTAAAGACATTGTCTCCAGCTAACTGACCTAATTGTACCGGGAAGATTAAATTCCCTGCTCCAAAGAATAATGCAAACAACATAAACCCGACTGCAATTACATTGCTAAATGAATCTCTCGATGACATATCTATTCCTCCTAAAACACTCTAGACACTTAATTCTCCGAATACATCTAGAGCATAAAAAATTATACTAGTAAACTCACTTGCTTACAAACATCAACTTGATAGGAACTAATATATCACACAAAATATCCAAAAGCAACACTTTTCAGAAAATAAAATTATATCAAAATACTTTAAATAATAAATGTAAGTTCTGGTATTTAGTTCCATCGTACTAGTTTAATCTATCTATTGGTCCGTATAAACTATTTTAATATCATTTGACTTGGACAAGAACCACAAAAGATATTGATAAAAATATTATTTGTAAATTTGGTTCATTTCATAACGTGCAGTCCTTGTTTATTGACTAAGTATCTTGTACTTATTAGTGAGGCTGACTTGATTAGTTAACCCAACGCAAAAAGGGACCATTTAATTCGCATCCTGAATTAAATGGTCCCTTTTTAATAATACACTTTAAAATAAAGCATTTTAACGTGTTACTCCACTACAGTATCGGCCCCACCTTCGCCAAATACCATGATGACCACACATGTCATCCACCTGACTTCATTATAATTGATAGCGCTTTCATTTTCAATTAAAACCTTTCCCTAAGATTCGACAATTGAAAAGTGTAGGGAATGGTTAGAATCATCCTCCATCCGGTATCAACCCGTTTGTAGTCTCGTGTCCTTGACGGCTTGTCTATCTTTGAACCACTGAAAAGTCCATATTGAAAATCCAAGCCATGTAGCACTTGCAAAATATCCACCTATTATATCAGTTGGATAATGAACTCCCAAATATATTCTGCTGATCCCAATCCCTACTATCATAATTCCACTAAATATGAGAAGTACTGTTCTCCCCCACACTACTGGAATATGGCGCCATAACAAGAATGTGAAAATACCGAAAAATGTGAAAGCATTCATCGCATGACCACTCGGAAAGCTATAACCAGAGATTTCGACTAATCTGTGGAAATCTGGTCTTGCCCTTTCAAATAGTCCTTTTAGTAAGATGTTCAAGATTGGAGAACCGACCATCACTCCTATAAACAAAACCAACTCATGACGATGCTTCAAAACTTTATAGAGGAAATACAAAATAATAAGGGATAAAACAATGACGACTGGTGCAGATCCGATAAACGAAAGGAACTTCATTAGCAAAGTTAATCCCACTGATTCCATCCCCTGAACCAAACCTATCACTTGACTATCAAAATACAGCACATCATGGATATGAACAAAATAGGCAAGAATCCCAAACACAATAATTGATGAAAGACAAAAAATAACTGCAACTGATAACGGTTTTCTTATGTTCATTAGCGCCACACTCTTTCCAGTTTGATCGCTTTTAGTATCTTTTCACCTTGAAAAATTTATACGAAATGGGTATTCCTCACTAAGACGTAGGGTGTGCTAAAATAGAAGAACCTATTATTGTAAAAAGGTTGTGTGTTGAGTGAGACGAATGCTTGCGATAAGTGATATTCATGGTGATTTAGATAAATTTGAACGGCTGTTGGAACTAGTAAACTACAATGATCAGGAAGACCAACTTTTGTTGTTGGGAGATTATGTTGATCGAGGACCACACTCAAGGGCTGTTTTAGATAGAGTAATTGAATTACGCGAAAAAGGAGCAATTGCGTTGATAGGTAATCATGAAAAGATGATGATGGAAGCCTTCCGCGCTGATTCAATGAGTGTCAAACGATGGTTTTACAATGGCGGGATTAAAACCTTACAAAACTACGGCTATCAGATTGAAAAGGATGATGCAAAATATTGGTACACGACGGAGGAGATGCCTAATCTTCTTCAAATAAACAAAGAAATCCACCCACATTTAGAAATTTTAAAGGAGTTTCCATACTACTATGAAACAGAAACTCATATTTTTGTTCATGCAGGGGTTCATCCTGAAACACCATTAGAATCAACTGACCCCCATTTATTAGTCTGGATTCGCGAGGAATTTCACAATGGCTACACCGGTCATAAGACCGTTGTTTTTGGTCATACACCAACCAAATATCTACATAAGAGTAATGAAGTTTATTTTGGAGAAAATAACATCATTGGTATTGATGGTGGCTGTGCATACGGAGGAAGGCTTTACTGCCTTGATGCTACCAATTCCCAGATTTATTATGTGGATTAGGTAGATTAGGGACGGTTCTTTGGGAACCATCCCTTTCATCACCCATCCTTTTTAATAATCTCAACAAATTTTGTTGATGCTGGTGATAATGGAACATTTTTAACGTAACAGATTCCAATGCTCCGTTTTGGGATCTGCTCTTTAAGCTTTACCTCATGTAGGATGCCACTTTTTAAATATTCTTGCGAAAATTCTCTCGTGACACAAGCAATACCTAGATTTATTTTAGCAAACTCCAATAATAAATCATGGGAACCGAGTTCAAACTCGGGCGAAATCCTTAATCCTTTTGACAATAAATATTCCTCGACATATTTTCGCGAAATGGATTTTGGTTCCAAAAATATTAACGGATACTCTACTAAGTCGGATACATTTACGGTTTTATGTAGAAGTTCTTTAAAGTTTTTTCCGCACACAAAAATATCATGAATATCCATACATGGTATTTGTGCTAGGGTAGGGTCACTAACCGGAAAGTTACAAATCGCGAGATCAACCTCACCCAACTTCAATAAGGAAATAAGTTCCTGGGTTGTCCCATTTTCAATTTTAAACTTTATATTGGGATATTCCGTATGAAAGGTTTCTAAAAATGCGAGCAAAAAATATTTCGATATTGTATCACCCACACCTATTCTTAATTCCCCTTTTGTTAGATTCTTAAATTCCAAAATCATTTCCTCACCAACATTGATGAGATTCATTGCCGAATGAACATATTCAAATAGAAGATTTCCCTCATCTGTCAAAGTAACCCCTTTAGGTGTACGGTTAAACAGTCTTATATCCAATTCTCTTTCTAGCTGCATCATCGCTTGACTAACTGCAGGCTGTGTCATAAATAGGTCCTTGGCAGCCTTGGAAAAGCTCCCATTCTTAGCGACCACACTAAAAACCTTATATAAATCTAATTTACCTACCATATTAATACTCCTTATACCCATTATTAGATATATTAATTTTACTTATATCACATGATAGATGTATAGTACTAGTAGATAATATTTACATAAAAACTTATCAGCATGTAGGAGTGATTGTTTTGGAAAGAGTAGTTGGAACAGTTGTAAGGGGTTTACGTGGCCCAATCATCAATACAGGTGACAGCATCGAGCAAATCGTTGTTGATACTGTATTAACCGCTTCTGAGGTGGAAGGCTTTACGATTCAAGATAAAGATATCATAACGATCACAGAATCTATTGTCGCTCGTGCTCAAGGAAACTATGCGACAATCGACCATATTGCAAAGGATGTACAATCAAAATTTGGTGATGACACAATCGGTGTTATTTTTCCAATCCTAAGCCGTAACCGTTTTGCAATCAATCTTCGTGGAATTGCAAAGGGCGCGAAGAAAATCGTCCTTATGTTAAGCTATCCATCTGATGAAGTAGGTAACCACCTAGTGGATCTTGATTTACTTGATGAAAAAGGCGTGAATCCTTGGACGGATGTGTTAACAGAGCAACAGTTCCGTGAACTATTCGGACATAATAAACACACTTTTACAGGTGTAGATTACATTGATTATTATAAATCGCTGGTTGAGGAATACGGCGTTGAATGTGAAGTCATCTTCTCAAATAACCCAAGAACGATCCTAGACTATACAAAGAGCGTGCTAACTTGTGACATTCACACAAGATTCCGTACAAAGAAAATTTTAAAGGCAAACGGCGGAGAAAAAATTTATAGCCTTGATAATATTCTTTCAGAATCAATCGACGGCAGTGGCTATAATGAAAACTATGGTTTACTTGGTTCTAACAAAGCAACTGAGGAAAGTGTGAAGCTCTTCCCTCGTAATTGCCAACCAGTTGTAGATCAAATCCAGGAAATCATCAAAGAGAAAACTGGTAAAATGGTAGAGGTTATGATTTACGGTGACGGTGCATTTAAAGACCCTGTAGGACAAATTTGGGAGCTTGCTGACCCAGTTGTTTCACCTGCCTACACAGCTGGCCTTGAAGGTACACCAAATGAGGTTAAATTAAAATATCTTGCTGATAATAATTTTGCTGATTTAAAAGGTGAAGAACTTAAAAAGGCAATCTCTGAGTTCATTAAAAATAAAGAAGGAGACCTTGTCGGACAAATGGAAGCACAAGGTACAACACCTAGAAGACTAACTGACCTGATTGGCTCTCTATCTGATTTAACATCAGGAAGCGGAGACAAAGGTACCCCGTTCATCTATATCCAAGGTTACTTTGATAACTATACAAAATAAGGACTACCAAATCCCCTGTACTCAAACAGGGGATTTTTTCTTCTGAAATGTGTTTCCTTATTGTGATTTGTGGTATTCTCTTACTAAACAAAAATAAGTACCATGGGGACGGTTCTCCTGGTTCGTAAACCAAGAGAACCGTCCCTGTGGTTCATGACACAAGGAAGGATGATATTTTTGTTTGATTTTCTCGATATCAATTGGGAGGCTCTACTCCTGAATACCGGTATCATCATTTTAAAATTAATCGGGGTCTTTATTGCATTTTTCATTGTAAAAAAGATTGGAAACAAAGTGATTGACCGAACCTTTACGAAATTACAGGATAAACAAAACATTACCTTAGGGCGCGCTCATACGCTTCAAAGGCTTATGGAGAATATACTTTCATATGCATTAATCTTTATGTTAGTTGCGTCCATTTTTGGCATTTTTAATATTCCTGTTGCAAGCCTGATCGCCGGTGCTGGGATTGTTGGACTAGCGGTTGGTTTTGGTGCACAAGGTCTGGTAAGTGACGTTGTGACAGGCTTTTTCTTGTTATTAGAAAAGCAAATTGATGTTAACGATTATGTCACCATCGGAGCTATTGATGGCGTTGTAGAGGCAGTGGGTTTACGAACCACACAAATTCGCGGCTTTGATGGAACCTTACATTATATTCCGAATCGCGACATTACAAGTGTAAGTAACCATTCCCGCGGAAATATGCGTGCCCTTGTAGATATCGGAATTGCCTATGGGGAAGACATTGATAAAGCCATAACCGTGATGCAAGAAGTCTGTAACCAAGTGGCTGCCGAAAATCCTATGATCGTTGAAGGTCCGAATGTCATCGGAGTTCAAGCACTTGGAGTATCAGATGTGGTTCTACGTGTTATTGCCAAGACAGAAAATGGGGAACATTGGGGAGTCGAGCGTCAGCTTCGAAAAGCCATTAAAGAGGCCTTTGACGAAAATGGAATTGAAATACCATTTCCTCATCAAGTTACAATCCATAAAAATGATGATAGTCCGCAAAAAATGGGACAAGCATAATTCAAAAGGGGCATCCAGTCGGTGGATGCCCCTTCTCATTTCATCGATTAAAATCTACTGCTTCTGTTTGATCCAATGTAATCATTGTTTCACTTGGCTTTGTTTCTGCAATGATTTTTCCATTTCTAAATGAGTAGCGAACTTTCGCTTGTTTACGGATTGTTTCATATTCATTTTCTGCTGACATGACGATGAAGTTTGCCGGCTTTCCTTCTTCAATTCCGTAGCGATCTTCAATGTGCAGTGTCTTAGCACTGTTTGTCGTAATCAAATCAATGGAATTCACAATTTGCTCATAGCCCATCAATTGTGAAGCGTGGATTCCCATATGAAGAACCTGTAGCATATTGCCCGTTCCTAGTGGATACCATGGGTCAAAAATATCATCATGGCCAAAACTCACGTTTAGTCCTGCTTCTAGTAGTTCTTTAACACGAGTAAGACCTCTACGTTTTGGATACGTATCAAATCGACCTTGTAAGTGAATATTCACAAGTGGATTTGACACAAAGTTAATATTAGAAAGCTTTAGTAATCGGAAAAGCTTGTACGTATACGCATCATTGTATGAACCCATCGCTGTCGTGTGGCTTGTTGTTGTACGAGTACCAATTCCGCGCTCATAGGCTTCCTTTGCTACAACTTCAACAAATCTTGATTGTTCATCATCAATTTCGTCACAATGGATATCAACTAATCGATCATACTTTTCTGCTAAATCAAAGGCGATCTTCATTGACTCGACACCATATTCACGGGTGAATTCAAAGTGAGGAATACCACCAACGACATCCGCACCCATTTTCATTGCTTCTTCAAGCAATTCCACTCCATTCGGATAAGATAAAATTCCTTCCTGAGGAAAGGCAACAAGCTGAATATCTACATAATCTTTCATTTCCTCTTTTACCTCAAGCATTGCCTTCAATGCTGTTAGGCTAGGGTCTGTAACATCAACATGCGTACGAACATGCCCAATCCCTTGAGCAATTTGCCATTTTAGTGCTGTTTTCGAACGTGTTTTTACATCCTTAAGGGTTAAGGATTCTTTACGCTGTGACCAGCGCTGGATCCCCTCAAATAAAGTTCCGCTTTGATTCCACTCAGGTTCGCCTGCCGTTAATGTTGTATCTAAATGGATATGTGGCTCAATAAAAGGTGGCAAAACAAGTGAGCCATCTGCGTCGATTACTTCTTCATTTGCCTCTATTTCGCCTAGTTCTTGAGTAATTTTTTCAAACTGACCTTCTTTGATAACGAGATGCCAGAGACCTTCTTTTCCTCGTAAGGTTGCATTTTTAATAATCAACTGAAATCACCTTTGCTTCTTTAATTTTTTTTATGTCCGCTACTTTCATGAATACGAAGTAAATAACCACTGTTCCTAGTAGTGCATTTAGTGGTGTAATCCCTGGTGCTACTTGCGCAAAGGCTACACCTACGCCCCACGCCGCAATTGAAACCCAGTTTACTGATTTAAACGTCATTTCTTCAAAAGCTTTATATTCTCTTCGCTTTACAAAGAAATAGTCTGTAATAATGATGGCACCGATTGAAGGAATCGCAGCTCCAAGAAGTGTTAGGAATCCTACAAAATTGTTGTACATCCACATCGCTAGTATGGTTCCAACTAGTCCATTTACAACTACGAATACTTTTTTAGGAATCTTGGTGATGTTTGCGAATCCTAAGCCTGAAGCATACAGGGCATTGTCATTTGTTGTCCAAATATTTAACCCGAGTACAATAATAGCTGGAATCATTAATCCCTGTAGAAACATTACTTCAGAAATATCTGCTAAACCATAAGACATCGATCCAATTGCTCCGAAAAAGAACATTAATGAGTTTCCTAAGAAAAAGGCAATCACTGTTGCTATTACTGCTGAGCGTGATGTTTTGGCAAAACGTGCAAAGTCTGGTGTTAACGTTCCTGCGCTAATAAATGAACCGATGCAAATCGTAAGTGCTGCTGATAGTGTGATGGATACGCTTGGTTTATACTCCATTAGAGCCGCTATTCCACCTAAGGACTCGGTTGCCTCAACTGCTGAGTAGCTACCAAGAATTGCAATTGCTGGTACTGCTACAAATCCTAAAATAACCAGTGCTTTCATGCCAAAAATTGAAGTTGCTGTCATTGCAAGCCCAAAGATGAATATTAAGGCGTACACATTCCAGTCCATTGCATTTGCAACTGGAACTGCGAACATCGCTACACCTACTCCGAACCAACCAACTTGGGTAAATCCTAGTAAAAAGGATGGTAGATAGGATCCCTTATCACCAAATGCATACTTTGCCAAAAGGTGTGTCGATAATCCTGTCTTCGATGCGATATAAGCGAGGGTTCCTGTAAAGATTCCTAAAGCTAGATTTCCTGCTAACACGATTATGATAAACTCTGAAAAAGTTAAGCCCATCCCAATTTCCCCACCAGCTAGCATACTTGCTGAGAAGAACGTTAGGCCTAGCATTACGGATAATGTCTTCCAAAAACCGTTTCGATTAGATTGTGGAACTGCTTGCCATGAGAACTCTGAATCCATTTTTTTCATAATTGATTCCTCCTGTATGATCATTTCTGATACCAGAAGCAAGCAGAAAAAAAAGAGGCTAATTACCAGGTATCCTGACAATTAGCCTCTTCATCTATTAAAAGAGCACAGGGAAAGTTTATACACGTATCCCCACGTCTTTTAATAAAATCCCGCCGTCCTTGTCAGCCTCTCTGGACTGAATTAAAGGTACCAGTTATTAAATTAATGTTATTATTGCAGAAAATCTCCATATCGTCAACAACTATATTTAAAATGTTAGACTAGAATACTATTTCCCCGAAAATATAAAAGCCCATCACCTTAAGGTGATGAGCAAATTTATTATTGAGCCGTATAACCGCCATCGACGATTAAGCTATTTCCTGTCATGAATGTAGAATCATCACTAGCAAGGAATAATACAGCTTTAGCCATTTCTTCTGCTTGTCCAAGACGCTTCATTGGAGTCATGCCACGTAATACTTCTTTGCTTTCTTCAGGAATAATTGGAGTATCAATGAAACCTGGGCAAAGAGCATTTACACGAATATTTTGTTCTGCATACTCAAGTGCTAATGAGCGAGTTAAGTTCACTACGCCACCTTTTGCTGCATTATAGGCTGCTGAACCTGGTGATCCCACCCAGCCATACATAGATGCAGTGTTTACGATTACTCCACCATCCGCTTTTAAGAATTCACGGATCGCCTCGCGTGCTACTAAGAAAACACCATCTAAGTCAACATTAACCGTATTTCTCCACTCAGAATATTCTAATTCATGTGATGGTTGAACTCGTCCAATACCAGCATTATTGAAAACAATATCCACTTTACCGAATGCTTCAACTGTTTGTTTATAGATATTTGCTACTTCTTCTTCACTTGTAATGTTTGCTTTTACAAATAAAGCTTCTGCATTTAGCACTTTCAATTCTTCCTCAAAAGCTTTTCCCTTTTCTTCATTTAAATCAACAAGAACAACCTTTGCGCCTTCTTCAACAAATAAACGAGCTGTTGCTGCTCCAATTCCTGAAGCTCCCCCAGTTATAATAGCCACTTTATCTTGTAATTTTCCCATTATAAAGTCCCCCTTATTGTATAATATGGATAGCATTACCCTATAGTAGAGTAATATTTACTCCAATAGAATTTGTCACCATTTGGTCACAATTCTATTTTACTATCTTGACTAGACTTAACAATCATCAAAGAAATTCAAAATGTCTAAATAATAGACATTTCCAATAAAACTGTCTATTTTACGGAGGTTTTTTTATGAATGATGAATTGGACCTCATATCTAAACGACGAAATCGAACCCAGGAACACTTAAAACATGCCCTAATTGACCTTATCAAAGAAAAAGGGTATCATACCGTTTCTGTAAAAGACATTGTAGATAAGGCTTTCTATAATCGCAGCACCTTCTATGTTCACTACCATGACAAAATTGATTTAGCTGAAGACTTGCTAGATTCCATGATGGTAGGATTATGGAATTCGGTTGGAAAACACCATCTTCCTGGACAAAAGGTGTATACATCTAAAATTGGCAAGCCTTCTTTTAATATCGTTTCCTATATTTATGAGCATCGAGACTTTTTTGAACTCATAAAATTTGACGACACTCTACCAGGGCTACATACAAGTTTCCCTCAAACCATTTTAAAAATTTATCAAGAAAAATTTATATTTGAAACAATCAACAATATCCCGGTCAACATGGACTATTTTAAACGCTATACAGCCTATGGCTTTTACGGGCTTATCCAAAATTGGATTACGAGCGGCTTTAAAGAGTCCCAAGAGGAATTTATTGAGGAAGTCATTGAATTAACAAAAACGCATATCTATTCGTTTAAATACACAGGAAACTAAAAAAATCTGGACTGATAGTGAGTCCAGATTTTTATTTAAAGAACATTCTCAGTTACAATTTGAAAAATAAGAAGTACCGTTACAACCCTTAAAATCGGCTTTACATATTGAGGCTTTAATTTCTGCGCAATACGCACCCCAATTTGTGCTCCTGTAAAAGAACCAAGTAACAAGGCAATGGCAACCGGCCAAATCATCTTACCAGTCGCAATATAGGTCATCGCAGCTCCAAAACAACTAGAAAATGTCGCAAGGCGGACCAATCCGACGGCACGAATGTATGCAATATTTAAATGATTATATAGATAAAGCATTAGAGTCCCTTGACCAGGTCCAAACAGCCCATCATAAATGCCAATACTATATAGCCCAGGTGCACTAATTTTATTGAACTTCAATGGCTCATTTCCGGTAAAATCTCCTTTTCCCACAAAAGAAACAATAAAGGCGAATAGTAGCAGGACAATTGCCACAATATACATGTTTTCAGCTGAAATCCGTGAAGCGATAAGGCCCCCGCTTATCCCACCAGAAAGACTAACCGGTATAATCCAAATTGATTCTTTTAAAGACAGCTCCTTCTTCCGTAGCAAGTAGAAGAAACTCGAGAACGAACTAATTGTATTAGAAACCTTATTTGCTCCAATTGCCGAATGAACAGGAACACCTAAAAGCAACATCGAGGGCAAACTGATTAATCCCCCACCACCAGCCAGTGTCCCCAAAGTCGTCGCACAAACCCCAATGAAAAACAGAATAATATATTCCATTCATTACCACCCCTTGTACCTTAAGTATAGTAGCAAAAGAGTGATTAAGAAATTTAATCTTTATTATAGAAATGGATAAGTATTTCCTATGGAGTACCGGACACAAAATGTTAACAGAATATTTACACTCCAATACTTGTTTTTCTATTAAAATAGGGATGAATAAATAGAAAGGAAGTGGAAGTTTGTTACTTAAAGCGCGAACTGAATCAGAGGAATTGTTAGCTCTACGTTCATTAGATACTCGAATGGAGTTAACGCCAAAAGAAAAATTTCACTATCAAAATCTTGAAAGAGGCTATGAAGGAGAGGTGAGATTTGATTCCATGTTACAGGATCTCTGTGAAGAAAGATACATAATCAATGACCTATTACTAGAAGTGAACAACTCCTTTTTTCAAATTGATACGTTGCTTATATCACAGGGCATCATTCATTTGCTAGATATAAAAAACTTTCAAGGAGATTGTTACCTTAAATCAGACAATCTTTATTCAGTTACAACTGGCCGTGAATATAAAAACCCCATAAATCAAATAAACAGAAGTGCTTCTTTATTCCGCCAATTACTCCAAAATCTCAATCAACAATACCTAGTGGATGCCTCTATTATTTTTATCAATCCCGAGTTCACATTATACCAAGCACCTCTTGAACAGCCATTTATTTTACCAACTCAAGTAAATCGATTTTTGAGAGATATAAATAAGGGATCCTCTCAGTTAAATGACGGACATAAAAAAATTGCCCAAAAACTAATGGATTTACATCAGTCAAAGAACCCCTTCACAAAGTTACCATCTTATACTTATGAAAAAGTTAAAAAAGGAATATTTTGCAGGAACTGTAAGTCCTTTCATATTACAATAAAGCACCATAACCTTGTTTGTAATAACTGTGGAGAGCTGGAAAAAATAGACCAAGCTATTTTGCGAAATGTGAAGGAATTCAGTTTGCTTTTTCCTAATCAAAAAATTACAACTCAAGCCATTTATGACTGGTGTAAACTTGACTTATGCAAACGCACATATTTGAGAGTCCTAAAGGCAAACTTTAATTCTATTGGTAACACAAAGAATACGTACTATGAATAAGAATTAGTAATGTATGATACAACCTCATCTGGCTATTTCGATGGGGTTTTTGTTGTTGGTGAATTTTTTTGGGGTGGTCCTTCTTGGGGCTCTTATTTTTTGCATTGAGGCTAGTATTTAGACTCTGGTTATCTCGTTTTCTCTTTCATTGTCTGAATCACACCCGGATTCCGACTCATCTTTGCGACCTTGTCTTTCCTTCTGTCCAAATCAGGCTTGCTTTCTGACTCCGGTACTCTCTTTTTCTACTACCTTGTCCGAATCACACCTTCATTCTGACTCATCTCTGCGACCTTCTGCATCCTTCTGTCAAAATCAGGCTTGCTTTCTGACTCTGGTACTCTCTTTTTCTACTACCTTGTCCGAATCACACCTTTATTCTGACTCATCTCTGCGACCTTGCCTATCCATCTGTCCAATTCAAGCTTGCTTTCTGACTCCGGTACTCTCTTTTTCTACTTCCTTGTCCGAATCACACCCTCATTCTGACTCATCTTTGCACCTTTGCCTTTCCTTCTGTCAAAAACAGGCTTGCTTTCTGACTCCGGTACTCTCTTTTTCTACTACCTTGTCCGAATCACACCTTTATTCTGACTCATCTCTGCGACCTTGCCTATCCATCTGTCCAAATCAAGCTCGTTTTCTGACTCTGGTAATCTGGTTTTCGCTTTCTTTGTCTGAATCACACCTTGATTTTGACTCTGTCTCCCCCTTCTCCTCTTTCTTTGTCCGAATCACACCCGGATTCCGACTCATCTTTGCCCCTTATCGTAACTATTTGAATGAACAAAAGACCAAAAATCCGAAAGTTTATAAATCGAAATTAGTAAATAAATCAAACCAATCTATATAATACGCACATTCATTAGCATTCCGGATGTATACTTCGGTATTTGGGGCAAATTCTAAGATAGACCCGGATTATGTAACCTAGACATGTTGTAAATAGGTTTTATCACGAAATATGCTGTTTTATCGCATTTGCAACCTTGTATACACCATTGTTACAATTATTATTGGTTAAGCAGACTGTACGTCCTTATTTATTTACCAAGAAACATAAATGTGAAAACATTCACATAAAAAGGGAGTTGATAAGATGGGATCTAATATCCAACCGGAGCAAAATCGCAACGAAGCGTTGAGTGATGACTATTCCTTGGATAGAGTACCTCTTAACAAAAGAAACATGAGTTGGTTAAGTATAACGAATATTACATTCGGAATTGCAACGGCTATATTTTATTTTCAAATGGGAAGTGTAATGGCACTTCAATTTGGTGCTATTAACGCCATCATTTCCGCTATATATGCGATTATCGTTGCCGGTATTCTTGGAACATTCATTGCGTACCTATCTGCAAAGTCAGGTATGAACGTAAATTTATTATCAAGGGGTGGCGGGTTCGGCTATATAGGCGCATCATTAACCTCCATTATTTATGCCACAAATTTCATCATGTATTGTGCACTTGAAGGTTTAATCTTAGTTTCCGCAGTCCATGAATTCTTACCTATTATTCCAGAATGGGCTTTAATTCTTTTCTTCGGCACCATTGTCATTCCATTAAACTGGTTTGGTATTAAGCAGTTGGATAAATTGCAAAAATGGTCATTGCCATTGTTCGGTGTCTTTTTAGTTGCGGCAATCGTAGTGGCAGCTTTCAAGCCATCTGTTTACGATGGAACTTTCTGGTCCTATATGCCAGAAAATGTTCAAGTTGGAGGAACCGCTCTATTGCTTTGTATTGGCATGCAGCACGGGATTATGGGATTAACTCCACTACTCGCATCCGATTATGCACGATTCCTTAAACCAAAGGACACGAAAATTGGAGTATTTGCAATCGGGTTTGTCCCGCAAATCTTCTGTTTTGGTGTAATGGGAGGTTTAGGTATTTGGTTTGGTGTTCGTCTAGGTGAACCAAATCCTGGTGTGTATATCGTAATGCTGCTAGGAATGTGGGGAGCGTTGTTTACGATGATTACCCAAGTAAGAATTAACGTCACTAATATCTATAGTGGTTCACTATCTCTTTCAAACTTCTTCGAAAACATGTTTAACTTTAAACCCGGAAGACGCTTTTGGGTAGTTGTTACCGGAGTATCTGCCATCTTCTTAATGCTTACCGATATTGTCAATCATCTTGGCACAGTCTTGACCTTCCAAGGAGTCTTCTTATTATCTTGGGCAGCTATTTTAGTTACAGATGCTGTCTTTGTTAAGAGGTTATTAAAAATTGGCCCTGGATATTACGAGGCGAGACAAGAGAACTTGTATAAATGGAATCCCGTCGGTGTTGCCGCTTTATTAATTTCAAGTGCCCTCGGTACAGTGGCCGCACTTGGATTTATGGGAACCTTTTTACAAAGTACAGCAGCATTTTTTGCGGCAATCCTTGCTTCTATCCTAACCATCATTTTAGCCGTTGCCACAAAAGGAAAATATTATATAAAAAAAGAAGCAACAGATATCAAAAAAGAAGAGTACGTCGCTTAACGTGTTAACCCTCTACATACTTAAAAAATGTAGAGGGTTTTTTTATAACCGTAGAAGAGTAACTGGGTTATGGGCGGTGCCCTCACTTGGCACCGGCAGTAGTTCCCTAAGTACCTAATCGCAATAATGTATTTGCTCAGGGCATAGCCAAGACCTTATCCATATTTGGCAATGCCCATAAAAACCGAAAACCAAGTCCAACTCAAATTGAGTTTCTCAGTTATTGAAACCTCCCCTTTATTTATCGCCATTAGTGGTAGTTAATTCGTCATCAATTCTACTCATAAATTCCTCTGCCGCATTGTAACCTTGCTGCTTTAAATACCAGTTGTTTGCGGCTGCTTCAATTAGCCCCGCGACATCTCGCCCAGGCTGAAGCTGAATCTCAATCGAAGGTATTTTAACACCCATATATTCCATTGAGTTGATTTCTTGTTCTAGATCATTATACAAAGCATCCTTTTCCCATTTCGTCAAATGAATATCAAGGGAAATGCGGGTTTCATCCTGAAAAGCTTTTCGTCCATACATTCGAACCACATTTAATAACCCGATACTGCGTAGGGCTAAAAACTCCTTTGTTTTTTCATCATGTGTACCTAGAATCGTTTGTGGACTTAGCTTTTTTAAGACTACGATATCATCTGCTACAAGTCGATGTCCCCTGCGTATCAAAGTATGCGCAGTCTCACTTTTTCCTACACCAGAATTCCCACGAATCAGGATACCAATCCCAGACACGTTCATACAAACACCGTGTACAGCAATTTCTTCCGCTAATTCCTTAATTAAATAGGCATCCAATCTTACAATATAATCAGAAGTAATCTCAGGCTGATTTGTAACCAACAGCGGAATGCCTTGTTCCACACAATGCTGTTTTAAATAGGTTAACCCCTCTTCCCCACATGTTACGATAAAACAAGGAGGATGGTATTTAACAATATTCCCAATCCGAATTCTACGTTCTTCTTTTGTAAGTTTATGTAAATACGTAACTTCCTTTTCCCCTAAAATTTGTACCCGTTCTGTTGGAAAAAAGTCAAAGTGACCAACGAATTCCAATCCCGGTCGATGTACCCTGGGTTGCGCAATTGTATTCTCTAACTGGTCTTCACCAGCCAATACCTTCAATGAAAACTTACGGACCAAGTCATTCACGGTTATCCTTTTCACTGTACCCTCACCGTCCAAATAATGTTTAAGTGTATTATACTTTATTAAGGGTGTAAACGTCATCAGTATGTAAATGAAAAAGAGCCTCCCTTTAGGAAAGGCTCTTATCCCTCATTCCCTTTTGCAACCGGATTGTCCTCATAAGAAATCCAATCACTATAACTACCTGCATATAACCTGACATTCTTAAATCCTGCCATTTTCAAAGCAATATAATTGGGAGTAGCTGTTACACCTGACCCACAATAAACAATGATTGGTTCTTCTTTATTAATGTCTGCAAATCTCTTTTTCTGTTCTTCACTATCTTTAAAGGATCCTTGCTCCATACCATCTATCCAACATCTATTTATTGCGCGGGGAATATGTCCTGCGATTCGATCGATTGGTTCAATTTCCCCTTTATAACGGCTCTCATCTCTCGAATCTATTAAAATGGGAGAGTCTTTTTTCTGATCAACGATTTCCTTAACTTCTTCATAAGAAGCTAGCATGTCTTCACGTATATTTAAGTTAAATGAAGTTGATTCTAGTTCTGGTATTTCATTTGTTATAGGATAGCCCGCTTTAGTCCAACCTTTAAAGCCTTCGTTTAACACATAAACCTTCTCATGTCCAAGATAGGTTAGTAACCACCAAAAACGGGATGCAAACTGACCTTCACCCCCATCATAAGCAACAACTGTTTTTGAACGATCGATTCCAACCTTTTCAACTTCTAGCTTAAATTGCTCTATTTCTGGAAGTGGATGTCTTCCCCCATGCTCTGACACAGGAGCGGATAACTGCTTTTCTAAATCAAAATAAAAAGCACCCGGAACATGACTTTCCTGATAGAGACTTTCACCTTGGGTTGGATTTCCTAAAGCAAACCGGCAATCCACAATTTTTACATCCTTGTTATGTAATTGTTCAACAAGCCATTCTTTATTCACTACGACATCCATCTCATCGCCTCCATCTTCATTTCTAGCCATTTAGCTTTTTGATAAATACTACTTTTAGATAGTTACCTTCCTTAAACTGCGAAATTGTTTGAAAGTCCGAAGGTAATGTAAATTCCTCTTTAATTTCGTATTTGCAATTACTCTCCTTAAACGCCGCATCAATAAAGCTCTTAAATTTTTTCATATCAAAGGATGCACTATTTGTTGAAGCAACAATTATCCCATTATTCTCTGTAATTACAATTGCTTCCTTCAAAAGATTTTTATAGTCCTTTTCAGCACTAAATGTCATCTTTTTCGACCTTGCAAAACTAGGAGGATCAAGAATGACCATGTCAAACTTCAAGTTCTTTTTACCTGCGTATTTAAAATAATGAAAAACATCTTCAACTATAATATCATGGGCCTCATAATCAATTCCGTTTACACTAAACTGCTCAATCGTTTTCGGCAAACTACGATTCGCTAAATCCACACTAGTTGTCTTTGCAGCTCCACCCAGTGCTGCATACACAGAAAATGCCCCGGTATATGAAAAAGTATTTAATACAGTCTTCCCTTCTGCATACTTATCGCGAATTGTCCTTCTTACATCACGCTGATCAAGAAACACCCCAACCATGGCTTCTTCGTTAAAATAAACAGCAAAATTAACCCCGTTTTCTTTAACAATAATCGGAAACTGGCCACGTTCACCTTCTACAAACCCGTCTTCTTCAATAAATTTTCCGTCTTCACGAAATCGTTTTTTCTGATAAATTGCTTTATACTGGGCTAGATTTTTAAGAGAGGTTATCACATAATCGGAATATGTATAGATACCTTTACTATACCAATTGATTAAATAATACCCATCAAAATAATCAATGGTGAAGCCCCCAATTCCGTCTCCTTCTCCATTAAATACACGGAAGGCATTTGTTTCCTTGTCATTAAAAAATGACTTTCTTTTCTCTAAGGCGGCTTTTATCTTCCTTTCAAAAAAGGACTGATCAATCTTTTCATCCTTGTTTCTCGTTAGGATCCAGCCAAATCCTTTGTTTTGCTTGCCGTAATAGCCCTTCCCAATAAATGTATTTCTTTCATCAACAAGGTTAATTAGAGCTCCCTCTTCTAAATGGCTTGTATTATTCATCACTTGCTTTGTAACAAGAGGATACCCTCCTTTATACTTATTAGCGAGTTTTGAATTAACTTGTATATTCAATTCCGTTTCCATGTTCTCCATCCTTATCCTTAGGTTTTCTTTCTACCTATGATACAGTTCTCTTCGTTCAATTAAAAGAGACAGTACCACGCTACCATATAGTAACGAGTACTGTCCCTTCATTTTTACTTATTCATTGCAGAAAGAAAATCCCCTAAAAGGCTGTCTAAATCAGCATTCTCCGCATCAATATCTTCTTTTGGTTCATCTTGCTTGGCAGCTTCCCAGTTAAAATTATCTAAGTCATCCTCAAAGTTGTCAGCATCTTCAGCTACCGCGACTTCGTCAACCGATTGTAGATGGCCTTTCTCAGCGATAGGCTTAACCTTATGTTCCTCCACGGATAATTCCTCTTGGAGATACAGGGCTTCATCTAAATCTACAGATTTGCTATTTAACGAAGCTAGTAGAGCAGTAGCACGAACCGGGTCAGATAATAGGTGGTAAATAATACTTCCTAGCAATGCCTCCGAATGCTCATGCTTAAGCCAATTCCGCTGAGATTTACTTAGTTTATGAGGGAGTGGAACGGTTATCACTTCCCGTTCCCTTGAATAGGTCTGGCCGACTCCCTGCATGACAAACTCAGCGATTTTACTAGAAAAATTCCTTCGCTCTGTTTCCTTCAGTTTTTGTAGATGCTTTAATAAATGATCAGGTGTATCAGATGGTACTCGAAACGAAATCGCTTGGCCCCTCTTTACCTCTGGTGAGGTTTTGTTCATAGGATCACCTTATCTTATTTTTTTGAAAAACTTATTTTTTTACTGGCTCTTGTGGTACCTTTTGCTTCTCATTTTTTCTTATAAAGTCAGTAATAAGTTTATAATAGGCGTTTGCCATCATCCAAATACTTTCTTTTTCATCTTCAAAGAATTCAATATTATAACCGTCAAGGTTGTTATTTAATGTTTTAATATAATCTTTTAACACATTTGACCCACCACCGACGAAATAGCAGATTTCCGTTTGAGAGTTTTTCAGCCAAACATTGCGAAGTAATCGATATTGCTTTTTCGCCAATTCAAGCAAGATACGGTCCGTAATGTCATGAACGCTTGTCCGACTACCTTTTACCATAATATGATTTCGGTTGTTTTTTCTTGTAATAATATCAACCACATCTCGGCGGCTATCTAACTCTATTCCGTGCTTAGAGCGAATTTCTTCTCTAATTGCTTCTAATGATTCGGATACCCCAAGATTAAAGCCTTGGGCCTTATCATCATCGACAGTTCGGTTACGAATCACCGCAATATCCGTAGAAAGACCACCAATATCCTGAATTAAAATCCGCTTATCAATTAGATCCTTATTGATTACTTTCAGATTATTATCCATTACAAGATTAATATAAGCGGCAAAACCTTCTGGATAGATTTTGACTTCATTGAATTTAATGTTGACCTTTAATCCCTGATATCTTGGTGTTACAAGAAATTCCACTTGATGAACAGATCCTGTTAACTTTGAACGATATCCTGCATCTTTTCCTTCTTTAACTTCTCGAAGTGGTAATCCTGTTCCTAGCGTGTAATTTGCATCAATTACATTTTTTGACCTTGGAAAGGAAGATGTGTTACCCTCCCGAACCGCATCCAATGCCAAAGTAGCAAAAAGCATAATTAATGTCTGATCCTCTTCTGATTTGCTACTACCTGGGTCCAGCTCAGATGCACTGTTACTCTTGGTTGCTAAATGCCCTACACGATAAATGACGTTATTCTCTTTTAGGGCAGGGGAGTGAACCTTGATATGGATTCCTTCCAACGGATCCTTACTATTTAATTCTTCTATTCCAATTACCGGACGGTCCTCGGTGTCTCTAGCAATAATATTAGGTATATTTAATTCGTACTCTAGTTCTCCGAAGATCGCCTTAATAGAGTCATTTCCAACATCAACTGCTGCAATTCTGGACATAGTCATTCAAACATCATCCCTTTTCAATTTAGTTATATTTGTTGCTATGTACGTCTGTTGAACTTTTTTACCTAATAAAAGCGTATAAGAGATTACTAGATTCCACAATGATTCTCAGCAAAAAGAAACAAAACTGTAAACCTGTAAACACTTTGTAAACATGTCGTTTTTTGTATACATTTCTGTAAACATTGAATACAAACTCGCCTACATGTTGTTATGACGGGATGTATACAGATTTGTAAACATGTAAACGCATTTGTATACACCTTGTTTACTTTTTGTGTACGTGTAAACAAACTTGTAAACAACAAGAAAATAAAAAAAGATGCTCCCAAAATTATTGGGAACATCCCCTATAATCGTATTCAATTTTTACTTAATTTGCCCGTTACCTCGAATTGTATATTTTGTGGAGGTTAATGCCTGTAGTCCCATTGGTCCACGAGCATGTAGTTTTTGAGTACTAATTCCAATTTCTGCACCAAATCCAAATTCAAATCCATCTGTGAACCTGGTTGATGCATTATGGTAGACAGCTGCTGCATCCACTTCTGTAAAAAATTTCTCTACATTTTCAACGCTCGATGAGATAATGGCTTCGGAATGCTTTGTTCCATATTGATTAATATGGGTAATGGCCTCTTCTACACCCTCAACCACTTTCACGGCAATTTCTAGCCCTAAAAATTCCGTACCCCAGTCTTCCAAGCGCGCAGGAATAATTTCCTGTCCTACATTTTGGACCGTTTTATCCCCATGTATTTGAACATCTTTTTCCTGCATGGCTGTTATCAACTCTTGTAAATGCTTAGATGCCCAATCCTTTTGGACAAGAACATTTTCAATCGCATTACATACCGATGGACGTTGTGTTTTCGCGTTAATTGCAATCTCAATCGCCATTTTTGGATCAGCTGTTTCATCTATATACACATGACAATTTCCTGCTCCTGTTTCTAATACAGGAACTGTCGAATTTTGTACAACTGTCTGAATTAACTTCGCACCACCACGTGGAATCAACACATCTAGATACTCATTTAACTTGAACATTTCCGATGCAGTTTCTCGGCTTGTATCCTCTACTAGTTGAACAGCCTCGACTGGTAGATTACTTAACTCAAGTGCATGCTGGATAACCTTCACAAGGGCTTTATTTGAATGGATCGCTGTAGAGCTACCACGAAGGAGTACTGCATTTCCCGTTTTTAAACATAAACTTGATGCATCAACCGTCACATTTGGTCTTGCCTCATAAATCATTCCGATTACCCCTAGAGGAACTCGAACTTGTGCAATCTGAAGGCCATTTGGACGCTCCCACTCCTCTATTAATTGTCCAATTGGATCCTCTAGCTTCGTTAATTGAACAAGGGCATCTGCCATATCTTGAATCCGCTTTTCATTTAACTTTAAACGGTCAAGTAAAGACTCACTCATTCCATTTTCTTTTCCTGCTTGTAAATCCTTGTTGTTTTCTTCCAAAATAAAGGTTTGTTCTTTGATAAGTTGCTCAGAAATTGTCGAAAGAGCCTTGTTCTTTTGTTCTGTGGTTGCCTTTGCTAAAAGTGATGCTGCCGATTTTGCCTTTTTCCCTTTTAGAATTAACTCACTCATACTTAACTCTCCTCTCTTTTTGACTTACCCAATTATCTCTATGAATGACAACACGTTGATCACTGTTTACCTTAACCATTGCCTTAGTGCTCGATAATCCTTTAATTTCTAATAATTGATCAGAAGAAAAATTCACTTTTCCTTTACCGATTATATCTCCTTTAAGGTTTACGACCTCAACAACATCATTGATTCTAAAATTACCGATAATGTTTGTGACACCTGCAGGTAGTAGACTTTTACCGTGCCTTAAAATAGCGGCTGCAGCACCCTGATCGACTTCAATTTTCCCACTTGGAATTGAGTGTAAGGCTAACCACTGCTTTGACGTATTCATACTAGGTCGTGAGGAGTCTCCAATATACGTTCCATCCCCTTTTCCTGCAAGGATATCGACAAATTTTTCGTCTCCAGAACCATATCCAATAAACACTTTTACTCCTAAACCAACTGCTGTCCTTGCTGCCTCAATTTTTGACTTCATTCCTCCAGTGCCAACCTTTGATCCCGCTCCAGAAGCTCCACTTACTAATTCATCGTTAATCTCATTGAGGAAGTTGTACCTCTTTGCATTTGGATGTGTTCGTGGGTTTTGATCATAGATGCCATTGACATCTGTAATGATAATTAAAAAGTTAGCATGTACAAGGCCACTTACTAATGCCGATAACATGTCATTATCTCCAAAGTTTAATTCTTCTAATGATACGGAATCATTCTCATTAATAATCGGTACAACATTCCGTTTTAGAAGTTCCGATAGAGTAGCATTGGCATTGTTGTACTGATCCTTGTATAAAAAATTTTGTCTTGTTAATAGTAATTGCGCGGCAACAATACCATGCTTTTTAAATTCTTCCGTATACCCTCTTAGTAGAAGTCCTTGGCCCACTGCTGCAGCTGCTTGCTTGCCAGCGACAGTTTTAGGGCGGGAAGAATAGCCAAGGTCCATAAATCCAGCTGCAACAGCCCCAGATGAAATGAGTATGACTTCATGCCCAAGTTCTTTTAAACGAGCTATCGCATCCACATGTTCTCTAAGCTTATCGTTACTAAGGCCACCATTTTGATTTGTTAAAGAACTGCTCCCTATTTTGACAACAATTCGCTTCTTCTTCATTTCATTCACCACCCATTAAATTGTATAAAAAAAGGCCCTTTCATCCCTATAAAAAGGACGAAAAGACCATGTCTTTCGTGGTACCACCTTTATTGATACTAGAATCGCTCTTAGTATCCACTCGAAACCTTTAACGCAGGCAACGGTTAGGTTTTCCTAACAGTTCAAGGGACAGGTTCAATAGCATTGCAGGTTATAAAATCTTTCAGCCCATGGATTTTACTCTCTTTTACCTGAGAACTACTTACTAGTTCCCTCTCATCACTTCTTATTATTAAATTAGTCCGTAAATAACTTTTAAATTATAGATTAGGAATATTATGAATCAAATTTACACTTGTGTCAATGAAAGTCAGCATTAATCAAGAATTACCATTTATAAAGGTACCCTTAAATACAAAACCTATTAATTGATATTTGAATATAATTGTCATAGCATTTTAATTGACATAAATAATAACATCTATATAATAATTATTATAAACAAGTATTAATTATAGATTTATTAGTCAATAATGCTAATAATCTATATTAAATATAATTAATTGGAGGAATTTATTATGTCACTTATTGGAAAACAAGTAGAACCATTCACATTACAAGCTTATAGAAATGGTGATTTCATCGAGGTTACTGAGGAAGACTTAAAAGGTCATTGGAGTATTGTTTGCTTCTACCCTGCTGACTTCACTTTCGTATGTCCTACTGAATTAGAAGATTTACAAGAGCAATACCCAGCATTACAAGATCTTGGTGTTGAAGTATTCTCTGCTTCTAGAGATTCTCATTTCACTCACAAAGCATGGCATGATTCTTCAGAAGCAATTGGTAAAATTACTTATACTATGATCGGTGACCCTGCTCACGTACTTTCTCGTCAATTTGATGTATTAGTTGAAGAACTTGGACAAGCTGACCGTGGTACTTTCATCATTGATCCAGATGGTGTAATCCAAGCTGTTGAAATCAATGCAGACGGTATTGGCCGTGATGCAAGCACACTTATTAACAAAATTAAAGCTGCACAATATGTACGTAACAACCCTGGTGAGGTTTGCCCTGCTAAGTGGAAAGAAGGAGAAGCAACACTTAAGCCAAGCCTTGACCTAGTAGGAAAAATCTAAGGAGTGCTATAAATGATACTAGATGCTGATATAAAGCAACAATTAGCTCAATATCTTCAACTTTTAGAAAGTGATGTGCTACTCAAAGTTAGCGTGGGTTCTGATAGTGTCTCAAAAGATATGCAGGCTCTTGTTGATGAGTTGGCAGAGATGTCTTCTAAAATTAAGGTTGAGTATGTTCAGTTAGAAAGAACACCAAGCTTTAGCATCAATCGTATCGGCGAGGATTCTGGTATTACATTCGCTGGAATCCCACTTGGACATGAATTTACTTCATTTGTGTTGGCTCTTTTACAAGTAAGTGGAAGAGCTCCGAAGATTGATCAGAAGCTAATTGACCAAATAAAAGCTATTAAAGGTGAATACCACTTTGAAACTTATGTAAGCTTAAGTTGCCACAACTGCCCTGATGTTGTACAAGCTCTTAACGTGATGAGTGTTCTCAACCCTGGCATCACACATACAATGATTGATGGTGCTGCTTTCAAGGAAGAAGTTGAAAGTAAGGATATCATGGCTGTTCCAACTGCTTACCTAAATGGAGAAGTTTTCGGTAATGGTCGTATGTCACTAGAAGAAATTCTTTCAAAAGTTGGCAGCGCACCTGATGCATCAGAATTTGCAGAGAAAGATCCATTTGATGTTCTTGTTGTCGGAGGCGGACCAGCAGGTAGCAGTGCAGCAGTCTATGCAGCACGTAAAGGTATTCGCACAGGTATTGTTGCTGAACGCTTTGGTGGCCAGATTATGGATACACTTGGCATTGAGAACTTTATCAGTGTTAAGTACACAGAAGGTCCTAAGCTTGCAGCAAGTCTCGAAGAACATGTTAAAGAATATAATGTTGATATAATGAACCTACAGCGTGCGAAACGCATTGAAAAGAAAGACTTTGTTGAAATTGAACTAGAAAACGGTGCTGTGTTAAAAAGTAAAACCGTGATTCTTTCAACTGGTGCTCGTTGGCGTAATGTTAATGTACCAGGTGAAGCAGAGTTCAAAAACAAAGGCGTAGCATACTGTCCACATTGTGATGGTCCATTGTTTGCTGGCAAAGACGTAGCCGTTATTGGTGGCGGTAACTCTGGTGTTGAAGCTGCAATTGATCTTGCAGGTATTGTAAAGCATGTAACAGTTATTGAATTTAATTCAGAGCTAAAAGCTGATACAGTGCTTCAAGACCGTCTTTTCAGTCTTCCAAACGTAACGGTAATTAAGAATGCACAAACAAAAGAAATTACGGGTACTGACAAAGTAAACGGTATTACTTATGTTGACCGTGATTCTGGTGAAGAAAAACACATTGAATTACAGGGTGTATTTGTTCAAATTGGTCTTGTACCAAATACAGATTGGCTTGGTGACACAATCGAACGCAATCGAATGGGTGAGATTGTTGTTGATAACCACGGTGCAACAAATATCCCTGGTGTATTTGCTGCTGGTGACTGTACAAACAGCCCTTATAAGCAAATCATCATTTCAATGGGATCAGGTGCAACTGCATCATTAAGTGCATTTGACTACCTAATTCGAAACAATTGGGATACAACTACAGATGATTCTAGTCAAAAGAATCTCGTTCATCAATAATCCTTTTCAATAGTAAAAGTCGCTATCAACCTAACTGGTTAATAGCGACTTTTTTACTTTTATATCTTCTTAACAAATTCAGATTTTAATTTCATCGCACCAAATCCATCAATTTTACAATCGATATCATGGTCTCCTTCAACTAAGCGAATGTTTTTTACCTTTGTGCCTTGTTTAAGTACAGAAGAGCTCCCTTTTACCTTCAAATCTTTAATAACAGTAACAGTATCTCCATCAACCAATACATTCCCATTTGCATCCTTGATGACTCTATCGCCTCCATTGTTTTCCTCTTCTTGATTCAATGGCCACTCATAAGCACATTCTGGGCATACTAGTAATGCTCCATCCTCATACGTATATTCTGAATTACATTTTGGACAATTTGGCAAATTACTCATTTTTCCTCCTATAAAGTTTAATATTTGATATTACATATCTTGATTATATCCTTAAAAAACAGATTATGTTTTTCTATCTATTTAATGATGACCCTGATGTTCCCCGTTCGTACCATTATTAGGAAGTGTTGTTGGCACCTGCGATTCAGTACCGGGTTCTACTAATAAGAATTGGCCCATCATGCCGTCATCTTCATGTCGCAATAAATGGCAGTGATACATCAATGGGAAATTAGGGTCAGCGTAATTTCCAAATTCAACAACAATTCTCACCTTTGAACCATTTGGAATAAAAACAGTATCTTTTCTTCCTCGCTCATACTCTGAAGGTGGCTTATCATTTATGTCTAGGACTCGAAATGCGGCATTATGAATATGAAAATTATGTGACCATCCAAAGTTGTTGATCTCCCATATTTCTGTTGCTCCTGCTGGAACAACCTCGTCAATACGATACATATCCATTAACTTGTCATTTATCTTATTCTCCATTGTTAGTTTGAATTGACGAACTCTAGCATCTTTTGGTGCCTCAATTGGTGGTACGCTTGAAAGTTGCCCAGAAACTGGGTCTGACTCTTTTAATTCAGTGGCTGCAACTATCTTTAACAAATCGAATTCACCATTATCTATACCGTTATTTCCGCTAAAGCTATGGAGAATCGTCTCCTCACCTGGCTCAAATTCTACAACAATTTCTGCACGTTCACCTGGACTTAGCATAAATCGTTCCAGGGTTACTGGCTCTTGAAGGAGGCCAGCATCGTTGCCTACAAGTTTGAAAGCTCTCCCATTGGTAAAGCCAAAATTATAGGCTCTTGCATTCGAACCATTGAGCAACCGAAAACGGACCTGACTCGTTTTAACTTCAAGATAGGGGTCATACGTCCCATTCACAAGTATTTCATCACCAAGTGTACCAAATACACCCTCTTCATCCTCTGTTAATTGTCCCTCATTCGTAAACAATTTATCTTGTATAATGAGTGGAATATCATCTACCCCATATTCAGAAGGAAGTTTTTTTGAATCCTCATCATCGATGATAAACATGCCTGCAAGTCCTTTATATACATGCTGGGCTGTTTTCCCATGTAAGTGAGGATGGTACCATGTGGTTGCTGATGGTTGATCAATTGTCCAATGGGGAGTCCAAGTTTCTCCAACATCCACCATTTGGTGTGGACCTCCATCCATTATGGCTGGTAATCTCATACCATGCCAGTGTAGAGTTGATGGTTCGTTCAAACTATTTACAACATTAAAAGAAACCTTGTCCCCACGAGAAGCCCTAATCGTTGGACCTAAATAGGAACCATTGATCCCCCAAGTTTCCGTAATCTTACCTGGTAACAATTCTGTCTCTCCCGTTTGCATGGTCAATGTAAAGTTTTTTGTACCGTCAGCCTCGATTATAGGCTCTACAAGTGGTGGAAGTTTTAATGGTTGCTCAAAGTCTAGCTTTCCCACATTTGTGACAATATCTTCTTTACCACAACCTGCTAAACTAATCATAAGTAACATACTAAAAAGTGCGAAAAATCTATTATATGGTCTCAATTTCTCCCCTAACTTTCTCTCTTACCCATATGGTAGTTTAATATATACCTTGTTTCTAGCCTATTTTACTATCGTTTTTTCTTTATCCATGATGAATCATGGTTTTGTCATAAAATCGACACATTTATTCCCCGTATTTTTTAATTCATCAAACGAACCCTAGCTTTTTATCAAGATAATGGAAGCCTCTATTAGGCATCTATTTTCCCCTTTTATGATACAATAGTTTAATAGTATTTAGCTTCATGGAGGTTTCATAAATGAAAGTAAATAAGGGCATATTGTTTGTATTATTGGGTGCTGGATGTTTTGGCTTTACACCGGTTTTTGCTAAATTGGGGTTTAGCTACGGCTATTCACTAGGCCAAATCAATATTGTTCAAATGCTGATTTCCTCGTTTTTATTATGGTCTATCACTCTAATTAAACGACCTAGCTTTAAAGGACTGACGAAGAAAAATCTTCCTCTAATCATGATAACTGGATGCTTTACCGGATTAACTAGTATTTTTTATTATGGGGCAATGCAATATCTACCTGCTTCATTGGCCATTATTTTAATGTTTCAATTCGTTTGGATTGGTATTATATTAGAATGGATTTTCAGCAAAGTGAAACCCGCTCCTATCACAGTTTTGTCCATTTTTTTAATATTAATTGGCGTCTTTTTTGCTTCCAATATAATAAATGGCGACATCCAAGGGCTACCTCTTAAAGGTTTCCTCTTTGGTATTTTATCTGCATTTACTTATGCAGGATTTATTTTTTTTAGTGGAAAAGTTGCTGTAGATGTAGACCCATTGGCTCGTACTTCATTAATGGCAACCGGGTCAACCATTTTAATACTAATCATATTCGTGCGCGACATTCCATCTATTTTTCCATTAGAGACAAACTTAGTAGCAACAGCCGTTGGTGTATCTTTATTTGGTGCAGTCTTTCCTCCACTATTTTTCGCGGTGGGAGCACCATTGGTATCTGGCGGAATTGCCAATATCCTAACATCAATCGAATTACCAATCGCTATCTTATCAGCTAGTATCATTTTGTCTGAAACGGTCACACCCCTTCAATGGGTTGGAACAGCCATTATATTAGCAGCGATTGCGTTGAATGAACTTGGTGGTAAACTATTTAGAGTTCGAAAGCATAATAAAGAGGTTTTATATATCGATAAAAACAAACAGCCCCTCTAGCAGGAGCTGTTTGTTTTTTCAATATAAAGTCTAGATCTTCAAAGGCCTGTTACATAGGTAAGAAATAACCGTTTTCGTCAAACTTCATTTCATGTAGGTCCTCTAGTACTTCTATGTTTTCTTTATCTTTTAGTTCATTAAAAATAACTTCCGATACATATAGTTCTCCGATATGAAGTGTATTTGGAATCCTAGCAATTCTAGCCTTTTCCGGTGATACACCCCAATTTGCACGGAGTGCCGCTTTTAGAGCTTCTTGGTCATTATCAAGAATAATTGGGATACTTGCTCGAGCTAAAAATGTACTTGTAATTACATTTTCATTCATTGCCTGATAATCAATTTTTTCAAATAAGCGCTTTGTAGTTAAGTCAGCTAAGCCAATTCCCAACGCATTGCCATGGCTCGCCTCACTTAAATCTGAAGCAATGACATATTTAATGCTTGGCTTTTGGGGCTCTTTAACTCCGAGCACCCGGATACGCCCAATAATATTGGTATCCATTCCTGTCCCACTATAGTTTTTCCCAATCTCGTCAACGACTAAGATATCCATATTTTCGACTGGAAGGCTTGGCATTAACGCAAATGCCTCTTTTAATAATTCTCTTTCACGCTCTTCAACTCGATCATTTTCAATAGCCTCGATGATGGCTGTTTCTTCATGAGCGTTTTCAACGATAGCTATACCAAATAAAGTATTTGAATTGGCGATAGCCACTTTGCCGACCTCAGGCATCATTTCGCTAATTCCTTTAATACCATGTGTATGTAAAGCTAAAGCTTGTTTATGTTTCCCCATTCCAATTGACGCCATTTTCAAAACGCCACTCTCAACCTTATTTTTAAAATCAGTATGTGGCTTAACGCGACCCATAACGATAATTCCATCTGCTTGATAAGCATTCTTATCAATGTAAACTGGGACTCCATCAGAAGTTTTACCCACTTCAACAACATCCATCGATGAACGTATTTCACACCCAGTTGACTCCTCAGTGACACCTAATCCCTCTAGGACTTCGATTTGTCCTTCAGCAGTAGCTCCACCATGACTTCCCATTGCTGGGATTATAAATGGAGACGCTCCTCTTTTTTTAATTTCATCTGCAACACTTTTAACGATTAATGGAATATTGGCGATTCCTCTACTTCCCACGGTTATCGCAATCTCCATACCTGGTTTAATTTTTTCATCCGCATTGACATGAAGAAATTGCTCTACAATCGCTCCTGGGATATCTTTTATACTTTCCGTTTGGAATTTCTGACGTATCTTTGCAACCTTTGGTAAAGTCATGATCCTTGTCTCCTTTACAGAAATACTACTTATTGATAAAAAATGATTTGTATACAAAGTCAGCAAGAGATCTGTTTGACCTCTTGCTTGATATTCTTCAGATTATGCTTTTTTCTTTGGAGCTAGTTCAACTGCCATACGTAGCGCTTCTTTTAATGATTGCTCGTCCGCAATATTTTTACCAGCAATATCAAATGCCGTTCCATGGTCAACACTTGTACGAATGGTTGGAAGACCTACTGTAATATTAACTCCAGCCTCTAGACCTAACACTTTAATTGGACCATGACCTTGATCGTGATATTGTGCAACAACAATATCAAAGTCCCCACGTCTTGCTCTAAAGAATAATGTATCTGCTGGAAGTGGTCCTTGAACATTTATTCCTTCTGCTTGCGCTTTTTCAATAGCCGGAACGATTTTTTCTTCTTCCTCACCATGACCAAAAAGCCCATTCTCACCAGCATGTGGGTTAATTCCACAAACAGCGATTCGAGGAGATTCAATTCCTGCCTTTTGTAATGTCTCATGTGCAAGTTTGATAACTGTATATTGACGTTCAGCATTAATCTTATGAATCGCATCAAGAAGTCCAATATGTGTTGTCACATGAATGACTCTTAACGCTGGGGCAGAGAGCATCATTGCAAAATCCTTTGTATTTGTTAATTCTGCTAAAATCTCTGTATGGCCCGGATAAATATGGCCTGCTTTATGAAGTGCTTCTTTATTTAGTGGCGCTGTACAAATCCCTTGAATTTTGCCTTCATTCGCGTATTGAATAGATCTTTCTAAATAACGGAAAGCTGCATTTCCAGCTTCTGGTGAAACTTGTCCCCATGGTAAATCTTCAGAAACTAAATCAAGATCGATAATATCAATTATGCCATATTGAGACTTTGCTTCTTCTGGATTGGTAATGCTATTTAATTCAAGATCGATATTTGTTACATTTAAAGCTCTTTTTAAAATTTTTAAGTCGCCTACAACAAATGGACTGCAGTTATCATAAATGTTTTTATCATTCAAAGATTTCACAATAATTTCAGGTCCGACACCAGATGGATCTCCCATTGTAATCGCGATACTTGGTTTATAGCTAGTCATATCTAATTCCTCCTGTAAATATCTCTAATTTAACATGCAAAAATCAGTCATAATTTCTATATAAGTACTCATTGAGTACGTGTACTTAATTCAGTAACCTTTTGAAGAGCCTTAGAAAGTGCTTGTTCAGTTCCAAACGCACCTGCTTTGGTGACAAGTGGAATGCCATCATATAATCCTCCAAAGAGTTTGCCATACGGTATACCAGGCTCTACTTCGCCAATGACTCGAATCCCTTCACCTTGTAACTCTTTACATGTAGCACCTGCAATATCTCCACCTGTTAGAACGGCACCGCAAATTTTCTTGCTTTCGATTAATTGACCAGCAATTTCTCCCATTGATTGGGCAATTGTATTTCCAACATCGAAGTTTGATAAACCAAGTTCACGTTGTAAATCCTTTACTTTCCCAATTACTTCTTGGTCTCGGTTCGTCGTTACTACTAAGTCGCCTTTATCTAGCAATGCTTTACTTTCTTTCACAATACGGTCAATTTCAAGTTTTCTCCTATCCTCAAAAAAGAATTCTTCAGGAGAAATAACAATTTCTGCTACATTATTTTTTTCTTTAAGGACCTGAATTTGTTGCTGAGTAATAGAATTTACACTACCCGCAACCACTAATACAGGATCTCGGTCACAAACCTTAGTTGTATTTATAACCTCTTCCTGGGTTTCTTCGAAGAAGATGTGTGAAGCGATTCCTGCGGATCCCACCCAGAGATATTTCTCTTGTAAAGCTTGTGCTGCTTTAACGATGATTTCAAGTTCCTCATCCGTCGTTGCATCGATAATGGCGATTTTCGAAGTATCACTCAAGGATAATTCCTTCATTATATTAGATAAGTGGTCGATTCCTTTTCTAACATGAGAGATTGTAATTAGCTCAACATCTCTCTTACTTTGTTTCTGTACCAATTTTGGCAGATAACTTTCATTTACTGGACTGGCAGGGTCTTTCGCCATTTCAGCTTTCTCTAATAAAACTCCGTTTACAAAATGTTGTCCATTAATAGTCGCGCGATTACTTTTTGGAAAAGCTGGTACTACAAATGAAATCTTATAGTCAAAAGCATCCATTACTGCATCAATTTCTGGACCAATATTTCCTCTCATCGTTGAATCTATCTTCTTGAAAACATTAGAAACACCTAATTGCTTCAATTGTGACGAAAGATCAAAAACGATGTTGTAAGACTTACCGGCCTCTATTGCTCGACTGTCTGAATTTAAAACAATGACATCTTCAGTAAGATGTGACGGTTGTAATTGTGTATATGAAAATAGCACTGTTGTGTTTAAACCCTGTTTTGCAAATTGAACTCCCGTGTCGTTTGCACCCGTTAAATCATCTGCGATTACCGCTAGTTTCACCTACATCCCGCCCCCTTTACTACTTAGTTTGTATAATTTAGCTTTTTTTATTTTGTTTCGAAACAAGCGTCACACTACATGTAGTGTTTCAACTCTTTTTTTTGAAGTACCTTATATCTTTTTCGTGTGGCATTTTTAAACAACGATCTAAAAACGCTTACACTTATCATAAAACAATATGTTGCATTTAGCAATAGATTAAATGATATTTATTCGCATTTTTAAAATATGTTGCATTTTACATCAACCCAAAACAAAAGAAAGGCACAAGCTTTATTTTAGCTTGCGCCATAATGTGGAACGGTTAATCCCTAATCGCTTAGCTGCTTTCGATTGGTTCAACCCTTCTTCTTCTAATACTTTTCTGATCACTTGTTTTTCTATATCTTCTAATGTGCCTGTTATATCAATCTGTACGAATAGATCATCTTTCTTTTCCTTAAGGTCTATTCGTTCCAATAGTGCCTTAACTTCTTCTTTTTCAATATAATAAGTATGAGATTGTAAAAATAATTGTTCAATTACTTGTTTAAGTTGTTCTATATTTCCCGGCCAATCGTATTTTATAATCTCTTCCATGGCTTCCTGACGAATCCCTATGATTCCATTTCCATACTTCGGGTGTAATTCTGTAATAAATAGATGGACTAAATCCTCGATATCTTCCCTACGTTCCCGTATTGGTGGGATATGGATTGTTAGTTGTGCCAAAGCATTATATAGCTCTTGATGGAAAGAACCACTTTTCAGCTTATCGTCCATATTATCATCGGCAGACGCGATCCATTTTAGCTTTTTACCATTTCCATTTGTATAAACTTGATAGAGTTCCTTTTGGACATATGGATTTAATTTATGGATGTTTCGTAAAAAAATAACACCATCTGATAACGTAAGAAAAAAGCCTTCATTTATTTCTTTAAGTTGTTCCGCGGTTAATTGTTCGCAATTTAAAATAATAAATGGCTCACTTTGTGACCTTCTATTTTGGTAAATCGATTGAGCTGCTACTGATTTTCCATTTCCCTGTTCGCCTGAAATCCAGACAGCATCATCCTTTTTACTGTATTGCTCAATTTTCTTCAAGACATTTTGAATCTGTTCGCTTTTTCCTGAAAAAGGAGAGAAAGTTGAATCTGGGGTGTGAATTTCAATTGCATTACCGTTCATCCCTTCTCCTTGGTTAGCAGATTCGTTAGGAAGATTATTCTCTATAAATAAAACAATATGATCTTCTTTTGAACAAGCTGTGATTTTCCAAAACGAATCATTTATGTGTATTGTTTTTGAAATCTTTTGACCTGTAATGACTATTTCTTGTATTAAATTTCTTATCGTATCTGAGTTCTTTACCTTCACCCAATTAAAATCTTGGTTGAAGCGTTCATTACTGTAAACGACCTCTTCATCTTTGTTAAGAACTCCAATTGCTTGCTCGCTAAAACTGAGAATCGTTTTAAAAAAAGAAACGTCCTGTTGTAATTGCGAAAAGACATTGTAGGTTCTTCTAGTTTCTTCTAATGCGTCAAAAATAGCCTCTTTACCTGACGTAATTAGAACCCCGGTCAAACCTAACTCCTTTGCAACTTGGACCGTAACCACATCACCTATGACCACTTCATAATCTTGATCTTTTAGATTCGTTAACATTTCTTTTACTTCTATTTCTTTTGTAATCGTTAATGTTTTAATATCAAAATCCAGGAGTTTACATATTGTACCGGCACCCTGTGTAATATTGGAGAAGCCTACAATTGCAGCTTTTCGCGAAAATCCTTTAACCATAGTTAAAATACGTAACACATCATAGCCAGATACTTGAATATCAATCACCGGAATAGAGACAGCCTCCTGAATTAATGAAGCTGTCCCCCCACGACTTATAATGACATGGTAACCGTTCTTTTCAGCCTCTTTCGCAATGGCTACTCCTTCATGCAAGTTCCCTAGTTCAATCTGAAACTCAATATCATGAACATCTTGTGTGACTTCTTTCATCATTTCATATAATCCCTCATAAGGGACAATTGCCAATGCCTTAATCATTTCCCCATCACCCTTGACTTGATTTAACCATCCATTTATTCGTTACTTTTAGCTAACACCTTGTTCATGCTTCCGCTTACGTACCCTTGTAGGTCAAGAGTGACATATTTATAACCGAATAACTGAAGATTTTCGATAATTTCTTGATGATTGGTTAAGATGCGCTCCATGTCTTGAGGCTCTACCTCAATTCTAGCAATATCTTCATGCGTCCGAACACGCACTTGTTTAATGCCTAACCCTTTAATGTATTCCTCTGATTTTTCAACTTTTGTTAGCTTTTCCTGCGTTATCTTTTCACCATAAGCAATTCTTGATGATAAACATGCAAACGAAGGCTTTTCCCAAGTTGGTAAATCCAATTGCTTTGAAAGATCACGTATTTCTTCCTTATATAGATTCGCTTCTTGAAGTGGACCTCGTACACCATGTTCTTTGGCCGCACGAACGCCAGGGCGGTGTTCACTCATATCATCTGCAATTAAACCATATACAACGTTCTTAAATCCTTTTTCACGCATGATCGGAACGATTTCCTCGAATAACCCATTTTTACAAAAATAACACCGGTTCCTGTCATTTTCCGCATAACCTGGAATACTCAGCTCAGAAGTTTCAATAACTTGATGTGTTGCACCGATCTCTTTAGCAAGCCTCTTCGCTTCCTCTAATTCACTGGATGGATATGTTTCAGAATCAGCCGTAACCGCTAAAACTTTCTCTGCTCCCAAAACATCAATGGCTACTTTTAATAAAAATGTACTATCTACTCCACCAGAAAAAGCAACCACCACATTTTCCATCTCTTTCAATATTTCCTTAAGTTGTTCATACTTATCTCGCATTCTTTATTCCACCTATATCAATAATTTAGTAGTAAACAAGTGATACTTAATAGATTATAGTGTTTAGGATCTAATTATCTTTGCATTTTGCAACACTTTTAATTATAAGCGATTTATAACCAAAGTAAAAGAATTTACTAAAGCGATTTCATTAATGGCATAAATTGCATGGGCAATCCAATATAATTCCTCGTCTGTGTATATAGTAAAGAAAAAGAGCCCTGTAATTGAGCTCTTTTTCGGTTCTTTACTTTATGAACTTAGATAAACATGTTAGCAATTAAAATAAGAATTAATCCTGTGAACCACATAAGAGTCGTTGGGATTGACCAAACCATGATTTGCTCTTTTACATTTTTAATACCAAGCATACGGTTTACTACCCAGAAGAAGCTATCATTAAAGTATGAGAAAATAAGTGATCCTAATGCAGCAGCTTGAGCAGCAAGTGCCATGTTCACATCTAATTGAGCTAAAATTGGCGCTGAGATGGACGCTGCAGTTATCATCGCTACTGTTCCACTACCTTGAACTAAACGAACCATACTAGCTACAAAGAAAGGAATTAGAACTGCTGGTAGCGGTAGGTCTGCTATTTGTTGAGCAATGTAATCCCCTGTACCACTTGTACGCAATACGTTTCCTAGCGCACCACCTGCACCTGTTACTAGTAAGATAATACCAGCATCTTGAATACCTTTTTCCATTTCTTCAAGCGTTGTATTACGGCCTAGTTTTCCTGCTAATGCATAAATAGCTGTGATTAAACCAAGTGCAACCGCTATGATTGGTGTACCTAAGAAAGTAAAGATTCCATAAATACCTTCTGTTAATTCTAAAGCTGATAATGTTGTATTGATAAAAATAAGGATAATCGGAATTAAGATTGGTAAGAACGATCTTGCAAATGATGGAAGTTCTTTTGATCTTTCATTTACAATTTCCAATAACTCTGGGTAAGTCATTTCTTTTTCAGGTCTAACATATCCAGATTCTGATTCATCACTTGGAAGTTGATAAATCTTCTTACCAAGCCATTTCGCATATAAAACTCCTACAATGATAAGAGGAATACCAAAAGCTAGACCTAATCCAATCATAAGACCGATGTCTACTCCAAAAATTCCAGCAACCCCTAGTGGACCCGGTGTTGGAGGTACAATCGAATGTGTAATAACAAGTCCAGCTGCTAAAGAAACACCAATAGCTATAACTGACTTTCCTGTTTTTCTTGAAAGAGTTTTTACTAATGGGTTTAAAATAACAAAGGCTGAGTCAACAAAAATTGGGATAGAAATGATATAACCAGCTATTGCCATTGCCCACTCTTCTTTTTTCTTACCAACAAATTTAATTAATGAATAGGCTAATGTTTCGGCAGCACCTGTTATTTCAAGAATACGGCCCATCATAACACCTAATCCAATTACAATACCTACTGAAGCTAATGTACTCCCGAATCCTGCTGAGATAGCTCCAGCAACTTCACCAGGAACCATTCCTCCAACAAGTCCAGCGATTGAAGCTCCTATTATGAGTGCTAGAAATGCGTGAATTTTTGTTTTTAATACAAGTAAGATTAATACGATTACCCCGAGTATAAGCCCGGAAACCATTTGGATGCCTGACGGTTCCATTTAATTATTTCCCCCTTAATTTGAAGAGTGTTTTTATTTGAATTGAAATAATGGATGAGATACCAGCTTTCATTTTTGTAAAGGTCTGTTAGAACATACCGATTATTACCGCTTACTATATTTCTCATTTTCAAGTATACGGTTACATTTTTTTACATCGGCACAAATAGGACTATTACACTTGAGCTAATCAATAGATGATCTTGTAAATAAAACTTTCTATATAAGGAACAATGATTTCAATAATATTGTGTACAATTCACTAGCATTTACTATCCATCCCCAAGAAGGAACTGCAAGTGCTTACATATGGACGATAAAAATAAGTGGCATAAACCACTAGAGTAATAGTCCTATATATAGGTAAAATTGCAACACATTTATTAAAGTTTTATCTAAAGAAAATTGACCAACCAAGAAATGTTGCGTATCGCATCACTACTTGTTCTTTATCAGATTCTATACTGTTCTAACAGTCTTGTCAAGTAGACAATAATCGACATTTTGTTTATTTTTACAACAATATACTCATTTCACTTACAAACTTCTCTATATTAGTAGAATAAGCTGTTCTTCACTGTTAAATTTTACTATATATCATATTAACCGGTACTTGTTTCCTATACTAAAATAATAGAAGAATTCCTTACAATCTGGATAAACCAAATATTTCAACCACTAGTACGCTAGAAATATTCTTGCAATATAATTGCCACAGATGAAACCAAATTAACACCTCCCTGTTCTTTTTCTACAGAATATCTATGATACGATTATTGAAAATTAGCAACTAAAGAATATGGAGGGTAAAAAAATGCTTAAAAAAATGGTAGCAATCTTAACAGGTACTGTACTCTCAGTAACAGTAAGTGCTAATGTACAAGCTTCAATGATTACAGTACAAAAAGGAGATACCCTTTGGGATCTATCACGTGCACAAAATACATCAGTTAAAAATACTAAAATGTTGAATAACCTTTCGACAGACCTTATTCACCCTGGCGATGAACTATTTATTGCACCAGAAAAACAATATACGGTTAAGAAAGGCGACACTTTATGGGACATCGCCATTGATCATCAGGTAAAAGTTTCGCAAATAAAAGAATGGAACCAATTACATAGTGATCTTATCCATCCTGGGTTAAATCTAGTACTCTTTGAAGGTGCAAGAACAGTTGCAACAGCTGTTGCAGATAAACCGGTACAGTCAGTTGAAGAAACAACAAAAGAAACTACAAGCATAGTTACATCTGATAAAGACACAAATAAGAGCACTCCTGTTTCACCTGCAGCGACTACAGAAAAGCCAAAAGAAAGTGCACCTGTAGCACCCGCTCCTGAAAAACCAAAAGAAAGCTCAGCAACAAAACAAGCAGCATCAACGAGTAGTAGTACAAGTCAGAAGGAAATAACCGTAACAGCTACAGCTTACACCGCTACATGTGAAGGATGCTCAGGTATTACATCTACTGGTATTAACCTATTGGAAAATCCAGATGCAAAGGTGATTTCAGTTGACCCATCTGTCATTCCACTTGGTAGCAAAGTTCATGTAGAAGGCTATGGCGAAGCAATTGCCGGAGACACTGGTGGAGCGATTAAAGGAAACAAGATTGATATCTTTATTCCTTCCAAACAAGATGCAATTAATTATGGTGTCCAACAAGTAAAGGTAACGATTTTAGACTGATAAAAATCTATGAATCTCAGTTTTATCACACAAGGCCCTGCAAAACATATAAATTTATGTTTTGCAGGGCCTTTCTTATTATACATGCTCACTTTTTCACTAACCTCCAGCATATACAATATTCCCTCCGTGTTTACCATATTTAGCATGCATATAGTTAAATGTAAGTTTTTGTAAATAATCATTGCGTTGCTAAAATCCTACTCAGTACAATAAAAGAGCTACATACAAAAGTAAATGGAGGCAATGACCTTGGATTATGTTAAACCAACTCAGTTAATAGAGGATGTTGCACATGCAGGTGCCTATAAATCCACCCTAAAAATAAGTGACATTTTGATTAAAGGGATACTTTCAGGAGCCTTTCTCGGCTTTGCAACAACACTCGCCTTTACTGCCACAATCGAAACGAACCTAAGTATTGTTGGAGCTTTTGTCTTTCCAGTTGGATTTGTACTCGTATTATTATTAAGTCTTGAGCTTGTGACAGGTAATTTCGCGATGCTCACGCTTGCTAGAATTAGAGATCTTACCGCAAGCAAAAATGTCATCTATAACTTTTTCTGGGCTTTTCTCGGAAATCTATTAGGAAGTCTATTATATGGCGTTTTATTTTATATAGTTACTACAAAACTCGGGCATATCACTCAAGGAGCCATGATTGATAAGATGATAGCTGTCGCAGAGGGAAAGACCCTTACATATAAAAGCATTGGTGGAGATGGTTTTATCGTTGTTATAACAAAAGCCATCTTATGCAATTGGATGGTAACATTAGGAGCCTTTATGGCATTCGTTTCTAGTTCAACCATTGGAAAAATTGCTGCCATGTGGTTACCGGTCTTTTTATTTTTCGCCCAAGGTTTTGAGCATGCTGTTGTAAATATGTTTGTTATTCCAACAGCGATTCTCATGGGTGCTGATATTACACTAGGTGATTGGTGGGTATGGAACCAAATTCCCGTTACAATTGGTAACTTTATTGGAGGATTTGTCTTTACAGCCCTAGCACTTCACTTAGTAAATAAGAAGAAAGTAACAAAGCCCGAAAACGTAGTCGTTAATTACCCTCCTGCCCTAAAAGGTAAAGAAATGTAGCAATTCTACATCCCTATTGGAAATTCATTGAAAGACATAAGGAAGGCCCCTTCTCGGATAGAAGGGGTTAATTTTATATCTTAAAATAATATCAATAACCTGTTTCTTTTCTCTATTGATTTAGCAACAATACTAGATTCATTTATTCTAAAATAACTGTTATAATAAGAAAATTATAGAAAAATAGAAATAGTTGCATAACCGAATTAAACGGAAAACATCAAAAAAACAAACGATAAACGAAGAAAATCATGTTTCAATTAAAATTATCTTTCTCCGCGGTAGAATTGGAGGAGAGAAAAAGAACAAATGAAAACAAATATAGGCGAATGGAGAAGTGGACTAAAGAACGGGTTTCCCATTGCAATGGGTTACTTTGCGGTTTCGTTTACCTTTGGCATTCTCGCCAAACAAGCCGGGCTAAATCCATTTGAAGCATTATTGATGTCCGTGACTAATTTAACATCGGCTGGACAGTTCGCGGGGCTTACTCTTATTGCTAGTGCCGCAACAGTCATCGAAATTGCTGTCACACAATTAATTATCAACTCCCGATATTTTTTAATGTCCTTTGCTTTATCCCAAAAGATTGATTCAAATATGTCCCTTTTCCACCGATTCATTATGTCATATGGAATTACGGATGAAGTATTTGGAGTCTCCGTTGCGGTTCCTGGAAAGTTAAGTCCGTATTATGCTTATGGTGTGATGAGTGCTGCTGTGCCAGGATGGGCACTAGGTACACTGTTTGGAGTTATTTCTGGAAACATTTTACCACCAAGATTGATTAGTGCATTAAGTATTGCCCTATTCGGAATGTTACTTGCTGTCATTATCCCTGCTGCAAAAGGGAATAAAATCCTATCTGGGTTAATTGTCATTTCGATGGTATTCAGTCTGATATTTGCTAAGTTGCCATTGTTGGAGTCTATCTCCTCTGGTTTGAAAATTATTATCTTAACAATTTTGATTGCAGGTATCGCAGCTTTTTGCTTTCCGGTAAAGGAGGATGAGAATGGATAATGTTATTTTTTATATCTTGGTGATGGCAGCTGTAACATATCTCATTCGGGTACTGCCACTTACAATTATCAGAAAAGAAATTAAAAATATTTTTATCCGATCGTTTTTATACTATGTCCCTTTTGTAACATTGGCCGTGATGATTTTTCCGGCTATTTTAGATGCCACAGCATCACCATGGTCTGCCCTAATTGGTTTTATTGTAGCAATTCTCTTCGCCTACAGAGGGGCAAGCCTAGTGAACGTCGCCCTATTGGCCTGTTTTTCCGTCTTTTTAGTAGAACTGTTTTTATATTAGATTTTGTTCATTTGTCTAAACTCTTAATTTAATTTTGGTAAAGATTTTATTAAGGGTTGGCTATTCTTGAACTAACCGGATAGACTAGAAATTGTATATATTATCAGCATAAGGAGAAGTGAGAAAATGGCGGTAGATGTTTATCTTATTTTTAATGGCAATTGTCGAGAAGCAGTCGAGTTTTACACGAAAGTGTTTAAAACAGAAACACCACAAATTATGACATTTGGTGAAACACCACAAAGTCCAGACTACCCATTACCAGAAGAAGCAAAAAACTTAGTGATGCATACACGACTCAACATCGCTGGAAGCAACGTTATGTTTTCAGATAACTTCCCCGGACAACCCTTTGTTGAAGGGAATAACGTTACACTTGCATTACTTAGTGAAAATATGGATGATTTGAAATCTTGGTATGAACAATTAAAAGATGGTGGGACAGTTGGCATGGAACTCCAAGAAACATTCTGGAGCAAGCTCTATGGTCAAGTAACCGATAGATTCGGAATCCACTGGCAACTAAACTATGGTAATGGTGGCATGTAAAGAAGGAGAATGCCCCTTCTCAGTAAGAAGGGGCAAATTTTATGTTTTAAAGGTAGATTACTTTAAAATATTTTTTCCCATATCCAAATTGGTTCCTGCAACATAATCGAAGTAAGGTTCCGATTAATTGTTTTTGAATTAATGGTCATTTCATTGCTTAACACAATAACCGTAATCCCCTCGTCTATTAAACGGGTAACGTAGTGACGGAAACCACTTGGATATCCACCAGAGTGTCCTACAGCATCAAGGCCCATTACATTCTGAGTATACCAGCCGTAACCATATTGATATGGAAACTTCTTAGATTGAGTAGTTCCCATCAAATCATCTGATTCAGCAGAAATAAGCACGTGATTTCGGATAGCCTGATCAAAAAGAGCTAGGTCCTCAACTGTTGAGATAATATCGCCCGCCGCAAATGCAGCTGTGTTATTCATTAATGGTCCTTCTTCACCCTCAACATGCCCCACTGCTGCTGGGATGCCTTCTTTTAAAGAAAACATGGAATTCACCATTCCACTTGGTTTAAAGATATGCTCTTCAATATAATCTGCATAGGTTAATCCGCTGACCTTCTCAATAATCATCCCTAACATCACATAACCTGTATTACTATAATGAAAACTTTCTCCTGGGGGAAATAGTAACTCAGCATCTTCTGTAACTTTTACAATGTCCTCTGGTTTCCATTCTTTACTATAGTCAAATTCAAACTCTGGTCTAAGGTAATCTGGAATTCCTGAACTATGACTAAGCAGTTGACCAACTGTGATTAGATCTGCTTTAGGGTATTCTGGGAAATATGTACGAATTGGTTCATCAATTAATAACAATTGCTTCTCAACTAATTGCATAATTGCAATAGCGGTAAACGTTTTAGATAAAGATGCAATTTGATAGTGAGTACTTGGGGTATTAGGAATATCTGGCGCTGCCATTCCGTATCCCTTTTTGAATACTTCCTCATTTTCTTTTGAAACTAAAACAACTCCCTGGAAATCTTGTTTTAAAAGATATTGGTCTAACTGTTCAGGCAGAGTTCCACTTAGGTCCTTATGACTATCACGTCCTAGTAATAAAAGCAGTACAGTTGCAATAAATAAAATCGAAATCAAGCTAATTAAAATAATTTTAAAGAATTTCTTCATCCGACATCTCCCATTCTATAATCAATTAATGGCCCTCAATCTATTTTATTTTATTGATTAAAAAGAGATGTGTAAATACTGATTTTTCAAAAAATAAAGTATTTTAAAACAATTACTTTAGACCCAAATAAGAGTTTGTCATTCACCCTTAAAATAAAGTATAGTTAGTATCTAATAAAACAATCCTCTGATAAGGTTGTGTTAACATGCGTATTAATAAATATATAAGTGAATCTGGAAAAGCGTCTAGAAGAGGTGCTGATAAATTAATTACCGATGGGAGAGTTACCATTAATGGTAAGCGTGCAACTATAGGTAGCCAGGTTGAGCCTGGGGATGACGTTCGAGTGGATGGAAACCCCATTCGAGTAGCAAGGAATAATGTCTATATCGCCTTAAATAAACCTGTAGGCATTACTAGCACAACAGAAAAGGGAGTTAAGGGTAATATCGTTGATTTAGTCAACCATCCATTAAGAATATTTAACATTGGACGGTTGGATAAAGATTCAGAGGGCTTAATACTTCTTACGAACGATGGCGACATTGTTAACGAAATTCTGCGTTCTGAAAATAAACATGAAAAGGAATATATCGTTTCAGTAGACAAGCCAATTACTCCTGAATTCTTGAAGAAGATGTCTGAGGGTGTCAAAATATTGGATACAAAAACACTTCCTTGTGAAGTTGTTCAATTATCAAAGTTTGATTTTCAGATTATTTTAACACAGGGGCTAAACCGTCAAATACGGCGCATGTGCGCGGAATTAGGATACGATGTTTACCGATTGCAAAGAACCCGAATCATGAATATTCACTTAGGTAACCTTCCTCCTGGACAATGGCGAGATTTATCTAAGAAAGAACGAACTCAGTTATTTAGAGAATTAAACTATGAGCCAAAAGAATGGTAAAACTATGGAATGTCCAGTTTAAGTAGAATGATCAGTAGATTAATCCTTTTACTAAATGGACATTCTCATATTAAATGAACCCCCTAGTGCTCTTTCCAAGAAAGATGTACTAAGGGAGATATACGTAGGGAGCAACATATTTCTGACCTCACTATACATACAGTTGTGCTCTCCTTGAGTATTATGGAAAGTCCTCATTTCTTCCCTTTATCCTGACACATCCAACTTTCACTAACGATTTAAAAAAATGATCAACGTCAAGGTAGTTGTTTTCCTTGGCCAAATCCTTTTCTTAATGAAAATGGTCAGTCCCTCAAATGCAAATAATCATCAATAACAATCTTGTGAGATAAATCACAATTCGTTCTCATTTTTAATGCTATCATTATTAATGAAATTAGATAATAATCAGCCACCCAGAAATGGCCGATTTTTTCTCACTAACTTTTATACTATTTTATTCTTCTCATAAACGGAGATTATATATAGGAGGTTTTTAAATGTCTGCTGAAAAATTGGCTGAATTAATTAGTCCTGAAGCTGTCATTAATTTTGAAACTGGTGCAATTAAAGCAAGCACCTTGGATTCAATTATTAATCTGTTACCATTTGAAATGGGTTTTTGCGATGCTAACGATATTTTCCGCTGGTATTCAAATAATCCCAACCGTGTCCATGGCCGTCGTAAAGAAGCAATTGGTCGTCATGTACTTGAACTACATCCAAGAATGGCCCATCACGTTGAAAAGTTGCTGAATGATTTCCGTTCAGGAGCACGTGACGAATGGGAATTTTGGTTTCCAAAACGATCTGGTGAAGAAACCGGCCAAGTTTACCAAAAGTTCATGGCAGTACGTGATGAAAACGGAATGTATCTTGGATGTATGGATGTAACCGTTAATATCGACCTTTTCCAAGGAAAAGATGGTAAGCACACCCCTGAAACGATTGATGAATTTATAGCTGTTAAGCCTAAATAAAAAATTTCAGAAGCTACTAAAAAACACATTGAATACCCCCATTCAATGTGTTTTCTTTATGATAAAAGTTTTAGTGGTAAATTGAGGGAACTCTCTAACTTTACGACTACTTATGATACGGTTCTCCCTTCTGCATCTAAATGAGGGTTTATCTCTTGAATTTTATCCTTTACATTTCAGATTTAGGGTTAAACTGGTTTAGGTTTTCTATAGTCATAATGGTTTATTTAGAGTTGAAGCGGAATGCATTAAATAATTATTATATTCATTTATTAATAGTTCAAAAACCGTTACTATTACACGTTTAGATAAATATTATATTTAATGGTAATGTACTGAATCCAAAACAAGGAGGTTCTTTCTTATGATTTTATTTTTAGATTGGTTACCAGGTCATTATTATTCGCCAAAAAAAGTGAGGAGATATGAGGATGTCAGGTAGCAACAAGAAAGATAAGATTCTATTTGAAGATATAACTGTAAGTGATTTAAAGCAGCTTTGTCAGGATCATGATATTGGTAAGTTAGTAAATGCTCCTGCGATGCTTAGCTCAACTTGGAACTTAACAAGAAAAATTACTACAACCAAGGGGAGTTATGTAATAAAACAATTTTATAACCCATTTACGGATAAGCGGATAAACTTTATTCAAGACACAATTTATAGTTTAAATAATGCTGGTATTAAAGTTCCTGCACCTATCATAAATAAAACAACTGGCCAATGCTACAGCCAAATCAAGCAACGGATTGTACAAGTTACTCCATTTATCAATTCATTCCCCTTTAAATTTATGAAAGAACAGATTTTTCATAGCGGTACCATTTTAAGAAAATTTCATGATACATTACAAAACAATAATGATGGGCCTCCGTCCAGCTACTCTACTTACCCTTCATTAGAATCTCTATTAAGAAGAATAACGGATATCACTAATATTATGACTCTAGAGCAAAAAGCCATGATTACTAAAAAATTTGATGCAGTGTTAAAACGGTTAAACGCCAGAAATCTGAAGGAATTACCACATTCCATTATCCATTGTGATTGGCACTTTTGGAATCAGCTATATACAAAAAATGGTGAAATCATCGGTGTAATAGACTTAGATAAAATTCAGCGCGGGGAAAGAATCCATGATGTTGCTACTGCGCTCTATTATATCTATAAATTGGGCCCTATTGAAGAAATAGAAAAACTCTCCAGACATTTTCTAAAAGGTTATGGACCATTAGAAACAAAAGAAAAAGAGTATCTACCCATAGCATTAGCTCGGGTTTGCCTTTATCTTGAAAAAGAACCACATCACTCTAAACTTATTGATTCCATATTAGCTGGAGAAATAAGCTTTTGAAGAAATGAGTAAAGTTATAAATTTTAATAAAATCAGTTTCCTTGGATGGTATCTATTAACTTATATAGAATTATAAATTGATTTGCAGATAGGAGGGCTATGCATCTCTAAATAGACATGCCCTTCACTCTCTTCCCTTACTGAAAAAATAATACTATCCAATTAATCCCCTATAGCTTTTAAGTACCTCATTTACTTATGATACGGTTCATTCCTAATAATCCGAAATGCCCGATACACCTGCTCTACTAATATCAATCTCATTAATTGATGCGGGAAGGTCATCTTTGAAAAAGACAATGTATCATTTGCTCGCTTCATTACGTCTTTGCTTAAGCCTAGAGAGCCACCGATAACAAAGGCAATTTTGCTTTTTCCATATGTTGCTAGGTTTTCAAGATCGGCAGCCAGCTGTTCGGATGATTTCATCTTTCCTTCAATTGCTAATGCAATGACATGTGTGTCATCCGATATTTTTGAAAGTATTCGCTCTCCCTCTTTTTGTTTCACCTGCACCATTTCAGATTCACTCAAATTTTCCGGTGCCTTTTCATCCGCAAGTTCAATCATATCAACCTTGGCATAGGCTGTTAATCGTTTTAAGTATTCGTTGATCCCCTGGATCAAATATTTCTCTTTTAACTTTCCAATTGTTACGATTGTGATGTTCACACTTATCCCCACTTCGTTCACATTTTACAAACACACTATCCACAGAAGTTATCCACATATCCACATTTTCTATCCACATCTTGTATGGGAATATTAGTTCCCTACAACATATACCGCCTTATTTTGACAAAATTCACAGGATGTTGATAAGTTTTCGTCTTCAATTTTCGTCATAATCGGCGCTACCTCATGTTCATCAACCACTATGTCCAATGCTAATTCAATATGTTCTCCACAACATTTAATCATTTTTTCTTCCTCCATCAAACTTACCCACATCCGCCTGCGGATTATGGGTATAACTTTATCTTATTTTTTCTTATCCACATGTTTTATCTTACCCATTTTAGCATATAATCTTATCCACAAAAAACAGGGGAAGTTTCATTCCCCTGTTTTCTAGAGCCTACATTGTTTCTCTTGCCAATCGTACTGTCGCCTTTTGTTTTTCACCGCCGCGGTAAAATGTGACCTCCATTGTGTCACCCACTGATTTTTCATTATATAAATGTTTTCGCAAATCTATTAGTGAGGTGATTTTTTCACCATCTAGTTCTACGATCACATCAAGCTCCCTTAATCCCGCTTGAGATGCTGGTGTATTTCGTAGCACTTCTAAAACTGCTACTCCCTCTGTTACGTCATTTGGTAAATGCAAGGTCTGCATGCGATGATAGGAGGAAATTTCACTTAAACTCTTTAATTGCCCTACTCCTAAAAAAGGACGATTAACCTCACCACACACTTCAAGGTCCTCAATAATCGGCTTTGCACTCGTAATCGGAATCGAAAGACCAATCCCTTCAACGGCTTCCTGTGCGATTTTCATTGAATTAATACCAATTACTTCTCCTTTAATGTTAACCAGAGCTCCTCCACTATTTCCTGGATTAATTGCAGCATCTGTTTGCATGACATCGGCATTCCAATCAGGGACTCCATCCTGATTAATATCGACTGGAATTGTTCGATTTAAGCCTGAGATAATTCCTTGTGTGACCGACCCCGAAAACTCAAGTCCCAACGGGTTTCCAATAGCAATAACAGGTTCACCAAGGTTAATGTTATCGGAGTTTCCAAATTGAGCTATCTTTTTGATATGGTTTCCGTCAATCTCAATTACTGCTAAGTCCGTCCAAATATCACTTCCGAGTACTCTTCCCTTCACCCTTGTCCCATCACTAAGACTCACCTCTATATCCGAAGCGCCTTCAATTACATGATGGTTTGTGACGATAAAGGCCTTACCGTCTCCTTTTTTATAGATTACCCCAGAGCCTGTTCCCGCTGTCATTGATTCCTCTGTCCAGAAATTAGTTTGTTGTAAATTGACAATTCCTACAACAGCCTCACTTACCTTATTGACCGCACTGGTAATCTCAGTAGTCACGTTCACGTTGATATTTTGTTGAACACTTTCTCCTGTTGCTGGTGCTTTTTCCTCTACCTCATCAAGTCCATTAACCTCTTCAGGAGTTGCATTTTCGTCATTTGGAAGTAAATGATACTTGGATAAGGCCGGTAATAGAGCTATTACAAGAAGTGCCCCAATAACAGCACCGACTAATGCTGAAAGAAACCAACTGCCTCGGTTCCCTTGCTTTCTTTGCTGCCTTTGGTTTATATAATCCTGATCATAATACCCCATTAAATGATTTCTCCTTTTACACTCTTTCTATTAATTTTACCCATATTTTATGCAAATCATGACCTTGTCCCACAACGACAAAAGACAGGAGCCACTAGCCCCTGCCTTTTTCTTTAAGCGTTTTTCCGTTCCATTAAATTGATACCGATCCCGATTAATACGACTCCCATTAACGTCAGAATGCTAATTGGATATAGTAATTCACTCATCGGTGCTTCATAAATGGTAGCGGCTTTTAAGCCTTCCATTGCATGTTTAATTGGCACAAAATCCGAAACTCTTAACAAGAAGTTTGAGCTTACAATTTCTAATGGCCAATAGGCACCACCGAGCATCGACAAGCAGACCGATATAAGTGAAATAATCGCATTGAATTGTTGAGTACTTTTAACAACGCTGACTAAAAACAACGAAAGCGCGACAATTGAGAACACGTATGGGATTAACACAATTAACGTTTTTCCAAATCCCCCATAAAAGTCTACCCCGACGGCATAACGGAACACTATGAAGATGAGTGCAACCTGAAAATACCCCATTAGGAAACTATAAATTAAATTGCCTGCGTACATCTCCCATTTTTTTAAAGGGGATAAAATCATGCGGTCCCAAACTCCCCATGTTCTCTCTTGTAATATGTTGTGAACATTATAAGAGATGGTGTAAATGACAAAAAACAAGGTGAATCCAAAAATCGTCTGAAGTTGGTTATCAATAATCACAGCATCGTCGCTACGAAAAGAAGCAGCGTGAATTTTGAATAACGGGTTCTCTTTCTTTTCATTATATTCTTTAATAATGGCATCTGAGTCGATAAGGCTACTTGTGGCTGTTGCCTCTTTAATCTTCTCTTCCATTAAAAGATCTCCATAAAAGGTCTGAAGATAGCTTTCTATTATATGAAGGTTAGACGTCTCTGCAACTATGACAATTGTATAAGATTCCTTTTCTAGCTGCACAGCAGCCTCTGCATCACCTTCACTAACCATTTTCTTTGCCTCATCTTCTGTCACTAGTTTAAATTCAAAGGCTTGCGTCTTATTTAGTTCTTTCCAAAGTACCGTTTCTTCAATATTTTCAATATCTGTATAAATGGGTACTATAATATTTGTATAATTTGCGGCACCTAATAACAAGGCAAACACAATACTCATTATGGTCATGCCAATCATAAGCATTGGCTTTCTTAGAAATAATTTAAATTTTGCCTGTAAAATACTTATCATATGGCATCACCTCTTTTCGGGAAGCTAAAAACAGCTGCGGTCAACATCACCAAACCAAAGCCCACTAAATAAAAAATATGATGTGCAATAGCGGAAAGCTCCACACCTTGAAGCAATTGTAATAATGCGGTCATTCCTGCACCATTTGGCGTAAAATTACCCAACATACCGATGACAGATGAAGTTTCAGCAATCGGAGTAAAACTTCCTCCTAAAAAGGCGAAAATCGAAACCATCACATTCCCAAAAAAGTTTGACACACCTTCTGAGTCGATTCGGAAGTTTAATGCGGTCAACAATGCTCCAACTCCACCTATGGCAAAGGATAGTGATAGGTTCACTAAGAGAAACCCGAAAAGATCTTTCCAAACGACATCAAATATGAGAGAAGTAACTCCGTATAAAACTGCTTGCTGTATAATCGCAATCAGGATTACAGAGAAAAAGATACCACCCAGATACGACCATCTTGACGTATTCGATAAAATAATTCGATTGAACACCTGTAACTGCTTTTCACGATAGGCAGATGAGCCAATATGAGAAGCAATAAACATAATAAACATAACGCTCATACCGACGGAATAATATTGCAATGAATTAATCGGTTCGCGCTCGGTAACAGTCTCTGTCTTTCCAAGTTTCACACTATTCATATCTTCTAACTGAATTCCAGCTTTCCCTATTACAGTCATGGAAGTAAGCTGTTTTTGGAAATTCATAAGGATATCCTCCACTATTTTTGGAGAAATCTGTTTTCCTTCATTTTTATAAAGGGTAATCGTGGCAGTTGAAGGTTCATCTAGTAAGGCAGACGATAAAATATCATATGTGTAATGTTCTGGTATCTCAATAACAGCAGCGTAACGATCGTCATTTTTTATTTCATTCAATTTTTCCTGCTTAACTACCTCAAGTTCCACAATTTCTTTTAGTTCCTTACTACCAAACATATCATCTACTAACGTCTGAATTGGACGAAGTTGATTTGCGCTTTGGATTAATGCTGTTTCTGCTTCCTCTGGCAATTCCTTCGCTTTGACCTTTTGGATAAACGCTTCAACATCCCCTTGTTCGTTGCTATGATTAATAAAAGCCACTCTAGCCGAAATCGGTTCAGCGTCTCCCCCCATGACCCCACCTAAGGCAAAGCCTAGGATCGCAATAAGGACAAGCGGCATTAGAACTAAAACAAGTAACTCCTGGGGGTTCCGTAGCAACACCAGTAAGTCCTTTTTTATAAATGGAATAATCATTCTCTCACCTCCTAATCTCTTAACGCTCTACCTGTCAGATGAAGAAATACGTCTTCAAGTGTCGGCGCTTTTACTTCAACTGATATCAACGTTGTAATTGTTTCCTCAGCTATCTGGGAGATTTTTTGAAACAAATTGTACTCCTTTGGAACAATAACTGTTACAACACGGTCCTGAACCTTTACTTGACGTACGGCTGAATCAGCTTCAAGTAATTGCATAAATTCTTCTTTTACCCGCTCAACCTGAATCGAAATTGTATTTTCAGAGGAAAGAATATTTTTTAACTCTTCCTTTGTACCTGACGCGATAATATGACCTTTATCCATAATATAAATACGGTCACATAGGAACTCGACCTCTTCCATGTAATGACTTGTATATAATACGGTCATTCCACGTTCCTTATTGAGACGTTTTACCGTTTCTAAAATATAATTTCGAGATTGTGGGTCAATCCCTACCGTTGGCTCATCCATAATAATAATTTCCGGATTATGAAGTAAAGCCACGCCAATATTTAACCTTCTTTTCATACCACCGGAAAATGTTTTAACTAAATCCTTTCTTCTGTCAGTTAAACCGATTTGCTCTAAAACTTCTTCAATCCGCTTTTTTAATTCAGCACCTTTTAACCTATAAATCTCTCCAAAAAATCGTAAATTCTCTTCAGCTGATAAATCCGTGTACAATGCAATCTCTTGAGGAACCACTCCTAAAATCTTACGGATATTCTGTGGATTTTTAATCGTACTTTCATTTAATAGCCGCACATCACCAGATGTTGGAACAACCAAAGATGAAAGCATAGAGATGGTCGTTGATTTTCCCGCTCCATTTGGACCAAGCAGACCCACAATCTCTCCTTTTTCCAAGAACATATTAATTCCCTGTGCAGCGTACTTTTGTTTATATTTCTTTGATAAATCAATTACTTCTAACATAACCGTCGCCTCCTTTATAGTTTTATCATAGACTTTCAAGCCCTCTTACAGCACTATCTAGCGTCACTTGTTTATGTAAAAAACATGACCTGAGTCATTTCCCCATCAAAAAAGGGCCATCCACTGATGTTTGGACAACCCTTGTATGTTATGTAATATCATTTTTCACTGCAAAAATTGCTAACTGAGTACGATCACGAAGCCCTAATTTATGTAAGACTTGCGTGATGTGGTTTTTTACTGTACCGACAGATAGGAATAATTCATCCGCAATTTCCTTATTTGTTTTTCCTTCACCTACTAATCTTGTGATATCTAATTCTCGTGTAGATAAAGGCAATTCAAGTTTCTTCTCAACCTTGTGTAATAACCGCGGCATAACTTTGGCTGCAACCTCTTCATGAATCGTTAGACCCCCTTGAAAACAACTATAAACCGCATGGATTAGTGTATTCTGGTCTGATGTTTTCAGTAAAAAAGCATTTGCCCCGTATTTTAATGCCTGGATTGCATATTCATCATCATTAAAGGTTGTGAGGATTAAAATCTTTGCATTAGGCCAACCTTCCTTGATCTTTCTAGTTGCCTCAAGTCCATTCATAACTGGCATTCGGATGTCCATTAACACCACATCAATAACATGTGCCTCCATTTTCTTAATTGCTTCTTCCCCATTTTCGGCCTCAGCCACAACACGGATTTTCTCGTCTTGCTCCAGCATGAGTTTCAAGCCTTGCCTAACGATCGACTGGTCTTCTACAATTAACACATTCCACATGTCCGTTTCCCTCCCTTACGTTTTTGCTAACGGTAGTATTCCTTTAATGACAAACTCCTCATCCGTTTGATAGACCGTTAGCATTCCCCCCAATTCCTCAACTCGCTTTCGCATATTTGAAAGGCCGAAACCCTCCTTGAACGGTTCATTCTTATAGATTCGATTTTTCATAATAAGTTCAATATTTCCGTCTGCTGTTTTTCCAAGTAGCACCTGCACTTCACGTGAGTGGGCATGGCGCATTGCATTTGTAAGTCCTTCCTGGATTACTCTATATAGAACCACACTCTGTTCATTTGTGAGCTGTTCGGACAAAATACCTTGTTTTGTCGTCAGTTGAACCATAATATGGCTTTCAGCCTCAAGTTTTTTGATTAGCTGTAAGATGGTTGCAATTCCTTCATGCTCTCGGTCCTTTAAAGTTCGGACTGCAAAGCGTGTCTCTTCTAAGCTCTCTTTAGCCAATTCCTTTAAATCATGATAATGTTCTGGACCTTGTTTAATTGAAAGGATCTCCAACTGCATTAACAGTGCTGTCAACTTATGCCCAACGGAATCATGAATGTCTCTTGCAATCATAGTCCTCTCTTGATATCGCGCTTCCTCCTCTGCCACTAGGGCAACTCTCTTTAACTTTCGATATTCCCCAAGCAATTCGTCATAGAGGTTGCGTTGCTCCTCTCGCTTCGTCCAAAGTTCATTCACCTGAAGGGCAAGGAGGTAGAATAAGAGAAAATAGACATAAACGGATAAATCACTTTTCATCCACATAAAGAAGACCACTAAACAGGCTGCCGTAAAAGCAACAAGTCCTTTAAATAGTTGACTTCCTAGGTGGATTGCAGCTAATAAAACAACGTACATTAGTAATAATAGTGTAAATGGATTGCCTGATTCAATAACTCCTTGCGTCAGTAAAAGTATGGTTATCGCAACATATAGATAGATCGGCCTTGGTGTGATTTTTAAGAAAAAATATAAGGTCATGCCAACAGCACAAATCATAATTGAATACGCGGTTGGTACCGGCTTTTCAAAAATGAAAAACAACACCCAAAGAACCATTAAACCTGCCGTTCGCAACATAAAGGTTTTCATAGCATCCCTACTTTCATTCTAACTTCAAGTTACTAGAAAATTATGGGTGCGGCAAGTGTTTTTGCAAACAAAAAAGCCCATCTGATTAAAGTCAAATGAGCTTTTTCTTATACATAGGCTAGTTTCGTAGGTAGCTTAGGATCTGTATCATACAAATCGAATTGTTCGCCGACAACATACCCCTTACTTTCTAAAGTCTGCTTAACCGACATACGTGCTAAATCCTTTAAATTATTATCTTTACTTAGGTGCGCTAAGTAGATTCGTTTCGTGTTGTCACCAATTACATCTGACATTGCTAACGCTGCATCCTCATTCGAAACATGTCCAACATCACTTAAAATACGCCGTTTTATACTCCACGGATAATGTCCCATTTGAAGCATAGACACATCATGGTTGCTTTCAAATACATACGCATCCGCATTTTCTATGGTGCCCTTCATCCGATCACTGACATAGCCTGTATCCGTAATTAAAACAACCTTTTTCCCTTCGTTGTGGAACACATAAAACATTGGTTCAGCCGCATCATGTGAAACACCGAATGATTCAACATCTATATTTCCAAATGTCTTTACTGCCCCCATTTGAAAAATAAACTTCTGTTCTGTCGGAATTTCGCCTATATTACGCTCCATCGCATTCCATGTTTTTTCATTCGCATAGATGGGAAGCTTGTACTTTCTCGCCAGTACACCAAGCCCCTTAATATGGTCACTATGCTCATGTGTCACAAGAATCCCGGAAAGATGCTTAATTTCTTTGTTGATTTCTTTAAATAACAGTTCTAGTTGTTTACCACTTAACCCGGCATCTACAAGCAAGGAATGCTTGTCTGTTCCAACATAGAACGCATTTCCTGTACTCCCGCTTGCAAGCACACTAAAATGCAACCCCATAGTCGTTCACTCCGTCTTATTTAAAATTTGTCCTTCGATGGCATTGACATATATATGTGTTTCATCGTCTATAATAACATGCCAAGCCGGAGCCAATAGCTGCGATTCTGAATATGGGACAAGTGGGTAATACCCAATTTCCACCTTAGATACATGGCTACCTGATTTTAGATGGAAATTATTAAAAAGGTTTTCTAGAGTTTCCATTGGCTTAATTAACTCCTCCAGCTCATGCTCTTCAAATTCAGGAATTAATGTTTGCTCATAGGACGTTACCTCATGGTCCTTATTCAGATACAAATAGATGACACCACTTATATTCGCTGATTGTCCAAAGACCTTGTAATTTTTATATTGTTGAATTAAAACAATCGTTCCAGCTTCTTCATCCACATCCCAAACGGTATATTTGTCACCCGATAGGATATGGTCCTTCGCAAATTGTCCGATTTTCATTTGATCTGTTAAAGAGAGCTTAATAGGATCAGTAAACGTACCCTTTAGTATGCCAGCAGTATCAATGTCTACGGTTTGATTTTTAAGAGTTTTAACATCCTCTTCAGTAAAAACTTTGACCTTCCCACTAATATAACTTAATTCTTCGGGTTCCTTTGGCAAAACCTCATACGTGATGTCCTCTTCCGCTAGTTTCTCATCAATACTTAATTCTTTTAACAAATCGAGTTGACTGCTATCCCTTTTTTGAATAAGCTGATATCCTAAAAAGATGTTGAGAATCAAGAAGGTAATGATAAATAAAGACTTGGTTTTACTCCAATCCATCTTTATGTCCTCCTAAATCCTCATTCTTTATCTCAACCTTGTTCCAACTTCCATTATACCTGTAAGTCCAAACCGGTTGAAGTGAAACAAACTGGGAATTATCTTCATTCTCTACAAGGTCATAAGCAACTGTTACAGACTCGAGCAATTCAGGATTAAAATTCGGCTTACTTGTGATTTCCTCCATCACCTTTTCACCCTTTTGTAGTCTTATATCAATTGAGTCCAAATCGATTCGTAAGTTTATGGATGGATGAAAATATCTCGCAATATCATTGTTATCCCATTCTTGGATAATATCTGTTAGTCCCTTTCGACTACTAAAAACAGGAATATTTTTTACATAGAGTTTAAAAACGGTCGTTTGACTCTCTTTACTCCAGCTAAAAAAGCGATAATTATCTGTCCAACCAACATGTTCATTAACAAAATCAATGCTTGTTTGAATTAAATCTGTTGTCTGTGCTGGTTCCCCACTAATTCTTGTTGGATTATTGAACTCAATATATTTTTGATTATTATAGACTCTTAGTAACCTTGTTCCATCGGTATGAACTTCACCTGTAGTAAGTACATCCCGCTTAACAAGACTTGAATTTGTGAATAAGCGATCTTTAAAGGTATCAATTTCAATCGCATCAATATAATAGTCAACACGTTCTACAAGCGTTGTGTCCTTCGGTAAGTAGACAGAATTCGTATCTGATAGTTTATATTCAATTTGCTCGGGATATCTCGTCGCCGCCGTTGTAAAGAAGTCTTTTCGAAATTCCCTTGTGAGTCTACTACTCACTCGTCCCTCATACACTAAGTTGTCACCAGTGGACACAAAGTACACAGTCCCTTCGCCATTGTCTTCTGAATTGACTTCAATTACAAATCTGTCAAACGAGATGAAGGAATGGTCCTTATCATTAATTTTGATAAACGATTTATAAAGCTCCAGAGGAAAAGGATCAGGAAAGTATATTTCAACTCGTCCATTTTGATTTAAGAAGTCTGCTAAACCTTGATCCTGAACAGTATGTGTGATGTTATGGACCTCATGAATCTCCCAAGACCTAAGCCTTTTCATGACTCGGTTCAATTCTGTCTCGTTATAGGTCCCAAAATGCTGACCATCAATATGATATAAAATTTTAGTAGGTTTTATAATTTCGGAGGCGCCTTTCGTAATATTTGTCGTTACTTCCGCTACTAAGTCATCATTTTCTCCTAAGTGATCGTATTGGGGCTGATACGTCCACAAAGACCATGTAAGAACAATGCTTGAAAGCACTAAGAGAATTAAAATTGTTGTTTTTATTGATTCATACTTCATCCCAATCATCCTCTAAACCATCTTGATTCACATTGATTGGTAGGGTAAAGAAAATAGTTGTACCAACCCCTTCTTCACTTTCAGCCCAAATCCTACCTCCATGAGCAACGACCATCTCTTTGGCAATAGCAAGCCCTAACCCTGTTCCTCCTAATTTACGGGTACGTGCTTTATCCACTCGGTAAAATCGCTCAAAAATTCGATTGATGTTATCCTTCGGTATTCCAACACCCTGGTCACCTACCCTTACGATGATTTCACCGTTTGATTCAGCCACTTGGAAGGTAACCGTTCCTCCCTCAGGGGAATATTTCAAAGCATTTGAAATAATATTATCGAGAACCTGTGTCATCTTATCTTGATCGATTTCCAGATATATTGGCTTCTCAGGTAAGTTTCGAATAAAGGAGATATGCTGCTTCCTTGTCATTTCAAAACGGTCAATGATTCGGTGGAAGTACTTTGTAAAATCAATTAAATCCTTGGATAAACGGTAATCCTTACTATCTAGTTTTGATAACTTCAGCAAGTCATTGACCAACCTAATCATCCGTTCTGTTTCAGTTTGCGTTACATGTAAAAATTGAGGCGCAATCTTTTCATCCTGCCAAGCACCATCTGCCAGTGCTTCAAGATAGCTCCGCATTGTCGTTAATGGTGTTCGTAGTTCATGTGAGACATTCGCTACAAACTCTCGTCTCTCACTTTCAATCTTTTCTTGCTCAGTTACATCATATAGGACAGCAATTAAACCATTGATGATGCCTGATTCCTTTTTAATAACTGAGAAACTAACCTTTATAATGTATTGCTTTTTATGTGTACTAAAATCAAGAATTTCGGTATCAATATCGTGAACAAGCTGCTCAAATGTATATTGTTCATCTAATCCTAAGATCGAAACAATTGACTGTTCAAGGACTGTTTCACGTGAAACATCTAGCATGTCGATTGCAGGCGTATTGATTAAGATAATCCGTCCCTTTTTATCGGTTGCAATTACCCCATCTGTCATATGTGCAAGTACAGAAGAGAGCTTGCGGCGTTCCCCCTCTGTTGTCGCTTGTGCATCTTGTATTTTTTTTGATAAATTATTGAAGGTCATAGCAAGTTGACCAATCTCGTCATGGCCGAATACTTTTACCTTCTTTGAAAAATTACCTCTTCCTAATTCTAAAACATGCTTTCTCATTGCTGAAATTGGTCTTGTAATCGTTTGAGCGACAAAGATTCCAAGGACTGCCGTAATCGCCATCGCAATTCCCGTCCCTGTCACAAAGATATCATTGATTTCCTTAATATCATCATACACATTTTCCATCCTTGCAGTTAGTAAAATTGCTCCAATTATATCCCCATTTGAACGAATTGGTGTTGAGGAGACATACATGCGATCAAACGTATTTCTAGCTAGTTTTACATCATCAGGATTATCCCCAAGTAACAAGGTACGTTTCACTAAATCCTCATTCGTTTTCCGTCCAACAATTCCTTGACTGTACGGGTTTGAGCTTCCAACTACACGACTTTTATTATCGATAACCCGAATCTCCTGGATATCTTCAGACTCATAGTCCTGCAAAATATTTCGGATATCTTTTTCTAATGTAGAAGGATCTTCCCTCTCTTTATTCATTTCCTGCTCAATACTAAAGGCAAGTATATTGACCCGCTCATTTAAGGACACTTTAAAATTTTCTACCAACCGCAACTCCAATTTGCCTATAAAATAAACACCAATAATTTGCATCGCAATTAAAATTAAAAGCAAATAGATGAGTGCAAATTTAAAATGAATGGATTGAAAAAAACCTAGTCTTTTCATTTTTGGATTTACTCCTGATCAGGGTTTCGTAAATAGTAGCCCACTCCGCGTCTTGTGACAATCCAAGTTGGATGACTCGGACTATCTTCAATTTTTTCACGTAAGCGGCGTACGGTTACATCAACTGTACGTACATCCCCAAAATAATCATATCCCCATACCGTTTGTAATAAATGCTCTCGTGTCATTACTTGACCTAGGTGCTTGGCTAAATAGTGTAAAAGTTCAAATTCACGATGTGTTAATTCTATTGTCTCTCCTCGTTTACTCACCACATAGGCATCTGGATGGATTACAAGGGAACCCACAGCAATCTCATTTGTTGTTTCCTGGCTAACTGCCTCAGAAATTTGCTGGTGTCTTCGAAGGTTTGCCTTTACCCTTGCGAGCAGTTCTCTCGTACTAAAAGGCTTTGTAACATAGTCGTCAGCTCCTAGCTCAAGCCCTAATACTTTATCAATTTCAGAGTCTTTTGCTGTTAGCATAACAATCGGCATATCATACTTTTTTCGTACCTCTCGACAAACCTCCATGCCATCTTTATGTGGAAGCATGATATCAAGTAGAATGAGGTCAGGACTTACTTCCTCAACTTTTTCTAAAGCCTCATTACCATCATAGGCACAAACGACTTTATAACCTTCCTTTTCAAGATTAAATTGTAATATATCCGCAATTGGTTTCTCATCATCAACTACAAGAATTACTTTTTCCATTCACTTTTTCTCCTTCACAATGAAATTAAAACCTTTACCACGTAATACAGTTTTCATATTATATAGTTCGAATTGTTCCTTTTATTTTGTTCCTTTACTTCTAACTTTAGCAGAAAAAGGGAGGTATATCATCAGAAGTGTAAAAAAAACCAGTGATATAGGTCGTCCGTCCAATCTCTACTATCATTTTATCGTTCTTTATACTTATGAAAAAAGCCTTCAGCATCATGCTGAAGGCGTATATTGGAAATTATTATAAGTAATCTAATGGGTTTTTCAAAGCTCCATTAATATATAATTCGAAATGCAAGTGAGTTCCTGTTGAGTTACCAGTTGAACCCATTACACCAATTTGTTGGCCCTTCGTTACAGTTTGTCCAACACGAACATTAAGGGATGACATATGAGCATAAATGGTTTTCATTCCATTGTTATGGTTAATCACAATTTTATTACCAAAGCCACCAGAATATCCAGCCTCTACAACTGTCCCATTGTCAGCTGCTTTAATCGCATAATTACTTGGTCTTGCAATATCAATACCTTTATGGAGTTGTCCCCATCTATATCCAACGTGACTTGAGATATAACCGCCAACTGCTGGCCATGCTAGCTGACCTGATCCTCTTGACGGAACAACCTTCGTCCCTTTTTCAATAATCTCTGTTACAGGCTCTTTGACGATTGTTTCATTAAGTTTCTTTGTTTCAACATTCACGCCATTAACCATTTTATATTCATAGTGAACAGCTTTTTCACCCTCTTTACCTTCTTGAGTGACCTTTCTGTCCCCTTTATACATATTTGAGTTTTCATTAACCTTTGTTTCAAAATTGATCGTTTCTTTTATATTTTGCTCCATCTTTACCACAACTGTTAAAAATGGCTTATACGCTGTTACGTTTAATTCTTGTCCAACTTTTATGAGTGTATCCTCTGTAATTCCCGGGTTTAACGCTAATAATTCAGCTGTTGCTAAATCATGATCTACCGCGATAGAACCTAGTACATCTCCTTCTTTAACTTGGTACTTTTTCTCTTCTAATGTACCCTTTTGAAGCAATGTAACGGTATCAGCAGGATTATGGATTTGCTCTGGTGAAATTTTTCCATCGGAAATTGAAACCTTTTCCTCAAACGAAACGTCTAATAAACGAGATTGTCCTTCAGCCAATGTAGGCAAAGGTTGTTCTGCGTTTTCTCTCGCTTCAAGCTCTTGCAATTGCTCTTCTTTTACATATTGTAATTTTAATTGTTTAAGAGCCTCATTCGCTTCTTCTTCATCTTTTAGATAGGCAACTGGTTCTCCATCAATCGTAATTGCCTTAGCTTGTGCAGCAATTTCAATCTCAGATTCTAGCACCTTTACAGTATTTTCATTATTGAAAGTAGGATGAAAAGCCTGTTCTTCAATAATTGAAACATTATCAGCAACTAAAGAAAGCTCTTTATATTGATCTTGTAAGGAATCTACTTTTTGATCGACTACCTTTTCTACTACATTCTTAGAATCAACTGTTCCAACTCTATTGCCATCTATGTATACATGATACACTGTTTGGATTTTTGTATCAGCTGATACTGTTCCAAACATTAATGTTGAAAGCGCAACTGATGTTATTGCAACTCGTTTAAATAAAGTCATATATTTTCTTGGTGTTTTATTTGTATTATTTTGGTTTGACACGGTCTTTCCTCCCTGAACAAAGGTTGCTTGTCCGAAATTTTCGTTCATCTCACCTTGTGAGTTGAAAAGCGTCGTCTTACAAAATACGCCAAGACGTATTATATCGTTCGACAATTCTCTCAAATTTACACTTTATTAATTTACCATAGAATTTGAAAAAAAGTATAATAGTTTCCAATATGTAATATAATTGTAGTATTACTGACAAATTTTTACACAAAATATGTAGGATTTTGACATTGAAATGAGCCTTTCTTCTCATTAAATCGTATATTTTCTTAAGATTTATGTCGTTTTTGCACGACAAAAGACACCTTAGCAAAATATTACATAGTGAGATTGTCATAAGTAAGGGTATTAGAGTTTACTTAGGCTTTCAGTGGAGTGGGGTTAATTTTCGACAAATTTGGCATGAAAAAAACATAGCTGTTTCCAACTATGTTTTTCATTTTATTAGCTATATATATTTCGCACTACGTTTGTTTGTGTTCGATCCGGTCCAACTGAGAATACAGATAATGGGATCCCAGTTAACTGGGATATACGCTCAACATAGTTTCGAGCATTTTCTGGTAGTTCTTCTAACTTTTTCACCCCTGTAATATCCTCAGACCAGCCCGGAAACTCTTCATAGACTGGCTCACAATCTGCGAGAATTTTTAAACTAGCTGGGTATTCCTCAATTAGTTCTCCTTTGTATCGATAGGCCACGCAAATTTTTACCGTTTCAATTCCTGTTAGAACATCAATGGAATTAAGAGATAAATCCGTAACTCCGCTTACCCGTCTTGCATGACGTACGACTACACTATCAAACCAGCCTACTCTTCGAGGACGTCCAGTAGTCGTTCCATACTCGCGACCAACCTCTCGAATTTGATGACCAATCTCATCGTTTAACTCCGTTGGAAAAGGTCCATCTCCTACACGTGTTGTATAGGCTTTTGAAACCCCTACTACACGATTTATTTTAGTAGGACCAACTCCAGAACCAATTGTAACCCCACCTGCTACTGGATTTGAGGATGTAACAAATGGATACGTTCCCTGATCAATATCTAACATAACACCTTGGGCACCTTCAAATAGAACACGACGTCCATCATCTAGCGCATCATTTAACACAACGGATGTATCACATACATATTTAATGATTTGCTGTCCATATTCATAATACTCATCTACGATATCCTCTAGCGAAAACCCTTGTGTTTCATAAACCTTTTCGAATAGACGATTCTTCTCAGTAAGGTTATGAGAAAGTTTTTCTTCAAATACCTCTCGGTCAAGTAAGTCTGCAATACGAATTCCCACTCTAGAAGCCTTATCCATATAGGCAGGCCCAATTCCCTTTTTTGTAGTCCCTATTTTGTTTATCCCTTTGTATTCTTCTTCTAATTCATCCAACTTAATATGATAAGGAAGAATCACATGGGCACGATTGCTTATACGTAAATTATCTGTATGAACACCCTTGTCATGCAAATAGGCTAGTTCTTTGACTAATGCCTTTGGGTCTACTACCATACCATTGCCGATGACACAGATTTTCTCTGGATAAAAAATGCCTGATGGAATCAAATGAAGTTTGTACGTTTCTCCATTAAATACGATTGTATGTCCCGCATTGTTTCCACCCTGATATCTTGCTACTACTTCAGCCTTTTCAGAAAGAAAGTCGGTAATTTTACCCTTTCCTTCATCTCCCCACTGTGTTCCTACAACTACGACTGCTGACATTACTATGCACCCCCAGGGTTAATATAAAGATATTGTTCATTTCCAGTCAATATTTTAACAGTTTTCTTACTCTATTACAACAAAATACGAACATTATATTATGATAAAAAATAAACATTCGTCTTTATTATTTGATTTAATCTCCAATAATATGTAAGAAAAACAAAAAAAGACGTATCATCACACTTTGATACGTCTTTTTCCTGTATTCAGGTACGCTTTAACATTCTTCTTACGCACCTGGTGGCATATTGGCATCATCAAACCTTCGTTCCAGATTGACGAATTTATTATATTCTTTAACGAATGCCAACGAAACAGTTCCAACCGGACCGTTACGTTGTTTAGCAATAATAATCTCAATAATATTCTTGTTCTCTGACTCTTTATCATAGTAATCATCACGGTATAAGAACGCAACAATATCGGCATCCTGCTCAATACTCCCTGATTCACGAATATCAGACATCATTGGACGCTTGTCTTGTCTTTGCTCTACCCCACGGGATAACTGTGATAAGGCAATAACAGGAACCTTTAATTCACGGGCTAATGCTTTTAAAGAACGCGAGATTTCAGATACCTCTTGTTGGCGGTTTTCGCCGCTTCTTCCATTACCTTGGATCAACTGAAGGTAATCGATAAGGATCATTCCTAATCCACTTTCCTGCTTAAGTCTACGGCATTTTGAACGAATATCATTCACACGAATACCAGGGGTATCATCAATATAAATTCCGGAGTTGGATAAGCTACCCATTGCCATTGTTAGCTTACTCCAATCTTCAGGTGTTAAGGAACCTGTACGTAGATTTTGTGCATTAATGTTTCCCTCCGCACAAAGCATCCTCATTACTAACTGCTCAGCACCCATCTCTAGACTAAAGATAGCGACATTCTCATCTGTCTTAGTTGCTACGTTTTGCGCAATATTAAGAGCAAATGCTGTTTTACCAACAGATGGACGGGCTGCTACGATAATTAAATCATTTCGCTGGAATCCGGCAGTCATCTTGTCAAGCTCTGTAAATCCGGTAGGTATTCCTGTAATATCTCCTACACGATTATGAAGGGTTTCAATATTATCATAGGTCTGAACGAGAACATCCTTAATATTTTGGAAAGCACCCGCATTTTTACGGTTCGCGACTTCCATAATATTTTTTTCGGCCTCACCTAAAAGTGCATCGACCTCGTCTTCTCGTGAATAACCATCCGTAGCAATCGTTGTTGCTGTGCGAATCAAGCGGCGTAGTATTGATTTTTCTTCAATAATCTTCGCGTAGTATTCAATATTCCCAGCGGTTGGGACGGAACTCGCCAATTCACTTAAGTACGAAACGCCACCTATTTCATCTAAAATTTTCGCATCCGCTAACTCGGAAGTAACCGTTACTAGGTCAACTGGTTCACCTTTATCTGAGAGATTAAGCATCGCGTCAAAAATCTTCTGGTGAGCTGTCCGATAAAAGTCCTCTGGAATCAATACTTCTGAAGCAAGCGTTAATGAGCTTGGTTCTAAAAAAATGGCACCCAAAACAGCTTGCTCAGCCTCTATATTTTGCGGAGGAATACGATCAGCAAAAATGTCACTCAACTATTCTCCACTCCCTTTACATACTTTTTTTATGTCTATCTATCTATTATACTTCTCTTTTATTTAATTCCAATGGTAAAAGCTTTATTAATAATCATGTAAATAAAAAATGTGATCTTGTATTAAACAAAACCACATTCTTCATTCTATCTGTTTTCCCTATTCAGTTTCAATGGAAATTACTGTTCTTTGACATGTACCTTAACAGTTGCTGTTACTTCTTGATGTAATTTTACAGAAACATTCGTATAACCTAATGCTCTTATTCCATCAGGAAGATCAAATTTACGCTTATCAATTTTAATGCCGTGCTTTTTCGCGAGCTCATCTGCAATTTGCTTACTTGTTACAGAACCAAATAAACGACCACCATCACCCGCTTTTGCTTGCAGTTCAACGGTCAATGCTTCAATCTTTTCCTTTAGCTGTTTTGACTGAGCAAGTTCCTCAGCCGCTTCTTTTGATTCTTTATTTTTCTTCGCTTCTAACGATTTCATATTTGCTGGTGTTGCTTCAATTGCAAGATTTTGCTTGAATAAGAAATTGTGAGCATATCCATCAGATACGTTTTTCACTTCCCCTTTTTTCCCTTTACCTTTTACATCCTTTAAGAAAATAACCTTCATTTCTTGGTTCCTCCCTCTAAATACTCATCTATTACTAAAAGTAGCTGTTCTTCTGCTTCTTCTATTGTTATGTCCTCTATCTGTGTTGCCGCATTTGTAAGATGACCGCCACCACCTAAACCTTCCATAATTAGCTGAACATTAACATCACCCAATGAACGTGCACTGATTCCCACTCTTGAGTCATGTCGGACAGAGATTACGAATGAGGCAACGACATCATTCATTGTAAGTAATGTATCGGCAGCTTGCGCAATCATCACCTGGTCATAGGTCTCATTTTGTTTTCCTTTTGCGATCGCAATTCCATTTTTATAAATAAATGCTGATTCAATTAACCTTGATCGCTTTTTAAAATGCTCCATATTTTCCTTCAGGAATTTCTGCACAAGAATGGTGTCGGCCCCTTGTGCACGTAGATATGACGCCGCATCAAATGTTCTTGAACCAGTACGAAGCGTAAAACTCTTTGTATCAACTATGATTCCAGCTAGTAAAGCTGTCGCCTCAAGCATATTTATTTTTTTCTTCTTAGGTTGATATTCAAGAAGTTCAGTCACCAACTCAGCTGTTGAAGATGCATATGGTTCCATATAAACGAGTAATGGAGATTGAATAAACTCCTCTCCACGGCGATGATGGTCAATAACTACCACTTTATCGATTTTTGATACAAGCTTTTCCTCAATCACAAGTGATGGCTTATGGGTATCTACTACAACAAGTAGTGTGTCGTTTGAAGCGATTTCAAGAGCCTGCTCTGGTGTAATAAAATATGACCATAGCTCCGTATTTTCCTTTACTTCTTCAAGTAATCGCCCAACACCTGAATCAATTTCATTCGGATTTAATACGATATATCCTTCTTTGTGATTCATTTGTGCTACTTTTAATAACCCAATAGAAGCACCTACGGCATCCATATCAGGGTATTTATGGCCCATAATGATGACTTTATCGCTATCTGAGACAATTTCCTTTAGGGCATGTGAAATAACGCGTGCGCGGACTCTAGTGCGTTTTTCCATTGGGTTTGTTTTGCCCCCATAGAACTTAACCTTACCATTTGGAAGCTTAATCGCAACTTGGTCTCCACCACGTCCCAGTGCAAGGTCCAAGCTCGATTGAGCTGAAACTCCTAGCTCTGGTAGGGTTGGGACTCCAATTCCAATCCCAATACTTAAGGTTAGTGCTACACTATCCCTTGCTGTCGTTTCCCTAACATCATCAAGAATCGTAAACTTTGTTTTTTCAAGATTGGATAATATTTCTTCGTTTAACACTGCAATGAAACGTTCAGATGAGGTTCGCTTTAAAAACACACCATGTTCATTCGCCCATTCATTGAGGATAGATGTAACCTGACTATTTAATGAACTCTTCCGCTGGTCATCCATTCCTTGAGTAACTTCATCATAGTTGTCTAAAAAGATAATCCCTAGCACTGTACGCTCTGCTTCATACAATTGCACAATTTCCATTTGTTCAGTGACATCAAAGAAATAAAGTAATCTTTCTTCCCGCTTAATAATTACCTTGAATTTCTGCTCATTTAACGTAATTGTCTCACTTTCGACCTCTTGCTGAATTAAAGGAACAATTAATTCCTCAACATCATATAGAGATCTCCCCACTAACGTATCAGCGTCAAGGCAATTTGATAAGTAAGCATTTGCCCATTCAACTTGAAACTCATCATTATATAGCAAAATCCCAATCGGCATTTCCATTAACGCTTCTTCGCCAACCTTCTTTAAGCGATAGGATAGCGTTGAGATATAATGCTCCATTTCTTTTTTAAGAAGTGAGTTTGCTTTGTACAAATAGTACGTAATTAATCCAAGGAGCAGAAAACTTGCTAACCCAATCATCCACTGAAAATAAACGAGAATTGCACTAAAAATACTTGTGATAACAAGTAATGCATATAAGGGATAGCGAAACAACTTTCTTTTGTAAAAGTCTGGCATGTAATTTTCAGCTCCTAAAGCTTTGTTTTACTTCTTTTTACTAATTCGATTTCGCAGTTGGAATCCTAAGTCAATTATACCTAAGATTCGAATAATATAAAGGAGAAATGGTGTTAAGACCGTTAGAACAATCGGTACAGCCTTTGGTATTCTTTTTTGATGACAGTAATAATAAATAAATGACAAACCTTGAATGACCATTAACAACTGCAAAATAAAAAAGAAATTTAAAAAGGCTGTATATCCAAATGTACCCTTTTCCATCTCAACAAAGCTCAAAAGTAAAATCAATAAATAATACCATAAGATACTCTTTGGAAAATTAATCTCACGAAATGGCGGGAACGGATCCATTTTCACCTGAAGCCTTACTAGTATAGGCTTAATAGCCACAACGGTTATGAAAGCCAATACCATCGCAAGGAAGACAAACATACTTGGCATCATGTATTGCATAATTTCAACCGATTCCTTTAGCCGTGTAATGGCTTCGGTATTCATTTCTCCCCCTGTTGCCCTCATTATACTCTCAGTCAATGCAAAAGATTCTTCGGTGCTTTCTTTTAATACTTCATTGACGTTAACTTGTAGAACGAGGTTAACCGTGACAAACAGTAGCACAATCGAAAACAAATAGGACAAACATGCACCTAAGAAAAGTTCAATTCCACTTTTTCCCCTATTGATCATTTCACCTAATAAAATCCCTGTAACTCCAAACATGATCGTAAGCATAATCCCCATTACAGAACCTAATAGTCCTGATAGGAAAAAAGCGATGAATAAAAACAACAAAGACTGCTTTACTTTATACTTCACTGTAAACAGAATAAATGGAATGGGCAAAAGGAATGAAAGTACCGTTCCAAGTAGTGGGAGATATAGACTGACAAGTAACAGTACACTGTATACTGCTAAAAGCATGGCACCTTCTGTTAATAATTTTGTATTTTTCACCTTTTCACCTCAATTTATATTGCAACACATCAAAAAACAGGAGCCTGTTTTACAACCACTTTCTATTTTAAAGATTTACAAGGAAGTCTTCAACTTTTGGACTTCTATAGGATATGGTGACTTCTGCGTTTGAGATGGGACATGTCAGTCTTTAGTTGAGTCTCCACTGTGACGAAACTTTTTGTTTTACTTTTCCCTATTTTCTATTATGATAGTAATTAATTAATAAACGTAACCACAAGGGGAGCAATTTGCTGAGAGTGAACATTAAGAGTTCAGACCCTTCGAACCTGTTAGTTAATGCTAGCGTAGGAATGTGGAGATTTTTGAGAACTTATACTTTATATTAAAGTTGTTCTCCTTTGGGGTGCGTTTTGTTCATTACACACTTCAAGGGGGTTTTTTTTATGAGAAATACTAGGTTACAGGCCATGATTGAAGCGGCGATTTTTGCCGTATTAGCGCTAGCATTAGACATGTTTGTGCCATCAATAAAAATTGGTCCTTCCATCTCTATATCATTCGCAATGATACCTATATTTATTGTCGCATTAAGATGGGGATTTAAAATTGGTTTCCTTTCCGGTTTTTTATGGGGACTTCTACAGGTGATTTTTGATCCTTGGATTATCCATCCAGTTCAAGGAGCCATCGACTATTTCTTAGCTTTTTCTTTCATTGGATTTGCTGGTTTATTTAAAAATGGCGTTCAGGAAAGCTTAAGAACTGGTAACAAAGGTAAGTCATTAGCTTTAATCATTAGTGCCATTTTTATCGGAAGCCTTGCTCGCTACTTTTGGCATTTCGTATCAGGTTTTGTCTTCTTCGCTGAACAACTAAAAGGCTTTGAAGCAGTATGGTTTTCACTGACAGCTAACGGCATTACTTTTTTAGGTGCATTCATCTTTTGTTCCATTATCATGACCTTATTAATTCTTTCTTCACCACGTTTCTTCGTACTAAAACAGGAAGTACAGAAGCGACTCTAATAGTTAACCAAATAAATAACAAAAAAGCGATGACCGCATTAGGCGATCATCGCTTTACTTTATTATTCACCAGATACATATGGTAATAATGCCATTTGACGAGCACGTTTAATAGCAACTGTTAATTTACGTTGGTATTTTGCGCTTGTACCTGTTACACGACGAGGTAAAATTTTACCACGCTCAGAAACGAATTTTTTAAGTAAATCTACTTCTTTATAATCGATGTGTGTAATTCCATTAGCTGTGAAGTAACACACTTTACGACGCTTTGCACGTCCACCTTTACGTCCGCCTGCCATTGATTTTCCCTCCTTTTAAGTTTTTATTATATGACTGACTTACAAGTTAGAATGGAAGATCATCATCTGAAATATCAATAGGTTGTCCATCATTTGCAAATGGATCTTGGTCTACTCTTGTAGGTCCTTGGTTTTGATTTGGGTTCTGACTCTGTCCAAATGGAGAATAGCCGCCTTGGCCTTGGTTACCTTGGTTTCCACCCTGGTTACCGCCAAAACCACCTTGATTGCCACCATAGCTACCTTGATTACCGCCGCCATAGCCGCCACCAAAGTTACCGCCACCGCTACGCTGTTGGTCATTCGCATTTCTTGGTTCAAGGAATTGAACACTTTCTGCTACAACCTCAGTAACATATACGCGTTTGCCATCCTGGCCTTCATAATTTCTTGTTTGAAGACGACCATCAACGCCTGCTAAGCTGCCCTTCTTTAAGAAGTTTGCAACATTCTCAGCTGGTCGGCGCCATACAACGCAATTAATGAAGTCAGCTTCACGTTCACCTGACTGATTCGTAAATGCTCGATTCACTGCGAGCGTGAAGGTTGCCACCGCAACTCCACTTGGGGTGTATCGTAATTCAGGGTCTTTTGTAAGTCTCCCTACAAGAACTACGCGATTCATCATCAGAACCATCTCCTAACAGGATATTCAAACAGAGCCTATACTCTAAAAAAATTCTTATTCTTCTACTTTAACAACGATATGACGGATAATATCTTCGCTGATCTTCGCTAAACGATCGAATTCGTTAACTGCTTCAGCATTAGACATTACGTTAAGAATCATGTAATAACCATCGCGGAAATCATTGATTTCATAAGCTAAACGGCGCTTACCCCACTCTTTTACGTTTGTAATCTCCGCACCATTGTCTGTTAGAATGCCACTAAAACGCTCAACTAAAGCCTTTTTCGCTTCATCATCAATGTTTGGACGGATGATATACATTACTTCGTATTTTCTCATCACGTTACACCTCCTTTTGGACTAACGGCCCTTTTACCTAAAAAGGGCAAGGAGCAATTATTTCAATTACTCACAGAAAAATATTATATCACATGAATAATTACTAGGCAAGAAATGTTTGAATTTAAAAACCACAAAACGAAACTCGTTCTGTGGTTACATTTGACTTACCTTACACATTAAATCGGAAATGAATGACATCCCCATCTTGTACAACATACTCTTTACCTTCAAGGCGAACCTTTCCTGCCTCACGAGCAGCATTCATAGAACCGCCTGCAAGAAGGTCTTCATACGATACCGTCTCAGCGCGGATAAATCCTCTCTCAAAATCAGAGTGAATTATACCAGCACACTGTGGAGCCTTCATGCCTTTTCTAAACGTCCACGCTCTTACCTCTTGTACACCCGCAGTAAAATACGTAGCAAGTCCTAATAAGTGATACGCAGCACGAATCAATTGATCAAGACCAGACTCTTCTATTTCTAGCTCTTCAAGGAACATCGCCTTTTCTTCCCCTTCAAGCTCTGCAATTTCAGACTCAATCTTTGCACAAACAACAATGACTTCAGCATTTTCCTTTTGTGCAAACTCACGTACTAATTGAACATATTCATTCGAAGAAGGATCTGCTACTTCATCTTCACTAACATTCGCAACATATAAAACTGGTTTACTTGTTAGTAAGTGCATTCCCTTTACATATTTCAGTTGCTCTTCAGTAAATTCAACTGCACGAGCTGGCTGCTCATTTTCAAATGCTTCTTTTAACTGTACAAGCACCTCATGCTCAGCAACTGCATCCTTGTCCTTTTGCTTAGCAAGCTTTGCAACACGGTCAATTCGCTTATCTACTGATTCAAGGTCAGCTAAAATCAACTCTAAATTAATTGTTTCAATATCAGCAATTGGATCTACCTTACCTGCTACGTGAGTGATATTATCATCTGCAAAACAGCGTACCACATGACAAATCGCATCTACCTGGCGAATATGTGATAAAAATTTATTACCAAGACCTTCCCCTTTGCTGGCACCTTTTACGATACCTGCAATATCAGTAAATTCAAAGGTTGTTGGTACAGTTTTTTTAGGTTGTACTAATTCAGTTAATTTATTTAAACGCTCATCTGGAACCTCTACAATCCCCACATTTGGGTCAATTGTACAGAACGGATAGTTCGCTGATTCCGCACCTGCTTGTGTAATTGCATTAAAAAGAGTTGATTTTCCAACGTTAGGAAGACCAACGATACCTGCTGTTAACGCCATTGATTTTTCCACTCCTCTTATCCGAAACATACTAGCCTTCAACAATTATAGGTTTTCCTTATAAAAAATACAAGCCGTTTCGGCTGGAAACGGCTTTTGTATAAATCCACCATTCTAAAGTTTTTCAATTCCAACAAGGCAATCATATAAAGTACTGCCAAGTCCGTTATCGGAAACTTCATGTGATGTGAGATTATTGACACTACCACCAAAGATTTGCCATTGTCCTTCATCAATACAAATAATCTTTGGAGATGACTCTTTTAATATTTGTACTTTCCCTGTAATTTCACCACGATCATTAAATACCCTTACCTTATCATTCGGCTCAAGACCTTTTTGTTCAGCAATATCCTTAGAAACCTCAACTTTTACTGTTTGTAGGCCTTCAATCAAATGATAGTTTTGTGAATGGTTTGAACGTAAAGGATGAATCGTTAATAGTGAGTATGGATACTTTTCACCTAACCCTTGATTAGAAAATATTGATTCTCTTGGATATGATATTTTTATTCGTCCATCATACCCTCTCATCTCTCCTAAAGATGATGTGAATTCAAATTTCCCAGATGGAGTTAAAAAGTGAAAATCAGTCCACGGTACAAGCTTTACAGGCAATGGCACGTGACTTTTTTCTTTAATCTCCTCAAAGGATATACCCTTGTCTTCTAATGAACCTACTCCCATTTTTATAAATTCTTCTCTTGAATAATTAAAGTCTTCACCAAACCCTAACCTTTTGGCTAATTCAGTCCAAATCCAAACATCTGATTTTGCCTCTCCACGAGCCTTAACTAATTTAGGTCCATAATTGACAAAATGATGGTACATGGATGAATAATAAATATCCTCTTCCTCAAACACAGTAGCTGAAGGAAGTACATAATCAGCTAACCTCGCAGTATCAGTCATAAACTGTTCTAGTACAACTAATGTATCTACGGACTGAAAGGCTTCCTGCACTCTATTTGTGTTTGGAACCTGAGTTAACGGGTTCCCACTTGATACTATAATCATTTTTATTGGAGGTTCTGAAGCAGTTAGAATCTTTTCCGCTTGTTCACTCATAACGAAAGATCTCGATTGTTTCTTTCTAGCTGGAAGTGTTAAAGCCGCACTATCAAAACTTTGGCCAACTTGTGTATTTCCAAAATTAGCACCACCGCCTGAGACACCAACATTACCACTGACTGCAACTAAGGCATCAATTAGACGAATCGTATTTCCACCATTTGCGTATCGCTGCATCCCTAATCCCATATAGGTTGCTGTTGGCCCATCACTATATACGTGAGCTAAATTTGTAATTGTTTCACGTGGAACATTGGTTACTTTCTCAATTTCCTCCAATGTAATTGACTCTATTACATCCAATAAATCACTAAAACCCACCGTATATTTTTCAATGAATTCTTTATCCTGTAAATCTAAACGAAGTAATTCTTTCATAATTCCAATCGCTAAAAAACCATCCATACCTGGAGTAATTGAGATATAGGAATTTGCAATCTTTGCCGTTCCATTGTAAATGGGATCAATGACAATGATGTTAGTACCCTTCTTCTTTACCTCCTGTAAATAACCAAAGAGATGCATATTCGTGCGTGCCACATTTCTTCCCCAGATGATTACATTTTTACTATTATAAATATCATCAGGTGCATGACTGGCTGAATTCCCAAAATCCCAATTTTGTGCTTCAATACCTGAGCCCCAGCAAATGCTACCGATTAGATCAGTGACACCACCATAACAATTGAAAAATCGATCAGGTATTTTAGTTAATAGTCCACCGTTTGCATAGTCATGACTGTGCAAAACTGCTGTAGAACCATATTTTTGTCTTACCACTAAAAGCTTCTCTGAGATTTCTGTTAATGCTTGTTCCCATGTAATTCTTTGAAACTCTCCATCTACCCTTTTCAATGGGTAAAGAATTCGATCATCAGAGTTTGTTCGTGCTTCCAGCATACGTCCTCTGCCACAAATTTTGCCCTTCGTGATTGGATGATCTTTATCTCCATCTATTTTTACAACTTTACCGTTTTCCACTTCAACAACAAAACCACAACTGTCCCAACAATTTAAAGGACATGCAGATTTAAATGTGGCCATACTTCTCATCTCCCTACACATGTAGAAAACCTACCAAAACTTCGTATCCTCTATTATAATTCACAGCAACTAACATTCTATAGAAAATATTTCCGCTTAAGTGTGAAACCGAAAAAATAAAGCACGAGGCTTAATCCTCATGCTTCACAAGAATCTTTTTTAGTTTTCGACCAAACTCTTTGCGCGGTATGAGTACACTATGTTCGCAGCCTTCACATTTGATTCGAATATCCATCCCTAATCGAATAATTTTCCATTTATTTGTTCCACATGGATGAGGTTTCTTCATTTCTACAATATCATGTAATCCATAGTCTTTATCTACCATGACACCCACCCTTTTTCCTTTTATATGAAATCTTTATATGTTGTATTGTATCAGGAAATCATTTTAAATTGTAGCGATTTACAATTGGATATAACAAAATGACGGCCAATAAGTATAAATTTGCAATTCCATATAATGGGTATAAAATTGAAACAAGCCTTGAAAAACCAAAAGTCGTAAAAGGTACCATCAGCAAAATCAATAGAATGGAAATCATCCACAAGGGCATTTTTAACTTTTCTTTAAAACGTGTGGATAATCCTAGCAATCCCGACGCGGCAGTAGTGAATATTGCTCCAAATAAAAGAATGGACATGATAAACACCGCTACATAAGGAAAATTCTTTAAAATTATAAATAACGGAATTTCATAGAGCATAATCTCTTGAGCCACTTCGATAAGTGCCTCATTATAAATAAAGGTAATAACACCTAAAAACAAACCACTTCCGATGCTTGCAACCCAGGCTTCTCCTTTTGACTTCATTTCTTTCCCAATTGCACCTAACACAGCAACAAGCGGTAATATGTTTAATGCTGTAAATGTAAATGCCGCTGGCCAATTACTCTGTTCTTGAATAATAAAGGTAATTACTGTCCCACTGGATGATAAGAAAATGAATAAAACCGTGATCAAAAAGATGATTAGGGCAGGAATAATTGCCATATTTATTGAGATCAAGCCATTAATATTCCACAAAAAGACTAGAACCAGAAGGAAACCAAAAATCAGAATTCCCCACCAAAAAGGAATTGCAAATAACTCTAAAGTAGCTCCTCCACCCGCTAACATCACAACCGTAGTAGAAAATAAGTATAAAATCGTAATCACATCGTACACATGTGAAATTTTTTCTCCTACTAATTCTTTTAATACAGGAACAAAATGCTCGGCTTTTTTTTCATAACTAATCTTCATAATGATATAGCAGCAAATAATAAAAATAAACGTAAAAAAAATGATAGCTAAGGCACTTTGTTCTCCATAAAACTGCCAAATCTCCCTTCCCGATGCATAACCTGCACCTATTGCAGTTCCCAAAATGAGAAACATCCACCGAAACCCCGCCTTAAACATATAATCCCTCCACACCTCATAATTCCTCTTCTACTAAGAACGCACCTAAAGCTATTTCTAAGATTCTTTTTTATCAAGATGTATAGAATGTTAGATTTCACCGTATACTGTTACTACCGTTAAAAAGGGGTGAAAAGCCTATGAATCTTAGATATAAATTATTCGATCATCTAAAAAATGAACCTTTTCGAATTCCACATGATCAAGACTCAGCTGACCATCAAATTGCCTTAAAAATCACTTCTATGCTCCCACATACTACTAATCAACCAATTATTATTTTTTGCATCGGTACAGACCGTTCTACTGGCGACTGCCTTGGACCTTTGATTGGTACTAAAATTACCGAAAAAAGATTGTCCCACTTTCATGTATATGGCACATTGGACGAACCTATTCATGCAGTTAATCTTCAAGAAAAAATTGAGGAAATCAAAATGAAGTATTCAAACCCATTTATTATAGGCATAGACGCCTGTTTAGGCAGATTAAAGAATGTCGGGGCCATAACCATCGGGGACGGTCCTATTAAGCCAGGGGCAGGTGTAAATAAGGAATTAACCCCAATTGGCGACATGCATATTACTGGGATTGTAAATGTTAGTGGATTTATGGAGTTTTTTGTCCTTCAAAACACAAGATTAAGTTTAGTAATGAAAATCGCAAATACCATCACAAGTGGTATTTGCAAGGCTGAGTTTCAGTTTCTGAGAAAAATGGAGCTGGCGAATGTTGAAAAAGATCGTATTTCCTTATAAAAAAACCTCTTCTGTTATGAAGAGGTTTTAAAAAAGACCTTGTGCAAAGAACAAAATTGAATTCCAATAATACACCACTGTTACGAGGATAGCTACAACAAGGATCCCAGGTAACAGATTTGCTACACGTATATTAGTTATTCCGATCAGATTTGTACCAATTGCGACAATCATCAAGCCACCCGCACCCGTCATTTCGACAATAAACGCGTCCATCACTTCGGTCGGAATAAATTTATCAATTTGTGTAGCAAATAGTGCAATTGCACCTTGATAGAGAATAACAGGAACTGCAGAGAATAATACACCAATACCTAAAGTTGTTGATAATATTAAACTAGTAAATCCATCTATGATCGACTTTGTATAAAGGACACGATGGTCATGGCGCAATCCACTATCTAGTGCGCCAATGATGGCCATTGCACCAATGACAAATATTAAGGTAGCTGTTACAAAACCTTTTGCAATCGTACCTTCGTCTGATGATGAACCTACCTTCTTTTCAATCCAAGCTCCTAATTGATTTAATTTATCTTCTAGGCCCCACCATTCGCCAAGAATGCCGCCAAACACTAAACTAAAGATTACAATTAGAAATTGTTCACTTTTTAGTCCCATTTGGATACCTAACAAACAAACAGCAAGTCCGATCGCTTGCATTACAGTTGTTTTTATTTTATCTGGAATCCGGTGTAATACCTTTCCTAATAAGGTTCCAGCTACTATACACAGTCCGTTTACTATCGTCCCTAATAGAACCAATTTTCATTTCCCCTATTTCCCTTTTTTATGTAATAAAAAACGCTGCACAGTCCAGTTATATTATCAATAAAACAAGACGTGCAGGTTTGCTAAGAGCATTATGAGATTTTTGGTGAATCTAGCAGTTCAAGAATTCTTTCAAGATCATCATTGGAAAAGAATTCGATTTCAATTTTGCCTTTTTTCTTGTTTTGTTTAATCGAAACAGATGTACCAAATCGTTCACGAAGGAATGATTCTTGTTCTTTAATAAAGATATCTTTTTCCTTTTTTGGCGGTTTCGATGTTTCACGTGGAACATTCTGATTGATTTGGCTAATCAAGGCTTCTAATTGACGTACATTAAGCTCCTCAGCAATTACCTTTTCAACAACTGCATTTAGCTTTTCTTTCTTTTTCAGTCCTAATAATGTACGTCCATGTCCCATAGATAGTTTCCCTTCGGAGATTAAATCTTGGACATGTTTTGGAAGAGATAGAAGACGAAGGTGATTCGCAATATGCGGTCTACTTTTTCCTAATCTTTTCGCAAGCTGCTCTTGGGTGATTTTTAAATGGTCAAGTAAGGATTGGTAAGCAAAAGCCTCTTCAATTGGTGTTAAATCCTCACGCTGTAAATTTTCAAGTAATGCAATCTCCATCATTTGTTGCTCATTTAGTTCACGAACAACAACTGGAACTGTACTAAACTTTGCTTCTTTTGCAGCACGAAAACGTCTTTCACCTGCCACAATTTCAAACCCTTTAATTGTTTTTCGAACAATAATAGGTTGTAAAATTCCATGTGTAAGAATTGACTCTTTTAGTTCAGTAATTGCCTCTGGCGCAAATGTTTTTCTTGGTTGATATGGATTCGTACGTAATTGAGTTACTTTAACTTCTTGTACAACCTCTTCATTCCCCACTTCCATCGATGTGGAAAATAAAGCATTGATACCTTTACCTAACCCTTTAGCCATTCACAATCACTTCCTTTGCAAGTTCTAAGTATACTTCGGCACCTCTAGATTTTGGATCATAGATGATAATTGGTTCCCCATGACTCGGAGCTTCACTTAAACGGATATTTCTAGGAATAATCGTTTTATATACTTTATCTTGAAAATATTTTTTCACTTCTTCAATGACCTGAATACCTAAGTTTGTTCTTGCATCTAGCATGGTCAAAAGAACCCCATCAATCATTAACTCTTTATTGAGGTGTTTCTGAACCAAGCGGATCGTATTTAATAGCTGACTAAGTCCTTCAAGTGCGTAATACTCACATTGAACTGGAATGATCACAGTATCAGAAGCTGTTAATGCATTTAATGTTAACAACCCTAATGATGGCGGACAGTCTATAATAATATAGTCGTATTGATCTTGTACTTCTTCTAAAGCCCTTTTTAGACGAACTTCGCGAGAAATCGTTGGCACTAGCTCAATTTCAGCACCAGCCAATTGGATCGTTGCTGGAATCATATATAAGTTTTCAACTGTCGTTGGAACGGTTACGTTTTTCGCCTCTACATCATCAACAAGCACATCATAAATGCACTGATCTATATTCGCCTTTTCTATGCCGCAGCCGCTTGTTGCATTCCCTTGAGGGTCAATATCAACAAGTAGAACCCGCTTACCAACATAGGCTAAGCAAGCACTAAGGTTAACAGAAGTAGTCGTTTTACCTACTCCACCCTTTTGATTAGCAATTGAGATGATTTTCCCCACGATGTCACCTACTTTCTACTATTCCTACTTATTTTTTACAAAGTGAGGTCCTTATCAAATGCGCCTTGGCGTATTTGCGCCCAGATTTTTTCGAGCTTGATCGAAAAATTACCTTTGAAAATCTGTGGCATCCGCCGGAGGCTTTAACTTTTCAAACGGGGTTTGTGAGCCCGATTGAATAAGTTAATTCTATCACTTTTTCTATTCTATCATGAAAAAATGATATGGTTTATCTTTTTTTACTAAATTAACAGGCAAAAATGTTTCACGTGAAACATTTCCTATGACAAATAGAATGAATTTTACTAGTTTCCACTTTAAATAGTATTATTGAACTAAAAAAATTCCTCACCCTAATTAGGTAAGGAAGGAATTCAATCTATTTATTTTTGGGAATTCGGATTGTAAATTGATAAAACTCATCGAATTCTTCTTCTTCAGTATTTAAAGAGACACCACTTTCTTCAACCATGGTTAATGATTGACGAATCGTGTTCATCGCAATTCTCATATCGCGGCTAACTGCTTTAAATTTAGGTTTTGGCCGTTTTTTCTCCTTTTCTAGTTCAAGGATTTTAACAACGCGATCCTCCGTTTGCTTTACATTCAGCTCTTTTTCAATAATGTCATGCATAAGCTTAATTTGCTTCTCTGGATCCTTGAGAGGGATTAAAGCTCTCGCATGTCGCTCTGTAAGCTTTTTCTGCATGAGTACTTGTTGAATTTCTTCAGGCAACTTTAATAAACGTAACTTATTAGCGATTGTTGATTGACCTTTACCCAATCGTTGAGCTAGCGCTTCCTGTGTAAGACTATGTAATTCTAGTAATCTAGCATAAGCATACGCTTCTTCAATGGCTGACAGTTCCTCACGTTGCAGGTTCTCGATCAATGCAACAGATGCAGTTTCTGCATCATTGAATTCTTTTATAATGGCTGGAATTGTCTCCCATTCAAGAGTTTGAACGGCTCTCCAACGTCGTTCACCAGCTATTATTTCATACTGGTTATCAGCGAATTGTCGAACAACAATTGGTTGAATAATTCCATGAGTACGTATGGTTAATGCTAGTTCTCTAATCTTATCCTCTGCAAAAACAGTTCTTGGTTGATATCGGTTTGGAACAATCTCATTTATCGGAATTTGTCGAACTTCTTCATTCAGGTGTGTTTCTTCATCTTCTATTGAATCTTGTAATTGTGTTTCTACCACCTGTTCTTGATTCGTTTGTTGTTTGTCATCTTTTTCACCGATACTAAATAATCGTGAAAATGGATGCCTCATAATTCCACCACCCCTTAGAACTCCCACTAATCAAATGCGCCTTGGCGTATTTGCGCCCGATTTTTTTCGAGCCTGCTCGAAAAATTTCCATTGAAAAATCGTGGCATCCGCCGGAGGCTTAACTTTATTTAGCCAACGATTGAACGCCTCACGTAAATCGTTACACCGTACATACATCCCACTACTTAGATAAGTAGAAAATTCTGCTGAATAAAGTTAATAATTCTCTATTTTCTCTCTCATTCCTTCTATTATAACACGGATTTCATAAAAATCTTACTATCTTTCTACTAATTCATGATGAATCAAATGTACAATGTAAAAAAAGGTTCACCAATAGATTATTTAATTGGTGAACGATTTGGTGTTCCCGGTTTACGTGGGTATTTTTTTGGTGTTGGTTTTATCTTGTCGATTATCACGATATTTCGGTCACTTTTTTCAATCGGTAATAAAAAGTGATGTACAGCTCTCACTTGACCACCTAGTGTTGTGATGGCTTTCTTGCCATCCTCAAGTTCCTCTGCAACAGAAGCTGCCTTCATCGCAATAAATGCTCCATCTACTTTAACAAGAGGCAGGCATAATTCACTTAACACAGACATTCTAGCTACAGCTCTTGCCATCACAATATCAAAAGACTCTCTAATATCTACCTTTTGACCAAAGGTTTCAGCACGATCGTGATAGAATGTCATATTCTCCAGCTGTAATGCGCTTGAAAGCTCCTCAAGAAACGTAATTCGCTTTTGTAGTGAGTCCACTATCGAGATTTTTAAATGAGGAAAGCAAATTTTAAGTGGGATACTTGGAAATCCAGCACCTGCTCCGACATCACAAATTGAGGCTTCTTTGGAAAAATCAAAATAGAATGCAGCCGAAACAGAATCAAAAAAGTGTTTTAAATATACCTCTGGCTTTTCTGTAATCGCCGTAAGGTTCATTTTTTCATTCCATTCCACTAATAATTTGTAATACGTTTCAAACTGATTAAGTTGGGTTGGAGAAAGGGAAATCCCCTTCTCTTCCAACATAGTTTTAAATAATGAAGTGTCCATTTCATTCTCTCCTAGTTAATTTACGCGAGCAATTTTTCCTTGCTCTAGATATACGAGTAAAATGGAAATATCAGCTGGATTTACCCCTGAAATCCTTGAAGCTTGAGCAATAGATAGAGGATGTACTTCCTTTAAATTCGCTCTCGCTTCATTAGCCAAGCCAGAGATTGCATCATAATCAATGTTTTCTGGGATTTTCTTATCTTCCATTCGTTTTAGTTTGTCAACTTGCTGCAAGGATTTTTGAATATACCCTTCATACTTGATTTGAATTTCAATTTGTTCCGCAACATCAGGGTGGACCTCTTGCTCGCTTGGAGCCAATTGCCGTATATGATCATATGTCATTTCTGGGCGTTTCAGCAGATCACTTGCTAAAATTCCATCCTTCAGCTCACTTCCACCAACAGAGCGGATTAATTCTTGTACTTCGTTGGTTGGTTTGATTCTAGTCCCTTGGAGACGCTCCATTTCTTGTTGAATGGCTGTCTTTTTATTCAGGAACATTTGGTATCTTTCTTCTGGAATTAAGCCAATTTCATGACCAAGCTCTGTTAAACGTAAATCTGCATTGTCATGACGAAGGAGTAAACGATATTCAGCTCGAGATGTTAATAAACGATAAGGCTCAGCTGTACCTTTTGTTACTAAGTCATCAATAAGTACGCCAATATATGCATCTGAACGACTCAAAATAACTTCTTCTTTATCAAGGGCACGGCGTCCTGCATTAATACCTGCCATAATCCCTTGCGCTGCAGCTTCCTCATACCCAGACGTTCCATTGATTTGTCCCGCTGTATAGAGGTTTTTTATTTTTTTTGTTTCAAGTGTTGGCCAAAGCTGTGTAGGTACAATTGCATCGTATTCAATTGCATATCCTGGTCTCATCATTTGTGCATTTTCAAGTCCTGGGACAGATGCAATCAATCGATGTTGAACATCCTCAGGTAAGCTTGTAGAAAGTCCCTGTACATATACCTCCTGAGTATTTCTACCTTCTGGTTCAAGGAAGATTTGATGTCTAGGCTTATCATGGAAACGAACAACTTTATCCTCAATAGAAGGACAGTAACGTGGTCCAGTCCCTTTAATCATGCCAGAATACATCGGTGAACGATGTAGGTTTGCATCAATAATTTGATGTGTTTCTTCGCTTGTATATGTTAACCAGCATGGAAGCTGATCGGTAATGTATTTTGTCGTTTCATACGAAAATGCTCTCGGTGTTTCATCACCAGGTTGAATTTCTGTTTTACTATAGTCAATCGTATGACTATTCACCCGTGGAGGTGTTCCAGTTTTAAAACGAACTAGATTAAAACCTAACTCCTCGAGATGCTCTGATAACTTAATAGACGGTTGCTGGTTATTTGGTCCACTTGAGTACTTTAATTCACCAAGAATGATTTCACCGCGTAAAAAAGTACCTGTTGTAATGACAACTGTATTTGCACGATATTCTGCACCCGTATTTGTAATGACACCTTTACACACGTCATCCTCAACAATTAAGCGCTCAACCATCCCTTGAACGAGGGTTAAATTCTGTTCATTTTCTAATGTTTTCTTCATTTCATGCTGATAGGAAAACTTGTCTGCCTGAGCTCGTAACGCACGTACTGCAGGACCTTTTCCTGTGTTAAGCATTCGCATTTGAATATGAGTTTTATCAATATTTTTTGCCATTTCTCCGCCCAAGGCATCAATTTCACGAACGACTGTGCCTTTTGCAGGTCCACCTACTGATGGGTTACATGGCATAAACGCCACCATATCTAGGTTGATTGTTAAAACGAGTGTTTTTGCACCTAGTCGCGCTGAGGCTAAGCCCGCTTCACAGCCTGCATGCCCAGCACCGATGACGACTACATCGTAATATCCGGCATCATAGCTCAATTTAACTTCCTCCTCATCTAATTAATTCTTTCTATTTACCTAAACAAAATTGAGAGAATAGCTGATTAATTAAACTTTCATGAACAGCATCTCCGATAATTTCCCCTAATAGCTCCCAGGTTCTTGTTAAATCAATTTGAACCATATCAATTGGTAGGTCCGATTCTGTGCCTGATATGGCATCCTCAATTGACTTTTTCGCTTGTGTTAACAAAGCAATATGGCGAGAGTTAGATACATATGTTAAATCATTTGCTTCAACAGTTCCAGTAAAAAACAATGATGAAATAGCTTTTTCTAAAGCATCTACCCCTTTTTCTTCGAGTAAAGAGGTTGTAACGACTGGACTGTCTTTAGCAAGTTCCTTAACCTTCTCCATATTAATTCTTTGCATAAGATCTGTTTTATTGATAATCACAATTGTTTCCATACCTGAAATAGCTTCAAATAAGCGCTCGTCCTCTTCTGTTAGCTCATCTCCATAGTTTAAAACCAATAAAATTAGATCCGCTTTTTTCAAAACTTCTCGGGAACGTTCTACTCCAATCCGTTCAACAATATCCTCTGTTTCACGGATTCCTGCTGTATCAACAAGACGTAATGGAACACCTCGTACATTTACGTATTCCTCAATTACATCACGAGTTGTACCGGGAATGTCGGTAACAATGGCCTTATTTTCATGAACAAGGCTATTTAATAATGATGATTTCCCCACATTCGGCCTACCTATAATAACAGTAGATAAGCCTTCTCGTAAAATTTTTCCTTGGTTAGAAGTTTCTAATAACTTTATTATCTCATCGCGTACATGTCTCGCTTTCTCAAGCAATACATGATGCGTCATTTCCTCGACATCATCATATTCGGGGTAATCAATATTTACTTCAATATGGGCTAATGTTTCAAGTAATTCCTGACGTAATTGGTTAATGAGGGTCGATAATCTCCCTTCCATTTGACCAATCGCAACACTCATTGCTCGGTCAGTCTTTGCTCGGATTAAATCCATGACTGCCTCTGCTTGAGAGAGGTCAATACGTCCATTTAAAAACGCACGCTTTGTGAACTCTCCTGGTTCAGCTAGTCTTGCTCCATTCGTAAGTACAAGCTGCAGGACCCGATTAACCGATACAAGTCCCCCATGGCAGTTGATTTCAATTACATCCTCTCTTGTGAAAGTCTTTGGTTCCCTCATCAAGGTTAGCATTACTTCCTCAACGACCTGGTCTGTATCTGGATCAACGATATGTCCATAATGGATGGTATGTGAGTCAACCTCTTTTAAATTCTTCCCTTTAAATACTTGATTTGCAATTTCAATTGCTTCATCCCCGCTTAACCGAACAATTGCAATTGCTCCTTCTCCCATTGGAGTTGAAATTGCTGCTATTGTATCAAACTCCATTTCTTCACCTTCTTTATATCAACATTCCAAATGTTTCTTTGTAATTTGGCTTTTTAAAACCTGTGAATAACTATTAACATTCATTTTTTACTAGTATTACCTAATTATCCACAAGGATAACAACTCCTAGTTTTCCCAAAACAAAAACTATACTCCATTTTATCTTATCCACATGTGAATAACAATAATAGAGAATGCTCATAAACGCAATAAATTACCATCATTATTGTTATATAACAGCCTGTATATAACATTTTGATTTTCTACTTCCTCTTAAAAAATGCACAAAAAAACCTAGGCAATCGCCTAGGCTTCTTTTATTTTAATCTGCTGGTGAAATAACGATATGTCGATTTGGATCAGATCCACTTGATGATGTTTTAACCTTTTTATGAGTTGCAAGAGTTGTGTGAATGACTTTTCTCTCATAAGAAGGCATTGGTTCCAACTTTACATCTTGCTTCGTCCGGCTAACTTTATCGGCAAGTCTCTCCGCTAATTGAATCAAGGTTTCTTCACGACGGCCTCGATAGTTCTCAGCATCCACCATAATATTTAAGTATTGATCGGAATATCGATTTGCTACCAATTGTGTTAAATATTGAAGCGAATTTAAGGTTTGTCCCCTTTTTCCGATAAGAACGGCCATCTTTTCACCCGATAGTTGGAATGTAACATTCTTTCCATTCCGCGTAACATCCAATTTTGCCGGTATCCCCATAGTTAAAATGACATTTTCTAAAAACTCCTGTGTCTTTTCTACTGGATCAACTTTTACTGTTACTTTAACAACAGCTGGCTTCGTTCCAAAAATCCCAAATATCCCTTTTTTACCCTCATCGATGATTTGTATATCGGTGCGGTCTCTTGTTGTGTTAAGTTGAGCTAAAGCTGATTCTACTGCTTCATCGACGGTTTGCCCTGTAGCAGTTACTTGTTTCACTTTTTGGCTCCTCCCGCATTTCCAGATTTAGCAGCTCTAATATCTGGACCTTTTATTAAAATCGTTTGAACAATCATAAAGATATTACCTACAACCCAGTATAATGATAAGGCAGCTGGGAAGCTAATTGCAAAGACAACAATCATGATTGGCATCAACCATAACATCATCGCCATTTGCGGATTGTTTTCCATCCCCATCATTGTAATCTTTTGCTGGATAAATGTCGTTACACCAGCAACTAAAGGAAGAATATAATATGGATCTGATTCTCCAAGATCAAACCATAAGAAATTATGTTCAGCAATTTCTCTCGTTCTCATGATCGCATGGTAAAAACCAATTAAAATTGGCATTTGAATCAATAATGGGAAACATCCAGCTAATGGATTGACACCATGCTTTTGGAATAACTGCATTGTTTCCTGTTGTAGCTTTTGTTGAGTAGCTTGGTCCTTTGAGCTGTACTTTTCACGAAGTTCTTTAAGCTCAGGTTGTATGGCCTGCATTGCCTTCGAACTTTTCGTTTGTTTAATCATTAATGGTAATAATGCAAAACGAATTAAAAGTGTTACAATAATAATGGCTAACCCATAGCTATTACTTGTAAGTTCAGCAAAATATGTAATCAACCAAGATAATGGATATACAAAATATTTGTTCCAAAATCCTTCACTTTCTGCGGTAATCGGATCATTGATTTCAGTACACCCTGATAATAGTAGCGTTAACCCAATTAGCGCACTTATTAATAATATTCGCCTTTTCAACTACATTTCCTCCTAGTTCTAAATATCCTAAAGGTAAATATTTATCCATTTATTAAAAAAACATACTCATCCAAGAAAAAATCAATATGTCCCCTTGTATTCTACCATCTTTGTATGAAAATTTCTTTCTTTCCTTCGAAAAAATCTTCTACTTTTGCACTTTTTTTAACACTTTTGCCACCTTTAAAACATGAAGTAGGCTTTTCTCCACTTCAGCATAGGTCATCTCGGCAACCGGCTTCCTGGCAATGATCACATAATCCTTGATTTGGACTTGATCTTTGTGTTCAAGAAAGAATTGGCGAATTAGCCTTTTGATTCTGTTTCTAGTAACAGCGTTTCCAATTTTTTTGCTCACAGATAAGCCAATGCGAAAATGTTCGAGCTCATCCCGTTCATAAACATAAACAATAAATTGCCGATTAGCTGAAGATTTTCCTGACTTAAACACCGTTTGAAAATCTTGATTTTTTTTTATACGGTATTCTTTTTTCATCCTTTACAACTCCCGTATGACGAAACAACGTTCAATTTCTATGATCTACTACCCTTTGTTCCACTTTTCCTAGTATGGGCAATAGAAAAATTGAAATAAACCTTTTTATTGAAAAAAAGACCACTGAGCTTTCAGTGGCCTATGCTGATAATACTTTTCTTCCTTTTTGACGACGACGAGCAAGAATTTTACGTCCGTTTTTAGAACTCATGCGACTACGGAAACCGTGAACTTTGCTGTGCTTACGTTTGCTTGGTTGATATGTTCTTTTCATTTATATGACACCTCCCTGAGGAATTAACTCTCATCTTATACATCAGACAGTCTTACTAATTATATTGAAAACCTATAAAAAATGTCAACCTTATTTGAAATACTATATTTTGGATAAGGATTTTTTGTTTAGAAAAAGGGAATTATGATCTTGTACTGCTGCTTGCAAATTTCCTCACTCGTTAAATTTTTTCTCCTATTCTAATTGTCCAGCTAAAACGCCTAGAAATTCGGGAAGCTTCACCTCCTCCTTCAGAGGTAAAAAACACCACTGAGTCAGAGCCTCCAATTTTTTCGTTTCTGGGCAAGCCACTTCCACTTTTCTAATTGTGGACAACTTTTTTCGACACTTTTTTTAATCCACAACATTTATCGACAACTTTTACACATCATCTTGTGTTGTGGATAAACATTTTCCACAAGGTATAGATATTGTGGATAAGTTTTCAAAAACCATTGATTATCTAGTCATTATTTGATATTATAGTTTTGTTTTCACTCGTTATAAGTTATTAACAATTTTCTTTTATCCACAGAATGTGGATATCATGTGGACAGATTTTTGCACACTGTGAATTACAACTTGTCCACAATCAGTGGATTATGTCGAAAAGATGTTTTTCTACTATATTATATAGTTATTCACAAATTGCCAAGTATGTATATTTATAAACTTATATTCATTTACTGAAAAATAGCTGCATAAAGACTTATTTTTATACATTTGATTAATCATAATTAGTAGAAGAAATTTCAGACGTAACATCGTCTACTTACCTTGGTAAGTACAAAATAGCTAACAAAGGAGGGAGATTGTTGGAGAATATTGCAGATTTATGGGCAAAAGCGCTCCAAGAGATAGAGAAAAAATTAAGCAAGCCGAGCTTTGAGACTTGGCTAAAATCAACAAAGGCCCATGCACTACAGAACGATACACTTATTATTACTGCTCCCAATGAGTTTGCTAGAGATTGGCTAGAATCTAGATATCTGCATCTAATTGCTGAAACAATATATGATCTAACCGGTGCAGAGCTCGGAATCAAATTTATTATTCCTCAAAATCAGCTAGATGAAGAATTCGAATTGAAAACACCTGAGAAAAAGGCTACGAAAAACGATGAGCCAGCTGAAAACTCTCAAAATATGCTCAATCAAAAATACACATTTGATACATTTGTAATTGGCTCTGGGAATCGCTTTGCACATGCTGCATCCTTAGCAGTTGCAGAAGCACCAGCAAAAGCCTATAACCCACTCTTTTTATATGGTGGTGTTGGATTAGGTAAGACTCATTTAATGCATTCCATTGGTCATTATGTTCAAGAGCATAATCCAAATGCAAAGGTTGTCTACTTATCATCTGAGAAATTTACAAATGAATTCATTAACTCCATACGGGATAACAAAGCGGTTGAATTTAGAAATAAATACAGAAATGTCGATATCTTACTTATAGATGATATTCAGTTTTTAGCTGGAAAAGAATCAACTCAAGAAGAATTTTTCCATACGTTCAATACCTTGCATGAGGAAAGTAAGCAAATTGTCATTTCTAGTGATAGACCACCTAAGGAGATTCCTACTTTAGAGGATCGTCTTCGCTCCCGCTTTGAATGGGGATTGATTACCGATATTACCCCTCCAGACCTTGAAACAAGAATTGCGATTTTACGCAAAAAAGCCAAGGCAGAAGGACTTGATATTCCAAATGAAGTTATGCTATATATTGCGAACCAAATCAACACGAACATTCGTGAGCTTGAAGGTGCGCTTATTCGTATCGTTGCATATTCTTCTTTAATTAATAAAGATATAAATGCGGACCTTGCCGCAGAGGCTTTAAAAGATATCATTCCAAGTTCTAGACCAAAAGTAATTACAATTTTTGAGATTCAAAAGGTCGTTGGTCAGCACTATAGTATAAAACTTGAGGATTTCAAGGCGAAAAAGCGAACAAAATCCATTGCATTCCCTCGTCAAATTGCAATGTATTTATCAAGGGAACTAACAGATTCCTCACTGCCTAAAATTGGAGAAGAGTTTGGAGGCCGTGACCATACAACGGTCATTCATGCTCATGAAAAAATCACAAAACTATTAAATACAGACACTCAATTACAAAAACAAATAAATGAAATCATTACACAATTAAAGGGTTAAACCCCATAGATGGTTTCATCTTTTTAATTTGGACAAGTACTTGTAACGTGAATACTGTGAATAACTTCTTTGTTGTTGCGCACAGTCTGTCCACATGTGGATAGACTGTTTTCATTTGTTTCGTTGCGGTTATCCACATATTCACAGGCCCTACTAGTACTTCTACGATTTTTCTTTTAAAAAAATAAATATATATAAACTAAAAGTGTATTCACACGAAATCAAAAATAGAACTATCTTTAGGAGGATTTTTGATGAAATTTATTATTCAAAGAGACCATCTTGTTCAAAGTGTTCAAGATGTAATGAAAGCTGTATCTTCACGAACAACCATTCCGATCTTAACAGGGATTAAAATAGTTGCCACAGATGAAGGAGTAACACTTACAGGTAGTGATTCCGATGTCTCCATAGAATCATTTATTCCTAATGAAGAAGCTGGAGATGAAATTGTTGAAATTAAAGAAACTGGAAGTATTGTTTTACAAGCTCGTTTTTTTAGTGAAATTGTTAAGAAACTTCCTAAGGATACGGTAGAAATTGAAGTTCATTCCAATTTATTAACTATAATTCGTTCCGGAAAAGCTGAATTTAACTTAAATGGACTTGATGCTGAAGAATATCCACAGTTGCCTCAAATTGAAGGAAACCAAGGATTTAAAATTCCAGCTGATTTACTAAAAAATATGATTCGACAAACGGTATTTGCTGTTTCCACTTCTGAAACTCGCCCTATATTAACAGGTGTAAATTGGAAGGTTGAAAATAGTACACTCAATTGTATTGCCACAGATAGTCACCGTCTTGCGATGAGAACGGCACATATCGAAACAGAAAATGATGGATCCTATAGTGCAGTAATTCCAGGTAAAAGCTTAAATGAATTAAGTAAAATTCTTGATGATACAACAGATTTAGTTGATATTGTCATTACCGAAAACCAAGTTCTCTTTAAAACAAAACATCTTTTATTCTTCTCTCGTTTATTAGATGGTAGCTATCCAGATACGACTAGACTTATCCCAACTGATAGTAAAACTGAGGTAGTATTAGCAACGAAGGAATTTTTACAATCGATTGATCGTGCCTCTCTACTTGCAAGAGAAGCAAATAATAATGTTGTTAAATTTACAACTTTACCTGATGGAGTGGTCGAAATTTCGTCCATTTCTCCTGAAATTGGGAAAGTAAATGAAGAAATCCAAAGTAAATCCATTGAAGGTGAAGAATTAAAGATTTCTTTTAGTGCAAAATATATGATGGATGCATTAAAAGCATTGGAAAGTTCTGAAATTCGTATTAGCTTTACAGGCGCCATGAGACCGTTCTATATCAAAGCACTTGATGACGATACTGTCTTTCATTTGATTCTTCCAGTGCGCACTTATTAAGACAAAGAATGAACTACTAGGTCGTAAAAACCTAGTAGTTTTCTTTTCTAGTTGGATTTTCTTTAGTAAAATAAATAGAAAGAAGGCGAAAAAATGGCGAAAGAAATACAAATTTCGACAGACTTTATTACATTGGGACAGTTTTTAAAGCTAGCCGATATCATCCAATCAGGTGGAATGGCAAAATGGTTTCTTGGTGAACATGAAGTCTATGTAAATGGAGAGCTAGAGAATCGCCGCGGTAAAAAGCTAGTAAATAAGGATGTAGTAGACATTCCTGGCTTTGGAACGTTTGTCATATCAAATGCTTAAGCTGCGGGGGACTGCCCCTCGCGCTTGTGCGCAAAGGGTGAAGCCATTTGTTCATAGAAGAAATAGAACTGACGAATTATCGTAATTATGAAAAATTATCCATATTTTTTGAAGATAAAGTGAATGTCATTTTAGGTGAAAATGCACAGGGAAAGACAAATGTGATGGAATCTATCTATGTTTTAGCCATGGCAAAGTCACATCGGACCTCAAATGATAAAGAATTGATTCGCTGGGATGAAGAATATGCTAAAATAGAGGGTAGGGTTCAAAAACGGAACGGCCCCTTATCCTTGCAGCTCGTTATCTCTAAAAAGGGTAAAAAAGCAAAAAGTAATCATTTGGAACAGCAAAAGCTGAGCCAATATGTAGGAAATATGAACGTGGTTATGTTTGCCCCAGAAGATTTAAATCTTGTAAAGGGTAGCCCACAGATAAGAAGACGATTTATTGATATGGAAATTGGGCAAGTATCTGCAGTATATTTACATGACCTAAGTCAATATCAAAAAATCCTCCACCAGCGGAACCACTATTTAAAGCAGCTTCAAACTAAAAGACAACATGATCAAACCATGCTTGATGTACTAACTTCACAATTAATTCAAGCGGCCGTTAAAATTGTTAAAAAACGATTTGAATTCCTTGTTTTATTACAAAAATGGGCTGAACCAATTCATCATGGAATTAGTAGAGGTCTAGAAAGGCTTCAAATTGAATATAAACCTTCAATTGAGGTATTAGAAACAACGGATTTGTCGAAAATGGTAGATGTATATGACGAAAAATTTGCTAAAATAAGAGAGAGGGAAATTGAAAGAGGTGTTACATTAGCGGGGCCACATCGGGATGACCTTGCATTTTTTGTGAATGGAAAGGATGTTCAAACATTCGGATCCCAGGGCCAGCAACGTACGACCGCCCTATCCTTAAAGCTAGCAGAAATAGAATTAATTCATTCAGAGATTGGGGAATACCCAATTCTATTATTAGATGATGTTCTATCGGAACTGGATGATTTTAGACAGTCCCATTTATTAAATACAATTCAAGGTAAGGTACAAACCTTTGTTACAACAACGAGCGTTGAGGGGATCAATCATGAAACGTTAGAGCAGGCCGCAACCTATGAGGTGTCTGCAGGACTCATAAAAAAGCTTAAATGAGGTGATGAGTTTGTTCATACATTTGGGAGACAATGTAATGGTTCGTTCATCAGATGTGATTACGATATTAGATCGACAGCTTTTAAAATCCTCCTCTATCGTTAATGAATTTCTAGATGTACAAAAAGACAGAGTGGTAGAATTGTCTAATGGAAATACAAAATCAGTGGTAGTTACTGTTGATAAAGTTTATTATTCACCTTTATCCTCTAGTACATTAAAAAAACGTTCGCAACATGTTTCCGATTTTGAAACAATTTTAGATGAAATATAAGCATGAAAGAAACTCAAAACTTGTTCTTTTTTTCGTTAATATAAAGTGTAGGTGATATTGGTGGCAATGGAAGAAAAAGAATTGCAACAACAAGAATATGATGAGAATCAAATACAGGTCTTAGAAGGTTTAGAAGCAGTAAGAAAGCGTCCTGGTATGTATATTGGTTCAACTTCTGGAAAAGGTCTGCACCATCTAGTATGGGAAATTGTCGACAATAGTATTGATGAAGCATTAGCGGGTTATTGTGACGAGATTAATGTCGTCATCGAAGAAGATAATAGTATCACTGTAAAAGACAACGGACGTGGAATTCCGGTTGGTATCCATGAAAAAATGGGTCGTCCAGCCGTTGAAGTAATCATGACTGTTCTCCACGCAGGTGGGAAATTTGACGGTGGTGGCTACAAGGTTTCTGGCGGATTGCATGGCGTTGGTGCTTCTGTTGTTAACGCACTTTCTACAAAATTAGAGGTGTATGTACATCGTGATGGTAAGGTTCATCATATTGCATTTGAACGTGGTCACGTCGCTTCTGAACTAAAAGTGATTGGTGAAACTGATCATACTGGTACGATTACACATTTTAAGCCGGATGGTGAAATCTTCACGGAGACCCTTGAGTATGAATTTGATATACTTGCGACTCGACTTCGTGAGCTTGCGTTCTTAACTAGAGGCGTTAAAATCACAATCGAAGACAAACGGGAAGAAAACAAACGTAAAGAATATCATTATGAGGGTGGAATCAAGTCATACGTTGAGCACCTCAACCGTACTAAAGAAGTGATTCATGAAGAGCCAGTTTTCGTCGAAGGTGAAAAAGAAGGAATTTCAATAGAAATTGCCCTTCAATACAATGATAGCTATACAAGTAATATTTATTCTTTCGCAAATAATATCCACACATATGAAGGTGGAACACATGAATCTGGATTTAAAACAGCATTAACACGGATTATCAATGATTATGCACGTAAAAATAATATATTCAAAGATAATGATGCAAATTTAACTGGTGATGATGTTCGTGAAGGACTAACTGCAATCATCTCTGTTAAGCATCCAGATCCACAATTTGAGGGACAAACAAAAACAAAGCTCGGAAATAGTGAAGCAAGGACAGTAACTGAATCTGTCTTCTCAGAGAAATTTGAGGCTTTTCTATTAGAAAATCCGTCAGTTGCTCGTAAAGTTGTTGAAAAAGGAACAATGGCAGCTAGAGCACGAATGGCTGCGAAAAAAGCACGTGAATTAACAAGAAGAAAAAGTGCATTAGAGGTTTCAAGCTTACCAGGAAAGCTTGCTGATTGTTCATCAAAGGACCCTTCCATTAGTGAGCTTTATATTGTTGAGGGTGATTCAGCGGGTGGTTCTGCAAAACAAGGTCGCGATCGTCATTTCCAAGCGATTCTGCCACTTAGGGGAAAAATCCTAAACGTTGAGAAAGCAAGACTTGATCGAATTTTATCCAATAATGAGGTACGTTCTATGATTACTGCATTAGGAACGGGTATTGGAGAAGATTTTGATATCGCAAAGGCGCGTTATCATAAAATCGTCATCATGACAGATGCTGATGTTGACGGTGCACATATTCGGACTTTATTATTAACGTTCTTTTATCGATTTATGCGCAAGATTATCGAACATGGATTTATCTATATAGCACAACCGCCATTATATAAAATTCAACAAGGTAAACGTGTTGAATACGCATATAATGACCGCGAACTAGAGAAATACTTAGCGGAAATGCCAAGTAATCCAAAGCCTGGTATTCAACGATATAAAGGTCTTGGTGAAATGAATCCAGAACAGCTTTGGGAAACCACAATGGATCCTAACAACCGAACAATGCTCCAGGTTACCCTTCAGGATGCAATTGAGGCAGACGAAACATTCGAAATGCTGATGGGTGATAAGGTTGAACCTAGACGTAATTTCATTGAAGAGAATGCACAGTACGTGAAAAACTTGGATGTCTAACGATATTTTACAGGATAGTTTTGAAATCTAGCTCTAGGCGTTATCGTTCCGAGTCTTAAGCCCATTGCTTATGCTTGTTTTCGATAAGTGGGTGCCTTGCGCCTTTCGTTACTATCCTGTGTTTTAGTTATATATTTGAATGGGTTAAAATAAGAATCCACATTTATTTTATACCCCTGATAAAGGGAGGTTTCTTTTTATGTCTGAAAATCAAAACTCGCATATTCACGAGATAAATATTAGCCATGAAATGAGAACATCATTTCTAGATTATGCGATGAGTGTTATTGTGTCACGTGCCCTACCAGATGTTCGTGATGGTCTAAAGCCAGTTCACCGCAGGATTTTATATGCTATGAACGACTTAGGGATGACATCTGATAAAGCCTATAAGAAATCTGCTCGTATCGTAGGTGAAGTAATTGGTAAATACCACCCACACGGTGACTCTGCAGTTTACGATACGATGGTTCGTATGGCACAGGACTTTAACTACCGCTATATGCTTATTGATGGCCACGGAAACTTTGGTTCAGTAGATGGTGATGCGGCAGCAGCCATGCGTTACACGGAAGCGCGTATGTCCAAAATATCAATGGAACTTCTGCGTGATATTAACAAGGATACAATTGATTACCAAGATAACTACGATGGTTCGGAAAAAGAACCGGCTGTTCTCCCTGCTCGTTTCCCTAATCTTTTAGTAAATGGTGCAGCGGGAATCGCAGTAGGTATGGCAACGAATGTTCCACCGCATCAATTAGGTGAGGTTATTGATGGCGTACTAGCAGTAAGTAAGGATCCTGAGATAACCATTGCTGAGTTAATGGATATCATACCTGGACCAGACTTCCCTACATCTGGACATATTCTTGGTAGAAGTGGAATTAGAAAAGCTTATGAAACTGGAAAGGGCTCCATTACCCTACGTGCAAAAGTAGAAATAGAAGAGATGAAAAATGGCAAGGAAGTTATCCTTGTAACAGAACTTCCTTACCAAGTAAATAAAGCTAAATTAATTGAAAAAATTGCAGAATTAGTTCGTGATAAAAAGATTGACGGCATAACAGACCTTCGTGATGAATCAGACCGAAATGGTATGAGAATCGTGATGGAAGTAAGAAGAGATGCAAACGCGAATGTTCTTTTAAACAATTTATATAAACATACTGCATTGCAAACAACTTTTGGAATCAACATGCTAGCTCTAGTAAATGGGCATCCAAGAGTCCTAAATTTAAAGCAATGCTTACAATATTACTTAGATCATCAAGTTGTTGTAATTAAACGCAGAACAGCATTCGAGCTTCGAAAAGCTGAAGCAAGAGCTCATATTTTAGAAGGTTTACGTATTGCGTTGGATCATATTGATGAAATTATTACGTTAATTCGTGGCTCACAAAATACGGATATCGCTCGCGAAGGCTTAATGACAAGATTCAACTTATCTGAAAAACAAGCACAAGCGATTTTAGATATGCGTTTACAGCGTTTAACAGGTCTAGAACGTGATAAAATTGAAGCGGAATATCAAGAGCTTGTTGCATTAATTGCAGAATTAAAGGCAATTTTAGCAGATGAGGAAAAAGTTCTAGAAATTATTCGTGAAGAGCTATTAGAAGTTAAAGAACGTTTTAATGATACAAGACGTACTGAAATTCTAGCAGGTGGGCTTGAAATGATTGAAGATGAAGATTTAATTCCTAGAGAGAATATCATCATTACTCTCACAAACAAAGGGTATATTAAGCGTCTTCCAGTTTCAACATACCGTAGCCAAAAACGTGGTGGCCGAGGCATTCAAGGAATGGGAACAAATGAAGATGACTTCGTCGAACATCTTCTATCAACCTCAACCCATGATACAATCCTTTTCTTCACAAATAAAGGAAAGGTCTATCGTTTAAAAGGCTATGAAATCCCTGAATTCAGTAGGACAGCAAAAGGAATCCCAATTATTAACCTACTAGAAATTGATAAAGAAGAATGGATCAATGCCATTATTCCTGTATCTGAACTAGTTGATGATTGGTTCTTGTTCTTCACAACAAGAAAGGGTATTTCAAAACGAACTCCGTTATCATCATTTGCGAATATTCGTAAAGGTGGATTAATAGCTGTTGGATTGCATGAAGGTGACGAACTTATTTCTGTTCGACTAACCGACGGATCGAAAGACATTATCATTGGAACAAAGGACGGTATGCTTATTCGCTTCCCTGAGTCAGATGTAAGATCTATGGGTCGTACGGCTGCGGGAGTTAAAGGCATTAACCTTTCTGAAGGTGACGATGTAGTAGGAATGGAAATACTCGAAGACAATCTAGATGTCTTAATTGTTACTGAACATGGTTATGGCAAGCGTACCCCAGCAGGTGAGTACCGCATTCAAAGCCGTGGTGGTAAGGGACTCAAAACTGTTAATATTACCGAAAAGAACGGTAAAGTAATTGCAGTTAAAGCTGTAACAGAAGAAAATGACCTTATGCTTATTACAGCTGCAGGTGTCTTAATTAGAATGTCAATTAATGATATTTCACAAATTGGCCGTACAACCCAAGGTGTTAAGCTCATTCGACTAGACGAAAATGAGCATGTAGCAACAGTTGCAGTTGTAGAAAAGGAAGAAGTAGAGGAACTTGAGGATGAATCAGTAGAGGCTGTAGAAGAGACAGTCACTGATGAACAACCAAATAACGAAGAAGAGACTGAATAAACTTTATGATAAGAGAAATGCTGCAAGTGCAGTATTTCTCTTTTTTTGGTAAAATGGTACTAGTATTTAACGAAAGATGAGGGCGAATTAAAAATGCGTGTAAGGACAAGCCAGTTACAAGAAGGATGCATTATCTCAGATGACATCTTTTCCTTAACAAATTCACCAATTATTCCTAAAAACACAGTATTAACAAAGGAACATATACAAGTTCTTCACGTATTTTTGGTACAAGATGTACAAGTAGAAGCATTTTTAATCAACGGTGAGTCTTTCACTCCTACTGAAATAGTAGAGGAAGTAGAAGTTGTAAAAGAAGAAAGCTCGATTGCGGAGGCTTATCTCAAATCTGTAGGAGAATATAAACAACTGTTCCAAAGCTGGCAAGCAGGAGCTCTCTTAGATATCACTAAAGTACGCCAAATAATACTTCCCCTCCTAAAAAGAATACTAGAACAACCAAAGGAAATATTCTCATTATATAAATATATAAACCGAGATGACTATATGTACCATCATTCTGTCACAGTAGGGTTACTTTCAGGATTCCTAGGAAAAAAGCTGGAGTTCAACGAGGGAGATTGCAATCATCTAGCCATAGCTGGATTACTTAGTGACTGTGGAATGTCTAAAATAGACCCAAAAATTCTAACAAAGGATACATCACTTACCTATGGAGAGTATAAAGAAGTAAAAAAACACCCATTATACAGCTACCGAATCATTGAAAAGATTCCCCTTATAAAGGACAGTGTAAAATTAGCAGTTCTCCAGCATCATGAACGAATTGATGGAACAGGTTACCTACTCGGGGTTACCGGGGAGAGACTGCATCCATTTGGAAAGATTGTTGCAGTAGCCGACGTGTACTCGGCGATGACCTCAGAAAGACCATACAGTAACCGCCAGTCTCCCTTCGAAGTCCTTGAAGAGATTAGGAGCGAATCGTTCGGAAAACTCGATATAAAAGTAGTCGAAGCCTTAACAAATAGTGTTGGAATTATATCCATTGGAACAAGAGTAAAACTCTCAAATGGGCAATCTGGAGAAATTGTGTTTATTGATAAATCACAGCCCACTAGGCCATTGCTAAAAATGAATGAAAATGAATTCTTGGATTTAAAAGCTGACCGTGAAGTCTACATTGAAGAGATTATCTGATCACCTCCGAATTTGGAGGTTTATTTTTTTGCTAAAAGTGAAGTAGAAAAACATTTTTTAATTAAACACTTGATTAAAAGGACTTTTGCATATATACTTTTAAAAGTCTTATCCATTCAACATTATTATTTTAAAAAAGTAATTGACTTTAATAATGATAATGTGATATATTAATAAAGTCGCTTCGGGGCGATAGACAAGTTCTTTGAAAACTAAACATAATACAAGCGTCAACGTTTAATTCTA